>CAWBVH010000015.1:0-82135 GCA_963792145.1 Candidatus Acidiferrales bacterium
CTTATCGGGGGTTGATGGCATAGATTTCGCAAACATGTCTATAATTTTGCGAACAGATGGAGGATGGTCGTGAAGACACTAGTTATTCCCTTCTTTCTATTGATTCTTAGCAGCGGGGCTTCCGGACAGGCGCAAGCACAGCACTCTCATGCCGCGGAACACAGCACGCCTAAAGCAGCCCCAAAATACGGGTCCAACACCGCGGTCGGTAAGACCTTCACCCACGACGGGGTAAAGCTGTACTACGAAGTTTATGGGGCTGGCCAGCCCCTGCTTCTCGTACACGGCAATGGCGGCAGCATTGCTAACTTCACAGCGCAAATCAACTACTTCCGCAAACGCTACAAAGTCATTGCAATGGACAGCCGTGATCAGGGCCGTTCCAGCGACAGCACAGACAAGATCACCTATGAAAAGATGACCGACGACCTAGGTGCGCTGATTGACCACTTGAAGACCGGCCCTGTCTACGTGCTCGGTTGGAGCGATGGTGCCATTGAGGCGTTGCTTCTTGGCATCCGCCATCCAGATAAGGTCAAGAAGCTCGCCGCCATGGCAGCGAACCTCGACCCCTTGGGCGTTTATCCCGAAGTCGTCGCCTGGGCCAAAAGCACAATTGATTCGATGTCAGCAAGTGCGACTGAAACACCGGAAGGCAAACGCGAGTTGAAGCTCCTACAGATGGGTCTCGAAGAACCCCACATTGATCCCAAGGCATTGGAAACGATTGCCGTGCCAACTCTAATCCTCGCGGGCGACCACGATCTGATTCGCGACGAGCACACGCTGGAGATCTATCACCATCTGCCTAACGGCGAACTCTGCATTTTCCCGCATGCAACACACATGATTCCTTATGACGACCCCGCACTGTTCGATTCTACTGTAGACCACTTCTTCCGCACGCCATTCGTCCGCAAAGATCGATGGAAAGATCTCGTCAAGTCTTATGAGGCAATGCAGGCGAGCCAATGAGAATGCCTTGGTGACCGTAGGTCCTGATAAACGCCGTTCCCGTCAATGTGAAGTACTACTTTACTTTTCCGATTTTGCGACTCAGATAGCTATTGCAGCTTCGCGTACTCCGCCTTGGCCGCGATGAAAATCGGAATGTCAGGGTCGGCGTCTTTCCAAAGCGTGAGGAAATCCTGATAGGCCGCCTTTGCCTTGGCGGTGTCGCCTTGCAGGGCATAAGCTCTGCCGCTTTGGAGATGCGCGAAGGCTCCGATGGGGTCGGTTCCAATGATTCCGCGATGGTCGAGGATTTTCTGGAACTCAGCGGCGGTTCGGGAAGAAGAAGTAGAGTCGGGCCGTCGACAGGGGAGGCCCTTCTCTACATTTATGAACGCCCTCATCGACCGAAAGTGCGAATACCCCTGTAGAAATCGCTGCAGTGGTTTGGGATCCATGCAGTAACGTATCTCGTATTCATCGTCCTACAGCGAGAAAAGAGGGCCGCGCACAACCTGTTCCGCTGTAAGCTCCAATTGACACAGGCTAAGTCCCGTACCACCATCCGTTTAACCGTTAGGCTGTGTCTCGGAGAATGGCATGTCGACACCAACACAGCTCACGCTCCTAAAGCATCCACCTAAGTTTTGTCAGTACGCATCCGGTGCATGCGACCAGCTATTTCACGATCTGTGGAAATCCGAGGCCCTCTTTTTGTATCCGGCTGATCCTCAGATTGTTTCTGAAACGATCGAAGCTTGTGTGAAGAAGCTGGCCATTGCAACCGGGTCTAAGAGATGGCTCACTTGGCGCGATCTAGGGGTCACGGGACAAATTATCTTCTGCCAAATCTGCAAGGCAATGAGAAGCGCCGAGTATGTCGTGGCCGACGTCACAAGTCTGAATTTCAACCTCCTGTTCGAAATTGGTTTCGCTGTTGGGCTTGGGATTCCTGTGATGCCGATACGAGACACGTCCTTCGTTCAAGATGCAAAAACCTTCAGCGAATTGGGGCTTATAGACAACCTCGGGTACATGGACTTTCAAAACTCGGACGACTTGGCCGCCAAAATTGTTGCAAGCGGACGTCCGCGCCCGGTTATTCCCCCTACTCAGTCAATCGACAAGGAAAAGCCTTTGTACGTGGTGAAGAGTCCATACCAAAGCGAAGGTATGGTCAGATTGATGTCGGCTGTCAAGAAGTCGGGCCTGCGTTTTCGATCGTTTGACGCAAAAGAATCTCCACGACTTTCTATCCACGAAGCTTTCAAAAGTGTCTCTTCATCCCACGGAGTGATAATGCACCTCATGGCTCCGGAACGGAGAAACGCGATCGTGCACAATGCGCGATGCGCTTTTGTTGCCGGGCTCGGGGTGGCACAAGAGAAACGAGTTTTGATGTTGCAAGAAACAGTTGTGACGCAACCTATCGACTACAGAGACGTAGTCAAATGCTATGCATCGCCCGCCCAAATTCAGGATTTAGTTGTGCCATTGATCAAATCAGTGGTGGAGATGTTGCAAGAAAGCAAGTTCGTACCGACCCGCCTGGCACTGACACCACTTGAAAAAGTCGACTTGGGTGATTTGGCTGCGGAGAACGAAATTATCGCTTTGCAATCCTATTTTGTTCCGACTGGTCAATTCAACGAAGTAAAGCGGGGGCACGCTAGGCTCGTAGTGGGAAGAAAGGGCGCAGGGAAGACTGCGATTTTTTACGGGGTGCGTGAGGCCTATAGCCATGATAGGTCCCAGCTCATTCTCGATTTGAAGCCCGAGGGCCATCAACTCGTGAAGCTCAGGGAGACCATCCTTCACAAGCTCTCCCCCGGAATGCAGCAACACGTACTTACCGCGTTTTGGAACTATCTCCTACTCATGGAGATCGCCCATAAGATGGTTCTGTCTTGCCTCAGCTGGAACCGGAGAGAGCGTTCTTCCGTTAAGATAGCGGAGAGGACGCATGAGAAAAGAGCGAAAGCACTACACTGCGGAAGAAAAGGTTGCCATCCTGAGGCGGCACCTGTTGGATAAAGTGCCGATTTCCGATCTGTGTGAGGAGCATGGACTGCAGCCCACGGTGTTTTATCGTTGGCAGAAAGAGCTCTTCGAGAATGGCGCCGCCGCCTTTCAGGGCAAAAGCCGGCCGGACCATCAAGGGGAACAACAACGGATCGAGTTCCTGGAAAAGAAGATCCAGACCAAGGACGAGGTGCTCGCGGAATTGATGGCCGAGCACATTGCCTTAAAAAAAAGTCTTGGGGAGCTCTGACCAAAGTGTGGGTGCCGCACGATGTGCGGGACCTGGTGGTGGATTTCGTCCGGTACTGGTCAGAAAAGACCGAGATCGGTGCCGGCCGATTCATCCACTGGCTGGGGGTCCGAGCCAGCAAGTTCTACGACTGGCGAGAACGCTATGGGCGCGTCAATAAGCACAATGGTTGGATTCCCCGGGATTTCTGGCTACAGCCGTGGGAAAAACAATCCATCATCCGCTATTATCTGGACCATCCGCTGGAAGGCTACCGGCGATTGACGTTCATGATGCTGGACGCGGATGTCGTGGCCGTCAGCCCTTCGAGCGTCTGGAGGGTTCTTCAACAAGCAGGGTTGCTCTCCCGATGGAAGGGCAAGCCGTCGCGCAAAGGAACCGGCTTCGAGCAGCCCCCACAGCCGCACCAGCATTGGCATATCGATGTTTCCTACATCAACGTGAGCGGCACTTTCTATTATTTGTGCAGCATCCTGGACGGCTATAGCCGTTCGATCGTTCATTGGGATCTACGAGAATCGATGACCGAAGCAGAAATTGAAGTCATCTTGCAAAGAGCGCGGGAGAAATATCCGGAAGCAAAACCGCGAATCATCTCCGACAATGGACCGCAGTTCATCGCCCGAGATTTCAAGGAGTTCATTCGCATCGCGGGCATGACGCACGTGCGTACTTCGCCCGGTTATCCGCAATCGAACGGGAAATTGGAACGCTGGCACAAATCACTAAAATCGGAGTGCATCCGGCCCGGCACACCGTTGACGAGAGAAGACGCGGTACGTTTGATTCAAACCTACGTGGACCACTACAACACCGTGCGCTTGCACAGCGCCATCGGTTATGTGACTCCGCACGACATGCTCGCCGGTCGACAGACTGAAATTCATGCGGCACGCGATCGCAAGCTCGAGGAAGCGCGCCATCAACGACAACTCCGGCGGCTCGCGATGCTTGCACATTCTTCGAACTCCACTACAATGACCTCGCCAGGTGAAACGGAAGCGGGCTCTGCAGGGATGCAACCATGCTGAGGGATAACCTGGTAGGACTCATCGGGCCAATGCACAACTGCGGGACTCGGGCGTCGCACGATGGATCCTCATGCCTTGAAAATCCCCGCCCCGCAGGGGCGGAATCTTTACTAACGGAAAGAACTTCTTCTCCATTTCAGACTGAACCAAGACAGTTCGTACGGAGCATCAAGTAGCATACAGAGACCCCATGCTCGCAAAGTTGTACGACGAGCTGAAGGCAGCATACGAAAAACATGCTAGCCCCGAGACGGAGCAGGGAGATTTCTCAGAACGGCTACTCGCCCTTGTGGATGAAATCGCGAACCGACGCGAGTCTATTCACGGCCTCGAGAGTCCGGGGGCAGTAACGGAGCTAATATTCCGCGCAGATATCAGACCTCTCACCGACGCGATCGGTCGCTATTTGAGCGCAAGCAGGAAGGAAGACGTTTGGCTGCTGTTTGACAATTTAGACAAAGGCTGGCCCATTTTCGATGTGAAGCAGGAGGACATACGAATTATCACGAGCCTACTTGAAGCAACTCGGAAGCTGCAACGTCAATTCGAGAACAGATCCCTTAGCCTGCACGCAGCTGTTTTTCTAAGAAATGACATCTACCAGCACTTGGTGCTTGACCCAGGGGATCGAGGCAAAGAAACTCCGGCAATCCTGGACTGGAATGACCCAGAGGCACTTAAGGAATTGCTGCAGCGGCGCATTTCACTGAGCACTGGTATTAACGAGCCCTTCGACAGACTTTGGAGCATTTTCTTCGATAGCCATATCAGAGGTGAGGAATCATTCACTTTTATCTTGGAGAGAACTCTCATGCGCCCGAGAGAAGTCCTCAGGTTCGTCAGGGATTCGATAAACGTAGCCGTCAATCGAAGGCATGAAAGAGTTAGCGAGAACGACATCTTGTACGCCGAGAAGTCCTACTCAGAGGATGCTCTCGTCGATGTTTCACTTGAATTGAAAGATATTAGACCTGAATTTGCAGATGCTCCCTACGCATTTATCGGCTCGCGAGTCCAGCTCTCAACCGCGGATGTCGGAACCGCCTTGATCAAAGCTGGCATCCCAGCAGAGGTTGAGAGGGCGCGTGAATTGCTGCTGTGGTTTGGGTTCCTGGGTATATATCTCCCTCCTGGCGAAGAGCGATATTCTTACCAGTTTGAACATAACTTGCAGAAGATGAAAATTGGGATTGAGCAATTTGGATATTGCATCCACCCAGCGTTCAGACAAGCGCTTGGCTGCACCACAAATTAGTTGGGCTTTCGAAGCGTTAAGATCTCTGGTCTCTGCATGGTTGCTAATCTTTGCCCGGGTTCGGCTTGGACGAATCCAGTGTGCCGACGATTTTACGTGCAGACAGAAGGGTGGCAGCAAACAGGCGTGCTTTCGTTCTTCGGTCATTGTGGTCTCCGCAAGAATTTGCGGCAGAGGAGGGAAACGGGTTCTACGTTGCGTTCGCTGCGCAGTCAAGGGCGGCAGACGCCTCCCGGACAATTTCACTTCCAATTCTTTTCTTTGATGAGATCATGATTGGTATCGGCCATGTATCCAATGGCCTCAAGTTTTGCTTTCAGTTCTTCCGTATGCGCGTCACCGCATAGAACAAGCACACTCTTCGCTCCGGATTTCTCAGCGGTCTTGATAATTTCGTCTTTAAAGAAATGCTCACGAACATGATCCTCTGGAATCCGATGATCTATCGTAACTCCACGCTCATGGTCGATATCTTGTGGGCGATAAAGTAGGGCCTCCCAGACATTCCTTTCGAGACGTTCTTGCGCCGACATATTGATGTTCTTCCATTGAATGCTCGGACTGTGCATGAAAGCTTCTCGTTGTGCCACGGACAAATAGCAGGGGTCTGACTCTTCACAGATCAAGTCAACGCTGCGGATTGCGATCAGTTCATTCACCAGAGTTCTAAGTTTGTTCGTCTCCTCAGTCGCACCTGGGAGTATCGTGTGAGTCTCTAAAGGAACGATTTGATACTTGTGATCTACGGAGAGGATAAGGATTTTCATTTCGAGTAGATTATGCCAGACGTAAAGAACAAACGACAGCTTACTGCTTCATCCAAAGATTCCAAAAAGTTTTGATCGTTCCCGGCCCACGTTCTGGCGCAGCACAATTTGGACAATCGGAATTACGTGACTTGACCGAAGGGGGCGTTTCTCTCCAAGCGCCCCTTTCGTCTTTTCCGATTCGGACATTTTTCAAGAAAAGGGCAACAGCGGCATCCTCTAACTACCGTGGCCCAGTCTGACTAATCGATAGCACCAATACCAATGTGTTTTTTATGGCGCAAGGGGAAAGTCACTGCCCCGCACAAACCAATTAGGCGTATAGTGCCCGTTGGAGTAACGCTATGAGTCCTGAATACCGCGTAGAAATCGTTGGCCGTCAGTTCATCGTCGTGGACCCCTCGAACGAGATTGTAGGCCGTTACACCAGCCAAGAAGAAGCCCAGCAGACCATCGAAGAGTGCAGGAAAGAAGACGAAGGATGGGAGACGGCCCGACTTTTGGTGAGGAACGCAATTAAGGCATACATGCAAACGCACGGCGTTGACCACGATACTGCACGGCATGCGATTTGGGCCGCAGCAGAGATTACGGATTGAACTTAGCAACACCCGTGCAGGTTCAAATCCTCTCGAACAGCGTCGGACTTCAGACTGGCTCGACTCTTGGGCGCTTTCCGGGTACGACGTGTTATATTGCCGTAAGAATGCACAACCTCAAAGTCGGCGACCATGTTCAGGCGAGCCTCTCAGGTGGACGGGTCGTGGAGGCAACTGTGATGGCCGTCATTAACAAGACCGACGGCACTCGTCTCCAAGTTTCATTTGGTCATGAAACAGCGCTGATTTATTTGTGGCAAGTCGTCAAAACCAACAGCGCGAATACCGATACACGGAAGTCCCGATAGCCTAAGCGCCCCCAACACCTATCGGAATCCGCACGCAATCCTGGCCAGTTCGCGAAAAGCCACTAATCCGCAACCCCGCGTGATTCAGTCGAACTGCCCCTGCACGCGGTGTCCAATAATCAGACATCCATTTTGTGACCCCTCGACGGTGAAAGGACTGTGATGTTCGGAACAAGAAAATACGGAACCGTCTGCCCGATCCTCGGGGGTCACTTCAAAACCGGCCAGCTGGGGTCACTTCAAATCCGGCCAATGGAAGGTGCCCGGAACTTTAGATGTTGTACCCGTTCATGCGCTTTTCAATCAAGCCTAATCTGATCTTTTCTACCAAGGATTTCATCTTCATTCCCTCATCTCTGGATTTTTGAACCTCTGTTCGGTATGGGGAGCGCCCCTCCCCCTAAAAGGAAGGGCAGAGGCCATTTCTTTCTCGAAGCTGAAAAAAGATCGCGTCGCGAAGGCCATGGTTGCATTTTCTCAAGGTCTCCTATGGTTCTGGTCATTGCTTTTCCGGCGCGGCGGGTTCCACCTGCGACTTTGTCCTCCAGCTCCGCGGGCCGCATTTGAGGATGTGGCCGTGGTGCAGGAGGCGGTCCAGCATGGCGGTGACGGCGGCACTATCGCCGAGCAGTTTTCCCCAGTCCTCAACCGGACGGTTCGAAGTCACCAGCGTGCTCACGCGTTCGTAACGGCGCATGACGATCTCCAGCAACTCTTCCGCCGCTGTGGGCCCTAACTTACGCATCCCCAAGTCATCGATGATCAGCAAGGGCACGGTGGACAGCAGCTCCATGTGCTCTTTGCGTTTTCCGTCCAGGGCCGCTTCGGCGATTTCCTCGAGCAGGACGTGCGCCTCACGGTAGATCACCCGATAGCCTTGGCCGATGACCGTCTGCCCGATGGCCTGAGCCAAGTGACTTTTCCCGGTGCCGGGCGGACCCAGAAAAAGTGCATCTTCGCGGCGAGCGATGAACGTGGCCGTCGCCAGATCGAAGACCAGGCTCCGATTCATCTTCTTGTTGAAGTTGAAATCGAAGTTGTCGAGCGTCACCTGCGGGTCGCGAAATTGCGCTTGTTTCCGGCGCCGTTCCAACAGTCGGTCGCCGCGACGAGTCAGTTCATCGGATACCAGACAGGAAAGGAAGTCGATGGGGGCCATCGGTTCCGCTTGGGCCTGCTGCAGGCGTGTCTCTAGTACCGCAGCGATGCCGCCGAGACGCAGTTGCCGTAAGTAACGATTCAACTCGATCAGATTCATTCTGGTTCCTCCTGTGATTTTGAGGTTGATAAAATCGCGATACTCGGTGAGCTGGCGAATCAGCGGGTCGATCTGGCGTAGAAACATTTGCGGGTGCGGGCGGCGCTCCAGATAACGGCGCACGAAGCGGTGTTCCGCAACGCCGATGTCCAGAGCGGTGGCGCAGGCGTCTTCGACCGCGGCCGCTCCGTATTTCTTGATCAGGGAAAGCACTCCCAGGATGCGGCGGATGCCCGTCTCTGCTTGCCGCTGATAGATCAACTGGCAGAGCTTGCCGATCTGGGTTCCCGCGTGTTCGGCGCGCCGCAAGAGTTGCGCTGTGCTCAGCGGCATTTTCTTGGGGTGGTCTTCTTCCCGGATGCGATATCCGCCACGTTTCTGACGCAGGTGCTCGCGAAGAAGTTGGTTGGTATTCGGATGGAGGATGCGCACGTGCAGTTCATCCCATTGCACCTTCACAGACCGCCCGATCCATCCGGGCGGCAAGCTGTAGTAGGCGGCCTCCACCTCCACACAACCGTCCATCTCTAACAATACTGGCTCTGTCAAGTCCTTTTTTCTTTCTTTTTTCTTTCTTTCCACAGCTTTTTTCTTTTTCTTTGCACACTTCACCATTCACTCCTGAGAGTGGTCTTGTTCGTTTACTTCGACCTCTGTGCATCGACGACCACGGCTCGTTCGTAATCTGTCGGGCGGATTTTTCAGTCCGACCCAACCATCTCTCCGATCAAAACTTCGACCATGATTACTACTTCAAACTCCCTTTGCAGGGAGCGGGATGCCCAATCAGATGGACGACGTCCTACTTCACGCCATGGACGGTTCCGAGCTTTCCCGCGTTCGAACCGAATTCAACCAACTGCGAATATTGCCAATTGTTTCGCCACATCCAGTACAACCGAACAGCGAGTTTTCTGGCCATGGCCACTTTGGCAATTCTTTTTTCCCGGCGCATCATCAGGTGTGCATACCGACGTCGCCAGTCCGGGTTGCACCGTGCGGCTGCTTGCGCTGCTTCTACCAGCAAAAAGCGGAGTAGAGAATTGCCCTGCTTGCTGATATGTCCCAATCGCTGTTTGCCGGCACTGGAGTTCTCGCACGGAATGAGCCCTGTGTAGCTGCCAATCTGCTTGCCACAGGGAAACCGATCCGGCGTCCCAATAACCAAAACGTAGGCCAGCCCCGTAATGGGTCCCACGCCAGGGTGACTCCTCAACAGCAGCACCTCGGGTCGTTTCTTGGCTTCTTGGTCGACCGCCGTCGTTAACTCTTCGATCTTTGGATCCAGCTGGTCCAGCAGCTCCAATAATTCTTTCCGACGCCGACTGGCCCAGGGAGCCAACGAGAGTTTTTCTAGCAGTGCTCGTCCCTTTTCGCTGAACAACTTTTTCTTCCAGCGATAGCCTTCGTTCATCGCCACGGCCTGCAGCTGATTCATGATCCGCGTCCGCATCTGCACCAGCCGATGCCGGTGCCAGAGCAGTTGTCGCAGATCGCGATTCTCCGGACTGGGTACCCAGATCTTCGGAAAGCGATTTTCCAGCAGTAGCTTCAACAGAAGTCGGGCGTCCTCGCGGTCGGTTTTCTTCTTCCGGACTCGCTTGGTCTTAATCTCCGCCGGATCTCCAATCCACAACTCGAAACCCAACTCTGCGAGTAACCGCTCGAACCAGCGTGCATGCCCGGTGGCCTCCATTCCCACCCGCACACTGACTCCTCTCTCCTTTAGCTCCCGGTAGAATCGCTCCGCTTCACCATCGCTGTGGTTTAGTTCCCGTTCACCATATTCACCAGTCTCTTCCATTAAAAATGCAATCGTCTGAAAGCTCGGGTGATAATCTACCCCCATAATGATCATGTCTGGCTCCTTTCTCCCGAGCCTTTGGTCGTCAATCAACCACAGTCTACTCGGGTCGAGGGAGCCAGCATTGTTATGGAATCAGATGAACGATGCGTTCTCCGTATTGGTAATAGCGGAATGGTTCCAGAGGCAGAGGGAGCAAGTGCGGTTTTTCTTCGGCGAACATGACCGCAACCTGCCGTTTCGTCGTACCGTGTATACGCGTATCTGCCCAGCGTTCTTCCCAGCGATCCAGATACGCCTGCGCTTCTTCCAGGCTCTCGAAGCGCATCCCTTTCAGAGGCGTTTTCTGTGTGTGGCCGATCCCCGACTCCACTTTTCCTTTGCGATCCGGATCTTGGATGCGGCAAGGCAACGCCACCACGCCATAGTGGGCGAGGACATCTCGATACAAGGGATTGAGCGTGGGATCGTAAATGTCGGGAACCAGCACGCCTTCTCTCAGATTGTCGAGATTATGTGCCGCTCCCCGTTATGTGCCCTTCAGCCACGAAACATTGTGGTTGGTGGGGGGCGGACGTTCTGGGGGCCACATAATGATCACAGCGAATTGAGCCATTTCATCAACTCTTCGTCTTTTTGCCATCCGGCGGTTGTGCGGGGCGTTTCCAAGCGACCGATGGGCGGCAAGCAAGCAGCTACGGCGGCTTGCTTTGTTCGCAAGGTGATTTCAGCATAGCGGTGCGTGGTGTCCAAGCTGACGTGTCCCAGCCATCCGCGAATCACGTTCACATCAATGCCCTCTTCAAGGAGCCGGACCGCTATCGAATGTCTAAAAACGTGGGGCGAAACTCCGCAGTGCTCTGCGCGCGGAGGGGTGCAGCGTAATGTTGCTGTGTGGTGTTTCACGAGTTTATAGATTCCGAATCGCGTCAGCGGCCTGTGCTGGCGTGAAGTAAATAAAGGAGCGCTTTTATCTCCGCAGCGCACGGTTGCCAGTTGCTTCAGCGCTTCCGCTGTCTGCGGCCAGAGCGGACAGCTTCGCCACTTGTCTCCCTTACCGTGAAGCCGGACGCGCAGCCGTTCCACGAGGTCGACATCGCCAACCCGCAAGTCGGCGATCTCCTGCGCTCGGGCTCCACTGTTGTAGAGCAGCATGAGGAGCGCTCGGTCGCGGAGCGCTAGTGAACCTTCCTTCGGCAGCGTGGTGAACAACTTATCGATTTCATCATGCTCCAGGTAACGCGTTTCTGGAGGTGATGTTCGCTTCGTGGGAATCGCCTCCACCCTCTCCGCTTCGGCGAGCATTTCGGGGTGACGCACGGCGAGGTAGCGGTAGAACGTGCGAAACGCAGCAAGTCGCTGGTTTCGCGTACTGATTTGGTTTCCGCGTTCGCTTTCGATCATGCTCAGGAAACCCAGCACACGCTGGAAACATAGATCAGTAAGGGCGAGTCGTGTGATCGGCCTCCGGCACGAGGTTGCGACGTAGCTCAAGAAGAGCTTTAGCGTATCTCGGTAACTTCGGATAGAACCGGGCCGGAGCCCTTTCTGAACTTTCAGGTGATCCTCGAAGAATGCAAAAAGCACTTGACCGACGGTGCTCATCGTGTGCCCCCCTTAGGCGCTGCGGCACGGAAGCGTTGATCAGCCTCACAGAGCAAGTCCTCTGTGATGGGCAAGTACACTGCCGTTGACTCAACACTGACATGCCCCAAGAACGTCGCCAGATGCATGAGCCGAGAGTTCGGGTCGATGCCCTCGCGATACCAGCGGAGTAACGTGGCGACGGCAAAGGAGCGACGCAAGTCATGGAGCCTGGGGGAAACGACACCTGGTGGAATCTGCAACTTCAGCTTGGGCAAGAGCCTATGGAACGTCTGGCTGATCGTCCCGGGATGGACGCAGCCCCGTTTTGTGAACGAGAACAACGGCGTCTCGGGCTCGCACTTCTCGCCGTAACGCTGTCCTATGTAGCGTCGGACTCGATCGGTCAGCTTGGGTCCGAGCGGCACGATTCGACTCTTGTTGAACTTGGTTTCGCGGATGAACAATGTGTCTCGAACAAAGTCGACATCTCCCACCTTAAGACTGGCTGCCTCGCCGACACGCAACCCCAAACCGTAGAGCAGGGCGAACACAGTCTCGTAAACCAATGCTCGATGTGAGCCTAAAGATTTATCGGGAAGCGAGCGCACGAACTCAAGCAGGCGTTTCGCATCACTGAGATTGAACAGATAGGGTATCCGCTGGGCAGTTTCCCTGCGGAGCTGTGCGATTATAGGATTACTTGGGATCAGTTCTTGCACGACGGCCCACGCAAAAAAGCGACGAATCACGCCGACGAGGTGGTTATAGCTGCGCGGTTTGGTGCGCGGTCGTGATTTCATGAACTCATCGATGAGGATGTTGTCGATGGATTCCCAACCGGCGACATGGTGTTCGGACAGATACCGGTCAAAAAGGTGCAGCGCCGCTGTTTCGTTCCGATATTTACGATTTAGCGCTTGCTTGTATTGGATAAAATTAGCGAGAGGTTCCGCTAAGACACTATTGAAGCTCGAGGAGTTCATAGCGCCTCCCCGTCGCCCATAGCCACTTCTCTGAGGGAAGCCAAAGCAACCTTTGTATAAATCTGAGTCGAGGCCGGAGAGCGATGACCCACATAGTCGCCGATCGTCTTGAAGGGGAACTCCGCATCGATCAGCCGCTGGACACATGTGTGCCGCAGCGTATGTGAACCCGCCCTGTGTACTTTGATACCGGCTTTGTGAAGGTAAGACGCTACGCGTGAGGAAACGGCGTGTTTGCTGATGGGAGCCCGCGGAGCGACGTTGCGGAAGAAGAGACGACGATCTGCTGTTTCCGGCCGTCCGTGCTTGAGATAATCGATCAACGCCTCGGCCACCACGCTGGCAAGTGGATACGCCGTCGAGTGCCCCGCTTTCCGCCCCGGGACCTGAAGCCTTTCGTGCTTCCAGTCAATGTCGTCAAGAGTGAGCCTGGCAACCTCGTGAGCCCGCAGTCCGTAGGTCACCAGAAGAAGCAAAATCGCGTAATCGCGGCGTCCCGGAGCTGCTCGGCGGTCGACTGCCTCCAGCATGCGGCGCACTTCGTCCCACGTAATCGCACGCGGGACATCGGCCAATCCGTAGATCTGAGGCATCTCGACTGCGGCGCTCAGATCCTTAACCACAATCCGCTCTCGGTAACAGAACCTTAGAAAGACGCGAACTTCGCCACAGATGTCGCGACGGCAGGTGCGTGATAAGCCGGGAGCAGTGTCGACGACGAAAGATGCCAGCAGTGCTGGCGACAGTTCTCGGAGCGAGGTGAGGCCGATGCGTTTAAGATAATTGCCAAGACGCTCCAAGCTGTAAAGATAGTGGCGGACGGTGTTCTCACTGAGACCTCTTTCAGTCGCTAGATATTCCAAGAATCCGGGGGCTTCAGCCACGAAGGAATAGGGCTTCTGCCGTCGTTTCACCGTGATGCAACCTTCCAGTGCCAAGCGCAACATCTGTCGAATCGGATTCCTGACCTCGTATAGATGCCTAGGACGGAGCGGCTTTGATCCTGCGCGTGCTTGGTAGGTGGCCACCCAGTGCGAAGCAAACTCCTCCACCTGGGCAGCAGCAGAGTTGAGATCGGTAGTGCCGCGGCGCTCTGTGAAATCAGCAAACTGGCAAAGATACGGGACCCGACTAACGATGTGGCGATCGGCGTAGCCATTAGTTTGCATCCATTCCACATAGTGCTCGATCTGCGGAGCCAACCAATGGGCGCGGATTCGGTCGATCGTCGAAGGCTTGGCGAAGTAATTTTCCAACATGACAACCTCCATTTGGGGAATTCGAACGGAGTTCATCATGCCCTCAACCACGACTCGTTATGTGGCCTTGGATAAGAGGACCACTAAGATGGGGCAGTGTTTCTCATTCTTACGGCACATAACGGGAAGCGGCACATAATCTCGATTTTGTTCCCGGGAACAAAATCGAGAACCACAACTCTGACGCAACCACCTAAGCGGCGAAACGCTTTCTCATGGAGTTCGGCCCAGATGCGTACACTGGAACGCCACGTTAGCAGGCGCACGGATTTGCGGCTGAAACCGAGAGTCAACACAAACAGTCGCGTCCGTCGATACTTGCCACTCTGCGTGTCGCGCACCATCGGGCCACTCCCGTAATCGACCTGCGCTTCTTCTCCTGGTGTGGTGAGAATGATCCCGACTGCTTGTGGCAGTTGCGATCCGCGAATCTTCCGAACAAAGCGCTTCACCGTCTGATAGCTGCCGGCAAAACCGTGATCGGAAACCAAATCCTGCCAGATGGCTTTGCCATTGCGTCCCCGGCAGAGCCCCTGGTCGATCAGCTCGCGGTACGGTTCACAGGTGCTTGCAGAGGAAGGGGCAGTATCACCGGAAGATCCCTGGTTTTCTGAAAAAGGGGCTGCTAGGTCGGGGGTCACCGTGGCCGGTTTTGCCTCCCGGAGATCGGGGGACACCCCATTGTTGGCTGGTTTTGCCGCTGAAAAGTCGGGGGTCACCTCCATGGCCGGTTTTGCCGATGCTTGCCTTCTCCAGGCACCCGGGAGGCACACAATAATCCCGGCCGCCTTCAGGTAAGCACCTGCGGTTTCGCGACGTACACCGGTGAATCGCTCGATGCGCCGTAAGGACCATCCGAGCTTCGCCAGTGCGATGACTTGTTGTTTCTTTTCTTCGCTCAAGACATTGCTCATACCGAGGGAGCCTATAAGGGCTCCTCTCGAAGTCAATGTCCCGGGCCTTCCCCTGGCCGGTTTTCAGGTGACCCTTAGTGGCCGGTTTTGGGTGACCCCTGAGGGCCCGATCTGCAAGAGGCCGATTTCAATAGACTGGATTGCCTTGCGGCCCAACGCTCACCTAGAAGACTTGCGACAAAGCCTTTCTGAACAGGGCTGGCAAGATAAGACGATAAATTGTAGCGACCCAGATTGTAATTCTTCCAAAATGTACCGTCTGAATGACCTGATATTCCTGGATTATTCAAATTGGCTACAGAAACGGCAGATACCCTTGGCTTGATAGCCCTCGGTCTCCGGCGGTCATCCGTGGATTTGGTAGGTGAAGCCGCGATTAAGGCGCGATTTACGGTAAATGCTGTATTGTTTCGGTGGGTCAGTCACGACAAAATCCGGACAATACACTCTAGCCGTAATCTCTCACAGCTTGGCAGAAGAGGGATGAAGTTTGTTCGAATTGGTAGTTGCGAGCTAGTTTCGCTGGGTGCTGTTGTGTAGTTGATCCGTTTTTCGTTTGTGCGTGAGAGTTTTTCTCTCTCCGAGGCTGTTTCGGCGCACACCTCACCACCGGTTGACATGAGCCGAGAATAAAAGTTGGTCGGGATCTTTCTTTTTCAATACTTTACGGGCACGGCGCACAGCTTTTCATGGACTTGCTGGAACAGCGCGACGTAGGGGTAACCACCGGCCAGGGAGATCCATACCTTGCGCACCGTGATGCGGATCAGCGCGCCGATCTTCAGCAACTTGAGCCGAATGGTGGAGCACTGGGCCTGGGCCAACTCCGTTCCCTCCAGTCCCAGTCGCCGCAGCATCTGCAACAACACATAGGCAATCGAAGAAAAGTACAAGCGCAGTTGATTGCTGCGCAGGTAGTGCGTGCTGGTGCGGTCACTGAACAGCATCAATTGTTCTTTTATGCGATTCTCCATGTCACCACGGGCGCAGTAGTGCTCTTCATACAAGGCCTGCGCCGGCCATGCTTCTGCTACTCAGCGAGGTCACCACGAATCGCGGGTTCTCTCCTTTTTCCAGATGCTCGGCCTTGGCCACCACCCGTCGCACACGACTCCAGCTTTTCAGCGTCTGATAGAAGAACTCTTTGAACAGCCGAGTCGCGCGTCCGGTCTGTTGGTACTGCGCTTTCGCCTCCGCCATCTCCTTGGCGATCTCCGCTTTCAGACGTTCATTTTTCGCTAGTCCCAGCAAGTACTCTACGCGGTTCGCTTCACACCAAGCCATCAACTCCTCACGGCAAAATCCAGAATCCCCGCGCACCACGATGCGCACCAATGGCCACGCGGAACGAATCTGCCCTACGATGCGCTGCAGCTCCTCTACACTTCCTGCTGAGGCATCGATGTTCGACGATCGCAACCGCGCACACAGCAAGAACTCTCCGCAGAAGATGTACAACGGTAGGTAGCAGTAGTGTCCGTAGTAGCCATGGAAGAAACGCCCTTCCTGCTTCCCGTGCAGCGGATCGTCGGTGGCATCCAAATCCAAAATGATTTCTTTCGGCGCCTCCTGGTGGGCCTGCAGGAAGACCTCCACCAGCAGGCGGTCCACGGCTCCGTGATCCAGCACGATCTTTTTGTAGCGCTCCTTCCGACTGGCCGTCTCTTTGGTCAGTTCCAGCCGGTTCAAGGTGCTCTTTCCGGCTAACGCTTCGTTATCGGGATCCTCCTTCTCAACCAGCACCGCCAGCAAGGGATCGTTCCGCAACTCCTCGTGATCGTTCAGATCTTCATATCCCAGGGCCAGCCCATAGACTCTCTGGGCCACCAACTCCTTCACCGGATGTTCGATCAGATCGGGATTCCGATAATCGGTGAAGCAGGCGGAAAATTGGTGGAGGATCCCCATGCGCTTCTCGACCTCCCGCAGCAGCAGACCACCGCCGTCGCTGGTGATCGCTCCACCGTCGAACTGCGCCCGGATCTCGCGTCGCTTTTGGGGATGAAATCCGAAGACAAACTGGTTACACTCTGTGGTCATAAGGCTGTTGCTCCTCCTTGGCAGAATTTCTTCCTGACAAAAGAGTTATGCCATGAAGCCACAGCCTTTTTCAATTTATTATGAGAAATTCGCGCTAGACCTTACCCTAATTAAAAAGGGGACGTTGCTCCGACCGTCCCCTTTTCTTCCCTCTCGCTAAGAAAAGTTTCACACTACTAGCCACTTCGGGTAATCATGATGTGCGGCAGCATGCCTGATGGAAAATGAACGTTCAGCGAGATGCCGACAGGACCGTTGTATCCATGGATTCTTGTCGTTGAACCGTGAGCCGCAATCGCATGTCCCTCTGCGGGAAGTATAGTCCTCAGGGAAGCCCATTGGTAAAGTCTTCGGCCCTAGGCCGGAATGGAGGAAAGTGATGCAACTGACAGCTACGGTGAAATCGGGTGGAAGTGCCAGCCCACAAATTACAAACCCGGACGGAAGTCAATCGCCCTTCGTGATTCCCAAAGGCAATGTGTTTGTTGTGACCGACATTTCAATTCAGCGCGAGACCGTGGTAGGAACGGTGGGACTGTTTAATGTCAGCCTTGAACAAAACATAGCGACTGCCAGCGAGCTTCGGTGGGCGTTTGTTGGCTCGTCTGCGCAAAACATCGAGAGAAGCTTTACGACAGGAATTGCGTTCTCGACGCCTTTCGTCGTGCAAAATGGCGTGCAACTTGGGGATGCCGTCGTAGTACGCCTGTGGGGCTTCCTTCAGGGGTGAGTTCACGATTCTATTTGCAGCAACTATTCGTTGTGCTCGTTAGCTACCTTCGAGCGCAGTCAGTTTCCGGCACGCGAGAATTGTGGCGATGACGCCAAGGGTTCGTTTGCGGCCTTCATCCATTTCTTTTTCCATCGGGGTTCTCCGCAAGGATTTGCGGCAAAGGAAGGGAACTACAGTCTACTACTTCTTGTCCCACATATCCCAAAACAACTTGACCCGGCCCGTCTATCCCGCCTACTGACTGTGACGCGCCGCACGGCAGAACCGAGAGTTTGACTGGAGAATGGGGGAGTCCGCGACTATGGAAAAGGAAACTGAAATGAAAAAGATAATTGTGCTGTCCGTTGCTGTTTTACTGATAGGGATAGGAGTCTGGGCAAAAGAGAAATATACGCAGGGACCAGCCGCAGAGCTTCATGGGAGATTCGTGCAGGTGGCTTACGAGGATACCAATCAACCTTTCAAAGATAACAAAGCTGGGACAGCTACTCAATTTAGCGTTTGGCAAGACCGAGAAGCAAAACTTGAAATAATCTGCGTAATCCCGGAAGGAGCGCAGGCAGAAAGCTGTTTCATATCCAGAAAACTTGAGGCGGGTACTCCTTGAAGCTTATCGACGAGGTGTGCCGATGGCTGCTCGGAGCCTTCTACCTCTTCTCCCATGTCCCAAAACAGCTTGACCGTCCCCGGCCCACGCCCAGGTGGTTGTTGGCGTAAGCGTAGACTTTCAGATTCCTCGATAGGAATTGCCGGAATAACGCAGCCCCCTTACCAAATCCTTTTGCAGCCTTCAGCATTGGATTAAAGGGATTTGACGTGTGTGGCCAATTCTCAATTGAAGTGATAGTATCCGCGCTAATTTGATCATCCTTCGACGGCATATCAGGAGCAGGCAATGACCTTACGTCTTCCCCTCCCGCCAATCCTGCGTGACGGCCATCACGGGTAAATGCGGAATTAGATGTTTAAACTAATGATACGGGACTCCCTGAAACGAGGGACTAAGTTTGCCTCAGACCCCCAAGATTCCCTTGGGAGTCCCGTGTGAGCGTGGTTTACGGTTTCTTCCACATATCCCAAAACAACTTGACCGTTCCCGGCCCATGTCCGCTGCATAGGGTAAAGATTGTTTTCGCTGCGGACTTTGCCAGAACATTACTTCTGAGGGCTGACGGTGGCTTGCAGGGCGCCGCGGCTGGGGACGACGCTCACGGTGGTTACTGGTTTCTGAGGACTGGCGTTTGCGAGTTGCGTCTCCTCTTTCGAGGTGTACACGCCAAACGTTGAGTCCAGCGACCCTTCGGATACAATGGCGAGGAAATATTGGCTGCCGTAGCAATGGAACACGACCCTGGCGTGTCCGTCCCCATACTTGTGCGAACTGGCAGGTAGCACGCTTACCGATGCGGCGCTGCGGTTCTCCTGGTTAGAAAAAATGAGTTTCAAATGCCCTAGCCGGGTGACTATATAGTCGCCTGCTGCGAACGTGTTGTCCCCTACGCTGAACGGGAACGGCGCATGGAAGCGGAGATCCAGATCGCTTCTCTGCGCGTGTGCTGCTGGGGTCATCAGACAGATGGCGATGGTTGCTGCTGCAAAATATAGAATGTGCTTCATATTCCCTCCTCAAGCTTGGGGCCGTGGTTGAGTTCCGCCGGTCCGGCGATGCTTGCCCCGGTGAGTGGCAGAATCATCTTGGTCGCAAAAGGGATCAATGGAATGGGGCTGTCATCCAAGGGAGATGCGGCTAACACCATAACCTGTTGAGCGAGCTGAGGCTTACAACTGCCTATGAGCGATGCGATCCGGCTATGGGGCCGAAGCAGGAGTGCTACAATCAAGCCCGCTTGGTACCAAGGAAGGGTAATGATCGTGAAGGCTTCCAGTTCAGTTCCGCCGACCCTCCGCTTTGGCGTGTTCGAGCTCGATCCGAAAGCCGGGGAACTCCGCAAAAAGGGCATGAAGATCAGGCTGCAGGGGCAGCCGGTTGAGATCCTGGTCATGCTGCTGGAGCGCCCGGGCGAGACCGTCACCAGAGAAGAGTTGCAAGAGAAGCTCTGGCCCGCCGATACCTTTGTGGACTTCGAGCAGGGCCTGAATAATGCCATGAAGAGGCTACGCGCGGCGTTGGACGACGACGCGGAGAGTCCCCACTTCATTGAAACCCTGCCACGGCGGGGATACAGATTTATTGCACCAGTCGAAAGCGCCGGTATCGGAAAGCTACCGGTCGAAGCGTTGAACGACGGCGTGCCGAAGCAAGCGTCGAAGCGCCCTTGGACTCTGCGTCTCGCGATTCTTTTCGGGGGATGCGTGTTGTTGCTCGGAGCGGGTTTCTACCTTTATAAACTGCGCAAAGTTTCCGTGCCGCCGGGGCAGCGCACTCTCACCCGCGTCACGTTCGACGACGGCCTGCAGAACGAGCCCACCTGGTCACCCGACGGCCGCTATATCGCTTACAGTTCGGACCGCGGCGGGAAGTTCGACATCTGGGTGCAGCAGGTCAGCGGCGGCAATCCTGTACAGATCACCAAGCGACCGGGTCACCATTGGCAACCGGATTGGTCGCCGGATGGCAGATACATCGCGTATCGTTCCGAGGAAGGGGACGGTGGAATATACGTTGTCCCGGCTCTTGGGGGTGCTGGACTCGAACGGAAGATCGCGCCTTTCGGCTACTACCCCCAGTGGTCGCCAGATGGCTCCCAAGTGTTGTTTCAGAATGGATTTACTGTGACTGGTCATTGGAACCGGTTCTACGTCGCACAGCTTGATGGCAGCGCACCCCGCGAAGTTCTGGCCGAGTTCATCGCGCAAAATAAACTGTCGGCGGCTTCAGCCGTCTGGTACCCCGATGGAAAGAGAGTCACTGTCTGGGTCGGAGATCTTTCGCCAAGTCCCAGCTTTTGGACAGTACCGATTGCAGGGGGGACTGGAATCAAGCTGGAAATTGCTCCTGCGGTACAGAAGAAACTCGCTGAGGCTTCTGGCGAAGGTGAAGCTGGCGAGCAGCTAGGGGACTACTCTTTCTCCTGGTCACCTTCGGGAGATGTGATTTATTTCGTGCGGGGCTACAGAGGGGCGAGAAACATTTGGAAGATGACAGTCGATCCTGAGACGATGCGAGCCACTGGGATCGATCGTCTGACTACCGGGCCAGGACCCGATGCAGAGGTCGCGGTTTCAACCGACGGTAGGCGGCTGGCCTTCACGGCAAAGTCGCAGCGGATCCGAACTTGGCTCTTCCCGTTCGATGCCACCAGAGGTCATATCACAGGCAGCGGCGAGGCGATAACATCGCCCGGAAGATTGTCTATCGACCCAACCTTATCGCGGGATGGAACGAAAGTTGCTTTCACTGTTCCTCATGGCGAAAGCCTCGGGCTGAGTTTCGTGGACGTCCGAAATGAAGTGTGGGTGAAGTCACTGGTGGATGGGAGCGAGGTCCCGGTCATATCCGACGACTATTCACGCTGGTTCCCGCGGTGGTCGCCCGACGGCAAGCAACTCGCCTACCAGCGTCGAAATCGCAGGACGAACGATCGACAACTTATGCTGTGGTCCAGCCAAAGCCACGAAGAAAAGCCTCTGGGCAGCACTCGCGGGGTCTGGGATTGGTCTCCAGACGGCAAGTGGTTGTTGGACAGCGGCCAGGACGGAATCTCTGTGGTCCCGGTCGCTGCAGCACCGCACGCGGAAGCCGCGGCGCAAAAAGTTATTTCTCCCGATCCGGCGTACCAACTCTACCAGCCATACTTCTCTCCTGATGGCCGTTGGATTGTCTTTGAGGCTGTCGCGGATTCACCTAACTTGGAATCCACGCTCTATGTAGTGCCCACGTCGGGTGGCCCGTGGACACGCATTACCGACAGAAAGCAATGGGACGATAAGCCTCGATGGTCTCCTGATGGCAGGACAATTTATTTTGTTTCTAGGCGAGGCGGTTTCTTCAACATTTGGCGCATCCGCTTCGATCCCGTCGTGGGAAAGACCGTTGGGGAGCCGTTTCAGGTTTCGAGCTTTGAAAGTCCCCGACTGATGATTCCACGGTGGATACCGCCTGTCGGACTTTCGCTCACCCAGGACAAACTCGTTTTGACCATGGCGGAAGAGTCCGGCAGCATCTGGGTGCTGGATAATGTGGACCGCTGAGGTCCATTCCGGCCAATCCGCGCTTTCAGGCTCTTGTGCGCCGCATGAACTTCCCGCAGTAGACCAAGCACTCAACTAGTCCGCTGCTTCCAGGGCCAGCGTGAGTGGAACCCTCCGAGCCAAGACATGTAGGTGGTAGCTGGCATCCACCGGCCATCTGCGGTTCTCCTGCAGAGTCGTCCGGTTTATCTCGCGTGAGAACCAGAGTACGGGATGGCACCCGAGACGGATCGGACCCGGCTCTCAAATGTCATCCCATGGATTCGCCCGCCGCTGCTCCAATTGGAATCCATTTGAGAACTTCGAAAAACGACAAAATGCCGCCAATTTGTGCGTTTTTAGCTCTTTTTAACAAGCTTCCCAAGCTTCGGACGTGGGTTCGATTCCCATCGCCCGCTCCAGAATTTAGTTCCGCGAAATAAATCAAGACCCACCCTTGCATGCATCAAAGGCGCAAGCATGGGGCACCCAGCAAGAGAGATTCCTCCTGCGCAGAATCCGCCGGGAGTGACGTTGCATTTCCGCAGGCAAGCTGAAGAACAGCACCTACGCAGCTGGAAGTAGAAGAGTGGGCGCGTTGACTTGGGTGGGGGGCGACCTTAAGATGAGCGCGCGCATGAGCGAGTCGGACGTTCTAACCGGGAAAATCGTATCGCATTACCGCATTGTGGAACGGCTGGGCGGCGGCGGAATGGGTGTGGTGTATAAGGCCGAAGATACGCGGCTGGAACGCGCGGTGGCGTTGAAATTCCTCCCGGAAGACCTGGCGCACGACGCGCAGGCGCTGGAACGGTTCAAGCGAGAAGCAAAAGCGGCCTCCGGACTGAATCACCCAAACATTTGCACGGTATACGACATAGGAGAGGACGGCGGACGCGCGTTCATTGCCATGGAATGCTTGGAGGGGCAGACATTGCGGGAACGCATCGCACAGGGGACGGTGCCGGTCGAGCAGTTGGTGCAATGGGGGATTGAAATTGCGGACGCGTTGGATGCGGCGCACACGAAAGGAATCGTGCACCGGGATATCAAGCCCGCAAATATTTTCGTGACGAAGCGGGGGCATGCGAAGATTCTGGATTTCGGGCTGGCGAAGCAATGGCCAGGAGGCGCAGGCGTTGGCGTGTCGTCGATGCCGACGGTGACGACGGAGGCGTTACTGACGAGCCCAGGCGTAGCCTTGGGAACCATGGGGTACATGTCGCCGGAACAGGCGCGCGGAGAAGAATTGGATTGGCGCAGCGATTTATTTTCGTTCGGGATGGTGCTGTACGAGATGGCGACGGGAAGGCCGGCGTTTCGCGGACAAACGACTGCGCTGCTGCACGATGCGATTTTGAATCGCGCGCCGAAACCGATGCACGAAATCAATCCGGACGTGCCGCTGGAGCTGGAACGGATCGTGGGGAAAGCGCTGGAGAAGGATCGCAAGCTGCGCTACCAGAGCGCGACCGAGATACGCGCGGACCTGCAACGACTTCGCCGCGACACGGAGACGGGAAAAACCACGCCGACAACGGTGAACGGAGGAGGAAGGCAAGACAAGAAATTGGGTTGGGCGGCGGGGATAGGAGCCGTGGCGCTGGCGGCGATTGCGGGCTTGCTGTATTGGCGCGGAGCAGAAACGACACCGAAAAATAGCGGGAAATGGGAGCAGATCACGTTTTTCACGGACTCGGCGGTGTACCCGGAGCTTTCGCCGGACGGGAGGCTGCTCGCATTCATCCGGGGAAGCAATACTTTTTTCGGTCCGGGCGATGTGTACGTGAAGTTGTTGCCGTCGGGAGAACCGGTGCAATTGACGCGGGACAAAGGGAGTAAATTGTCGCCGACGTTTTCGGCGGACGGGACGCGCATTGCGTACAGCGTGGTGGGCCCATGGGATGAGTGGGAAGTTCCGGTGCTGGGAGGAGAGCCGCGATTGATGCTGAGAAACGCGTCGTCGTTGACCTGGGTGGAAAACGGGAAGCGGTTGATGTTCTCGGAAATCAAGACTGGGCTGCACATGGGGGTGGTGACCACGGACGAAGCGCGCGGCCAGCAGCGGGAGGTGTACCTGCCGGAAGGGGAACGGAGCATGGCGCACCACTCCTATTTGTCGCCGGATGGGAAATGGGTGTTGGTGGTGCAGATGAATTCCCAGGGAAAGATGACCCCGTGCCGGTTGGTGCCGTTTGACGGGAAAGACCAGGGGCGGGAAGTGGGACCAGCGGAAGCCCAGTGCACTACGGGGACATGGTCCCGGGACGGGAAATGGATGTACATGAGCACGAACAAGGGAGGGAGATTCCATATCTGGAGAGAGCGGTTCCCGAATGGCGAGCCGGAACAGATAACGAACGGACCAACGGAAGAAGAGGGAATCGCCATGGAGAAGGATGGAAGATCGTTACTGACGTCGGTCGGAACGACGGACATGTCGGTGTGGATCCGCGACGGAAAAGAAGAGCGGCAAATCTCATCGGAAGGGACGACGTACAGTCCCACGTTTGCGGCGGACGGTAAGACTTTGTTTTACCTGAAAAACGTGGAAGGAAAGAACGAAGCGGAAATGTGGAGCGTGGAACTGGCGAGCGGCAAGAGTGAAGCGGTGCTGCCGGGATATGCGGTGGAAACCGGCGGAGATAACCGGAATTACGCGGTGAGCGCGGATGGCCAGCGCGTGGCGTTCGCAAAGAAGGATGAGAAGGGGATGTTGCATTTGTGGGTTGCGACCATGGATCGACGGAGCGCGCCGGTGGAGTTGCGGGCGACGGTGAGCGAGGACGCGCCGAAATTCTTGCCCGATGGAAGGCTGACTTATCGTGCGACGGAAGGCGGGAAGAATTATTTGAACACCCAGAAGGCGGACGGAACGGAGAAGCGGCGGGTGAGCGAGGAGCCCATCCTGGAACTGCAGTCAGTATCGCCCGACGGGCGCTGGGCGATGGTGACACAGAAGGATAACCAGAACCCCGAGACACCGTACCGGACGGTAGCGTATCCGATCGCCGGGGGAGAGCCGATAGTGATCTGTGCGACGATCTGCGTGGGCAGGTGGAGTGAGGACGAAAAACACATGGAATTAACGCTGCTCGAAGTGGGCCAGACCTACATCTTGCCGGTACGGAAGGGGACGGATTTTCCGGAAATCCCAACCGGGGGATTCACCCGCGAGCGCGGACAGAAGGAACTGGCGAATGGGACCATGATCGAGGTGAGGTCGGATTCGGTTTTTCGCGCGGATATGTTTGCGTATACGAAAGTGAGCATACGGAGGAATATTTTTCGGGTGCCGATTTCATAGCGGGATAGAGGAAAGTTCAAAGACAAGAGGGATTCCTCACTGCGCGGACTCCGTTCGGAATAACGTGTTCTTTCTGGTTGCGGCAGTTCTTAAGCTCCAGATACGATTGTAGGAATTGCCGATACCCAC
This sequence comes from Candidatus Acidiferrales bacterium, assembly GCA_963792145.1. Lineage (GTDB taxonomy): Bacteria > Acidobacteriota > Terriglobia > Acidiferrales > UBA7541 > Acidiferrum. The sequence goes on from CAWBVH010000015.1 coordinate 25,329, forward strand.
AGCACTGGCCATCACCCTTCCCGCCGTTCATCCATCATCCTTCCGCTGCTCCAATTGGAATCCATTTGAGAACTTCGAAAAACGACAAAATGCCGCCAATTTGTGCGTTTTTAGCCATCTACAACAAGCTTCCCAAGCTTCGGACGTGGGTTCGATTCCCATCGCCCACTCCATAAATCCTGATGATTCGGTTGCCTTTACACCTCGAAGTTACTGAAAATCGCCCCATATACTGAGGGTTTTGTTCCAAGGATGTTCTAAGGCCCTTCGCAATGGTTCCAAGCCATCTCCGTCCGATTTTGGACGCGGATGGGCGGGAACGCTGGTTTTTGCAACTACGCCAAAGGGTCACTGTAGAGTCTACAACCGTGTGGGCATCGCTCAAGGGTCATGCAAAACCGGATTCCGGCTCCACGCGATTAACCCAAGACCCACCCTCGCGTGAACCAAAACCGCAAGGATGGGCCACCCAACTGCTTCCATTGGGAATCGCGGGCGTCAGGGAAGGGCGACACGCCGCAACAGGTCCTTGAAACGCGCGTTGTAGCGCAGACTGTCCATGCTGGGATCTATATGAAGATAGATGAGCCAGTGAGAGCGCTCTTCGTAGGCTTTCTCGAGGTATTCGATCGCGCAGTCGTCTTCTCCCAAACCGATGTGGATTCCCGCGAAGAAGTACGGCGACACATACCTCTGTTTTGCCAGTTTTTTGAGATCATCGAGAGTCTGAAGCGCTTCCTTTGTCCTACCAGCGGCGGCTAGAGTGTGCGCCAGTGCCGCTCGTAACAGTGGACTGCCGCCTGACAGCTTCACGCCCTTCTCGCCCTCGCGGATGGCGAGTTCGTAGTGACCCGTTTTCCTGAGCAACAGGCCGAGAATCCAGTAGCTGACGGGGTAGTTGGGGTCCAGTTCGAGGGTTCGCCGTAGTTGTTCGATGGCTGCTTCGTATCGGCGGGCATGGTACAAGGCCCACGCGACGGCGACGTTGATGATTAGCGACAAGGGATCGAGCTCTTGGCTGTGCTCTATCCGAGCCATGGCTTCTTCGTTTCTTCCCATGGTCATCAGATACTCGGCGTACCAGTGGTTGGCCGTGGCGTAGGTGGGACCTAGTTGCAGACTGCGCTTGAATTCTGTCTCAGCGTCTTTCCACCGCCAATCGTGAAGCCAAAAGAGGGCGGCTAAGGCGGTGTGAGCTTCGGCAAGATCCGGATCGAGACGCAGGGCAGTCATCGCGTCCGCTTTGCCTTTAGAGAACGCTTCTTTCGGGGGCAGATAGCAGTTCCATCCCAAGAGCACGTAGGAGTCGGCCACACCAGCGTAGGCGAGCGCGTAGCTGGGATCCTTCTCAACGGCGAGTTGAAAGTACTCGATGGCCTTGTAGAACGCTTCTTCGGTCCACCTGTTCCAGTGATGACGACCTTTTAGATACAGCCGGTACGCCTCGGGATTCTCGGTGTGGTGTACCGTTAGTCGCTTCTTTTCGGCCTTGGTCAATTGCAAACGCAATTTTCCCGAAATCTCGGAGGAAATTTCGTCCTGGACCACAAGGATGTCGTCGGGCTTGCGATCGTATTGCGCGCCCCAGAGCTGACATCCTGTGGCAACGTCGACCAATTCAGTGCCAACGCGCAGAGAGCCACCTCCCTGCATTATTCTTCCCGTCACCACGGCACGCACATGAAGTTCGCGGCCGATGGCCTGAGGGTCAATCTCCTGGCCCTTATACCGAAATATTGTGCTCTGCGCCATGACTCGCAGTTTCGGTATGGACGCCAGCGTATTGATGAGACTCCCGGTGATGCCGTCACTGAGATATTCCAGTTCAGGGTCGCCGGTGGCATTTTCGAGTGGCAAAACGGCAAGGGAGTTAATGTTCTTGGAGACTCGCTGTGGCTGGGGACCTGCGGTGGGCACAGAAGAAGTCTGTGTGACACGCCGCTTCATACAAACTCTCCGTTTGAGCCGAAATTCCGATTTAGACGTCGGACTCGCGCATTATAGGCTTCCGCCGCTGTTAGAGACAATGACGATTCGGCCGGCCTGCGCGGCTAGCCTACTTCGGATTGGGAGCGTTTCTGTGGAACCATTGGGCACTTCCATCCGTAGAACGAGTTGAGGACTTTGGGATGGAGACTGGCTGGACGCTGAGGAGGTGTCCGATTCTGGGATGGGCATTCCCGCAAGTGAGCAGTGCGCCCTAGGTTGTGCGGCTTTCAATTTTGAGTAAGCTATTCCAGATCAATGCATTAGCGACCGGGGGAACTGGCCTTCGGGCTGCGAACATTGCGAATCAGAAAACAACGGTCCAAACAAGGGTTTAGGATGCGTGGGAACGGGGGTTTGCGATCCCTATGGAAATCGAAACGTTGCAGCAGCGAATCCTGATTGCCGACGATCAGCAGGATATTCTGGATGCCTTGCGGCTGATGCTGAAAGGGCACGGTTATACGACGCGAGGCGTGACCTCGTCGACGGATTTGCTGGAAGCACTGGCCAAAGATGAGTTCGATGTGTTGCTGATGGACTTGAACTATGCGCGGAATTCCACGTCGGGCCAGGAGGGTCTGGACCTGCTGGCGGTGTTGCAGAAGAACGAGAACTTGCCACCAGTGGTGGTGATGACGGGCTGGGCGACGGTGGGGCTGGCTGTTGAGGCCATGCAGCGCGGCGTTGCCGATTTCGTGGAGAAACCGTGGACCAACGAGCGACTGTTGGAGATCCTGCAAAAACAAGTCACGCTGGGACGCGAACGCCGCGAGTCTCGCCGGCGAGCCGGGCAGGAAAGCCAGGCACGAGCGGAGATGATTTCCCAGCTGCAGCGGCAGAAGCAGGAAATCGCCGACGCGCGCGCGATTCAGCAGGGGTTGCTGCCGAAGGAGATTCCGCAGCTGGCCGGCTACGAGATTTCGAGTGCGTGGCAGTCGGCGTTGACGGTGGGCGGCGATTACTTCGACATTTTGCCGTTTGGCGAAGAAGCGCTGGGGTTGTGCATCGCGGACGTCGCGGGAAAAGGACTTTCCGCTGCGCTGCTGATGTCCAACCTGCAAGCCGCGGTGCGCGGATTGGCTTCTCCCTCGTTGTTGCCCGATGGTTTGTGCGCACGGCTGAACGCTCTACTATGCCGGAATATGACTGCCGACCGGTTCATCACTTTTTTCTACGCGCAGCTTGACGGCTCCACGCGGATGTTGCGATTTGCCAGCGCAGGACACAATGCGCCGTACTTGCTGCGCAGCGATGGAACCCACCGGCGGTTGCGGGAAGGCGGCGGCGTGCTGGGTGTATTTCCGGATCAGAAATTCGAATTGGGATGCGCGCAACTGGTGCCGGGTGACCGCGTGGTCCTATTCACCGATGGGGTGACGGAAGCGAACAATGCGGAGGGCGAGGAGTTTGGGGAGGCGCGGCTGCTTGGCCTTCTGGCGCAAAACCGCGAGTGCTCCGCCGCAGAATTGCAGAAAAGAATTCTTGACGCCGTGGCCGAATACTGCGACGGGCATTGGCACGACGACGTAACGCTGCTGGTGCTGGCCGTTTCGTGAAGTTTCTGACGATCAAACAGCTGTGACCCGCTCCGGCCGGTCCCGATATGCGCCATGGGGTAACAGGACTCGGCTCCCCACCGGAAAATCTCGGGCATGTGCCCGCCCCAAGAACCCATCTGTATCGTATTACGATGTATTGAGTTGTGCCGGATGTAACCTGCGGGTGGGGCGATCCGTCCAATATAGTGGCGGGCGAAGAACACCTTCCGCCGCTAAGCAGCGCGAGTTTCCTCAGGCGCGCTGAGGGAACTCGCACACGCCGCATCATTCCTCATTTTCCTGAATTGCGACGATGCGGATGTGTGTGTTTGCGCGGTCGAAACGAGGCACGCCTATGGATGACGCGGGAGCGAGCGTTCTGCTGGTTGGTAACTGCGCGCGAAAGTCATCTGCGCTTGGACGTCACCTGTTGAAACGAGGCTGCAAGCTGAGTTTGGCAGCATGCAAGAAAGAAGCGATCGAAGTCCTGCAACACCGACGGTTTGATGTGGTCCTTTGCGGATTCCTGCTGCCCGACGGATCGGCCTACGAACTGATGACTCCGTTGCGTAACACTGATACAACGATGTTTTTCTCCTTCGCGGTCGAAGACAGCTGTTGGTGGATTACCGCCATGCTTCAGGGGCAGGACCGCTCGGAAGAGGCAGGAATGCGGCCGAGGGAGTTCACGATGGTTTTGGATGAAGTACTGTCGAAAAAATCCTCAAAAAGTGATCCACATACTGCCAGCGGGAGTCTGAAGGCGGATTACGCGAGTGGTCCCGCGAATCAGCAGGCGGAGAGAGAGCTACGAGCCCGGGAATCAAAGAAGGAGCAGTACCATGAGACGAACCAGACGTAATGCGCGACCATATTTCCTGATACCGGTGAAAGCGAGTCAGGAGGCGAGCTTCCGGCGATGGAACCGAATATTGATGGTGATGCTTGGACTGCTGGTTGTGGGATTGTTGCTGATCGCCTTCGTCCCGGAAGCAGGAAGCCGTTCGTCTGCCGGTAGTCATTCGGTGGCCGGGGAAACTGCCCACTAATCATTCGATAGAACGAGCCCGCACCGACTCCCTACCTCGATGTGTCCAATCTTCACATTCTTCTCGGTAAGCTTCATCGCTCAAGCGGCGAGATCTGCAGCTCATCCCTTACAGGAGTGACGGTTTTCGCACCACCGCGAGCACGCCGCGGCGCGAACAAACCTCAGGCCTGAAGGCCTGAGCTACAGGAATATGGCGCGCGGGATTGGGGTTATTTGTCGGTGCAACCTTCGGTGAAGGAAATGAGCGCGTTGTTTTCGGAGGCGAGCGAGCAGGAGTAACGCTGGCCACGGGTATTAAAGGAATTGTAGCTCTGCGACGACTTTGCTCCGGTATTGCCGGCGAGGGCACCGGATGAATTGAAGTTCAGTGTGTCGGTCGAATTCACCTGATTTTCGACGAAGCCGGCGAAGAACGGTGAGAGAAGATCGAATTTGAATGCCTGAGAGACGGTGGTTTGCTGATCGAAGGAGCCGTCGGAAGCGAAATTCAGACCGATATTCATGGTGAGCGGGTAGTGAAAAGTCTCGAGTGACACAAAGGAACCGAAGCCAGACCAAGTGATGGTCTGGGATTCCACATCGGTTTCCTGGGAAATATCCTGAACATATTGCGCGGTATTTATTGTGAAGTTCTGGATATTTTTGAAATTGACGGTTTGACGGACTTCCGTATTGACCTTGCCGTGCGAGGTATTGGCGTAGCCTTCGACCTTGAAATTGCGTGAGGAGAACGCGGTAACCGATCCGGTGATGTTGCCAGAAGAATCGGTAACGAGATTCTCATTCACCGAGGGAGTGGGAGCGTTGCCAATGGTGTTCTCGGTGACCGCGCCGGTGACTTGCTGGGAACTGTGATCCTGGAAGAGGAGCAAGGTGGCGGTGGCGGAGAAGTAGTTGTTGGCATTGAAGACGCCGAGAGCGATGGTGTGGGGCTGGCCGTTGCTGAGGATTCCGGCGAAGGGCGTAAGGTCAACGCGATAGGGGACAAAGTTCAAGGTCTGAACGGCAGGAACCGGTTCCCAGAGAAAGGGATCCACACCGCCGGTGTAAATCCAAGGGTAGACGGGGGCAACACCGGCAGGTTGGCCATCGACGCTGACTTCTGCCTCGCGAAAAGCGGTGCCGCCACAGCTTTGCATTCATTGGCCACGTCGTTGGGCACACAGGTGTACCAGAATTCATCGCCAATCTGACTTTGCGTAATTACGTCGAGGTAGGCGCGCTCGACGTTTAAGGGAAGGGAAAAGGTGGTGGCGAGCTGGTCGGCGGGCAGTGAACAAGAAAGCGGGTTCATTGATGCCGCCCTGCGCGTTGGATTGAACGAGGGGAAGAACCTGGTCGGGAGTGCGGGCGGGATCGTCCTGGCGGCGTTCGTGCTTGGTGGGATAGAACTCCAGCTTGGCACTAGCGGAGATAACGCCAGTGAAGGTGCTGTTCACGATGTTGCCGAGAATCACCTGGCCGGACTGCGGGCTCTCGAACAGGGCGCTGTAGTCGGTTTCATCGCGCTCGCACATGCCAACTGGGAGACAGATTGTGACGGGGCTCTGGAGTGGTACCGAAATAAATGTTTACGTTTCCGAGGTTGATTACGGCGGTGCGGTCAAACTGCCTGCCGGCGGTGACATTGAAGTCCGCGGTAAAGACGACTTTTTCCCAAGGGCCGGGGCAGGCGGCAGGTGGCGCGTATTGATAGATGTGTATGGAGAAGTCGACAAACTGAAAACCTGAGAAGAGTTGGACGATGCAAGGCTGCTCGTGAGGACGAGTGACCGGCGGGTCTGCCGTGACGGTGTTCTGCGAACCGATGACGGGGGGAGCGTCCTGCGCTTGAGTAGGGGGAGAAAGAAAGAGCGAGAAGGGTAGAACGAAGGCAAGCGAGGCGAGGCGGCGGACGGGACGCAAGGCCAGAAACGTCGACATGAGAGACCTCCTAGGCAGCAGATTCTCCCAACGAGACAAGGCCTGGATTTTTGCCGTGAGAGCGAACAACTTTTCGCATCGTGGCGAGAGAATGTCAAGAAAGATTTGGTCGCGTGGAGCGAGGGGGTGGACGTTGACGCGCTTGAGAAAACAGAAGCCGAGTTGAGCGATTTTCCTTTAGAGCAACGTTTATCTAACCTTGACACTCCTGGGTGGCTATTCCACACTCAGCGCGGAAGAATCAGTGAATTCGTGCGTCGGGAGTGGGGGAAGGGTGAGCGGGCATGGGCGGATTGCGGGAGCGGGTTGAGCGGGAATTGCGTGGCGACATTTTGCCGTTTTGGCTGAAGTATGCGGTGGATGATGAGTTTGGCGGGTTCCACGGACAGATTACAAATGACCTGAAGATTGATCCGCGGGCGCACAAAGGGCTGATTCTGAACGCGCGTATTCTGTGGACATTTTCGAAAGCATACAAGGTTTACGGGTATGAGTCGTACCTGGGAACGGCGCGGCGGGCGTACGAATATTTGCGGCGGTATTTCTGGGACACGGAATTCGGTGGCGTGTACTGGATGGTGGACCACCGGGGCAAGCCGGTGGAAACGAAGAAGCGGATTTACGGGCAAGCGTTCGCGGTGTATGCGCTGGCGGAGTACGCGGCCGCGAGCGGGGAAGAGGAATCGCGGGAAAGGGCGATTGCACTGCAGCGGCTGATTGAAAACGCGAGCCACGACGGAAAGAACGGTGGATACTTCGAGACGTACGAGCGGGATTGGAAACTAGCGGAGAAGCAGCAGTTGAGCGAAGTGGACATGGATGAAAAGAAATCCATGAACACGCACTTGCATCTGCTGGAAGCGTACGCCAGTCTGCTACGGCGATGGAATGACGACGGCTTAAGGGAGCGTTTGCGGGAACTGCTTGGTATTTTTCTGGCGCGCATCATCGATCCGGAGACAAACCATTTCCGGATGTTCTTCGATGAAGTGTGGCGCGACCGCTCGGACCGGTTTTCGTTTGGGCATGATATTGAGGGGAGCTGGCTGATTTGCGAGGCGGCTGAAGTGTTGGGCGACAAGAAGCTGCTGGAAGAAGCGCGGAGAGCGGCGGTGAAGATGGCGCAGGCGGTGTACGAAGAGGCCGTCGATGCGGATGGCGGCCTGGTCTATGAGGGTACGAGCGAGGAAATCATCGACGCAGATAAGCATTGGTGGCCGCAGGCGGAGGCGGTGGTGGGCTTTCTGAACGCGTACGAGCTTTCCGGCAAGGATTACTTTCTGAAGGCGGCGGAGCGGAGTTGGGAGTTCATTGAGAAATACATCGTTGATCGCCAGCACGGGGAGTGGTACTGGAAGGTGTCACGCGACGGAACGCCGAGCAAGGACAAGTACAAAGTGGACATGTGGAAGTGTCCGTATCACAACAGCCGGACGTGCTTTGAAGTGATGGAGCGGCTGGACAGGTTAAGCAAGAAACAGGCGGTGTGAGGAAAATCGAATGAAGCAGGCCGAGTCTAGAAAGCGAGTGCAAGAGTTGTTCCGGGAACACGAGAAGCTGATAACACGGAAAAACGTGAAGGCGAAGAGCGGCAACGGGGTGTACGACCGGTATGCGAACCCGGTGCTAACGGCAGAGCACACCCCGCTTTTCTGGCGTTACGATTTTGAGTACGAGAGCAATCCGCATCTGATGGAGCGCATTGGCGTGAACGCAGCATTCAATGCCGGCGCGATGGAGTACGACGGGAAGTATCTGGTGCTTGCGCGCGTGGAAGGAATGGACAGGAAATCGTTTCTCGCGGTGGCGGAAAGCCCGAACGGCGTAGACAACTTTCGATTCTGGGATTACCCAATCGTGATGCCGGAGACGAACGAGCCGGACACGAATGTGTACGACATTCGCGTGGTGCGTCACGAGGACGGATGGATTTACGGGCTGTTCTGCACGGAGCGGAAGGACCGGAAGGTGCCGCAATGGGACACGTCCTCGGCGGTGGCGCAATGCGGAATTGCACGGACCAAGGATCTGGTGAGTTGGGAGCGGCTGCCCGACCTGCGGACGAAATCTCCCCAGCAGAGGAACGTTGTGCTGCATCCGGAATTCGTGGATGGAAAGTACGCGCTGTACACGCGGCCGCAGGATGAATTCATTCAGGCGGGAAAAGGCGGAGGAATTGGCTGGGGATTGTGTGCGACGATGGCGGGGGCAAATGTCGAAAATGAAATCATCATCGATAGTCGCGAGTATCACACGATTAAGGAAGTGAAGAACGGCTTGGGTCCGGCGCCGATCAAGACTGCCAAGGGTTGGCTGCATCTGGCCCACGGTGTGCGGAATACGGCAGCGGGGCTGCGGTATGTGCTGTACACATTCTTGAGCGAATTGAAGAGGCCGTATGTGATCACGCACCAGCCGGGCGGATATTTTCTAGGGCCGCAGGGCGAGGAGCGGGTTGGAGACGTTTCCAATGTGGCGTTCAGCAACGGCTGGATCGCGACTAAGAACGGAGATGTGTTCATCTACTACGGCGCGTCGGACACGCGGCTAAACGTGGCAACGAGCACAGTGGAGAAGTTGCTGGACTACACGATGAACACACCAGCAGACCCGCTGCGGAGTTTTGCGTGCGTGGAGACGAGGAACGCGCTGATCCGGAGGAATCTGGCGGTGCTCAAGGCGTACGGCAAAGTCCCCCTACGGCCGCCTACCCGGCGCGTTCGGTAAGCGAGTGATTCACCACAAAGGACACAGCGAGCGCAGAGGAACCCAAAAACTCGAACGGAACGCATCGAGGCAAGTATTTGCGTTGGCGGACCGCCTCAGAGGGCGGTCCCTGCACGAGCGAACTGTAAGCATTGGTTGGAAGCAATTTGTCGATTAATTGTGTGGGTGCTCGTGCGGGGCAAGGATGGCGTCAATCCGCGTGAGTTCAGATGAGGAAAAGTGGAGATTGGCGAGGGCTGCGACGTTTTGCTCTATCTGCTCGACGCGGCTGGCGCCGATGAGGGCGCTGGTCATGCGGGGATCGCGCAAAACCCAGGCCAGGGCCATTTGTGCGACAGACTGGTCCCGGGACTGGGCCAGTTCGTTGAGGGCGCGCACCTGGCCTAAGCGTTGCTCGCTAACATCGTCTCTTCTTGAGGAATCCGTGAGGCTTGTTGACACGGGAGTCGCCGGGGATGCCGTTGAGATAGCGATTCGTGAGCAGACCCTGTGCGAGGGGGCAGAAAGCGATGCAGCCGATGCCTTCCTTTTCCAATACATCAAGGACGCCGGACTCAATGTTTCGATCCAACATGGAATATTGGGGCTGATGGATGAGGCACGGAGTGCCAAGGCGGCGGAGCGTGTTGGCGGCGACTTCCGTTTGCTTCGCGTCGTAACTGGAAATGCCCGCATACAAAGCCTTGCCGGAGCGCACGGCGTGATCCAGAGCGGACATCGTTTCTTCAATTGGCGTTTTCGGATCGGGGCGGTGGGAATAGAAGATGTCCACGTATTCAAGGTTCATGCGCTCGAGGCTCTGGTCCAGGCTGGCAAGAAGATATTTGCGCGAGCCCCAATCGCCATACGGCCCCGGCCACATGTCCCAACCAGCCTTGGTGCTGATGATGAGTTCGTCGCGATGGGGCGGCGAAATCGCTGTGGAGAATGCGGCCAAAATTTTCCTCTGCGGAGCCTGGAGGCGGGCCGTAGTTGTTGGCGAGGTCGAAGTGGGTGATGCCGAGGTCGAAAGCCCGGCGCAGCATCGCCTGAGCATTCTCGAAGGAGTCGACGCCGCCGAAATTGTGCCAGAGGCCGAGAGAAATGGCGGGGAGAAGCAGTCCGCTGCGGCCACAGCGGCGGTATTGCATGGTGTCGTAACGTGATTTGTCGGGAACGTAGGTCATCGGCAGAGCTTACCGCAACGTGGCTTTAACCGAGACGGTTTTGGTGTTCAACGGCGGGACCGGCACGAGGTTGCCGTCGATGGCTGCGCCATTAATTTCAAGAGAGACCTGGTTGCCGTCGCCGGAACGCTGCACCTCGATCTGGTAAGTGACGCCGCGGAATTTACGACAAACCTTGAAGCCTTTCCAACTCTTTGGGATGACCGGCGCGATCACCAGTCCGTCGTAGGAAGTGCGGATGCCAAGAATCCATTGGGTAATGGCGTAGTAGTTCCACGCGGCCGTGCCGGTGAGCCAGGAATTCTTGGCCTCGCCGTGGGTGGCAGCGTCGCGTCCGGCGATCATCTGGGCGTAGACATAGGGTTCACAGCGGTGAAGGTCGCTGATTTCCTCGCGAGCGGAAGGATTGATGCGGGAGTAGTAGTCGTAAGCGCGATCGCCATTGCCAACGCGCGTTTCTCCAATGATGACCCAAGGATTGTTGTGGCAGAAGATGCCGGCGTTCTCCTTGTAGCCCGGCGGATAAGAGGAGATTTCGCCGAGTTCGAGATAATACTTCGAGTAGGCAGGCTGTTGCAGGACGATGCCGTGTTTCGTGGCCAGGAGCTTGCGCGTGGATTCGAGAGCGCGAGTAGCGTGACAATCCTTGAGACCGATGCCAGCTAGTGTGCAGAACCCCTGCGTTTCAATGAAGATTTTGCCCTCGGCATTTTCGTGGGAGCCGACCTTTCGGCCGTAGTCGTCGTAAGCGCGGAGGAACCACTCGCCATCCCAACCATGCTTGAGGACGGTGGCTTCCATCTGGGCGACTTCGGTGAGATACGAGCAAGCCTCGTCGGCGAGACCGCGATGTTTGGCAATATCGGCGAGTTCGCGGCCTGCGAGCACAAAGAGGCCGGCGATGAACACGGATTCGGCAACCTTGCCGTCCTTGTTGGTCGTGGTCTGGAAGGATTGGCCTGGCGAATCGGAGAAACAATTGAGATTGAGGCAATCATTCCAATCGGCGCGGCCGATGAGGGGCAGGCCATGGGGCCCGAGACGTTCGCGGGTGTAATGGAAGCTGCGCTGGAGATGTTCGTACAGCGGCATTTCGGAGCCCAGCACATTGTCGTAGGGCACGGGCTCGTCGAGGATGCTCCAGTCACCGGTTTCCTTAAGATAAGCGCCGACGCCGACAATCAGCCAGTGAGGATCATCGTTGAAACCACCGCCGACGTCGTTGTTGCCGCGCTTGGTGAGCGGTTGGTATTGATGGTAGGCGCCGCCGGTAGGGAGTTGCGTAGCGGCGAGGTCCAATATGCGTTCGCGGGCGCGGCCGGGAACCATGTGCACAAAGCCGAGGAGATCCTGGTTGGAATCGCGGAAGCCGAGGCCGCGTCCGATGCCTGATTCATAGAAGGAGGCGGAGCGGGACATGTTGAACGTGGCCATGCACTGGTAAGCATTCCAGATGTTGACCATGCGATTGGTGTGCACGTCGGGCGTGTCCACCTGGTAGAGGCCGAGTAATTCATTCCAGTAATGGCGAAGCTTTTCGAAAGCAGCGTCGGCCGTTGGCTGGCACGAGATATTTGGCGATCACCGCTTTCGCCGCTTTCTTGTTGACGGTCTGCGAATCGGGTGGATCGAATTTCTGTTCCCGCGGATTTTCCTGATAGCCGAGAACAAAAACGATTTGCCGGGATTCGCCGGGCTTCAGGGAGAGCTTGACGTGATGAGAGCCGGCCGGAGCCCAGCCGTGAGCCACGGAATTTGCGGATTGTCCGCTCTCGACGACGGTGGGTGAGTCCCAACCCCGATAAGGTCCAAGGAAAGTGTCGCGCTGCGTGTCGTAGCCGGCGAGTTTTTCGGAGCAAGCGAAGAACGCGAAGTGATCGCGACGTTCGCGGTATTCGGTCTTGTGATAGATGACTCCATCTTCGATTTCGACTTCGCCAATACTGAAATTGCGCTGGAAGTTTGTGGAATCATCCTGCGCGTCCCACAGACAGAACTCGATGGCGGAGAAAACTGAGAGGTCGGCGGTCTGCACACGATGATTGGTAACGGTGAGTTGCCAGATTTCAAGATTCTCGTCGAGAGGCACGAAGTAGCGGGTGCTCGCCGCAATACCGTTATATTTCGAGGCGATGGTGGTATAGCCCATGCCGTGACGGCAGGAATATTCTTCCAGTTTGCGGCGCGTGGGTTGCCAGGAGGGAGACCAGAATTCTGCGGAGCGATCATCGCGCAGATAAATGTAGCGTCCGCCGAGGTCGAACGGAGCATTATTGTAGCGGTATCGGGTGATACGTCGCAGGCGGGCGTCGCGGTAGAAAGAATAGCCGCCGGCAGTATTGGAGATGATGCCGAAATAGGCTTGGCTGCCGAGGTAGTTGATCCAGGGCAGTGGCGTGTCCGGCTGAGTGATTACGTATTCACGATTCCGATCGTCAAAATAACCAAATTTCATACATGCGGCTCCCTGCGTGCACGGACACGAAGGCTTAGTATAACGATATTTTAGTGGAAAAGAACAAGTTTGAGGTGTAGATATGAAGCATGTTCACAGGAAGGGGAGTGAGGGCCGGGAGGGGAGGTGTGTCCGGAGTTACGTTCTCGGGTGAGAACGGTCACTGCTGTAATTTGCCCCCAGGGAGAGGCTTGCATTCTTGAATCGCACAACAACAAGGAAAGGTCAGGTGCACGGGACGACAAAGTATTTGTATGTCAGGTCTGTGGATCTGGCTGGTTCTTCCATTGGTTTCGCCTGGGAGTTGCGGGCAAGGTTGGTGGGGCGGAAACCGGAAGCGTGCAGATCAAGGTTGACCAGGTGGGTACCTGCCGGATGGCGCGAAGGTGGCGGTGGTGACGGCGGCGGCGAAAACATTTGAAGTGAAACGGGCGTCAGACAATGTGACGGGTAGAGCGTACGCACTTGGGTCGGCGATCGCGGTGCGGATGCTGCGGCGTATTCCGCGTGCAAGTTTGCGGCGCGGAATCTGGAGGCACCGAAAAGGATGGCAGTGGGCGGAAAAATATCCTAACGTAGTATTCAGGAACCCACAGGGCGTGAACACAGGCGAATATGGCGACAGTAATTGCAGCGACGAGATGTTGTGGGCTGCGGCGGAGCTTTGGCGGACTACCGGCGATGCTGTGTATGGTGATTATTTTGTGAAGCAGTATCCTGATTTTCGGCCGAGTTTGGACGCACCGTCGACCAGAAGGATGGAAGGAATGTTGCGGCGATGGGGCTATGGACCTATGCGCTGAGCAAGCAAAAAGGGGCGGACGCTACGGTTGTGGCGGACATCAAGAAGCGCACGGCAGAAGCGGCGACATGCGATCGTGGAGCAGACGCGGAAGAATCCGTATCGCGTGAGTCTGCAGACGAAGGACTATGTGTGGGGCTCGAACGGAGTGGCTGCAAATTACGGGATGGAATTACTAGTGGCAAACGTACTGGTGCCAGACTCGAGCGTTCGTGGAAAGCGCTACAGGACGATCTTCATTACTTGCTGGGACGGAATACATTTTCACTTTCGTGGGTGACGCAAGTTGGGATGAATCCCTACCACACCCGCACCACCGGCCGAGCGGAGCGGACAAAAACGACGAGCCATGGCCGGGGATGTTGTCGGGCGGGCCGAATGCCGGGCGGCAGGATGATGCGTTGAAAAAGTTGCCGCAACGGTTACCGCCAGCGAAAGATTACGTGGATGATCAGGCTTCGTATGCGAGCAATGAGATTGCGATCAATTGGCAAGCGGCGCTGGTGTTTTTGCTGGCAGGCACGCTTCCTTGATGAAAAGTTCCGGTAGTTGCAGCCGCGGTAATCAGTGGAAACGTCCTGCGGAAACGAACGACAGACTGACCGCGTAAGAGAGACGAACAGCGCGGCAGGTCGGCCCGATTGAGGTGTACCTTGCATCTGCATGTGATAGACATTGCCATCATCATCGCGTACCTGGCGCTATCGGTCCTGATCGGTTACTGGGTGTCGCATCGCGCGTCGCGGGACATGAAGGCGTACTTTCTGGGCGGCAACGTGCTGCCGTGGTACGTCCTGGGGATCTCCAATGCTTCGGGGATGTTCGATATCAGCGGGACGATGCTGCTGGTGTACTGGATGTTTGTGTACGGCGTGAAGAGCGTGTGGATTCCGTGGCTGTGGCCGACATTCAACCAGATATTCCTGATGGTGTATATGTCGACGTGGCTGCGGCGATCGAACGTGATGACGGGAGCGGAGTGGATTCAGACACGCTTCGGGAAGGGGCGTGGCGCGCAACTCTCGCACATCATCGTGGTGGTCTATGCGTTCATCAGCATCATTGGATTTTTCACCTACGGATTCAAAGGCATCGGGAAATTCGCCGCGACGTTCCTGCCATGGCATCTGAGCGTAAACCAATATGCGCTGATTCTGATTGCCATCACTGCGATTTACGTGATCAAGGGCGGAATGTTCAGCGTGGTGATCACGGAAGTGCTGCAGTTCTGCATCCTGTCGGTGGCGTCGTTCGCCGTGGGGATCATCGCGATGATGAAGGTGGCGCCGGGGACGTTGCAAAAGTTCACGCCCGCGGGCTGGGACAATATCTTCTTTGGGTGGCACCTGAATATGGATTGGTCCAACCTGGTGCCTTCGGCGAATGTGCGCGTGGCGCAAGACGGTTACGGGCTATTTGGATTCTTCGTGATGATGCTGCTGTTTAAAGGCATTTTGATCAGTTCAGCTGGCCCTGCGCCAAACTATGACATGCAGCGCGTGCTTTCGTGCAAGAACCCGCGCGAAGCATCGATGATGAGCGGCTGGGTGAACATCGTGCTGAGTTTTCCGCGATACTTCCTGATCACCGGGCTTACCGTGCTGGCGCTGGTGTTTTTCAGCGACCAAATCCGCGCGATGGGCACGAACATGGATTTCGAGCGGATTCTTCCGTCAGCCCTCGCGCTGTTTGTGCCGGCCGGGTTGCTCGGAGTGCTGATCGCGGGGCTGTTGGCGGCGTACATGTCTAATTTTGCGGCGACGGTGAACGCCGCGCCGCCGTACTTCGTGAATGACATTTACAAGCGATTTATCAATCCGCATGCCAGCGCGAAGACGTATGTGCGGCTGAGCTACCTGAGTTCGTTCATGGTGGTGCTGCTTGGCGTGCTCATTGGCTGGTATGTGACGAGCGTGAATAATGTGGTGATCTGGATCGTGACGTCGCTGTGGGGCGGGTATACCGCGTCGAATGTCTTGAAGTGGTATTGGTGGCGGTTCAACGGGTACGGCTATTTCTGGGGCATGGTGGCTGGAATGGCTTCCGCGCTGACGATTCCCGCGATGATCACAAAATTCGCGCCACTGCAGACTTTCGCGCACGCCCATTCGTTGAACCTGGAAGTTTCCGTGGGATTTGGGCTGGTCTTCCTGATCTCGCTGATTGGGTGTTTCGCGGGCACGTGGCTGACTGCGCCAGAAGATGAAGAAGTGCTGAAGGACTTCTACCGACGAGTGCGGCCGTGGGGCTTCTGGGGACCGATTTTGAAGAAAGTGCAACAGGAAGATCCGTCATTTCAACCGAACAAGGATTTCTTCCGGGACATGTTCAACGTGGTGGTCGGCATCGTGTGGCAGATCTGCCTGGTGGCGTTGCCTATCTATATTGTGACGTGGAGACTGCGAACGGCGGCGATCACGTTTGGCATCGTCGCGGTTACGTCGCTGATCTTGAAGTTCACGTGGTACGACCACCTTACGGAACTCGAACACATCAACCAGTACGGCGGTCCGATCAAGGATGCGCCAGAGCCTGTGCCGGCGCCGGCGACAGATTAAGCGCCGATAACTCTCAATCTGATTTAGGGAACGCCTGCGTTTTCCACTCGATTGGACGCGTTTGCGGCGCCGTCGGCAGTGGAGTAAGACTTCCAGCGAGGAGTAGGATAGCTTGGAGGTTTCCATGACGCACGCCGCTGGAGATCGGCCGGAATGCTGGCCCAGTCTGCCTTTGAGCTCGTGGAAAGAGACGTACGCAACGGTCCACATGTGGACGCAGATCGTGGGCAAAGTGCGGCTGCGCCTTACGCCGCTCGTGAACCACTGGTGGAATGTGCCGTTGTACGTAACGGCGCGGGGACTGACGACATCGCGTATTCCGTATGGCGAAAGAGCATTTGAACTGTGGTTTGACTTTGTACAACACCAGCTTGTGCTGCAGACGAACCACGGACTGGTGAAGACACTGGCGCTGGAGCCGCGGTCCGTGGCGGAGTTCTACAAGGAATTCATGGAGTTGCTGCGATCAGCGAAAATTGAAGTCGAGATTTGGAAAATGCCGGCGGAAATTCCCGATCCCATTGCTTTCGATCAGGATCGAGTGCACGCCTCGTACGACCGCGCGTCGGTTGAGAAATTCTGGCGCATCCTGTTATCCGTGGACACGGTTTTCAACGAGTTCAGGGCGAGATTCATTGGTAAGTGCAGCCCGGTACACTTTTTCTGGGGAAGTTTCGACCTTGCGGTCACGCGGTTTTCCGGGCGCCGAGCACCGGAGCGGTCTGGCGCGGATGTGATAACTCGAGAAGCCTATTCGCACGAGGCTGAGCAGTGTTGGGTTTTGGCCCGGCGGCAGTGTGCAGGATGCGGCGTTCTATTCGTATGCGGCGCCCGAGCCGCAAGGGTTCAAGGACGAGCAGGCGCGTCCCGATGCTGCGTTTTACGATCGGCAACTCGGGGAGTTTCTGTTGATGTACGACGATGTGCGGAAAGCGGAGTCACCCACGGCTTCGTTGCTTGAGTTTTGCCAAAGCACGTACGAAGTTGCGGCAACGCTCGGCAAGTGGGACCGCAGTACACTGGAAAGGTAACTGCCCTGCGTGCGCGATTCCTATCAGTGAGGAGTCCAGCGTGGGTGAGAACTGAACAAGCCATCTACGAAACCAATTTGATAAGAGAGGAACAAACCGAATCCCAGGCTCAACAAGCCTGAGGCGATGGCCATGCCGCGGTTCCAGTCAAAAAATGTTCTGCCGGTGAAGGCGAAAGGCATTGCCAGCAACGCGGTGATCAACATCATTCCTGCGATGGTTCCTATACCGAACAGAAGAAGATAGGCGATGGCCCACCATGGATTGTGGATCGTGGTCATAACTAGCAGAGCCACAGCTGCTGAGCCGGCGAGGCCATGAACGATTCCGATAACGAGTGGGCGCAAGACGTTGAAGAGGCCCAAGCCCTTGAATATTGCGGTTAAGCGGAGTTTCGGAGTTGGGCTTTCGGACTTTGCTGCTGAGTCGGAGCGCTCCGTGTCTGCCGCGATGAGCCGTAGGTTCGCGGCGAAGTTTTCTTGTAACCATCGTAGTGTTCCGGTGAGATTCAAAACTCCGAGAAGAATCAACATTGCGGCGACAGTCAGTTCCATAGACAGACCAACGCGCGGCGGGATAGTCACTCGAAAGAGGATAATCATCGTTCCGACGACAAAAATAGTGAAGGTGTGGCCGAGGCCCCAGAGTATGCCGATGAGGCCAGCCTTGGCGATGCCGCGCTGCTTGGTAACGATGGTGGTGATGGCGACGACGTGATCCGGATCGGTGGCATGACGCATGCCAAGAAGAAACGACAGAATCAGAATGGCGAGTAACGAAAGCACTCTACCTCCTTGGATCAGAACAACAATCGAATATGGACGATGTCCGCAGCCAGCAAGCCGCGAACTGCGATGCCGCAGCCCAAAACAGAAATCAGCAATGCCGAAGCCATGGGCAGCCAGCGCTGGATGAGCGGCGCGTCGAAGGGCAGCCGAGACATCGCGCGTCCGGCATAAACGGCGGTGAGGCCCATGGCGATGAGGACCGCCGCGAGCCCAATGCTGAAAGCGACGATTAAAAACAATCCGAATGCGGTGCGGTGCAGGGTGACGGCGCTGAGGAGCACAACTAATGCGGCAGGGCAGGGAATCATTCCACCCGTCACGCCGAGGACGAGAAGGCGCCGCGCGGAAACTCGGGCAGGACGTTCAGCAATTTGCGCGACCTGAGCGCTGAAGGAAGTGTCCTTGTGGGAATGCGCGAATTCGCCGCCGAGATGGCGTTGCAAGAATAGAAAGCAACCCGTTCCGGCGATAAGGATCCCTGAGAGCACGCCGAGAAACGGATAAATTCGGTCCGGTAGAATGTGCTTCTGGGCGTAGAGCGTGATGAAGCCGAGCAAATAGACTCCCGCTGTATGGGAAATCGTGACGATGGTTCCGAGCAGCAAAGCGTGTCGGGCGGTGCCGTCGGAACCGACGAGGTAGGCTGCCACGATCGTTTTGCCATGGCCCGGTTCGAGCGCGTGCAACGCTCCGAGTCCTGCGGCGATCAGAGCGGCGAGTAGCGCGATGCCGAAGCTGACTTGCTTCGTGGCCATCAATTCCGTGAACGCGTTGCGTGGCGTCGCTTGGCGATTGGGTTTGACTTGGATGTTTCTATCGGCCCTGCTGGAGGGCGTGTCTATAGGCGATACATTCACAGGAACGGCCGGAGCTTGATTGCCCGAGCATCGCCGCCCGGCCCGAACATTGTGGGAGTCGCCGCGAGTGGTCGCGATACGGGAGGCAGGAGAGCCGGGAAACGCGGCAGGCATGGAGAAAACGAGACTGGCTTGCAAGAGTTGAGGTGGGCTATTGAGCAGATCGCTGGGATAGTTGGAAAGGCGCTCACTGCGATCGTAATTCGGTGCGGTGCTGCGAATCAGAGAAATTTCCTGGCCGGGTGTGACAACGACTTCTTTCCAGCCAGCACGGCCGGGGAAATTCGTATCCTCATAGTCGAGCTGACAGGGAGCTGACGCGCAGTCGACTGAGATTTCCGCGCGGTAAACGAAACCAAACTTCATGGTCGGGAGATTTCCCGCGCCGGTCGGAAAGATCACGTCCTGAGAGACGACGCGAAGCGGCAATGCACGTCCGTTAAGGCTTACGCGTAGACCTTGCGCAAATTCGGCCGCCTTTGCGGAGAGATACGCAGGCAGGTGGGGATCCCCCGGGCGAGCCTCGACTCCGCTTTGTTGCATTTCCTGGAAGGTAGGAATTTCCGCCATATCAATGAGGTAGTACAGTTCGAGGAAGCCTAGGTCCAAGACTTATGCCGGAGTAGTGGCTGATGCTGAAGTTGCCCATGGGGTGCGCAGAGGCGCACGCAGGGAAGAACAGGAGCATGATCGCTGCCAATACGGAAAACAATCCTTGCAGCGGGTGCGCAAAGCGCGTTCGCCGATGAGTCGCGCTAGTGCGCATTGGCAACCTCTCGAGCGCTTATTTGCGACTGGCGCTGGTTTATGCGATCCAGGGCTTGCCTCGCGGTTTCGGCGTATGCGACATGAAATTTCGGATTCGTTTCCAGCGCGCGCCGCAGAAATTCCTGGGCCTTCAGGGAATCACCGAGTTTTTCGTAGATCATGCCCGCATGGAAGAATAGTTGCGGATCTTTCGTTCCTTGCTCAAGGGCGTGAGAGATTGCTTCGCTGGCTTCCTGGGGTTTGTCATTTTTGAGCAAGGACCACGCCAGCACGTCCCAGGTGTAAATATCACGGCGGACTTCCAGCTCGTTCCGGGCGAGGGCGAGAGACTCGGGCAATTTCAGATCGTGGTCGGCATAGAAAAGCGCAAGATCGCGATTATGGATTTGCCGATTGACTTGACTTAGGTAGCCGATGAGCTCGACGAGCTGGTATTGTTTCTTTGCGTTGTCTAGCTGGCCGAGTTGACGATAGATATCACCAAGCGCAGCGGCGTATTCCGGGTACGGCACTTTGGCGATGGCTTGATTGTAGAGTTTGAGGGCGTCGAGAAATCTGCCCTGCGAGGCGCGAACCTTGGCGAGGCCGGCGAGAGCGCGATAGTAGCCGGGGCAGTCGTCGAGCGAGGTAAGATAGGCGTTCTCTGCGGCGCTTAATTCTCCGGCGAGGAAGAGCTCTTCGCCGAGTTGGTATCGACTCCACGCGATGTTCTCGGCCGGCATGTGCGTTTCGATGGCGGTGCGCACTGCGCTGCGCATGAGCTGGATGGCTCCCTGCGTATCACCAGCCACGAATCGAAGAAAAGACATGCGGCTATTGCGTTGATACGAGTACGCTAACTTCTCGTCTTCCGAGCCATAGGTGCTTTGCAGATGCGAGTACGCTTCAGACGCGCCTTTGTAATCACCCATGTCCGCGAGCGCGTCTCCCGCAATCGCCCAAGGGGATGGATCACCAGAGCCCAACGCCAGAGCCTTCTGAGACCAAGCCAGCGCGTCTTCAAAGCGGTGCTCAACCATGCAGAGAACCGCCATTTGCGTGGTCGCGAACGCGGCGGACGGATCGTTGGAAACCAGATCGAGCGACTTCTCGAGCGCGCCCTTGGCCAACTCATAGTCAGCGGCGTCGGCGGTTTCTCTGCCCTTCTGCAAGTAGGCCGCACCGAGTGCGGCATAAGCCGCGTGATCTTCCGGGTATCTTTTGACGCGAGCTTGGAGACTCTTGATCAAGTCGCCGGTGGCATTTTGCTGAGCGCGCAGATGAGCAGGTCCCGCCAAACAACCTATAAGCAAGAGAAAAGACAAAATCTTGCGATTCATGTCATCACTCCCATTGCAAGGTTACTTCTCGCCGCGCGCCGCGGCCGAACTGGGCACGAGTTGCTGTAGAGCTTCACGAGCTGCGGCAGCATTGTCGGAAGACGGATTGAGTTCGACCGACTGTTTAAAATAGCGAGCGGCTGAGGCGTCCTCATGCAACTTCGTGGCGATAACTCCGGCGTGGTAAAAAATTGTTGCCTCGCGAACGCCAACCGCGAGCGCTGTGACGATTTGCTTTTGCGCTTCTTCGCACTGCGCATTGCTGCAGAGAGCCCAGGCGTAGGCATCCAGCGTGTTCACATCGTGGCGTCTGGCAATTTCGAGCTGGGCGATACGAAGAGCTTCGGTGGGATTCTGGCCGCGCCCGAGGTAGTAAGAGATGAGCTCGTCATTCGCGTTATCGCTGGCGTCGATCAGCGCTCGAGCACTTGTTACGAAGTCGCGGTAGGCAACGTCGGCTTCTGTGGACTGACCGGCGCGCTCAAGAGCCTGTGCCAAGGCATAGCGGCTTGTGGCGGTTGGAAAGCGCTGATTGCGCTGGCGGAGCAAGTCCACCGCTTCGGAATAGTGCTGCCGCGCGGTTTGGACCTTGGCTAGCTCCTCGATAGAGGCGTAATAACCGGGGAATTGTTGGAGCGCGGAACGAAGGAGTTGCTCCGCGCCGTCGACGTCACCGGTGGAAAGCTGCAAATCCGCCATTTGGGTCAGCGTCCAAGCAAGTTCTTCGGTTTGTGTTGGAGCCATCTGCTGGTAGGCCTGAAAGAAGAAGTCCTTGGCGCCACGAGAATCTCCATAGAGACGACGCAAAGCGGCGCCGCGCAAGAGACCAGGAACATTTCCGGGGCGCATGTCCAACATCCACTGAGCAGTTTCCTCGGCTTCGCGGTAGTCGCCCAGTGCGATGGCGGCATCCGCGATGAAGCCGTAGAGAAGGACATCGTCAGGGGTCTTTTTGTTCAGCGCTTTTGCGAGACTCAGCGCTTGCGCAAACTCGCCGCGGCCGAGAGAAATCATTAGCCGCGCTTTCTGGCCTTCGAGATTGTCCGGCGTAATTTGGAACGACTTCTGAAGGGTTGCTTCGGCTTGAAGGTAGTAGCTGGGATCAGCGGTTTCGCGAACTCGCTGCACATAGGCGAGCGCGAGATCGTTGTACGGCTGACTCTTATCGGGGTGCGCCTTGATGGCCGCTTCGGCCCAAGAAATCTTCTGCTGAGCGGGCGTGGCAGCGTTGCGCGGTGCCTGCGCACAGACGATTGAAGCCACGAAAAGTGAGAGAACCGCCAAGTGAAAGGCTTTCATTTCTTCTCCATTTTTTGAACAACGATTCGGGGCCGCACGGATGTCGCTGCGCGGCCCCGAGGTTGCGCTCACTACGAAATGGGTCCGCCTCCGGGCTCTCCTGGATCGATGTGACGGCGATTGCGGCCGCTGGGGCAATCCGCGAGGTAGGGAAACTGCGTGCGAAATGGCGCATCGTTCACATTGACGCCGTCGCCGAGATGATTGTTAGGGAATTGGTTGAAGCCGGGAACCAGGACGCCGCCCACGGCTACGCGAAGGGTGATGTCAACGGCGTCGTCCATCAAGCGCCGTCCGTTTGGATAGCCGGCCGGATCGCCTCCGATCAAACCGAGGCGGCTGGCGCTGTCGGGAGGCGTGGCGGGAACGCCGGTATTAAGGCGAAGCAGATCTGCGATCGGCCCGGCTGGGGTTCCCTTAGCGGCGATTGGCGCGGCATAGGTGACCAGCGGCAGCAAATCGGTTCGGGGCGCGGGAGGAATTTTCAAAGCGCCACCGTATAAGGCTTCCGCGATGTGCGCGATTGCCGGATCAAGGTCGAAGTGAGCAAACTGTTTGTCGTTCACCGGCTTGTCCATGCTCCAGCGATCTTTCGAACCGATTCCGATTACCAGTTCGTTGATGAGGGGGTTGCCCATTCTTTGCACCTGGCGGTACGACCCAAAATTGACAGCGGGGTTCGGAGAATGACGAATGGTGACGCGCGGGCGCGAAGTGGTTCCCCAGACGCCGATGGTTGCATTGGGTGACGTTGGCGGCTCAACTTTTCCGGTGCTGGTTAGCATTGTGATGGGAACCTCGAGGGCGATGGTGTTCACGGCGTAACCCGAAACGGTGTCACTGGCAAAATTCTGCGCCGCCGCATCCTCTGCGTCGGTGAGGACTCCAGGAATGCCGCTCGAGAGAGTCCGGTAGTTGACGGTGTCGAACGTGGCGCCGAGGTCGATGTAGAAAGGATCGTCGACGGTACCGGCGAAAACGGAGATGCCGTTGGCGAGATGATAGGTTCCCGCGTCGAAGAGCTTGCCGTAATCCATGGTGCGAGGGCCGTTATTAGCGGGGACAGCGAAGAATGGCGAGCCGTCGGAGTTTCGGAGTTGGATGGCTTCGGCGACATCATCGCGATCATCACGATCACCATCACCGTCGTGGTCTCCGCCTTTGCGGTGGCGAATCATGGTTACGGTGTAGGTTTGGCGAAGATTCAGACCGGGGTTGTTGAAATCCTGAATCTGCGGGGGCACTACCAGGTTCGAAGTTCCCGGCTGGTTCGCGCCGTTGGGGCCGATCCCTGCGAGTCCTACAGGAATGCCGGGAATCTGGAACTGCGTCTGGAAACGAATCTGGAAGCTGACGTCTGCCAGGGCGTCGTGGTCGTTGTCCACGTGGATCTCGTAGAGGATATCGGAATCGAAGGGGAACCAGTTGGGTCCATTCGCAGGCTCCAACAGGGGATCGACGTTGAGAATAAACGTGACCTTGGATGGCGTGGTGTTGGGCGCCTGGTTCGCGCTGTAACTGACAAAGGCGTAGAGATCAGTGATATCTGCCTTGTGATCGAGCGCGGTGATCGGAGCCTCTCGGTGGCTGGAAGCAAGCAAGCCGGAGGGTATCGCGATGCCGATCGCCAGGAGCAAGGCAAGACAACTGCGGAACAACTTCATAGGCAATCTCCTTTAGGTTGCTGCCAATCGCCCATTCTCCGGAAGACTCGCAGGCGGATGGCAGATAGGTAAAGGTAGACTGCGCGCGCTGCAGGTCCACCCGAACCCGTTTTGACTCGAGTTCAATTGGAAGTACGCGCGGAAACGAGGATTCGGATGTGCGGGGCGGAAATATTTCTTTTTATTAACGAAAAGTCTGGAATCTCAAGAGCAGTAAGAGAGGTTGTGAGGTTTGGTCACCTGGGGTAGTGAGCCTTTAATTCGGATTGAGGTGCCTACGGAGACCCGCAGCAATCAGTGTTCCGGCTTTCTCAAGAGCAAGGCACTTTGTGACACATGGATGAGCCTAGCCGCACTTTTTCGGAGGACCCGCAACTCCGCAAAGGAAATGACGCGACGGAAGCCTCGCATGTCACAGATTGAAACTAGCCAGGGGGCGTGGGGCTTACGCGTGAGTACCCTCCGGAATAATCTCCGCATCGAACGAGACACCCTGGGATAAACGAAACCCGGGGAGTTTGTTTCGTATCGCGGGTCGAAAGTGGCCGGCTAGGCTACGTCTGCGAATTTGATACGAGGCGACCAAATTCGTCTAAGCAATGCACGAAACTGCGAAATCGTTCGAGGTACTCAAGCGTATTAAATCAAGAGAATGAAAAGAAACCTACAAACACGTTCTCTCCGGGGCTCCAGCCCATTGGTGATGATTGCTCGCGTGCGATGTTTACGCCAAGCCCCCGAGACGCTTGGACGATCAGGTCGCAAACCACTCAGGTCTCTGAGACTAACCCAGCCACGCACTACGAATTTAACGGGACCTAAAAGGCGAATCGACCTGTGGGGAGAAGCTCTATCGAGCAGGAAAAAGTGACGGAAAAAAATCTATAGACCATGGAGAAACCGAAATGGGGCGTGCGAGTAGTATAACCTACAGAAAAATCAGGTCGGCGGCTGCCTGGAACTGCAGGGCACTCGGCGTTGCGCGGCGGAGCCTCCGGAATGATCTTGCTGGCGCCGCTGCTGCTGGTGTGTGTTTCGTGCAACCGGGGAAGTGCGCGGGCTGACAGTCCTGCCACCTTACCTCCGCCGGTGGTGACGGTGGCGAAAGCAACGGCGCAAGATGTGCCGCGCTACCTGGACGAGATTGGGAGAAACGTGGCGTTTGAATCGGTGAGCGTGATGCCACAGGTGGCAGGGCGAATCACGGAGAGGCACGTCCAGGATGGAGAAAATCTGAAGAAAGGGCAGCTGCTTTTCGTGATCGATCCGCGGCCGTACAAGGCGCAACTTGATTCCGCGCAGGCCAACTTGGCACAAGCCAAGGCGGCGCTGGAACTGGCGAAAATCCAGTTCGCGCGCGATCAAGAGCTGGTAGGAACGCGCGCGATTTCCAAACAGGACTACGACACAAAGAAGAATACGGTGGACGTGAACGAGGCACAGGTCGAGGCCGCTAAAGCTGCGATCGAGACCGCGCAGATTAACCTGGACTACTGCTATATTCACTCGCCGATCGACGGCCGCGCCGGTGCGCGACTCGTTGATGTGGGAAATGTTGTGCAAGCCAACACGACTTCGCTGCTGTCGATCCAGCGGCTGGATCCAATCTATGCAAACTTCACTATCACCGAGCGCGATCTTCCTGAAGTGCAAAAGGAGATGAGCCGGGGCACGCTGAAAGCATTGGTTCGGCTGCCAGGCGATGCGGAAAATGTTACGCGGCCGGGAAGAGTGGAGTTTCTGGACAACTCGGTGCAGAACGCCACGGGGACCGTAAACCTGCGGGCCACGATTTCGAATCCCGATCATCACTTCTGGCCTGGGCAATTTGTCAATGTAAAGCTCGTGCTGGCCACGCAGAAGGCGGCGGTGCTGATTCCCAGTCAGGCGACGCAGATCAGCCAACAGGGACCATTTGTTTTTGTGGTGAAGACGGATGATACGGCTGAGTTGCGTCCAGTGACGTTGGGGCAGCGACAGGGTAGCGATGTTGTGATCGCGAGCGGGCTTGCACCCGGCGAGCGCGTTGTTCTAGCGGGCCAGCTGTTGGTGCGTCCTGGAAGCAAAGTGCACGTCGATACTACGGGCGAAAGTGGCGCAGCGCCGGCGCCGAGTGGCAATCAGGAGAAGAAGGCGGAAAGAGGGCGATCGTGAACCTGTCGGAACTCTTCATACGCCGGCCGGTAATGACGGTGGCACTGACGGTTTCGGTGCTGCTGTTTGGCGTATTTGCATATTCGAGATTGCCGGTGAGCGACCTGCCTGGAGTGGACTATCCAGTGATTCAGGTGCAGGTGGGCTATCCGGGCGCGACGCCGGAGACGATGGCAAACAATGTGGCCACGCCGCTCGAGCGCCAATTTATGCAGATTCCTGGGCTCGAGATGGTGACCTCGAACAATGGTCAAGGGCACTCCAGCTTCGTGCTGCAGTTTGACCTTTCGAAGAGCCTTGATGGCGCGGCGACGGACGTTCAGGCGGCAATCACGAGGGCGACGGCGCAACTACCCGTCGATCTGCCTAGCCCGCCCACATTTACGAAAACAAATCCGAACGACCAGCCGATTCAGTATTTAGTGCTGGTCAGCGATACGGCGACCGAAGGACAGCTGTACGACTACGCGAATACGCAGGTGGGCGAGCACATCAGCATATTGCCGGGCGTCAGCCAAGTGGCGGTGTATGGCACGCAGTCCGCAGTTCGCATCAAGGCTGACCCATCGGCGATGGCGGTCCGCAACATTACGCTCGAGGACCTGACCACTGCGATCAAGAACGGCACGAGCTACACGGGAGCTGGACAGTTCGATGGGCCGCATCGGACTTTCTTGCTGCAGCCGCAAGGGCAGTTGAGCACCGCAGAACAATACGATCAGCTGATTGTTGGGCAGAACAGCGGCGCGCCGGTTTATTTGAAGGACGTTGCCACCGCGAAGCAAGGTGTGCAGGACGAACGCATCGATATGCGTTTCTGGGCGCGTGGCTATCCAACACCCGGCGCGACGGTGGTCGTGGCTGTGTTCCGCCGCGCAGGAGCGAACGCGGTGGAAGTGACGAAGGCCGTTCGCGATCTGCTCCCCAGCATCCAGAGCCAACTTCCGACGTCCGTGAGAATTGTTTCAGCTTATGACCGCTCGCAGACCATTGTGACGGGAATCAAAGACGTGCAAGCGACGCTGTACATCGCATTTCTTTCTCGTGGTGATGGTCATTTTCGTATTTCTTGGCCGCGCCACCGACACGCTCATTCCCGCCGTCGCTTTGCCGCTTTCGTTGCTACTCACGTTTGTCGCGATGAATGCTCTGGGGTACAGCCTCGACAATCTGTCACTGATGGCCCTGACGCTGGCGATTGGATTTTTGGTTGATGATGCCATCGTGTTTCTCGAGAACACCGTTCGCTTGATGGAAGAAGGGCAGAACGCGCTTGAGGCCTCCCTGAATTCGGCGAAGGAAATCAGCTTCACGATTTTAACGATGACGCTATCTCTCGCGGCCGTATTTATTCCGTTGGTGTTTATGGGCGGGCTGGTGGGACGCATCTTCCGGGAGTTTTCGATCACGATCGTGATTTCAATTCTCGCCAGCGGAATTGTTTCGCTGACTCTGACTCCGCTGATGACTTCCCGGCTGCTTTCTCAGCGCGGCGAGGGAACGAAAAAGACCTGGGTGGAGCGAGTGATCGGTAGGGTGGAACAGCGCGTGCTTGGTGTGTACAGCCGACAACTTTGGTTTTTCCTTCGCTATCGTTGGATTTCCTTGGTGGCCTGGTTGGTTTGTCTTTGCGGGACAGGCTATTTGTTCTATACGGTGCCGAAGTCCTTCCTGCCGGTTGGCGACAGCTCATTCATCCGCGGAGTGCTGGTCGCTCAAGAAGGCTCATCACCGGAGCAGATGCATAAGTATCAGGACGCAGCGGAGAAGATCATGCACGCCAATCCCGCAGTGGCATCGACGTTCACGATGAGCGGAAACGGCCAGTTTTTACCAGCGAATCAAGCGTTTTTGATTGCGTTTTTGAAGGAGCCCTCTCAGCGGGCGCCCATCGATCAAGTCGCGGGGCAACTGATGGGAGGGATCATGTCGACTGTGCCAGGAGCGCTGGCGTTTCTGCAGCCGAACCCGGTGCTGGAGATCAGTACGGGAGCAACGGCGAATGTGCAGGGAGAATTCGCGTACGCACTCTCCGGGATTGACCCGAACCAAGTTTATGATTCGTCGAATAAATTGCTGGCGAAGATGCACGAATATCCCGGTTTCCTGTTCGTGAACTCGGACCTTTTCAACCATACGCCGAATCTGCAAGTGGATATTCTGCGCGATCAGGCCAAGCTGTACGGAGTTTCCGAGACGCGAATTTTGACTCTGCTGCACGACGCGTATTCGCAGAACTACAGCTACCTGATCAAGAAGACTACCGATCAGTACCAGGTGATTCTGGAGGTGGCTGACGACCAGCGCGCCGACCCTCAGGATCTGAGCAAGCTGTACATCAAGAGCGATGACGGGCAGCGCATGGTTCCGTTGAACGCGGTGACTAACTCGCACGCGGTGCTAGGACCACAAGCGGTGAACCACATCAACCAGTTCACCAGCGTCACGCTGTTCTTCAACATGAAACCCGGCTACACCGTTGGTCAAGCCACCGACTTTGTTGAGAAGAGCGCCAAGGAGATTCTTCCCCCTGACGTACGGGGAAGTCTGCAGGGGCAGGCTCTGACGTTTCGCAACACGGCTGCGGATCTCGTGGTGTTGATGCTCGTTGCCATCTTTGTCATGTACGTAATTCTGGCGATTCTCTATGAGAGTTACCTGCATCCGATCACGGTGCTCTCGTCGTTGCCCGTGGCGCTGGTGGGTGGATTGCTCACCTTGTGGCTATTCAAGGCAGAAGCTTCGCTGTACGCGTACATCGGCATGTTCATGCTGATGGGCATTGTGAAAAAGAACGGCATCATGATCGTGGACTTTGCGGAGCAGCGGGTACGGCAGGGAATCAAAGACGATCAAGCGATTCACGATGCCAGCATGGAACGTTTCCGTCCGATCATGATGACAACCATGGCGGCGCTACTGGGCGCTCTGCCTATCGCGCTCGGATATGGGGCGGACGGTTCCTCGCGGCGGCCCCTTGGTCTCGTGGTGATCGGTGGCTTGATTGTGTCGCAGTTTGTGACCCTGTTCGTCACGCCGGCTATTTATCTGTACCTTGAGGAATTCCAGGAAAAGGTGCTGGACCGTTTTTCGTTCTTCCGTTCGACGCGGAAGCATTTCCCTCAAGTTCCCGCGCCGAGTCCGGCGTATGCGATGCAGGAGCGCAATGGAGATTAGGACAATGAAAGCTACGTTCATACGTAGTCGTTCGGGGTTTTTGTTGAGCGCGTTGTTATGCGGAGCTCTGCTTTGTTTGGCAGCGTGCTCGGTTGGGCCGAACTACAAAAGGCCGGCTGTGACAGTCCCGGCCGCTTATCGCGGGGCGAGCGCGTCCGAGCCGGCAACTACCGAGTCGGTGCCAACGTCACCAAATGTCGCCAGGTCGTTGGGTGACGAGAAATGGTGGGACGTTTTTGAGGACAAGGAACTGCAAGGTCTGATTCGCACAGCTCTGAAGAATAATTACGATGTGCGCATTGCGGCGGCGCGAGTTCTGGAAGCTCAGGCGCAACTTGGCATTACGCGGGCGGATCAGTTTCCGTCTCTCAGCGCCGGCGGCAATGTTAACAGCGTACGCAATCCGAAGATCGGCCCGTTCCCCAGTTACGAGGTCACTCAGGGAGAGTTGACGGCGTCCGCGGCCTGGAACCTGGACTTCTGGGGAAGGTATCGGAGAGCGACCGAATCCGCGCGCGCCACTCTTCTGGCGAACGAATGGGCGCAAAAGGAAGTGATGGCGACGCTGGTTGCGAGCGTTGCGAGCGACTACTTTCTACTTCGCCAGCTGGATCTGGAGCTGGAGATTTCGAAGAGGACGCTAGGCTCCCGCCAGGACTCCCTGGATTTGACCAAGACTCTGGAACAACACGGAATCAACTCGCTGCTGGACGTGCGGCAGTCAGAGCAGTTGGTGTACACGGCCGCTGCGGAAGTACCCGACCTGGAGCGGCAGATTGCACAAGAGGAAAACGCCATCAGCATTCTGTTGGGGAACAATCCGGGGGACATTCCCCGCGGCTTGAAGCTGACCGAGGAACCTCATGCGCCCGAGGTTCCTGTGGGACTTCCGTCTGCACTTTTGGAACGGCGCCCCGACATACGCCAAGCCGAACAGAACCTGATCGCCGCCAACGCGCAGATCGGCGTGGCGAGGGCAGCCTATTTTCCTCAGATTTCATTGACGGGAACCGCAGGGTACGAGAGCGCCGCGCTGACAAGTTTGTTTACGGGGCCGGCCGGAGTCTGGACGTTGGCTGGGAGTTTCACTCAGCCGATCTTCGAAGGGGGGCGGCTGAAGTCCGGAGTTCGTTTGGCTGAGGCGCAGCACGAACAATTGCTTCTAACCTACCAACAGACCATCCAAGGAGCTTTCCGCGACGTATCGAACGCGCTGGTGGCTTATCGCAAGAATCGTGAGTTCCGAATCCAGCAACAGCACCTGGTGGAATCCGCTCAGGATGCGGCGCGACTGTCGCAAATACGTTTCAAAGCGGGGACAACGGACTACCTTGAAGTTCTGACGAACGAAACAAACTCTTTTTCTGCAGAGCTGGCCTTGGCGCAGGCGCAGGGAAATGAATTGAACGCACTGGTTCAGCTGTATCAAGCTCTGGGCGGAGGCTGGGAGTAAGAAGTCCCCGGAGTAAACAGGATCACGCGCGCCAATTTCACTAGGGGACTCTCCGTTTTGACGTTTGCTCGACCATTCCCAAGCGTCCAGAGCCTACAGCAAATCGTGAAAGATCGGCAATTCGGAAATCACGCAACCAACCGTGAACAGAAGAAACATGCCCCTTGCGCCCCTGTGGGTTCCGATAGAATATTCATTGCGCCTCTTTTGAACTGTGTGGCGAAGACGACGAGATCCATGCCCGGACCAGGCTGTGACAGAATGTCTATCGAAAATGCGCTGGAGAGCCTCATTGGGGAGTTGGAACAAGATCGTTCGCTGAACGAACTGTGGCATCTGCGTCAACGCGTCGAAGCCCTCGACCAGCTTGATGTCTACCTTTCGGTTGGGCAAGCCAGCGGAACAGCACTTCGTCACCGGGCGAGGGCCATTTACACTAAGTTCGAGTCCGTTAATTCCAGACTCTACGAGGGCATCCGTCGAAATATTCAGCGGGGCGCCGGTGGGAGTAGGTTGCGTGAGTGGATGCCCGATTGGAACGGTGCAGCCAATCTCATGAATCGCAGCGGCTACGACTATCTGGACGAATTGATCCGCGGAGTCTTGCAGTTTGAAGAGCCATCGGCTGAGGCCGTCCAGTTAGAGTCCGAAATGGTACCTTACCAGCCGACGCCTGCGCGCCATATTTTTGATTTCATCGGCCGAGCAGCACTCACTGAGCGGGACTCTCTAATCGATCTCGGCTCAGGGCTGGGGCATGTAACATTGATGGCTTCCATTTGCACCAGCGCTAACTGCACCGGGATCGAACTTGAGCCGGCCTATGTCGAGTGTGCCCGGAAGAGCGCCCGATCGCTAAACCTGAAAAACATGAGGTTTGTTCAGGGCGACGCTCGCGCGGCGGACTTGTCCGACGGTACGGTATTCTATTTGTATACGCCCTTTACCGGTACCATCCTGCGAGATGTGTTGAACTGCTGCGAGAACCGTTGACTGCGAGATGAAGCCACTTAGACGTTTGGAACGCTTGAAACAGAGAGACTCGCTGTATTTCGCTCCCGCGGTTAGACGGCGGGACCCAAGCCAGGTCACGAGATAGCACGGCAGCAAAAGGAATGGCGGGGACGACGAGACTCGATCTCGCGACTCTACCGTGACAGGTCACCTTTGTAGTGCTCCTCTCTAAAACTGGACGCCTCATCTAGGGAGAATCAGGGCCTCCCAAACAGCAGGCGAGATGGGCAGCAAACCGCGGTATATATTGCTAGAGTCACTTCTGACGCCGTTGTATTAAGCGATCTGGAGTTTAAGGCGAACCGGCGAGGCTTCGTTGGTCCGCGATTCACCCTTGTTCTGTTCACCTAACGTCTTTAGCGGCATTCGAGAGCAGCAGCTCAATCCACGAAGTCGAGGGTCATACCTTCGTGGCGGTAGAGAAATCCGACGAACTGGCCATAGCCGGGAGATGTCACGTTGTTGTAGACGGTGCTGAAGTTCCCATGATTGGTTACGTTCAGCGAGTAGGCCCCAAGCCGGAAGTGATGGTCTTTCCCGTTCTTGCCTTTCCAGAAGGGTATCCGAAACGCGCGATAAGCCTTGAGGTCAAGCGAGAAAAACGTCGGGAAGCGCTGGCCGTTCGGCGTGCCCACATACTGTTGCGTGACGTCGATCGGCGACCAAGGGAAGCCGGAGTGAACGTCGACGAGCGGACTGAAGGTAATCTTCCAGGGCAAGGCGAAAATTCCCCAGGCGACAAAGCGATTGGGAATATCGGAGGCCAAAATGCCGTAAACATTGGGGCGAAAAACTGGAGCGGCGAACGGGATCATGACGCTGGAAAGATTGTTCAGGTCACCGCGCGCGTGGCTCCAGATGTAGGAAGCTTTCAACTGGTCGCTGGCGCGAAAGGTGTAACGCACCGAAGCTTCCAGTTCGTGATACTTCGAAGAGCCGGTGTTGGTTAGCCCCATGTAAGACGTGTCATTGGGCGAAGCGGCGGTGAAGGGTTCGACCACGAAGAGATAACTTGTGCGGCTGTTCAGGTAGCTCACGTCGAGCCGCAAGTTCTTGTACAACTCTCGAACCGCGCCGACATTCCAGGTTAGGTTGCGGGGAGCGGTGTCCGGTCGAGGAGACAAGCCGGGGGAGACCAGTGGATTCAACCCTGCCGTGTACACGTTCGTATAGGTGATCGACGGCCCAATCTGCAGGCCGGAGGTGTCGAACTCAGTGATCGTTCTAGCCGGATTTGCCGCCCAATTCGCTGCGAGCAGAGGCAGCACGCCATAGAAAAGACCCGCGCCGGCGCGGATGACGGTTTTTTCGTCCTTACCCGGCAAGTAGGCCAAACCCACGCGCGGCGCCACGCCGGCTGCCCAACCGGTCGTTTCCGTGCTAAACCGGAGTCCCAGGTCGGCGCTCACGTGCGAACCCAACAGCCAGTGGTCCTGCACGAACTCGGCAAAAATGCTGTCGGAAGGCGTTTGCGCGGGCGCTGCGCTGAAATTGATGGTTTCGGCGAGCGAATTATCCCCTCTCAGGATTTGAATGGGATGCGATTCGGTGGTTCCGAAAAAGCTACGCCAATCAATGTCGACGCCCGCCCGAATTTCATGCGTCCCGTGCCACTCTTTCTTCGCGAATTCGTACGTTGACAGAAGCTGAAACTCTTTGCCGCGACGGGACCAGGTGTTGAAGTAATTTCCGCCATAGCCTTGCGGAGTAATAAGCATGTCTTCCGGGCCATAACCGTGGGCATTGCTGTCGAATCGCGTGTATTGCCCCACGGTGGAAAGGACGGCGTGGGACGCGAACTCGTATCGATCCGACAAGGCGATGGTGACACCACTCTGATTCAGGCTGTTGGAGGCGGGCTGCGGAATCAGAGCGCTGATATCGATATGGTCGGTTCGAAGCGGAAAGGCATTGACGGTTAACGTCAACAGGTGGTTCGTTCCGAGAATCGCCTCCAGGGTCGAATAGGAATTAAACCCCTGTTTCTTGCTGATGTCATCCGGCCAGGGCAAACCTTCCACGGTGGTTTTCTTCATTTCGTACTGGAAGGCTTCCGAGAGGAGCAATTTATGGGCGATTAAAGGTACGTCGAAGGAGATGGCAGGATTTGCGCCGCCCAGTCCGGATATGTGCCCATTTTTTCCCAAAACGGTGATTCCGAGCTTGGTCAGATTGAAGTCCAAGCTATCGGCCGGAGATTTTGTGGCGATGGTGGTCAATCCACCGGAAAAACTGCCGAGGCTCGCGTCATAGGGTGTCTTGTAGACGGCAAAAGACTCAACCGCGTCGGTAGGCACAGTGATGCCGAAACTGCCGGTTACGGGGTCCGTGTTCCGCGTTGAATTGATGATCAGCAGGCTCTGATTCTCGTCCGAGCCTTTGAATACGAGCTTGCTGTCGAGTGTCCGCACCACGCCCGGAGTCACGGAAATCACTTCCTTCACTTGTTCCTGCTGAGTGGGCAGCGTGACCAACTGCGTGTTGGTGACAACGGATACCGGCGCGGAGGAGCTTTCGGTGGAGATGATCGTCGCCATTCCGGTCACCTGCACGGTTTCCGCGACGGTTTCGACGTCGAGACGGAAATCCTGAACGTTCTGCTCTCCGTCTTTCAGGAGCACCGCTTTTTCGGTTCTTTTGAAGCCCGCGCCCTCGACAGAAATCGAGTAGTTTCCCGACTGAAGATTGTGGAATTCGTACTGTCCGTTCTCGTCGGTTTCTGCGGTCGCCGGAACGCCTATGGGTGGATTCTTGGAGAGCTTTACGGTAGCTCCCACCAGTACGTCACCATTTTGTGTGGTGACTGTGCCTTTCAGAGAGGAACGCGGGCCGTTCGCGGCCGTGGGCGTCTTCTGGGCAAACGCAGCGAGCGGCGCCAGGAGAAAGAAGAGTGCGGCGGCCAATGGGAAGAGCCATTGCCAGGGCACGCCCAAAACACAATAGTTTGTGCGGGCAAGCCACGCAAGGGGGCAGCGACTTGGGGACTGATTCATTCTTCGATTCACACGAGCTTATAGAATAAGCCAACGCGCAGGCGTTTCGTGCATTCATAGCAAAAGAGTTTCTTGGCCACAGCCTGGGCGGGAGAATGCTCCTCAGCCTTCATCCCTGCTGGCACCCATCATCGGGCGAAATCGGGGCCCGATATGACCGCGGCTTGCCATGTGCGGAACTCTGGCGACGCGACTGGAACCATTTCCTGACAGGGTCGTGGGAGCCGCTTCAAGGCCTTTTTAATCTCCCGAAGGCGCCTAAGACTCGAGGTCGTCGTCCCGAAGAAATCGGTCAGAATACTGCTACTGCTTCCATTTGTTCCCGCCGAACGGTCAAAAAGTTCCGCATACGCTTGCGGCGAATAGCCAGCCGCTGCCGAGACATACAGCGCCACGCAATCTGCCTGATTCTGGATCCCTTCCTGCCGGTCGATGATTTGAGCAGCTTTTCTCGACAACTTCGTATCGCGGTCGATGCTGTTAAACATGCGTATTAATTTGTCAGAAATATCCTTGCGATCGCTGACGACGTTAACACCCAGAATTTCGCGAAATAATTGGCTTACGATGATGGCGTTCTGGTGCGCCAGGATGTGGCCCAGTTCATGGCCCAGTAACCCGGCAAGTTCGTCGTCATTCCTAAGCAAGGCAACCATTTTTCGCGTGATATAGATTCGTTCTGGAGCGACACTGAACGACTCCGCTTCAGGTGTGTCAATCACGATGACGTGAACCAGCACCTGATTGCGGGGGAATTGAGATAGAACCCGGCCGGCGACAGCGTTGAGATGAGCCGCGAGTTCCTCATCGTGAGCTGCGTGGTAATTGCTTTCTAGTAATTCCGCTTCGATATCACCAAGCATCCGTTCCTGCTGAGCACTGAAAATATTAGCGGCCGTCGGAATTCTCGTCGGCAGGGTAACCGAGCACGACTGTTGTGCTCGAACCGTGCACCCAACAAAAACGAAGAGGGCAACCAGGCAGATGGTTGAAACGACGGGCGCCCGGATATGAACTGTGCTCATGGATGTCTGTCTGCTGGAGCGCAGCAGCCTATACACTCATTGAACATACTTCGGTGCTCTGAAAGAAGACGAGGCTTCTGACGACGGTATTTCTGTTGAATCGGAGCATCAATTCCAAGTCTCCGGATATTTGAAAGGCATATATGTGATCGAGGTCATAATTGTGCCAAAGCTATACTCCTGACTTGTTTTTGCCCGTCCAACTTTCCCTCGCATCTTTCTGTCTATCAGCCGCTATTTCGCCAACTCAATAGCTTCCGCTTTCAGTATATCGCGGCAAAGGGATCCTATTTTCGTCGAGGCGAAGCGCGGTGTCCCGTGCGCATCTATGTGGCACAGACCGGCCCAATAGTTTAAGATTGCGCCCTTTAGCCGCGGGTGGCATCTATTGCGCAGAGGGTTAGAATGACGACAAATGCAGTTCAAGCACAAAATGCGACAGCCAGCTTCGCCGGCCAATCCGATGCGGCAAACGGCTTGGCATTGGTTCGCGTGACAATCGGTGCGATGTTCGTGTGGGTCTTCTTCGAGAATCTGGGGAAAGGGCTCTACTCTCCTTCAGCCTACAGCGACCTGATCAACTATTACATTCAGAAGGGTCACTCGCCGGCCGCATGGAAAGCCGTCATGGCACTTGCTGCAAGCCATGCGCACATGGCGGCTCCCATGCAGGCGGCGACGGAGATCACGCTGGGAATCCTGCTGGTCATCGGTCTAGTGACGCGTCCAGCCGCCTTTGTCGCATTCCTCTTCCTCGGCAGCCTTTGGGTCTCGGAATTGGGTACGTCATGGATTTGGGAACTACTGGTTCCGGTGGTCGCATCGCTCGGACTCGCGGTGGGACGCGCAGGTCGTGCCTGGGGCGTCGACGCGTTGCTGGCACGGCGGCGCCCAGCATCCCCGTGGTGGTGATGAGGAATCTGCGTGCGAGTGTCAGTCATAATTCCTACCCATAACGAAGCGCAGGCCATTGGCCGTGTGCTTGCCGATCTGCCTTCCAATGTCGTCACGGAAATCATTGTTGTCGACAGCAATTCGACTGACGGAACGCCCGATCTCGCGCGAAAGATGGGGGCACGAGTCATCCAGGAGCCTCGCCGAGGATACGGGCGCGCTTGTCTGACCGGGCTTGCGAATACGCAAAATCCTGACGTGGTCGTTTTCCTCGACGGAGACTACAGCGACCGCCCTTCGGAGCTGCCGATTATCTTGGCTCCGATCATCGAGGGGCGCGCTGACATTACGCTCGGTTCGCGCTTCGGCGGGCAAAAGCAACCCCGGTGCGCTACCGTGGCACCAATCATTCGGCAATCGCCTGGCCGCCGGCCTGATCAGGCTTTTGTACGGCGTGAAAGTCAGTGACCTCGGTCCGTTTCGCGCCGGCCGCGCAGATGTGCTACGCGCCCTCGCCCTCGAGGAGGCTAGCTACGGCTGGGCGGTGGAAATGATCGTGAAAGGGGCCATCGCGGGATTTCGCATCGTGGAAGTTTCTGTAAGCTACTACCCGCGCATTGGAAAGTCCAAAATTAGCGGTACGGTGAAGGGCACGGTAGGAGCAGCGTGGTTTATCCTGAGCCGGATCGTGCGCTATTATTTTCGACGTCAAAGGGCGGGAACGCCGCGACCGGCGTAAGTTCCGATGGACCAATCTCTCATGGAATCCTCGAGCCAGGCCACCGCGAGTTTTTCTCAGCCAAACCGCACGTTAGTCATTATGGCGAAAGCCCCAAAGCCCGGCATGGTCAAGACCCGTCTCATTGAGAGCCTTCCTTCTCCCGCAGTGACAGCACTGTATCGCTGTCTTTTAGAGGACACCCTCGCGTTGGCAACGTCATTGATGAGCGTGGAGGTCGCGGTGATGTGCCCGGAGTCGGATCAGGACGAATTGGCGCACCTGTTAGGCAATAAAGTGCAGGTCGTGGCGCAAAAAGGCGAAGGTCTCGCAGCAGGACTCACTTCTGTTTTTCGACATTTCACTGCCGCCGACGGGCAGCACGTCATCGCATTCAATAGCGACAGTCCACATCTCGCGCCGTCGGTTCTGGACAGCGCGTTCGAAATACTCGCCACGCATGACGTGGTTGTCGGACCAACCCACGATGGGGGCTACTATCTGGTTGGCGCCAAGGCCGTTCACCCGGCGCTCTTCGAAAGCGATCCTATGGGAACAAGGAGTGCGCTCGACAGATTGCTGACGCGCACGAAGGTCCTTGAACTCTCTACCGGCTTCACGGAATCGTTCTATGACATCGACGTTGCAAACGACTTGATTCTGCTGGCCCGGGAATTGCGGCTCGCTCCGGCGAAGGCCCCAAGGACCGCAGGCTGGTTCGGCGAATGGCAGCAAGCAGTCGCGCAACTTGCGTCATTGTACGGGAGGCCTGTGAAACTCACACCGTCGCACAGGCTGTACGGACTCGGCGCCATTTTGCTTGTGGCGCTGACGATCGGCCGCACTACAATGCTCAGCGGACCGGATAGAGTGAAGGCAACCGCACCACATGCGATTTCACGTATCCAGGGACCTTTGTATGTCATCCAACGCCACATTCGGTCATTCACTGAGGAGGAACCTTCATGACAAAGTTGCGCCGTTCCATGACGATCTGTTGCCTGTTTTTGGTGGTGCTGCTGTGCGGGCACTTCCCGGGCACAGACGCGCCCACCCGTTGTCGAACAGCTTGCCAAGACCTATGGGCTTGATTCGTATGGGCAGATTGAAGCGATCCGCTATACGTTCAACCTGGAGCTCCCGGCCTTGAAAGTGAATCTCAGTCGTTCCTGGGAGTGGGAGCCCAAGACCGGGCAGGTGTCCTATGAATCGAAAGATAAGGACGGCAAGCCGGTAAAGGTAACATACCTTCGCTCGCAACTGAACAGCGCGCCCGCCAACGTGAAAGATGACATTGAGCCGGCCTTCGTCAACGACAATTATTGGGCGCTCTTCCCGTTCCATGTTTACTGGGACACCAGCGCGAATGTGGAAGTGAAGGACAACCAAAAATTGCCGATTGGAAAGGGCACCGCGAAGCTCGTGTCGGTGAAATATCCAGCGGAGGTTGGCGGCTACACGCCGGGAGACACATGGGACCTTTACGTCGGGTCTGACGGTCGAGTCAAGGAATTCATCTATCATCGGGGCGGACCCAAAAAGCCAAGCAACGTCACAACCACATGGGCGGGCTATAAGAAGGCCGGTGGTCTGCTGTTCTCGACCGACCATCGCGGAACGGCGGACGGCAAGCCGGCGCGGATTTTCCTTACGAATGTCGCCGTCAAGCTAACGGGCTCAGACAAGTGGATCGACGCGCAGTAGGAAGCGGGCGGCTGATTGCGTGCGATTGACGAAAATCTTCACGACTCGGACTCGCGGGCAATGACGACGGTGGTGCAGGAACTGCCCAGTTTGGGCAGATCGCGATTTGCGGCCATGCGGATGTCGAGCCGTGGGCGCTCGCCCCGAATGATCGGACAATAAAAATCCGGCTGCGGTAGCGCCCCTTGCAGCCGCCGTCGGCCTGCGCATCCTCCATGACATGTTTGTCGAAACTCGCAAGACTGGCACGCATCTGGAACTGTACGGGCCTGCTCAAAAGGCGCGGAGTTCAGAATCTCGGACCCAGCCAAAATCAACTCGGACAATGGCTCTCCGGGGCCGGGCCAATAAACGCAAGGCTGCGTTGTGGCGCGGGGCGTAACTCGCACCGTGCTGACGCCACATCCTCCCTCGAGTGGCGGTAGGCCGGCCATCGCCCGCACCAAGGGCTCCCCGATGGCGATTGCATCGGTGCTCTCGAAAAGCTTACGGAACCCCTGCCAGTATTCTTCGTACGTGAGTGCGTAGAGATCGGATCGCACTGCCTGATAGACGTTCACACGCAAGGGAGCGCCAAACCGTTTCGCGACTCGTGCGACATCCGCCAGCCTCATGTAGTTTGACTTCATCATTACCGCAATGATCGTCACGGGTACGCCCAGACGAACACAACGCTCGGCCTGTTGATGAATCAGTTCCCAGTTACCTGGGCCGCGTTGGGCATCCTGTTCCGCGTGAGTTGGGTAATCGAGAGAAAACTCGATGTCATGGAAGGCACGCAAGTCACGGTCTTCCAGAACGGCAACACTGTGACCATTGGAAGTGATTGTGAGCTTCACCGGTCGAGTTCGCAGGTAAGCCAATATAGTCTTGTAGTCCGGATGCATTCCGTTCTCACCAGTGCCCAGGTTCACCGAGCGGACAGGAAGGCGTTCCATGACGGACTTCACTTGATCCAGGGAGAGCCGATCCGCGCGAGTTGGATCGCGGTAGCAAAAGGAACAGGCGAGATTGCACTCGTTGGTGAGTCCGAGCCCAAGCGCGATGGAGGCGTCGGCCTTGGCAGTCATCTGCATGCGAACCTCGAGCGAAGTCGTTTCCCAATCCAATCGCTCGTAAGAACCAGTGCCTGAATCAATAAGCGTACTCAAGGCGAGGGTAGAAACCAAGCTGCACGTTGCTTTGGATTGTCCCAGGCCGCCCCAGCCGACCAGCCCCAGAACGGTGGAAGCGCATAGCTGCTCCAGCAGGGGCCTCCCCGAGCCGAAAGACTCTGTTAGAATTCCACCGGTCTCATGCGTAGACTTCGTTCGGTCATCTTGGCTGCTCTGGCGGCATTCACCTCAATCGCCTACCCGATTCGATCGTCCCCGTTCGACGCGCGCCTAGAATGCGGGATTGCTCCCGCTCCGACCGCGCAGAGCAACGGCACAAGGAAGAGCTTGACCACTATTCCAAAACCTGCAGTCCATTTCCGAGACATCGCGATTCGAGCAGGCCTTCAAACCGTCCCCCACTCCCGCTCGGAGCGGCACTATGTCCTCGACACCATGGCTGGTGGCGGGATCGCCCTTTTTGACTGCGACAATGATGGAAAGCTCGACATTGCTGTCGTGAACGATTCCACCATCGACCAGTACCTGAACGGCGGAGACTTGATGGTTACCCTCTACCACCAGGACCCGGATTCTCCTACACCGCATTTCACTGATGTTACAAAATCCGCCGGCTTGACTAGCAAAGGATGGGGAATGGGAATCGCCGTCGGGGACTTTGACAACGACGGACTCCTCGATCTATACGTGACCGGATACGGCCACAACGTGCTCTATCGCAATCTGGGTGGGTGCAAATTCGAAGATGTGACAAAGAAAGCTGGCCTTGAGGTTGGTGGCTTTTGTACCGGCGCCGCCTGGGCTGACTACGATCGGGATGGATTCCTCGATCTGTTCGTCGCTCGTTACGTTCACACGGATGTTCGGCATCTGCCGAACCCCGCGCAATCCATCGGCTACAAAGGCGTTCTCGTTGAGGTGCCGGATACCATGGAAGGGGAGACCGACTTCCTGTTTCGCAATCGTGGCGACGGGACTTTTGAAGACGTATCCGAGAAGGCTGGTGTCAATGACCCTCATAAGCTCCATGGCATGGGTGTTGTTTGGGGAGACTACGACAACGATGGCTGGCCCGACCTCTTCGTGACCAATGACTCAGGCAGGAACTTCCTCTACAACAACAAACACGACGGTACCTTCGAAGAAGTAGGAATGGAGTCCGGCACGGGTGTCGGACCCTCTGGACAAAATTACGGAAACATGGCGGGAGATTTCGGTGATTTCGATCGCGACGGTAAGCTCGACCTCGTCGTCACTCGTTTCGGGAATCAATCCGCTAGTCTGTTTTGGAATCGCGGTGAGGAGTTCGTCGATATCGCCGACAAGGCGTTGATTGCGAGACCGACTCTCGCCCCGATTAAGTGGGGGGTAGGTTTCGGTGACTTCGACAACGATGGATGGCCTGACATTCTCATCGCCAACGGCAATTTTTCAGCTTCGATGGACGCGCTCCCGGGTGAAGCCCGCTATGCCGAACCGTTGCAATTTTTTCGTAATTTGGGAAACCGAACGTTTGAAGATACCTCAGACAGCGCAGGGCTGAACGACCTCCGCCTGCAATCCCGCAGGGGAACCGCATTTGGCGATATCAATAACGATGGCAACCTGGACGTTGTCGTTTTTAATGCTAACGGGCCACCATCGCTGTTCATCAACGAAACGCAGAATTCGAATCATCGCGTACTTTTCCGGCTGGTCGGGACCGAAAGTAATCGCGCCGCCATCGGAGCGCGTGTCGTCGTTACCACCGCGAAGATGACCCAGATTGACGAAGTGCGGGGAGGCGGCAGTTACAACTCAACAAATGATACCCGGCTGCATTTCGGACTCGGAACGGATGCCATTATGAAAAAGGTCCAGGTCCGATGGCCAAGCGGGTTGAACCAGCAGTTTGTTGAGCTGTCCGCGGACGCCATCTACGAAATCACAGAGGGGCAACCGGTTAAGAAGGTAACGACCTTGTCCCTCCGATAGCGCAGTTTTCTGACGTGTTCATTCTTGGTCGCCGCTGGTTGTGACGTGTGTCAATTCAGCGCGTCGTTCTCCGGTGGCGTAGAGCGTCATCAACGGAGAACGCTGCATTCGTGGGCAGGCCACGATGGCCTTGGACGCTGCCGGGTCGTGCGCCAGTCACAGTCGTCGCCGACCGCAGTCGCAAAACATTTCTTGGCTAAAGTAGGATGCCTCGCAAAATGACGCTGGCCACGCTGAAATAGATGATCAGCCCGGTGACGTCAACGAGCGTAGCAACAAACGGGGCAGAGGCGCTCGCGGGATCCAATCCACAACTGCGCAAAATAAACGGCAACATCGAGCCTGCGAGCGTGCCAAACATGACCACGCCGATCAGGCTACAACCGATGGTAAGAGCGATCACCAGATAGTGCTCCCCGTAGGTCCCGCGCAGCGTGTGCCAAAGAAGAATTCTTGTGACGCCGATGACCCCGAGGA
Source organism: Candidatus Acidiferrales bacterium (assembly GCA_963792145.1). Classification (GTDB taxonomy): domain Bacteria; phylum Acidobacteriota; class Terriglobia; order Acidiferrales; family UBA7541; genus Acidiferrum. The sequence continues at coordinate 67,962 of CAWBVH010000015.1, forward strand.
TTGTTCCCAGCACGATGCCCGCGAACAACTCCCGCCGGATCACTCTCCACCAATCCCGCAGCCGGATTTCGCCGAGCGCCATCGCTCGAATAACCAATGTTGTGGCTTGCGACCCTGAATTTCCTCCGCTGCTGATAATCAACGGAATGAACAGAGCAAGAACCACAGCACGCGAAATTTCGTCGGAGAAATAGCCCATCGCCGTTGCGGTCAGCATCTCACCGAGAAATAGAATGGCAAGCCAGCCAGCTCGCTTTCGCACCATCTGCGCGAAGGTCACTTCCATGTATGGACCTTCGAGCGCTTCCATACCGCCGATTTTCAGAATGTCTTCGCTGGCCTCCTGCTGGACGACACCCGCCAAATCCGTGCTACTGACAATTCCCAGCATGCGGCCTTGGCGATCCAGGACGGGCAAGGCAATGAGCCGGCGCTTGGCTAAGAGTTGTGCGACGACTTCTTTGTCCTCCTCCTCGGAAACGGATGCGAAGTCGGTGCGCATGACATCGCGGACCTTTTTCGATCTGTCGGCGGCGAGCAGTTCACGGAACGAAACCACACCGATGAGATGTTGCGCTTCGTCGAGAACGTATGCGTAATAAATCATCTCGATGTGTCCCGCGTGCTGGCGAAGCTGGCTAATCGCATCTTCTACCGTGATTTCCGGCGATATGGCGACGAAGCCCGGATGCATCAGGCCTCCGGCTTCGTCCTCCGGATACAGCGAGGGCCTGTCTCCTCCTCGACTGCGTTCGGCCACAACCGTCACTTCGAGGTCTCGCGCTTGGTACAGCACCTGATCGGTGAAATCCAGTCCTCTGAACCAGCGTTTCGGCGGTCCAACCGTAGGGCCGATGAATATCTGCGTTACTCCATTTTTGTGCGCGTAATCCACAAGCGCGCCCGCACGATTCTTGCTATGCACGATCGCGGTATCGATTCGGAGATTTTCGGCGAAGCGAAGGTGACGCTCGATGGCCTGTCGCTCAGGCGCGGGCAAATTGGAAAATTCACGCTCAGGGCTGACAAACACCGCCACACATGCAGCGTGAAGGTAGTCCGCCACGCGGCGGGCGCGCCGCAACAACATGGCGGTGGAAGCCTCTGCGGTGACGTGCACTAGGATTTTCTCCGCGTGTGGCTCCGCGGGCCGCTTTTTGGCTATCGCTCGCGCTTCCAGCGCCTGTGCGGTCTGTCGGATCGCAAGCTCTCGCAGCGCCACCAGTGTTGGTTCTTGAAAGAGTCTTCCCGATTCAGCCTTCGCCCTTTCCGGAGGGTAAATTACGCCGCGTTCCAACCGGTGAAGCAACGCGCGCGGCGTAACGTCTACCATCACCACCTCATCCGCCTCCTGAATGACCCAGTCCGGCACTGTCTCGCGCACTCGCAAGCCAGTGATATGCCAGATCTGGTCACTGAGACTCGCCAGATCCTGCACATTCATGGTCGTAAGAACGTCCACGCCACCGTCGAGCAACACCTGAACGTCCTGCCAGCGTCGCTGCCGTTCCGACCCGGGCGCGTTCGTATGTGCCAGATCGTCCACGATGCACACTTTCGGGCGACGCTGCAGGATACCGACTATGTCCAGCTCCTCGATGTGACTGCCGCGACACGCCACGCGGAGCAGCGGCACCATCTCAAATTCTTTGGACCGCTCCATCAGATCACCGCGACCCTGGGGCTCAAGAAACGCGAGGACGACGTCCACGCCGCGCGCTTTGAGCTCTCGCGCGTCCACCAGCATTTGGTAGGTTTTGCCCACGCCGGCGGCGTATCCCAGGTAAATCTTCAATCGGCCTCGGCGTTTTTGGTGGCTCATGATTTCCGCTCGCGATCTAGTGCGGAAAAACCCGCACGTCAATGCCTCTTGCCGCTCGGACCAGGCGGCTCACGGTGCTTCCGAAGATCCGCGTTGCCAGGTCTTTTCTTGCGCTGTGTCCGACAAAAATCTGTGTGACGCCATGTGAACGCGCGTACCGTACGATCGTCCCGACAGCATCCTCGCCTTCGAGCACTTCCACTTGTGCACCGGCTTCCCGCGCCTTCGCCAATCCGTGCTCCAATGATGTTCGGTCCGCATCCGAGAGATCCGGCTGCCTTACATACGCGGCCAATACGTCGCAGTGAAAACGGGCGGCGTTTCGTCGAGCGGTTGCCATCATGCGCTCGAAGTTTGCTCTTGGCGTAAGACAGAGCAGGAAGCGCTCATGTGTGCCCCAAGTTTGTTCGATCCCGTGCGAGTGCATATACCGCTGTAAACCCGCGTCAATCACATCGGCCGAAAGGACCAGGGCCATTTCTCTCAGCGCGGAACGCCGTTCCGTAGCCGTTTGGGTGGGTGCGTCCACGATCACGATCTCGTCCGCGGTGTTCAGGAATTCGCGCGGGATGGTCTGTGTCACCCTCTTGCCGGTGAGTTTCTCCACCGCTTCACGTTGGTCCTCGATATATTGCAGGTTCACGGAAGCAACGATCGTGATTCCCGCCGATAACAATTCTTCGACATCTTGCCAGCGATGTGCATTACGGCTGCCAGGCGGGTTGTCGTAGGCGAGTCCGTCAATGAGGCAGACTTGCGGGCGCCGTTGGAGAATCGCTTGGACGTCAATGACGGGGACACCTTTGATGTTGAGCGTCGGAATGATCTCGAGCGAAGCTTGCAGCGGCTCAAGCTCCGCCGGAATTTTTGCCTGCAGAGCCCCAACCACCACATCCTGTCCACGGTCGCGCCGCCGCCTGCCTTCGTCGAACATCCTGAAAGATTTGCCGACCCGGGATGCGTAGCCAAGAAAAACCTTGAGGCGGCCCCGTGTCGAGTCTGAAGTTTTTTCCTTGTCCGGCATAGCCCGCTGATTGTAACCTCAGCGCGTTCCCTATGACATTCGGAATCGGCGAATTCATTAGGTAACCCATGTGTCCGGGCTGGAGCCAAGGGAGTTGGCTCCCCGGGGAGGATGCGAACCTCCCACATTTCGGTTAACAGCCGGACGACCCACTGCATCAAGGCTTGCCGAGGAACGCGATTCGCTCCGATTGGTCAGAACTTGTTGATTTCCCTCGAGTCCGAGAGCGTTCTCAGTTCATTCATCGAACGTTTATGTGGGGGCAACATACCCTCCATCTCTCAAGCATAGGATTTGCTGTATTCGAATTGACAGGCCCGGAGTCCCTTCATTCGTTGGTCGCCCCAAGCGGCAACCGAGTGTACCAGGTATAAGGATGGAACCATGAAACTGAAAGACATTTTTTGGATGTTGCTTCTGTTAGCGATAGCGACAAGCGCGGTCTCGTGTGGAGGTAATTCGGGGAGCAGCTCCGCATTCGTCAAACTGCAGGGAGCCGGTGCGAGCTTTCCCGCGCCGCTCTACTTGAAGTGGTTCAAGACTTACTCTGACGCTCACCAGAATGTACAGGTAGATTATCAGTCGGTGGGCAGCGGAAGCGGTGTGAAGAGCTTCATGGACAGAACGGTGGACTTTGCCGCCAGCGACGCGGCCATGAAACCGGACGATATGGCTAAAGTGGACGGCGGGGTCCAGCTGCTGCCGATGACCGCGGGCAGCATTGTCCTGGCGTATAACCTGAAGGAAGCGCCGAGCCTGAAACTGACGAGGGAAGGGTATGCCGGAATTTTCAGCGGCAAGGTGACGAAGTGGAATGATCCGTTGATCGCGAAAGCGAATCCGGAAATAAAGCTTCCGGCGGCCCCGATCAACGTAATTGTACGCGCCGACAGCAGCGGGACTAGCTTTGTTTTCTCCAAGCACCTGAGCGCGATCAGCAAGGACTTTGAAAGCTCCATCGGCGCGAACAATATGCCGAATTGGCCAGCCGGCACGAAGTCAAAGGGGAATGAAGGGGTCACCGCCAGCCTGTTGACGACTCCCGGATCGATTGGCTATGTCGAATACGGCTATGCACATAGCCAAAATCTAAGCACGGCAAGCTTGGAGAATAAATCCGGGAAGTTCATTGCCCCGACAGCCGCTTCGGGCGCGGCGGCGCTGGCCTCGGCACAATTGCCGCCGGACATGATTGTTTGGGTATCGGATCCGGAGGCGCCGGACGCATACCCCATCGTGACGTTTACCTGGATGCTGCTGTACAAGAAATACGACGACAAGAGCAAGCTTGAAGCCATCAAGGGCCTAGTGGATTACAGCTTGACCGATGGACAGAAGGATTCCGAATCTCTCGGCTATATCCCGCTGCCAGCCGCTATCGCCACCAAAGTAAAAGCCGCGGCGGACTCCATTTAGGGCGTCTGCAGTGGCGAAAGGGAATTGATCGCAACAAAGGGAAGGGTGCTTGATGGCTTCAGCGGTAACTCCGAACGAACTGCAGGACCAACGGGAAGGCCAGGCTTCAGGTCAAATCTGGCAACCGCCTTCGGGTTTCCAACGGTGGGGCGATGTTGCATTTCGTCGTCTGTGTTTTGCATTCGCAGTGCTGACCATCGGATTGCTGGTGTGGCTGGTTGTGGAGATTGGTTCCAAGGCCATTCCAGCTTTTCGGGAGTTTGGCTTCTCGTTTCTAACGGGCACGACCTGGAATCCCAACTTGCACCAGTATTCCATTCTTCCCGAGATCTGGGGGACGCTGTATACATCTCTCCTGGCACTTGGAATCGGTTCGGCTTTTGGCGTAGCGGCGGCGCTATTCCTGAGCGAAGGGTTTCTCGGAGAAGTGGTCTTCGACATTCTGAAGAGGTTGGGGCTGCATTTGCATCCGTTCTGGGAAAAACTGCCGCAGCGAATGGAAGGGTTGTTGAAGAACACCATTGAACTGTTGGCGGCAGTTCCAAGCGTTGTTTACGGTTTATGGGGACTATTTGTCGTCATTCCCATGATTCGGCCACTCTGCAATTGGCTGCACGATCGCATGGCGTGGGTTCCCTTTTTCTCAACCGACCTGAGCGGTCCGGGAGTTTTACCCGCCGTGCTGGTTTTGTCCATCATGATCCTGCCAACGATCACGGCCATCAGCCGGGATGCACTGGTTTCCGTGCCACCGAAGTTGCGGATGGCTGCCTACGGACTGGGAGCGACGCGCTGGGAAACCATTCTTGGGGTAATTCTTCCGACTGCTTCCCGGGGCATTTTCGGTGGCATCATCCTGGCGTTTGGCCGCGCACTGGGCGAGACGATGGCCTTGGCCATGCTCATCGGGAATGCTAATCGTTTAAGTCTTTCGCTCTTCTCGCCAGCGAACACCCTGGCGGCACTTTTGGCCAACAGTTTTCCGGAGGCCGGTCGCCGGGAAATCCCAGTACTCATGTATGCGGCGCTGGTGCTGCTGGGAATTACCTTGGCAGTCAATATTATCGGGGCGATCATCCTGGAGCGAGCGGCGGCGCAGGCGGAAGCAAAATGAGTGAAATCGATAAGCTCGAAGTCGAGGCGGAGCGAGATCCGTTCAAGGACGTGGACTTTGCGGAACTGGAGACATCCCTCTATCGTCCGCGAACCTTCTTGAGCATTCTATTCAGCTGGATTGTTGCGTTAATGACTTTTATGGCGTTAGTCCCCCTGTTCGCCGTTTTGTGGAAGCTGATATTGCGAGGCGGGAAACGACTTAGCCTAACTCTTTTTACCCAACTGCCCCCAGCCCCACTGGAACACGGAGGTGGCTTCGGCAATGCCATCGTGGGGACAGTAGTCATGGTCGGCATCGCGGCACTAATCACGATTCCATTTGGCGTTCTCACCGGAGTCTATCTGGCTCAGTCAAAAGAAGGCAGATTGGCGTCGGCAGTGCGCTTCTCGGCGAAGATTCTGACCGGATTTCCGTCAATTCTGGCAGGGGTTTTTGCGTATGGTGCAGTCGTCCTGATCACTGGCGGTTTCTCGGCACTGGCGGGCGGAATCGCGTTGGCCATCCTGATGCTGCCCACGATCATTCTGACATCCGAGAATGCTATTGCCATGGTGCCGGCAAAAATGAAAGAGGCCGCTATCGGCATGGGAGCGACAACGACGCAAACTACATTGATGGTTTTGCTGCCCACGGCCATGCCCGGAATCCTGACGGGAATCATGTTGGCGGTGGCGCGCGCGGCGGGCGAGACGGCGCCGTTGCTCTTCACGGCGCTGTTCAGCAATTACTGGCTCATGAGCCACGGCCGGGTAAACATCATGCAGCCAACCGCCTCGTTAGCTGTGCTCATTTACAACTTTTCCGCGATGCCATTTCCGAATCAGGTTGAACTGGCCTGGGCGGCGGCCCTGGTGCTTGTGCTTCTGGTGCTGGTGACAAACCTGATCGGCAAGAGTTTTTCCAGTGAGCAACTGGAACGATAGGAGATTGCCATGTCTACAGGAATGATGCCCGGTGCAGTTCCCAACCCGACGGGGGTGCCTGCGCCACTGAAAGCACCAGCGTCGAGCGAAGTCGTCATTGATTGCCAGATCAAAGAATTATTCTATGGAACCTTCAAAGCGGTTCGAGACACCACCATTCCGGTGAAGAAAAATGCCATCACCGCGTTCATTGGACCTTCCGGGTGCGGAAAGAGCACCGTGTTGCGCTGCCTGAACCGGATGAATGACCTGGTACGCGGCTTTCGATTTAATGGCCACGTCCGTTATCGCGGGAAGGATATCTATGCTCCGGCAGTCGATCCCGTTGCGGTGCGTCGCTACATTGGAATGGTGTTTCAGCAGCCGAACCCGTTTGCGACAAGCATATCCAATAATGTCGCGTTCGGATTGCGCATCAACAACTTCAAGGGCAATAGAGCGGAGAAAGTTGAGCAGGCATTGAAGCGAGCGGCGCTGTGGGATGAGGTGAAGGATAAACTTCACGCCAGCGGTCTTTCTCTGTCCGGCGGACAACAACAGCGCCTATGCATCGCCCGCGCCGTGGCCACCGATCCAGAGGTACTGCTGATGGACGAACCTTGCTCGGCGCTGGACCCGATTGCCACTCGGAAGATTGAAGAATTAATGCTGGAACTCAAGACCCGCTATACCATCGCGATCGTGACGCACAACCTGCAGCAGGCGCAGCGCGTAGCGGACAAGACGGGTTTCTTGTACGTGGACACGACACAAGGTGGCAGAACCGGTTATCTGGTAGAGTTCGGCGATTCCAAGGAACTGTTCGAACATCCAAAAGAGAAACACACCCGGGATTACATCCGGGGCGAATTCAGCTGAGCCCAGAAGCGAATTGGGAGTGGGGATGTATGGGTGTTACGGGAAACGGAAGTGAGCTGCATGCGCGCACCAGCCGGAGACTTGTGGCAATATTGTTCACGCTACTGTTCGTTGCGGGCTGCTCCGACTCAGCCAGCAGGCATGCGGAAGCCCCGCTCCCACCAGGAAGCATGCAGTTGACAGGTGCCGGTGCGACGTTCCCATCCGCGCTATATAAAGTGTGGTTTGAAGCCTACCATAGCGAAAATCCATCGACCTTCATCAAGTACAGTGCGGTCGGGAGTGGTGAAGGCGTTCGCCGGTTCGTCGGGAAGAATCTTCAGGAGAACGAACAGGTCGATTTCGGCGCCAGCGATGCGGCCATGCAGGACGCGGAACTCGCCCAAATGGACCACAGTGCGCTGATGATTCCGATGACGGGGGGATGCGTAGTGCTTGCGTACAATTTGCCAGGATTTAAGGGGCAAGTGAGGCTGTCGCGCCGTGCCTACACCGGCATTTTTCTTGGAGAGATTAAGAAGTGGAATGATGCGCTCATCGCACAATCGAACCCCGGCGTCAGTATGCCGAATCTCACGATCGTTACGGCTGTACGCCAAGACCCCAGCGGTACAACCTACGCGTTTACGCGCAACCTCGACGCCGTGAGCGAAACCTGGCGTAGTCATTACGGGCCCGCTACCCTTGTGAATTGGCCTGGAAACGCGATGCGCGCATCGGGAAACGAAGGGGTCGCCGCACTCATAGAGAAGTCGGTGGGATCGATCGGATACCTCGGATTTGAATTCGCTCGCCGCATCAATTTGCCGGTTGCGTCACTCGAAAACAAGGAAGGAACGTACATCCGGCCGTCCAGCGAGAGTTGCTCAGCGGCCTTGTCATCCGCGGAGTTGCCCGAGAATTTGAGGCTTTTTATCTCAGATCCTTCCGGCGTGGATTCGTACCCATTGGTAACCTTTTCATGGATTCTGGTTCGAAAAAACTATTCCAATCCGCAAACAGCCGCAGCGGTCCGCGATCTGTTCCGTTGGTGCCTGCTTGGAGGACAGAAGTACGCACCCGGTTTAGACTTTGTGCCATTGCCGAAGAATGTAGCTGAGAAATCGCTAGCAGCCATAAACAGCATCAGTCCCAGCCGGTAAGATAACGCACGCTCCAGAATTACTTATTGGCCTACCAGATCGACCAGGGGTATTTGTGGCCCTTGGCGTACTGGATGTATCCACACCAAGGGCACGGATCGACTCCAGCGTGCGACACTGCACGTCCCCAGCCGACCCACATACTCGGCGCTGTCGCACACCTGGTCCCAGCAAGTGTGGAAGGCCTCGGAGGTTTCCTTCCAGGAGACTTGCGCGCCCCGCGGGCCAGAAACAGCATATAGGCTCTGGTCAACTGATGCTTCCCATCGCCCCAGGGTTCGTCCTCGACCACTACGCCACATATTTCCGGCAGTCCACGCGTCGCATGCGATACAGCAGGAAAACCAGAAAGCCCCACAAGGAACGAACAAACGGATCAGTTCTTTTCGTTCACCGGATCTCAACACGGCCATGGTTTCCTCCATGTCCATCGCGTGCATTTGCAAGGCTCGCTCAATCAAACGGCGACCTGTCTGGGTGAGCTCGACGATCCGGCTGCGACGGTCTCTCGCGTCGGATGGCCTACGGAGCAGTTTTTGGGATTGCAGATGATCGGCCGAGGCGGTTATCGAGCCATTCGTAAGGAGTACCTTCTTCCCGATGGTTTCTAGCGATCTGGTAGAATTTCCGGAAGGAAGAGACGAACATTGCTGATAGCGGCGCTGTTGGCGGTGCTGGTGCCCTGCGAGATAGCAGAAGCGATGAAATCGACGTTCGCTTCAGTTCGCATGTGAGTTTGGCGAGGGTGGAGAGAGAGCAAGGTAGCGCGATGGGAGGATCACCTGTGGTGTATGAACTGCGGATTTATCACGTGGTCCCCGGAAAGATAGAGAACCTGGTAGCCCGCTTCCGGAACCACACGATGAAGCTTTTTGCGGACCATGGAATCAAGAGTGTTGCGTACTGGACTGCGCTGGACGAACCGGTGAAAAGCAGCACCTTCTTTTATATTCTGGAGCATCCGAGCCGGGAAGCGGCGGCAGCGAACTGGAAGGCTTTCCAGGACGATCCGGAGTGGAAGAGCGTGAAGGCGAAATCGGAAGAGAATGGAAAATTAGTGGAGAAGATTGACTCAACGTTTTTGACGTTGACGGATTTTTCGCCGCGGTTGGGGTAACTACTCTCCTTACCGAATATTCTGTGCGGCCCATGGGGGGATGTCATTCCCCTAACCAGACCGCGAGGCTCAAGCAATTCGTGGACCTGCTCGAGTCTGGTGAACGAAATTCGCGCGGGCACGCGTGTGCAACGAAGCACAGTTCGGGACAGATCTCAAGGGTCTGAGCAGCGGCAACGCGTAACACGGTAGATTTGGGCTCTTTAGGCGGCCCGTCGTTCGTAGCGGCGGCGCAGTCCCCCGACCTGGAATAGCGCCACGACCGATCCCATTTCCCGCGGCTGAATCGCTCGTGGCTCCGTCGAGTCCTTCCCCAACGAAAGATGTGTTCTCGATCGGTAATAATAATTGCTCCAATTGGAGCGCCTTCGAATCTAGACAGAAAGCTAACCGAACTTTCTCAGTTGGGTGCTTCTGAGCCGGTTAAGCGCTTTGGAATCAGTCGAGGTTAGGGAAAGGTCTCCACCACAAAAATAGCCTCCTACCGGACGGTTGGTATCTCGATTTCGTAGCTCTGTTTTTGCCCCACCAGGCGCGGTGGCGGCTGGCTCGGCAACTGCAATTTCAGCTTTTCGATCAGTACCTTGGTGTCGACAGAAGGCTGTGTGTAGCGCGGCAAAATCAACCAACGTTGATCGACCGTAGGAATCCACACGTCAATCATTTTGATTTCCGCCAACTTCTCCAGACACGGCCGTAGGCGTCAACCCTGGGGCATGCAGCAACAGACGCTGCTTCAGCGTCACTTGTAAGCAATAAGCGAGAAAGGCGATCAGAATGTGAGCGTCGGCGCGATGCTCCAGTTGATGGCGGATGGGGCGGATGCAAAGTTCGCTTTTCAGCGACCGGAATACCGCTTCGATCTGGGTCAACTGCACGTAGCGCGTCCACAGCACGCTGGGATCTCCGGCGGTAAGGTTGGAGCGCAGCAAGTAGTGTCCGTCGCGCCATTCCGCCTCCTGGAGCTTTTTCTTATCCACACGAAACTGGAAGGTCTCCCGCGTGACCTCCTGGCCTTCTCCGGGTACTTGCATCGGCACGAAATGGGCAATCCTTAGCCCCCCGTCCTGGGCTTTCGCGGCGCCCACACGCATCAACAACTGGTCGCGTGAAGGAAGGCTTCGTCGCATGGCACGGAGTTTTCTGAGCAAGCGAGCCAAACGTTTGCGGCGCATGGCGGTCTCTTTGGCCCTTCTTCCTTCACTCTTGGCCAGCACATAGAGTTCGCCGTCCTGCTCAAACAGTTTCACGTCCACCGAATCTCGGACCTGCTGCCAGGGCAAATCCAGCCACTTCTTTTCATACTGCTGGATCTTGCCTTTCGCTGTTCCCACCAGATAGAAAATCTCGCGCGCCGGATCCCGCATCTCCTGCAAAATCTCTTTCGGTTGGAATGCCGCGATCCATAACCCACATGCGTTTGGCTTTCCCGTAAGTCTTTTGGATCTTATCTTATAAAACCGCCGAGTGTGGTGCGACCGCTGGTATTGCCCTCCATCACTTCGTAGGCCAACGGGAACCCCATCCGTGGTGATCACCAGTGCAATCACCACCTGCAAACAATCTGTCCGTCGGTCGGAACTGTGACCGGCAGCCCGCCTTGGGGTTCTCTTCCATCGCGCCTTCAAAGTACGTGCTGGTCAGGTCGTAGAGCAGCACTTCGAACTCCGCTTGAAACAGATCGGCCCACTTCTGTCGCAGCCACACAAAGAGATCTTGCTTGTGCTCCAGGACGCGATCCAGGCAGCGATACAAGCGGTTTTTCTCCGCCACGGAGAAATCTGTCCCCAGCAGCGCATCCATGGCGGTGGTCAGATACCACTGGTGATGTATACGAAATTCGCTTCCCGGGTCCAGTAACTGGCTCACGACCAGTAGCTGCAATACTTTTTCCCAAGGAACTTCCTCCCAGTCCCCCGGCAAGGCGAGCGTCCCAAAACTCATCGAGGCCCAGTTGGCGCCACAACGCGCACCCCAACCAGCAACTGCCGAACAGGCGAGGGCGCCGCAGCTCGAGACCGCTCAGTTTCACTTGCAGACTGTCGATCGCATCGGCGGGAATCTCGCGGTCATCGGGAAACAAACTCAAGTTGGCATACTCTTGCTCCTGTTCTATCAAACACCGATAACGTCTTGCGCCATGCCGCTTGTTGTTGATCGTTGATCTCTCCGAGATAGAGAACCGTGCGCTGCACGGTTTTGTCCGCGGCGATACGATGGTTTTCTACGATGCTGAAGTAGCGATGATCCTTGCCGTCTTTTTTGCGATTGTTGCTGCGCAGAAACATGCTGGTAGCAGACTGCCAGAACTGCGGGGTCTAAGGGAAGACACTTGGTCTCCACTCAACCATTTTTTCAGACCGCAGCAAAGGAAACGCGCAACTTAACGAGGAAAAGTATTGCAAAAAAGCCGAAAAACGTCCGCAAGTGGTCAAGTTGGGCTAACTGGGCTCACGAAAACTTGGTCTTTGGTCGCGTCTGGCGTTCGCCGTCGACGATGAGGTCGGCCCGCTCGTTGTCGGCAAGCTCGTCTCGATGCGCTTGTACGGGTCGTGTGGGTGGACGAAGACCTCCTCGTCCTCCTCGAACCATCCGTCCATGGCGTCCCAGTCGAAGCGGATCAGGTCGCGCAGCTCCTCGACCGGTGACTCCGGGTAGTGCCAAGCGGCGTCCTCGACCTCGCGGCTGCCACCCTTGACGGTGAAGTTGTGGGCGTCGCCCCGGCTCGGCGAGCGCTGTGTGTGCCCGTTCGGAGTCAGCAGCTCCATGCGGACGCCTCCCTCGGGAAGTAGTACGCGGGGTAGTAGGGGACCTCCCAAACGAGCTTGAGGCGCTTCGTGTCGGCGATGAGTTCCCCCGACTTGTACGTTCGCACCCGTTTGGGCCCTTCCTCGATATGAACACGTTCTCGGGTCTCAGACATCGCACTCTCCCGCGGTCGATGGGGTTCTTGTCTGGGCGACGATAGGAAACACTAGGGCCTTTCGCCGTTACGATAACGCTCCTCTTGGTTCCTGGTCAGCCCCTTCTCCCTTCGACAGCTTTCCAATCGGCATTACTGCACGTGCAAGGCCAACATCGACGCACGCGTTCGTTTTGCGTGAACTGCCTCACGGAGCGAGCAAGTGCTGATCGACTGTGCCGCCCAGCGTCAAATGCACGTGTTGAATAGATGTCTTCGCGTTGTAATGACGCCTCTCTGACGTCGAGCCCGTAGCCATGACTCGTTATTTTCATCAAGTGCGCGAATGCGCCCCGGTCGGTGCTCTAAGAAGACTTGCTCTTCGTATCCGCGACGTTCCAACTCGAGGCTGGCGAGGTGCAGACCTCCGCAACTTCCCCCTTCAGGAGAAGATTTGCCTTGCGGAACCTCCAGATGAAAAAGTTCTGCGCGGTGACGTAGTTGAACGCTTTTAGAAACGGCGGAAAAGTATGGAGTCTTCGAGAGACACAATCAGGCCGCAAGGCCAACGCCGCATCGGCGCCCGGTTTGGCTGCCGCTCCACTGCGCTGCGGCTGGCTCCGCTCGCCTTCGCTCCGTTCCGCGCCAGCCAAACCAAGAAGTCCAAGAAAAATCCCGGTCATCTCTGCTTTTTTCTTTCCGTCCTGCTCATTAATCAAGAGTACTAAAGCGGGTCTCTAAGACGTTGGCACGGAGGGTTCTCCCGCCGACGTCGTCATCCACTCGTCGCATTTGTTCGCACTCTTTACATAGCTCTGAGCCGCAAGGAGCGCGATGACCTCCTCAGCTTCACGGCAACTGATCTTGAGAGTGTCGGTGAAATCGGAGAGGGTAGCGGATCTGCTCCCGTTCCGGAAAGCCTAAGACTCCGGGCGCTTTCACTTCCAAGCTCGACGGTCTGCCGGATGTGCTACAAGGTCTAACACCTGAGTCTCCAAAGTGCGGCTTAGGCCGGTTTCGAGGAAAAGCTAAATCCCTCACGACGATGCTGAGTAACTTCGCGACCCGAAACTGGCCAGAGCTTCGGCTTCATCGTCAAAGCTTGGGATAATGTCTAGCAGGTGAAATACATTCAACACCTGCAACACCCGGCCGACCGGGCATAGCAGTTTTAGGTCGCCGCCGTGCCGTTTGAGGGCACATGTACGTCTCTATGATGACGCTGACGCCGGAACTGTCAATCTGCGACAGATTTCCTACATTCAGCAACAGCTTGCGCGCACCCTTGGCAACCAACTCTTGTAGATGGCCGCTGAATAGTTCGCTTTCGCCGCCGCTAATGGTTGACCTTCCCCGTAGGTCCATTATGGTGACATCGCCGGATCCATGGATGGATATTTGAAGGCCCATATAGTCCTTTGTTCGATGCGGCACAATGATGTTCGTCACTTCACTGCGAAGCCGCCTCATGAGGTTGGCTTCATGCTGTAGGTGGCTGATTCTAGAGCCTTGTGCGCCACAACTTAAGAGAAGCAACGTCAGTCAATCGTCTCAACAAGCTGCCACAAATATGGACAGCTACAGACACACGCTGTTTGACTGTGGCATCTACAATTCTGCCACCTCTCAGTTTCACAACCAGGTGATCTCCGACTTTATGTTTGCTCATATTCTGCTCGCCTATCTAACCAAAAGGAGAGTGCGCACTAACTATTCGGCTACCTCAGGCGTGTTAACGAATTGTTCTCGCTTTTTGTCACCGTAGGATCGTTGGAAACCTGCAAAGACATTTCCGGAGCATACAGCAATCGCGGTCGATCCTGAGCAGTATCTCGTGACCGCCAGCGCTCCCG
>CAWBVH010000016.1:0-41154 GCA_963792145.1 Candidatus Acidiferrales bacterium
ATTGAAAAATTCCGTGGTCAGCTCCACGAAAGAACCCAAGTAAGGGCGTGAGCCGGCTTATCACCTGCCATACGCACGCCGCACAAATTGCAGAACCGCTTCCTCGCATGCCAGTGCCTGATAAACGACTTATCATGCACTACAGCTGGCTTGAAGCCTCGTTTGACCCGAGGACTACAAGGACGTCCGTTTTCACCTTCGATCTGGCATCTAACGAGTGCAAGCACAAAGTGATTCGGAAACAATCTCTCGACAGAGAACGTATATTGAAGATATGCCGATCCGATTCATTCTAGCTCTTCTTGTTTTGTGGGTATTTCTTGCGTGGGACTTGAGCCGGGTCTCTGACCTCGTCTTGGTTGGCGCAAAGATTTTATCCGTCGCCGACCGAGCGGCCAATTGAAAATGGGGCAGTGCTTATCCACGGCGGCCACATTTGCGGTTGGACCCTGTCCATCGCCAAAATGCTATCTGGAACGCCTTTTAAATGAGTGACATTCAAGATCTACAACTGAGCCACCCTAACCAGGCGATTCGGAAGTAACAACGTCGCATTGGGTTGAAAACCGCTAGATGGAATTCTTGCGTGGCACAACACGAGATGGAACACCATCAAGCAAGTTAGTCTCCTGAGCACACCTGTACCTTCGGGCTATTCAAGGTTTGCTAAAAGAACCCCAGACTTAGGAACATTGAGCCTTCGGCCTCGACGAACACTTTGTGGGGAGACAAGAATGAACAAGGTCCTTCTATTGATGTCCACAGGCATCCTGTTCACCACCTTAGGTTGCTCAGGAAATTCCCAGGAAGCTTTCTCGAAGAGCGCACCGGCAGTGGTGCAGGCATCGGTTACGCCAGCCAGCACATCTCCCGTTGTAGACTCAGCGGCTGCGCTTCCTGTACCGTCGGTCGGAAAGGCGAATTCGCAGGCCTGGCGCTCTGAAAATGTCAAAGACCCCCTTGGCAAAACCGTTGCACTGCAGGGGACTTCGTTAGACGGCAAATTTGATTTAGTAATCCTCCAGAAAGGAACGTATTCGTTTTTGTCTTTCGTGAGGCACGCGCGCTGGGGGTCCGTCTACAACCAGCCAGCTAAAGGCAAGTTAATATATCTCCGCGTAAAATTTGAAGACGGACAGGAGAAACGCATCGAGTGGGACGAACTGGGGTCCGCCACGGAGAACCTATACAGCGTCTTATGGTCATACCCGGCCAAGACAGACGCTCCCATCGGTCCAGTGCTGGAAGGCCACACAGGTGATTCTGTGGGGGGTGACCAACTCCTTATTCAAGACATGTTGAAGCACAAGACTATGCTTTTAGAAGTCGAACCTGGGATCACTACACAGTTCGACATGACTGGGCTCGCGCACGAAATGGAGAAAGTTCGTACTCCCAAAACGCAGCCAGTCCTTGAATCTAGGCAAACCACCGAGTAGGTCAACTCAACAAAGATAAGACGTTTGTTCGTTCGAATTAGCTCCAGGTAGCAGGCAGTGCCTGATTCAAGCCGAAACGTATCCAGGACCGAGACCGCGAATTCGCATTAAGATCCTTTGAGCAAAGACAAGGCAGAGTCTACACCCAAGCAGTCGATAAAGGTTTGATTGACGCTAGTGCTTTACCGGATGCGCGTTCTCGCTGCGGAGTGAACGTGGGCGAGGAGCTCCTTGCGCGTCCGGTAAAGCCGTTTGGAGGTGGCCGCCCGTGGTTGCGGCGGACGCGGGCCTTATGCAAATTCAGTGGTGGGAAGAGATGGTTTCGAGGTGCGCCGAAGCTGCGCCGCGGAGCATGACCCGTCGAACCGCGGACCTAGGAAATGGCTAGGGTGAAACGGTGTTATGAAAACTGTCGTTGATGAGGTTGCATGAAGGAATTTGTTTTCCGACGAGGCCGAGGGGGGCGTAGCGCGCAGAAGCGCGCGGAGTGTCGGAGTTGGAGAGAGCAGTTTCATGCCGCAGAGCTGATCCGGTGGGGGAGTACGAAGTTGGATTTCGGCAGCGGTGAGCCGTTCGATGACCTTCATTGGCCCTCCACACTTGGGACAGCGATAAAGATCGGGAGCGCTCTTCGGTGGAGGACGTGTGTTCTTCGCTTAAGCGCTTCTTGTGCCGCACCCAACAACCGGAAGCACAGCGGCAATGTTGTGGAGCGCCGTCGGCAGGCGAGCAAACCGAAGTGCCGGATACGCACAAATTCTTGCGGGAGCCCGGCATTTGGCGCTCATATTAGGTTGCGCCTGAGGTAAGTCAACGAACCTGCGCGGTTTGAAGGTCGGGCAAATGCTTGGGTGCCAAGGCAAGCCACCAGTGCGCAAAACGACATTGCTCCCTCAGCCGTTATAAATGCTTCCATGACGGATTCCCCCACACAGCGCATGCAGTGCATGGAGGTTGGGGGAGGCAGCCAACTCACTTCCAGTGGAGTCGAACTGGCCGGTCTTGATGTCTGGGTCTATAGCAAGCCGTTCGGCCAAGCTCAGCGTGGCGGCGATGTCTATGACGTCTCTAGTTGTGCTTCCGGTCGCATCAGCAGCCTGCTCCTCGCCGATGTTTCTGGCCACGGCAAATCCGTCGCTTCCACGGCAGCCGACCTTCGCACCCTAATGCGCCGTTTTGTGAATCGCCTCGATCAGAAAGATCTCGCGTCCGCCTTCTTAATGAGCAGTTCACCGCGCACTCCCGCCAAGGCAGCTTCTCTACGGCGGTCGTTACCACCTTTTTCGCACCCAGCCGCCGACTCTCTCTTTGCAACGCCGGCCATCCCCGCCCGCTTCTCTTTCGAGCCCTCGATGGCCGTTGGTCCTTCCTCGGCCACCAGGACAATCCCGAAAAGAAGGGGCCGCGCAACATACCTCTCGGCATCTTTCAGCTCACCCTACTACGAGCATCTCTACATCGAACTCGACCCTGGGCGACGGTCTGGTACAAGTTACACTGACGCGCTCATCGAATCCTGTGATGCCGACGCGGGGATGCTCCTGGAAGAAGGCCTTCTACGCATCGTCAATCTGCTCGGCGACATCCCTGCGGAGAAACTCATCGCCTCTTTGCTTCAAGAAATCGCCGAGCGTTTCCCCAAAAACTCTCTGCCTACGATGTCACCCTACTGGTCGTTGGCGCCAATGGCCGCTCCCTCCACTTTAGCTTCCGCGAGAGACTTGATGCATTCGGGCGCTTCCTAAAAGCCTGCTTCCGCTCCCTGAACCCCCGCGCTGATCGCGCCCCGCTCCCCGACGCTAACCTGGCCAATATCGGCGGCGCGATCATTCCCGCTCTCGGCCGTCGCTGGCGCGCCCCTCGCACCCCGCTTAAATAGTTTCCCCACCGCCGAGAGTGTGCGCCGGAGCAGTTCCTCTGGCGCGAGCCGCGTGCTCAAAAAATCCTGACCGTACCTTCGGCGCTTTTCCTGGTACATTTCGCGGAACTCTTCTGCTTCGATAGAGGGCTCGAATTTGGCGCTCATCCAAACCGGGGAGGCCACAGTGCTTAGGCGCAAGCCGCAAAGGCGTGTGATCTCGTACTATCGAAAAACTCAAACGTGATGCCTTCGCCAGTTGCTTTGGCAGTGCGGACCGCTTCGTCCATGTCCGTGACCAGAGACTGACAGCCCCAGGCAACCGCGCAAGTGCTCCGGGGCCATGCTCGCGGTACTTATGATCAAAATATAGCTCAAGTTGAAACCACTTGCCTTTTTGCTCGATGGACAGCAGTACGAAATGCTCATTCATCTGCGCGTTCTTCGTACCAAGGTTCCCAATGATTGCCCAGTCTGAGCTGTCCTTGGCAAGTCGTACCCGTGTCTCGACGTACTCCACCCATCAAGCTAGAAACAGGCAGACGATTAACCGGTCGCACAGCAGTCTCATCTTCCTCGTCATCAGTGACGAATTGCCAAAATATAATACTTTTCTCAGGTCTGATCCGTGAAGAGACAGTATGGACTTGGTTTCAAGGATGCTCATAACTCAGATTTCAGGTAAGCCACTGGTTCGACCAGTGAGACCAGAAAAGGTTTGACCGTTCCGTTTGGGCATAACATCCCCCGTGGCTTGGTGAGAGCCAGAAAGAAGGAGGATGTTATGTCGGAAATGTATCAAAGGTCAGCGCATTCCAGTTGGGACTGTAAGTATCATGTGGTGTTGTGCCCAAGCGACGGCGCAAGGTACTGTTTGACCAGGCACGGCGCAAATTGGGAGAAGTATTCCACGCCTTGGCGCGGCAGAAGGAGTGCGAGATCATTGAGGGACACCTGCTGCCGGACCATGTGCACATGTGTATCGCGATTCCTCCGAAGTATCCGGTGGCCTCAGTGATCGGATTTCTGAAAGGGAAGAGCGCCATAGCGATGGCCCGCTTATGTGGCAAAGAGCGGAATTTCACGGGCGAGCACTTCTGGGCCCGTGGATACGCAGTGTCCACAGTGGGGTTTGAGTTGGAGCAAGTGCGCAAATACATCCGCGAACAAGAGTCCGCGGATGGTAACAGCGGCAGCTTCTAAACTCTCCACGAAGGCGCGCCCTAGCGCGACGCCTCAACCAACGGGACAACCGACTTTGAGGCGGCCCCACTCACCAAGCCACCCGCTTCGCGGGGGGTGTCTGACTTCGCATTTGGATAACCAGAAAAAGCCATCGGCCACGAGTCCCAGATAGAACTATGGTCGCCATTTGACCGCCGTTCTGATTTGCTGGTTTCGAAACGGACAGCTTCGTTTGAACAGGCAATGAAAACCGCTAGTAGAGAAAACCCAAACGCTGGTCGCAACACCCGGCAACCGAGCATATGGCCCGGAAGGTCAGAACAATCCTGCTCAATTAAGTGGGCTGCGAAAGTAGAAAAATTGCAGCCCGCGGGAGAAGTTTTGTTTCTTGACTTCCTTTTTATAGAACTAACCGGGAGTTAGCGCGATTTCGGCGGCGCTGCTAATTTCATGCGGCCGTCTTCAACAGCGGCGGCAGATAATCTCGCACCAAGGTACTGCCTGTCATATGCAAAAGCCATTTGCAGAACGGCGAAATCCGCATGAGGCTTCCCAATCACCTGCATGCCCATTGGCAAGGCGGTCGGGCCAAATCCAACGGGAACGTTGAGTGCCGGCAAGCCCGCCACCGTTGCGGGAATCACCACTTCCATCCACCGGTGGTAGCTATCCATTTTTTTGCCGTTGATCTCCTTCGGCCAGTGCTCCTGTGCGTCAAACGGAAATACCTGCGCACTCGGGAGCAACAGGTAGTCATATGTCTGAAATAGCCTCAACAATGCGCGGTACCAATCCGACCGGACTTGCGACGCATGCTGAAACTCCATTGCTGTCACTTTCAATCCCCCTTCAATTTCCCACTGAATTTCCGGCTTCAACTTCGCTCGCTTCGCCGGGTCGTTGTAAAATGCCGCCAGCCCTCCCGCAGTCAAGCTCTGCCGCAGCGTGAGCCACGCATCCCACAGTTTCGCCATATCAAAATCGGACTTGGCGGGTTCCACAAGGCATCCCAATGATTGGAACGCCTTGAAGGATTTCTGGCACAACTCCAGGATTCCAGGCTGTATTTCCAGGTAACCGTCGAAATTGCCGAACCAACCGATGCGGGTTCCCTTAAAATCTCGTTTCAATGACTGCACGAATATTGCCGGATCCTGCTCAATCGAAAACGGCGCCCGTGGGTCCGGTCCAGCCATCACGCTGAGCAACATCGCCACATCCGAAGCCGAGCGGCCCATCGGCCCTTCCACGCTGAACGTGCGAAGGAATAGTTCGCCGGCAGAACTCGGCACCCGGCCGTACGAAGGGCGGAAGCCAAAAACATTGTTGAACGCCGCAGGATTCCGCAGCGAGCCCATCATGTCGCTGCCGTCGGCCAGCGGCAACATGCGCAACGCCAGCGATACGGCTGCGCCGCCGCTGCTGCCCCCAGCGCATTTCGTCTGGTCGTACGCGTTCAACGTCGTGCCGAACACTGGATTGTACGATTGCGAGCCGAATCCGAGTTCCGGAACGTTTGTCTTTCCGATCAGGATCACGCCGTTGCGCCGCAGCCGCTCCACAAATATCTCGTCGTGATCGGGAAGGGAATCGAATAGCGGCGATCCGTTGCTCGTCCGGATGCCCTTGGTCGCAGCCAAATCCTTCACCGCATGCGGAAATCCGTGCATCCATCCCTGATATTCGCCGCGCACCAGCTGCGCATCTCGCTCCTTGGCATGCCGCAGCAATGACTCGGCTGGCTGCAACGAAACAATCGCGTTCACTTTCGGATTGAAACGCTCGATATGCGCCAGATACGTCCGCATCACCTCGACGCACGACACTTGCTTCGCTTTGATTCTCTGAGACAGTTCCAGTGCGTTCAGCGAAACCAGTTCCGGCAGCGCATTCGCCGGCCTCGCTATCGAGGACATCAATGGCATCATCATCGCTAGTCCCGCAGTTCCACCCCCTTCTGCAAGAAACTCTCGGCGTGTCAGCCGGGATGTGTCGCGCTGGCCGTGTTGCTGCACATTTCCGCGCAGATTGTCCATTTCCGTCTCCGCCATGACTGAACTTGCGGTCCTGAATGTAACATAACGATTGCCGCAGGCGCCGTCGTTCTCAACTACCGTGTGAACGGTGGCCCCCAAGCCGACCGAGATGAGCTTTGCTGTTTGTCGGCGGCATATGTAACGCACGTTCCGTTCGACGTGCACAAGCGCGAACCCACAACGCAGCATTGTGTCGTCTAAGCGTGCAGTGCCTGATTAACGCTAATCGGAAACTAGGTTTCCACGAGGCCGAGATTGACGGTCAATGTGGGAGTCTGGGATTAACAATCCGTGATCTACGCTGAGCGGGATTGTTTCCAGGTTAGTGGAGGCAGTTCCGCGTTAGCGACTCGAAGGAGATATGCCGTCGCGTGTGCCGTTGCGCGATCTTTCCCTTCTTCGATGTCCTCCACGGCCTCGGAGGGTGCGATCCAGTTCTTGGCATTTATGTTGTATACGGAAGCCTGCACCCCAAGCGCATTTTGTTCTGAGAATAACCTCAAGTGTTCACCACCGACCTTGACTTCAGCCCAGACACCTTGGTCCAACATATAAGAGCTCCAGATAAGCGAGAGGATATGTGTGAGTTTACCCTGAAATACTAGGTTTGCGCTGTGGCTGCACACATCAGGTATCGGATTCGCAACCTCGTGTCCGATTACGACAAATCAGATGAGAAGGCCGGTCTCCCGCGGGACGCGATACGCTCCCAATGTTTGACGCGCTCGTGGCGCAGAAAAAGGAGACCGGCTATGAAAAAGATGAGCGCTGTTCGGGTAAATGGAAACATGATTTTCAAAGGGCACAAGCTCACGATTGGTGTGGACCTCGGCGATCACTGGTCGTGCTACTGCGTTTTGGATGAAGCGGGGAAGATCATCCTGGAGCAGAAAGTGGCGATGACACCGGAAGCGATGAAGCAGACATTTTCGAAGATACTACGATGCGCGGACACTGGCACGGCTGGCACGAATCGATCCCGAGCTGTTGGCGCCGGTGCGTCATCGTAGTGCGCAAGCGCAAATCCACCTGACGGTGATCCGGGCGCGTGCCGAACTGGTGCGTGCGCGAACGGCCTTGGTGCGAGTATTTTGAACATAGTGTGCTGCAGAAGCACACGGAGAAGGAGTTCACCATGAACTAATCAAGCGTGTGAATAAGCTGCGCGAGAGATGAGGGAAGGCCCCCTCGGGATCGGCTTTCAGGAGCAGGTCTCAAACCACCTCCAAGCCGCCGTGGTAAAGAGCCATGGTGGTGAGGGTTGGAGGAAAAGCGCGAGAACAAATTCGTGCAGGTGAGCGTCCGAGAGACGAACGAAAGTGAATCCTTCGAAGACGCGTCGTTAAAAACTCAAGAGTCGTCGAAACCAGGAGCGTATGGTTCACCTGGGACAAGTCCGCGGGGTGCCTGATGACTGAGCGGACGGCGACCGGCGTAGAGGGGGCGTGAAGCGGATGCAGGCTGTCGCGTGGGACTGCAGGAACCAGTCGCTCCGATGTGAAGGGAGAAGCCCAAGCGGCGAAAACCGCGAGGCGAGCGTACCGATGCGGAGCACTGGGGCAGACCGACTCGTATGAGCGAGGAAGGCTCGTAATAGGGCTGGAGCGGAGGGGTCGGGTCAAGCGGTCGCATGACCGAGGCAACTGGGAACAGGAGGACTTCGATGCGTGCGACAGACAAGCCGTTCGACTAGCGTGTTTGCTTGATGGGAGCCGGATGAGCCGAGAGGTTCAGGTCCGGTTCTACGAGAGCCCGGTGGTGTAATCCCGCAGGCCCACTCGCCGGGCGCGAGCTATTTCTTCTTGTCGAAGAGGGTGGCGATGGATTTCTTTTTCTTCTGGAAGATGCCTCCGACATCGGCGGTGATACTGGGATCCTCGGGGGTCCCAATAATGCGCAGGGGCACGCCAGTCGTTTTTTTTGAAGTCTCGCCTGATCCGTTTAACTTCGCGAGTAATCCCACGCCGACTTTGGAGATGCCCTCTGCGGACTCGATTCTTGCGACGAGCGTGAAGTCCAATTGATCACCGGAAGATACCGTCCCGCTCCCAGTGAGTTCGCCCACCGCCGGAATCACGGCGTCGATCTTGTCAGCAACAACGCTTGCGTTCGTAATGCGCACGTTTACCCGCAACTTTTCAATATTCGTCGTGTCTCCGGTTTTCAGACCGCTTAGTGCAGCGATGCCGTGAATTTTTGAACCGATGTCAAAACCCACCAGGCGTGCGTTGTCGAGCGCGATCGGCCCGCTAATGACGAGCGATTTTGCGTGGCCAATGATCACAAGGTTCAAAGCTAGCATTCCGCCCCTCAGAACCGCCCCGTTGGGCAGGCGAATGCCGGCCGCAGTCATCAAATTTTGGAGTTCATCGATCGGCAAGCTTTGCCCAGAGAGTTTCAAATTTAACTCTGGATCTTCCGCGCCGAGGGCGCCAGGCTGGTACGTTCCGCTCACGTGGAGCGCGACGTCGCCGATTTTCGCCATGGCGTCCTCGATCTGCCCGGTGTTTTCCTTCAGTAGATGGGTGCCACTGTAAGCGAAGTCCAGAGGCTTGGGCGCAGCGGCGGCGCCTTTGCGAAGCTTAAGATTCTGGATATGCATAGTGCCATTAGTGGTTAGGGTGTGCCCGTCGGAAACGGAGCGCATTTCGATGTCCGCGAGGAGCGACAGACCGGCATCGGGAGCGAGAAATCCGGCGGCTACCGGGTCCAGGCCCTTGATGGAGATTTGCGTGTCGGCGGGGCTGGCTGCCGCGTCCTCACGATTCAACGGGCCTACGTGGCCAGTGATATCGACAGTGCCGTCAGAGGGCAAGTTCGCGCTTAGCTCGAACGGAAACTGAGAGGTAAATGAAAAATCGTGCACGCTGAGATTCGTGTGCTCATACACCCTTGGTTGGCCGTGCGCGGGAAGGCTCGCGATCACGGCGCGACCATCTTCGATGACGATGTGGCCGACGGTGAGCATAGGAACCTCCGCACCAGAACCCGTCGAAATTCCCGAAGCAGCATCCGCGCGGCCGCCGCTCGCGTGGAGGCGCGCGATGCTTGAAAAATTCCACTTGCCATTCGCCGCTCGAATTAAGTTGATGTCCGGGGACTTAATCTGAAAACTTTGTAGGTTCACCTTGCGCGAGAAAATCAGTGGCCGCAGTAAAACACCGATCCGGACCTCTTTCGCCGTCAGAAACGGGGCGGCACTAAAGTTGGGATCGTCGGCGACACTAAGGTCTTTGGCGATCAGGCTGCCAGAGAAAAGCGCCAAGCTCAGGTCTCCTAATTTCACACTGCGGCCAAGCGAGGTTGTGAGTTGTGATTCGATGATGGGGCGGAAGGTGTTTACGTTTACAAAAAAAGGAATCGACGCAACTCCCAGGACGACGAGACCGACTAGTGCCAACAGTATTTTCGTCCAACGTTTCACCGAGAACCTCAGCGCGATGGCGTCGAAGCGCCAGCAAACTTCGAGGCCAGAAGTATATGACGGGCACAACAGAGATTAATAGTGAGTTGCCGCTTCAGCGCCAGACTGCTGCCTCAAGTACCAATGATCACAGCAGCGCCCCTGGAATGGTGAGGATGGCAGATTTGTTCGCCACTTTGGAATGATCTTGGGTTCGTCCAGCTGATTCCGCCGCGCACGACAGGCTGTTAATAATGACAGTTCTTTTTTGCATCCAGTTCGCACACAAGATTTATGTTTCATCGGAGGTCCTTACCTCAAATCCGACATCTACGGCGGAAAAGCCACCGGCGACTTCTCCATCAGTCTGGTGAAAAGCACTCCTACCTTTACAGCCGCCTCGCGAGCCCTCGGAATCAACACGGCCCGTCTTTTGGCCGCCTTCCACGATTTGCGCGGCTTCCTCACCGGAAATTTGGATGGAGATTTCAAGCTTGCGGGGGCCATCGAGCACACACCACCAGTCCATTCGCGCGAATGCGAGGAACCGGGCACCTGAAGGTCAGCAACGGTCAAATCCCAAGCCTGATGCTCAACGCAAACCTGATGAAACTGGCTCATTTCAACGATCTCGGCCCCGCGAAGGCTGCCCGGCTGGATGAACAATAATTAACAAACCACCGTAGGTTCCAACGACCTCGCCGCTACCAATCACAGTCGCAATCGGAAACTTTCGTGGACTCTGGAGCAGAGGGAATGAAGTCAGGATGATCTTCCTTCTTTTGATGCTGTTTGCTAAGAGTCTCAAAGAAAAGAACCTTGGGAAAGCGTGAGGTCAGTATGTAGATGGTGTCGCAATCCGGGCACTTAACGTGTTCGTCGTGAACGTGCCACGGGATCGGGTCCGGCACATGCAATCGACCTTGCCCATGCTTGATTGCGACAGGGCAGGTTGTTGTAACTCGCTTGTGTGGTCTGTTCAACGGAATGAAGTCCTCTCTTGCCGCGTTCTTCAGTTTGCTGCTGGATGTACTTCATGCTCGGCTGCATGACGTTTCTTGAGTTGCGCTAATACACTGATGGCCTGCTGAAGGTCGAGGCTTTGTTCCATCGAACCCGGAGAGAAGCACAACTCCAAGTGACGGTCAAAAATCGCATCTTCCGCGTCAGCGATGAGAGTCAACGATTTGGTAACGTCGGTTTCCTGCAGGGCCTCGGCATAAGGTCTGTGCCATTTCTCAGACACGAAAAAGGTGTTAAGCGCCAGTACACGGTTCACAGCGTCGTTTGCGCTTATCCCCTGTTGTTCACAGCTCTTCTCAGCTTGTAGCATTTACACGCTCCAGATTAGCGGTAGCACGCAGTTGAGGGTTATGAACCAAAAATGGCGAGACGAGAAACACAGTCCGGTCCCAGCCCTCTATACCGGACAGTTTCGCTCCATCCCGCCATTCGCGCCGCATTATAAAGACAGTTTAAGAGCTGGTGCTGTTCACTTTTATACAGTTCTGCAGAAATCTCTTTGGCAACGTTCGCGCCTCGCGTTTCGGATGAAATGTGCAATCGGATTGGACCGTTTAGCGTGCCGACAACTTCGCGATGACCTATGGGACGACTGCGGTCTTTGGCTCCGTGGACTTTGGGTGCTCTGCACAAATGTGGGCAGCAAATTCGTTTTCACGCTGGGCTTCGTAATCCATTTTCAGTTTATCCAATGACTCGCCAACGAGTACACCGGACGGCTTAAATACCCAATTACACTGAGAGCAACCGAAGCCCAGAAAATGCTGACTCTCAATCCAGACCAGCTTGCGTGGCATTGCCGCTAGGGCCGAGTGCTCGCGTCGATGTTATGAGTGCAAGCCCACCGGGATCGGAACGCTAATTCGCCTTGAGGAAACTTTTACTGGCAATCTGTCCTTACCCAAAATCTGTGCGCGCCTCCATCGGAGGACCGCAAAGCTCGAGCAGTTCGCGGCCTGGTAAACGTGGCACGGAGTCATACCAGATCACTGAATGGAGCCTTGTTGTAAATTGTTGATTCTGCGATCGGCCAGAGTTATGGCGAAAGACACCTGTTGAGGTGTGCAAAGCGCGCGAAAAGAGGTCGGCGCCGAAATCTCTCGGCGATGTGCGAAATAGAACAGCGCGCAAGGATAAAGTCGGTTAAGTTACACGAGATGGATAATTTGCACTTGTTATTCAAAATCTTGTGCGGGAAGATCGCAAACTTTTACAGCTAAGTACAGGGGTTTCAAGGCGGTGGGGATTTCTTGAAGGCTGGTGAGAGGAAGCACGTCGGTGCGACAACTGTCGATGCGACATCTAGTGACGGCTGCGGTCATTGCTCTGGGGCTGCTGGGGCTGACGCAATTGTTCATGACGAGCGCGATCTCTGTGGTCGCGCGAACGTTCTGTTCGGTTGCGGTGGTGGTTTTCGCGGGACTGGCACTGTTTGGGTTGGCGAGCAAGTTTCGCGCGAAGGGTTAACATCGTATTGTTCGCCTAGCGGTTTCATGTTCCCGTAACCTTGCTATAGTGCGTCGTTAGATTGTGCTCAAAAGCGTGCGCCACCGGCAGGTCCGGCAAACTGATGGAGACAGCAAGTCCAGCGACTCGCCATAAGTTCCAGGAAGCTTGGGCGAAACGATTGAACGCGTTGCGCAATGTGCCGGCGATCATCGGGATTGTGTGGGAATCGGGGCCCAGCGTCGTGTTGTGGGGCTTAATCCTCCGCCTGATGACCGCGCTCAGCCCCGTGGCTCTTCTGGCTGTCGCGCGCATCATTTTAGATTCGATCGTCGGCTATCTTTCCCGTGCGCACAATCTTAACCCTCACTTTTGGTGGTGGGTCAGCCTGGAATTTGCCATCGCCGGTATCAGCAGCTTCCTCAACCGAGCGACAGACTTTGCAGATACTCTCCTGGCTGACAAATACGTAAAGTACATCAGTGTGCGCATCATGAAGCACGCGTCTTCGCTCGACCTGGCCACCTACGAGGATCCCAGCTTCCAGGACAAATTGGAGCGCGCCCGCGTTCAGGCAACTGATCGCCTGGGCATGATCCAGCAGATGGGTCGATTGCTACAACAGGTGATCGCGACCATCGCGTTGGCGGCGGGCATCGTCTGGTTCTCGCCATGGCTCTTCCTTCTGCTGATTGTCTGCGTCGTTCCAGCATTTATAGGGGAGAGTCACTTCGCATTTCTTGGCTATAGTCAGGCGTTCCGTCAAACCCCCGTAAAGCGGCAAATGGACTACCTGCGATATCTGGGTGTCAGTAAGGAAAGCGCGAAAGAACTAAAAGTTTTCGGGCTGAATCGCCACTTAACCGACCGCTTCGCCAACCTCTCCGACCAAATCTACGTCGAGAGTGTCAGCCTTGCCAAACGGCGCTTCTTAGCTAGTTCCTTTCTGACCTTATTAGCTACCTTCGGCTATTACGGTGGCTATGTCTACATCATTTATCAAACCTTGGCTGGCCGCTTGTCGGTCGGTACGCTGCAATTCCTCGCCGGAGCCATTGCAGGCGCGAGTGCAAATTTGCAGTCCATATTCTCCACTTTCTCTAGCATCGCGGACCAATCTTTGTTCCTCAGCGACCTGCTGAGTTTCCTCGGATTGCGCCCGACGGTTCGCTCAAAGGAAAACGGCTTGCCCTGCCCACGCCCCATCCGGGCGGGTATCGAATTCCGAAACGTTTCCTTCGCCTATCCCGGAACGTCGCGTCTGGTGCTGAAAGATCTCAACCTGCGCTTGGATCAGGGAGAACGCATAGCATTGATTGGCGAAAACGGCGAAGGCAAGACCACCATCGTTAAATTGCTGACGCGTCTCTACGATCCAATCGAGGGCGTGATCGAACTCGATGGCGTCGATCTCCGTGAATACAATTTGGAGGATTACACAAGCCAGGTTGCGGTCATCTTTCAGGATTTCATGCGCTATGACATGACGGCTCGAGAGAATATCGCCATTGGACGCATCACCGAAACAGGGAATCTTCCCAGCATCGTTATGGCCGCACGCAAAAGCATGGCCGAAGACGTGATTCGCAAGCTTCATGGGGGGTATGAGCAAATGCTTGGGCGGCGTTTTGAAGGCGGCGTGGACCTTTCCGGAGGCGAATGGCAGAAGGTGGCGTTGGCGCGCGCGTACCTTCGTGACGCACAAGTCCTAATTCTCGACGAGCCCACCGCCTCTCTGGACGCACGATCCGAGCATGAAGTGTTCCGGCGCTTTGCCGAACTGACGGAGGGCAAGCTGTCCGTACTGATCTCCCATCGGTTTTCCACCGTGAGGATGGCCGACCGGATTATTGTCCTTGAAAAAGGCCAGATTTCGGAGCAGGGCAGGCATGAACAGTTGGTCACACAGGGCGGCCGGTATGCGGAGATGTTTGACATGCAGGCCGCGAACTACAGGTAAAGGACAAAGGGATGGCTGCAACGCCAAAGCTAACCGTGGACCTCATTCCCGGGGAACAGCCAAAGGGGGTCTATTCCTGCCGAGACGCGCGAGCAGGCTTTGCATGACGAGCTTACGGTCACGGATCATGCACGCCTAGCCGAGGACGCGCACGCGCAGGCGTGTTCCTGGACCCTGGCGGGCAGGGGTTCTGGATGGCCACGACTGCTTCGGGAATTCAAGAAAGCGAAGAAGAATCTCGAACTTGCGTACGGCCAAGGCAAAACCCGGCGCCGTGATCGGGAAATACCCGAAGCCGTTCGGGAGGAACTACTATCCAGCCGATTTCATCTTCAGTCGATCGTTTTGAATGTAGAGGATACCCTGGGCGGCGAGTCCTACGTGCCCCAAGTCGCAGACCCCGAAGGCAATCTTCCGAGATCCTATCTCGCAGCGAAGGCCTACCTTTCAGCTGTCGATTATGAATTTACCGTGGATAGCTGCCTCGCTTACCTGAAGAACGTACAAGAAGAAAAGGTGTTCGAGATCGTGGAGATCTGGCTTATCAGCCCAATGTTGCAACTGCAACTGCTGCTCGAACTTTCGGCCACAATAGAAGATGCGCAGGCAGAGGTCAAACCGGAGACCCGGCAGCGGTTGGGCGCCTTGTGCCGTTCGTTGAACCGTCTGGGCGCCGTCGAATGGAAGTCGCTGTTCCTCCCCTTGAGCATTACAGAAAAAATACTCTGCGAAGACCCTGCGGGCGCCTACGGACGGATGGAGTCTCAGAGTTGCGAAAGCTATCGCCAAGCGATTCAAGAGCTGGCACGGTTCTCCGAGACGTCGGAACAGGACATCGCGCGCCATGCGATAAACATGGCGCAACAAGGTTTGCGGCGGTTCTCGGCAGGTTCGCGCAATTCAATGCGTTACGGGCACGTCGGCTACTACCTAGTCGGTCGAGGTCGCATCCTGCTCGAGCGGGAAATTGCGTACACCGCGCATGGCAAGGAATTGATTCGTGGAATTCTCATGGAAGCTCCTGAACTTTTTTATTTCCTAGGCGTGGAATTCTGCATTTTCGGGATCATGTTATTCCTGCTGAGCGGAATAAAGGTAGGGGTTCCGTTCGTGGCCGCCGCTCTGTTGTTTCTTTTGCCAACCAGCGAAGCGGCCATCGAGACGATCAATCAGTTCCTGCTGTTCCTGCTGCCGCCACGTGCCCTTCCCAGATTGGATTTTGACGGCTCTATTCCGGAAGACTGTGCGACGGTGGTCGCGGTCCCGACGCTGCTGGTCTGCAAAGAGCAGGTGCAACGTCTCGTTCGCGCGCTCGAGATTCGTTACCTTGGGAATGTGGATCCGCATCTCTACTTTGCGCTTCTCACCGACTCCCCAGACTCCGATAAGGCGTTCGACGAAAAAGATGAACTCGCGGCGATGTGTTCCCGGATGATTGAACAGCTCAACAAGAAATACGACGAGGCCGGCACTTCCCGATTTTTCCACCTGCACCGCAACCGCTCGTTCAACGAGACAGAAAATACCTGGATGGGCTGGGAGCGAAAGCGGGGAAAGCTGCTCGATTTCAACGAGCTGCTACGCGACGGCAAAGATCGGTTTCCAATCAAAGTGGGAAAAATGGAGTGTCTGCGCCGCGTCCGCTTCGTGATTACACTGGATTCCGACACCCAGTTGCCTCGGGGTTCCGCAGCGCGCCTGATCGGTGCGATGGCTCATCCTCTGAACCAGGCACTCATCGATCCCATCTCGAAAACCGTCAAAGACGGTTATGGCATCCTCCAACCTCGTGTCGGCATTAGCGTACAATCCGTGAATCGCTCGCGACTGGCCCACTTCTTTTCCGGGCAGACCGGCCTTGACATTTACACGCAAGCCGTTTCGGATATCTATCAGGATTTGTTCGGCGAAGGAATTTTCACCGGCAAGGGAATCTACGAGGTCGATGTTTTTCGCGAGGTACTTGCTAATCGCTTCCCGTCGAATGCGATCCTAAGTCACGACCTTATCGAAGGCGCCTACGCCAGAACCGGCCTGGACAGCGAGATCGAAATTATCGACGACTATCCTTCTCACTTCGGCGCGCATAGCCGGCGGAAGCATCGTTGGATTCGCGGCGATTGGCAGATTCTGAAGTGGGTGTCCGGCCGCGTTCCGGACGCAAATGGCGAGCAAGTCCCGAATCCGCTGAGTATTCTCTCGCGGTGGAAACTTCTGGACAATCTGAGGCGCAGCGTGATCGAGGCAACCACCTTCATCCTCTTTCTGGCGTGCTGGTTTTATCTGCCCGGATCGCCTGTGCGTTGGACCTTAGCCGCCATGGCTCTTTTACTCATCCCAAGCTACGTGCAGGGCTTGCTTGCCTTGGTGCGCCGGTGGAAGTGGACCCACAGGGCCGGCGCTCTTGAGCAAGGGATGAGCGAGTTCGTAACTACTCAAGTCAATGTGCTGTTCTACCTTGCGTTTTTGCCGCACCAGGCGCTGGTCACGCTCGATGCCATTATCCGCACCGTCTTCCGTCTGACGGTAACGCGCCGCAAGCTACTCGAATGGGAAACGGCCGCGCAGTCGGAGATGGAAAATCGTCCCAAGACCCCAGTGGATATCTATCTCAATTTAACGCCACTACTTGCAGTTCTCATCGGTATGGCCCTGGCAGTCTTCCGCCCGGAGGCTCTTACTGTGGCGTCTCCAATCTTGCTGCTTTGGCTGCTTTCGAAGCCTGCCACAAAGTGGCTGGATCGCCCGGTGCGCTCTGTTCAGACTATTTTGACGGCCGATGATGAAAAATACGCGCGTCAGGCTGCCTTGAAGACGTGGCGCTTCTTCCGGCAATTCTCCAACGCGGAAGAAAATTGGTTCATTCCGGACAATATCCAAGGAACAGAGCATCGGATAGCCCATCGCCTTTCAACCACGAACCTCGGATTACTGTTTACTTCGCAACTGGCTGCGCATCAACTCGGCATGCTGACTGTCGCGCATTTTGCAATCCTTGCTGAAAATACGCTGGCGGCGACCAAACGATTGCCCCACGTCCGCGGGCAATTGGTGAATTGGTACGACTCAAAAACGCTCCAACCGCTGACGCCGTTGTTCATCTCCAGTGTGGACAACGGCAATCTTGCCTGCTGCCTGTGGACCCTGAAGCAAGGGTCTCTTGCAGCCATGAATCATCCGCTCTTTGACTCCCGACTGTTTGTGTGCATCGTTGACCACCTGGATCTGGCTATCGAAGCAATGAAGATCGAGGGTTACTCAGACGAGCGCCTTGCGGTCGCGGAGAGCGTCCGCAAGGAAGCCCAGAGCATCGCAGCGGATCTTCTCTTGTGGTGCAATGCAGCGCCAAGACTACATGCTTTGCTTGCGGCCAACGGCGGTGCGCTCGCGCCATCCGGAAACCGTGATGCGGCCTGGTGGCTGGCGGAAACACAAGAAAAGTTAGTGGACTATATGTGGATAGTGGAATCCTTCACGCCATGGATCTTACCGCAATTTGCTGCTGCGCGGAACGCAATGCCGGAGCTGTTCGAGCAGGAGTTCCTTAGACGACTCACCGCAGACTCCTTGCCAGCGGTTTTCGACCAGATTCGCAATATTCTCGAGGTCCCGGAAGTTGCGGACCTGCAAAGGGAACTGCCTCGCTGCACGACCAAACTCGAACAGCTCCGCACGAGGCTGGAGTGTCTCGCTGCGGACTCCGAATCTTTGGTTGCAGAGATGGATTTTGGGATGCTGTACGACAAAGATCGCAAGGCTTTGTCGGTCGGGTACGATTTGGCGGAGAACCGCCTCTTGAAAAGTTCATACGATTTGTTGGCGTCAGAGGCGCGCAGCGCCGTGTTTGTCGGCATAGCGAAGAATGAGATTCCTCAGGACGCCTGGTTCCGCATGGGGCGAACGCACAGGCGTTATGCCAAGCGTGATGTTCTGGTTTCCTGGACGGGCACCATGTTCGAATATCTAATGCCCGCACTCTGGCTGAAGCATTTTCGAGAGACTTTGCTGGAAAACAGCGCGCGAGGCGTTGTAGACGCCCAGCGTGCCTATGTGGCCTCGCACCGAATCCCCTGGGGGATTTCCGAAGGCGCATGCAGCGCACAGAATGATTCTGAGCCCAACGAGTATCATGCGTTCGGCGTACCGCAATTGGCGATGAAGGCGAACCTGCCGAAACGGATCGTCATTACACCATATGCCTGTGCTCTCGCGTTGATGTTTCACCCTCTCCACGCCCTGCAGAACCTGCGGGCAATGAGTGACCGTGGATGGCTCGGCAAATTCGGTTTCTATGAGTCGGTGGAATACAAATCCGCGGCGGGTTGCAAACAAGGACACTTCGAAATCGTGCACACTTGGATGGCGCACCACCAAGGCATCATTCTGATGTCGATCTGCAACCTTTTGACTGACTCCATTCTCTCCGACCTCTTCCATCGAGAAGTGCGCGTCGAAGCGACGGAACGTATCTTGCACGAGCGGCCGCTTTCGCTATATGCGAGGAAGTTGGTGCAGGAAGCGCCGAAATTTGAACGCGGAGCAAGTGCCGTGTGAGACGAATTCAGCGAAAGGGAGGGTTGAAGAAATATGATCAGCAATATCCAGATGGCGTCTGCCAAGGGGTTGCGTCCACGTACCCGCTTGACGCGTACTGTAGACTACGATCCGAATCGTGCACCAAACCTGGTTTCCTTACGGCGAGCCCAGTTCAACTTGCTCGGCCACACCCATCTGTCGCTACCAAAAATGCTATCCGGTGCGAATGCCTTTAATTCAGCGACATTGAGAGGATGAACATAGGGGCGCATCAGCCGGGCGTTTGGCACGTAAGAATGTTACATGCCCTGAAGACTCTGAAAGAGGCAGGTCATGATGTTGGTGGGACGTTCCTTGACCCCCGGCGGCACTGTACACATCTGGATTGATGATGTGGCTTGCACCTATGAGGAAATCTTCAGGATGGAAAGTACGCCACAGGTAAACCGAGAAAGCGGACATCTAATAAAGTGGACACCAACCAGGCGAAAGGCGGGAGCGGACGAAAAGCGGACAACCCCCGTCCGCAAACTCGCCTGCTCTGGACGAACCGGTGCGAAAGATGCGAGCATTGGGCACGAAGGGGAAGCGAGGGAAGGTACATGAGAGTCTTAATGAAAGTCACGAGCGCAAATAAACAAACGGATGATGAGCTACTGGTTCAGCTTCAGGGACAGTACGGCCACGCATCACTCATTCTCCCCATAGAACAGGAGAAGTTTGTGCAGGTTGGCGATGAATGGACGCTGGAGCACGGCGAGGATGGTCTACACAAGATTATTGGTGAACTGGACGAAAGTTTTGACGACTCCCAGAATGCAGCAGTGCGCGTGGTGAGTGGCGAGACGGACTCGTCGAGTGCGGGCCTGGACGCCCTACCGGGCAAACCCCAAGAACCATAGCGGGCCACAGGCCGAAGCTTCGACTAAACACAGAAGATAGACGCGAAGCTGTCCGGGAAGCGGAGCCTTCTGCCTTGCCTCACGGTCTCTCAAATTGGTAGCGTGGTTGCGTGGACGTTCTGAACCCGAGGAAGCAGAGACGAGATGACAATCCCGCAGTTGCGCCAAGAAGCAAGGGAGCTGAGGCCTATCAAACGAAGGGTATCGGCCGTTTGCGTAGCCAATCTGAATAATCCAGAAATATCAGGTCATTCAATCCATACATTTTGGAAGAATTACAATCCGGGTCGCTACAATTTATCGTCTTATCTTGCCAGCCTTGTTCAGAAAGCGTTTGTCGCAAGTCGTCTAGGTGAGCGTTGGGCTGCAAGGCAATCCAGTCTATTGAAATCGGTCTCTTGCAGATTGGACAGACGGTTCCGTATTTTCTTGTTCCGAACATCACAGTCCCTTCACCGTCGTGGGTCACAAAATGAATATCTGACTGTTGGACACCTCGTGCGGGGACAGGTTTACTCTATCACGCGAGTGTGCGGATTAGTGGCTTTTCGCGAACCGGTAGGAATGGCGCGATTTTGAGAGGTGTTGGCGGTGCTTAGGCTATCGGAACTTCCTAGTAGTGGCGTTCGCGCTAATTGTTTTGACGACTTGCCACAAATAAATTAGCGCCGTCTCGTCGTTCCCGAAATCGACTTGCAGCCTCGGTCCGTCTGTATGATTCACGACGGCCCCGGCTCGGACTTCAGAAAATTACATCGTTTGATCTGGATGATTCGAAATCAAGAGCATTGGTCCTGGAAACCGGATACCGCTTCATCATTGCGCCGAATGCTGCCCCAGAAAATCGCATGGAGACAATTGCGACTTTCCATTTGCCCCTGAAGGCTGGGTTCCTGATCTCGGACATCAACCGCGCAGATCTCGACTGGAAAAACGGCGGTTTAACCTGGCGCTATGAGAACAAATTGATTGTTGAACGGACTTTTTCGATCCGCTCCTATCACCTCATCCCCTATATCGCCGCCGCACCATATTACGAGAGTCAGTACCATAAGTGGAGTACGACCGCCCTCTATGCAGGTTGCCGTTTCCCTGTGAGCAACATGTCGTCTTCAATACCTACTATGAGCACCAGAACAACACTGGCAGGAGCCCGAATCAGCAGCAGAATTATATCGGGCTGGCTCTCTATCTCTACTTTTCACTGGCGAAGAAGTGAGACTCATTCCGCTCGTTGGGGCAGTGCCGTCCCCGCAGCAGCGACGTTGACTCCCCGATGCCTCGCGACAAACCTATAATAGTGAGAGGATTCGGGGGTGATGCTTAACGGCGGATAAGAATTCTTTCGCTGGAATGCACATAGGCGTGTCCACACTGAAGAAAGAGCGAGCCATTGCGTGGCGTCTTCCCGCGGAATGCGTGTCCAGCTGCATCTCCGAGCGGGTAGGCTTCCGTTTCTACGATGCGTCCGATTAGCCTGACGAACTCAAGGTCACGGACCACCACTTTACCGATCAAAAAGCGTGCCAACTCCACGGTGTCGGTAGGAAGTTCCGCCCGGCGCAGACTCCTAACCCGTCGAATCGGACTCATTGGTTCTGACCTCAACTCAAACCCTTGTGCTTCGCACAGGTGGCCATGCATCGTGGGCACCTGTGCCGCGAATTTACCCTTCAACGATTTCGATGCCACGCCTCTAGGTCAAGAGCACAATTTTTTTCGTCGCCCTTTGCGTAGAAGTGCCGCACTCCAAGGGACGGGTTCGATTCGGCCTGTTACGAAACCCTCTGCGAAATGTGAAAGGTATCCTTAATTATAAATTATACGGTTTGGGGTGTGCCTCTTGGGTTGTAGACGAGCGGGGGAAAGGGAATTGGCCGTGACAGTGTAGGATTCTAACCAATGACGGGGCAGCGTTCTAACCAACTGAAATGTGTCCCCAACCGTGGAATCAGCAACTTGCCGTAAAGTCTTAACGAATCAGGCTGTTGCAAGTTTCGCATACCGCGCACGGTTCGCTTGCGGTGCATACGGTAGCAGCTGTCCCTGCCAAAACCGCTAAAAAACCGCTAATAAGAATTCGTGCGCTCATGCGAGATTTATCCTAAACACAGATGCCTGTCCGAGGCGAAGTGGGGTCCGACAATCCTCGCCGTGCCGGGAATTCCACTCGCAATCGACATTCCGCAGCGCGAAAGGAGCATCTGAAGCAAAGGCCCGTGAGCTGAAGGAGCTGATTGGCAATCGAGATCATTTCGAAGACAGGACACAATAGCTTCCTGTCTCAGGCGAATTGATACGGCGGCAGGGAAACGATCGGAGCCGCCAAACGCGCTGCAATTGAGAACGCGAACACCCGATGATTTCATTCGAGGTTTTTGCAGAGGTCGACCGGATACCGCAGCGAGCGCGAATCTTTGAGAAATCAGGCAGCCACCGGTCTCTGATAGAGGGCCCGACAATGAGGTTGCCATTGAAACGAGTGGAGATTGGCGATTGGTTGAAACCGTGAAGGACATAGCGTGAGCGTTTCGGTTTCCGGATCATGGTTGTATTGTCGGGATTACCGGCCATCTCTGCCCGTTCTCATGGTGTCTACGATGAGGGACGTCTTGTGGGGTGACCTGGACATGACGCACCAAGGCAGATCTTCGAAGAGCGGCGATTCCTTTTTATCGAGCTTTCCGCACCCCCTGAACTCAAAAGATCTTAGCCGGAAGCGGAGATCCTTCCTCATGAAATATCGGTTCAGCGCAAACACCTCTGCTGTTCCTTGAATGTCTCCAGTCTCGCGTTCTCGAGGGCCGAGCGTATGGGCCCGTTGTGTGTGTCTTCGCCGCTTGCGAGAACTGTCATTTGCAGAGACCTCGGGAGTAGGCGCCGACGGGTCGATAGTCTAGATACAGTCTAGACGGGGCCAGGGGCCAAAAGAGCGGCAAAGGGCAAAATGCGCGAAGTGCTTAATATATGCGGGGATTTTGGTGGGCAGTGCAGGGCTCGAACCTGCGACCTCCTGCTTGTAAGGCAGGCGCTCTAACCAACTGAGCTAACCGCCCATTCTGCGCATATCAATTCATGCTACAGGAAGCGACAGAGGGGGTCAATGAAAGGGCGCGTGTGGCGGGGCAGTTTGCGCCAAGCTTCTGCAGTGATTTGTTCGCGCCTTTCTTGCCAATTCTTCGCCCAGCCAGTAAACTGAATTACTCGCACGCAAGCAAAGGGAAGCCCGAACAGATGCTGTTAAACCGCGATTATGTGGGCCACATGGCCTCTGAAGTAATCAAGAAACTCCTTGAGGGCAACCTCGTCGAGATCAAAGAGAAGGACGTCGAGCCGATGATCGCGCGGGTGCGCGCGCGCATGATGGAAGAGATTACCGTCGAGGACAAGGTCAACGAAGAAGTCCGTAACATCCTTACCCAGTATCAGGATGAAATGCGCCGCACCGGCATCTCCTATCAGGATATGTTCAAGAAAGTGAAAGGCCAGCTGGCGCGCGACAAGAAACTTATCCTGCGTTAGGCAAGGGAACAGGGGCACACGGTACCAATGCGATTGACTCGCGAAAAAATTGTCCGCATCTCGCACCAGATATCCGATCTGCTGGTAGCCAGTAACGAAGTGGAGTTTGTCGAAGACCGCGACACCATTCGCCAGCACATGGTTCAGACCATGACGAACGTTTTGCGCGAAGAGGAAAAGGTGGAAGTGGAAGTGCGCAAGCGCATCACCTCGCAGAAGAAGGAAATTCTGGAAGGCAGCGAGGAGTGGGACGTGCTGTTCCGCAAGTATTACAGTGAAGAGCTTCGCCGCATGGGCATCTCCGCCGCGCCCGAAGAACACCACCGAGCTGGCCACCGCAGCTGATCGCCGCGCACGCTCGCGCGAGATTTCTTAGGCCTCGTTTCCCAGAAGGGAACGAGGCTTTTTGTTGGTGTGCCGAGCATGTTCGACAGCTTGGAGGTGAAAGTCCTCTTCACAACGTGATGGACGTGAAGTGATAGCGAAGCGCAAGGGTGAAATAACACTCGCCGCGAGGCGGGGCCTGAAAGAAGCGCGGAGCAAAGATGCGAGCCGATGAACAAGAACCGGATAGGAGGCCTACGGTGGCGGGCGAGCGGGCCAATGATCGCGAAGCCCATATCCATCAAGCTCACTGGTGGTAAATCCGGCGGTTGCGCGTCGAAGGCGGTCGAACTTACCTCGGGAGATCTGTGGCATGTCACGGATTCGTGACTAAGGGTGAAGCGATTCATCCTGATCATGTCGCAGAAGTCAGCAGAGGGCGTACTACTCCAGAAGATCGGAGGAAGGCCCGAACGGAAGGGAGCGGCGAGTAAATCGCGCGATCTCAGAAGCGACTAGCGGCAGAAAAGCCAACCTTGTTGGCCTTCCGGACGCCAGGAGGAGTGAAGCTCCGAGGGGCGTCTACGAAGGGACCGAATCGTTCTCTGGCGACGCGCAGTATCGAAAGCCCGGCTATTCACAAGTAGCTCAACCCGCCGAACCGCCGTATGCGGACCCGCATGTACGGTGGGAGCGCCGGGAATAAATCGGCGAGGAGTAGTGAATGAAAGAGTCACACAGGGAAGGTTTAGCGAGCCACCCTGACCCCGAGTCATGCACGGTCAGTCGCAAGGCTGGGCGCGAAGCGTTGACAGGGGCACATGCAGGCGGGACATTGAGCTGCGAAATAAGTGGATCCGGAGTGCCGACGACGTCCACCGAGGCGGAAGGCCACACCGATGGGAGCGACAACGCGAGCTTCCGAAGGACTCCGCGCAGTCAGAGACCCCAAGCATGCATGGAAACTCCACGCGCGAGAACCGGGAGACCCCAGCAACGCCCGCCACGATTTCGTAAGCGGGCCGGTTGGAGAAGGTCATGAACCAGAAGTCCAACATGTACGGTGGTGGGGAGTCGGACGGTCGTACAGTACCGGCGAAGTGCCCGAACAAAAGCGGGAAACCGCTGGCGGAGGGCATGGAGGGAAGGCGACCGACCAAAGAGAACATCGAGCAGACGACCGCGTCCCAGACTCAGAGTTGGATGAACGCGTCGAGCGCTTTGCTCGGTGTGCGAAAGGCAGCTAAACGGGAAAGGAAAACACGGTTCACTGCGCTACTCCACCATGTGACGGTTCCACTGCTACTGGACAGCTTCTATGCTCTAAAGCGAGATGCTGCACCGGGAGTAGATGGAGTCACATGGAAAGACTACGAAACGGACCTGGATAAACGACTGGAAGACTTACACGGTCGAGTACATCAGGGAACGTATCGAGCGCAACCTTCCAAGAGAGCCTACATCTCCAAAGCGGACGGACGACAACGACCCCTGGGCATCGCAGCCCTGGAGGACAAGATCGTCCAGCACGCAGTGGTTACCGTCCTCAATCAGATTTACGAAGAGGACTTCTTGGGGTTCTCATACGGGTTCCGCCCTGGGCGAAGCCAGCATCAAGCTCTGGATGCGCTCTGGGTAGGACTCATACGGAAGAGAGTGAACTGGGTGCTCGATGCGGACATTCGTGACTTTTTCGGATCAATTTCGCACGAATGGATCGGCAAATTCATCGAACACCGGATCGCCGACCGAAGAATACTGCGCCTGATTCGAAAGTGGCTGAGGGCTGGAGTATCTGAGGAAGGGGCCTGGTCGAAAACGGACGTGGGGACTCCGCAAGGGGCAGTGGTATCACCGCTGCTCGCGAACGTATACCTACATTATGTTTTTGACCTTTGGGCACAGCACTGGCGAAAGCATCGCGCTGCGGGCGACGTCACAGTCGTCCGGTACGCAGATGACATCGTCATGGGGTTCGAACACCGAGCCGAAGCTGAGCGTTTCCTTCAGGACTGGAGGGAACGCCTGCGTAAGTTCGGGTTAGAGCTACATCCGGACAAAACGCGCCTGATTGAGTTCGGGCGTTTCGCAGCCGAAGATCGGAAGCGGCGAGGCGAGGGCAAACCGGAAACGTTTAATTTCCTGGGGTTCACGCATATCTGCGCGAAAAACCGGAAGACCGGTGGCTTCTCGATTGATCGCAAGACTATACGTAAGCGACTCTCAACAAAACTCAAGGCAGTAAGGGAGGAGCTTCGGCGATGCTGGCACGAGCCAGTAGCCGAGGTCGGGAAGTGGTTGAGGTCCGTCGTACAAGGCTACTTCAACTACCATGCAGTGCCCGGCAACATGGATAGTCTGCAGAGTTTCCGAGCCCAAGTCATCTGGCACTGGTTCCGCGCACTTCAGCGGAGAAGCCAGAAGAGTCGGATGACTTGGGAACGCTTCGGACCGCTTGTCGCTCGCTGGATCCCGAGTGCTACGATCCTGCACCCGCGTCCCGCTATGCGCTTTAACGCCAGGTATCTAAGGTAAGAGCCGTATGCAGCAATCCTGCAAGTACGGATCCGTGCGGGGGGCGCGGGGTAACTCGTGTCCCTACCGCGACTGTGGGAGGGGAGGACGGGCAACCGTCTCCCCTATCCCGATTACGCCGTGCGGCCAGCTGGCGGGAGAGGCTCGGGGTGAGATTCCCCGGGCCTACTCGGCGGAGGCGTCCGCTCCCCCTATGCCGATTTCGTGGCGTCGCGTGGTGGGCTACAGGATCGAACGGAGGACCGCGGCTAGCCTCGGGCAGATAGCGATTTCCGGCGTCGCAAGCCTGTCAGTGCCATCAGCCCGCTTCCCAGCAGAACAAGGCTGCCAGGTTCGGGCGTGGACGCGGCTGGCGAGAATGCAGTCAGCACGCGAACATAGTCACCGGGTGAACTGGCAACAGTATCGAAGAGAATCTGTCGTGGACTGCTTATGGTGACGGAGTCACCCGCTTCCAAGCCGCGGTTGCCAGGATTTAGATAATTGACGCCGGTGTTCGCAAGGAAGTCGCTTGCGGCGAGATCATTGGTAGTTGTGATGATTCCGAGGATGTCAGAATCGAAATTCACCGTGCCGATCATGCGATGGCTCGGATCAGGATCAAAGAAGACGTAATGGCTTGCTACGATGGTCCCAGCGGAATTGGGCTGGAGCCGACATTCACCGTCAATGGGGATGTCAGCAAGATGTTCTGGTCTTCGTCGAATTCGAACAGGTTGGGGCTCTGAAAGTTATCGTTACCCACACTATCAGGCAGGCCAAAGGGATTTGCGAGAGGGATGGTCAACTTGACGAGCACGCCGCCGGAGGTCAGGGCTGTCCCGCCGGTCACACTTCCGCGGATGGATGTTGCGGTTGCCGGGAACGTGGTCGCCAGTAGCAGCAACGCTCCGATGATTGCCATTTTTTTCATGTGATGCCCTCCGAAGTTCGAGATGACCGCCTTAGTCTCAAATTTCAGGACGTGCGTTAAGAGGAGATTGACGAGATTTCTGTAAAGAAACATAGATATACAATGCGCAGGTTTTATCGCTGTCAGGCCACCGGTGGATGGGGCGCGAAGGACCAGGCAGCTTGCGAATATGTCATGGAGCGCCTGTTTGTGGGGCGTGAATCCGGCACAGATGCAATCGATCAAAAAATAGTAAAGGCCGAAAGGAGGGACGTGCGCCAGGAATCGCCCGCCAAGGAAGCGACCCGTGGCTCGCGCAAAGGCAATGCGGCGACCATAGGTGTCGGCGACATACAGGCCGAGCGCGCGCTTCCCCAGCGTTGCCCTCCATGATGAACTTTCGAGTCCGGCAAAATATGCCCACGAAAGCACGATAAAGAAACCGAGGCTGATGTAGAGAAAGCGTGGGCCAAACCTCATCAGGACTTCGCTGGGCGGCATGCCGGGGCGCAGATTCAAAAAGTCCTTGGAGAGGCGCATGCCGACAGACAAGAAGGAAACGAATACGGCGAAGGGAACGGCCAAGACGGCTAAATCGATCAGCGCGGCGGTAAATCGCAGCCAGAATCCTGCGGGGCGTCCTGTGTTTGAGAGATTGCCAGTCACGCGCGTATCCTCTTGCTCGCCACGAAGCATGCGGGCGAGAATAACACTTCTCGATTTGCCGCTGAAATCGTCGGTGCTACTTCGACCACGGTGATTCAGAAGGAGTGTGCGACCCCAGTATTCGCGAGGTCCGCTTGGTATTTCGGCCATGGACTATTCATAAGTCCGCCATGCCCGCCAGTATAGCCGATCAGTTTGGCCTCATAGATCGCTACGTACACAGTGCCGTCGGGCGCCAGCGTCAGGGAAGCCTGCGCGCCCGTGCCGATGATCACCTGGGACAGGATTTTCCCATCCGGGGACACAGCGGAAAGATTACGTCCATTCGCCACGAAAATCGTTCCGTCCTCCGCAAGGGCCGGGGTTCCAAGGATCGGGCCGTCCATCGCCATGCTCCATTTTGTGGTGCCAAACGAGTCGAGGGCGTACAGTTTTGCATCGGCGCCCGCAAAGAAAATAGTCCCGTCCGCAGAGATTACCGGCGTAGCGCGGTTAAGTTGATAACCCGCCAGTGTCTTCAACTCCCACTTGGGTGCTCCATCCGGCGCCATGGCTACGAATTTTTGCCGGCCGAGTCCGGCGTAGAGAGTGCCGTTGCCGTCGACCGCGATTCCCGTGCTGACGAAAAATGCTCCTGGCGGAGGATATCCTCCGTTGTTCTGAACGGCTTCGCCCGTTAGGGGGGGATATTGCCAGGCGATTTCCCCACGACTATCGATGCCGTTCAACCGGCCTCGCCCCGGCGAGAGCGTGGTACCGTCTGGAAGCAGCGTAACCGCTCCCCACTGTTCGCCGCCCCAGCGCGATTGCCAGTCCACCTGCCCGTTAGACAATCGAACCGCGCACAAGCTGCCGCGCGCCGGAAAGTAAAGGTAATCGCGCCCGATGGCGGAGCCGTTTTCTCCCCAGGTGTTGCCTTGATACACGTCCGCAGTCCAGCGCACGGTCCCCGAGTGGTTCAAGGCCATCACCCGTCCGTTGCTGTTGGCGATGTAGATGGCTCCGTCTGGCCCAACCGAGGGAGCAGACCTTGTGGGACCAACATAGGTTTTCCATTGCAGATTTCCCGAGCCGTTCAGGGCATAGACAAAGCCGTCTTCAGCTGCGGCGTACAGCGTGCCGTCGTCAGCCATGGCGAGCGCACCAAAAATCTTTCCGCCGGCGGTGAACTCCCATTTCTTCTCGATCGCGGGAATTCCAGGCGAAGGAGAAATCTTGGACGTACTCGGCTTTCTCCAGAGGAAGAAAAGAAGTGCGGCAACCACAAGACCAAGCACGATGGCGAGTAGTTTTTTCTGCTCCACGACCTCACCGCCGTCAAAACCCACAGCCAATAGCGATTCTTGGCAGCGTCAAAGCGCGCTATGCAGGCTATTGCTGGTATTCGCTAAGTCATGAAACTGTTTTGGCCAAGCACTCTGCATCAGCGGCGAGCCCTTGTTCTCCACAGCGCAGATCCACGAATAGCTGCACGCAAAGTAAATAGTACCGTCAGGTCCGATGGTTGGTGAGGAGGTGGGCGAGTAGATGCGTAAATTCCACTGCAGAGCGCCATCCGAGCTGAGCGCGATCAACGCGAAATCTCCGCCGACATACAGCGTGCCGTCGGCTGCCAGCACCGGTGATGTCGAGAGGCCCAAGCGTTGTAACGGCGAAAATCTCCACTTCAGGTTGCCATCTGGATCCACGGCATACACGGCGTCGCCCGCCGTGAAATAGACAACACCGGCAGTATCGATAACCGGAGAACCCTGCACGGGACCGCTGACGTCAAAGCGCCACTTCTTGGTGCCGAACGAGTCCACGGCGTAGAGAACGGAACGATCGTCGCCGACATAGATGGTTCCATCCTCGGCCAAAGCGGCTTGTCCCAGGCTGCCGGGTGAGAGCTCCAGCTCCCACTCGGGAGTTCCGCCGGTCGACACCGAATGGAGGAAATTCTGACGAGGAAGAATTACCGAATCATTGCGCGTTAGGATTGGCGCCGCCTTGGTCGAGATGACGCCAACTCGGGCGCTTCCGGGAAGCACGGTTTCCGCTCCCAGCAGTCCTTCGCGGAACGTGTCCAGAGACCAGAGTTTCTCGTTGCTTTGTTTCGGCCGGAACACATAGATGTCCGAATCATTATTCAGGTAAAAAAGTGTGGTGTTCGCTCCGAGCGCGGGAGGCGCGTTGAAGCCGATCAAACCGTAACCCGGCCGCCAAATCAGCTGGCCGTCTTTGCTGGCACCGAACAGGGAGCCGTGCCAGGTATCCAGATAGATCGTCCCGTCCCCAGAAATCACCGGTGTGCCGGCTTCGCCGATACCCGCTTGCCACAGGAGTCTTCCGTCGGGAGACAGCGCCAGCAAACCCTCATGAGTGCCGACGTAGATCGTGCCGTCAGGGCCTATGGCAGGGTGCGAAACGGCCATGGCTGCGCTTTTGTACTGCCACTTGATCCGGGGGCCCGTTTTTTGCTGCAAAGCGCCGGCGTCTTTTTTACCGCAGGAAGCCAGCGGAAAAATGGCTAAGAAAAGTAAGAAAGAGCGTTGCAGTATTTGCGCGGCGATGGCTGAGGGCGTAACGGCTCGGCATAGGAGTAGTCACGCGCATCAGCGTTGTGGTGGCTGATCGCAGGCACGATCGAAGATG
The DNA here is from genome assembly GCA_963792145.1 of Candidatus Acidiferrales bacterium. GTDB lineage: Bacteria > Acidobacteriota > Terriglobia > Acidiferrales > UBA7541 > Acidiferrum. The sequence goes on from CAWBVH010000016.1 coordinate 30,362, forward strand.
CGGTTGGCCTGCACATTCATCATCGCCGCGCGCGCCGGTGAAAGCTCGCCGACCTCTTTTATATGGTTGTTCATGCGGTTGACGCTGGTTTCCAACCCTTGCCGAAGCGTGTTTCCCATAGTCTCAAAGTACTTGGCATTCCGCGCACGTTGCACCTGGGCGTCCCAGCTGTTTCCGCTTGGCGCCGTTTTCTGCGATTGTTGCGCCAGGAAATTGCAGTATGTTCGCTGCTGGCCGATGGATTGTGAGAGCATTCCACGCCACTCGCTGTCCGCGATTAGGTCGCGGCGGGCCCGGACCACCTGCATGCGCCACTCGGCTTCGTAGTCGGCATCATATCCGAGGAATTCACGCGCTTGTTGTTCGCACGCAGCATCGCAGTTCAGCAGGGAACTGACGTCGCCGGTGATGATCTTGTCGGTTGTCCCTGCAGCTGAATGAGGCTCCAGATCTTCATTCGTGATAACCTTTTTAGGCTTGGCAGTGGTGTTCGGTCTAGGCGTGACATCCTTTTGATCCGGCGGTGCCGCTTCCTGGACCGCAGGTGTTTGTGTTGACGAAGTGGAAATTTGTCCGCACGATAACGAGACAAACCAGAGGACTAACGCAGTCAGGGTAGCTACCCGAAAGATCATCCCGATTGCCCCGTGAAAATTGCGCTCGTACCGTAGAAATGGGGATTTCATCAGTGGCTCACGGGTCATCCGCATCGTTTGGCGCATACCTTGGCGACCGCTGCTGAGCGCAGTTGGCGTTCTGTATACGGCTGGTTTGCACGATCGAGAACTGGAACGCAAAAGAGTTAGCGCCGAATCTTTTCTGCAGGTCGGCTTGACGGTAGTACAGCGTCTGCAGCGTGGCCTGGACCTCCTTGAATTTGGCGTCGTATTTGTCGTCGATGGCGATTTCGCGCGGGGTCACGTTGTGGGGGTCCGCGTCTCTATTTAGTTCTTCGCGCTTTTCATCGCCCAGCTGGCAGAATTTCAGGTGCACATTATAGAGTTCGCGCAAATAGGTCTGCCACTCCGCATCGCTGCGGACCCGATCGATGGCTTGCAACAGATCCCGTTTCCAGTTCGGGTTTGAGCCGGTTGGGGCACGCGCCAACTGCCGCACGTTTTCGAAACAGTAACGGTCGCAGTCGTTGATCTCGCTGAACTCCATGGGAGAAAAACCCGATCCTCCGCCACCCTTCAAGTCATCATTGGTGATGACCCTTCTCGGCTTGTCGGGAGGTTTTGGCGGTGGTGGCGTCGCGGGCACAGCAGGCGTGGCTGGCGCGGCAGTCGGTTGCTGCGGGCGAGTTTCAGAAGGCTTTTGTTCGGTGGGACTTGGTTTGGGGTCCCTGCTGCTGTTGCGCCGGTGCCGGAATGGGCGAGGCGGCAGTTGGGGTTAAATGTCCGCGCGCACCGCAGCAGAGAACCGTTAGCAAATACACCAAGGGGAGCATGAGGCGCCTCAATGCTCCTATTTTCGCAGACGCAGCACATCCCCACTCAGACGCATTTACCCGTTTGCGGTAACGAATAACAGTACTGACGGTCTACGGCTCGGCCAGCGCCGCCTCGAGGGTCGGCGAGGAAAAAAAAGGCGGCTGAGAAAGCCGCCCTTTTTCATCAAAATTTATATCGGCGCAAACCGTCGATCACGGTGAATCGGGCCGGCGCTTCAACGTTGGGCGGTCATCATCGGTGGTGCTCGGGTCGGTCTGCGTCGACGTGCCGGTGCCGGTGCCGGTCTGCTTGCCGGCCTGTTCGGTCTTGGTGCGCAGCGTTGGCTTGCCTGGTCCGTTGTCCTGCACTTTACGCGCGAACATCACGTTGCGCAGGCGGGCACGCACCTGGTCGAATTCCGAGGTTGTCACGATGTACTCATCCTTTTCGGGAAGAATACGCGCGATCTCTTTTTGAGTTGCCGCGATGCGGTCGGGCGTTGGTGGATGCGTCGAGAAGAACTTCGGAATTGTTCCGGGGCGCCGTTTCTCGTCGGACTGGATCCGCTCAAAGAATGTGATGTAAGCATTGGGGTCATACCCCGCCTTGTACATGTACTGCAAGCCGAGGAAATCCGCTTCCTTTTCATCGTCGCGCGAGAATTTCAGGTACGAAAGGGGAATTGCCAACTGCAGAGCCTGGTAGATGCCATATCCGGCCCAGCCTCCGGGTCCCAGCAGCATCAAGGGAATGGTGGCCAGTTGCATCATTTCGCCCTTGGTGGCCTGCTTGGTGCCATGCCTCGCGGTGACATGCGAAATCTCGTGCGCCATCACACCCGCGAGTTCCGCCTCTTCTTGTGCGCGCATGATCAACCCGCTATTCACATAGAAGAAGCCGCCCGGCAGCGCGAACGCGTTCACTTCGTCAGAATCAATCACCTTAATCGTGAAGGGTACGTGCGCATCCGAATTCCGCACCAGGTTCTGCCCCACGCGGTTCACGTACTCAACGATCACCGGATCATCAATCAGCTTCGAGGACCGCTCCACTTCCTGCGCCAATCCTTTTCCCAGCGCGATCTCGTGCTCGATGGAGTAGAAGTTGATTCCTTTGCCCACATCCCGGTTTCCGATCGCCTCCACATCTTCCTTGGAATTCTTTGGGTGTACCGTCTGCTGTTGCTGAACGGGCGCGTCGGCCCCTGGTGTTCCTGGTGCGGGTTTTGCGGCGCAAGGAGGTAGGGGTTGCGCTGGCTTCGGGTCTGGGGCGGGCTGAGTCGGATCCTGACATGCACCCTGCGTGGCGGCCTTGGGGTCTTGCGGCTTTGCTGGCTGACTCGTTTGAGTCGAGGCGCTGGGAGCAGTCTGCGGTGTCGAAGCCGGGGCTGGCGTCTGGGCAAAAGACGCCGCGGACCAAGCTGTCACTCCCCCTGCCAGAAACAATGTTAAGACGAATTGCGAGGATTTCTGCATAGCACCACCTCCCCCAATCAGCCGAATTATACACCCTTCGTCACACGCCAGTAGGCCCATTGTTTAGGATGTAGCAGGGGCTGAGAAGGTTTTCCCGCCAAGTCGAAAGGCAGGGCAGCAGCTTCCAGATGCAGCGACCTGCCCTCGCCCGTCTGCCCATCTGTCCATTCCCTCATGAGGTGTTGACACTTCCTCCGCGTGAATCTACAGTCAGATATAATCCATGAGCGTGCGAAAAATCCAGATTGGCCAACTTTGGAAGAAAGACGGCACTGGGGATACCTACCTGGTCACTCGAATTTACACCGAGGCGCTCAGTACTATCGCCCTGCTGCGCAAGTCCGGCGCCGAGGATCAAGACCTCATCCGCGTCCGAGTTGAGCGCACCCCCTCTGGCCAAAACCTGCCCGGCTTCATCCCCGCCGTCGAAGACGACTCCATTTAGCCTGCCAGCCGTTTGCATCGCCTGTCGTACAGGCCTTCAGGCCTGAGGTCGGTTCGCGCAGCGGCATAGTCGCTGCGGGAGCGAAAACCCTCACCTCTGGAAGGGGTGCGCTACAGAATCTCGCCGTCAGATCGACCTTACTGACAGGTCCACTACATCTTCTACTGCCATTAATTCCTTCTGCAGAAACGGTTCGCCATACTTCACGCCGATCATCTGCCCATGGTGCCGCGCCAGCAGGTCCATTCTTTGGTCCAATTCGTCAATTGCCAGGAAGACCCTTTGTTTGCGTTCGCTCTTTGCCGGGCGGAATTGCGACCCGTAGGCCAGGATAGCGCGGCGTCTGGTCTCATACTGCTTCGTGATGTCGACAATAAAGGACGGCGGCATGCCTTCGAATGAGGTCGCATACAGGATCTTGAACGGGCGGTAGGGCTCTCCGTCCAGAGGCAACTGCTTCAATCCCGCCAGGAAGCACCCTTCGTACCCCAGCGTCGATGCATGGTAGTGGTCCGGATGGCGAGCCTCCCAATAGGGCAGAATCACCGTCCGTGGGCGTAGCTTGCGGATCACCTTGGCTAGTTCCAGCTTGTTCTGCCTGGTAGGTTGTACGTCGGAGTCCGGCACTCCCAAGGTTCCACGCCACGATACCTTCAGGATCTTAGCGGCCTTTGCCGCTTCTTTTGCGCGTGTTTCCGGCGTGCCCCGGGTGCCCATCTCTCCGGCCGTCAGATCCAGAATGCCTGTTTGGTAGCCGCGTTGCGCCATCTTCAGCAACGTGCCACCGCAGGTCAGTTCGACATCATCGGGGTGCGCCGCAATCGCTAGTAGATCGAGTTTCATCGACTTTCGCCTCAGGGCTCGGACTGCCTGGGAGCAGCATTATTTCGTCCCAGGCGGGCTCTGCGACCGCGATTGTAGCATCAAGCCCGAACGCAGCACCCCACTCCCCAATTGTCGAAAAAGGGAAGAGGTACCAATGTACTGGTAAATTGAGCCCTTTGACCCATGTCTCCTAGCACGAGCGTTTCCTATTCTCTGAGCAATCGCTCTTAACGGAGAAACTGTCGAAGTGCGGGGACACCCAGTCCCCCAAAGCGCTCGCCAGTGCCGGGCACTGAACGAAGGAGTTCAGATATGGCTGGAACTGTCACGACCGAAACGTCGGCGCTTGCTCGTACGAAGATAGCCTCTCGCACATCCTCCACTTCCTCTTCCACTGGCTCCATTCGCGTTTCCGAACTTATCTCCGCGCTCTCCTACGCCCTGGACCTTACCGAAGGACGCCCTATGGGGCATTCCGTACGCGCTTGCGTTATTGGCATGCGCATCGCGGAAGAGATTGGCTTGCCGCCGCAAGTTCAGGCCGACCTTTATTACACGCTCTTGCTGAAGGACGCCGGTTGCAGCAGCAATTCTTCGCGCCTGTACCACATCCTGAATGCGGATGACATTCGAGCTAAAGGCGATCTGAAGACCACGGACTGGACCCGCGTCGGATGGGAAAGCCTGCACTATGCCTTAACGCACGTCGCCACGGGTGACGCGTTTCCGCAGCGCGTCTGGAGGCTGGTGCGCGTGGCCGCCACGCAGCAACGCGATTCCTGTGAACTGGTGAAGATCCGCTGCGAGCGCGGCTCTTCCATTGTGCGCAAGCTGGGCTTTTCCGAAGCGGTAGCGGCGGGAATTTACAGCCTTGACGAACACTGGAATGGCGGCGGGTATCCAAACGGACTTCAAAAGCAGGAGATACCGCTCTATGCCTGCGTCGCCAATTTAGCGCAGACCCTGGAAGTCTTTCTGATGGCCCGCGGGAGAAAAGAAGCCGTTGAAGCGGCCAGATTGCGCAGCGGCCGATGGTTCAACCCCGATTTGGTCGACGCCACACTGTCTCTCTGCAAGAGTGGGAAACTCTGGGAAGACTTGGACAAAGAAGATTTGATCGAACATGTGATGGCACTGGAACCGCCGGATCGCCGACTGGCCGCGGACGACAAGACTATCGACGCGATCTGTCTCGCGTTCGCCGAAATTATCGATTCCAAGACGCCGTTCACATACCGCCATTCCGTCGGTGTAGCGGACGCGGCTTCCGATATTGCGCGCCACATCGGCATGGGCGGCGGTGAATTACGAAAGCTGCGCCGCGCGGCTCTGCTCCACGATATTGGGAAACTCGGCGTTTCGAACGCCATCCTGGAGAAACCCGGGAAACTTACCGCCGAGGAATTCTCTCAGGTGCGCCAGCATCCCTATCACACCTACGAAATTCTTCGCCGTATTCCCGCGTTCTCTGATTTCAGCTACGACGCGGCCCTGCACCACGAGCGACTCAACGGCAAAGGTTACTGGCAAGGATTGATGGCAGACGCGTTGTCGCTTCCCGCGAGAATCCTCGCTGTCGCCGACGTTTTCGACGCGCTCAGCGCCAAGCGCCCTTATCGCGACGCTCTCCCTCTCGAAAAGGTTTTTTCCATGATGCGGGAAGATGCCCCGCATGCGCTCGATTGGCTGTGCCTCGATGCCCTGATGGAGTCGAGGAATGGTTCGGAACGTCGGTTGCCCGTCTAGGGCCAAATCCAACAATCACAAAAGGAAGCAAAGGAGATGCAAAAAATGAATTATCGTCCCCGTCTGGTGCTGTTCTTGTGGGCGATGGCTGCTTTGGCATCAGCCACCCGCGCACAGGATTTCTATTGGAATACGGCTGGGTCACGCTCCCAGGCTCTTGGCGGAGTCTACGTGGCCTCGTCTTCAGATGTAATCGGCGCTCTTGCGGCCAATCCTGCCGGGCTTACCGAATTGCGTAGCCGAAACCTCAATTTCGAAACGGATGCGGTTTTCGCGCGCGGCTCGTTCAGCGATTCCGTCAACAACGGCGCTCCGCTGCAGAATTCCGCTGGCGCGGTCCCCTATGGCGCTTTCGGTATGCCCATCGGCCACTCGCGCTTCAGTTTCGGCGTCGGCATGACCCCGGAACTTCTCTCCACCGCTGACTGGCGGTATGTCGACGCACCGGGCACAGCGGGAGCCACGTACGGTTTGCAACAGCAGAACTCCGCGATTTGGGCACTGCGCTTCAGCACCGGCGTTGGCGTCTCGTTGGGATCGCGGGTCTCTGTCGGCGCCACGATCGGTGCCGACTACAACGAAAATACGCTGCACGCGCCGTACATCTTCCAGTCTCAGCCCGTGCTTGCCGGGTTGAAGACCCTGCTCGACCTGCACACCAATGGCGTTGGCTGGAACGGCAGCGTTGGCGTGCTTGCCAAGCCGACCAAAAAGCTGGAAGTTGGCGTTGCGTGGAAATCGCGCACCGTCATCAACAGCACTGGCTCTGCTTCCGGCGATGCTTATGCACAGTTCGCTGCACTCGGCGTTGCTGCCCCGTCTGATTTCACTTACTCCGCGAAAGTGCAGAACGTGTTGCCGCAATCGGTGCTCGCCAACGTTGCCTGGCAGGTGAATCCTCGGTGGCTTGTGGCCTTCCAAGCGGACTGGGTCAATTGGAAGGAAGCCTTCGTTACTTTGCCGGTCACTCTAACGAACGGCACCAATGCCGTCATCAACAGCCTTGTGGGCGGCAACTCCATGCAGGACGGCATCCCGCTGCAGTGGAAAGATCAGTACGGCTTCCACGTCGGCGCCGAACGCAAACTCACCGAAGGCACGGTTCTGCGCTTTGGGTACGGGCATGAAAATAATCCCGTGCCGAGCTCCACGCTGACGCCGCTTACCGCCGCCGTCCTCACCAACGCCATTTCCACTGGCTTCGCCTATCACCACGGACGCTCGCGCTACGAAGCGTTCTACACGTTTCGCCCAGAGTCGAGCGCGCACGTAACACAAAGCTCGCTGCTTGCGGGTGAATACAACAACAGCTCGGTTAGCGTCGGGACGCAGACCGTTGGACTGAGCTACGCGTTCCAGTTCTAAGCTGGGAAATCCGTCAGCCAAAGTCCTGTTGTCTTTCGGGCCGCGTAGTTCGCGGCCCGAAGCATTTCAGGGGATCCGCCGTGCAACGTCCACCAATCCCCGCCCATCGTACAATCAGTTGGGCACACCGCCCTGCGCGCAGGTTCCGTGTTCAATCGATTTCAGAACTCGCCGTCGTCGTCGCGGTTCCGCGCGTGTTATCTGTTTGTCTCGTGCCTGGTGATTTGCGTCACCGCTCTGGCCGCCAAAACCACAAAACTTTCGGGCGTGGTGTTCACCGTTGGCGCCGATCAAGTGCAAACTGTCTGGCCCAACGCGAAAATTACTCTGAAAAATCTCGCCAGCAACGAGGAACTTTCCACCATCTCCAACGATCTCGGGCAGTATTCGTTCGTTGGAATCCTCCCTGGCGAATATGAAGTCACCGTGCATCTCGCAGGCTTCGAACTTCTCACCAAGCGCGTTACCCTCGAGGACGACAAGCCGAATCAACTGCGATCTGCAACTCACACCGGAGAAACGTACCGAATCTGTGATCGTTACCGCCCCCGCCAACGGCGTCGACGTCACCTCCAGCACATCCGCGAGCCCCACTCTTACTACTAACGTGCTGAAGTCCGTCGTTCGCCTGAACAGCGATTTTCAGGACGCGCTTCCACTGCTTCCCAGCGTGGTTCGCGGACCCGACGGTCTGATTCACGTAAAGGGCGGCCAAGCGAATCAAACCAGCGCGCTGGTGAACAATGCGAGTATTGCTGATCCCGTCACCGGCCAGCCTGCGCTGAAACTGCCGACGGCCGCGGTGGAATCAATGCGCGTCCTCTCCAATCCCTTCTCCGCGGAATATGGCGGGTTCAGCAGTGGCGTTATCGAAGTCAACACCCGCGGCGGCACCGACGAATGGAAATTTCTCTTCGAGGATCCCATCCCTCGCCTGCGCTGGATTGACTACAGCCCGCACGGCATCGAGAGCGCTACCCCTCATTTCACTTTTTCTGGCCCCATCATTCGCGACAAACTTTTTGTCTTCCAATCTCTGTATTTTGGTTACGACCTTACGCGCGTCCCGTCTCTCCCCAATCCCAACAACGTCCGCGTCGACGAACGCGGCAATTCCCACACGCAAATCGATTGGCACATTACCGCCAATCATCACCTCACTTCCATGCTCACCGTCGATCCACAAAACATTAGCTATGCCAATATCGACACCTTCGATCCCCAGTCCGTCACCGCCGATTCCCGACAGCGCGGTTTTTTTGCTTCCGCCACGGAACGTTGGATTCTGCCCGGCGGCGGCTATCTTGCGTCACTTTTCTCCATCAAACACCTCAACACGGAGATTTTTCCTTCCGACGCCGCTCCCGGCGAGATGACAATTTTCCCCGAGCAAAACTCCGGCTCCTTCTTCAACACGCAGGGCCGCCACACGTGGCTCTATCAGTGGTCGCAGAATCTGCATCTTCGCCCTGTGGAGTTTCACGGCCGCCATCTCTTTACCTTTGGTTATTCCTTCGCGCGCTCCAATTATCAGGGCTTCTTTTCCGATCTCCCCATCAATGTCCTGCGCGAAGACTCGACTCTGAGCGGCAAGATCGTTTATCTCGATTCGCTGCTCCCCTCCGCCGCCGCTCGCAACGACTTCACTTTGCTTGCCCAGGATAGTTGGCAGATTCATCCCCGCCTGATCCTCGATTTTGGCGTCCGGCTCGATCACGACAGCCTCTCCTCGGATTCTGTCAACGTCGCGCCTCGCGCGGGCTTCGTCTATGCTCCCTCAGCCGACAACCGCACTGCCATCAGGGGCGGTGTGGGCCTTTTCTACGACAAGATTCCCATCAACGTCGCGATTTTCCCGAACCTTCCAGCGCAGACCATCACGCAATTCGCCGCCGATGGCAGCACCGTTGTAGCCGGTCCCACTACCTTCACGCACGCCTTCGCCACCGGCAACGGCAGCCTTACCGTTCCGTATAGCCTCGGCGCTTCTTTTCAATTCGACAGGGAATTACGCAAGGACCTGCTCTTCCGCTTTGGCGCGGAACTGCGCAACGGCCACCACGAGTTCTTCGTCAATCCGACGCAATCCTCGAATGGCTCTGCCCAACTAGGGCTGTACAACTCCGGCCGCCAGAATTACCGCGAATTTCTTTTTATGCTCCGTTGGCAACCGTTGGAAAACACTACCATGATCGCCAGCTACGTCCGCTCGCGTGCCCGGGGCGAACTGAACGACTACAACCAGTTCTTTGGCAACTTTTCCTATCCACTCGTTCGCGCCAATCAGTACGGTCCGCTGCCACACGACGCTCCCAATCGCGTTCTTTTCTGGGGCATCATCCAGCTACCCAAAAAATTTCAGTTCGTTCCCATCCTCGACGTTCATTCCGGTTTCCCTTACTCCAACGTCGGCATCAACTGGAACTACGTTGGCCAGCGCAACGAAGCCGGCCGGTTCCCCACGTTCATTGGCCTCGACGCCAAAATCCAATATCCTTTCGACTTCAAATTCCACGGTCATCGCATTCAGTTCCTTGGCGGCCTGAAGGTGTCCAACCTGCTCAACCATTACCAGCCGCGCGATGTTCAGCAGTACCTCGGTTCGCCCAATTACGGCACGTTCTACAATTCCGTGGGACGGCTGTGGCGCATCGACGGCGACTTCGATTTCTGATCTGGTCTAGCTTTGGTGGGAGCGGACTTCGGCAGTGACTCGGGCTTAACTCGGTCCCGACCGCTTGTGCTCAAAACTGAACGAATAGCCCATGTAGATCAATATTCCGTCAAACCCGGGATTGTTCTTTACGGTGTGCATATTCGAAAAATGGAAAAATGTGATCCCTGTCTTCAGGGAACTTCTGCCGCGCAACGGGAACTTCAATCCCGGGCCGAATTGCAGTGAGAAGTTCGTCCTTCTCGTGTCCACTGGCGTCTGCGTTGTGAATCCCAGCAGACCGAAATTCACGTCGATAAACGGCTGGGCGCCCCGCCATTGTCGGCGCGGCTCGAAATCCAAACCCAACGCCCCGCCTCCACCGTAGTGATAAGTCCGTCCGTTTGCGCCGGGGAACGACGGCAAGCACACCGGTATGACCTCGAAGTTCCAACGCACGATGGTATGCCGAAAGTTGAACAGGTGGCGGCGCAAGCCAATGCCCGCCGCGAACATCTCCTGCCCCGGATACGTACTCATGACGTTGACTGATCCCACCGTCTGGGCGCTCCAAATCGTTACGTCGCTGAAAAATGGTCTTCGTTCCGACTGGGCATGATTCAGCGACGGATCAGGTGATTCTTGGGCGGCAGAGATCCTGGGAAAGAAAAGCAGGAATAGAAGCAACAGCACGGAGGCAGTTAGCTTTAGTAACAGGAGCGCGATTGTACGGAACCGTACCGTTCTCCCTACGGCGGGAACTGGTCCGTCATCTTGTTCCAGAACGTCGTTCCTCACCAAGCCGCACTCCGGTGATGCCAGCAGTCCAGGAGGCGCGTATTTTAGGGCTG
>CAWBVH010000017.1:0-31364 GCA_963792145.1 Candidatus Acidiferrales bacterium
TTACTTTTCCGATTTCGCGACGCAACAAATCAGGGTTGACGAGCCATTTGTAGCTGTGACGGATTAGATTGCTTCCGAGTGGCGCGTCATCCACTCACAATCGAAATGCAAGCGATGGTAGTCTGGCAGAAACCAAGCAGGCAGCGATGCGTCTAAGGTGGCATTTGGATCGGTAACCAGCGGGAGGTGGGTATGACCGTCGTGCGGTATGCGTTGTTGATCTTGGTCATGCTTGGCGCAGTGGGCCTGCAACCGCCGGTGAAGCGAGAACGTTTCCAAAACAGCGAAGTTCTCTACGATTGGGTAAGCAACGGCCGAGGCGAGAAATTACGGATATTTGTTACGCGTCCCAAGAACCCCGCCGGGAAAGTGCCTGTTATTTTCTTCGTTGGTTGGCTCAGCTGCGACAGCATGGAATATCCCGATGGAGAAACGGACGGCTTTGGGGCGTTGATCCTACGGTTGATTGAGCAATCGGGGTACGCCACCGTTCGAATGGACAAGCCTGGCGTGGGCGAGAGCCAAGGCAACTGCGCGCAGGCCGATTTCAACAGCGAGCTGCAAGGATGGCGAGCGGCATTCGATTCGATGAGCAAGTACCAATTCCTGGACAGCAACCAAGTGATCGTCCTGGGCATGAGCAATGGCGGAGGGTTTTCGCCATTGGTGACCGGTGGCCGGCCCGTGCGCGGTTACATTGCCGCGAGTAGCTGGGGGCGAACTTGGTACGAGCACATGATCGAGCACGAGAGACGACGGTTGATGGGAGCAGGCAAGTCAGCCGCAGAAGTCAATGATGGTGTGAAGGTGTTCACGCAACTCTACGATCTGTATCTAAATCAAGGAATGACGCCTGGGCAGGTGATCGCGCAACATCCGGAATGGAAGCATTTGTGGTACGACGCACCGGATGGGCAGTATGGACGGCCCGCCGCTTTCTATCAGCAGCTCCAGTCGCTGAATCTCGGTCGAGTGTGGCAAAGCGTGAACGCCCCGGTGCTGGTCGTGTATGGGACGGCAGACACGGTCATGAGCCGCGCCGACAGCGATGCCATCGCCGAAACCGTCAATGGCGTCCACCCTGGGGCTGCTCGGAATTACGTTGTCGAACGCATGAATCACCTTTTTGAAATCGACAAGAAGTTCGATGATGCGCTGGTGCCCGAGCTGTTGACCTGGATGAAGGAAACGCTAGCGGCAAGTTCGCGTTCTTCGGAAAACTGACCGAGAAGGACTCGATTGTTTTGACGGACTTTACGAGCAACGCCAACGACGAGAGTGTAGGTACTAGACTTCACTTTTCCGGTTTCGCGACATTACCGGGACTTAGCCGTCACGGATTTTTCTTCTGCTGCTGTTGCTGTTGCTGCTTCTGTGCCGCTGCCTTCTCCGACTCCTCTACCGCCTTACGAAACTGTTCCACCGCGGCCACGGCTGGTGGCTTCAATCCATCCTTCGCAATGTACTTCCAGACGGACGCGTTATCCAACGGGTACGGACGGTATATCAACCCTCCTTGAAAGACCATGAAGGTGTCATCTTCCGCTCCAACTTCCATCCCCGTATGCGCCTTGCCGTTCGGTCCACTCGTATCCGTTGGGGCTCCCTGCTGCGTCTGATCGCTAGGACGGCCTTGCTGCACCAAAACCCGTACCTGATTGTCTGTTGTCTCGATCGATGCAGGACGTGAATCGACCGGCCCGCCGTTGATGGTCGGATTCTCAACCTTCCCCGTTCCTTTTCTCACGCCAATCACCAAGTCCGCCGTGTTCGTGTCCAGCGCCAACCGGTACCGTCCCCACTTCATGAACGCCTTTTCCACTGCCTCTTGTGCCTTGCGGTTCGCAGATGGATCATCTATCGGCTCGCCCGCATCGGGCAATATCACCACGAGCACAGTCTGCGCCTTCAAGACATAGTCCGGCAGATACGCCTTCACTTTTTTCTTTGCGCTGGCCATCCCCGCCGACATTACCAGCACCACCACGGCTGCGATCACCCCCGCCACCCAGTTCATCTTCTCAATCTGTCGCAATGATGTGTTCATTGCTTGAGACTTTCTGACCCACTTGATCGTCTTTAGCTCTAGCTATCTGGGGGACAACCGACCGTGGTGAAGGAAGATACGCGCGCTGTGGACATGATCGGTTGGCTGGACACCGCAGTGCGGGATGTTCGATACGCCGTCCGGCTCTTGCGTAAGAGTCCTGGATTCACTCTGGCGAGTATCCTGACCCTCGCACTGGGAGTCATAGGCACTACTTTGGTATTCACTGCCTATAGTGCGATTGCATTGCGAACTGTGGCAGGGCGTGACAGCAAGAGCCTGACAGTGCTCAAGCGGGTGTTCCGCAAGGGTGGCACCAGTACGGCGTTCTCGGAGCGGGAGTTCCGCAATCTTAGCGAGCAAAATCGGGATTTCGAGGGAGTCATTGCGGAAACTGGATACGACACTGTACTTGCGCAACTGGCCGACACGGGTCAAAAGAATCTTGCTGAACCGCGGCAAGTCATCATCAAGCTGGTTTCCGAGAATTACTTTTCGGTTCTCGGCGTCGACGCGATTACCGGGCGCATATTCACAGAAGAGGAGCGCGGTGACACGGCTGTAGCGATCCTCAGCTATTCTTCGTGGCAGCGCCGTTTTCGTGGTGACCCGGCGGTGTTGGGCCGAACCCTCCTGCTGTCCGGGACGCCGATCACGATCATTGGCATTGCACCGCGTGATTTCATCGGAACGGGCTTGCCTCCCATACCCCCGGACTTATGGATCCCACTCGGGATGCAGATGCAAGTCGAACCTGGCCGCGATTTGACGAGCTATGAGGATGAGCCCCGGTTGCGGGTGGTAGGAAGGCTGAGGCCAGGCGTCAGCGCACGACACACGTGGGTTGGACTCACGGCGATGGTGCAGCGCTTCGAAACGAGCCAAGGGCTCGAGCAGGCAACTTCGGCAATCGAGAGCGATCCTCCAGCCTACTTCATTGAAAAAGACAACCCGCAATTCCAATCTCTGGCCACACTGCTGATGGTGAGCTTTGGCATGGTCCTTTTGATTGCCTGTTCAAACCTTGCGAATTTCTTCCTGGCCCGGACCACGTCGCGGCGCAAAGAGATGGCCGTTCGACGAGCTTTGGGGGCAAACCGGGGCCGCCTGATGCTGCAACTTCTTACCGAGGGCGTTTTGATCGGTCTAGCGGCGGGAGGTATCACGCTGATCGCGTCCCCGCTGTTGTGCGATTTTATCTGGAGGGAGATTCAGAGCCGAATCGTGTTCCGGTTCTCTGATCTCTACGTTTTCAGTTTTCGATTTGCGCCTGACGGCTGGGTACTGGCATGGACGATGGTGATTTCCATTGCAGCGGGCATGCTCTTCAGCGTGGTGGGTGCGGCTCATTGCACCAAGGCAAATTCTCATGAGGTCTTTCAAGGCCACGTGGCGCAGTGGACATCGAATCGAGGTAGGCTGCGCGTAAGCGCGCGAGATGCGCTCATCGCCGTGCAAGTCGTGTTCAGCGTAGTTCTGCTGGTCAATGCGGGACTTGTGGCGCGGGGCATGGCGCGAGGGCAAAGAGTGTTTCCCGGATTTGACACGTCACAGGTGATCGACATCGAATTCGCAGACCTCGAGAATGCAGGCATCGACAAGGCGCATATGGCGGCACTCCGCGAACAACTTGCAGGCAAATTCTCCGCACTTCCGGAAGTGACGGGAGTGGCGTTTGCGGACCACGTTCCGCTCCTGGGCGCTAGCACAACTACAGTGAACGAACTGGGGAAAGCGGCGGAGCACGCGTTCGAGAATCACATTTCGCCCGGCTTCTTTTCCGTCTTCGGGATCAGCGTTCTTCAAGGCCGCGACTTCACGGCGGCCGACCGAGCAGGGCGTGCCCCGGTGGTCATCGTCACCGAATCCACCGCACGACACCTGTGGCCGGGAGAGGATGCTCTCGGGAAAATCATCCGACTGGGAGACGCGCAAACTCCCACGCAGGTGATCGGCGTGGTACAGGACACTCGCATGGTAGTTTTGGGAAGAGTGGAACCGTTGTTTGTGTACTCGCCTGCTGCAGCGAATGCCCCCGTGGACGACGTTTTCGTTCGCACCGCTGGCAATGGCCAAACGTCAATCGGTCCGGTGCTCGGTGCGACTGCCACAATTAACAACAACCTGGCTTCGCTGGCCTCGGTGCACGTCATGGATGACGCGCTCTGGTTTCAGCGGCTACCTTCCAAGATAGCGACACTTTTCGCGACGAGTGTGGGAGGCCTGGGACTCTTTCTGGCCAGTGTAGGCATTTATGGAACGATTATGTACGCGGTCTTGCAGCGGACGCGAGAGATCGGCATACGCCTCGCGCTAGGTGCCCAGCAGCGGTCGATTCTCCGGCTGGTTCTGGTGCGTATGATGCGGCTGGTGGTTTTGGCCGTTTCCATTGGCCTAGCTCTGGCTGCGGCGCTCTCGCACGCACTGACCGCACTGCCTTTTGGGATTGGATCATTGCTGTTGTTTGGTGTCAGCCCCCGGGATCCTCTGGTTTTCGCGACGGTTGCGGTGCTTTTGACGGCCATCGCTTTGTCCGCCGCTTACGTACCAGCACGCCGCGCTGCAAAGGTTGATCCGATGGTGGCTTTGCGGTATGAATAACGCGACCAGTCCCGTCACCAGTCAAACAGAACTCACGTGGTAACCGCCGAACTGGGTACTAGCCTGAAATCCCATGTTAGCCAATTGAGTTAACACCACGGAGCTCTATCCGAAGACCAAATGAAGACGTTTGCCCCCGAGCCAGGCGATGCGCTGATTCATGCGATCGAATCCAGCCGCCAGCAACAGGGGATTGTGAGCACGCTTCTGAAAGTGAACCTCAATGTCCGATTTTCCGATGGTGACCAGGGCTGTAGCATCCACGAAATCTCGGAAAAGATGACGCGAGCGGGCCTGCCGATACCCGTTTTGAACCTTTAAGGCCAAGAGCCGGTAGAGACTGCTGGCCATCAGCGTGAGTTGCAGATCGCAGTCGACCTTCATGGCCACGGCCGAAGAGAGGGCATCCATATGGAAGAAATCAATGCCATCGGAGATTCCATTTTCGATGATCATACGTTGTGCGTAGCGGCCCAGCAAATCCCGGGCGGACCGACGGAGCTGGTTGGTGAGTAAGAAGGTGGGTTCCTCATGTCCGAGGTCCGCCGCGATGATTTGGCGCAGAGGACCTGTATAGTCGCTGAGGGTGATGGTTTGGTCCAAGATGCGGGGGGTGCGGTATTCGCGCGACACGTTGGTCAATTCAATGCGGCGCCAGGCCGAGAGGGGGAGCCGATAGACTTCTTGCAGCATGTTGTAGGAGCGCCGGCGCAGGGTTATGAAACCGATGCCCCGTTGGTTGAGGCGATGGAGATTGGCATGGGTGGTGAGTCGAGAATCAAAGATCAATTCCTGGGGCCATTTTCCAGTGCGCTCTTTCCAGAACTCGGCGAAGCGTAAGATTTCATCGTCCTGATCCTGCTTGCGAACACTGCCATTGGCATAGCAAAAGACACGCGTTGCGGCATCCTGGGCCAGGAAGGCCAGAATCCCCTTCTGCTTGCGGCTGCGCTTGGAAACATAGTGTTTTTCGACCAGGGCATCGTCTCCGTGATAGGGAATGGTGTGGAAATCCAGATCAAAGGAAACGCCGCGATCGATGCCCAGCCGGTTCAGGGCCACAAACCATTGCTTCATGAAAGCGGGATAGCAGGAGGGAGGAATCCGGCAGCTGTATTCGGTCAGAAAAGAACGTTTGGGGATCACATTCAAACCGGCGAACAGGGCCAGCCCCTCGTCGAAAACCGAACTCATCACGTGACTGTGTCGCGCACTGCCAAATAACTTCAGGCCCAACAAGGAGCGCATGGCCGCGTCGGCCGGAATCATGCGCGAGCCGGGGAAGTTTGTTTCGCTGAGCAGTTTTCCGAGGGGAATCTGAGCCAGAAAGGGCACGAAGAGAAACAATCCGCCAAACCGAGTGCGTAAGGATCGGGGAGACAGATCCAACTGGCGGATATCGGCCACGTCAGCGGCGGTGGGGCGCAGTGCGGAGGGCCGTTCCTCGTCGGCGCGTCGTGGCAAGCGGGCAAATCCTTCCTCGGTGAGGGTGTGCCAAATGGCGGTGGCACTGAGCGGGTGTCCGGATTCCTCCAACGCTCGGTGGATGTCCTGGAGGGAATAGTTTTGTTTGCGCAGGGCGATGATGCGCTCTCGAACGGGGTCGCGTTTTGGGGCGTGGCGCGGGCCTTTGGGAGGGCTCTGGAAGAATAGTCGTTGCGGATTTTGGCGGAATTCATGGCAGAGGATGCGGAAGCTGCCGTAGGTGTAGCCGAAGCGTTTGGCGGCCTCCTGGGCGGGCAGGTGATCGACGAAGAAAGCGCGGAGGGCTTCGTATTGGCGGTGTGTGGGACTGGAAGGGATGAGGAAAGAGCGGGCGAGGCCTGTTATCTTCTTTCGTACACTGTAATCCACATAACCACTATATCTAGTTGTAGTTTTCTGTCAAGGCCAATCTGCTGTGGCCCAGTTGCCTGGCGTGCCGCACGTCGGCGCTACGCTCAATAGCGCTTTATTTATTTATCTTTCTTTAAGGTCCAATCGCAGGCGGAACGGCCGCAAAGTGTGGGATTATTCTCCGGTGCGGACCGTATTTATTGTGATAATGTGGCTATAGAATATAGATTTCACTATCTACTAACATAAATCAGGCGTTCGACGCTGCCGCAACTGAACTGTTGCTTCACCCTTGTTAGCTCATGCACTCGCATGGGAGTTCAGGCTAGCCTCCACTTTTCCGATTTCGCCACAAACCAGGCAGTAGAGACTTCAAATCAGGAATTGCGATCTCATTTGACCTTTTGCCAGAACAGCTAGGATTGTTTCTCCCGTCACTCCGAACGAGCGCCCAGATGTGTCGCCAATTCCAGTCTCGGTTATCATTCCAAGAATCTGTTTTCCATCGGCTGCAAAGATAGGGCTACCGCTGGTCGATGGCGCGCTTTCTGTCAGTCCCGGAGAAGCCTGCGGTTGTGGCGGCAATGGTGGTGGCGTTCATTGCTTGCTGACCAAATCCAACAAAAAAGACTCTTGCCTGTAACTGGACGCACGGTTGAAACAGTGCTGGTCTCGTGAGGAACGGCTTCAGCCGTCAGTGCTTGTCTTGTCTTGCAGACTGCGACATCGGTTCCGTAATCTTCGTAGCAATTCGTTGGGTCGAACGAAAACCATTTTGCTGCTTTTTGGAGGAAGTTCCCATTCGCCCGCATGCAGGGTAAACCATTGTGACCGTTCCTAAGCATATTTCGGTCGCTGGATGGAAATGCGATAGCGGCATGGCAATCCGTTCTCTGGCCACCGTCGAAGTTGCTGACCACGTGAGCTGCCGTGACAAATGTGCCAGCCGTGTCTACGAGGAACGCAGTTCCAACGTAGCGATATCGGACGACGTGTCCGTTCTCCCGATTTCGCACCAGACAGACGATTGGCACGACCGATCTTGTGGCCTCACCAACGATGCTGGCATCTATGCGCGACTGATCGGAGGAAGAAGTTGTGTGATTGCGGCCAGGAAGAAAACAAGGACCCCGGTTTGACGGCTGCGCATCTTGCTAAATGACGTTCTCCCATGCACCATCGGCGCCTCGGCTTACGAGGAAAAGCGCGTTGTAGCCCGCACATAATCCCAAGTTCCAAACGTATTTCAGTGAGCACCACTGTTCGTCACTTGTGAATAATAGCCTAGTGAGGTATCACGGACGAAGCTCGCGAGGTCTTCTTCGTCCGTAATGGTCCGTGGATCGAGACCGTTCGCCAGGACGCATGCGAGTCGGCCGATCTTTGTGGAGTCTGCTGTTCTCGCGGCTTCCTCGGCTGCGGTGAGAACCGCCACCGTGAACTTTGGCGATTCTAGGCGTTCTTCGATCGCTTGCATTTTCTCCTGGTCATGGATGGATTTGTTTGGAGTGACTCGAGTTCGGACTTGAGGGCTATGAATACGTTCTGAATTCGCTCGTATCTCTTGTGGGCGGCGAAGTGGTCTCGGAGTGCACTGGCAAGGCCGATTGGAAGGAATAGTTTGCCAGCAATTTTGAGGATGATCTCTTGGGTGGTATCTTCCGGCTCGCCCTCGTATTGGGTGAGCGCTACGTCAGCGGGTTGTCGATTCGCTTCATTGTAGGAACTTGGTCCAAGAATGGAGTCTATCTACATGTTAGCAGCCTGCACGGTGCCAAGGTTGCCTCAGTCACCACGGAGAACTTCGACAATCTGCCACAAGTAGATCAGCGCCGTCTCCTCGCCGAAGGACACTTGCAGGCGCACACCGTTTCTCGTTTCGATAACGGCTTTCACGGTCTCTCCACAATTCTGCCACTGGTCAGTTTCACCAGGACGTGGTCGCCGACTTTGTAGTCACTCATATCTCAGGCGTCTAGATGGGCGTCTTTTTCGACGTACCCGAGACTTTTCGCGAGCATAAGCTCTATTCGCCCTACCTGTCGTGAATTGGTCCGTGCGAGTTCAGAGACACTCTCTGAGGAAATGAATCTGGCAGGTCATGGATAGTGGCTCGTGACGGTAGGGCGGCATTTCTTAAAATGTGCTTCTCCTCAGAAGAAAGCTGACGATAACGGCCGGTTTCGATTTCGCGCTCGCGAACAAACGGCGGCATCTCGCGCAATCTTTGCAACGCTTTTTGCATTTCCGGTCGAAGCGCCGCATCCGCTTGCGGGGTGGCCCTTTCCGTGGTGGAACGATCCGGGATCGAACGTGTGGCTCGGTAGCTGCTCGGCGTCACGCCTATCCTGTCAACGGAGACAACCGGCCTACGCGGTGCAAGGGCCGCGACGTTGCTGTTTGCGTAGTTCGCGTTGGCTGCGTCTCCCGGTGACGGGGGTCCCCAGGATTTGATGGGAACTTTCTGCTTGGGCTCGGGCGGTGCGTTAGGATCTGCCGGTGGAGGATCGTCGTCCCCGTTGTTAGGATCCGGATAGTACGGGTAAGAATAATAAGGGTAGGGCGCGTAATATCCCGGGCTGTAGTAGTAGCCATACGGATATCCCCAACCCCAATACGGCCACCCGAAGCCAAATCTCCAACCCCATCCGTAACCGTATCCTGGGCCCCAATATCTTCCGCCCCGGCCGTAGCCCCAGCCCGAGCCGCCCCAGCCATAACCGCCGTGACCTCCGTAGTAGCCCCGTCCTCCGTAGTAACCGCTACGATATCCGCCGTAGTAGTGTCCGCCGCCATACCCAGAGTGGCCTCCGGCGTAGAAACCTCCACCCCCGTGAAACCCTGTTCCGCCACCGCCTCCATGAAATCCTCCGCCACCGCCGCCGTGGAATCCTCCTCCACCACCGTGACCTCCATGCTGGGCAAGCACCGGTTGCGGCAACCAGCTGAGCGCAATCATCGCGACGAGGACAAAAACTACTCGAAATGGGATGGCTTTCTTCATATCACTACCCTCGGTTCCACGTCCCCTCAATCCTTAGATGACATATGCTCTTCGAAGGGTTCCAAAGCGGCATTCTACACCCGCGCGGTCCGAAATATCGGTTGATGGATCTGTGCACGCGCAGCCCCAAAAGCACTCCTCCTCGTAGGTTGTGCCGGATTGTTTTGGATCGAGCGAGAAGTCTGCATCGTTGAGCAGTTGCCGGCCGTGAGTGAGGCAGGTAGCGGCTGCCTCTATAAAGTGGGACTTATCCATGAGCGGATTTTAACAAGGCTATGATGAAAGGTCTCGAACGACGTGTTCAAGCGCTGCGACGGACGCTAAAGCTGTGCCGCGATCGCGAATGCGATGCTGCCACCGCCGTGAAACGTCGACGCCTCAGACGCTTTCCTTTTTGTTGGCCTTATCCTCTGCCTTCAGGTCGCGCAATAGGCGTTCAAATCCCTCTTGGTAACTGTCATGGTTCTTCCAATCGGAAAAGTCGCCAATGTGGCGCGTACGCCTGATGTCGGCGGCCCATGCTTCGTCTGTCTCCTTCACCCCATTGTCCAAACGAATTGGGAAGAGCACGGTTCGTCTCTCTCTATGCTCTCGTTCGAATGCAGATTCGACCTCCGTCTCGACCCACGGGCTGGCAACTGAATTCTTCGAAAGAACAAGCAACAGTTTGTCGTGCAACCTGATTGCTTCGTCGATTTTCGGACGAAACCTTTCCCCGATTTTCAAATCTTCCGGAGCAAACCAACAACGGACGTGCTCTGTCTGCAGATCGGAATAGAGGAGTTTAGCAAACGCCATCCTTGCTTGAATAGCTAATAAAGCAGGAATAGTACTCTATCGGATTCACTACCAGTGACTTCATGTAGTTGATGAATCCTTCCGGAACACCGGCCCCGCGCAGAAAGATCTCGGGAATCTTGCCTTTCGACCGGAAGATCGAATCGATTCCGATGGTTGAAGGACCAGCGTGTACAACAGTTTCGAGTCCTTTTGCTTCGCTAAGATCAACGTTTCCCAATATGGTTCGATACATCCCGGTTGAGGTCCGCCCCAGAAAGTTTCGTCCCGTAAAGGTTTGCCCCGGAAAGAATTGCCTTGGAAAGGTCCGCCTCAGAGAGTTTTGCCCCGTAAAGATCCGCCTCGGAAAGCTTCGTGCCGGAAAGGTTCGTGTCAGAAAGGTCCGCCCCGGACAGGATTGCGTCGTCAAGGTTTGCGCTGGAGAGGTTCGCGCCGAAAAGTTTCGCGCCGGAAAGGTTTGCTCCGGAAAGGATTGCACCGTCAAGGCTTGCCCCCGAAAGAATCGCCCTGGAAAGGTTCGCACCAAGAAAGTTGGCCTCGGAAAGTTTTGCTCCTATGAGGTTCGATTCCGCGAGGTTTGGCCTGATGGCAGGATTCTCCCTCTTCCAAGTATTCCAGGCCCTTACGCCTTCCTTGAGAATCTTCAGGTGTGCGTCGTTTGCCATGATCTTTGCTCATCTGACCAGGATGTGGTCGCCGACTTTGTGTTTGGGCATTGTTGCGGCAATATAGCACGTCATGCCGGGAAAGCGCCCAAAAGTCGAGCCAATTCGTAATCCGACGCTGTTCGAAATGGGGAAGCTCGAGCACACGGGACGGCTCGCGAATTCGCTCAAAGTCGAGCGACCATACTTTGAATCGGGCCTTTTGCTCGGCACATCATCATTCACCGCGGACGGCTGGTTAGGTTCTTTCTACCCACCTGGCACGCAGACCCGCAACTTCCTGTCTTACTACGCGACACAATTCAAGACCGTCGAAATCGACAGCACATACTACGGAACGCCTAGCACCTCGACAGTCATGAACTGGTACGAACGCACACCGCCAGATTTCATATTTGCCGCGAAGGTTCCGCAGGTCGTGACGCATGACAAAGTGTTGAAGGATTGCGAAGCAGAGTTCGATGAATTCATTGAGCGAATGTATCTGTTAAACGAGAAGTTAGGGCCGCTGTTGCTGCAATTCCCGTGGTTCAACAAATATCAGATTCAGGCCGATGAGTTCTTCTGTCGTCTGCACCTTTTTCTGAAACGCGTGAAGGATTTGCCGACCGTGCGGTTGGTCGTGGAGATCAGGAACAGGGCGTGGCAGGATAAGCGGCTGACTGATTTGCTGCGAGAGCACAATGTTGCACTGGCATTGACCGACCTGTCCAACATGCCGCGACCGTGGGAAATGAAGGACGGACTCGATCTGGTGACAACTGATTTTGTCTACGTCAGATGGTTGGGCGACCGCAAGGGCATAGAGGCGTTGACGACGACATGGGACAAGACGGTCATCGACAGGACGGATGACTTGAGGAACTGGGCCGAGTTATTCCGGCGATTTCTCGGGAGGAATCTCAAGGTCTATGCCTACGCCAACAACCACTACGCTGGGCACGGGCCGGGAACGGTCAAGCTGTTTTGGGATATGTGGAAGAAATGAGAGGTCGCCATAAAAGCATTTGCCGTCGTGGTTCAAATTCTGACTGCGCCGATTGCCGTTATCACGGGCTTGGGGGTGGTCTTTGAACTATTAAAAGGCGAATCGTTAAGAGTGCTGGTCTATTTCGCAGTAGCATTCCTATTTTTGATGCTGGGTTGTATCTTGCAGACATTGGTCGAGATTCGCGCCGACTTGAAGAAATAGTCGCTCCTTTACGATTGGGAGGAATTCTCCGCGTGGCCTGGAGACATCGACATTGGAAGGAAAGGGGCGCTCGGAGTACGCCCCCCTTTGGTCAAGCTCAGGCAATTTCGATTATCCAAATGGTGCCCTCTAGTCTAGAAAGGGCGACACAATACGGCGTTTACCGTAAATCGCACCCGGTTCAGGCGAAAAAGGCCGGAAGCATTCCAGCCCAAGAAAATGCCCCGACCCAATTGATGCCTCGGGACCGACCACGGTCCACCCCGTAATGCCGGTCGAGCCACTGAAGAAGTTGGTGAAACCTCCTACTGGCACCAAGGGATCTAAAGCTGCCATTAACGATGTCATTTGCGCGGGCTGCCGATGCTGCAAAAACGAGGATCAAGATTGTAAAGAAAATCTTCCGGATCAGAATGCTGCGGAACGCGTTTGCGAACGTGGCCAAACTGTTGTCGGGCGCTCAGAGCTACTTGCGACGTGTTCAATCATGGGATCCTCCGTCTATCAAAATTTTTGATTGGACCTCTGGCCTGCGCATCATACGCTTTTCCTGATCTCGAAGACAACCAATTTGCCAGCAGGGCGAACCCCAGTGAGATCGAACCAAAAGCTTGGCTAACGGGACAGCTACCTGACTCACCTCGATCACACCATTAACCTCTCCTCGCCTTCTACGCCTCGGTATGGTTTGAGTCAATGACGATTTGGGCGTGGACCGACCGTCAATCTTGTCCCAATTCTCAAGGGCCCGATCCAATAGCTCCCACTGTTTCTTGCTCAGCCGGCGGCGTGCTAGCGGGAGACTTCGGGTGACGCTATCTTAGACTTGGAGTGTCGATTCTTCTTTAAGCTGGCCAAACATCCTGTGCCTCCCAACGAGACATCGTAAATGAGGTCTCCTCAAGAGGTAGGAGCCTTCTCTATTTGGTCAAAAAGTCTAACCACACAAGTCTAACCACACAGGATTGACGCATACATCCCGGCGATGCAGGATGGTGTCGGAGGTCGATCATGCCCCAGCCACAATTGAAACAGGATTATGTTGTGATGACTGGTTTCCTGCGGGCACTGCCAGCAGCAGGAGCAGCTAGTTCATGTACTGGCCGGCACCGGAGCCTGGTCAACGGCTCATCAGTCAGTTGAGTGTCTGAGATGCGACCAATATTTTGAGGTAATGCTTCCCGACGCCATTTATCGCCGGTCCATTTCTGCCACGTGACATTTCCTCGGCTCAATAACAAGGACGACCCTCAGTCTAGGCGGGTCACGAATCTTCGAAGTAGATTGCGACCATGAGCAGAAGACAAATACCAGTGGGAAGGTGCTCCAAATGCGGAGCGCCAGCCTACAATGCAGCGTGAATTAACCAACCCTGCGGCAGGACTACGAACGGAAAGATTTGTATGGCTCTGATCGGAAGCACGCTGGATGAGACTGACTGGAAGGAATGCCCTGCTTGCATAGGTTACAGTTCGACAGCTAACGGGTAGTGCGAGAAGTGTAAAGGGGTCAAATGGCTCTTTGTTCGGCGATAGCAGGGAGAGCGGGAGCAAAATGACACACGCCAAGCCGAGACTGACCTTCAACGTAGATTTCTCGGAAAAGAAAGCTCCCAGGAGGCTGCCTACGAATGGCGGGACCGTCGTGCTCGACCTCGACCACATATGGAAACCCGTGTGATGTGAGCCCAGCAGAACCTGTATGGTAGGTGGTGGCTGAGTGGCGCAGATGAATGAGTGGCAGCTCGCGGTGACACGCAAAGAAAATGTATCGAATCCCGCCTGAAAGAAATGGTGTCGCGTGATAAGGTCGAAATACCGCTCCCACCTCAAGTCAGGAGGATTCCATGCAGACTCCTGAATCCAGTCTAGAGGCACTCGCCAAACTGCGAGCTACCATACCCAAGGTATATATTCCCACCACCGGCCCGGACGATTGGCAGCGATTTCTCGCTGACCCGGCCAAGCAATGGCGTACCGGGTTCTCGGCTAAAACGTTGGCGTATTGCTGGGAGTGTGCGAACGGAGGACTACCCAACGAAATCGCCTCCATGCTGCGGCCGCATGGAGGTGAGGTGGAACTCCTGTTGGCTATACCAGAATATAGGGTGGCGCTTCCTGGAGCTTCCCGAGGTGAAAGTCAGAGCGACATCTTCGCTCTTGCGCGTGCTGGACATAGAACATTCGCGATCACGGTCGAAGGAAAAGTCAACGAGCCCTTCAGCGAAACGGTTGGCGATTGGCTGCAAACCGCGTCTGATGGAAAGCGCGAGCGGCTCGCTTTCATCTGTGATCTATTGGGCCTAACTTTGCCCTTACCGGATCATATTCATTACCAACTGCTTCACCGCACCGCCTCCGCCGTAATTGAGGTACGACGCTTCAAGACGGATGCGGCCGCGATGATAGTCCATTCCTTTTCGCGCGAAAGAATGGGGTTCGGAGATTTCGCACAATTTGCTTCTTTGTTCGACACGGCGAAGGAGGTTACCGTGGTCGACCGACTCGCTGCTGTTCGGGCAAACGCGAGACCTCCCCTATACCTGGGATGGGCGTGTGGGGATTGCCGTTTCTTGAGCGCGTGACGGAGTGGCGAGAGTGCGCTGCCGATGGCAAGCGATTGCCGTTATGGCGCGTCAGAGGAGTCCCGTGTAAGAGGGACGTGGTCCCGGGAAGAGAATGCCGCCCGGACCGCCCCAAGGTACCTCTGTGTTGCACACTCTTGGAAAGTATTTTCCGGAATGTTACAAAAGATGCCTTGGAGTTGGGTCGCTGCTTCTGCTGCGACGGTGGCATATCCTCTTACGCGCTGGAGTTAGTTCCGTTCCTACGTGGCGAACTTCAGCCTTCCCCTCTGGGCTACTCGGGCGGATTCTTCAATTCCTGCACTCCGAGGGAAACGAAGGGGATTTGACGGGTCTGCTACCGGTAGCCCGCACCACTCTCCTCATTGATCATAATCGAAGCGGAATCCGGTTGGACGTTTCAGCGGCGAGATCAACGCGGCGAGACGGCGTACGACCTACTAGCGTCGCGACGACGTTCAGGATAGGGAAAGCCAGAATTTCCTGGGCTTTCAAACGAGGAGGAACCTCAAATGCAGGCCGGGCAGCTACGGCATTTTCTGCCTTTAGTGGAGAAGGTCGTGGCCCAGACCAAGGAGCGTGTGTGGGGAGGAAATACGCACGTAGCAGACAAGGTGCTGAGCCTATTTGAACCCCACACGCAAGTGATCCGCAAAGGCAAGGCCCATAAGCCGAACGAGTTTGGGCGGTTGCTGCGCGTCGACGAAGTGGAAAATGGGATCGTAAGTGGTTACGAGGTTCTGGAAGGGAACGCGGCAGACACCAACTCTTGGTTACCCGCCATCGAAAACCACATGGGATTTCAATTGGGGTGTATTCTGGGTCCTCGTGGCGTACGGTGCATTGAAGTTTGGGGTCAAACGGGCACTTGGGCTATATGGTGCTCGGGCTAAGCAGAAGCAGCCGAGGCACAAGCCTTTTCACATCGAGTACCACGGCAAATAGAAATAGGCAACGTTAGGCTTCTAAAGATGACCGGTTCGTTGCCATGCACTCGAAAATTCATTTCACGCCAGGTCTGCTATCGTTGGCCCGCACCACACTCCTCACCGCTCAGCAAGAATCAAGAATAGTGACGCAAATGGAGATCTGCTCATCACCTAGCAAATCTCCAGGCCGATTTCTCCCTCCTGCTTGGAGCCAGCTTTGCCTACCCAGACCACACGACAGCGCACGGAACAGAACGGTTCTGGATCGAAGACAATTTCGACAAATTGTCCGCGTCGAACGTGGAAATTTCCGCGCAGCCTGTAACCTTCTTTCGAGGAATCGAGGACGAGACAGGGGAGCCTTTTCTGGTCGCGGTCCAGATTAACGACTAAGCTGGCGCGCCTCTTCAGCATCACACGCTTCGAGCGGCGGCCTTCGGGGGTAGGAACGCTGGGCATTCTTTCACCACTTCATCTCGGAGTGGTGATAATACACCCAGATAGTTCTGCATCGGATAGTTGAGAACTGTCCCGTTGTTGCTGATCAACTCCTGGCTGAGAAACCTCGTACTCTCATCATGTTTGCTTCGGTTTTGTAGTCGGGGCGGTCGCAGCCGGGTAATCTGCAAGGACTGCGGACCTTCTTTTCATCGACGCGGCGTGCCTGATGGAGGGACTTGCCGTGGGCGCACGCACAGGACTGTGCACGATTCCCTGGGCAAAGTGAATCGTTACGGCTGAAGTCGCAAAGAGTTGGTTCGTCTCGAAAGGGAGGAGCCATTCTTATCTGGGGACAAATGCGAAGGCCCGGGATGGGCGGCTACCCCAGGCTCTCCTATACGAAAATATAGTGCCTTTCATATAGACACTGGCTACAGCGAATTTGTTTCTCTAGTCCTGGCGTCTGGAGTGGAGGTCCGATGACCGGCAAGTCATGGGTTGGTTTGTTGCCACCGAACCCCGTGCATGAATTGTTGGTAAGGGTGAATCCATAAATGCAGAAGAGAAACGTTGAAGTTAGGGCGGCGGATACATTTCTGCAACTAATGCGGTCGCAGCCAATACCCACAAACGACACCTACAACCCCAACAGCCCACTGCTGATTCGGCGAATCACCGTTAAGAATGATGTAAAGCGCAGGGAGAAGCAAGCTGACGGTGACAGCGGGGTGTGCGACCTGGAGGGGGGAGATTGCATGAGGGCGTAGTTTTTGGCACAATACTGAGTATATGTAGTAACTCAGTATTGGAGGCAGCTCATGTCAGATCCCTTGAATTCCCTGGAAGCCCAACGAATCAAGATCCTGCAGCAATTCCTGAGTTTGGGTGATTTGCGCCCCGGTTCCATTTCTGCCGTCGTGCATCGCTGTGGTAAGTCCTACTGTCATTGTGCCAAGCCCCACGATCCCGGGCACGCACCGCAGATTCGTGTCCTGCGCAAGGTGCATGGCAAGTCTGTTGCGGAGACCCTTTCGAGCCCAGCGGCCTTCCGCAAAGCACAGGGGGAAGTCTCCGAATTCCACCGCTTTCAAGAGCTCAGTGCCGAGCTCGTGACCATCAACGAAAAGATCTGCCGCCTCCGACCGCTGGAGCAGGAGCCCGAGGGCTGGACGACGCAGGAAAAAAAACGGCTGCTGCGATCCATCGGGAAATCGCGCGGGAAATAGATGCGTTGCTGCGCGTGATATTCACGGCACGTCACAAGACTGGCGCACTGGACCTGGAAGCCGTGGAGATGGCCTTGCGAGCCGCCCTGCAGCAGGCCGGTGCGGCTGGTTTGAGCCAACTTCTCCGACAGGAGTCCCCGGCGGAACCTTATCTACCTTGCTCCTGCGGAGGCCAGGCCCGCTACAAGGGGATGCGCACCAAGCCGCTGCTTACCGTGCTGGGCCGCGCGGAAATGCAGCGCGCTTATTACTGGTGCTCGCGCTGTCAGCAAGGGCAATTCTCCGCCGACACGGCGCTGGATGTGGAGAACACCGAGCTCTCGCCTGGGGTACGCCGCATGCTGACTCTGGTGGGCAGTGAGTGTTCCTCTTTCGAGCGCGGCCGCGAGCAGATGAAACTGTTGGCCGGGCTGGAAGTCACCACCAAAGCGGTCGAACGGACCACCGAGAGCATCGGCGCGGATATCGCCGAGCGCGAGCAGGGCACCATCCAACAAGCCCTGCAACGGGAGTTGCCCATCGCGGTGGGCCAGGCGATCCCGGTGATGTATGTGCAGATGGATGGCACAGGCGTGCCCATGGTGAGCAAAGAACTGCAGGGGCGGAAGGGCAAAGGAAGCAACGGACGGGCGCACACCCGGGAGGTCAAGCTCGGCTGTGTCTTCACGCAAACCACGGCGGATGCCGAAGGCTGGCCAGTGCGAGACGAAGACAGCACCACCTATACGGGAGCGATTGAAACGGCCGAAGAGTTTTCCCGCCGCCTGTACACCGAGGCCCAGCAGCGAGGCTGGGACCGGGCACAGAAGAAAGTGGTCATGGGAGACGGTGCGGAATGGATCTGGAACCGGACGCAGGAAATATTCCCGGGAGCCACCGAAATCGTGGATCTCTATCACGCTCGACAACACCTGTGGGATCTCAGCAGCAAGCTCCATCCGAGCGATGTGGCGGGCAAACGACGCTGGGTGATGAGTCATCAGCATTTCTTGGATGACGGCAAAATCGAACTACTGGTGAATCGCCTGCGTGCCCTGGGCACCGAAAGGCAGGAATTGGCGGAGGAAATCGAGACCGAGGCCAGCTATTTCGAGCGCAATGCGGCGCGCATGCGTTACCCGAAGTTCCGCAAGCAGCGGCTGTTCGTGGGCTCAGGAGTGATCGAAGCGGGTTGCAAAACCCTCATCGCCACCCGTCTCAAACGCTCCGGAATGTTCTGGACCGTTCGCGGCGCCAATGCGGTCATCGCCGTCCGTTGCTGCCGTCACAGCCGCGAATTCGACGACTATTGGGAGTCCCGCCGGCCATGATTGCCCCTTCCAAGTCGCGCACCCGTGACAGCGGCTTCCAACTGGCGCGGATGAGGGCAACCTGCGCTTTCCAGGTCAAGTCCTTTACTGCTTTTTGTTGCTCGGTCATTACCCCAGCAACGCCTCGTACCTGTACAAAATGGAACAGCGCCCAAACTTGGACAGGCTGCATTATGTGTCTATGAGACGGCGTAGCCGTAAGGTACGCCGCGCAGTAGGAGGACTCAATGTCATTTTTAACGTGGATGGTTCTCGGGCTCATTTCAGGTTTCATCGCCAGTAAAATCGTCAACAAGTCTGGCGAAGGCCCTTTAATAGACATTGTGTTAGGAATCGTCGGGGCCGTTGTGGGCGGATGGCTCTTCAACACCTTTGGCCACATGGGCGTAACTGGTGTGAACCTTTACAGCATCCTGGTCGCCGTAGTCGGCGCAGTCATCGTTCTATTCATCTACCACGCGGTGTCCCGTAGGACCGCCCACCACGTGTAAGCAAACGAGCAATATCACCGCGGCAGGGTGCAGTAACTTTGACAGCACTCCGTGTGAAGATCAGAGAGGTTTCACCACTCCCGCCTCGCACCAGCGTACACCCCCGGAATCGTGGTCGTTGGGCCGATCATGGCCCCGTCAAATCGCGCACGCTTGACGTCGGTGTAAAGAAGATCCGTGCCCTCGAGATCGGCTTGCCGGAAGCTCGCCCTTTCGATGTGGGCGTAGGCCAAGTTCACATTGAGCATTTTGCAGCGCGCGAAACTGGTGCCGACGCACCACGCCTTGGCGCCAGTAAGATCACTGCCATCCAACCACATCCCGCTCAAGTCCGCGTGGCACCATTGCCGGCCGCGCAAATCAACACCGCCCCAAAGATCACGCACACCTTCCACGCGATCGATTTCCTCGCCAAGGACATTTCGGATGATCACCACAGGCGCGGGTTTCGGAGGAGAGAACAATCGAAGAATCCCACGTTACACCTCCTCGTGCACCGGAACTGGTGTGGCAAAGAATGGATGTAAATCATCATCAGTCGCGACGTACGCTGACGACGTAGGTGCCTCAACAATGTCCGGAACACTCAGCACAGGCTTGCGACGCGCCAGGCTGTGCTTCCACGATATTGGCCTTGGGGTCTTTACGGGTGCCAGGTTTTGCGGCTGTGGGATGCAAAGGAAGTTTGGGCGCTGGGTGCCCCACTTTGTCCAGTTCAAATCCGAGTCCAGCGCGGCACGCCCATTCCTTACGAAGCTCGACATTCTCGGCCAGCTTGGAATACCGATCGGTGACGTCCTTCCCCGCGTGGCCCACCCAGAAGCGGACGATATCCTCGGGTGTGCCAGGTCACGCAGTCTCGTGACTCGGTGACGGCGGAATGAGTGGAATCGGCGATGCTGCTCAGCGCCGTTGTAGATGCTACTGCATACCGTGATCGCCGCTGTGGCCGCATCGCAACTCGTCTGATCCTCAGCGCCACATACGTGAATGCTGAGGGCTTCCGCGATGCGTAGGCCTGCCCCGCTGAGCACGGCGTACAGTAGCTGCTCTTGGTGACTAGTGACATTCTTGATCGCGCGCTCTACATCTTCGGTCCTAGCGCAAGGCTGGGCTTGCTTGCTCACGGCAGGCAGGTCAATGAACTCGTGATTCCAGTCGCGAGGAAAAAGCTTCTCGCCGTCGTCACTCACCGCGGAGGCGACAATCTTTTTGGTGATCGCGACCAATTCTCCAATCGTCTTCGGACTGAGTTCTTCCTGGACCAGTAGACCAGCCCCAGGGAGTACTCCCCAAAGTATCGCAAGAAACACTGTCGAAGATGGTTGGCACGACGCGCGCTCGGATCAATTTTCTCATGAACAAATTCAGGAAACTCGGTTTCATCAAGTACAACGGCGGTCTTCAGATTAACAGATCTGTGTTGACCGTTGTCCTGCACGAATAAGCCAACTTTCACGCTGCGACGACAAATCGTCCCGCCAGTTAATGCCGGCGAGGATGAAAAAAGCGCAGATTGCTCTCGCAAACAATACACCAACCTGGGTATTCCCACGTCCGATACCGGTGGCGACAATCCGGCATAGCGACCTGGGCTTTCACCTGTAAACACTGCCAACGAGTCTTCACCTATGTCAAGATCGGCGAGACTCTTACGGATTATATTGCGGAAACCAAGCCGAACCTGCCACCGGAGTGCGCAGAGTGCGTCTGCTATTACTGCAAAGCAAAATACACTTATCGTCATTACGAGCTCGTCTATCAGAAGAGTGCTTTGGGACGCCGCTAGCTAAAGACTGGTGTAAAACCCTAGGCCTAAGTCCTTGATTGCCGCGAGCAGCCGAAGAGGAAACGTGGCAGATCCGGAAATCTTCCAATTAATTAAGTTGTGTCTTGCCGATATATATATCATTTCGCTATGATCGCCTCCATGATCTCCTCCACCCAACAGCAAGCTTGGTTGTTCTATGTGCCCTTGGCCAAGCAGGCGGCCTTGCTCAAGGACGATTTACTCGATCCCGTGGACCAGCTCCTGGAGGACCCGCATCTGATCGAGCTCGTTCGCGACTGCCTGGCCTCTCGCTCTGCGGCTTCCACGCGCACCGGCCGCACCGGCATGGCTCCAGATCGCTTGCTGCGCTGTTGCGTGCTCAAGCACCTGAAGGGCTGGAGCTTCCGCCAGCTAGCCCGCGAGTTGCGCTGCAACCTGATCTATCGGCGGTTCACGCACTTCGACGCCGAGGCTACGCCCGACCACCCCATCTTCAGTCGAACCTTCGCCTTGCTCAGCCCGTCCGTCACCAAGAAGATTCATGAGCGGGTGGTAGGCTTAGCACGCGAGAAGGGCGCAGTACACGGCAAGAAATTGCGGACCGACTCGACTGCCGATGTTGCGACATTGTGCTATACCTCGCTATCTCTCTGAAAACATTGATTGCTGCCCTTCGCTGCTCTGGCTTTGCGGAACTCGCACTCGATTCTTGATATTCATGGCCTCTTTACGGATCTCTTCTGAATCTAATGCTTCGACTGGAATCTGCCACGGCGCACAAACAACAACTTGACGCGCAGGCAATATCTTTTCTTCGATCATGCGCCGTACCATCCATTGGCTTACGTTAAGTCGCTGCGCTGCTACCTTAACGGTCACTTCCTTGGCTTCGTTGGTGTGATCATCGTCCTCACGGAAAGCCGGCAGTTGGTAATAACTGCGTGCTGAGCGCACGCGCATCATGTTCCAGGAGTTGCCCACTCCCGTTCGCAGCCTGAGCCGATTCATCGTCGCGGCGATCTGCTGATCACTAAATTTCCCAGCCATCTGCCGAAGGACCTCGATCGCTTCCGGGTCCGTGCACCGTCGGCTCCTACCTGTCTCAAACTTTTTCGCGCGGAGTTCTGAATGGCGACCGCCGGCCCAATGAATCAGCAAAACAACTTCTCTGCTTTTCTCGTCTACATCGGCGATGATCTCGCGGATCAGGATCCGCGCGATCCGTTGCTT
Source organism: Candidatus Acidiferrales bacterium (assembly GCA_963792145.1). Lineage (GTDB taxonomy): Bacteria > Acidobacteriota > Terriglobia > Acidiferrales > UBA7541 > Acidiferrum. The sequence continues at coordinate 22,126 of CAWBVH010000017.1, forward strand.
CAGTCGCATGTCGGTCGAAGGCGAGTTCCAAATGGCCGGCAGATCTTGCGCCAAACTCAGAAGTGTCTGTTTATTCGGCACCGGTACAGATTGACTTTCCCGGTCGAACGCTTGCAATTTACTTTCAAGCTCCTTCACTTTCTGCAGAGCAGTATTCCAGCGAGCTTCCAGTTCTGCGGCAACCAACCGCTGATCGGGATCAACGGATTCGTATCGCCGAGCTGCCAAGCGTGCTTCGTAGCGAGCTTGCGCGAGCTCCAACTCAATAGCTGTGCGCAGGTCGTGTTGCTTCTGCTGCATTTGGTCCGCAGCGTCTAAGGCGGCCTGAATCGCATTTCCGCTGACTGCCTCTAGCACCTGTTTCGACACGGCCGCATCCACTCGCAAGCCGCCAAAGGAAATGCACGTCCCCGCACCATACCGGCTGCGACCAGCATTGCACACGTAACGAACGAGTGTGCCCGGATAAAAAACCTGCATCATTCTTCCGCAACGTCGGCAACGCAGAAGACCGGAAACCAAAGCTCCACCGCCACGGCCAGCCTTCGGCTCTCCACCAGAGTGCATATGGGCATTGGCAGCAATCATCGACTGATTTCTCTCATACTCGTCCCAGGAAAGGTACCCGGGATGATGCTTCTTGATCAAGACTCTCCATTCGCTTTGTGGCTTGCGGTGGCCTGCGGATTTACGTGCACGGCCCTCTACAATCTTGGTCCGTGTCTCGGTTTTGCCGTATGCGTAGGCGCCTGCGTAGACTGGCTTGGAGAGGATCGAGTGCAGTGTGGCGTAGGAGGGCAATTTCCAAACCATCTTGCGCTCGCCAGTCTCATGCGGAAATGCTGGCAGGCAAATGTTTTCTTGTCGAAACCATAGTAGAACTTGGCGTATGCTGCCCAACTCGACGAATTTACGAAAAACCAGTTCAATGGCCTGCTGCACGCGCTGGTCAGGATCCTTTTCCAGTTTTCCACTCGGTGCCCAACAGAAACCGACGGGGATCTGAATCTGCAATTCGCCACGCGTGGCTTTCTGACGAATGGCTTCCATTGACCGTTGGCGAAAGAGATTTAACTCGAATTCGCTGATTGTGCCTTTCATGCCCAGGAGCAACCGATCATTGGTTAGAGTAGGATCGTAAATACCATCAAGGTCGACCACGACAGCACCAACCATTCCACACAACTCAATCAGGTGATGCCAGTCGCGACCATTGCGCGCTAAACGCGACGCCTCAACACAGAATACGGCACCTACTTCGCCGCTACATACTTCCGCAACCAAGCGTTGGAATCCAGGACGATCGACCAAACCCGAACCCGTGCGTCCCAGATCGTCGTCGACGACGACGATCCTTTGGAAACCCAACGCACGGGCGCGATCTGCGAGACCGAATTGAAGGCGGGTGCTTTCTTGGTTGTGAATTACTTGACTGGGTCTGGACTGGCGAATGTAAACGGTGGCTTTTCGATGAAGTCGTTCAGGCGTGAGTTTTGGATTCATGCTCTCCTCCGTTTCCTGCTCGCTCGTTTTCTTCTTTCGCTGCGCTGATGAGTAGTTCCATCAGAGCTATGGTCAATTCGTTTTGCTGCTCGTCGGAAGTTACTGTTGCAGGTACGTTGAGGAGTGGGAGATTCATTTGCGGGTAGAGTGATTTTGCCGATCGTTTCATCTACGCCCTCCTTGGGAGGTGAATTCAGGGAAGCTTTATCGCAATCACCACGAACGGGCAAACTCCTGAGCAGATCGAAAAGTTCACCTAGTGCTTCAGCAGAAATCAGCGGAGGGCCGAGCAAGAGTTGCAAACACTCAGGACGCAACATCCAACTCGGAATGGGATATATTTTGCCGTCCGACTCGCAATAGATACGTTGGCCGGCGCGGTCCTTTCGCCGCATACGAACAGGCACAGTCAATCCGAAGAGGGGATGCCATCGGTAATAGATCGTTACAGTCTCGACATCATACGCATTATCTCGCTGGATCGGCCGTGGAAAGCAACATTCACTATCCGGCCGACAGCACGCTTTTGGGCGACGGCATTCGCGTGCTCAGCCGTGGCCTGAAACGTATCGCCGCCGAGTGCAAGAGTGGCGCGCTGGAAGTCGTGAATCATGGGCGAGCCGTGAAGTATCGCCTGCTCGAGATCAGCCGCGCGGCGAAGTCACAAACGGAAGCCAGTAAGCAGCGCCTACGCGAGAGTTATGACCAGCTCCTCGAGTTGACCCGGAAGGTGGTGCGTCAGGCCGGTGAGGTCATCGAGCGGTGGAAGAACGGAAAGCTGCCGGTGATCGGAAGGGTGATAAAGATCGAAGTGCAGGCCGGGCAGCTACGGCATTTTCTGCCTTTAGTGGAGAAGGTCGTGGCCCAGACCAAGGAGCGTGTGTGGGGAGGAAATACGCACGTAGCAGACAAGGTGCTGAGCCTATTTGAACCCCACACGCAAGTGATCCGCAAAGGCAAGGCCCATAAGCCGAACGAGTTTGGGCGGTTGCTGCGCGTCGACGAAGTGGAAAATGGGATCGTAAGTGGTTACGAGGTTCTGGAAGGGAACGCGGCAGACACCAACTCTTGGTTACCCGCCATCGAAAACCACAAAGCTTGCTTTGGGAAGGCTCCGGAGATGGCCACCGCGGACCGTGGATTTTTCTCCGCCGAGAACGAGCAGGAGGCGAAGGCTTTGGGAGTGGAGAAAGTGGCCCTGCCGGCGCGCGGGCGCTTGTCAAAGAAGCGCGCGGAGCGGCAGAAAGAACGTTGGTTTAAGCGAGCCCTGCGCTGGCGCGCCGGCAGTGAACGCACCATCAGCCATTTGAAAAATCCGTTCTCGATGAAGCGAGCCAGCTATAAAGGAGCTCCTGGCTTCAAGAGATATGTGGGCTGGTCGGTGATCACCAAGAATCTGTTTTCGATTGCCCGTTGGCAGGAGCGCAGGAAGAAGCGGAGAGCAGAGCTGCCTAAGATGAATAAGGATGGGAACCTGCGGCGGGCCCGCGAGGCTGAATCACCATGAAGCGATGGCTGTGTTGGCTCTTCCTTGCGGTTGGACTCGTATTCCTCCTGCGGACCCCACATCGTCCCGTTAGCCCGTGTCTCCGTCCGCAGGCTGCCCGGGATCAATCGGTGCTCAGCCAGAAGGAATTCGCTTCCACCTGGTGCCGAGCTTTGCGGGCCGCGAGTCCCGGATTCGCTCGGAATCGCGCGTGCCCACAAGGATTTTCCGCGGCCCAGTTTAGATTGTTGATCACGGATATCACGGATGAGGATGGTCCACCCTGGCTCGACTGTCGAGGGCCACCAGGTCCTGACGGGTGTAGCCACGATTTGGTTACTAGTTGGCAGGCTGCCAGCCAGGTGGGCAGCCTAATTATAAGGGGCGGAAAATTTCCAACGAAATTCCTGGCGAGTTCAACACTGGGGTTTCGCACCAGGCTTTAGCTAGGTCATGGGGCAGGGATTTAGGACGCAAATTGCGACAGTTTGCAGCAACGCGGACCTAATCGGATTCGCGCCTCAACAGGTAGTCAACGATGATGGCTCGGCCATCCGTGAGGGCCTTGACCGAATGGCGCGCATTACTTGGCACGACCGCGACCAAGCCGGCTCGTACGACTTGGGTTGCGCCATCGATGGTCACCTCAAGCGCGCCCTCGATCAGCTCGTAGACCTCTTCCTGAGGATGGAAGTGCTCATGAATGAATGAGCCACGCTTGAAGTCGTAGTGCGCGAATGTCATGTTTTGCGAATGGAAATAGCGTCCATACCATCCGGGTAGGCGTTCGGTGATATTGAGGCTGCTCGTGTCATGTCAACAAAAGGCATACGCGTCTCCCTGAAGAACCCTAGCACGGCCGGGCCTCCGCCCTCGCGACATCAGGGTTCGTGGTTAAGGGCGCGTTTTGTTTTCAGTCGAGGTAAATGGCGGGGGAGCCGCGATAGCGTAGAAGCTGGTCGGAGGTATGTGTCTGATTGCAGATACTGGCCTGAGTGTCCTAGCTAGGCCGCCTCTGCGATGACCTCCTGCGGAAAACTGAAGTGCTCCCCAAAATTCGGACCACTCAATAAGGTATAAAATCGCTGTCTCGGAAAGGGAGCAGAAATGAAATCGAGGCAACGGCGGACCTTCAGCGCGGAGATGAAAGCACGAATCGCGCTGGAGGCGATCAAGGAGCAGAAGACCATTCAGGAAATCGCTTCGCATTACGGCGTACATCCCGGCCAGGTGGCGAACTGGAAGCGGCAAGCGATTCAAGGAGCGCCGGAACTGTTCGCGGATCGGCGCTCGCAGCCGGACACGAGCGAGGAAGCGCTAAAGGCGGAGTTGTACCAGCAGATCGGGCAGCTGCAGGTGGAGCTGGACTGGCTTAAAAAAAAGTCCGGTTTATCGCGATAGAGCAGAGGCAGGGATGGATTGCATCGCACAAAGACCTGAGCATCCGGCAGCAGTGCCGCTTGGCGGTGGTTTCGCGGTCGGGGTGGTATTACGAGGCGGAACCGGAAGCGGCCGAGAATCTGCGCTTGATGCGGTTGATCGACGAGCAATACACACGGACGCCGTTTTACGGAATCCGGAGGATGGGTTGGTGGCTCGGCGAGCAAGGACACGCGGTCAACGCGAAGCGGGTACGCCGGCTGATGCGGCAGATGGGGCTGGAGGCGATCTATCCGAAGCCACGGCTGTCGGATCCCGGGTTAGGGCACAAGATCTATCCGTATCGGCTGCGCAGCCTCAAGATCGATCGGCCCGACCACGTTTGGGCCAGCGATATCACCTACATTCGCCTGCGGCAGGGCTTTGTTTATCTGGTGGCGATCATGGATTGGTTCAGCCGCTATGTGCTGGCGTGGGAAGTATCGATTTCGTTGGAGAGCGCCTTTTGTGTGGCGGCACTGGACTGGGCATTGACGACGACGCGGCCGGAGATCTTCAATACCGACCAAGGGGCGCAGTTCACCAGCGAGGTATTTACGAACCGTCTCGAGAAGCAGGACATCACGATCAGCATGGACGGACGAGGACGAGCGATCGACAACATTTTCATCGAACGTTTATGGCGGACGGTGAAATACGAAGAGGTGTATCTGAAGGATTACGGCGGGGTGTTAGAAGCAGTCTCCAATCTCAAAAGCTATTTCACTTTTTACAATCACGAACGCCCGCATCAGTCGTTGGGCTATCAGACGCCGGCGGCGATCTACTTTGGGAAAGTGAAATGCGTTTGAGGAGGGACAAAGCAGCGTATGCCGTGGGTCGACCGAGTTGGCGATCGTCGTTCCTGGGCGATCCTGGCGCGAAATTTCTCTGTGGAAAACTAGAGCGAGGCACGAAGAAAGAAAAAAGTAGCAAAAAAGAAAGAAAAGAGGGCCTGTGGAAACTGACGCTGCTGATGGAAATCCGCAAAGAGCGCGGATTCCCACAGCAGCTTGAAAAGAGCCTCGCAAAAGACGCTCGGCTTTTTCACAGTTCCCACAGGCCCAACAACAAGGATCTATCTATAATGTTTTGCAGGCAGCGATCCACCTTAATAAGGCTAAATTTTGGTCCGAAGGATGGGGAGCACCTCAAACCATGCACTCCGTGATAGCGGGATAGAGCGGCACCGGAAAACTGTCGACGAAGTCGATCCCACGATCCGTGAAGAATTTGAGCGTAAAGTCTTTTGTAATCAAATGAGGCGCCCACGGCCAGTGCCAAGGGTTTGCGTCGAGCCACGCCTTTACGTGGTGCGGGCTGAAACACGCCTCGGTTATGATGTCGAACACAACCCATCCATCGTCTTGAACTACACGCGCCATTTCTTGTAAGTAGGAGACCGTGTTGAGTAAAGGTAGCGCGGGAAAAAGCTTATGCGACTGGACCAGAGCCATCGAAGCAGATTCGCTGGCCGCCAGTGTTCTGCCATCGCACTTCCTGGCAATAACGCCGTACCGTGCGACGAGCCAGTCGCGCCATTCTGCCGCCGTCTCATAGACTTCGTAGTAGGGGGGCTGGCACTTGGCGATGGTTCTCTCTAAGTAGCGGCCGGAACCTGGCCCAATTTCGCAGATCCGCTGAGGGCGACCCTCGAAGACACCCAGAGCCGCCATCCCATCGATGGTTTGGTCCGTAGGGGACCGAGGTCCGCTGAACTGTTTACTGTCGATGTAATCTCCGACGGAGAGACCGGCGTTTTTGGCAGACTCGAAAGTTTCTTTGAAAGCTAGGAACTCTGTTAAGGGACGTGGTTCCTGGTAGTATCCGAAATGACGCAAGACGGAATTAAGCATACTTTCCATCGATGCCGAAGACGGTAAGACCTATCCCGTTTAACAATATTTTGGTGCCGTTGTAATCGGGTGCTTGCTGTAGAGAGAGGGGCCTGGCCTTGCCGAGCTTCTCGATCAGAAGCAGCAAGCTCGACGGATAGAGGGCGATCCTGAACAAGAGTAGACTGGTGATATGCGAAAGCGCATTATCACCCCGACTCCGGAAACTATTCGGACTCGCGGCGAAGGTTGGTTAGATGTCGAGCGTGCTGCCGTTGTCGAGGTGACTTCGGAGGATAAGGACTTCCCGGTCGAGGCGGCGTTCATTTCAGGAGATGCGCGAGGTTGGCGCGCGGCAGCGCCGGGGAGTCAGACAATTCGGCTAATCTTTGATCAGCCACAAATGCTCAGATGCATATCTCTGGTTTTTGAGGAAAACGAAACTGGGCGCACGCAAGAGTTCGTTCTGCGGTGGTCTTCGGACGGCGGGAACTCGTTCAAAGAAATTGTGCGTCAGCAGTGGAATTTCAGCCCACTTGGGGCGGTCCGCGAGGTCGAGGAATACCAAGTGGAGCTGGCAAACGTTACTGTACTGGAATTGGTCATCAAGCCGAATATCGGCGGGGGACTCACCATCGCGTCGCTGAAGAACCTTCGCTTGTCTTCGGACGCAACTAAGCCCAAGAAATAGCCGTCAGTAATAGGATCAGACAGTTGGAATCAGTTTCGAGACGGTTCGCTCGCAGATCAAGAGCATCTTTTCCAAGACCAACGTAAGACGCCAGGGGGAATTAATTCGGTTGCTTCTCAGTAATGCGGCGTTCGCGATCCGACCAAATAACTAGATGCCAGACATCTCGACCCTCGGGCCGGTCTGGATTCCGAAACAAAAGTAGCCCTAGTTCTGATTGGGAATACCGGCGGATGAAAGGGCAGGCTGGGAAACTCGCACACGGCCCCTTGCGGGACCGCTGTCCCCGCGCGAGTCCCAACCCGCCGTATTCATCGTAGTTAGGTCAATGACGGTCCTCCATGGACCAATAGCGACATCCAAGGAGGTACGATTGTTTAGTACGGATGCGCTACGCCACCAACCTTTAAATCCGGCTGCCGCCTTCACATCCCTTTTTCAAACACGGCAACATTACGCACTTTGTGACCCTGGGGGTCGGTGCCGTCAAATGTAACCGTACGCGTCTTTCCATCGCTTGAAACCACCGCATGCGTTTTCATCACAGTTTTGCGATGTTTCTTCCAGGTGGTCTCTATAGTCTTGGCGTCAACTCGTTTCACCGAGATCATGTCTGCGTTCGGCACACCGCTGAGCGGATAATCCTTGCCGTCAACTTTCGCGTCGAAAGAGATGTGTGTCTCGGTTCCATCCGCATTTACGGCGTCTCCCAGAATAATACGCGCGCACGAGCGAAGCTCCCAAGGCCCTTAGAGTCTGATCGTCCTTACCGCAAAACAAGCGCGGGGTGGGCGACGGATAAGCCACGCCATTCCGGCGTGGCCCGGTAACCCTAACGGGGTTACCTTGAAGAACACCCTTTTAACAACACCCGAAACCTCGGCAGCCGTAGCTGTGCACGAACCACTCCTGGTTGGCGGCGACACGACGCCTACGCTCAAGTTTCCTCCAACGGTTGACACTGCGTCGTCACCTGCTATTATCGCCCTGCAACCAAAGCAGCGGCGGAATGGACGAAAGTCTATGTCGCATCGCAGCGGTCAGAACGGCACTATCGTTGTCCAGTCCGGCTTCTACGGAGTCAGATGGCGGATAGACAGCGAGGGTCAAGATGAACGGATCAATATGACAGCGAAAGTTGCTCCGGTTGTGCTCGACAAAGAAGGCAAGCCCAAGCCCCCGTCGCTCTGAAGTTCGGCTCAAGGCAAAGGAGATCGTCGAGCAATCCGGCGCAAACTCGAAGCAACACTTCAACCGCGTTGTTATCGGTGAGGTAGCGTTTCGAAAGCAAGCTGAAGTCTATTTGCTGTGGGCTAAAACGAGGGACAGGGAACCAATCAAAGACACTTCGAGTATCGAAGCAGCTTTGAATAAGTGGATTCTTCCGTCAATCGGCGACCTGTCGCTGGGAAGCATCAACAACATCACCGTCCAGCCGCTGGTGGACAAGATGAAAAAGTCGCTGTCCGCTCGCTCAGTGAACACGTACGTCGAGTATTTCCAACAAATAGTCGCTTCACTCAAGGATGGCGAGACTGGAGAGCCTATTCATGGCCGTAAGTGGGACTCTTCAGTGATGGACCTGCCGCTTGTAAATTCAAAACAACAACGTCGGTGGACCGTCGCTCAACTCGTGAAGGAGAGCGAAGGCGAGGAGCAGGCGTTGTGTGTTCTGGTAGCAGCGACCGGGATGCGAATCTCGGAAGCACTCGCTCTTGAGGGGAAACACTTCATCAACAATGGGCGCACCATCGAAGTCCAACAACAGGTTGACCGAGACACACCTCGTATCGTCAGCTATCTCAAAACCGACGCAGCGTCGCGCCAAATCGACTTGTGCCCGAACGTCGCAGAGTACCTGCGAACATTCATCGATGGCAAGAATGGGCTGCTGTTCCAGACCCGTAACGGCACGCCATACTTGCACAACAATCTTGAGCAACGCCGGCTGACACCACGTCTTCAGGCGATGGGAATTGATGAGAAGGGAATGGGATTCCACGCTGTCGTCGTTTCCGCAAGACGTGGCTACGCGGGAAGCGCTGCCAAGAGGACATCAACAATTTTTGGATGGGGCACAAGCCGCAGACGATGTCGGAACTCTATTCCCGCATAGACGAGGAGCTTGAACAGAGGCTCCACGAGGCGGAAATAGTGAGCGTTGGGTTCGATGTACCTGCTTGTTGCTCCAAATGCTCCAAAGTTTCGTCGGTTCCTGAACTTGACGCAGCCGCGTAGCAGTGTGAAAATAATGGAGTTGCCAAGGATGCGCCCGTAGCTCAGCTGGATAGAGCGTCTGGCTACG
>CAWBVH010000018.1:0-57573 GCA_963792145.1 Candidatus Acidiferrales bacterium
TCGGCGGATTACGACGCCCGTCATCAGATCAGCGCCAGCTATATCTATGTGCTGCCGTTCAAGAGCAGCAATCGTTTGCTGAACACAGCCATCGGTGGCTGGCAACTCTCCGGCACCGAGTTCTGGCGTTCGGGCTTCCCCTTCACCGTTAATGACTCGGCGACCATCGCAGGCCTCTCCGGTCAAAATATGGGCCTGGGTTTCGTTACTCCCGGTAACGCGATCATCCTACAACCACTATTCCCTAGACGGGACTTTTCCAACGGCGGCGCTTGCGTCGTCAACGCTTGCTTTGGCATTCAAGGCGGCGTGAACCCCAACGCACCTTACTTGTTCGCACAGCCGACCAGCTTCACCGGCAACGTCGTGGGTCGCAATGCTTTCCGCGGTCCCGGCTTCTTCGGCGGCGATATGAGCATCCGCAAAACATTCCAGATCAACGAGCGCATGAATTTCCAGCTCGGGCTGAATGCCTACAACTGGCTCAACCATGCGAACTACGGGGCGCCATCCTCACAAACGCTCATTAGTTTCGGAAAGACCATTCTCACATCCTCCACGCCCACGACTCCTTACGGAGCGTTCGCGTCCGCCGCAACCGACATGAGAATGGCGCAAATAACGGCTAAGCTCACCTTCTAACCCATTCCGAGAAAACGCGCGACAAAAGGGGCGGCCTGTCGAGCCGCCCTTTTTCTTTGGGTGACCGCAAAATCATGTTGTGGTAACTGTGCGTAACCTGTAGCTCACCCGTTCATTCAGGGGTGAGGCTTTTCGTTATTGCGAGGCGGCGACCGGCTGAGCGGAAGCAAGCTGCTTCAGCGATTCCGTGAACGGCGCCTTGGCCACTCCTCGCTCCGTGAAAATCGCATGAATATATCTGTTCGGCGTAACATCGAACGCCGGATGCGCCGCATGCACGTCCGGCGCGATGCGCACTCCCTGAATATGCGTCACCTCTTCCGCGCTCCGCTCTTCGATAGGGATGTGCTCCCCGTCGGGAATCGACAAGTCAAACGTCGAAATTGGCGCGGCAATATAAAACGGCACGTTGTTTTCTTTCGCCAGCACCGCAATCTGGTACGTGCCAATCTTGTTGGCGGTATCGCCGTTCGCCGCGATGCGGTCGGCTCCCGTAACGATCGGCGCCCACTTTCCCGGTCTTCAGGAAATGCCCGACCATGTTGTCGGTAATTAGCGTGAGCGGAATGCCGCCACGATGAAGTTCCCACGCGGTCAGCCTCGCGCCCTGCAGATACGGCCGCGTTTCCGGCACCAGCACATGAATCTTTCGCCCCTGCTCGTACGCAACGCGAATCACTCCCAGCGCCGTGCCGATCCCAGCCGTCGCCAGCGCTCCGGCGTTGCACTGCGTCATTACCTGGCCCTCTTTGGGCATATATTCGGCGCCAAATCTCCCAATGGCTTCGTCCGCGGCCTTCTTTTCGAGATGAACCTCCAGCGCTTCCGCGATCATCTTTTTGCGAATCTCCGCCAGATCGGAAGTGGACTGCGTGACCGCCGCAAAGCGCGCCTTCATACGCTCCAATGCCCAGAACAAGTCCACGGCCGTTGGCCTTGTCTTTGCCAGCGTCTCGCAAATCTGGACCAATTCCTTTTGCAGTTGATCCACGGAGCCGGCCTTCGATTTCTGTACCCCAATCGCGACTCCCATGGCAGCGGCAACGCCAATCGCGGGCGCGCCGCGAATCACCATTTCTCGAATCGCTTTCGCTACGCCCACATAATCTGTGTAGGTATGGCTGATCTCTTCGGCTGGCAGCCGCCGCTGATCCAGCATCACGACGCCTTGCTCGGTCCATTCAATGGGCTGTGCCACGTACATTGTTGCGCGGTTCCTCTCCACTCACTAGTTTTAACGTATGCGGTTTCGGGCGCGAATCGGTCACTTCCCGATGGGCGCTTGCGTGAATCCGTGTGTGCCAATCAACGCGGCCACCGAAATCAGCGAGTTGTATCCCAGATGCATCAGAAAGCTGGCAAAAACGCTGCCGGTTCGCGCGCGTACCAGTGTGAAGACGATTCCCACCAGGACCAGCATCGCTACCAGCCCCCACGTCCAACCAAGCTGCGCGCCGTGCATCATTCCGAACAGCACACCGGTTAGCACAATGCCTGGAGTGACCCCGAACGATCGCGCAAACAGGGGATAGAGATATCCGCGGAAGAGCGTTTCCTCCACCAGCGGCGCGATCAAGACCGCCATGCCAACAAACAACAGCGCGGTCTGGCGATTCTTGAACAATTCCTCCATGGGAGAATTGTCCGGTGCTTTCAACCGCGAACTCAAAATGGCCACAAACAGGGACAAGCGCGCATCCCGCAAAAAAATACACAATAGGGTTTCGCGCGTGTTCACCGGGGCGCGGCGAAATTTTGCGCCAGCCGAGACATTCCCAGAAGGAATGGCCGCGAAGCAAGGACAACGTCACATAGAGAAAAAAGAAAATCGCCGCATACCAAATCACCATACTTCCCAACGTGAACTGCGGCTTCGACAACAGGTACGTTTCCAATTGTTGCGACGACATTGACTGGTGCGGCGCGTAAAACACCATCAATATTCCCTGGATGACAGTCAAACTGATGATGGCAAATAGCAGGAACAGAACCAAATGAGGCCAGGACCAGCTAATCTGTAAATCCGCTGGATAGCGCAAGTCGTAGTAAGGAGTTCGTGTTGTGGCAGCTGGCCCGACGGCAGCCGCCGGCTCTCCCCAAATCTGCGGCGACGGCTCCGCTTGCCGGAGTCTCAGAGGAGGATTCTCTGGAATCGGTAGTGGATTCTGGAGGAACGGGTGGGTAGTCGTCAAACAATCTCAGGCTCTCCTGCGCTTCGTCGGATTTTGGCCAGCCCTCCGCCAGCGCCGCAGCAACCAGCGGGAAAAGCAATTCGTGATGGCCGGTGATCGCAAAGCCTCGCGATTCCTTGCCTCCACTCTCTTTCGATGCGGCCGTCGGACGCTTCACCACATTCTGCAGCGGCCGGTAATGCTGAATGAAATCGAAATTTGCCGTGGTGATTGGATGCAACGCCACGCCCAGATTGCGCACCACTGAAACAGCCTTCAGAAATACTTCCGGCAACAGCACCGCCGAACCCCAGTTGAGATAAACCCCTCCGGCATCCATCTGCTGGACCAGGGCGCAGAATAAGCGAAAATCGTTGAGGCTGGCAGCCCCAAGCGCGGCGCCCTCCGCGGCCGGATGCATGTGCGGAATGTCCGTGCCAATCGCCAGATGAACCGTGACAGGAATCCGCAGCCGGTAAGCCTCCATCAAAACGCTTTCGCCACGGTGCTTCGGCGAAAGTATCCCGCTGCTCAAATATTGCCCAGCCGCTTCCCCGTAGCCCATTCGCAAACGCTGTGCCAGCTTGGCGATTTCATTGATGGTCCTGCCGGTTTCTTCAGCCATACCGAATTGGCCCGCGCCAATTCCCGCTTCCACATCCTCCGACGTGTTGCCCACCAGCGCGATTTCGAAATCGTGAATGAGCGCCGCGCCATTCATGGCCACGCCGGAAACGAAGCCCTTCTTCATCAGGTCGATCAGCAAGCGGCCCAAGCCCTACCTTAATTACATGCCCGCCGATTCCCCAAAGGACGGCACGCCGCTGTTTCTTTGCGCGATGCACTGCCGATAACAGGTCGCGCAGATCCTGCGCCGCGAGAATTTCCGGCAAGCTGTCAAGAAATCGTCGCAAGCGAGCCGCGTTTCCCCGCCGGCTTCGCGAACTGGCGCGCGTTTACCTTGCTCTTGCGCGTAGCCAATGGATAGGTGCGCACTCCACCGAGAACCAGCGGACGAATCGAATAGACGCTCATGCGAGTGTCAACACTGTACGAGGAAGCGCAACGACGCGCAAGTGGCGGAAGGTTCTAACGCAGGGATGCAACTCACGCACCTTTTTGCAAGCCGCTTTCATTCGCCATTGGAGTAACCATTTAGCCCCAACGAGCGCGCCATCGCCTGTCCCGTGTACGATTTCTTAACGCGCGCCACTTGTTCCGGCGTGCCCTGCGCCACAATACGACCGCCACCCTGCCCGCCTTCCGGACCGAGATCGATGATCCAGTCCGCCTGTTTGATCACGTCCAGGTTGTGTTCGATGATCAGCACGGTGTTGCCAAGCTCCACCAAACGCTGAAGCACGTCGAGAAGTTTGCGCACATCATCGAAGTGCAGTCCCGTGGTCGGCTCGTCGAGAATGTAGATGGTTCGCCCCGTTTGGCGCTTCGAAAGCTCGCGAGCCAGCTTGATGCGCTGCGCTTCGCCGCCCGAAAGCGTAGTGGCGGACTGGCCCAGTTGCACATAGCCAAGTCCGACCTCGACGATCGTAGACAGCTTCTGCTGAATCTGCGGGATATTCTCGAGCAGCTTCAACGCGTCGCTGGCCGGCAGGTTCAATACATCGTTGATGGAATGGCTCTTGTAGCGAACCGCGAGCGTTTCCGCATTGTAGCGCCGCCCGCGACACACCTCGCAGGTCACATACACGTCCGGCAGAAAATTCATTTCGATGCGCCGCAGTCCTTCTCCCTGGCACGCCTCGCACCGCCCGCCCTTCACGTTGAAACTGAAACGCCCCGGACGATAGCCGCGTTCACGGGCTTCTGGCAGCATCGCGAATAGTTCGCGAATCGGCGCAAAAACGCCCGTGTAGGTGGCAGGGTTCGACCGAGGCGTGCGTCCAATCGGCGCTTGATCGATCTCGATCACTTTGTCGATGTGCTCGATGCCCAGGATCATGCGGTGCGTTCCGGGCGGCTCCATCGATCGGTATAGTTTTTGCGCCAGCGCGCGGTACAGGATGTCGTTCACCAGCGTGGATTTGCCGGAGCCAGAAACGCCGGTTACCACGGTGAACAACCCCAGCGGAAAACTCACATCCACTTCCTTCAAATTGTTGGCGTGCGCTCCCAGAATCTGAATTGATTTCCCATTGGGGCTGCGGCGCTTCGCCGGCACTGGAATTTTCGCCCGCCCAGACAGATATTGCCCCGTCAACGATTCCGCCGATGCCGCGATTTCCTCTGGCTTGCCCTTCGCCACGAGATAACCACCGGCATTGCCCGCGCCAGGCCCCAGGTCCACAACATAATCCGCGCGACGGATGGTGTCTTCGTCGTGTTCCACAACCAATACGGTATTTCCTAAATTGCGAAGCTGCTCCAGCGAATGCAGCAGCCGATCGTTGTCCCTCGCGTGCAACCCGATCGACGGTTCATCCAGAACATACATCACTCCGCGCAGTCGCGACCCAATCTGTGTTGCCAATCGGATGCGCTGCGCTTCACCGCCCGACAGCGTCGCCGCGGAGCGCTCCAGACTCAGGTACCCCAATCCGACGGCCAGCAGAAAATCAATCCGTTCGCCCACTTCCGCCAGCGGCCTTCCGGCAACTTCCTTTTGTCTCGGCGTAAGCTGCAAGAGAATTTTGTCCACGGCGGGCCGCGCATCGCTCAACGACAACGCCGTAAAATCGGAAATCGACCACCCCGCCAGCTTGACGGCCAGCGATTCCGGCCGCAGCCGCCTGCCCAGGCAGGTGTTGCAAAGCGTGGCGGACATGTACTGCGTCATCCACTCGCGGTAGGAATCGGAATTGGAATCCTCAAAGTTGCGCTCGAGAAATTTCAGAATTCCCTGGAAGCGAAATCCCTTCTCGCCACTCGCTGATTTCCCAGCCGCCTCGCTGCCGCGCTTTGCTCCCGCGGGAGGATATCCATACAGAAGTAGGTTCTGCACGCGCGCGGGATATTTCTCAAAGGGCGTATCCAGATGGAACCCGTGGGCGTACGCCGCCAATTCCAGTGTCCGCTTCAAAATCGCGGAGCTTGAACCCGGCCCCAATCCGCCATCGAACAATGGCCGCGTCCAGTCCGCCACTACCTTCGCGGGATCAAAATCGTATTTGGATCCCAGTCCATTGCAGGCGGGGCAAGCCCCGTACGGCGAGTTAAAACTGAACGATCGCGGTTCCAGCTGTGGCACCGACAAGCCGCAATCCGGGCACGCCAGCTTCTCAGAAAAAACATGTTCGCTGCTTCCGACGACGGCGACGGTGACAAGTCCTTGCGCCAGCTTCAGCGCCGTCGCGATGGACTGCTCCAGCCGCGACGCTACTCCCTGCTTCACCAGCAGCCGGTCGATCACCACCTCAATCGTGTGATTCTTGCGCTTATCGAGCGCGGGAGGCTCGTCCAGCGGATACAGCTCGCCATTAATGCGCACGCGAACGAATCCGTCCTGCGCAAGCTTTTCCAGCTCCTTGCGGTACGCTCCTTTGCGGCCGCGCACGATCGGCGCCAGGATCATGATACGGTCATCGGGCTTGCACAGCTCGCCCTTGAGGATGGCCTGTACAATTTGCTCGCTGGATTGCCGCGTGATCGGCTTGCCGCAATTTGGGCAGTGGGGAACTCCCACGGAGCTGTAAATCACGCGCAGATAGTCGTAAATCTCCGTGATGGTGCCAACGGTGGACCGCGGCGAACGTGTGGTGGTTTTCTGCTCGATCGCGATGGACGGGGAGAGCCCTTCGATCACATCCACTTCCGGCCGCTCCATCTGGTCCAGGAACTGGCGCGCGTATGCCGACAGGGATTCGACGTACCTTCGCTGCCCTTCCGCGTAAATCGTGTCGAATGCGAGGGATGATTTGCCCGATCCCGACAAACCAGTGATCACGGTGAGCGAGTTCCGGGGGATTTCCAGACTGATGTTTTTCAGGTTGTGCTGCCGCGCCCCCCGCACAACCAGTTTCGTCAGTCCCATAATTCGTGGCAGCCCCCCACGGCAGCCTTGGTGCTCAGTAGTTAGAATGAGCCCAATATAGTCACGATAGCAATTCGCGCGCAGTGAGGTCAAGGCGTGTCGAAGCGCGCGACGAAGCTGCATGGTGGGAAATTCTTTGCCACTCACACTTTTGAAGTGCAATAGCAAGTACTAGACGTAAATTTTTCCCCGGGGGTAGGGCGTTTTTACCAACCAGCCATTGCTCAATGGATTGAAAATAAACACGTTAGGATGGTCCACAGCGTGCATCCCTCCTAACC
This sequence comes from Candidatus Acidiferrales bacterium, assembly GCA_963792145.1. Lineage (GTDB taxonomy): Bacteria > Acidobacteriota > Terriglobia > Acidiferrales > UBA7541 > Acidiferrum. Next base: position 7,083 of record CAWBVH010000018.1, read on the forward strand.
CGTGGGGGAGGCGAGCCGAGGATCCCTTTAGGGGATTGAGGGCTGGGCCGGCTCGTACTTCCCCTCACCTCTCCCGCAAGCCAACCGAATCCAGTTCAATTCCAAACCTCCAACCGTAGCCCCATCGAAGCCATCGAGAGATGCGTCTGTTCCTGTTAGAGTGGACGCAAATTCAAGCGAGATTCGCCCGATTCACTTTCCTCAGGAGGCGGGGCTTCTGCATGAAACTGATTTGGACCGAAGGAGAACTTGGCGAAGGTCTGCGATGCTATCGTGCACAGGAGTTCTTTGCCGCTCATGAACATTGGGAGTGGGTATGGTTGCGGTCAAAAGAACCCGAGAAGACCTTTTTGCAGGGACTGATTCAAGTCGCAGCTGCGTTTCATCACCTGCAACGTGACAATCCCCGGGGCACTCGCTCTTTGCTGCACAGGGCGCGGCTGCGGCTCGCGCGCTATCCAAACTGCTTTCGGGGCATTGACGTGGCTTCCCTCTGTAAAGAGATCGACGAATGGTTGCAGGCCCTCGAAGCGGGTACCGCCACTCTCGGCCGTTCCTATCCATCGTTACACCACGATGGACAACACGGATTCAACGGCTCTTCCACAGGAAACGCGACAAAGGCTGAACTTACAAAAACTTGACTTCGAGGATATAATCTCAGCCCATGGCACCCGAAACACAAACCTCTAAAGCGCCGGGAATGGTCCCGGATGACCAGAAGCACGAGCCTCGTTCCAAGGGGATTACCACGGCGCGGAAGAAGAAGCCGAAAGAACTGGCGGTAATTACCGAATGCTGTACGGGTTGCGCGGGCTCACCCGCTTGCGTGGAGTACTGCCCGGTCGAGGATTGCATGTTCTGGGTGTATGACGAAGACAACCCTCCATTCGGCCGCATTCAGATTGATCCCATCCTTTGTATTGGCTGCAAGAAGTGTCTCAGCAAAGGTCCGGACGGGTGCTTCCTGGATGGCTGTCCTTGGGACGCCATCGTGATGGTGGATATCGCTGAGGTAGAAAAGGAAGTCGGGCAGATGACATATTAAGTGCTGCGGTTCCCACAAACTCATTTTTAGGAAAAGCGCGCGCCGAGAGCGCGCGTTTTGTTATTTAGAGAGTTGGATTCTTTTCTGACTCGGAGGCCGGAGACGGGCCGGAATCCGGGGAGCGCTGCGTCGCCCTCTCCCGAATGACCTTTTCCGTCAATAACGCTTGCTGGCGCACGCGATCGGGAATTTCCGGGAGCTCGCGCTCGTAGGGAAGGATCGCGGGCAGGTCATCCAATTGGCCTATAAGATAAAGCGCTCTCAGGGCTTCCCAAACCTGCTCATCTCCAGGCGCCACGGTTGCGATTTCGAATCCCGGAGTAACATTCGCTCCCTTTTGCGCGTTGAGAGTGCGGATCCGGCCGCTGATTGGGGAGCGCACTTCGATGGTTTGTTGGCCATCTTGCAGTTTCGCGATGACGCCGCCTTGATGGATGGGCGTGCCGATTTTGTCGGTGTCGCTTACCACACCCGCTGAAGGTGCGGTAATTACCGCCGGCTGCAACAAAGCGACAATTTGAGCGCGGCCCGATGCGTCGCCGAAGCGCACCAGAGATAGCGCCGCATTTCCTCGCACGAGCAGGGAAGAGTCTCCAAGCATGGTCAACAGCGTTTTGTGGAAGGCAACGTCAGAGGTGTCCTGCCCCATCACCCAAGCGTCCGTGTTGCGTACCTCCTCCACGGGATAGGAGGCGAGGCGCACGAGATCAGGATACCAGCGCGCGGCACCCGCGTCGTGCCGACCCATACGCTCACCCAATTGCACGAGTGCATGCTGGATGTGTCGCGGGTGCTTCGCATCGTTCAAGTATTCGGTGATCTGCTGATCCGTGAGATGGCGTCCGAACCAGGTGCTCCACCAGAACAAAAACGGCATGAGCACGATCAGCCAGGCAGTCAGAAAAAACAGCATCCTTTTGCGCGTGGACATGCGGTGAGCTGCAGCCGGCTGTCGCGCGGGGTCCCCCGCCAGGACTTCAGGCGGATGACCTGGGTTTAAGGAAGTGCTTCGACTCACCATGCATTCCCTTCGGAGCTAGCTCGCCTTGGGAGCCGAAACCTCTTTACCGGACGCTTTTTTCTCCTTGTGGAGAAAAGACAACAGGCCACGATCTTGCAACTCCCAAACTGCATTCAGGAAGAATACTCCTGAAAGGGAGAGAAGAATAAGGCTCATGAACAGACCGTCGACAGTGGTGATGGAGCCTGCAGTAAAGATCCAAACAATTCCTGCAACTGGGACAAGGCAAAAAGCGATGGAAATCAAGAATGTCGCGGCACGCAAGAGACCCCCTTTAGTCATCTTGATTCTTGACTCCATGTGCAACAAGACTGAGCAACCTGAGAACCGCGGGCAGTCTGCGCCTGCGCCCAGTTCACATACAAAAACCCTCATGGGGTTGCAGCTAGTTTTCCCGAACCCCCGGCCCACGACGCTGGCTTCATTGTTTAAAGGTCATATCTACAGTCTTGCTGTCTTTGGGGGCGAGCGTCACCTTCACGTCCTGTTCCCCCAGTTTTTCCTGCACAAAGGCCAGCGTGTAATCGCCCGGCGGCAAGCCTTTAATTTCGAATTTGCCGTCCGGTCCGCTAACGGCATAGAACGGATTTTTCACAACGCTGATGAACATCCTCATCCAGGGATGCTGGTTGCACTTCACGGGGAGCAGTATCTCTTCCCGCGCAAAAACCTTCTCCAGCGGAACCGCTTGAGGAGGCTGCGACTCATTCCATTCGCGGTTGTCCTTCGGCGTCGGATGAATATTGTGGGTAGTCGGATCGCTGTTGACAATCTTGACGGTTTGGCCCGCCATCACCCCCAGCGCGTGCGGGTGGTACTTGCAGCCCTGCTGATCCACGACGACCGGCTCTTTCGGAACGTCGAAGGTGCGGTTGCCAAGCCCTTCTTTCACGTACACGAACACGTTGGCGAGGTTACCGCCGCTCACCACAATGTTCTCTGCTGTGTTCTGGCCCTTGCAATTGGGATCCTGGCTCATATCGATCGTCGCGGCCTTTGGCGGGGCGCCAGTCGAATTTTACGGTGCCGCTAACGCTGGCAGCCGTCGCAGGATCAATGGGCGTGGCCGTGGCCGTTGGTGTTGCAGCGGGCGCGGCAGGTTGTTCTTCGGCAGGTTCCTTTTTGCCACATCCTCCCAGAAGGACGAGACCCAAACTGCAGGCCAAGCCCCAGTGCGTCAACCGAGTCGTCGTTGTCATGATTTCGCTCTACCTCTCTTAGATTCAAAAGCTCCTACAAATCGAAGTCCTAGTTTGAAGCGTTGCGTCCCGCCTGGTTCCCAGATTTACCCTGCGATGAAGGACGGACGCTTGCTGTTGGAGACCGGCCCATCGCAGCGCTCACACGTCGCTGCTCTTCCGGTGTGAGTTGGAGAATATATTCCACCAGCAGCTTAGTATGATCCTTTTCGTATCCTTGGAAAGACGCTGGAGTCGGGCCGGCGAATACCCACCGGCTGTTTTCGTGCCGGAACAACCCGGAGGGCATGGAGGTGCCCGGGCTGATGGCTTGCGGGTCGATAATCCAACGCTCCATCCAATCGGCCTTCAGGCGTCCTTTGGCTTGCAAGAAGTTAGGCGCAGTTGCGGTTCGATCATGAGTGGGATCACCCGTGGCGTGACATTTCAAGCAGGGTGCCGCGTTGCTGGTAAACAGGCTGCGCGCCATCTCGTTTTCCTTCGCGGTCAGCACCGGGACTTCCTCTGGAATGTAGGGGAAGGGCTGGCGTGAGAGCGCCTGGAAAAATCGCACCAGCTTGCCCAGTTCATTTTCAGAGAAAGAAAACGTTGGCATGCGCACCTGTAGATAAGTTCGCAACCCGTTGCGATTGGTGTTCTGATCATTCAGTGCGGGATTGCCCAGGAAGTGCAGCATCCAGCTGGGATCCACGCGTGCGCCTTCGGTGAGAAGTTTGGGAGGCAGTTGTTCCTGCCCGTCCGGCCCCTGGTAGCGCGCCATGGACATCAGCGAGGTGCGCTGGCCCGGGAGAAGCTGGTGGCATCCCATGCAGTTATACTTCTTGACGACCCACCACCCCTCTTGAATGTCGCGGCGATAATCGAGCGGGCGGTATTGATAACTGGAAGGTAGAGGATTCTCCTGACTGCCCATCAGAAAAGTAGTGAGCGCTCGAATCTGTTCCTTAGTAAGGTGCATATTCGGCATGCGCAACTTTTCCGTGTCGGGCTTAATTTTTCCCTTATCCCAAATATTGGGCTCGGCGAGCTTGTGTTCGAAGAAGCCTTTGTGGTCGTACCAGGGCTGCTTGGCCGGTCCCTCCGGCAAGCGCGCAAGGTCGTCCGGATCGGTTATCGGTTCACTGCCGCCGCGTTGCGCGACTTCTGTCAACAAAGCGAAATCCAGACGTTCCACCGGCTTGCTGCCCTCAAACGTCAACTCCGTTCCGATGCGACCCTCATCCTCGAGGCCCGAAATTTCGTGACACCCAGCACAGCCGTAGTGGCGAATCCAGCGTTTGCCTTCGTCCCGCAGACTCGGGTCATCCATAAACGCCGCTTCGGGATAGCTGGACGGTTCTTGCTTCTTGAGGGTGATGAGATAGCTGGCGACGTCTTCCGCATCCTGCGGAGATAGGCGCAGACTTGGCATCACGGTCATGTTTTGTACCTGGAGTTCGTGGCCGTCGTTGGGACACCGCGTGTGCTCCAAGTCAAAAACAAAGGGCAAGCCCTTCTTCTGGTAATCTTCAGGGCCAATGTCTTTCTTCTCAAAGAGGCAATAGGGGCGAGTGCGTTCGCGGGCATTGTGGACCCAGCGAACTAAATACTCGTAATTGTCCTTCTCGCCGACGCGCGTGAGATTTGCGGCAAAAGTGCCGCCTTGCATTTGGTCGCCCTCGCCGATGGAGTGGCATGCGAGGCACCCTCGTGTTTCGAAAAGCTCCTTTCCATGTGCCGCATTGCCAGCCGGATGCTTCGGCAAGGGATCTTTCAAGCCAGACTGCCAAAGATAGGCGGAGATGGCTTTGATCTGCTCGTCGTTGAGGCGAAAGTTCGGCATTTTCGTGGTCGCACGAAAGTCGGTTGGCTTTTTTAGCCACACGGGAATCCAATTCTTGTTGAGCTTGAGCCGCACATCCTTGAGATTCGGCCCGACCTTCTTGATGTCCTGCAGCAAGCTCTTGGTGCGTCCGGTCGAGTTGCACGATGCGCAAATCCAACTTGCTGTTGGTGACCTTCAATGCCACGGCGCGATCATTCAAGCGATTGGCTTCCTCGTTGCTCCCGGCGCTGTCGGCCTGCTTCATTAAGTAACCGGCTTCCTTGAGGTTGTCCTTCTTTTGCTGCTCCAGTTGTTTGATCTGCTGGCCGACGGACAGTAAATCTTCGGGCTCCTTGTCATAGCCCTCATAACGATGGCATCCCATACAACCACGTTGACGATACAAATCTTTCCCTTCACTCAGCACCCAACCAACGTCGTCACTCACCAACACCATGTCCGCGGAGTGGCAGGACTGGCAACCGGCTTCCATATCTCCACGAGGAAAGAGTGGCCAGAGCCAGTGTTCATACGTGCCGTGGGCCTTCTCTACGCTGGTGGTGGCCCGTCCATTTCCCTGGTGGCAAGGCGAACAGCCAAACTTTTCCGGATCGTGAATCTGCAGCAAGTTGGGTTCGGGATGAGTGGTAAAGGCCAGCGCGTATTCGTCGGGTTTCTTGCCCTTAAGAGACATTGCTGCTGGCGAAAGCTTAACGGGTTCCCGGATGCCCATATGGCACGACTCGCAGCGATCGACGATATTGGCGTCCGGCACATTGATCTGCAATATTTTCGGGGTCCAGTCCTCGGTCTTGTTCTGCAGGCCCGCCAACTGCGAAGGCGTGAGGTTGGTGATGTGGTCGGAGATATAGGTATCGACCTTTTCTTTCTGGTCGTTGACCGGCTTGATCGCTTCTCCGAGTTCCACGCTCAGCAGCGTGCGCTGGTTTTTCAGGTCATTGTAGATGTCTTCCAGTTGTCGGTAGTTGTAGTTCTGCTTGCTGCCATCGGGAAAAATGACCGAAGTGACTTCCTGTTTATACTTCTCCAGATCTTTTTGTTTGCGTTGTTTTGCCGAGGCGCTGGTCTCCGTTTCGATTTCGTACGTGAGGGCGCCGACATAGGCTCGCCGGTCGGTAAACACGTTTTGCACGGCAAGAATTTTGGCGCTCAAGTCGCGGAGTTTTTCGTTGAGTTCCTTGATGTGCGGGGCGGCACCCTGGCTGGCCGTTTCGTAGTCCTGCTTGAGTTTCTGATAGTCTGGGCTGCTTTCAATGTCCTTCTGCAGATCACGCGACTCCGAGCGCGCGCTTTTGAGGAAAGCCGCGTAGCGGCTCTTCCACTCATGTTGAAAGGCTTTCCAGGGACGCTGTCCGAAGTCTTCATCCCAGAGAGCCCAGAATAGCGTGGCCATCAGAACGACGATCGCCACCACGTAATGAGGTGCGAGCGACTTGCTGACTACCGGATCATTCTCGAGATTGGGCTTATCGGACAACAGTTCCCCCTACACGTTGAACCACGGCGTTATCCACACGTACTTAATGTGAAAAAGAAGCCGCAACAGCATCTTGATCGGCAATCCCAGCATGGTCAGTAGAAACACCATCAGTATCGAATATTGCAGCAAGCTCATGCGCTTGTAGTCCTTGGCGTTATACCTCCGGAAGTACGCGTGCGCCCCGATACCGCCCAAGACGAAAAAACCTCCGACGACAGCCGCGCCGAAAATCCCTTTCCCCCAATTCGAAGTAATTCCGAAAAGGTCAGGCAGGTCACGATTCACTTCATAAATGAGACGGTTGTGATCCCAGGTCTGTCCGGGCCAGAACCACTGCCAGCCTGGACCGCGGATAAAAGTCCCTATGAAAATCATCGAGACCCACAAGACAATGAAGCCGAAGAGGAACGTACCGATTGCAAATTTGCGCTGCTTCCAGGTGTAGTAGCCACAACCCAATGGATTGGTATCGATATAGGGAATCACCATCAGTCCGATAATGATCAGCGTAGGCATCACCACGCCGGCGATCCACGGATCGAAATAAACCAACATTTCCTGTAGCCCGAGGAAATACCACGGGGCTTTTGCGGGGTTCATCGTCAGGTTCGGGTTCGCCGGTTCCTCGAGCGGAGCGTTCAAGGTGATTGACCACACCATCAGTATGATGGTGACGATGATGGCGGCGAGGAATTCCACGCGAAGCAGAAACGGCCATACATGCACTTCTTTTTGCCAACCCGGCTGGAACGGCCACGCTTTCCGGTACTGCGTCTTCGCCAGGGCCGCATTGCCTTCCAGTTGCTCGATGAGCACATCATTCGCATGGGCCTGCTTCCAGGCAAGATAAATATAGAAAGCAAGCAGCGGAATCATGGCGATGATCGGCACGTTGTCAGGCGCGGAAAGAATTTCCCACAATTGTTTCCAATCCATGGCTATCGCTTTTCCTCTTTGACTTCAGAGTCGAGCACCACCTCAGCCGGGCCGGAGATGCCGCCGTCCTTCCGAACGCGCCAGAAATGCAGGATCATGAAGATCGAGGCAACGATGGGAATGCCGATGCAGTGCCATATGTAGGAGCGCAATAGGGCATTCGCATCGACGATGGAACCCCCCAACAGACCAAAGCGCACGTCATTGTAAGGTGTCATACCCAACTGCGCGCCGAACGGCCCCTCGTGCCCAAGCAGCGGCGTGGCACGCGCCATGTTGGTCCCCACGGTCACAGCCCAAAAGCCGAGTTGATCGTCGGGCAACAAATATCCGGTGAAAGAGAGCAGCAGCGTCAAGACAAGAAGGATGACGCCAACGTTCCAGTTAAACTCGCGAGGTTTTTTGTAGGAGCCGGTGAGAAACACGCGGAACATGTGCAGCTCAACCGCAATCACCATCAAGTGTGCGGCCCAGCGGTGCATGTTGCGCAACAATTTACCAAAAGGCACGTCGTGCTCGAGATACAGCACATCGCGGAAGGCTTGCACCTTGCTGGGATGATAATAAAACATCAACAGCACCCCGGTGAAGGTCAGCACAATAAACAAATAAAACGTGATGCCGCCCATTCCCCAGGTGTAGCTGTAACGCACCGCGTCACGATTAATCTTTGCGGGATGCAGATGAAGGAAAACATTGGAGAGCACACCCAAAGCGCGATTGCGGGGAGTATCGTCGTGCTTGTGGCGGAAAATCGAGGTATACACCTGCGTTTTGGTGGGCTTCTTCAGCAGCTCCACTTGTTCCTTAGCTTTCGCAGGCAGGTCGGTTTTCAAAGACTCAAGATCTTCTTGAATGCCGGTTTTGACGCGTTCGACCAATCCCACGGATTTGCCGTTTTTAGGGGTCGAGTTTTTTTCATCAGGCATTTCGTTGCTCCCGTTCTCGGGCTGACTCGTTCCGTGCTTCGATCTTCCTCTCTACTTCCGTCAACGGCAGTCGAAACCTTACCCCGCTAAATATGCTCCCGGCTCGTTGAAACGGCTTGGCTGTCCCTTCGGCCACTGATAAAGCCTCGAGACATCCACGATGATCTGTCCATCCGGAGCTAATTCCACGTGGGCGCGGTCCATGGGACGCGGTGCCGGCCCCTCGAAATTAACGCCTTCGCTGTCGTATCCACTTCCGTGACAGGGGCATTTGAACTTGTTTTCGCTGGATTTCCAGTCGGGCGTACAACCCAGATGAGTGCACCGCGCGAAAATGACAAACAGCCGATCCGGTGTGCGATCCACCCAAATGCGGTATTTCTGCTGCCACTTCGTATCTACGCCCAGCGCATAGTCCGAGGGATAGCCAATCTTGAAGACGGTGGGCGGTTCGAACAGAGTGCGCGGCAAGAAAAAACGAAGGAAGGCGAGGAACCACGCGGTGAGAAAACCCGCGACGCCACACCACACCAGGCGACGGCGATGTTCATTGACTTCGCTCGGCTGCGGGCCCACGCTTCCCAGGCCCGCGGCAGCAGCAGCCTTTGAAGTGCCGACTGCCGGGGAACCAACATAACTGGACGCTTGATTCCCCTTTGCAGCAGATGCCTTCGCTGCATCGGATATCGGTTTGTCCGATCCGGATTCCGGGCCCGCCATGCGTTGCCTCCTAGATGAGCGTGTCTCGAAGTCAGTCCGTGGCCGTGGTATGAGCTATTGAGTTCTCCCTAAAGCCAGGCCCGTGAATTCCGTTAGAGCGATCGCGTGAGTGAGCAATCTCACCTGCAAAGCCGAATTCCTGATCACAGAAAACGATAGGAGCAAGTGGGCGACGAAGCTCCCTGCGAGAGATGCAATACCGTCAGTTGAAGTACAAAATTTTCGCGCTTTGCCGGCGTGATTGTCTTTCCTGAAGTGGGTATAGATAGAGGAGCAGGTCGGCGTGGCACCGGCCAGCATGCTGGGGCCGTTAGTTTTGAACAAATTCGCACATTTTCCCGAGATCCCGAACGTCATCAACGGACCCCCAGAACGAAACGCATCTTACTTAAATGAAATAAATTCGTCAATGCGTGTTTCTTTTTGTGTTTCTTCTTGGCTAGGCGCTAAGAGGAGGCGCTGCCCACTTCAAGAATTCCGGAGAAGAAGAAAGCTGAGAAGAAGCTGCTTGCGCAGGGAAAAACCTGTGATAGACTCCGTTTGGTTTTGGGCATCTGTTTTTCCGTTTCAGGGGATTTCACCGGTTTCCAAGTGCGAAAGGTCAAAGATTTGGCCTGGGGGGTTCTCGCGCAAATGGGCCTCGTTCTTCTGATTGTCATTTGGTTGATCACACTTCTCAGCACCTACTTCTTCGTTGCTAAGACATGGTGGCTGCCCGTGGGCGCTTCTGCGCTCGCTCCGGCCATCGACCATCATTTCACGACCACTTACATTCTCATGGGCATCGTGTTCGTCGCGGCGCAATTGTCGCTCGGCGCGCTCGTGTGGATGTATCGTGATCGCAAGGGTGCTCGCGAATGCGGAATATTCCCATGGCAACGTCACCATGGAAATTGTCTGGACGGTGCTCACGGCGGTGTTGTTTGTCGGGTTAAACCTGATGAGCAGCTCCATTTGGGCTTCGGAACGGTTCCGGCCCGCTGATCCTGGAGCTGTGCGGGTGGAAGTGACGGGTATGCAATTCGCGTGGTATTTCCGGTATCCCGGACCGGACGGGAAGTTCGGCACAACGAAGCCGGAACTCGAGGATGCATCCTCGGGTGGCGAGGGTGCGCTAGGTCTGGATACGACGGACCCCGCATCGAAAGACGATGTCGTGACCAGCACCATGTTCGTGCCAGTAAACCACGAAGTGGAAGTCATCCTGCGCGCGCAGGATGTGATCCACAGCTTCTTCGTACCTTCCATGCGCTTCAAGCAGGACGCGGTCCCGGGCCTCGCGATTCGTATGCATTTCACGCCCACACAAACTGGCGACTATGAGATAGCGTGTGCGGAACTGTGCGGGCTTGGTCATTACAAAATGCACGGCATGCTTAAGGTTGTGAGCCAGGACGAATTCGACAAATGGTTGGCCGCACGGGAGGCGGAGAAGCAATAACATGGCTACCCACGAATTCGCGGCTGGAGCGGCTCATGCGCACGCGGCCCCGCAAGGATTCATTCGCAAGTACGTCTTCAGCTTGGACCACAAGGTAATTGGCATTCAGTATTATTTCCTCGCCCTCACGGCCGTGTTTGTCGGCATGTTTCTCTCGTTGCTGATGCGCATTCACCTCATCTGGCCAACTACGTCCTTGCCGTTGCTTGGCGAGATCAAGCCCGAAGCTTATCTGACACTTGTGACCATGCATGGCACCATCATGGTTTTCTTTGTGCTCACCACCGCACCGCAGGGTGGCTTCGGAAACTATTTTCTGCCGATCCAAATCGGCGCGCCGGACATGGCCTTCCCGGTCCTGAATATGCTCTCTTTCTGGACGACTTTCGTTGCTTTTGTCGTGATGCTCTGTGCATTCATCGTGCCGGGGGGAGCACCACTCCACGGCTGGACCGGTTACGCCCCATTGAGCGCCTTGCCGTCGGCCGGACCCGGTGAAGGACTGGGCGCGGATCTCTGGATTATCAGCATCGCAATTTTCTGCCTGGGCGCCTTGATGGGTTCATTGAACTTCATCACAACCACGCTCGACATGCGTGCCAAGGGAATGTCGCTGATGCGCATGCCGCTGACCTGCTGGGCGTGGTTCATCACCGCCATCCTAGGGCTGCTGGCGTTCGGCGTACTTTTTTCCGGCGGCATTTTGCTGTTGATGGACCGCAACCTGGGTACGAGCTTTTTCGTGCCGTTGGTAACCGTTAACGGCCAGCTCACCGGTCACAAGGGAGGTTCGCCGCTCTTGTGGCAGCATCTATTCTGGTTTTTTGGCCACCCCGAAGTTTATATCGCGATTCTTCCCGCTATGGGCCTCACGTCGCAATTGCTTTCGGTTTTTTCGCGCAAGCCGATCTTTGGCTATAAGGCGATGGTGTACGCAATGCTGTCCATCGGCTTCCTGGGCTTTATGGTCTGGGGCCATCACATGTTTATGAGCGGCATGAGCCCTTATTCCGCCTTCGCCTTCTCCATTCTGACCATGGCCATCGGTGTACCGTCGGCGATTAAAACTTTCAACTGGTTGGGAACGCTGCTGCGGGGGCGCATCCGCTTTACATCTCCCATGTTGTTTGCCATCGGATTTGTTTCTCTGTTCGTCTCCGGCGGAATAAGCGGCCCGTTCCTGGCTCAGCCCGTGCTGGACATTCAGTTACACGACACCTATTTTGTGCCCGGCCATTTTCACCTGATCATGGGAGTGGCGTCGATCTTCGGCATTTTCGCGGCAACCTATTACTGGTTCCCGAAAATGTTCGGGCGCATGATGAATGAAAGATTGGCGCGGTGGCATTTCTGGTTCAGTTTCATCGGTACATACGCGATTTTCATGCCGATGCACTATCTGGGGATGGCCGGCCATCCGCGGCGCTATTCGCAGCTCACTGAAGTCGCTTATTTGCAACCGTTGATTCCTCTTCAGAAATTCATCACCTACGCGGCGTTCATCACCATCGCCGGTCAGCTCATCTTTCTCGTGAATCTCTTCTGGAGCCTCAAGTACGGCGCGAAGGCCAGCGACAATCCATGGGAAGCAACCACACTTGAATGGACAACCGCCACGCCACCTCCCCATGACAACTTTGCTGGGCACATACCCGTGGTCCATAACGGCCCTTACGAATACAGCGTGCCGGGTGCACCTCGCGACTACGTAATGCAGACCGATCCAGAAATCCTGGCAACACACTAGGCGGGACAACAGGGCAATATGGCAACCTTCAGTCCAACTGCTTCCGTCGACAGTCCTAGAGTCGCCCTGGACGACCACGGGATTGTGCCGCCAGTCCGCGGAGGCGATGACGGCGGCTCTGGAAGGCAAGGTTCGCCAGATCACCGCACGCGCCTGCGTCGAGCGCGCCTTGGGCTGCTGGTGGCACTGACACCCGTGCTCATGCTCTTTGTTTCCTTTACGAGCGCGTACGTCGTGCGTCAGGGATTGCCAACGCTTGACCCGCGTACCAACCAAATGGTTCGCGACTGGATTCCCATTAAACTCCCGAATCTGCTGCTGGCAAACACCTGCGTGCTGCTTCTGAGCACCGTAAGCATGGAGTTGGCGCGGCGCCAAATGAAACGTGAAGCTGCACTTTCACCCGCCGGCGTCTCGCCGCGGGCCTTTTCAACGACTGAGACGGCGTTCCCTTGGCTGGCATTAACCATTCTGCTCGGGATTTGTTTCTTGACAGGTCAATGGCTGGCTTGGCGCGAACTCGCGGCGCGCGGCTTCTACGTCTGCCACCAGCCCCAGCAGCTCTTTTATTTACTTGCTGACGGGGACACATGCTATCCATTTGATGGGTGGAATACTTGCTCTGTTTGTCGCCGGCGGAGCAGCGCTGTTCGACCGGCCAGCGGGTACACGGAGCATTCTGGTTGATGTGACCGCTTGGTATTGGCACTTCATGGCCCTTTTGTGGATTTACATTTTGTGTTTGCTGGAGTTCGCGCACTGAACCAAGATTGACCGTATGCCCGATTTGCACCTGACCAGGAGGCCCTAGAGCATGGCTGAATCAGCGCTGGCACCGAACGCAACTTCGGTTTACGAACCGTCGCTCTTTGGTACTTACTCCAAGAAAATCGGCATGTGGCTGTTCCTGCTCTCCGACTCGCTAACCTTTGGCGCCCTGCTCTATGCTTACAGTTACGGACGGATTTCGACACCGAATTGGCCCACGCCATTCCACTCCGCGAGCATCGTCAACGCCACCATCATGACCGCCTTTCTTCTCACCAGTTCGCTCACCATGGTGTTTGCCGTGCGCGCGTCGGCAGACGGCAACGCGAAACTGCAGCGGCTGTTTTTGCTGGCCACGATGGCTTGCGGGGCAGGCTTCATGATCCTGCACGCACGGGAGTGGCATAATTTGATCAGGGAAGGCTTGACCCTCTCGGCATTTCCGGCTGTTCCGGGGCAAGAAGCAGCTGGTGAGTTTGCCGACGTAGCCAAGAGCGTGCCGCAGTTCCCCGCGACGTTCTTCGGACTGACGGGGATGCATATGCTGCATGTGACGCTCGGCGTGATCTATCTCGGCGTGATCGCCTTGCGGCGCAAATTCATCCCGGTCCTCCTGGTTTGTTGGCTGGTCGGCATGGCTTGCCACGCCAGCTTACAGTCCCTTTCATTACGCAGTCCACATACTGCTGGTAGCGGCCATCGTGTGCTCGATTATTTTGTGGCTGAAACCGAAGGTGTACGATTCCTCGGACGTGGAAGTTGCCGGGCTGTACTGGCACTTCGTTGACCTGGTATGGATGTTTATTTTCCCTCTGGTCTATCTGATGTCTGCCAAGATTCTTTAGGAGCGCGAAAGCTATGGACGCAACTCAGTTGGCCATTGAAGAGCACGTTGCCGAACAGCACCGTCATCACAAGAAAGCATTGTTTTTCTGGGTTTGGGGCGCGTTGCTGGTGATGACCGCCCTTGAAGTCTATCTGACCTATCAGAATATGGAGCCGAAGCGTATGCTAACCATATTGATGGGCCTCTCGCTTATCAAGGCGGCGCTCATCATCGGCTTCTTCATGCATTTGAAATATGAAGTTTCCCGGATGAAGTGGCTGACCATGTGTTCTGTCGTTGGCTGCCTGATTTTGATGACGATTTTCTTTTTTCCGGACGCTTTTCGAATTATCTCCTTGGGAGTGCGATGAAACGCAGACTTGTGATTCTGACCGTAGTCCTGCTCGGGTGGACAGCGCCTGTTTTGGCCCAGGGTTGTGCCATGTGTTATAGCTCTGCGCAGGCTACCTCCAAGGAGGGACAGCGGGCCATCCACAAAGGGGTCATTGTGCTCCTGATTCCCCCTATGGGATTTATGACCCTGGGGATCTGGATGGCGCAACGCTATGCGCGCAAGAGGGATCTCGAGCGTGCAAATGAGGATAGCGTACACAGTTCTTCGCACATCATTGTGGGATGACCTGATTCGCACCTATTCCCGATCGAGGGAATTTCAAAATACCAATCTCTTCAAGATGCAATGTTCAGAGTCTATAAGGCTTAGCCCTTCCCGACGGGCTTTAAGACAATTGATGCGTTTCCCGGCTGGTGACCTGCGTAAGAGGAGACCGCACACCGCGGTAGTCGACGCGCGAAATGTAGTCGCTCATGGTCATGAACAGAAGAATCGCCAGCCAGAAGATCCCGGCGACAATCACCAGTTGCGTGCGCCGGGGACTATATTTGGCGTGCATGAAGAAGAGCACAACCAGGGTGGCCTTGCAGGTGGCGATGGCCAGTGCCACGACGATGTTGAATTGCCGGAGGTCGATGAAAGCAGCCCACACGGTGATTCCCGTCAGCGCCATCAGCGTTAGGATGATGGTCAGGTACGTCGCCGGCGAAACAATATGATGACTGCCGTTATTTTCGGACACGCGCGTCGCTCCCTACTTGTGCCGGTCAATCAGATATAACAACGGAAACAGATAAATCCACACAATATCGACGAAGTGCCAGTAAAGACCCACGGTGTCAACCGGAGTGTTCCACTGCGGGGTGTAAATTCCCGTCAGCGAATTCTTCAGGAGCCAGAACAACAATCCCGCCCCGATAATCATGTGAAGTGCGTGCAAGCCGGTCATTCCGAAATAGGCGGAATAGTAGAGTTGCGCGTGAGCGTTCAGGTCCGGGTCGAGCGCCATGTGTCTTGTTCAAAAGGTCGCGCTCGACCTCCATCTCTTCGGCGCTAATATCGCTCGCACTTATCTGGATTGTTCGAGCAATAAAAAATATCGAAGGATCTTCCGGGAACCAGGTGGTGGTGGAATTTCTGGGCGTATTCCACATATTTGATGCCAAAGAACACGAATCCCAAAAGAATCGTGAGCAACAGAAACAGCGAGATGAGCTGCTTTTTGCCGACCTGCGCCGACCACACCGCCATGGCCATGGTGAAGCTGCTGGCCAGCAGCACAATCGTATTGATGCCGCCCAGTTTCAGGCTCAGCGTGTTGCTGCCCATCGCGAACGCGGGGAAATAGACGTGGCGGTTCACGGTGTAGACCAGCATGATGCCGCCGAAGAACATCACTTCGGTGACCAGAAAAATCCACATCCCGAGATTCGCAGAGTCTTTCTGCTGCTCGAGCGTCTTAAATTGTCCGTACAGTTCGCCGGTGCGATGCACTCCGCACTCCTCTAACGCTCAGTTTCAGGCGCGACCCTTGCGCCTACCCTCCGGACCGAAGTCCAGCCTGCTTTAATCGTCCCCGTGAGCCGGCGCGTGCGCCGCCCCGCCGGGAACTTCCAGCCCAAGCTCCGGCCGATTATGAAAATCGTAAGCTTCCCACGTAACCGTTGGTGTAACGTGGAAATTCTCTGTTGGCGGCGGCGATGCTGTCTGCCATTCCAAGCCCGTGGCGGGCCACGGATTACTACCCGCTACTTTTCCGTAGAACGCCGCGTACGTCAGGTAGATCATCGGCAGCAAGTAGCCAATCGCAAGGATGGAGGCGCCTGCCGTGGACATCACGTTGTACACCTGAAACTCCGGGGGATACACGTGATAGCGGCGAGGCATGCCGAGATAGCCGAGGACAAACTGCGGAAAGAAAGTCAGGTTGAAACCGACAAAGAGAATCACGGCGGCCAAACGCGCCAGCCATTCCGAATACATCCGGCCGGTGATCTTGGGCCACCAGAAATGCAGTCCGCCCAGGTACCCCATGATCGCGCCGCCCACCATGATGTAGTGGAAGTGCGCAACGACGAAATAAGTATCGTGAATGTGAATGTCGGTGCCAAGGCTGCCGAGGAACAAGCCGGTCAATCCGCCGATCAGGAACAAGCCGATAAATCCAAGCCCGTACAGCATTGGCGTGTCGAAGGAGATCGAGCCGCCAAACAACGTCGCCGTCCAGTTGAACACCTTCACCGCGGAAGGAATGGCCACCAGGAAGGTCAGGAACGAAAACGCCAGCGCAGCGTAGGTCGACTGCCCCGTGACGAACATGTGGTGCGCCCAAACGAGGAAACCGATGACGGCGATCGCCAAGCTGGCTGCCGCGACGAAGTGGTACCCGAAGATTTTCTTGCGCGCGAATGTTGCAATCAATTCGCTGATTACACCCATGGCCGGCAGAATCATGATGTACACGGCCGGGTGGGAATAGAACCAGAACAAATGCTGGAACAGAATGGGATCGCCGCCCAACGCCGGGATTGAAGAAGCCCAGGCCGAAAACGCGCTCCATGGCCGCGAGGCCCAGGGTAATGGCGATCACCGGCGTACCCAAAATCATGACCACCGACGTGGCGTAGTGCGCCCAGATGAAGAGCGGTAGGCGGAACCAGGTCATTCCCGGCGCGCGCATCGTGTGGATGGTCACCAGGAAATTCAGCCCGGTGAGAATCGAGGAGAACCCGGTGATGAACACGCCGACGACGGCCGGCGCCACTGCCGAGTTCGAATACACGGTGCTCAGCGGCGTGTAAAACGTCCAGCCGGTATCCAGTCCGCCATTCACCATGGAATACAGCGTGAACACCGCACCGACCACGTATACATACCAGCTCAGCAGGTTGATCTTCGGGAACGCCAGGTCTTTTGCGCCAATCATCAAGGGAACCAGGAAATTTCCCAGCACCGCGGGAATGGACGGGATCAGGAAGAAGAAAATCATGGCCACGCCGTGCATGGTGAACATGCGGTTGTAAGTATCGGCGGAGAGCAGGTAGCCGCTGGGCGTGAGCAGGTGCAAGCGAATCATCATGGCGAAAAAGCCGCCAATGAAGAAGAACAACGTGACGGAAAAAAGGTATAGCAGCGCGATGCGCTTGTGGTCGGTAGTAAGCAGCCAGGAACGGATCCCGTAGGTCTCGTTCAAATAGTGCTTCTCCGGAAATGGCGGCGCCACGGTCATTGGTCTCGCACTCATACTATTTCTTCCCTGCCGCTGCTGGCACAACTCCGGCACCCTTAGCGGGCACGGGTTGCGTCTGCAGTGACTTGATGTACGCGGTCAGATTCATGATCTGCTCCTCGGTCACCAATCCCTGGAACGTGGGCATCACTGGTTGATACCCGGCCACGATTTTTGCCTTGGGCTGAAGAATCGATTCGCGAATGTAGGCTTCATCCGCAACTCATCGTCGAGCCATCGGCCAGCAAAGCCTTGCCTCCATAAATGCCATTGAGCGAAGGGCCACGGCCGGTACCATTGGGGAGGTGGCAAGTGTTACAGGCTAGCTGCGAGAAGAGTTTCTCGCCGGCAGATACTGGATTGAGGGCGCCGCCTTCATCCGAGAGCCACGCCGCGTATTCCGCCGGATCCATCACCGTCACCCAGCCGCCCATCACGGCGTGGTTCGTGCCGCAATACTGCGAGCAGAAAAAGTGATATTTGCCGATTTTTGTCGGCCGGAACCACATGGTGTTGTAGCGGCCGGGAACCACGTCCATTTTTACGCGGAACGCCGGAACGTAAAAGTCGTGAATCACGTCTTCGCTGCCCATGATCAGCTTGATGTTGCGGTTCACCGGAACGTGGAGTTCGTTGATTTCCTTGCGGCCGTTGGGCTGTTGCAGCTTCCACATCCATTGTTTGCCAACCACGTAGACATCCAGCGTGTCCTTCGGCGCCGTGCGGTAGTTAACATATACCGCCGCGCCCCACGCAAACATTCCCAGCGCTATCACCAGCGGGATCACCGTCCATCCCACTTCCAGCGCCATGTTTCCGTGGTCTGCGCTGCCCACCTCACCCGGGGTCTTCCTTTTGTATTTCACCGCCGCCAAAATGATTAACAGCGTCACCAGGACAGAAAAAAACAAACAAGTCAAAAGAATAAACGAGAAGAGCGTGTCCACATTCCCCGCGAAATTGGACGCCTGCTCTGGAAAAAATGGAAGCGGTGACTGCACGGCTCTAATGTGCTCCTTGCATCGGCAAATCCTGGCGCGATTTCCCGGAAGCGTCCGGCCGATGCTCGCGGCGGCGGAAAATCATAAACCCGAGGACCATGCAGAACAGCGTCACAACTCCGCCCATGCGGATAACGGTCAGTACCGTGGCGCTGTAGCGGGCTTTGGTCGGGTCGTACTGGTAACAGAACAACAAAATATGATCCACCGGCGTGCCGATTTTCCCGGAGGAGGCGTCCACCAGGCCGAGGCGGACATTGCTGGGCGGATAATCGACGCCAAAAAAATAGCGCGAGATTCGGCCATCGGGCGTCAGCAGCAGAATGCCGCTGGCGTGGCCGAAAAGCTTTGTCTTCGGATCGTAATTGAAGCGAAAATCGGCGGCCTTCGTCACCGCGTCAATCGCTTCTTTGGAACCCGTCAGGAAATGCCAGCCCGGTTCGGTTCCTGGACGCGCAAAGCGCGACATGGCTTCGTGCTTCTTCTTCAGCGCCGCGTCCGGCGTGTCCGAAGGGTCGAAGCTGATGAACACCACTTCGTAATCCGTTCCCGGATTAAACGAAATCATCTTCAACGTTCCCACCAGCGTCTGTTCCACCTGGTTGCAGAGCATCGGGCAGGTGAAGTACACGAATGCCAGCACTACCGGCTTCTTGCCGAAATATCCTTTCAACTGCACGGAGCGGCCATTTTCGTCAGTGAACGCGACGTCGGGTGGAATCTGCTTGTTCAATTCGGGATCGAACCCAACGTTAACCAGCGCGGGCGGCAGTCCATTTGAGGATTGCCCCACGTTATCGGGAATCATTTGCGCCTGCGCAGCGGAAGCCGCCAGCAGCAACATCGTTCCCAGTATTGTACTTAGTGCCTTCATCGTTTACTTCTTTTCTGCCGGCATCGGGGAAACTACCGGCAAACCCTTCTGAACAATCAATTCCATCGCGTCTTTCACGGGAATTTGCGCAATCCCGGACTTTTCGTCGATCCACTTCAGTTCGTTGTTGGCGGCGTTGGCTGCCTTGACCGTGTCGCGCCATTCTTGCTGCGGATCCAACATGTGACCTGGCATGCCCTGTAACCTCGGCTCGGGCGGCATCGTTGGGCCTTGGTCCGCCGCTCGAGACGGTGGCGGAGGCTGGTAGGTGTCTGCGAAATAGGAGGTCAAACTGCGGTAGACAAAAAGCGCAATCACAAAAGAGAGCACTGTGCCGATGCCCAGATAAATCATGAATTTCAGAATCGGCGTGACGCGCACGTCTTGCGGTTCATACGATACGTCATCGTGCGTCGGCAGCCGCGTTTCCGCGTCGCCGTGCTTTTGAGGATCAATGCTCATGATGCGCAATGGCCTCCTCAAGTTTGGGATCGCCAAGCGGCAGCAATGGCCGCTGTTTCAGGTTCCGGGCAAAAAACCCGACCCATAGTCCGATCAAGGCCACCGGAACCACAATATCCAGCCACGTGGGCAATACCCGCGCCGACAATTCCGGCCGTGTCGTCCAGAACATGTCAACGAGTCGCATGAAAATCATCCATAGGGCGATCTTTGAAATCACACGCGGATTCCGCTTTACGTCTTCAGACAACAGCAGCAGGAACGGCACGGCGAACTCAAACACCAGCACAGTCACCGCAACGACACCCCAGCCTCCGCTGAGTCTAGTACGGTAGAAAGTAATTTCTTCAGGCAAATTTCCGGACCAGATAATCAGCAACTGCGAAAAATCAAAGTAGGCCCATAGCATGTTAAAGGCAAAGAGCAACTTACCCAGATCGTGCAAGTGCCGCTTCTGCAGGATCCCGGCAAACGGTTCCGAGCCGGAGAGCAGCACCACTACGGCAATCATCAAAGACATCGCCGAAACGGCCTGCCCGGCTACAAAAATGAAGCCGTAAATCGTCGAAGCCCAGTGCGGAGACAGCGACATGGCCCAGTCAATCGAGGCAAAGGTCATCGCCACCACGTATAGAATAATCCCGGGCCCGGCCAGCAGTTTGAAAGAGCGGCGCAGTCCCCGGTCGTCCTGATCGATATCCTGTTTCTGCGACCAGCGGTTGAAAATCCATATCAACGCAAACCAGATCGCAAAATAAAGCACCGCTCGGATAAGAAATCCGCTCGAAGTCAGGTACCACTGTTGCAACGGAGAGAGGGGATCTGCCTTGCGGAGTTCCGGATCCATCCATGCGCGGTAGAGCGAGTTCATGCCCAACACTACCGGCACAAACATAAGGAACACTAGCCAGATGTTCTGCGCCGCCGCCTCTAAGGGACGCCGGATGATAATTCCCCAGTTGCCGCCAGTCAGATGTTGCAGCATCAGCAGGCCGAGCGAGCCCAGAGTTAGACCGAGCACCAGAAGGTAGGCCATCAGGTAGGACTGATAGAATTTGTCGGGCGAAGTAACCGCTCCAAAGATCGCCGCGATCAACGCCACTCCTCCAACAAACCAGCCGGCTCTCTGAACGCGGCTGACGCTCTCGGGCGCCTGGTATTCTTGCGCGTTCATTTCGCGGCTCCTCCAGCCATCAGCTTCTCCCTCAAGTCTGCCGGCAATTCTTTCACCGGCGCGTTCCGGCTCAACTGTAAAGCACGCAGATAAGCAATGACGGCCCAGCGGTCGCGGGGCGGAATCTGCGCCGAATAGCCGTACATTGCGCCAAATCCGTTCGTGACCACGTCATAGATGTAGCCGTTCGGCTCCGCTCGCAGCCGGTCCTGATGGAAGCTGGGCGGGTGCTTCATGCCGCGCATCGCCACCATTCCTTGTCCATCACCTTCGATACCGTGGCAAGGTTGGCAGAAAATTCCGTAGCGCTCTTGCCCGCGCTGCAGTAATTCCATGGTCAGCGGCAGCGGAAACGCATTGGAATCTTTGGGCACCAACAAGGCGTCATTGGCAAGCTCCCCACGCGCAACCGTATTCTCGGGCAACGGCCTTGCTGACCGGCCATCCGGAAAAAAGCTCGATGGCGATAGCGGGTTTTCCCGAGGCTGGTTGGCCATGTCCTGGCGAAGCGAGTAGCCACACCCCAGCAGCCCAATTCCGCAAACGCAGAAGAGCAACGCGGCGAACGAGGCTCTACTCTGCATTCGACACCTCGTGAACGTGATGTGCCTGAATGCTCTGCAAGAACTTCGCCGTTCCCGCCAAATCGAACTTCGCGTCACGGGACTCGATGCACAGAAAAAAACGGTCCGACGATGCATGCGCGAACCGCTCCACGTTAAATACCGGATGATAGGGTTGCGGCAACCTGTTCAGCGCCAACATCCCAATCACGGCAAAAGTCGCTGCTCCGAGAATCGTCAGTTCAAACGTGACGGGTATAAACGCGGGCCAACTGTTCAATGGTCGCCCACCAATATTGAGGGGATAGGTGATGACCGAGCACCAGTATTGCAGGCCAAAGCCCGTCAAACCGCCGCCCAACCCGCCAATCAGCGTCAGGAACGGTACCCCTGTCCGGGGAAAGCCGATGGCATGTGCCAGCCCTTCGACGGGAAACGGGGTGTAGGCGCTGATGTATTTGTATCCGGCTTCGCGTGCCTTCGCTGCTGCATGCAGGATCTGTTCCGGCGTTAGGAATTCGCCCATCAGGCCGTAGATATCGTGGCGATGTTCCTTCTTCATGACTTTTCCTCGTCCGATTGCTCATGCACGAGTTCTCGCATCTCGGCAATCGCGATGGCGGGCAAGACCCGCACGAACAGGAAGATCAGCATGACGAACAACCCGATGGTGCCAATAAATGTGGAGTAATCCCAGAAGGTGGGCAAATAACGACCCCAGGCGGACGGCATGAAGTCGCGAGTGAGAGAAATCACGACGATAACGAATCGCTCGAGCCACATGCCGGTATTGACCACCAGCGACATCACGAAAAGCACCGCGACGTTGCGCCGCATTTTTTCAAACCATAGCAGTTGCGGCGTCAAAATGTTGCAGAGGATCAGCGCATAGTAAAAATGCGAGTACGGCCCGTGCAAGCGCTGCTGCGCCAAGAACACGTCAAACTTGTTGTTGCTGTAGAAGGCCATGAAAAATTCAATGAAGTAGCCGTAGGCTACGATCAAGCCGGTGGCAAGCATGACTTTCGCCATGTTGTCCAAGTGCCGCATGGTGATGAAATCTTCAAGGCCATACGCTTTGCGGAGAGGAATTGCCAGCGTCAACACCATCGCGAACCCGGAATAGATGGCGCCAGCCACGAAATAAGGCGGGAAAATCGTGGTGTGCCAGCCGGGAACAATCGCGACCGCGAAGTCAAAGCTCACTACCGTGTGCACCGAAAGAACCAGAGGCGTGGCCAGTCCTGCGAGCAGTAAATAAGCTGACTGATAGCGGTGCCAATGATGCGCCGAACCGCGCCAACCCATCGAGAGGATGCCGTAGATGACCTGTTGTGCCCTGGTTTTTGCACGATCGCGCAGGGTCGCCAGATCCGGCAACAGCCCAACGAACCAGAACAACAGCGATACCGTGCCGTAGGTAGAGACCGCAAAGACGTCCCAGATCAGAGGGCTGCGGAATTGCGGCCAGATCCCCATCGTGCTGGGGTACGGGAACATGTAATACGCCATCCAAGGCCGCCCCGTGTGGATGAGCGGAAAAATTCCGGCGCACGCCACGGCGAAGAGCGTCATGGCTTCGGCAAAGCGGTTGATCGAGGTGCGCCACTTCTGATTCAACAAGAACAGAATCGCGGAGATGAGCGTGCCCGCGTGGCCGATACCAATCCACCACACAAAATTCACAATCGCAAAGCCCCAGCCGATGGGAATGTTGATGCCCCAGATTCCGACGCCTTTGATGATCAGCCATGACAGCGAGATAAACAGCACCATCACCACGGTGAAGCTCAGCGCGAAACCCACGATCCATCCGGTGGTGGGTGGCTGTGTTAAAACGACCGCGGCGATCTTGTCGGTAACCGATGCGTAGGTATGCCCAGGCTCGAGCACCGGATCCAGTCGGCGGATTTCGGGTAGATCCCCAGGAGGTGGCGTGGTGCTCATGCCTTTTCTAGCTCCGCGTTCGGATTACGCACCGCCGCAAGATAAGTGGTACGCGGCCGTGAATTCAGTTCACCCAGGATGGAATAATTCCGTTGCTGCTTCTTCGACTTGGCAACGCGGCTGTTCGGGTCGTTCGCGTTCCCGAACACAATCGCTTCCGAAGGACACGCCGCCTCGCACGCGGTGACAATTTCACCGTCGCGGATTGGGCGGTTTTGTTTTTCCGCATCGATGCGCACGTTGTTGATGCGCTGCACGCAGTAGGTGCATTTTTCCATGACCCCGCGGCTCCGCACGGTCACTTCCGGATTGCGCATCAATTTCAGCTGTGGAGTCTCCCAATCCTGGAAGCGCAGGAAATTGAAGCGCCGCACTTTGTACGGGCAGTTGTTTGAGCAGTAGCGCGTGCCGACGCAGCGGTTGTAAACCATGTCGTTCAGCCCTTCGGCGCTGTGCACGGTCGCGCCGACGGGGCAAACCTGCTCGCACGGCGCATTTTCGCATTGCTGGCACGGTACTGGCTGGAAGAATGTCTGCGGATTATCCAGAGAAGGATTGTAAGAAGCGGGATCATTCGTTGGCGATTCAGCTTGGTAATACCGGTCGATGCGAATCCAGTGCATTTCGCGGCCACGCATCACCTGATCTTTTCCCACCACCGGAATATTGTTTTCCGATTGGCACGCAAGCACAC
The DNA here is from genome assembly GCA_963792145.1 of Candidatus Acidiferrales bacterium. Taxonomy (GTDB): domain Bacteria; phylum Acidobacteriota; class Terriglobia; order Acidiferrales; family UBA7541; genus Acidiferrum. The sequence continues at coordinate 31,322 of CAWBVH010000018.1, forward strand.
AAGCGTTGCACCCGTTGCATTTGTTCAGATCGATGGCCATTCCCCAGGCGTAGCCGGGGTAAGCAAATTCCTTGTACAGCGACATGTCCTTCGGCGGCATTTCCGCGTGTTCGTGCGCAAACGCCGGATTCTTCTTGTACTCCTCCAGCGTCGCGGTGCTCAGAATCGACCGGCCTTCCATGTTGAAGTGATATTGCGTGCAGGCCAGTGGGTAACTGTCGCCCGTTGCCGTCATCTTGCCACCGAACGACGCCCACAAAGCGTTCGAGGTCCGCACCACGTAAGCATTGAATCCCTTATTTGTTCCCGTGTAGCCGGAACGGCTGCGGCCATAACCCAATGGCAGAACCACCGTATTCTCTGCTTGCCCTGGCAACGTCCAGGCGGCTGCCGTGACTTTGCTTCCGTTCAATTCGATGTCCACCACGGTCGAACGCACTTGCCCGTGTTCGCCGCCGCGTGAAACCACTTTATGCGCCAAGTCCATGCTCTGCGCGAACTTCGGGCTCACCAGCGCCGCGTTGTCCCACGTCAACTTGGTTAGCGGCTTCGGCAATTCCTGCAACCACCCGTTGTTTGCGAATCGCCCGTCGTACACCGTCGGATCCGGCCGGAAAATATATTCGACCTGATCCGCGGGCGCGGGCTTCAGCGTTGGCAGGCTTGGCGCGCTGAATTTCAGTTCCGGCGTAATCGGCGCGTATTTCGTTCCGGCCACTACCCCGTCGTTCAGCCATTTGCGCCAGCCGGCATCAAGCGAGGTTCCCGAATGTGTGGAAGCTTCCGTCCAATAGGCTCGTACACTTTCAAATGCAGGCATGCCGGGCTTGTCGCTGAACGCTGCCACCAGGTCATGCGAGGATTTCGTGTAGTACAGCGGCGAAATCAGCGGCTGGACAATGCTTATTGTGCCGTCATGCGCACGCGCGTCGCTCCAGCTTTCCAGGTAATGCGATTCAGAGATGTGCCACTTACAGTACGCCGACGTTTCGTCGAAATAAGGGCTCAAGTGAATGCTGGTGTGTACGCGCTTCAGTTTCGACGTGAAATCGAAATCGTGCGGCGCGTCGTACACCGGATTGCCGCCCAGAATCAGCAGCAAGTCCACTTTGCCCGCGTTCATGTCGGCGCACAAATCGCGCAGCGAGTCCAGGTTGTTGGTGGGCTCCGCTTCCACCGGCTCCGTGTAGTACAGCGTGGTGCCCACATTGCCAAGCGACGCGTTGATCGCATGTGCCAGAGCGTGCACGACGGCCGGTTGGTATTCTCCTGCGATCACCAACGAATTGCCGTGCTCGGACTGCAAATCCTTGGCGACCGTTTCAAGCCATTTTTCAGCGTCACCTTGCAGTGGAACTGCCGGACCAATTCCCAATGTACCGGCCAGCGCCCGCGCGAACAATTCCATGTCGCTGGCGCGCAGAGGCAAACGATGGTCCGCATTTGAACCGGTGACGCTTGGCGTCGGCTCCACGACGTACAAGCGATTCAACGAATCGTTCGTCCCTTCGAGCTTGCGTCGCCGCGCAAACTGTTTTGCATACGCGATGTGCCCCGGGCCACTCGCCAGAAAATCTGCATCGAGCGACAAAATCACATTTGCTTTGCCTGGCACATACACCGTGTTCACGTAGCGGCCGAACGCGAGTTTGCTACCTTCTTTCGCGCCGTCACACACGGCCGGTTCCCATTGATGCCACTTCGCCTGCGGGTATTGCGCCAGCAACTTTTTGATCTGCCAGGCCAGCGTGGGAGAAGTTACCGTACCCGTCAAAATGCGGAAGCCCGCTCCGTTCGTGGCTTTCACGTTCGCCGTCATGGCAGGCGCAGCATCCAAAAACGCCGACCACGATCGGATCTCACCCGTGTACAAAGTTGTTTGCGCGCGATCCGGATCGTAAAGATTCAGGATCGACGCCTGCACGATCGCGCTGGTTGCGCCCAGGCTCGACGGATGATCCGGATTGCCTTCGATTTTCGTCGGTCGTCCTTCGTGACTCTCCACCAATACGCCGACCGCATCCGCGCCAAACGGCATCGCCGTCGCAAAAAAGTTTGGCCGCCCCAGAACCACGCCATCCGGCTGTTTCACGTACGGGCACAATGTGCGTTTGATCCGGCAATCCGCAGCCCGCCAGTCCCGCCAGGGCCAGCGAAGCACCCATCAATTTCAGAAAGTCGCGGCGATCCACCGCGTCGTCCCACTCGGAAGCATGTCGCGGAAATTCGCGGTGCAGCAAATCAGTAAAATGCGGATCGTCCGCCAATTCTTCCAGCGTCCGCCAGTATTGTTTGCCGCTTTTTTCCCGCAGCTTTTCACGAACCGCGGCAAGATCCAGCTTGCTCTCGCGGACGGTGAGGTCTTCTGGCTCGTCTTCGTCGTCGTGTTCATGACCGCGCTCTGCCCGGCGGTCTTGTGCGGGCTGTACGATGCGAAACTCCTTGTCGTTTGCGTGATCGCTCATATCGTCCGTTAGCGGTGACACGTCGAGCAACTGGTCAACTCGGCCGTGCTTCGCAATTTGTAATCCGCGGCAAGTTGCTTCCCAACTTCTTCCTGATTGGCCGGGGCCTTCCAGTTCATATTGAAGATTTCTTCTTTCGGCCGCAGATTCACTTGCGGATTCCGATGACAATCCAGGCACCATTGCATGGTCAAAGGCGACGCCTGAAAAATTAACGGCATCTCATTCACCGCGCCGTGGCATGAGGAACAACCAATTCCTTTGTTGATGTGAATGCTGTGGTTGAAGTACACGTAATCCGCCAGCCGGTGCACCTTCACCCACTCAATCGATTGCTCGGTTCGGTAGCTTTCGCGCACCGGCTCCAGGTATCCGACATTATTAAAGAGCACGGAATGGCAATTCATGCAGGTTTTCGTCGGTGGAATTCCCGCGTAAGCAGACGTCTCCACGCTGGTATGACAGTACCGGCAGTCGATTCCGTCGTCTCCCACGTGGTGTTTGTGGCTGAATTGAACGGGTTGCTCGCGCGTCACACGCTGGTTGGTAATATACGGCGACCTCGCCACGACCAGCATTCCGGTCAACCCGAGTCCGGCAAGGAATACGAGTCCGGACAAACTAAGCCGCGAGATGAAATTGAAACTGCGGTGAAAAATCTGGGCCATGTCAAATTTGCGCCTGAGGGTACATGCTCTCCCAGGGCACCAAAATCACAGGAGAAATGTAGCCTCTTATGCCAGACAGCGCGAGTCCCACTCAAGATGCGAGCGAATAGTTTCCACCAAATTCCTCCCGATTGCAACCTTCAAAGCAAAATGGCCGCCGCGCAATTCATGGTCCGAAAATTACAAAAATAGTTACAATTTCGAAGATTTCGACAGAAAAACGCACGTCAAATTTTGGACTCCAGGAGCGAACGGCACTTCGCTTTTTCAAATGAGTTGACCCACGGTCATTCGATAAGCATTCCTTATGTGCAACCCTTATCCATTCCACTTTTGGTGATGGCAACCTGCGTGCTATCCTTCTTTATGTCTTTCGTCGCGCGCCTTGCGGCGAAGCCTACCTGCTTCGGTTTTGCCGCGAGCAGTCTCACAACTCCGCTGGGGCGTGGTCCAACTGGTAGGACACCTCACTGTTAATGAGGACGGTGAAGGTTCGAATCCTTCCGCCCCAGCCAACTTCCCCTCCAGTCGAGTCACGCGATCCTCGACGATTGTCGTGCGCAAACTCCTGGACATTTCGTCGAATGCCCGACCTGGGCGCACGATTCGGAGCCTGTCTCAATTTGGAATTCTTGTTGAGCGATCCCTCCAGAATGTGGCATCCTTGCCACGATTGGAGGTCAAATGGATTACCAGGATTCGACGTTCGAAGTCAGACCGAGCGGTGACTACCTCCATATTGTCTGCACGCGATGCAGGACCAACTGCGAACTGGATTTCAAGGGCCGAGAGGCGGTAATGGTGAAGATCGAAATCAAGTGCCCGAACTGCGGCACCACGGGTGATTGGAAATTCTGGCGTGCCGGAGATAGCTCTCCCGCGGCAGCGGCAACCCAGCAACCATTGGGGAAGCGCGTTAACAACGCGGCTTGACGGCTAGCAGCAGCGGAGTTGCCATCAGCGAAAGGGACCGTATCACGGCGCGTCCCAGGCGGGCGATTCCTGAATCGCGATATCCACGGCACGCGACTCCTTTTAGTGTCGTTGACGGTTATCGCGGGCGGGAACCGGGACCTGCTTATCGTGTATATCGCGTTGGTGTGGGGCCTTCCTCGAGCCGGTGACGATCCCAGATCGCGCCTTCCCGGCTGTAGTAGGCCATCTCAAAGTCTTGTGTCAATTCCAGTGCGTCGGTTGGACAGGCGTCTTCACACAAACCGCAAAACATGCAGCGCGAAGTGTCATAGGTGAACGTCGTCAAAACCTTTCGCCGCGTCGCATCGTCTCGCTCCCAGCCCACAACAATCAAGTTCTCCGGGCAGGCCAGCGTGCACAGGTTACACGCGATGCACAACGTTTCCCCTGTCTCCGGATTCTTGTTCAGCCTCGGCGCTCCGCGAAAGCGTTCGGCCACCATCGGCCGTTCCAGCGGATACTGCTCCGTGTAGATGTTCTTAGGAGATTGCGTCCGGAAGGTAACGCTCATGCCCTTAAGAAAGTCTGTCTGAAATATCCGTGACACCAGTTCTTTCATGCCCTCAGTGTCTTTCTCCGATGTTCCGTTGTCAAGAACCCTCACCGCATCAGCAGACCTGAAGCGACCAGGGCTGGCCGTGCGATAAACTCGTCCGCTGCCATGTTATTCTCACCCTCTAGCAGAGCTTCTTCTTTGGTGCGGCGTATCGCGACTAGCAAATGCGCTCTGCCATTCTCTGGTGCGCGTCTGGATCGAAAGCCATGGCAGTGCCTCCAACGGTAAGAATCGGTGCCAATGAACCCGTGATGGTACGTGTCCCAGAGGGCTGGTTCTGGATGGGCTGCGAACTCGGGCGCGATGATGAAAAACCCGAGCATCGCGTCTGGGTGGATGCCTTCGATCTTGCCGTTCATCAGGTTACCAACGAGGAATACGCCTGCTTCCTTGCCGCTATGCGCGCTCCTGTGCCGCAATGCTGGAACGATTCACGTTTTAATGATCCGAAGATGCCTGTCGTCGCCATATCGTGGCACGAGGCCATGACCTATTGCGAGTGGCTAAGTTGCGCGACACGCAAGCCCTATCGCTTGCCTAGCGAAGCGGAGTGGGAACGTGCCGCTCGCGGCGGCGCCGAGCACGCGATGTACTCATGGGGAGATACGCCACCCGAGATGATTCCCGATTACGCCGAGCGGTGGAGGAACGGGCCCGAGCCAGTGGAACTGTATCCGTCAAACGCTTACGGGCTTTTTAATATGGGTGACAACGTACATGAATGGTGTGCCGACTGGTATGACGCCAACTTCTATGCCTGTTCACCAGAACGCAATCCGCGTGGGCCCAGCAGTGGAACTCGCCGTGCCTCGCGCGGTGGCTCCTGGCGGCACCACATCAAGGTCAGCCGAACCGCCGCGCGCTCCAGTATTCCACCAGAGTTCAAATATACCGACTACGGTTTTCGAGTCGCACGATCATCGACCATGTAAGATCGTAGTCGTGCCTCGGCTCCTCGAGTGCATCATTGCGGGAATCAGGCTGGGTCACCGCTTCTGCGGGCCGAAACACAGGCGCGCTGTCATAACCACGCTACACTCGCTTTCCCCATAATCTATCTACAGATCCTTCTGCGTTGCATACCCCGCTGCCAGCCAGCCTTTCCATCCTCCATCCATCGATTCCACGTTCGTGTATCCCATTTTTTGCAGGTTATCCGCCACTAGCGCGGAACGGAATCCGCCCCCGCAATAACAAATCATTTTTGCTCCGGTGTCCGGTACGCGCGCCTCAACGTCTCGCTCGATGATTCCCTTGCCCAGGTAAATGGCCCCGGGCAAATGTCCTTTCGCCCACTCGCTCTCCTCGCGCACGTCCACCAGCACAAACTTTTCCCCGGCATCCATCCGGCGTTTCACATCGGCTACGTTTGTTTCCTTGACGCGCTTTTTCGCATCGTTCACCAGACCCAGAAACCTCGGCGCATGACCCATATCTTCCTCCCGCGTTTTTGCAGAGTATCGAGCCCTAGCATACCGCGAAGCACGTCCAAATCAATCGGGCGTCTCCGGTAGAAGAGACGCCCGAAAGCAAAAAGTTGCCACGCCAAACTCCGCAACGAAAATGGAGGACTACGGCGCCACCGGCTTGCTCGAGAAGGAACGCACCAGGTTCACTAGGTTCCAGCGCGTCGTTTCCTTGGTACGGTCTCCCTCTCCACCCGTCATTTTGCCGCGTCCATTGGTGATGACGTAAAACAACTCGCCATCCGTCATCTTCGCCAGCGAATCCGGATTACGCCAGTCCTTCAGTTCCAGCTTCATCTGTACCGCCAGATCACCCTTGCCATCTCCTTCGTCTCCATGGCACATCGCGCAGTGATATTTATACAACCGCTTGGCTTCCGCCAATCCTTCCGGTGTCGACTTCACGGGATTCTTCTTCTCGGCGTCGGCTGCGGGAATTGGTGCCGGTGGGGCTTCTCCGGTTTGTGCCTTCGGGTCTTTCTGTTGCGCTAGGGCTAGGCCCAAACCGAGGAGAAAAAGAACTGCACTAAGAAACCACACAATACTGCGTCGCATATACACCCCCTGGGGATGAAAATGTCTGTGGAGCGATAAGGACACTATTCGATTTGATTCTACGCCGGATGCCTGCGCAAAAAAAGGGCTGCGGGCCGACCCGGCCGACCGCTTCGGAGCAGTCACCCCCAAGCGACTAGTCGCCCCGGCTTCGTGATGTGAGCTCTCTCAGGGCTTGAGCTTTGCCACGCTTGGCATTCGATGTCGGCACACGGCACCCTTGTGATGTGCTGTTGCCGTCGCGTCCTGCGACGAACCGGCTCGTCTCGCGCACGCGCGTCCGCAATCCATCGATCTCCGCCGGAATGCCGCTCACCGATGCGCCGTGATTCACGTAGATTAGCAACGCGGCCTCGCCCGGCGCATCCACGCTGGACGTGATTCCCACTCCCAAAACTCCCGGCTGGCTCAGATACTCAGCCTGGTGTGCGTTCTGCACCGCCTTGGCGCGCTCCAACTCTCCCGAGCGAAGCGTGTACACCACAAGCGGATCGGCAACATTCGTCAGAAGCTGCGCGCTCTCCTCGCTCGTCAGCATTCCGTGCGACGCCCAGGATTCTCCCTGCATCACACGTGTGCTCACACCGTTGATGCTTCGCGGCAGCTTCTCCAACGATCCTCGCGAATTCACGAAAAGCAGGATCGCTGCTTGCCCAGGATGGTCGTAGCTCCGACCAACACCAATCGCGTCCACCGCCATATTCCCTAGCAATTCCGGCGCGTGCAGATCGCGCACCTGCGAAGCGCTCCGGATCACGTCCGCGGAAACCTGCGCGCTTGCAGCCTTTGCCACCGCCGGTTTCAGCGTCAAACTGCATCCAATCACCTGGTGGGTCGCGCCACCCACAAACGTCGGTGTTCCACTGTTGCCGGCAAACGCCGTAAGAACGTCGCCCACGGGATTGCCCACGGAGTCCGTGTCGGATCCCGCAAACAGCAGCGCCACGGCCTCTGCGCTGTCTTGCGTAACGATTAATGACCCAGAATCGCCCGAGGCACTGAAGTCCCCGCCTGTCACGGAAATTAAGTCGGTGTAGTTGACCGTAAACGCCACGGTGGTGTCACCGCAGTGCCGGAAGTAATCCACATTGCCCGCCACGTTCAGCGCCAGTATCGTCGAGCAGGTCAGACCTGTCGTCCTCCCGCTTTTGGCTACCAATCCGTTGTGCGGAGCAGCCATTGCTTGCGTCGGTGAGATGCCCGACCCTTGCGCGGGTGCGCCGGGATCCGGCACGCCACTCGTTTGCGTTGCCCCTAACAATAGAATGTTGCCGCCGCTATCCACCTTCCCGGATACCACCTGCGCCAGCGCCGCGTCAATCTTGGGCGCCGGTCCGCTCTCCAAATTGAAGAACTGCGTCAGGTTCGCCACCGTCTGGGTCCCCGCGGTGCTGCAATTCGTCTCGATCAATCCCGGCTGGCTGATCGGATCTCCCGCTCCTCCGCCATCGCTTCTGGCCATCACGTGATTGTTGCTCAGAATGAATTGCGTTCCACCCAAGGTGATCAGCGACCCCAGAGTCCCGGCGCAACACACTCCGGGGGCTGTGTCGTTGATATTTCCGCCGGAAGTTCCCAGCTTCACGGCGCCAGCCTGAGTTGTCTGTTGTTGTGTTTGCAGCGTGACGGTCGCCATTCCTGTTGCTGTGGCATCCGCTTGCGAGATCGCAGTGATCGTGACGGTCACGTTGTCGCCACTCGCCGGAATCAGGCCGGGCGCGATCTTGAAGGGAGCGCTGTACGTGCCACTGCTGGAAATCAGTCCTGTTGTTTGGCTGCCACCGGCTACGCCATTCACTTGCCATGTCACCGCGCTGTTCGAGCCGGACACTGTCGCAGTAAAGACCTGAGTCCCGAAGGGTTGGAGGGTGGCCGCTGCGGGCGAAACAACAACGGCCGAAGGTTGCGTGCTGCCTCCGGTTCCTCCGCCGCCGTTACCGCCGGTGTGCTTCAAATCCGTAAGACCGCTACAGCCCGCTGTGCTTGCCACAAGAACGGCAATCAGGGCAATTTCGCTTGCTCGGCGCATATTCTCCCTCAGTTTAACCACGCGCCTCAGCGTAACACGCCGTTTCCCTAGCCTTTCGTTAACCCGGATTCAACGTGCTGTATCGTAATCCTGTCCTCGAGGACAGGTTGGCGGTCCGCAACGAATACGCTGAAGTTGCGCTCTTTCCTTGCCTTAGTCCAAATCGCGCCAGTTCGGCCCTGTCCCAATTTCCACCACCAGGGGTACGGCGAGCTTGTACACCCCTTCCATTTCTTCCTTCACCAGTTTCTCCAGGGCTTTCAGCTCTTTGATGGGGGCTTCAAACAACAACTCATCGTGTACCTGCAAAATCATCTGCGCTTGCAGCTTTTCCTTGGAGAGGCGCTTGTCGATGGAGATCATGGCGAGCTTAATCAGGTCCGCCGCGGTCCCTTGTAGCGGCGAGTTCAGTGCGGTGCGTTCCGCAAAATTGCGCAACTGCACCTGCGGCGACAGGATATCCGGGATGGGACGGATTCGTCCGAAGAGGGTCTTTGCCATGCCGGTCGTTCGAGTCTCCACAAGCACGCGGTCCAGATACTCTTTCACGCCCTTGTAGCGCGTGAAGTAGGCATTGATGAATTGCGCCGCTTCTCGCTGTTCAATTCCCAGCTGCTGCGCCAGGCCGAATGCCGACAAGCCATAGATAATTCCAAAATTGATGGCCTTCGCCGCGCGCCGGTGCTCCGCGGTCTGCGCCATCGGCCCCACCCCGAAAACTTCCTGCGCCGTTCTCGCATGGATATCTTCCCCGTTTCGGAACGCCTCGATTAACACTGGATCCTGCGAAAAGTGCGCCATCACGCGTAATTCAATCTGCGAATAGTCAGCGGAGAGCAGCAGCTTGCCTTGGTCCGCCACGAACGCCGCGCGGATCTCCCTGCCCAATTCGCTGCGGATCGGAATATTCTGCACATTGGGATCGCTGGAGCTGAGCCTCCCCGTCGCGGCTACCGTTTGCGAAAAACTGGTGTGCAGCCGCCCCGTCTCCGGGTGAATCAGCTTTGGCAAGGCATCCACGTACGTGGATTTCAGCTTCGCAATTTCCCGGTACTCGATCACCTTGCGCGGCAGTTCGTGCTGCGCGCTCATCGTTTCCAGAATGTCCGCGGCGGTTGACCGCACTTTTTTCCCCCCGCGGCGCCCCGGCGGCTGCAAATTCAATTTGTCGAACAGAATCTCTGCAAGCTGCGTCGGCGAATTCACGTTGAACTCCGCGTCCGCCAGCAACCAGATCTCCTTCTCGATTCGCCGCACTTCCTTTTCCATCGATTCCGACATTTTCTCCAGCGCTTCGGGGTCGACGCGAATTCCCACGCGCTCCATTTCCGCCAGTACCGCAGCCAGCGGCAGCTCGATCTCTTCGTACACCTTCAGCAAATCTTGCGCTTCCATCTGCTCCCGCAGCGCCGGTGCCAACCTCTGCAGATAGTCCGCCCGCTCTCCCGGCCCGCCACCCATCGGCACGTTGAATTGTCGGAAAATCACATCGACAAAATTGTGGTTCGCGGTCGTTGGCCGCAACAAATACGAATAGAATTGCGTGGCGTGTTCGATGTTTTCTGTCTTGCCTGCCAGCAGCTGGAACAATTTGGGGTCGTGGACGATCTTTCGCCGCTTGCTATCGCGCAACACCGGCTCCAGGGCTTTCAGCGCCTCTCCTTTTTCATCCACCCACACCGCGCGCCCTTCGCCCGCCTTTGACGACACTTCGATCGCGGCGAGCCGCGTCCCAAACCCCTCCGTCCCGCGCTCTCCCGGTTCCAGGTTCAGCCAAATCGCCAACGAATCTTTCGCCGCTAACTTTTTCAGGTAGGCGCGGAAGTCCTCGGCATTCGCCAGCTGGGCGTAATCCTTAGGTTGCTGGGCTGTCGCACTCTCTACAGCTACGCTGGCCAAAGTTGCCGGAGCGTTTTCACCTTGTTGCGGTGCGGCCCCCGCAGCCAGCAATTCTTTCAGCAATGAGTTGAAACCCAGTTCGCGATACAGCACTGTCAGCGCGGCGACGTCAGGCGCGCGCGCCTTCAATTTCTCGGTGTCCAGCTCCAACGGCACGTCCATTGCGATGGCTGCAAGCTGCTTGCTCAGCTTCACTTGGTCCACCTGCTGCTGCAGCGCTTCACGATAGCGTTTGTTGGGTACCTCGGCAGCATGCTCAAGCGCGTTTTCCACGCTGCCATATTTCTGAATCAGCTCGGTCGCGCCCTTCTCCCCGATTCCTTTTGCGCCGGGGATGTTGTCGACGGTGTCGCCCAGCAGCGCCATCAAGTCGATCACTTTGTCCGGTGTCACTCCCAAAATCTCTTCTACCTTCTTGGCGTCGACGATCGTGTCTGCTTTCGCTCCGCCCGTGCCGGTGCGCAAAATCTTCACGCCCGCATTCACCAGCTGCATCATATCCTTGTCGTTCGACACCACCAGCACGTCCAGGTTTTTGGCTTTGCCCAGCTTCGCCATCGTGCCGATCACGTCGTCGGCCTCGTAGCCGTCCAGTTCCAGAATCGGCAGGTTCATGGCCTCCATCAGCCGCCGCACGTACGGCAACTGGATACTCATTTCGTCAGGCATGGGCGGTCGCTGTGCCTTGTATTTCTCAAATAATTTGTCGCGGAAGGTTGGTTGCCTGGTATCGAAGACGATGGCCACGTAGTCCGGTTTGTAATCCTTCAAAATCCGCCGCACGATGTTCAAAAATAGAAACGGCACTTTCGTGGGCATTCCGCTGGGCGCATTCATCCGCACCATCGGCGCGTAAAACGCCCGGTAGATATGCGCCATTGCATCGATCAGAAAGAGTTTTTTTTGTTCCGCAGGCATGCCGGCGAGTATAGCAAGCGCGAGCCAGTGTTATCGAATCAACAACGCAAAAGGGCGCACTGGCATGCGCCCTCCGTTCGAGAGTTGTAGAAGAAACTACGATTTCGGTGCTGTTGTTGCGGCTCCACGCCCTTGCGTCACCAGCAGGAGTTGCGTGTCGCTGTCTAGATGCACATTCTTGCCGTTCGACGTAATCACCGAGCCTTCCGCCAGATTCGTCGCCGGGCGCAGGCTCGCGTCCTTCAAGCCGTACACGCCGCGGCTGTCGGGCGTCAGGCGCCCTAAAGCATCTAGGCCTTTCTCTGGTGGAGCGCCGTTCGAAGTCACTGTGGTATCTACCGGAGGACCCGTAGGCGCGCTGGATGTCGCGGGCGACCCTCCCATCGAGCCAGTGCCACCGGGCCGGCCCATGTTGGAAGGCACGCCCGGCGAGGCAGCCGGCACGCCTCCACCGTTACTCATATTTTGTTGTCCTGGCATTGACGACGGCGGCGGCGCCACCGCGACGATGGCAACGTTCAAAGGCAGTTCCTCGCCGCCCTTCAAGACCGCTTTGTCGAACGCAATGCCTAAAGAAGAATCGGCGCCGCCCTTTGCCCGCGCGGCGGCCGCGGTTACGTGCCCGATAAGTTTCGTCCCTTTTGGAATGATGGTTTTTCCGTCTGCGCGAATATCCGCTGTCGTGCGCGCTGTCACCGCGTCGCCCTGCTTTATCTTCTTGGAATCAACGGAGGAACTCAGTTCGGCAACAATTGGCGAACCATCTGCCAACGAAGCGTTCAGCCGTGGATTGTCCGCTGAAGCGGAGGGAGCTCGAGAGGCTGAACTCGATGTCTGCGTGCCGGCTTTTGCTTGCGTTTGGCACACCGCGGAACCGGCGAAAACAAGCGCTCCCAAAATTATGAATCCCGTACGTCTCATCTAAAAACCTCCAACAATCGTCTGCGATCTAAGGGCTGCAGCAACCCTTCCGGACAGAAGGGCACTAGGGGCCCGATAGTTAGATGGCAAATCCTATGCCAACAGCGCAGCGTTTGTCTTCAATTGCTCAGCTATAGCTAAGCTCGCTAAGGGATGGGCCCCAGGAACTTAGACCTCAGGCAGCCGGAAACACGCACGAACAGAAGAATTTACGTAAGAGGGTGACGATTCTAGAGAGCATGACGGTTCTAGGCGATTCGGTGAAATTCCGTTACACAATTCCCAGCGGTTTTGCAACTTCTGCCAGAATATCCGCCGCCTTGAGCAGCTGCTCGCGCTTGTGCGCCGCGCTCACGATCGCCCGCAAACGGGCTTGGCCCTCCGCAACGGTCGGATAGCCAACCGCCGGCGCGAACACGCCGGCCGCAAACAACTTGCGCGAAAATTCAAAGGCTTTTGCCGCATCTCCCACGTGAATCGGAATAATTGGCGTCTCGCTGGCCTTGAACTGAAACCCGCGCTTCTGCAATTCTCTTTTGAAGAATGTTGTATTGGCCCAGAGTTTCTTGACCAGTTTTTCGCCTTCCGGAGAATCCAGCAACGTGAATGCCGCCTGGCACGCGGCCGCCGTGGCGGGCGGATGCGACGTGGAAAACAAAAACGGCCGCGCCCGCAAATACAGAAAATCAATCAGGTCGCGAGAGCCGCACACATAGCCGCCCATCGACCCGATTGCCTTGCTCAGTGTTCCTACCTGAATGTGCACGCGCCCGTGGCAAGCGAAATGATCCACGGTTCCGCGCCCGCTGCGCCCCAGCACACCGCTGGAGTGTGCGTCGTCCACCATCATGATGCAGCCATACTTTTCCGCCAGGTCGCAGAGAGCCGGCAGCGGCGCAATATCTCCATCCATCGAGAAAACACCGTCACTGATAATCAGCTTCTTGCCGGGAAATGTCGCGTTCTCCTGCAAAATCCGTTCGCAATCCGCGATATCCTTGTGCTTGAACACCTTGATGGTGGCTTTCGACAGCCGCGCACCATCGATAATCGACGCGTGATTCAGTTCATCGGAAATAATCAGGTCGTCTTTTCCCAATACTGCCGACACCGTTCCCGCGTTCGCTGTGAACCCCGACTGGAACACCACGCACGCTTCCGTGTGCTTGAATTTCGCAATCTGCTCTTCCAGATCCATGTGCAGCTTCATGGTGCCCGCGATGGTGCGCACCGCTCCCGCGCCCACGCCCAATTTCCGCACCGCTTCCACCGCTGCTTTGCGCAAAGCCTTGTGCGATGTCAGTCCCAGATAATTGTTCGACGCCAGATTGATCACCTCGCGCCCGTCGAACACGCACACCGGCTTCTGCTCGCCTTCGAGCACGCGCAACTTCGGCGCAACTCCCTTGCTCCGCAAATCTTGCAGCGTCTCGCTTACGTACTGCAGTGGGTTTTGTTTGGTGGTTTGTGCCCCGGATTCGTTCATGTCTTCCGTCTCCAAATGCTGTGGTCTTGGTGCCCTGTGGTGAATTCTTTTGCTACTTTGTCATGCCATTTGGATACATCAGAATTTTGCCCGCCATACCGCTGTGCAGTTTCGCAAACGCCGCCTCAAAATTGTCGAGCACCATGCGTTCGCCGAACAATGGCTCCAGGTTCACGCGCCCGGCCTTCAGTAGCGCCGTCATCTGCACCCAGGTCCCGTACATCCGTCGTCCGTAAATGCCCTGAACGGTTGCGCCCTTGAAAATCACGTCCTGCACCAGGTCGAGCGGAACATTTTCTGTCGGAATCCCCAGCAGCGACGCTCGGCCTCCCGCACGCAACGCCTTGAATCCTTGCTGAATCGCCGCGGGCTGCCCGCTCATTTCCAGGAGCACGTCCACGCCCGTGCCGCCTGTCGCGTCTAGAATTTTTTTGATGGGATCTTCACAGGCGGGATTTAATACGTGATCAGCGCCCATTTCTTCGGCCATCGCGCGCCGGTGCTCATTCGTTTCCGTCGCAAACACGGTGGAACTGCCGCAAGCCTTCGCTACCGCAATCGACATCAACCCGATCGGCCCGCAGCCGGTAACCAACACCGTTTGTCCCGCGATCGCTCCCGCCAGCACGGTGTGCACTGCGTTCCCCAGGGGATCCAAGATCGCCGCGTAGTGCTCGGGAATGGCCGCATCCAGCTTCCAGATGTTCATTGCGGGAATTTTCACGAACTCAGCAAACGCGCCATCCATATCGATGCCGATGATCTTCAGGTTCTGGCAGATATGCGCCTCACCCAGGCGGCACTGGTGGCAGTGCCCACAATTGAGGTGCATCTCCGCACTCACAAAATCGCCAGGCCTTACCGCACTCACGTCTTCGCCAACGCTCTCCACGATGCCGCAGAATTCGTGCCCCAGAGTTACCGGTGGTTTGATGCGTCCCTGCGACCAGCGATCCCAACCATCGATGTGCAAGTCCGTGCCGCAAATCGACGTCGCGGTTACACGCACCAGTACATCCAGCGCGCCGATCGACGGCACCGGCACCTTTTGGATTTCCAATCCCTTCGCCGCTCTTGTCTTGCGCAACGCCTTCATGGTCGCAGACATTTAGGCAGGCTCCTCAGGAGGCTCTTCCGATTGCAGATTGCCATGCTAACACACAGCCTACACCCTGGCTGATGACGACAGTTGGAATTCTCCACACGGGCCTTTCCACTATCATGGCAAACTGTTGCTTCGTCTATGAGACCGACACTCTTTGAAGTTCGCAACGCGCAACAACTCCTGGCGAAGTATTTTTTGCCCACGCCGCTGCAGCCTGCGGCTGCTTTCTCCACGGACGGCGCAGAAGTATTTCTGAAACTGGAGATTGGACTTCCCACCGGCTCGTTCAAACCGCGCGGGGCCCTCTACTCTCTGGCCGGCAATCTCAGCAAGCGCAACATCACCGAAGTTACCGCTTCCAGCACCGGCAATCACGGCGCGGCGGTGGCGTGGGCCGCAAAGACACTAGGTATCACCGCTACTATCTTTCTTCCCGCAAATCCCAATCCGGTGAAGCTCCAGAAAATCGTGGACTTGG
The DNA here is from genome assembly GCA_963792145.1 of Candidatus Acidiferrales bacterium. Lineage (GTDB taxonomy): Bacteria > Acidobacteriota > Terriglobia > Acidiferrales > UBA7541 > Acidiferrum. The sequence continues at coordinate 46,843 of CAWBVH010000018.1, forward strand.
GCGCGCGCGTTGTGGAAGCCGGCGGTCCCGATCTCGTGCACGCCTTCCTGCAAGCCCAGGAATACTCTGCGCGTCCCGGCGTGTACTTTCTGAATGACGCCACCGATGCTGATCTCCCCGCAGGGCCCGCTACCATTGGTCTGGAAATCCTTGCACAGCTTCCGCCGGTGGCTGCGATCTACGTGCCCATGGGAGACACGGCGTTAATTCGCGGCATCGGCGCGGCCGTCAAACAAACCAGCCCACAGGTCAAAATCGTCGGCGTGCAAGCGGAACGCGCGCCCTGCTACTATCTGTCGTGGAGGAAGGGCGAGCCGGTTCCCACCGACACTTGCGATACCTGCGCCGACGGGCTTGCGACGCGTACACCCGAACCCGAAAACGTCCAAGCCATCCGCGCACTCCTGGATGATGTCGTGCTTGTAAGTGAGGAAGAACTTCTAGGCGCGATTCGCTTGCTCTACGATCAGGAAGGAATTGTTGCTGAGCCGGCGGGCGCTGCCGCCACCGCGGCGTTTTTGAAGCAGCCGTATTGTCACGGCCCTGTAGCTTTGCTTGTTACCGGCGGTAATATTTCCAACGCGGTTCGTGCGCGCGCAGGATTGCCAGCGATCTGAGTCGATTTTCGTTGCTCCCTCATTTCCTTGGTTCGTTAACTGGCGCTTTTGCTTCTTCCACCACGCCGATTTCCTGCAACGCCGTCAGGTACTCCAAAACCAATTCCATCGGCACCGGACCATACTCCGCTGAAACCGCATCGCGAATCTGTTGGACATTTCTCTTGCCGTCCGCGAAATTCAGCACCTCGTAGGCATATTCTTCCGCCCCGCCCCACAACCCTTCATACTCGAGCAGCTTCGGCTTCGTTGCATGTCCCCGCTTCCTCCATTCCGCCTCGAAGTAGTCATACCCAAAGGCCGCAAGTGGCCCTGCTGGCTGCTTCTTGCGTCCAAAAACCATGAGTCCATCACCGGTAGCTGGCGTTGGAGTCCCGGCATGGTTCGCAAGGGTCTGGATCGGGAAATGCCTTTCAAACGCTACCTCGCTAAGAGCTATGGGCTGTGGAGCAATTCGGTTTATTGACTCAAATCGCTCGACTTCAGAATTCAAGTACTGCCAAATTAGATTCCCCGATTCGCTTTCGGACAATTGTGCGGCCCTTACCGCCGCAGAATTCATACGCAATAGTCGATCGAAATCAATTGCTAGCAACGCGCTCCTTGCCCCAGCTGCATTCATCCCCGCCAAGAAATAGCCACTGGCGGCGCCGATAAATCCTGTGCGCTTTAGCTTCGTGGGATCGATATTCGCCGCGGTATCGAAATTGGTATGGATGTATCGGTCTGGCCAATCGTTCAGGTAAATCGCCGGTATTCCGAACGATGAATCCTGGTACACATCGTGGTCGCTCCCCATACTGTACGCAGAATATTCGACCCGCAGCGGCTCCTTGCCCCCTTCCGGCGACACCAGCGGGTACGCCGCTTTCCCCGTGGCCGCATATTCGTAGGATTCCTCATTCACCCACTCGGCAAACGCCCATGCCACATCTTGCACGAAGCCGGGCAAACTCATCGGTCCGCGTGTCACGTGGAACACTGCCTTCGTTTCCGGCCCGCCTCCCACCATGTCCATGTGAATCGCCGCTTTAACCCGTTTGGCAAACTCCGGTTTGCCGTTCAGCAACGCCATCGTTCCTTCAATCTCCGGTGGAAATACGAAGCGTATCGTCCTTACCGGCCGCGCGAGCTTTTCTTCAGCGATCAATTTCTGCAGCGTGCGCGCCACTTCCAGAATTGTGGCGCAGCCGCTCGCGTTGTCGTTTGCCCCGGGCCTCTGGTGATCCAGGTGGCACGAAAAAACAATCTCTTCCTCCTTCAGTTTCGCATCCGCTCCCGGAATCGTCGCGGTGACAACCTCATAGTTCCCAGGATGCTGCCCAGCCTTCACCACCGCGTGCAGCCTGATTTTCTCTCCCTTCGCCAGGCGTTCCTTGAATTCACGAGCGCGTTTTCAACGACACCATGAACCCAAACGTTTTGTTCGCTGAAAACGTCTCCAGGTGTCCCCAACGAATGGCATCCTGGTTTTCGCCCGACCACGCTGTTTTTTGGTTCTGCGCGTAACTCACAATCCCTGCAGCACCGAATCTCCCGGCCGCCAAATCCTGTACCGCGCCCGGCTGCGCGCTCACCAGCACAATCTTTCCTTTCACATCTTTTCCCGAGTAATCGCTCTCCTTCGTTCCTTCTCCGACGTCCACCAAATCGGCTGTCACATCGGCTGACTCGCTGTCTTCCGCCAACACCACCGGCTCCGCCTCAAAACTCGCTATCTTCGCTGCACCGCCGTCCTTCTTCTCCCACAATTCCGCAAACGCCACGTCCCACGCCGGCCGCGATCTCTGCGTGCCATAGAAAATCTCTCCATCCGCCGGGAATTCCAGAATTGCCACATCACTCAAGCCATACGCCCGCAATCGCTCCGCCACCAACTCCGCCGCTAGATGAAATCCCTGCGACCCGCGCTGCCGGTGAAACCGCGCGATGCCCTCCAGATTCCGCTTGGCCGTTTCCCCACTGATTTCCTGTGCAATCGCCGCCACATCTTTCTCCGGCAACAGCGGCGGCTTCTGCGCCCACGCCGTTCCGCCCATCAACAACCCGACAAACATCCCCGCAATCCTATTCATCGCTCTCCTTCTCAGACTGAACCTGCTGGCAGAAACTCGGTCGGATCCGGACTTCCTGATCCCTGATCGCTGGTCCCTGATCCCCGCCCACTGCAAGCGCGATCTACTTCTTGCTCTTCATCACCTTCTCCATCGGTTCCTTCTTGTTCAACCGCCCCGCCGCCTCGATCAATTTTCTCAGTGCCGGTTCCTTCACATCCTCCGTGGTGCGCAACTTCACGTGCCGCACATTCTTCCCGGTCCCTTCCAGTAGCCCTGCAGGATCAGGCAGCGACGTTCCACGCAAAAAACCAAACGTCACATGATATTTTCCAACCATGAAAAAGCACATCGGCCCATTGGATTCGTAGGTAGGAATCTTCCACGAATTCACCGATTCCTTCGCGCTCTTTACTGTCTTCTTCATCAACTTGCGCAATTTCTCCGCAACATCCCTCAGCTCCGCCGGCTTTGTGTCGACGTACAAATCAATCCATTCCTTCGCGCTCTTCCCTTCGAGCATAGAGCCTCCCGGCGGTGCTTCAGCGCCGCTAAACAACCCGCATTCTATGCTCTTTTTCCGAGCATGTGCTCCCCGTCACTGACCTGCCTCAGCCCTGGGACTACCCTTTCCGCGTACGGGGTGTCCCATGCATGCCCCCGCTATTTCTCACTACCGCATCCTGCACAAGATAGGCACGGGAGGGATGGGAGAGGTGTACGAAGCCGAGGATCTGCGCCTTGGCCGCCACGCCGCCCTGAAGTTTCTCCCTGAATCGGTCGCCAACAATGCCCATGCGATGGAGCGTTTTGAGCGCGAGGCGCGCGCCGCCTCTTCCCTCGATCATCCCAACATCTGCACCATTTACGAAGTTGGCGAGCATGAAGGCCGTACGTTCCTTGCGATGCAATTACTCGAAGGCACCAACCTTCGCGATCACATTGCCGGACACCCCTTGCGCCTTGAACTCCTGCTCGACATCGGTATTCAGATCGCCGATGCTCTGGACGCGGCGCATGCCCGCGGCATCATTCATCGCGACATCAAGCCCTCCAACATTTTTCTGACCTCCCGCGGCCAGGTGAAGCTTCTCGATTTCGGCTTGGCGAAGATCACCACGGAAGAAGCAAAGTTCGCCGCCAGTTCCGCCGAAGGTTCCACGGTAAGCTGGGATCCCGTCAGCAGCCCCGACAGCGTAATCGGGACAGTCGGTTACATGTCGCCGGAGCAAGCCCTCGGCAAGGAACTCGACACCCGTTGCGATTTGTTCTCCTTTGGAGCGGTACTCTACGAAATGGCCACCGGAGTTGTGCCGTTTGCCGGCACCACCTCTGCAGCTATCTTTGACGCCATCCTGAACAAACATCCTGTGTCGCCGCTGCACTTGAATCCCGGCCTGCCAGAAGAGCTCGATCACATCATCCGCAAAGCGTTGGAAAAGGATCGCGAGGTTCGCTATCAGACCGCCGCCGAAGTTCACGCCGACCTGAAGCGCCTCAAACGGGATACCAGTTCCGACCGCGCGAGCGGAGTCACCGTTCCGATGGTGCAGGCCACAAGCACAAGGCATCGCTGGGTGTGGGCCGCGGTGTCTCTTGCGCTCGTTGGCTTAGCTCTCGGTTCGGTGCGATATTTTGTTTCCGTCGTCCCGCCAAAAATTATTGGATCCACGCAAATCACCTCGGATGGACTCGCCAAAGGTTTTCTGGCCACGGATGGCGTTCGCCTGTACTTCGCCGAAGTCTCCGGAGGACACTACGTCCTTTCACAGGTTTCTACAGCAGGCGGCGAAACCGTCGAAATCCCCACGCCATTTCGCAACATAATGGTCCAGGACATTTCGAAGGACCATTCTCAGCTCCTCGTTGCCGCAGCCGAAGGCACTCACAATGAAGCCAAGCTGTGGGCTATTCCGCTGCCCTCGGGCTCTCCGCGACCAATTGGCAACTTCCTTGCCTCTTCCGCTTCCTGGTCACCCGACGGCAAGCAACTCGTTTACACCAAGGGTTCCGCTCTCTTTTTGGCGAACGTCGACGGCAGCGATCCGCGGCCTCTGGTCACAGTTCAGGGAAGCCCCATGTATCCGCGCTTTTCACCTGATGGACGCCGCATCCGCTTCACCCTTGGCGAGCAAAACAGAATTGCGTCAACGATTTGGGAGGTGCGCGCCGACGGCAAGGATCTCCATCCTCTGCTCCCCGGATGGCGCGCACAATTTGCGGGTGCTGGAGCAAAAGGTGAACGCGCACGAGAAATTGACCGACGCCGAGAAAGTCGAGCTCCAGCAATACATCACCCGCTGCTACGGCTCGCTTACGACCTTCAACGTGCTCTTCAAGAACAAGGAAGACCAGTTCGGAAGTTAGGCTTCAGCCTGACTCGGCCGACGGGCATCTTGCCGTCGAACTTGGGCAACGCCAGGCTGGAAGACTGGCGGCCGAGTCAGGCCGGACGCCTAACTTCCGAGCACGATCGTCTTGGCATTCATGAATTCGCGATGCCTAACGGACCCAGTTCGCGCCCGTAACCCGATCGTTTCACTCCGCCAAAGGGCAGCCGTGGATCCGACGCCACGAGCGCGTTGATGAAAACCATCCCGCACTCCATCTCATTCGAGAAAAATTCCTGCTCCGCTTTATCGTGCGTCCAGACGCTCGCGCCCAGGCCGAATTCGCTCTCGTTCGCCAGTTCGACCGCCGCCGTCGCATCCGCCACTCGAAAGAGCAACGCCACTGGTCCGAACACCTCCTCTTGGTAAGCCGGCGCCTCCTTTGGAATCTCCGCCAATACGGTCGCCGGGTAGAAGTTCCCCTTCCCATCGACCGGCTCTCCTCCCGCGAGCAATTTCGCGCCGGCCGCGACCGACTTTTGCACCTGCTCATGCACTGCGTCGCGTATCGACGGTGTCGCGAGCGGCCCGATTTCGGTCGCCTCGTCCAGCGGATCGCCCACCTGAACGCCTTCATCCGCGCGACAAATTGCCTGACAAACTCATCGTAGATCGTTCCGCGATCAGAACCGTTTGCCCGCGATGCAGGATTGTCCGTTGTTCTGGGTGCGCGCTTTCACCGCTGTCGTTAGGGCAACCTCCAGATCGGCGCTTGGCATCACGATAAAGGGATCGCTCCCGCCCAGCTCCAGCACGCATTTCTTCAGCGCGTTCCCCGCGGTCGCCGCCACTTCGCTTCCGGCCGGTCGCTCCCGGTCAACGTCACCGCCATGACGCGCGGTCCTCAACAATCGCTGCGACCTGCTTCGCTTCGATGAGCAACGATTGAAAGTTCCCGGCGGCGCGCCCGCGCGGCGAAAGATGTCTTCGATCGCGAGCGCACACTGCGGCACGTTCGCGGCGTGCTTGAGCAGGCCGACATTGCCCGCCATCAAGGCCGGCGCCGCGAAACGAAAGACCTGCCAGAACGGAAAATTCCACGGCATGATCGCCAGCACCGCGCCGAGCGGTTGCCAGCGGACAGAACTGCACGCGGCCGCTGTCTGGAACATTTCCTCCTCGATAAAACGCGCGCCATTCTCCGCATAATAACGACAGGCGGAGGCGCACTTACGCACCTCATCCCGGGCTGCACCGATCGGTTTGCCCATCTCGAGAGTGATGGTGCGTGCGAGCGTGTCCGCCTCCTGCTGGAGGAGATCGGCTGCGGCAACCAGGATTGCCCCGCGTGACCTGAAGGAGCTGGCGCGGTAGAAACGAAACGCGCTCTCTGCCGCTGCCAGCTTGCTCTCAATCTCCTCCTGCGTCAGCGCGGCAAACTCACGCAGCGTCTCTCCTGTGGCCGGATTAATCGATGCTATTGCCATCCTTCAGTGAACAGCCAAACGACTACAGAACAAGCATGCAGTCGCCGTAGCTATAAAACCGGTAACGCTCCCGGACCGCCGCCGCATAGGCGCGCAACATAAATTCACGACCCGCAAACGCCGCCACCAGCATGAGCAAAGTCGAGCGGGGGAGATGAAAATTTGTCAGCAGACGATTCACCGCGCGAAACTGATAAGGCGGATGAATGAAAATGTCGGTCGAGCCGCTCTGGGCAACCAGTTCGCCGTCATCGATGAGGCTGCTTCGAGAACCCGAACCGAAGTTGTGCCGACGGCAAGAATCGTTTTCGCCTGATTGATTGCCGCCGCGGCCTCGGCGCTAACAACGAAGTGCTCGGCGTGCATTCGGTGTTCCACGATTGACTCGGCCTGCACCGGTCGAAAAGTTCCCGTTCCGACATGCAGGGTAACGAACGCATGCGGTAACTTTGCTAGAATCTCGGGAGTGAAATGCAAACCTGCCGTGGGCGCTGCGACTGCGCCCGGCTCCTTCGCAAACACGGTTTGATAACGCACCGCATCGTCCGCATCTGCCTTGCGCCCGAGATAAGGCGGCAGCGGAATTTCGCCCGCTCGATAAGGATCGACGGCGTCCTCGAAGCGCACGATCCGCTCGCCTTCAGCGAGAATTTCCTGAATACGACCGATGACTCCATCGATTAGAACCGTTGCCCCGATGCGCATTTTCCGTCCCGGTTTGACCAGGCATTTCCAGGTCTGCGAATCGAGTTGCTCCAGAAAAAGAAATTCTATCGCGCCATCGTCGGAAAAACGGCGCGCACGCAGCACCCGGGTATTGTTAAGCACCAGAAGCTCATCCGGCCTAACGAATTGCGGGAAGTTCGAAAATCGGTCGGTGAGCAATCGTGGCGTGCGCCCGGTCCAGCACCATCATGCGGGCATCCTCGCGGCGCGGAAGCGGTCGTTGCGCAACCAGGTCTTCCGGCAATTGGTAATCATAATCGTCGACCCGCCCGCTCATTTTCGGCAGATTAACATGGCGCGACGACACCCTCGCGAGAGAATGCCCTGGCAATGAACGAATTTAGAGAAGCAATCGACGTAACCCTCGGAAGCTTGCGCCGGATTCAACGCAAAGCGACCATCCGCCCCGGGCGCAGCGCGAGTCTCTCGAGGCGCTGGACGGGCTGCCGCTGTTCGCTGTCTCGAACAAAGCGGAGCAGCTTGCTCCTTTGCGGGCGCAGTAGCCATCTGCACGAAGTGTCCTCACCTCGTTTCCTCCCGCACGCAGACGGTGTTCGGGGTTGGCAATACTGACGCGCAAGTCATGTTCATCGGCGAAGCGCCGGGCGCGGATGAAGATCGACAGGGTGAACCATTCGTCGGCCGTGCCGGGCAACTCCTGACCAAGATCATCGCGGCCATGGGATTCACCCGTAACGAAGTCTACATCGCGAACGTTTTGAAATGCCGCCCACACATGCCGCCAAGTGCGCCCGGAAACCGCCCGCCCACGCCCAAGGAAATGGCCACCTGCCTCCCCTACCTCACCGAACAGATTGAAATCATCCGACCGAAAGTGCTGGTCGCCCTCGGGGCCACGGCCGTCGAAGGATTGTTAGGCGAGCGCCAGCCAATGAACAAAATGCGGGGACGCTGGCATACCTACGGTGAGACGCCGCTAATGATCACGTTTCATCCTTCCTATCTCCTGCGAAACCAGGCCAACACCGAGAAGCGCAAGGTTTGGGAAGACATGCTGCTGGTGCTCGAGCGCCTCGAGCGGCCGATCACGGAGAAACAGCGAAATTATTTTCGTTAGGCAAAAGGATCGCTCCATTTCCGGGGAACGCGCCCGGCTTGCTCACTTCTTCGCTTACCTCACGACCCAGAGATTACAGGGGATAACGTCGGTCACCCACGAGATCCGGTCGGAAATTTCGGTTCGGGCTTCGTCTCCATGGGCACACCAGCAGATCGCTTCGATCGCTTGGACGAAGTTGGAAGCGCCAAAGCCCGTATCCCGCGAATACAACGCGCCTCAATCGGAATCACGGTGTCCCCGGCCGAAAGAACGAATTCCTGCAACGCGATCTCCTCTTCCTCCAAAGTACGCGGCCGATCCTTTGCCGCTCCGGCTCGCCGCGCGGCCCGCGCCTTATCGAAACTGGTGTAGCTGCGGATGACGTAAAGCCGTTCGCAATTATCCCTCTCCCCCAGAAAGCAAAGTTCGACGCAGCGCCTCGCTGTCAGTGTCGGAATATTCCGCCATGAAAACAATGTGCCGCAGCGGCTTCGGCTCGGGCTCCGGTTTGGTGAAGAGCATCACCGAACAGGTTCGCTTCGCGCACCAGGCGCCGGGCTACGTTACCGAGAAACTGGCGGTGAACCGCTTCCTTTTCCAACGCGCCCGCAACCAAGAGTTCGGCATTTAAGTTTGCCTGCGGCGAAGAGAATCGCGTTCGCCGGGTCGCCTTCTTCATAATGCACCATCGAATCCGCGTGGCAGCTTCAACTTCCCAATCGCTTCTGCAAATTTCCCGACGATGTCATCGTCCTTCTTCCCGACGTAAATGATCTTCAACTCAGAACCGAATCGTTCGCGGATCCTGCCGGCTTCCGCGAGCACACTGTGGAAACGCGGCGAGAAAGTCGCAGCCACGGCGATGGTTCGATATGGCGATTGGCTCATGCGTTGGCACTTTAATGTCGCGCAGGGGCGCGTCTCTAGGAACGGCAACGTGGTCTAATTCGCCGCTCGACCGTTGCAAGCGCGCCTTCCTCTGCGATTTTCGCCCGATGCGACGCGCAATTTATCCCGGCAGCTTCGACCCGGTCACCTATGGTCACGTGGATGTCATCGAGCGGGCGAGAAAACTTTTCGACGAGGTGGTGGTGGCGGTCGCAGTCAATGACCAGAAGCAGCCTTCTTCGAGCTGGAGGAACGCCTGCGGTTTTTGCGCGCCGCGACCGGCGGGGTTCGACGGAATAAAGGTCGCGCCGCTGGATGGTTTGCTGGTCGACTTCGCGATGCGAACAAAAAGCCCACGCAGTCGTGCGCGGTTTGCGGGCGATCTCCGATTTCGAGTTCGAATTTCAAATGGCGCTGATGAACCGAAAACTGGAAGCATCGGTCGAAACGATCTTCCTCATGCCGACAGAAGAATACACCTATCTGAGCTCACGGATCGTGAAGGAGATCGCGCGACTCGGAGGTAACGTAGCGGGATTGTTCCGCCTGCGTGGTCGAAAGCTTCGCGACGAAATTGAAACCATGAATACCGAAAGGATTCGCGTGTGAAAATTCATCTCCGCCAGATTCCCGCCAAAGGGTTGCATCTCGAGGACGAGGAAGAATGCCGACTGCCGCAGCTCGATCGCAGCGAGGCGCGCTGCGCCGGGCCGCTGCATTATTCGCTCGATGCAGGAATTTCGGAGGGCGCGCTTTGGGCCAACGGTGAGCTCACTCAACCGGTCGAGTTGCAATGCGTCCGTTGCCTAGAACGTTTCACTTTCGAGATCAAAGTGAAGGATTTCGGCGTCCACATCGAACTGACCGGGCAGGAAGAGATCGACCTCACTCAATTCATGCGAGAGGACCTTCTGCTCAACCTCCCTGCCTATCCGCACTGCGATCGCGAAGGCGGCCGCATTTGTCCCGCGCCAGTTTCCCGTCACCCGGGCGACGCGGAAGACGGAAGTAGAACGTCCGGCGGATTGGAGCGCGCTCGATCAAGCTAAAGCTGAAAAAACGTTAAAGGTTACAAAGGGCACTGCCCGACATAGCCAATGGAATTTATGCAACCCCCATAACGAATCGCCGGGCAACGACTTGTTTTTCAGAAAGCAGTGCTTTCGTAGCCCTGCCATGGGAGTTCCAAAACGCAAAACCTCCAAGATGCGGCTGCGCACCCGCAAAGCTTCACATCGCTGGAGCGCGCCGCAGCTGAACAAATGCCCGCAGTGCGGAGCACACTGCGTTCGCACATCGCCTGCCCTGCCTGCGGCTATTACAAAGGCCGCCAGGTGCTGACGATCGAGGGGGCTGAGTCGCCCAACGTGGGAGGGCCCGTGGCGACGCGAGAATCGTTACGATCGGTCGACCGATGCACGATTCTCGCTTTCCCGGATTTTTGATTTTGCATTCGTCGGCTGAAAATCGCAGATTGGCGACCCGATGAAAATCGCTCTGGACGCCATGGGCGGCGATTTCGGGCCTTCAAACCTAGTCGCCGGCGCTGTCATGGCGCTGCGTGAATAT
>CAWBVH010000019.1:0-119569 GCA_963792145.1 Candidatus Acidiferrales bacterium
ACCCTGCGCGTGCCGGTTCCGGCGCTCCTCCGGCGGTCGTCCACATCGATATGGTTAGCGTAGATGGTAATCCGGTGAGCATGAGTGACTCTCTGCGCCTCAGGGGGCGGCATCGAAGAATCATCTTTAACTATACGGCGCTCAGCCTTGCGATACCGGAGCGCGTGCAATACAAATACAAACTCGAAGACGTTGACGAAACATGGAGCAATCCCGTTACCACGCGCGAAGTCACGTACAACAACCTAAACTCCGGCCATTACCGGTTCCGGCTATATGGCGAGCAACAGTGAAGGGGTTTGGAATAGCTCCGAACTCGATTTGCCTGTGGAGATCACGCCGCAGTATTGGCAAACCTGGTGGTTTCGAATTGCAGCTGGATGCTCGTGGCGCTAGCCGTGTTCCTGATTTACCGCTTGCGCATCAAAACAGTTGCCGCACGGATGAATATGCGGTTTGAAGAGCGGCTCGCGGAGCGTACGCGAATCGCACAGGAACTGCACGATACCCTGTTGCAGGGCTTTCTCAGCGCCTCCATGCAACTGCACGTTGCGGATGATCGTTTGCCTGAAAATTCGGAAGCGAAACCGCTCGTCCAACGCACCCTTCAGCTAATGACGCGGGTCATCGACGAAGGCCGCAACGCTGTCAGGGGATTGCGCTCACCTATGTTTCGGATCCAGAATCTTGAACAGGTGTTTTCCAGATTGCAGCAGGGATTGTCTCCCGCTAGCAATGCAGAGTTTCGCATGATCGTTGAAGGCGCTCCGCGCCAATTGCGTCCCATTATTCGTGACGACATCTATCATATCGGTCGCGAAGCTTTAGCAAACTCCTGCCGTCATTCACGAGCTACTGAGATCGTGGTCGAAATTGAGTACACTGTGAATCTTTTCCGGGTTATAGTGCGCGACAACGGTATCGGCATTGACGCTGATGTTTTGCGTGGAGGCCGCGAAGGCCATTGGGGACTCTCCGGCATGCGCGAGCGAGCGGAACGGATCGGCGCACGGTTGCGAGTTCTAAGCCGTGTTGCCGCCGGAACCGAAATGGAACTGTGCGTTCCGAGTAGCATCGCGTTCGCTTCGCCGCCTTCCAAAGGCAGCAAATTTTGGTTTTCCAGATTGTACGCGAAAAAGGGTAATGACGCTGAAAGCCATAACGGAGAGTGAGCAACTCCAATGATTGCAGCGAACGGTATCCGCATTCTGAGCGTGGACGATCATCCGCTGTTGCGAGAGGGAATCGCAACGGTCATTAACAGCCAACAAGACATGTGTGTTATTGCCGACGCTGCTAGCTCGAAGGATGCCATCGAACAATTTCGCAAGCACAAGCCAGACGTCACCCTTATGGATCTACGCCTTCCGGACAAAAGCGGGATCGATACAATGATTTCGATCCGGAGGGAATTTCCCGAGGCGCGCATAATCATGTTGACGACGTTTGAGGGTGACGTCGAGATCCAGCGCGCTTTGGAGGCTGGAGCTCGTGCCTATTTGTTAAAAAGTATGCCTCCGAAGGAGTTGGTGGAAGTGATTCGCCAGGTTCACGCAGGAAAAAAGCGTGTTCCTCCACAATTGGCTGGCGCAGCTTGCGGAACACATAAGTGATGAACCCCTGACAAGCCGCGAAATCGAGGTTCTCAGCCAAATCGCCGAAGGTAACCGCAATCTGGAGCATCGGTGAAGAGCTATTTATTACCGAAGAGACCGTTAAAGTTCACATCAAGAACATCATGGGAAAACTCGGAGCCAGTGACCGCACGCAAGCCGTGGCGATCGCAATTCGTCGCGGAATTATCCACCTGTAAGTTCAGAAAGTAATTCGGTTTAGTACCACTAAAGCGTTAGGGGAAAGATACCGGAATGTGGGGTATCGTCACCCCCGCTTTGTCATCTATCTTCGGTGACTACGCGCATTAGCGCGTGACGGAGATCCACTCTGCAAAGTTCATTCTCTGCGTTTCCAAGCGGCGCTCCTGGCGTTGGACTCTTAGTTTTACGAGCAGCCGCTGGTTGTACACTCGCCGCCCAAGGCGTCATGGGTCTTTTTTTCACGTTCGAGTCCGACCGTGAGCGTTTTAGCGGTAAGCATTTTCCTGACGTTGACCGGCGTTTTGTCCTGACGGTCTTTTGACGCCGATCGTCAGCCCGTTGGCAGCGTTGGGGTGCGCTGCCACCCTGCGTCTGGACGGCATTCCCGTGGGGTTTGCTGACCTCACATTTCGTCGCTTTTCGACTGATTGCGATGCTTGTCGCTATTGCTCTAATTGGCCCCGGCGCTTTTTCCGTAGATGCCCAAATCTTCGGGTTGGAAAGAAATCGTGATTCCGTCGGTTACGCAGCATAAAAACGAAGAGTAATGGCAATGGCGGTCCTAATCTCGGCACCGCTCGCTACACGGGGTTGCGGCCTGTAGACCCACCAATAGTGGTAGAGCAAACCCACCCTTGTGGCGTAGGTAAAAAACCATGCCATCCCGTGATGTTTCCCTTTTTCCATTCTGCGATTGTGTCCTCGTCAAGCCAATCTCGTAAGAGATCTCGGGCGATCCAGAAGGAGAACAGAAATTGCTAGCCATCTCACAAAAGCCAGCGCGCATTAACTGCCTTTCGAGCGGCAATCTCGAGACTGTTCCGGAAGAGCGTCTTTTTACAGCGGCGCGAGAAGGTGATCAGGCAGCTTACGGTGAAATGTGTAAGCGCCACTCGAAAAAGATTCTGCGCGTCACACTTCGCATCACGCGGAACTACGAAGACGCCGAGGATGCACTTCAGGAGTGCTTCCTGAGGGCGATGATTCACATCAGGGATTTCGATGGCAGATCCCAGTTCTCAACGTGGCTTACGCGTATTGCCATCAATGCCGCGCTCATGAAGATCCGCCAACAACGGAAGCATCGCGAGTCGTCAATTAACGGCACGGCGGATTTTCGCGAAGCAGCCACAGTTAATTGAACTGCCTGATCGCTCGTTGAATCCTGAAGACATCTATTCTGAGCGTGAGCAAGCGATGATTCTGCGAGAGGCGCTCTATGCGCTCCGCCCGCGAATCCGCGCAGCAATCGAAATCTGCCATCTCCAGGAGCGTTCCCTGACGGAGACTTCTCGAAAGTTGGATCTCTGCGGAGGGAGCCACGAAAGGGCGCGTATTCCACGCTAAGGCCGCCCTAAAGAAATCTCGGATCCTGAAACGAATCGTATCTGCGAAGGTTCAGCGCGCAGCGTAAAAGTTTTTAGTTAGTAGTCAGCTCGAGCCAAGAAGCACAAATTTAGGAGGAAGAAGAAGGCAAGGATTACGTCGGATCAGACCTGGGACGGCAACGTCAAGTGCCGACGGGGGCAGGCCGCTAGGATTCTTGTCTGTCTTGAGCATGAGCGGCGGTACGGAACTGAGGAGCACGGCTTTGGCTACACGCTTCGCGCCATGCCGGCCCAGGTAGCGAGCAAGGTGAGAACAAATAACTGCTTCTAGAGCAGTTAAGGAGTAGGTGATGATTCGCACTGTTGAAATCGAAAAAAGGAATGGCCAAATTCAATTCTCCCGCACGGTTCTGGAGCCCACACAACTGCGATCGAAACTGAAACTGGTCGATGCCAACCCCGTCTCTTCGATGCCACCTAAACAGAATCAATCTCTCTGGCTCTCAAGTGCTTGTCGGATGCTTATCCGCCATCTGCTCCGTTGGCCCGCTGCTATGGGCATTTCTGCACTCTGGCTATTTGAACAGTGAGAAAAAACGTCATGATGCCGAATCCAGAGAGGGCTCCAGAAGTTTATGGGATTTGGGGCCTGGCACCTGGCGACCACCGACACTGATACAGAAAAGCCACACCAAGAAACCGACAAAACATACAGAGTGGACGATTCGTAGGCCATCTGTAGGCCAAAAAATTCGGAAACGATATGCTGCCGCGTACTCGACCCAAAGTCCGTGGGCTGTTGGATTGGATCAAGTTGAGCACCTGCTCTGCAAGCAGGAGGGGCAGGGGTTCGAATGCCCTCACGTCCACCCATCTTTTCAATTACTTGCACTGTCGTCATCTGACCACCTGCCTTCATAGCAGGTGGTAGCTACTTTTGCCGGCTGCGGTTCCCACTACAGATTTCAGACGATGGCGATCGAATCTCTAACATCATGGCACAGCTCGCCTGGGCAATTGGGGTACCGTGAATCTGCATCCATTGCTTGGTAAGAGACCGTGGGGGCCACCCAAGTCGCGGCGATTGGCTGTTCAAAGAACGTAGCATTTCGCGCGTAGGGGGAAGAGGCCTTAGAGCTGGTCCTCCGTTCGTAGGATTCGTTTCAAGCGTTAATTCGCTCGCATCGTCCTCGGGATCAGGATAGCGGCGCGTGCTTCCCCGCTAGGATGAAGCCCGTTAGCCACGATCCATCCGCGGTCCGTGATGAAATTAGCCTCGGTCAAGTAAAGATCGGTGGGATTGGTGACGAGAGTATCCAAATCAAGAATCGGTCCACCCTCTTCCCAGAGAAATGCGTATGACGCTGTCGTATCTTCCCCATCGCAAAACCAGCTCTGACCAACTACCGGGCCTCGATTATTAATGCCAAACGCATTGCTGGAGTTATCGCCGATAATGGATCGGAGATCGGTCATCACACCATGCTTTGACGGCTGATGCCGATGGAAACCGTTTCAGGGGTGAGGTTTCGACTACAACGACATCTGCGGTGGTGATGAAGGTCGCGTGACCTGGGAATACAAGTTTAGAGCGAGCATCTATCGCCCCAGTGATATCAGGCGATCGGCGCACGATTCGCAGTTTGTCGTCTCCGTTAATCCTCAGTAGTCGCGCTGTATCTATCGACCGGGGACGCAAACGCTAAGATTCTGCGTATTGATGCGGGCGGGACTGGCGCTTACGGTTTCGGGGAAGCTAAGGATGCGGAGAGCTGCTCCTGATATCCTGACCGGTTGTGGTCACGCAACGATTCTATTCGTGCATGTCTGCAACAGTAAATTGTTATTGAGATTTATCGGTTATCCGATCCTGGTAATTACATCGGGACGAAGACATCAGGCGTTCTCGTGAATGGGCTGATACGCTGCACCTGCCGATTTCAAACGAGCGTCGATATCATCCAGCACCGGATTTACATCAGCTACACTATCAACAACATAGTGTGCTCCGGCTTTATATAACTCAGCGCGAGCCTTGGCTACCAGCGTCTGCCGCCGTGAAGCGGAAAGTGCATCGAATTCCTTTTGGAAGAGCCCAGTCATGTTTCCCGTAGCAGCGACGCCAATGGACCAAGTTCCCGCGTTCAGTCCTTCTTGAATATCGGCGGGGGTATCGCCAATCTTGGCGATCGCCACCAGAGGATACACCTTCAGCCTCACGGCATTCTCGTAAATCATGAAAGGGCGTGGCCGCCCTGCCCCTACGTCACTTGGTGAGAGATTGCAATCAGGAATAAATCCCGCCTTTCTGCTAGCTTCCACAAGCAGGTCCAGCATCTCGCGAGTGTAGCCGGTCGTCGTGCCGATTTTTAGGCCTCGCCCCCGGAAACGTTCGATTGCTTCTATCACCCCGGGAATGTTGCTCGAATATTCAAGCAGGCAAGAATGTTGAAGAGGAACAAACTGTTGATACAGCAGAGCGACGTCGGCCTCGCCGGGAAAGTGTCCGTGGAGGCGCCTCCATTCTTCCGCAATTCTGTTCATCGACAAAATTTGTCCAATGTGGTCCTTCTTGGGCAAGCCCATATCTTGCCGAGTCTCAAATTCGGTCAGGGCGATGTCCGCGCGAGCAAATACATGTTGCAGGGTGCGCACTGGGGCCAGACTGCCAAAGTCCACAGTAGTGCCGGCCCAGTCAAGAATGACAGCCTGCAGTCGACCCTTATATCGAGCCGGGCATTGATTTCCCTTCGACACCACCCACCTCAGTTTTCGCAATGATTTCACTAACGAGGTTCAGTTTATTACTAAGCGCCACTTGTCCGAAATGCCGACCATTCATCCACTACGATCGTGAGGCCCCGAACACCATGCTGCGAACTGTTTCACTTGCGTGCACAAGCTGTGCCTATCGGCATCCACGCAGAGGTTCAGTTCGAGGCAACCCCGTTCCAATTGGCGAAAGACGACATTCTAGTGGCATACACAGACGGAATCACGGAGGCGGCCAACACTTCTGGCCAACTCTGGGGGGTGAAAAGGCTCAAATGAAGGTTCAAGAGGGATGCGACGCGGCATCTCCAACAGCGCAAAAGCAAACTGATTCTACTATCCGCCTTCGAACGCTCTATTGAGATGGGTAATGTTGAGCAAGTCCTTGACGTGCGGATGTACATTGACCAGCATCAGGTCGCAGCCGTCGGCCTTAGCGGAAATGTAAGTGCCAAGGACGCTGCCGAGACCCGAGCTGTCGACGGAATCGACGCCGCTCAGATCGGCGAGCAAGAGTTTATGCTGGGGCGATAGGCTCTTGACTTCTGACCTGAACTGGATCGCGGTCTCCATGGTGATGCGCCCTCGGCAGACAAGAGTCGGCGTGCCTTCGGGGGAAACGCTGTGGTCAATGGTCAGTTTATTTTTAGGCGTCGGCGCGAGATTGCCAGGCATTAGGGCACCTCAAGGTTTGGATTAAACCGCCCGCCCGCGAGCCTGAAACGGATAATCACACAATCATGATACAGAAATCGGCGGCTAGTGTAACAAGAAAACAATTTGGCGTCACTGGGGTCGTTGCACATATTGGCCTTAAAGATTTACTCGACGCACTTCACTGAGTCGCTGCATCAACAACAGACCGTCCAACATGTGGGCCTGTTAAGTCCTTCCATGAGAACCGGTTGATGTCCCCACTGGCATTATGAAAACGAACCGGAAACCCGCGCGGCCCTGGACTTGATCTTCTCCGACTATTTCAGCCGCAAGGAGCCTGGAATTTTCGCTCCCTTGCGCGATACTGTTTTACCAGGGAGACTTCTACATGCATCTGGCGGACCTGAATTCCTATCTCGATGCGGATAAGCGGCTCTGCGGTCTCTACGTTGATCCCGACGCCTGGGCTCGCAAGTTCATCTTGAACGTTGCCAGTTCGGGAAACTCTTCGAGCGATCGCACGATCGCCCAATATAGTTCGGAGGCGTCACCCGCTCTGAATTGCTCTTCGTCCGTGGGAGAGTTTAGTTTGATGCCATGTTGCGCAAGCCCATTCTCCAGTTCTTGTCGTAACACGGTGACAAGATGGCCTCCGGTGAATCTAGGGTCGTCAGATGCGTCATGGCCGATTGAAGGACGGAAGCGCCAAGGCGGCTGCTTGCGCGGCGGAATTAACTCCGCTTCCGCCAAGACTAATCCGCTCACACACCGTCGAACACGTCTATCCCGAACGGCGGCACGCAGTGGCGGGTCTTTGTGAGCACGTTCGCCGGCAGTTTCGCGAGCACGCTGAACTCAACATTCGTGAGATACATGCTCGTGATAAGCCCTGGCGTGCTCCGTTTACTTGTCTCCAAGCTTCTGTGTGAGTTTGAACACCGTCGGGCCATCACTGTCGTTTTGTTGCCGCAAGCGGAGCATAGTGCCCTCGATGTAGCGATCACTAATGCGGCGGACCCGAGTAATGATGGCCTCGCGGGGAAAGCGGTCCCGGAGGAAGCGGCGTTCCAATCGATTCTCCGGTACTTCTGCTCGGTAGGCATGACTCTATTCTTCACCAAGACGTCTGGCGAGAAAACCATATTCAATTTGAACATCAGTCTCGGATGTCGAATAGCCGGCAAACGGGAAACTAACGCCTGCTGGTTGCTGGGGTAATATCGCCATTTCACTCACAATGCTGTTGCGAGTGTAGGCCCGATTACGTCAGTTGATATGTTCTCTGACGCCTTCGGGATCAGCTTGCTGAGCTATCGCCATCGGTCGTCCAGGCAAGGCTTTGGTTCATCGCCAATTTTCTGAGCGAGGGTTGGGTAATCGGTATAGCCTTTGGGGCCGCCGCCATAGTAAGTGGACGGGTCGTCAGCGTTGAGTGCTGCGTGCTGGCGGAATCGCTCCGGCAGATCCGGGTTAGCCAGAAACTTGCGCCCGAAAGCGATTAAATCCGCCTTGCCTTGCGTGAGCCATGCCTCGGCAGTGTTTTGATCGAAACCACCGCACATGATGAGAGTGCCACGGTACCTGCTGCGAATCAGGTCGAGCATTCGGTGTGCTTGAGGTTCGGGTTCTACCCCCTTCTCGACCGTGGTAAGGGCCGGATTGACGATGTGCAGGTACGCAAGCTGATAAGCATTGAGCTGTTCTGCGATGTAGCCGAAAGTTTCCTCCGGGTTGTCCTCGCCCATGTCATTAAATGTGCCCAGAGGTGACAGTCGCACTCCTACTCGGTTCGACCCCCAGACTTTGCTCACCGAGTCGACCACCTCCATCAACAACCTGGCACGATTCTGTATCGGCCCGCCATAGCTATCGGCCCGCCGGTTGGTGCTGGAATTGATGAATTGGTCAAGAAGATAGCCGTTCGCGGCGTGAATCTCGACGCCATCGAACCCGGCCGCGAGAGCATTCTCGCTTCCGCGCGCGTATTGCCGCACTATGTAAGGCATCTCCTCTATCTGCAAAGACCGCGGCTTGACGAAAGGAACGAGCTCTGCTTCGCCGTGTTCGTTCTCGATAAACGCCATTCCTCTGGGCTTGATGGCTGAGGGGGCTACCGGAAGCATTCCATCCGGTTGCAGAGACGGATGAGAGATGCGCCCGACGTGCCAGAGCTGCAGGAAGATCAAGCCATTAGCTTTGTGCACCGTGGAGGTAACCAGTTTCCATCCTTCGACTTGCTCCAGACTGTGAATTCCGGGCGTCCAAGCGTAGCCTTGTCCTTGTTGGGACACCTGAGTTGCCTCACTGATGATAAGGGCGGCCGAAGCTCGCTGCTCGTAGTAGCAAGCGTTGAGCGAGAAAGGAACATTGCCAGGCCGCAGCGCTCGCGACCGAGTCAAGGGCGCCATGACTAACCGGGAAGGCAGGTCGTAAGGCCCCAGCCTTACGGGTTCAAGAAGCCGCTCCACATTCACTTGCTGAGCAGCGCCGCCCTCCGAAACAGTCTTGACGGGCTCGGACATGACGTTTTCCTCCGAAGGTTCGCCGCAGCCTTTAAGGAGCTTACTGCAGCGTACGAAAAAACGGAATCCGATTTGCCGTGGGTCGTGTATCAGGTCAACGTGGGGATGCCCTCGCCCACATTTTTTGCGTTTGTGCCGATGAGAACTCTAGCGCAGAACGATGATTTGCTGAACCTACGGGTATGATGCCGTCGCCATCGTCGAAGATCACCTTGTCGAGAGGCTGCTGACCGCGAGGGTTGACCTGAAGAAGATCCAGTCCGCGGCGAAGATGCTCTATCTCCAGAAGGGACGGTTTCGCGTCGCTGAACTGGCGGAGCATTGCAACCTCTCAACCCGGCAGCTGCAGCGACAGTTCCAGGACGTGGTCGGGGTCTCAGCAAAGACCCTGGCGCGCTCGATCCGCTTCGAGCAAGTCCGGAAGCAACTGATGTTCGACCCGGACCAGAAGCCTAACCGCACTGGCCTATGAACACGAGTATGCCGATCAAGCCCACTTCATTCGGGACTTCAAGGAGTTCGCGGACCGCACCCCCAGCGAGTTCGCCCGCGAGATGCGGTCCATCCAGGCCATTTTCCGCGACCGCGACAGTGTCGTTTTTCTTCAAGTCCCGTCGGTCGGCCGCCGCTAGACTGGAGGCCTATCAATCAACCAAACGGGAGATACTCAGATGAATAGGGTAAAGATCATCACTGTGCTAGTCCTCGACCAGGACGCGGCCATCGAGTTCTACACACGGAAACTTGGTTTCGAACTCCGCGAGGACAAGTCTTTCGGAGAGAGCCGCTGGTTCACGATTTCGCTGCCGAAGAACAGGCGACCTTACACTCGCGCTAGAGCTGGCCAAGACGGCTGATGACAAGGCGATAGTGGGCAAGCAGGGCGGTAGCCACGCTTTCTTGGGCCTCGACACTTCGGACTGCGTCGGCGACCACACGCGGATGAAGCCGCTGGGCGTGAAGTTTCTCGGCGAGCCGCAGTCGGGCCCGTGGGGCACGGGGCTGCAATGTGAAGACCTCTATGGCAACAAGATCTTCATGAGTCAGGAGCCATGAGTTCGCCGCAAACGGGGCGCATTGCATGTCCGGTTTCATTGGCGAAATCCGGAACTCCCTGGGAGCCAACGGAAGCGACGGAAGCCATCCTTGATTGGCATCGACTGTTTGGCGTGCCGGCATGCAAAATTTAGACCCTTAGCGAGCCGCGGAACGCCCTAGCGGCATAGTAAGATTCCGCACCGTTGTGATACACGAAAACAGTGTCGTAGCGGCGATCACAAAAGAGGGCGCCGCCGAGTTTTCTGATATCAGAAGGTGTTTTCACCCAGCTCGACGTTTTCGTATCGAAATTTCCAAGTTTCTGCAACTCTCGATATTGTTCTTCCGTTAAAAGCTCAATGCCCATGGCAGCTGCCATATCAATAGCGTTATTTTCTGGTTTATGTTCTTTCCTTGACTCCAGCGCTTCGCGGTCGTAACAAAAACTTCTGCGGCCTTTAGGACTTTCCGCTGAACAATCATAAAAAATGTATTCGCCCGTCTTTTTATCATGACCAACAACGTCCGGTTCACCGCCAGTTCTTTCCATTTCATTGAGTGACCACAGTTTTTCAGTATTAGCTTCCAGCTTTGCTTGTACTTTAGCCCATTCAAGACCTTTATGGCGGTTCATGTTTTTCTCAAAACGGGCTTTCAATGCTCTGAGTAGTTCTTCACGTTGTTCTGGTGACAAGTCCTTCTTATTGCTATTAATGTTTCGCGCTGTTGTTGCTCTCATGGTCGTCGCTTCCCGCTGTTTCTTATCTGTTAGTCCGCTGCGCTCCGCCACACGGTTTTTTTCGGCTTGTCTTTGCGTTCTTATCAATTCGCAGTTTCCACGCCGTTCGGAGTGCACCCGTCAGTACATCCTCGCTCGCCGCCGCCAGGCGAATATGTGTGTGTCCCATCTTTCCCCAGCCGCCAGGAATCGGCAGGAAAATCTCGGGCGCCTCCTCCACAAACGCCGCCTGCTGCTCCAGCGTAAGCATCAGATTTCCGTACCCCCCTGCTTGCGAGGCCAGCGAAGCAAATTTCCTGCCTCCTAAACGAAAAGCCGGCAATCCTGCGTGGGAGTACTCTTCCACCCCCTCCAGGCTCAGTGCAATCCTGCGAAAGTCTACTGCGGTCATCGGTTGACTCTATAGATTACGGAGTATCTGACCATCATCGGACGGCATATGTCTACTGCTTCGGGCGGAATCACGGGCAAACCGTTAAGGCAAAAACGGCTACTCCATGTAGATCAAATAGCGGAGCCATAGAGAAAAGATTCAAGGTCAAGCTAAATAAAACAGATATCCATCCAACCATCTATTGCGCCATGCGAGCAAAAAGCGATTTCGCAAAGAGGGAACCTCACGACGAGTGCAAGGCTCCGAAAGTCGGCTTTACTCAGTTGACGAGCAAATTCGCGTGTATGTACTATATGGTTAATAGATGTCGTACTGCTCCCAATGGAGGGTGGGATCAGACTGAATGATGATGTGCTTGTGAGCGTTCTGCTCGAGTTCATCGATGAGCAAGGACTCGCGCGTCTTGAGCGCCTTGGCGATTTCCGGATGCACGCGAAGGGTGAGATTCGGGCCTTCGTGTTCGGGAGTGACGGCCATCTTGCGCGCTTCGGACTGAATTTCATAGCAGAGCGTTGGGATGGACTTGACCATGCCGGAGCCAGTGCAATACGGGCAGGGCTGGCAGAGCACGCGCTCGAGCGCTTGCTTGGTGCGCTTGCGGGTGATGCAGACGAGTCCGAATTCGTTGAAGGAAAGGGCCTTGGAGGGCGCCTTGTCCTGTTCGAGAGCGAACTGCAACGCGGCGAGAACTTTTTCGCGGTTGCGGCGCTCTTCCATGTCGATGAAGTCGACAACGATGATGCCGCCGAGGTCGCGCAGGCGGATTTGCCGGACGATTTCCTTGACGGCTTCGAGGTTGGTCTTGACGATGGTGTCCTCGAGGCGAGTAGAGCCTTTGCCGACGAACTTTCCGGTGTTGACGTCGATGGCGACGAGCGCTTCGGTGTGGTTGATGACGATGTAGCCGCCGGATTTGAGCCAGACCTTGGCGCGGAGAGCCTTGTCGAGTTCGTGCTGGATGCCGAACTCTTCGAAGATGGGCTGCTCCTTGGTGTACAGCTTGACGCGGTTGACGAGGCGGGGCTGGAAGCGGCTGACGAATTCGACGACCTTGCCGAACTCTTCCTCGGAGTCGATCCAGATGGCGGTGAAATCGTCGCTGACGTAATCGCGCAAAATGCGTTCGACGAGATTCAAATCGCGATGCAGTAGAGCGGGAGGCTTGCGGTCTTCGCTCTTCTCCTTGACTTCATTCCAGGTCTTGCCGAGAAATTCGATGTCGGTGCGAATTTCGTCGTCGGTGGCGCCGCCCGCGGCGGTGCGAACGATGAAGCCGCCGGGATA
The DNA here is from genome assembly GCA_963792145.1 of Candidatus Acidiferrales bacterium. Lineage (GTDB taxonomy): Bacteria > Acidobacteriota > Terriglobia > Acidiferrales > UBA7541 > Acidiferrum. The sequence goes on from CAWBVH010000019.1 coordinate 12,552, forward strand.
GCTGCCGCGCGCTTCGCCAACGAGCCGGCGGAGTCGCGAACGATTGTCGGCGCTGGCGATTTTGCGGGAAACGCCGATGTGGTCGATGGTCGGCATGTAGACCAGGAAGCGGCCCGGCAGAGCAACGTGACTGGTGATGCGCGCGCCCTTCTTGCCGAGAGGTTCCTTGGCAATCTGGACGACTACGTCCTGACCCGGCTTGAGCATTTCGGAAATGAGTTGCGGACGGCGCATGGGAGCGTGTCCACCCTGATGCCCGCGATGCGGGCCGTGGCTATGGCCAGGGCCCGCCGCGGCGCTCGAAGCGTCCACGGCCGCGATCTGGGCCGCGGTCACCACCACGATCACTGCCACGATCTCTTCCGCGAGGACGGTCAAAGCGCCCACGCCCGCCGCGGTCGCCGCCACGATCCCGTCCGCCGCGTTGCGGCCTCTGGAATCGAGAGCGAGGATTGCTGCCGATGCGCGCGGAATCACGGCGAATGAATTCTTCGCGTGGAGCGTTGGGGTCGCGAGGAGTGCGAGTTTCGCCGGGAAGAAGAACGACATCTTCCTCGATGATGGATTCGGTAGTTTCACCCTGCGCGGAAAGGGAAGCGTAGGATTCGGATTCAACGCGGGTGGTGAATTCTTCGGAGGCCTTGGCCGGAGTGCTGCTCGGAGTCATGCTCGGATTCGTGATCGACTCGTGCGCGGATTCCTGCTCCGAATCATGTTCCGCGTGCAGATCGGATTCGGAAGCGTCGATGGCTTCCTGATGTTCGCGGTCCGCTTCGTCTTCGGCATCTTCGCGAGCGCGCTCGGATTCCTCATGCTCGGAGTCCTCGCGATCTTCTTCGTCGTGGAGATGCTCGTCTGCCTCGTGGGTTTCTTCTTCCTCTTCGTCGAAGGCTGCGCCACCAACCAAGGTGTCGGCGTCGGCACGCGCTTGTGTTTCCTCGTGCTTCGCTTCGACCACGTTGGCGGAAAGCGCGGCGAGTTGCTCCTCATCGAGAGAGGGCGCGCCATTGTGAGTGGTAAGCGCGGCTGTTGCTCCCTGAGGATGTTCCTCAACGGGAGCACAGATCGCCTCGGCGGCTTCGGAAGCAGCGGAAGCAGCAACTTCCTCGGACGGCGTGGCCTCCGCCGCATCGGACTCGGCGTCGGCGAGGACCCAATGGGGCAAGCTGCCGGAGAAACGGCGGCGTACACCGGGACCGGACTGGGGCAAACCGACGGCCGGGCGCCCAGTCGGCTGTTCGAAGTCAGGCTGCCGTTCTTCGGGCTCCTGTTCCCGCATGGTTTCTACGGGAGGGGGAACGGGACGGCCGCGATATTTGGCCAGGGATTCGCCGGGGAGAACGATATCGTCCTCGGCCTTGTCCACGGGAGCGCTGGAGACACGGTCGCTGGGGCGACGGTTATCGTAGCCGCGGGAATCGCGGTCACCCTGCGGGGATGCATATTTTGAGGGAGGTAGATTTCGTCCACCCTGGCCGTGATGATGTCCACCACCGCCGCCACTGCCTCCAGGACGACGACGGCCCCAACGGCCACGACGTCCGCGACCACGATCGCCACCACGGTCTCCACCACGATCGCCGCCGCGGTCTGGGCCGCGATCACTGCCGCCACGAGGCGGATAGCTGCGCGTGGGATTGTAGCTGGGAGCAAAATTCTGCGGGGCTGAAGCGTTCGATTCCGGCTGACGCTCATCGGCGTCGGAAACTTCGGAATCCTGATGCTGCTCGGCGGCAGCAGCGGCTGCGGCCTCTTCGCGTTCGCGGAATTCGGCGGCGCGATACTCCTCTTGTGGAGGCTCATCAGGCGATGCGTGATCGGCGTGCGTCTCATCGAGATGCACGTCGTCGTGACCGCCGGACGTTGCCAGGGACTCACCGGGCAATAATTCAATGGTGGAGGGCGCATTGCCGCCAGCAATGGCGGGGAGAGGCGCGTCTCCGGTGCTATGGGCGTGATCATGACCATGATCGTAGTCTTCGAGGTTTTCGAAGACATCGCTGACATAGAGAAAGGCGTCGCCATCCAGGCCGATGTCGACGAAAGCCGACTGCATGCCTGGGAGAACGCGAGTAACCTTGCCTTTGTAGATGCTGCCGACGAGCGCGAACTCTTTTTCACGCTCGATGTAGATTTCGACTAGCTGACCTTCTTCCAAAATCGCGACTCTACGCTCGTGTGAGCTCGCGGATATAACCAATTCTTTCGACATGAATACTCCTTAAGGAGCATCGCCGCAGGACCCACTGAAAAGGAAGTGGTCCAAGGCAAGGCGCCGTTCCGCAACGAAGCGGAACACGCGGGCGACAACAATGGTGTTGCGGCATTGCGTTCGAAGCCGGAGGGAGTGGCCGCTGAGCGGCACCCGTGAAACAGGAACCTCATGCTATCGAGGCTAGGCCGTTGCCGGGAGGTTCCCGGGGTAACGGCGAACGATGCTATCCTCACTCTGAAAATCCTTCTGATTGACTGCAAAAGATGTTCCGGCTCTTGCCGGATCCATCGAGCCGGCACCACCCCCCTGAACTAGGGGCGCGCACGGCACTGACAAAGGCTAGTTGACAAACCGGCGGAGCCGGACGTTCATCACCAGGCCGATCGCCAGGAAAACAAACAGCGTGGCCGAACCACCGTAAGACATCAAGGGTAACGGAATGCCGGTGACCGGCATGGCCCCGATGACCATGGCCACATTGACCAAAACGTGAAACCCTAGCGCAGCTGTTACGCCCATGACGAGAAACATTCCCGCGCGATCCTTAGCACGCTGGGCATTCTGCACCAGACGCAACAGTAACGCCATGTACAGCCCAAGAGCAAGCAGCACGCCTTTGAATCCCTGTTCTTCCGCCCAGGCCGACATGATGAAGTCGGAATACCGGACCGGAATGTAACCCAGTTGATTCTGGGTGCCGTTGCCGAAGCCCTTCCCCCAGAAACCGCCCGAGCCGACAGCGATCTTGGACTGCAAGACCTGATAGCCGGAACCCTTGGCGTCTTCCTCAGGATGCAAAAACGACGTGACCCTTTCCTTCTGGTACGGCTTCAAGAAGTGCCAACCAACGGGCAGCATCAAGAGGCCGATAAGAACAATAGCGACCGCGTGTTTCCACTGCAGCCCGGCGAGAAACGCGCCAACGATCAGCATAGGCATGAGCACAAGGGCGGTGCCGAGATCGGGCTGCTTCAAAATGAGAACGAGCGGTACTCCAACGAGCAGTCCTGCTTTAATCAAATCCTGTAAGGAAAGCTCATCTGTGCGCACTTCCGCAAAGAAGCGTGCCAACACTATGATTATAATCAATTTGACCAATTCTGACACCTGAAAGAATTCGCCGAGGATGGGAATCCAGCGTTGCGCGCCAAAGCGGCGATGACCGAACAGGAGCACCGCGGTTAGGGCCAAGATTCCAACAATGTATAGAATGGGCGCTTGATCGAGAATGACGTGGTAGTCCAGGCGGGAGAAAATGAACATCAATACGGTGCCGATGATGATCCAGCGGATCTGGCGCGTGTGCATGCCGACCAAAGCGCTGCCGTGAGTGGCGGAATAGATCTCGATGACGCCGAGGGTGCAGATGGCGGCGACGATGGCTAGCAGCCACCAATCGTAATCACGAGTTCCGAGTGCGTCTTTCATTGCAACTTCATCCTAATCACTCCGGCCGGGCCTTCTTTTTCTCGCTCGTCGACACCACCGCCGCCGTTTCTTGAGGCTTCAACACCACCTTGGGAGCTTCCGGCACCGGGCTTGCGGTATTCTTTTGCAACTGCGGCGTGTGATTTTCCGCTGTCACCTGACCCTGCGTCTTCTTGTTCTTCTTGTCGTAGTAGGCCTTAACGATATCGCGGACGACAGGTCCCGAGGTGGTACCGCCGTGCTCCGAGGTGTCCTCAACGACGGCGGCGACCACAATTTCCGGGTTGCGTCGCGGTGCAAACCCGACGAACCATCCGTCATTCTTACCTTTTCCCAGCCCGAGGCGGCTAGCCGCGGCATAGCTCATCATCTGCGCGGTGCCGGACTTTCCGCAAAACTCGATTCCCTGTAGTTTTACGGATTGGCCCGTTCCACCGGCTTCGTTCACTACCCCATACATTCCCTGCGTCACTTGCTCCACGGTGTTTTCCGACAGCTCTACGTGCTTCTGGCCAACGCTCGGGGCATCCTTCAGCAGGTGCGGCTGCTTGAAATCGCCGCCGGAGGCGATGCCTCCGATCACGTAGGCGACTTGCAGCGGAGTGACCATGACGGAACCCTGGCCAATGGAAACCGAAATCGTGGATCCCGGATACCACTTGTGATGATAGACGCGCTGAACCCACTCCTCCGACGGCACCAGCCCCGATTCTTCCGAGGGCAAATCAATTCCACTTTTCGAGCCCAGGCCCAGCATTTTGGCGTATTTGGCAATGCGATCGATGCCCATGCGCATGCCTACGTTGTAGAAGAACACGTCGCAAGAACGCACGATGGCGCTGTGCAGATCGACTGCTCCATGGGAACTTTTGCCGTAGACCCAGCATTTGTGCATCTGCCCATAAAAGACGCCGTACCCTGGGCAAAACGCGGTGAAGTTTTCTGGCGGCACCTTCGATTCGAGCATCGCGGTGGCCATGATGATCTTGAATACCGAGCCGGGTGCCAGTTGCGCCTGGGTGACACGGTCCAGGAGCGGATGGGCTGGATCCGCGTTCAACCTTTGCCATTCTTCCTTCGACACGCGAATCGCAAAATCATTGGGGTCCGGCGCCGGGTGGCTGGCAAATGCCAGCACCTCGCCGGTTTGCGGATTCAGTGCGACGACAGCGCCCTTCTTGTCACCCAGTCCGGCCTCCGCCACCTGTTGTAAGTCGTAATCGATCGTCAACTGGATTTGTTTGCCGGGAATCGCTTCCTGCTGCTCCAGCCGACCCATCTCTTTTCCGACGCTGTTGACGATGACGCGACGCATGCCGTCGGTGCCGACAAGCAGATCGTTGTACTGGCGCTCCAGTCCGGTCTTGCCCGCAAAGTCGCCGGGACGGAATTTGCCGTTGCTGGCTTCAATTTGTTGTTCGCTGACTTCCCCGACGTAGCCACTGGCGTGGGCCATGAAACCGCCGGGAAGATAACGGCGGCGGTGAACCATGAGCATTTCGAGGAGCGGAATATCGGCGCGGTGCGATTCGATGAAGGCGACATCGGCCGGGGTGGCTTCGGGCTTGATGACGATGGGCTGGAACTTGGGAAGGGCCTCGGTATTGACGAGCTGCTCCTTCAGATCATCGAGAGAGAGACCTAAACCGTCGGCAATCGCGGGCAGATTTTTGGAGACGGCGGCTTCGTCGTCGCGAAGGAGAAGAACGCTGAAGGACGGATAATTATCGACCAGGATGCGGCCATCGCGATCGAGCATGCGTCCGCGCGGCGCAATGATAGGAATGGAACGCACGCGGTTGCGCTCTGCCATCACGCCATATTTATCGGAATCGATGACTTGAAGTTTCCAGAAGCCCAGAAGCAGAAGGGTGATTATGCCCACGATTACGTAGGAGGCGGCAGCCAGCCGAACCTGCGGCAAGCGATTATCGTTGCGGAACCAGTACGACACGAAAACCCTGCGCGCGGGCCCATTGTAATTCAGGGCTGAGCGGAACCCGCCCGCGCCACAACCTTGTTTGCAGCGAGAAAACTCGAAATCTTCGGTACACGAGGCACATGTGCGGCCCCGGAGGCACTCACGAAATTCCCGAATTGCCGCTTAACTTCCGCCACCGTCATTTTGCGGAAGTCTAATTCAAAGTAGCACTTGCACTGAGCAGGCGCAACTCGTCCTAAAGGACAGGTAGCGGAAAGATCAAGGTAGGCGGTGAAACTCGCAGAGCGCGGTTTTTTTGAGAGAGTGCGCGCATGCCGGGAGCTTTCCATTCGTTTTCGCGCGAAAGGGTTCGTATCGCTTTATGCACAGTACCAAACGATAGCTCCTTGCCAGCGTACGCTCTTTGCGTTTGGATAGAAGTGTCGTTCAAACCATTTGAGCCAGCAGGTGTGGGATGAAAATTTTCGCGCTTTGCGCGGCCGCAGTGTTCTTTCTCGTCTCTCCTTCGCTCGGTAGGGCGCAAAACACCGGCCGCATTGACTGCCCGCGTAACGACGGGTACGTCTATCTGTACAGTTCCATCGTGACGATGGATGTTCGCGCCACGCTTCAATGCAACGAAGTGATCCAAATCATCGGGCGTTACGACAACTATTACAGCGTGCGAAACGCCAAGGGAGATACGGGCTACGTCCCGTTGGACTAGCATCGTGTTGCTGAAGGATCAGGCAGGCAGCGGCCTGCCGGCGCCAACGTCTGAGCCGCCTGCGCGAGAACGCACGCCCTATGATGCACGCCCGCACGAAACGCACGCTGCAGCACCGGTGGCTGTTGCCGGTTTCACGCTGCGAAACGACACGCCCGTGCACGTAAAACTGACGAAAACCATTTCATCGGCCACGGCGCATGCCGGCGACGTCATCGAATTCGAAGTCGTTGACGATGTTTTGGTCGAAGGCGTGCCGGTGTTGACGAAAGGCTCGACGGCCAGCGGCGTGATCTCGCAAGCGGAACCCAAAAAGCGTTTTGGCCGCGGCGGCAGACTTGTTTTTTCCATCAAATCCGTGAGCCTGGCCGACGGCGAGAAGGCAACGGTGCGCTGTTACCAGGAAATTTCGGGCTCGCCTAACACTTCTTCGGCGGATTCCGTGGTCCCACTTTCTTCGGGGAAAGACGCTACGGTTCCTCAGGATACGAAATTTACCGTCTTGGTGGACGGCGATGTTCCTTTGAAGCGCGAGTCGTTCGTGACCGCGAAGGATGTTCCCAACGCTGCGGCCGCGGCTCCTGCGCAGACACCCAAGCAGTAGCACCGATTAGCTGCCAGGTTGGTTTGGCCGCAGAGAAATTCAGTTGCTCTGCATGGGTCTTTTGCATTTCGCGGTTCCGCGCGAATCACAGTACAATTCTTAGTTCTCAATGACCCCGCTTTCCAATAAGCCGTTGCGTCTCGCGCTCGTGGGCATGTCTGGCGCGGGCAAATCGTATTGGACGGAGCGGCTGGCGGCGGAGAACATTCCGGCCATTTCCTGCGATAGCCAGATCGAGGCTGCGGCTGGCGCATACGCTTCAGGAAGGCGGATTCCAGGGAATTAACGGCGTGGCCGCGTGGATGGGTTGGCCCGACAGCCCGGAATACGCGGAACGGGAGTCGCAGTACCTGGCGGAAGAGATCGCTTCGCTGGACGAAGTGCTGACGAGTTTGGAAAAAGATCCGCAACGCGAGTTGGTGTTGGACACCACCGGCAGCGTGATTTACACGGGGAATAATTTGCTGTTTCGGCTTGCGGAAGTTGATGACGGTGGTGTACCTGGCGGCGTCGAACGAGGAACACGAGCTTTTAATTCAACGCTATTTGAAGGATCCCAAGCCGGTGCTGTGGCGCGGGGCGTTTCAACCGCGCAACGGAGAAGACCCGCACGACACGGTGGCGCGCTGCTACCCAGCATTGCTGGCGGCGCGGCGGCAAGGCTACCAGGCGCTGGCTCACTGCACCATCCCCGTGGCGGAACTGCGAGAACTTCCTGAAAAATCAGAGGCCAACGGAAAAACGGCGGGGGCGGCGTTTTTGGAAAAAGTACGGCAGCAATTGCAGCGTGCTTAGCAGCACGCATCATCCGCGGAGATTCTTCACGCAACTTGTTCCGATGGGCTCAGAATAATGGCTACGCCTTACGGGATAAGCCTTTGCCGTGGACACGCCCAAGCCGGGTTATGACTGAAGACCAGCAATGAGATACCGAAGCACCGGAGGGAAAGCGCCGCTCACCTCGCTACGAGGCGCGGTGCTGCGCGGGCTGGCGCCCGACGGTGGGCTGTATATGCCGGCGGAGATTGCGCGGCATGTGCCGGAGGAATTGGAAGAGTTTCGGCGCTTGCCGTTCACGGAAGTGTGTTTCCGCGTGGTGCGGCCTTTCGCGACGCCGGATGTGCCGGAAGAAGTGCTGTGGCAGATCGTGTCGGAAGCGATTAACTTCCCGGTGAAGCTGGTTTCACTTTCGCCGGCGCTGCACATTTTGGAGTTGTTTCACGGGCCTACGCTGGCGTTCAAGGATTTTGGCGCGCGATTCATGGCGCGGTTGATGGGCTACTTCGTGCGCGGCGAGTCGCGGCAATTAACCGTGCTGGTGGCGACTTCCGGCGATACGGGCAGCGCGGTGGCGCACGGTTTCCTGCGTGTGCCGGGGATTCGTGTGGTGATTCTGTACCCTTCAAAACGCATCAGCGAGGCCCAGGAAAAGCAGTTCACCACGCTGGGAGAAAACATTACTGCGCTGGAAGTGGCAGGAACATTTGACGACTGCCAGCGGCTGGTGAAGCAAGCGTTTGCGGACGAGGCATTGAACCAGCGCGCGTTTCTCACTTCGGCGAATTCCATCAATGTGGGGCGCTTGCTACCGCAGATGTTCTACCACGTGGCGGCGTACCGGCAGTTGCCGGTGGCGTCGGTGCCGCTGATCGTGTCGGTGCCCAGCGGGAATTTCGGGAATCTGACGGCGGGGATTTTTGCGAAGCGCATTGGATTGCCAGTGACGAGGTTCATCGCGGCCACAAATGCGAACGACGCCGTGCCGCGCTATTTGCTTTCCGGCGAATACCAGCCGCGTCCAGCGCAGGCTACGTATTCCAATGCGATGGACGTGGGCAACCCGAACAATTTTCCACGCCTGCTGGATCTGTGCCGCAACCGCATTGAGTATGTGCGACGCGAAATCTGGGGGCACAGCGCCACGGACGAAGAAACGCTGAAGCAGATGCACGCGGTATGGGATCGCTACCGGTACATTTCCGATCCGCACACGGCCGTGGGCATACTCGGGCTGGGAAGCGTATCGCAAGGAACATCCGGAGCCGTCGCAGGGGCTGGTGCTGGCTACCGCGCATCCCGCGAAGTTCGCGGAGATTGTGCAAAAGGGAATTGGGATTGCGCCGCCGCTGCCGTCGCGCCTGGCGGAATATTTGCAGCGGCCGAAGCTGTCGCGGGCGATGAGCAGCACGTATGAGGACTTTAGGCAGTTTCTGCTGAGCCATTAAACTGCGCGCACCGGCATCCAAATTCAAAATTGCAGCTGTAGCTCAGGCCTTTGAGACCTGAGGATTTTCGTTGGCCTGGGCGGGATGCTCCGTCGCGAGACATGAGTTGTGGTCGAGGCGTGTTTGGCTGCCCGTGAGCGGAGAAAGCCTCACCCCTGAAGGGTTGAGCTACAGGATGCGCTACTGGTTGCGGCGGAGGCGGTCCAGGGCGATGTAGAGGAAGGTTCCGAGGACGGCGTTGACGGCGGCGGCGATGGCAAGGTGCATGTTGAACCAGGGCTCGGGCTGGGCCATGAGGACGCGGCGCGTGAGCACGAGAATGGCTTGGTGAAGGACAAAGAAGGCGACGGTGAGCGAGAAGCGCGCGGCAGGATGTTCGGTGTCGAGGCGAGCGCCGATGGAGGAGGCGAGAAAGCCGATAATGGTTTTGGCGATGCCGTAGAAGCCGAGAGGCACAGTGGGACCGCTCAGGGCATCTTGCGCCAGGCCGATGACCATACCGAGGAGCAGCCCAGTGGAGGGATTGCGGCGGCTCAAGCCAAAATAAATGGTGATGAGTAAGGGCAGATCCAGAATATCGAGTTTGGGGAGATAAACCGGGAAGGAGGCCTGCAGGATGAGCGTGATGATAGCCACACCGGCGACGGCGCCAGGAAAAAACTTGTGGACCTCAATATGCGTATCGCCACTGCGAAGTTCGTAGGTGTCGTTCATGGCTTCACCGGCGCAGGGGATTTGGGAGCAGAGGGATCGGCGGCGGGAGCCGGGGAACTGCTTGATCCAGAGGATGGCGCGTTGGCATCTTTTGGGAACTCGAGTGGCTGTTGGGACAGCAAGACGATGACGGCTTCGAGGCGATTCAGTTTTGCCGCCGGGCGCAGAAGAATCGTTTTGAAGGGAATGCCAGGCTTAATTTCCTGAACGATTCCGACGGGGATGTCGCGAGGAAAGATTTTATCCATGCCGCTGGTGACGACTTGTTCGCCGACATTCACTTTGTCGTCGTTGGCGACGTATTTCATGCTGAGCAGAGGCTCGCCGGTACCAACAACCGGACTCTGGATGCGGGACTCGATGAGCAGGGCGCCCGCTCCACCGTCTTTGTCAGTGAGAAGAAGAACCTGGGCGTTGTCGCGATAGACCTCGATAACTTTTCCGACCGCGCCATCGGGAGTGATGACGGGCATATCGCGGCGGATCCCGTCGCGCTCTCCGCGATCGATTTCCACGGTGCGGCTGGCGGTGCCGGCGCTGGCTCCGATGACGCGGGCGCCTACCATGGGCACGTCCTTGTGCGAGTTGCGAAAATTAAGAAGTTCCGCCAGGCGGTCGCCTTCGGCGGCTTTGCCTTGCAGTTGCGCGATGGCGAGCTTCAGCGCGTCATTTTCCACGCGCAACGCTTCATTTTCGCGCGAAGTGCTCTGCAGCGCGAAATAGTGACGCCACACGCCGCGAACTCTATCGAAACCCCAGGCGCCGGAGCGTTCGAACGGCGAAACGGCAGTGATGGCCCAGACGCGGATCAGGCGGCCATGCGAATCCCGCTTGATTTGAACGGCGAGTAGCAGTAACTGCGCCAAGAGGACTACTGCGAGCAGCGTGAGCGACTTGTGTTTTGAAGGAATAGCGACCATGAAACAGTTCTCAGTAATCAGTTCTAAGTTTTAAGTAAGACTTACGAAAATCGAAATTTGAAACTCGAAACTCGCAAATTTAGCGCCGCGTTACTGCTCAGCTAAGCATGTCGGGCCGCGAGCACGACTCAAACTTCATCAGGAACTCGCGACTGACTGAAAACTTACAACTGAAAACTGACAACTATTTCAGTCGATGCAGACCTGGCGCAAAAGTTTAAAGTCGCTGAGCATCTTGCCGGTACCGAGCACCACCGATGCCAGGGGATCATCGGCGATGGAAACGGGCAAGCCGGTCTCTTCGCGGATGCGCTTGTCGAGATTCTTCAGCAGCGCGCCGCCGCCGGTCAGAACGATCCCGCGATCGCTGATGTCCGCGGAAAGTTCGGGCGGTGTGCGCTCCAGGGCAACGCGGACAGCATTCAAAATAGTGGCGACGCATTCACTGAGGGCTTCGCGAATTTCGCTGTCGTCGATGGTGACGGTGCGGGGCACGCCTTCGATGAGGTTGCGGCCCTTCACTTCCATGGTCAGCGGCTTTTCCAGCGGATAGGCCGAGCCAATTTCCATTTTGATCTGTTCGGCGGTCCGCTCGCCGACCAGCAAGTTGTATTTGCGCTTCAGGTATTGCATCACGGCTTCGTCCATTTCGTTTCCGGCGACGCGGACGGAGCGCGAATAAACGATGCCGCTCATGGAAATGACGGCGATATCGGTGGTGCCGCCGCCGATGTCGACGACCATGTTTCCCGAGGGTTCCTCAATCGGCAGGCCCGCGCCAATGGCGGCCGCCATGGCTTGTTCGACGAGGTACACTTCACTGGCGCGCGCGCGATAGGCAGAGTCCTGCACCGCGCGCTTCTCGACCGGCGTGATTTCGCTGGGCACGCCGATGACAATCCGCGGATGGACTAGTACACGGCGATTGTGCGCTTTCTGAATGAAATATGTGAGCATCTTCTCGGTGACTTTGAAGTCGGCGATGACGCCGTCTTTCATCGGCTTGATAGCGACCACGTTGCCGGGCGTGCGGCCCAGCATGTCCTTGGCTTCGCGTCCGACGGCGACCACTTCGCCGTTGGATTTGTTGATGGCCACAATCGAGGGTTCGTTAACGACAATGCCTTTGCCGTGCGAGAACACCAGCGTGTTGGCGGTGCCCAAATCGATGGCCAGGTCGGAAGAAAACAAACTGAAGACCGACCTGAGGTTGTAACCGTTCTTATTCATTCCCACTTCCCCCCGCGGAGAAACTCCTGAAGAAGTCAGACTCCGCGCACAGACTCACGCTGTGCAATCTTCCATTGTCGCCGGAATCGTTGCTGCACGCAAAACGGCAGGCGACTGCCCGCAAGGCGCTACTTCGGAACAACGATGGAAACCTGCTGCTTCGCGGTTCCACCGCGTCGGTTCGAGCCAATAACGACAATAGTGTGCTGGCCGGGTTCCAACGGTTCCGTGAAATGGCGGAACGCGCCATCGGGCGAAATGTTGGCAACTGACTGTCCATTAATGATAAGGGCAGCGCCGGGTTCTGTGCGACCGATGATTTCCGCGACGCGTCCGTGGATCTGCGTGCTCTCAATTTGCAGGACCATTTCTTGCGTTTTGCCCTGGGCCACAAGACTGAACTTAAACATCTCGCTAAATTCGCTGATTTCTTTTTTGGTATTGGAAGCGGTGACATTCCAGAAATAGTCGCCGGGTTCCAACCCGGTAATTTCAGTGCTGGTTCCGGAGACATCCAGTTTTTTGGCGAGTTTTGTGAACATCGTTGTGGAGCTGATGCGCAGCGTGTAAACAACGGCGTCGTCGACGGGCTGCCATTCAAAGTGGATCTGCGCAGCCTTGGGATTTTCCGAAATGATGGGAGCGAGGTTCAGAGGTGCGACCAATGCCGGTGGCGCCAGCACATTTGATTTTTGCGTTGGTCCACCGGTGGGGAAACTGGCTTTCTCCCACTGCGTCAGTTCAATTTTTTCCTGCCCACGCTGCACTTCCGCGGAACCGGTTGCGACCACGATTTCATGTTCGTTCTTGGTTGGATCGTTCCTGATGGACGCGCGGCTGTTCTGCCTTACGGACGCGGTGGCATCTTCCACGCTTACCTGGGCCTTGGAATCAGGCGAACTCCAGTTTGGCGTGGCAAGATCGACTTGACCGGTATTGATGCGAACGGCAGTGTTCGAACGATCGCGAGTCACGTTATTTTCTTCGACGGTCACCAGCGATTCAGCCTTCACCGTGTATTCCGTGCCGTCGGCGAAGGTGATACGCGCCGCGCCATCCGACGCCGTTTGAATCAAATCGCCTTTATCCAGCGCGGTGTGATAGTCGGCCTCCACCCAGGTGACGGAATTCACTTTCTTCACTTGAACGCGGCCATCGAGGTTCACAAATTTTGCTTGCGTTTGGGTGATCGGGCCGTTCTCCAGTTCGGGGTTGCCAATCGCCTTGTTCAATTTCGTCTGGATCATGCTGGTCCAATCGGGCATGGCCACGTAAAGTCCGGCGATGATGATCACGAACAGCAGCACCAGGTAGACAGCCACGGTTTTGTACGTGACGGTGTGCCAGTACACTTCGACGCGATGAATTCTTGGCGCAGCCGGGGGAGCCGGAGGCGGTCCGACGGGTCGGCGAGGTTCGATGGGCGTTTGCGTCGTCACAATGGTAAGAGCGGTGAATGCTCCAATTTCGCAATCTAACACAGTGATTTGCAGGTGCGGAGAGTCCCGAGGTACCGCGTAGTCAATCAACAAATAGCGAACCCGCCGCATTTTCGCTGAGAGCGACGATGCGGACTAATGAGAGGCGCCAGCGGGATTGCCGCGCTGGAAGAACCGCTGTTTGTCGAAAGTTGGATCAACAGCCACATCAAAGAAGCCGACCATCATCTCGTCGGAAGTCTGTTCGCCCCAGCGGACTTCCGCGTCGGGATCGGGGTTGTGAGGATTGCCGGGAGAGTTGTCGAATCGCGCGACGGCCTGGAGCATGGTGCCGGCTTTTAGGGGCAGGGGTGTTGCCAAACGGTAGCTCATTTGCCAATGGAAATGGTAGTGGACGCGGAGAAGCGGTTCGATGGAATGGTCCGGGCGGATGATGTTGTATTCAAAGCTCTTGCCGCGCAGGTGCATGTGCGGGAAGAAGCTCAGGAGGAGCGCGTCGTTGGGAAGGGTGCCGCGAGCTTCCACGCGATAGTCAGGCGCACCGGGAGGGATCACGAAGTGGTCATTAGTGAGCTGCAAGGTCAAGACGCGCTGCTGAGGCGGGTGTTTCGCGAAGATCAGGCCGATGCGGCTGACATCCTGGCCGGGCTTTCCGTTGGTGGTGTAGTGCATCTGGAAAACGAGGTCGGAGCCGGCAGGAATGAATTTGGCCATACCCGCAGGCCAGTTGTCAGGTGTGCTGCCAGGCGCGTAGACAAGCAGGATGTCGCTGTCGGTCCACATGGCGTCGCGTTGATCTTCGGGAGTTGTGAGCATGCCCGCGGTGAAGGGCTTGCCGACCGGCGCGTGCCGCAACCATGGCGAATCCGGCGGACGTACGTAGACGACCGCGTGGTGCACGTTTGCGGCATGCCCGGCAGGATTTCTGAGGACTGTACCCAGCGCGCTTCGGTGAAGTGCGTTGGCACGATCTCGTAGGTGTAGTCGATTTCGCCGTCGGCTGGGATTGCGACGGGTTGCGGCATTTTTACTTCCAGTTCGGGCGCGAGAATCGTCCACCGATCGGACCACTGGCGCGGTGGCGGAGCGTCCGCCGGATTTCCTGCGGGGGCATTGGCGTTGACCCACGCGGCGAGCATGGCGATTTGGGAATCGGTGAGCGAAGGATCGTTGGAAAATTTGCCAACGCCCTTTTCGGCGAACCACGAGCGGCATGGTGCGATTCTGTGTCGCCACGCGGATGGCTGGCGCAAAACGTTGTGTGTCTTGGTAATTTTGGAAGGCCATCGGCGCGATGCCGCCGGACCGATGACAGACCTGGCAGTGTTCCTGGAGCAGGGGCAAAACGTCGCGATAGAAGGTCGGCGCGGTGGGCGTGTCTTTCGTTTGAGGGATGGCCTCCGCTGCACAGAAGAACAGCAGCACCGCCTCTAGCAACAAGACTCAGCATTTGCCCGCCCGAGCTGACCCGATCAGCCATGTTATTCGATCCAACTTACCGTGTGCAGTAAAAGTCGGCCATGCACCGGACGGCTCGTCGAGAACGCCATGGCTCGGGTATTTCGCGGAGTTGCTCAGGTCCGACAACATGTTAGATGGCCGCTATGATGATAGCAAGAGCGACGTGTTGAACCGATCGATCGGTTTTTGACTTTCTGCGCCGCGAGAGTGAAGATCGCTCGCCAGTTTATCAGCGCGTTTGTCCTCCACCCAGGAGGCACTCAAGCCCGACAGTGGACAGAAATCTCTTGAGATTCATCGCCACGGATAGCCTCAAGCAGCAGACCTCTTGCTTCCTGAACTGGGCGACAACGGCTCCGACCTTACTTCCTCGATGGCGCCACAGCGATTTCATCGAGTGACGAGATTTTTTGATCAGCATACTGCACCAGATGAAAAGCCGCTTCCGAATAGTCATTGAGGTACCTTGCACGGTCGACGCAATCCGCACGTGACAGCGGCCTTCTTGCTCAAACGAGGATAAACAGAATACCGGCTTGCTCACGATTCGCCTCCTGGCTGCAAGGATGGTCCCCTGAAGGTCAAGGCCGGCGGAAGATTTACGGGCCGCCGTAGTAGCCGTCGCGGGTTTGCACTACCAAGTCCTTGTTATACGTGGTGAGTTGAATTTTATGATAGCCGGTTTCCGCGCCTTTATCCGGGGTGTAGCCCAGGCGATATTGGTTGCGCAGCTCTTCTTCGATTTGCGCGTAGATCTTTTCGACAGTTTCCTTCTTGGAGACCTTGAACAGTCGACCGCCGGTCTTCTTGGAAATTTCTTCCAGGATTTTCTTGCCGTCAACGTGTTCCTGCTGCTGAGGATACCTGCCGCCTCGGCCACCGTGCCCGCCGGGTCCCATGCCAAAACTGGGATGATTGCCGAAGCCCTCTTCATCGGCATACAAGATCGAATAGATAATGGTGTCGGAACGTTGCGCGGTTTCGATGGCATAGGCCAGGGTTTCCTGGCTGCCATGATCGACTCCATCGGAGAGAATGATCAACGCTTTGCGGCCCTGCTGCTTGCCCATGAGCTCGTCAGAAGCGAGGAAAACCGCGTCGTAAAGATGCGTGCCACCGCCGCGCCGCCCGCCGCCACGACCGCTACCTCCACCACTGCCCGGATCGCCGCCGCTTCCGCCACTTGGACCACCGGCCCCTCTTCCGCGCGAACTGAGTTGCGGCGTCTCCAGGGACTGCAGCGCGGCTTGAAGCTTGGGGCGGACATCGGTGAAGTCCTGCAGAAGGATTACATCGAAGTCGAAATTCACGACAAATGCCAGGTCTTTCTTTTCGCGCAGCAGATTGTCCAGAAAACTGTAGCTGGCGCTTCGTTCCTGATCCAGAACGCGGCGCTGGCTGAGGCTGGTATCGACAAGCAGTCCCAAGCGCAGAGGCAAATCGCTTTCTTTGGCGAAATAGTTGATGTTTTGCGGGCGGCCATCTTCCGTCAGAGCGAAGGCGTCCTGGTTGAGGTCCGGGATGATCTTGCCGTGCTTGTCGCGGACGGTGGCGATGACGTTGACGGTTTTCACGTCGACGGCGATTTTTGGTTCCTGCTGGCCGTGGGCGTCGCTGCTCAGAAGCGCGAAAAGCGCGAGACAGGCAAGCGGGAAGAGCCGGACGAAACGAGTGGATAGAGTTAGGTTGTGTTTAGAAGGGACGTACGTCATTCGACTCCGGAGTCGACTGGCCAAAGATTGGATTCGTCCCCAAGCGAATCACGAGAACCACGTCGCTGCAGATTGGACGCAGATTCGGGCGAATAGGTTGCGCTGGGCCCCGGAAAGTCGGGAGAGCTCCACTCGCGAATTTTGCTGATGCTTATTTGAGATCCTTTGGAGCGCAAACGACGCGCTCCTCAGGATGACACCACGTTGCGCTAGCGGCCGGTGCTGTGGTGAGAAATCTGCCTACGCGTGGGCCGCTGAGGATTTCAGCAGGATGTCCAGGTCGTCGGGATGAATGGCGCACAGCAGGGCATCGTCGCGGTCAATGTGGCCGTGATGGATCAGGTTGACGAGCGTCTCCTCCAGCGTGAACGAGCCGCGTTTCTTGGTCAGCGGAATTTCTTGATGCAGATGCTGCAGCGCATTACGCCGGATGTGGTGCCGTGCGGCGTAACCGATCATCAGCAATTCCGCGGCAGGAATGCGGCCGCCGGATTTGCTGGGCAGCAGGATTTGCGTGTGCACCGCGGCAAGGGCCATGGCTAGTTCCTGGCGGATGGAGTTCTGCCGCTCCAGTGGAAAAGAGTCGGAGATGCGCGCGACCGTGGAAGCCATGTCCGTGGTATGAAGCGTGGAAAAAACCAGGTGGCCGGTTTCGGCGGCGGCTACGGCAATGCGCATGGTTTCCGGGTCGCGCATTTCGCCCACAACGATCACGTCAGGAGCCTGACGCAGCGCGGCGCGCAAAGCGGTGGGAAAATCTGGCGCGTCGGAACCGATTTCCACTTGCTCGATCACGCTGCGAATGTGGGTGTGCTCGTATTCGATGGGGTCTTCGATCATCACGATATGGCGCGCTTCACGCAAATTGATTTCGTGGATCAGCGCAGCGAGCGTGGTGGATTTTCCCGAGCCGGCCGGGCCGCCAATCAAAACCAGGCCGCGAGGCAGTCGCGCCAGATTCGCGACAGGCGCGGGCAGATGCAAATCCTGAAAGGAAGGGATCTTTGAGGGCAGCGCTCGAATGGTGGCGGCCGCGCGACCGCGTTCACGATGAAGATTGATGCGAAACCGACCCACGCTTGGAATTCGGTAGGAAGAATCCGCGATCAACGATTCCCGGTAGACACGCAGCGCATGGGCAGAAAGCGCGGGAACAACCGCGGCTTCCACGTCGGCGCCATCGAGCGCGTCGGATTCGATTTTGCGGAGTTCGCCCTGAACGCGAATGCAAGGAGGCGCGTTTTCGACTAGCAGAAGATCGCTGCCGGCGCGCGAGACGAGCGTGGTGAGCCAGTGGTCAAGGCGGGCCGTGGCTGAGGAATCGGCGGAGGCAGACTCCGGGCCATCATTCATTTCTCGAACCAGGCGATTCAGTTCCGCGGAATTGTCCATTGCCGCCTCGGAACATTAGATGCAACGAAGGGCAGTTTGATGGAAGGGGTGGCGAAAGTCCAGCGGGGAAGGGGCGTGGCTGCGGAGTGCGTTTGGTGGCTGGAAAACACGTGCTGACGTAACCGTGAGTTAACTTGGTTGGACAAGTACCTAATCGGGCGCTATTATCCGCGTCACGCCAGTCTTCTGAAACGCCCAACAGCCCAAGTCCGCGCACTGGCATTCGCGTAGCAAACCGCAAAGAAAGCAAATCGTTCAGCCGCCCTCGGAGTGTGAATCATGCATCGCCGTACGCCTTCCCCATTTTCCGCCGCATTGGCGCTTTTTGTCCTCTTGTTGTTCGTGACGCCTGGTTTTCTTGGGGCTCAAGCAACTCCCCCGATCCCTACGAATCATGTGCGCATCCATTATTTCTGTCCCGACGGAAACCATCTGGGCTGGACTGTGTATGCATTCGGCGACACGACGGAAGACACGTCGAATTTCAATCGCGGGCCGGTGAAAGTGACGGGGCAGGACAGTTTCGGAGCGTACTTCGATTTGGATATCACTTCGGCGGCGCAGAACGTCGCCATCATCATCCACAAGGGCAACGTCAAAGACCCTGGGCCTAACGATTTTCTTGATCCGGCGACGCAAGGCATCAAGTACTGGCAGCTTTCGGGCAGAACGTACTGCATACCACTCAACCGCCCACGATCCAGCGATCCGACCCACCGATTCCCGCAGGCAAAGCGCGCATTCACTATCATCGCCCCGATAATGACTACTCGGTCTGGAACCTCTTCCCATTTTTCGCTACCAACGATCCGAATAGTCGATTTTTGCGGGACCAACGATTTCGTCACCGCGTACGACAAATACGGCGCTTACTACGATGTTGGAGTCGATCCCACGCAGTTCAACGGTTTGTTGGGTTTCATCATCACAATTGCAACTTGAGATCCCGCCCCGCACATGCACCTGCAAGTGACGCAAAATACCGAGGCTTGGGTGCTCTCCGGTAGCGCCACCGTGTATCTTGCGCAGCCGCAGTCGGAGTTTGCGCAGGATCCACCCGATTCCCGTGAACACGGCACGCATCACTATTTCGGCCCGGATGCGAACTACGCTTCGTGGACCGTTACGCTTTTGGTGACACTACGGAGGACACCTGCAATTTCAATGGCGCCGACTTCGGACGGTACCAGCATATCGTCGTGGTCTTCAACGCCACGTTCAACTCGCAGAGCGGCACCGTGATTGTGCCGGCGCTGACCACGGCTGTCTTCGTGACCAGCAAGCCGTGGCGCGCTAAAATTAGGTTCCAGTAATTGACGAGGAATCTCCGGAAGGGCTCGTGGTGGACGACGAATCGAAATGTCCGGTCAGCGGGAAACGGAAATACGCTACCGAAGGTGAAGCGCTGGCGACCGCGGCACACCGGATTTCGACTGCCAATGCGCCAAAGGAATTGCGCGCTTATCAATGTTCTTGGTGTGGCGCCTGGCATATCACGAAAAATGTAGGAAAAGGCGCGAAAGATCGTCGATGACCGCCTGATGCGGGCCTTTTCTAAAAGGGCACCGCTCGAAGATAGCCGGATGGCCAAAAATGGATGATGCGGATTTCTCCGGCCTCTGGTCAACAAGTTCTAATCTTTTGCAGCCTGATTACGTTGCGAAGGAGCCGTGCAATGCGGGCTCCCTATGTGTTACCGAAGAACTGTTTTCCCGAGATAACGGCTTCCAGCGCGGGCAGGAGATCGACTTCTGCCGAGGTAGTGCGAGAAGCTCGTAAATTGAGCACATGGGGCTACCGTTGGTGGCACCGTTGTTGATCACAATCGTGCCGTTCACAACAATCGTATGAGGGCCCGCAGGCGCCGTAATTGTTCCAGTGCCGTTGATGGGCCAACACATTGGTCACAGCGACGCCGTCCAAAGCGAGCGTGGGACCGCCCACTTCATAACCACGTTGACGAAGCACAGGGGAGGCGTACCCATGCAAGTACGGATCTGTATTTTTGTCGGGCTTTGCATTTGGATTTGAGGGCTACCGCAGCCCACAAGGACAAGCGCGAAGGCCAATATGATTGGGGCGAGCACAAGGAAAAAAAGACGCTGGCGCGCGAGTGGGCCAAATCTTTTCCACGCTTAGCGCGACGGGTGCGAATGCGTTTGGGCGTTTCGGATACAATGGACTATAATGTAAAGTTTGGTCATACAATTGGGAGAACACAGGAAATGGCTGGCGCATTTGAAAACCAGAAAACCGGCGTCCGGATACTTTTCGGCGTCATCATCGGCATTCTTGCCCTTAGCATGCTTCTTTATCTTGTGCCGCAGGGCAGCAACACGGCGGAATCCGCCACAGACGTAGTGGCGCGGGTCGGCGACCAATCGGTCACACTGTCCGACATTCAGCAGCAATTGACGCAGATTCGGCAGCAGAGCCAGGTACCGCCACAATTGGAAGGACTGTATGCGCGGCAGATCCTCAGCCAACTGGTCTTCCAAAAGGAAATTGAGTACGAAGCGAAGCGCCTGGGCATCACCGTGAGCGATAAGGAACGCGCCGACCGGATCAAGCAATACGTGCCTGCGGCGTTCAACGGCGATACCTTCGTGGGGATGGACGCGTACGCCCGCGAAGTGCGCCAGCGGTTCCAGTTGACCGTGCCGGTGTTTGAGGAAGAAGTGCGGGACAGCCTGGTGCTGGAGAAATTCCGCAAGCTGATCACCGATGGCATCAGTGTGAGCCCGGCGGAGATCGAACAAGAGTTCCACGACCAGAACGAAAAGGTGAAGCTGGACTACGTGCTGATCAAGCCGGAAGATCTGACGAGCAAAGTCGTGGTCGATGAGATCGAAATCAAGAGTTACTACGACCAGAATAAAGCGAAGTACCAGATACCCGAAAAACGCGCGGTGCGCTATGCGCTGGTGGATCTGACGCAGATTCGACAGAACACCCAGGTGACCGACGACGAGCTCAAGGTCGCCTATCAGGAAAATATTCAGCAATACCAAGTCCCCAACCGCTTCCACGCGCAACATATCCTGCTATTGACCACGGGAAAGACGGACGCGGAAATCCCCGAGGTTAAGAACAAGGCTGAGGACATCCTGTCTCAGACCAAGAAGAAGGGCGCGAACTTCGAAGACTTGGCCAAGAAATACTCGGAAGACCCGGGATCGAAGGCCAAAGGCGGAGACTTGGGCTGGCTGGTGCAGGGACAGACGGTGCCGGAATTTGAAAAGGCCGCGTTCGGGTTGAACAAGGGCGAGATTTCAGGCCTCGTGCGTACGCAATATGGGTTTCATATTATCAAGCTGATCGATAAAGAGAGCGCGCACACCAAGACCTTGGATGAAGTGAGAGATTCCCTGAAGACCCCGTTGCTGCTGCAGAAGGCTGACCAGCAGGCTGGGGCGACTGCGGACAAGATCTCTGCGGACATCCGGCAGTCGAACAAGGTGTCCCTGGATGACATCGCGCAGAAGTACCACCTGACGGTCTCGGAGACAGCGGCGCTCGGGCCGAACGACCCGATTTTGGCGTTGGGAACCTCCAAGGAGACGCGCGAACAGGTGACGAACCTGCGGCCGGGAGAATTGAGCTTGCCGGTTCGCACGGATCGCGGCTACGTTGTTCTCTCCTTGAAGCAGGTCCTTCCTGGCCACCAAGGCACGTTGGAGGAAGTAAAGGACAAGATTGTGGCGGACCTTAAGGAGCAGAAGGCGGCGCAGCAGGCAGTTGCCAAGTCAAAGGAATTGGAAAAGCGCGTGAAGGGCGGCGAAAAGTTCGACGCGGCCGCGAAAGCGCTGGGACTCGAGCCAAAAATGTCCGATCCTCTGGCGCGGACTGGTTCCATTCCCGGTGTAGGCAGCGGGAAACAGCTTGGCGGGGCGTTCGCGTTGAAGGTGGGAGAGGTGGGAGTCCCGCGTGAACCTGGGACCCAATTGGGTCGTGTACCAAGTGACGGAGAGAACCGAGGCCAATCCGGCAGATTTTGAGAAACAAAAGAAGACCATCACGGACCAATTGCTGCAATCCAAGCGGCAGTTGGCTTGGGAAGCCTTCCGAACGGCGCTGGAAGCACGCATGAAGCAAGACGGAAAGTTGAAGTTGATGCCGGAAAAGCTGCGGGGCTTCGGCGAGTTTAACGGCGCTAATCTATAGATAATAAATAACTTATAAAAATAGGACACAGCCCCTTGCCCTGCGTAACCCGTGCTATTAGCCTATATACGTCCGGTTTGAGGTCTGTCAACAGAGGCTGCTGCTTGCTCGCGCACAGCTGACTCCGGCAGGCAGATATTCCTCAAGCCAGAAACCAGAACAAGCTAAAGCGGATCGCAATCTCAAGAGGGATGACCTATGGCTGGACGCTCGTCGACCGTTCGAAATGACTACCGCTGCAGTATCGAGAAGAACCAGACGGGCAAATATTGCGTGCGAATCCGGGCGCAATATCCGCGGCACGCCTGGAATCTTGGCGTCTTTTACCTGGCCTCGTCGTTCGATCGTGCGATGAAGAAACTGGAAGAGTCCCTGAAGTTTCTCCAGCGGAATGAAGAGAAACTGTGGTTCTGGGGAGTGGATCGGTCAGAGGACCTGGGATTCTCCGCGGAATTCCTGAAAGAAGCCGGTTTGCAGCTCGACCGGCGTAACGAGTTCCCCCGCAAAGCCGCGAATCTTTCGCTAGAGCCCGAACGAGACGTCCCGGCCTTTGTGCTTGGGCCGGTCCGCCGGGGACTGGCCGAAGCGGTGGAATTTGCGCGGATACAACCTGCGGGCGACTGATTTTGCAGGCTAGTCAGGGCTACTTTGGGGCGGTCCACCGCGCTCAATCCTCCTTGACTTCGCAATAGTTCTCCTACATTATTTGCCCATTCCAAACGGACTACCCGCATGGCACTCGTTCGTGGTCCTTCACTCCCCGCCTTGAAGCACACCCGCCTGTGTGCCAGCAAAGGACCAGAGCTGCTGCGGGTGAAAGGATCTCTCAGAAATGAAATCATCTCGCAGGCCTCTTTTATTGAGTCTGTTGGTGACATTGCTGCTGGTGGCCGGAAGCCTTTGCGTGCGCGTGGCCGCAGCACAACAGACGACCACGGACCAGAGCGATACCACTACGAAGGCTGCCACGGAGAGCACGGCAGCCGCTGGGACGGCCGCAAATACAACTGCTGCGGCCGGCAAGACTGCTGCTGGAGCGACAGCTTCCACCACCAAGACCGCTACGGCACCGATGACCAAAACCGCTGCTCCCACCGCCACTCGGCTTTCACCCCTGCCACTACACCCGCGCCAGCCAGCAAGCCAGCGGCCGCGCAACAGATACCACCCGCGAATAGTAATGGCATGGTTTGGGTCAACACCGATTCCGGGATCTACCACAAGCCAGGAACCCGGTACTACGGCAAGACAAAGCAGGGAAAGTACATGACCGAAGCGGACGCGCAGAAGGCCGGGTATCGCGCGGCGCAAAAAGAGTAGCAAGGGACCTCAGCTCGCCAATCTAAGGAGAAAAGGAAAATGAAGAGAAACGCTAGTCGCATCCTGCTCGCGGCGTTGGTTGTGATGCTCTGCGTGGGGGTCGCTGTATCCCACCCAGCACACTCAGAGCACCACACCGTCAGCTAGTACCGCCGCCAGCAGCCTGGTGGACATCAACAGCGCCACGAAAGATCAACTCGACGCCCTTCCGGGCATCGGCGCGGCGTATTCGCAGAAGATCATTGACGGCCGGCCGTACGCAAAGAAGACCGACCTGGTCAAGAAGAAGATCATTCCGCAAGCCACCTACGACAAGATCAAGGACATGATCATCGCGAAGCAGAAGTAGCAGGCTATTCGAGAGGGAGCGGCCGTCTTCCGCCCGGTCACTCTCTCCTTTTAATCGGAGACTCGAGACAAAAGGAGAATCTATGGGACTGATGGACGAAGTACTCGCCATGGCGGGAAGCAGTGGAGCGCAGCAAGGGCAGCACGCTTCCGCCCTCGGCGCAATTATGAGTATGATCAACAGCCCGCAGGTCGGCGGCCTGGCCGGTCTGCAAAGCATGTTCCAGCAGGGTGGACTAGGCAACATCATCAGTTCCTGGATTAGCACCGGGCAGAACCTTCCTGTGTCTGCCAGCCAGCTGCAGAACGTGCTCCACGGCGGGGCCTTGCAACAGGCCGCGCAACAGGCGGGCATGGATCCCAGTCAGCTGACGGGAATGATGAGCAGCCTATTGCCGCACTTGGTGGACAAGCTTTCACCGAACGGGCAATTGCCCGATGCCAGCGCGCTGCAGAAGATGATGCAGGGATTGGGAGCGTCGGCGTAGTTTAGAGTTGCAGCGGGGGCGTGTCCGGCAACCGGTGCGCCTCCAGTATTACTTGTCGCGGAGAATCACTTCCCCTCGGCCCACCATTTGGTCGTTCAGCCACAGCCGGTATTTGTAGGAGCCAGGCTTGGTTCCGGCCACCGGCGGACCACTAAGTAAGCGCATGCCGGCAGGCGCCTGGAAAATATTAGAGGAAAAAGGGGAGCGGTTGGGGTCGAACTCCACGCGAAGATTGCCTGCATCGGAGATCCAGCTGACCTGATCGCCGGGATCCAGCACCACAACTTGAGGAATCAAGCCAACCAGTACCGGGCGTTCCGCCATCTTTGTATGCCTTCCTTGCCAATTTCGTTCCTTCGCACGATAACACAACCCTTCGGCGGCTTCCTATCTTCGCGATGGCGCAAGTCTCTGAGCGTGTTTGCAGGCCCAGTCGCATCTAAGGCATGCGTCTGCTTTACGAGTACTATGTCGGGTGACCGACATATGTTCAAGCGGCTGGAAAATACATTTGGGTAGGTATATATAGATAAAACGCAACGGTGGGTGAGGGAGGTTTTTGGGCGGTCTAAGTTCCGCATCATCCTGCTCAAATTCGTAACGAAGGATCGGAATGCTCAAGAGAAACCTCAGAGTGGTTCGCGAAGGCGAACGCACCAGTCCTCAGGGAAAGCCCGTTTGCAACCGAATTTTGCTAGCGCTTCCCGATAATGAATTTCGCTCGATCCGCCCGCACCTGGAGTTTTTGCCCCTGCCTCATCATCGGCTGCTTTACGAACCGAATCGAAAAATCGACTTCCTCTATTTTCCGAATCGTGGGCTGATTTCCCTCGTGATTGTCATGGAAGACGGCAAAACGGTGGAGGTCGCGGTACTAGGGAGGGAAGGATTCGCCGGCGTGCCTGCGGTCTTCGGGTTGACGAGAAGCACGGTGCGCGAGGTTGTGCAAATCGCTGGAGACGGTTTCAAGATCAAAGCGGCCGCCTTTAGACAGGCTTTGCGTTCTTCGCCGCTGTTGCAAGCTGCGCTAGGCCGCTATGCCGTGGTGCTGGCGATGCAGATTTCGCAGACGGCCGCTTGCAACCGTCTGCACGACATCGAACGCCGGCTGGCGCGGTGGTTGTTGATGGCGCAGGACCGGGTGGATGACGGAGTTGTCCCCATTACGCACGACTTCCTTGCCACCATGCTAGGAACCGACCGGCCGAGCGTGAGCGTGGCGGCGGCGAGCTTGCAGCGGAAAGAAATCATCGATTACACGCGAGGCACGGTGCGGATTCTGAACCGCAAGAATCTGGAAGCATCCGCTTGCGAGTGCTATCAGACGATTCAGCAGTTCAATGGCGAGATTGATTTGAGATAGCTGATTGGAGAGGCCTGGGTCATCATGGTGCCACCGTTCGACATTTTGCGAGTTCTGAGGGATGGCGCGCCGCTTTGGATGGAAGCGGTACAAACGCTGGAGGAAGCCAAGGCGCGAGTGCAACAGCTCGCAGCACCAGAGCCCGGGCCCTACGTGATTTTCAGTCAAAAGACAGGCAACAAAATCTTGATGGGAGCCGGTGCTGCTTCGGAATAAGCAGGTTCTCGCCTGCTTGACCGCCACAACTGGTGCCCGTAGACTGAAGGCAATGGTTTTCTGACGCTGGGTACGCTCGGCTCTTGCGCGTGACCACGTACTTAACAGTGATCGAACCGCGCGGGAGTAGAGTTACATGGCCTCTGTTGCTAGACCCTTATCGATACCGTTGCCCAATGGGGCGCGCATCGGACTAATCTCCTCGTTACCTTTTGCGTTGTTTCATCTATCCGCCCTGGGTGTGCTGTTCGTGCAGTTCAAGTGGTCCTACGTGCTGGCTTGCTTCCTTTGCTATGAAATTCGCATGTTTTTCGTGACCTCGGGCTACCACCGCTATTTTTCGCACCGTTCCTTCAAGACCAGCCGGTGGTTCCAGTTTGTGATTGCGTTTCTGGCCATGTCGTCCTCGCAGAAGGGCGTGCTGTGGTGGGCAGCGCATCACCGCCACCATCACCGCTACTCCGATCAGGAAGAAGACCTGCATTCGCCTACGTTGTTTGGCTTCTGGTGGTCTCACGTGGGCTGGATTCTGTCGGATCAGTACAACGAGACGCGTTTTGACTACATTGGCGACTTTGCGAAATATCCGGAATTGCGCTGGTTGGACAAATATTATCTGGTGCCGGTGTCGACACTGGGCATCGCCATGTTTCTGATCGGCGGTTGGGGATTGTTCGCATGGGGATTCTGCTTGAGCACAGTGTTGCTGTGGCACGGCACGTTTACCATCAACTCGCTTTCGCACATTTTCGGCAACCGGCGCTTTCCAACCGCGGATACCAGCAAGAACAACTGGCTTCTGGCGCTCGTCACGCTAGGTGAAGGCTGGCACAACAATCATCACTACTATATGGCCAGCGCGCGCCAGGGGTTCTACTGGTGGGAAGTGGATATCACGTACTACGGGTTGAAGGCGCATCTCCTGGTTCGGGGTTGTTCGCGAATTGCGGAATGTGCCGGATAAGGTGCTGGCCGAGGGGCAAGCCCTCGATTCAGCCGCCTCCTGAGCAGTTTCCAGCCTGACCAATCACACCATCCAATTTGACCGTTGCACCGGGGTCTGCCGTGGAGGAAACTGGTATTCCCGTGGTGCTCCCGTGCCCTTCCTGAAGCACGATCCGCGGGCCGTCTGCTTAGCGCTCCACAGGACGGTTCATTGATGGTTCTAAAAGGGGTAAACCTATGACCAAGCCCATTGGCGAATTGAATCCTCCTCCACGTTTGATGATGACTCCCGGACCCTGCTCGATTGACCCACGGGTGTATCGCGCGCTCGCGACACCACTGGTCGGGCACCTAGACCCATGGTTCCGCGGATGCATGGAAGAAACTCAAGAATTGCTGCGTTACGTTTTTCAGACAGAAAATCGCATCACGTTTCCGTTGTCGGCTTCGGGCTCCGGAGGCATCGAAGCTTCAGTGCTCAACTCGCTGGAACCGGGCGACGAAGCGATCTGCTGTGTGAATGGATTATTTTCTCAGCGCATGCACGTCATTGCGCAGCACACTCCCGCAAAGATCCACCTGGTGGAAGCGCCCTACGGGAAACCGGTGGACCCGGAAGACGTGCGCAAGGTGGCGAAGGGTCGCAAGATCAAGATGATCGGCTTCGCACACGGGGAAACTTCTTCGGGCGTGGTTACGCAGATCGATCCGTTCCGCAAAGTGGCGGATGAGTGTGGGGCGTTGCTGGTTGTCGACGCCGTTGCCACGCTGGCAGGCATTCCCCTGGGTGTGGACCAGGAAAAAATTGATATCTGCTTCAGCGGCTCGCAGAAGGCCATCAGCGCGCCTCCGGGTATGTCTCCCATTACCGTGAGCGCCCGCGCGGAAGAAGTGTTTCGGACGCGCAAGACCAAGGTACAGAGCTGGTATTTCGATCTTTCCACAGCGATGAATTACTGGGGCAAAGAACGTCTCTATCACCACACCCCGCCGATTTCGCTGATCTACGCGCTGCGGGAAGCGTTGCGGATTGTGCAAGAAGAAGGACTGGAAGCTCGCTGGGAGCGTCACAAGCAGAACCAGCACGCGCTAATTGCCGGCGTGGAAGCGATGGGGCTGAAGATGTTTGTGGAAAAGCCGGAAGATCGGCTGGCCACCGTGACCGCCGTGAAGATACCGGGCGGCGTTGACGACGCGAAGGTACGTAATCAACTGCTGGACGAATTCGGTATCGAAATCGCAGGTGGCATCGGCGCGACCAAGGGACAAATCTGGCGGCTGGGCCTTATGGGCTTCTGCAGCCAAAAGCAGTTCGTCCTGCAGCTGCTGGCCGCTCTCGACAAGGCGCTCGTCGACCAAGGACACAGCCATGCGCCAGGCAGCGGCGTGGGAGCAGCCGTCCGTTCTTATACCCAGGCCGAAGTGCCAGCCGGCGCCGCGCGGTAACACCTGTTACCGAAAAAAACCGGGGCGCAGAGAAACTCTGCGCCCCATTCTCCTGTCTGGTGAAGCTTGCATTGGACCGCTCAGGCGGCATTGACAGGTGAGCGCGGGGATTGGACACTAATTGTGCTTGAGTTTGCGCGAAACGAGGAATCCTGTGCCTTCACTGCCAGTGCTTGCCAATTCCGGGGCGATGAACCAGTTCATCGGCCCCTTTGATGTGACCTCCAAGCTCACTGGTCACGTTTATAGTTGCAGCTTCTCGCACATCTGGAACGCCATTGCCACGCGGCACAGCGACACCATCGACGCCAAATTGGTCGTGGATGGCGAAGGACACATCGTGGGCCTGTCGCATACGGCGTTTGTGGAATTCCGGCAGAAGGCGGGCAGAGATTTGACGGATCGCGAAGCGAGTTATGTAGCTGCGGAATATCTGCGCGAGCGGCTGGAAGAAGAGGATGTGCGTCCCCTGTATGATGTTCCGCACGCGGAAGTGATGCGGCTGATCGAACGGCTTGGAATCAAGTAGATCAGCTTATCGGTGAAGCTCCAACACAAACGGCAGGCCGATCAGGAATTGCGATAGCGCGAAGGTCAGTGGGCGACTTCATCCTCGGCGCGGAAGGTGGCCAGGATTGGATGATGCAATCCATCGCGCCGGATGAAATAAACAACCAAAAGAAAGAGTAGCGCGCCCGCCACCATAACGGCGGTCGCGGCCTGCATGCCCACTTGCAAGTCACTCATGTCAGAAATCCTGCCGACCAGCTGCGGGCCAAGCGCGCCAAGAAGTTGCGTGGCAAACATGTAGACGCCGATGGCAGTAGCGTGAGCGCGCTGCGGAGTGAGATCGTGAATCACCGCTGTGACCGGGCCGTGATACCACGACATGAAGAAGCACGCGACGAAGAATCCTCCCAGGAACAGCCACTTCTCCTCGGCCTGTATCGCCAATAGCAAAAACGGCGCCGCGATCAAAAATCCTCCGGCGATCACGAGCAGGCGTCCATAAGAGAAGCGCTTGCGGAGGCGATCCGCAAGGTATCCGCCGGTGAGGGCGCCGGGAACCAGGGCGAGCAGCGGGATGACGGAGAGAAAAATCGCCGCCTCCCTGGTGCTGAGGTCTTTGTAACTTCTGGCGTAGTCGTAACCCCAGGCGACCAGGGAAACGCTGGAAAAAGTGATGCAGGTACCCGCTGCGATCATCGCTACGTAAGCCGGAACACTGAGAAGTTCCCGCAGGGCCACGACCTCCGAGCGCGGGCGACGCGGTGGTTCCTTCAGCTTCAAGGCGAGAAGGCCGGGGAGAATGCCGAGGGCGCCCACAATGATAAAGGCATGTTGCCAGCTATGGCGCTCGCCCATGATGCCACCGAGGGCGACCCCTGCCGCGCCGCCAAGAAGCATCCCGGAAGCGAAGATGGCTTGCGCGAGTGCGCGATTCTCCCCGGGGAAGGAATCTGAAATCATGGCTTGCGCGGCGGGAGCGTAGGCCGCCTCACCCACACCGACCATGGCGCGAGCGACAAACAACAACAGGAAAGTGGGAGCGAGGCCGCTGGCCATAGAGGCGACGCTCCAAAAAAGTACTCCGGCGGCGATGATCTTGCGCTGACTGAAGCGGTCGGCGAGAAATCCCGACGGGATGCTGGCAAGCGCAAGTACCACGAGGAGGCCGGTGGAGAGAGAACCGAGTTGCGCGTCACTCACGCCAAAATGCAGGCGTAGAAGCGGAAGCAATGGATTGAGGACCTGACGATCAGCGAAGTTGACAAAATTGATTAAAGCAAGTACAGCAAGGAGGCGTGCCTGCGCAGACGTGAACGGAATATTTCGTGGTGGCATGCCGTTTTGGCTTCCCCTGGCGCGGATGACCTGACAACATGCGGGCTGGGCTTTATCCCGATGTCAGCGGAACAGGGTGAATTATATAACGCGAATGACGCAAACCAACCGAAACACTACGACGAGTGACCGTCTGGCAACGGTGCTGTCCTATGGCGTGCTGATCCTGCTCGGTTATCTGGTTTTTGTGATTGTCGCACCGTTCATCCGGCCATTGGCGTGGTCGGCGGTCATGGCCATTTTCTTCTACCCTGTGTATCTGCGGGTGGAGAAGCACATGCGCCCGACGTATGCGGCACTGCTGAGCACGCTGGGAGTGACCCTGCTGCTAATCGTGCCGGTGTTGCTGGTCTTGCTCTACGCCTCCAAAGAAGCAATCGACAGCTCAGCGAAAATCCAGGGCATGATCAACGGCGGTGCTGCGGCGCTGCCCACCCATTTCATCGACTGGCTGCAAGCGCGGCTGCCCGACTCGCTGCAGAATATTGATCTGATGGGACCGCTGCGCCAAGGGGCCGAGAGAATCGCTTCGTACCTGGCGTCGAGCCTTGGGGGACTGCTCAAGAATCTCCTTTCATTTTTTGTAAGCCTGTTCATCGTGTTGTTCGCACTGTTCTTCATGTTTCGTGACGGCAAGGCGATTCTGCGCGCGGCCCGCCACCTGATTCCGTTTGATCCCGAGATTCAGGAGAGCATGCTGGGGGAATCGCGCGATCTGATCTTCGCGAGCGTTGCAGTGGCGCTACTGATCGCGGCAATTCAAGGGACGCTGGGCGGGATCGCGTTTGGATTGACAGGCTTGCCAGCGCCGGTGTTTATGGGCGTATTGATCGCGTTCTTTTCTATCGTGCCGGTGGTTGGCTCCGCGCTGATCTGGTTTCCGGCCGTGGTTTGGCTGGCGGTTAGCGGGCACTGGGGAAAGGCCATCGTTGTTGCGGCGATCTGCGGCGGCGTGGCGGGAGTGGCCGACAATCTCGTTCGTCCGTTACTTTTGCGCAATCGCACCAGGCTGAACGATTTGCTGCTGTTCATCAGCATTCTTGGCGGACTGGATGCTTTCGGCTTGCTCGGGCTGGTCGTCGGTCCAACCATTGTCGCAGCGGCTTTGGGCGTGTTTCGCGTGTACATGGAGCACCGCGAACGTCTCGAAAGGGCCACAGCGTAACTGGTTGTCCTACCGATGAGCCGAATTAGGGGCACGAAACATCTGTCTATGCTAGAGTACGCCGTCGAATGAGTGTGATTGACCAAAAGTCGGAAAAGAAGGTGAGCGAACTCGCCGCGCCCAAGTTGCGCTGGCGGTGCGAGCTGTCGCGTATCCCCTTCGAAACAACCGCGCAGGCGCCGCGGCGTGAAGGCTTCGTGGGGCAGGAGCGCGCGTTGCGTGCCTTGAAGATGGGTGTGGAACTTTCTGCGCCCGGATACAACGTCTTTGTGTGTGGTTTAGCCGGAACAAGCCGTGGCGGCACCATCGCCCACATGATCGAAAAGCTTCATCCGGAGACCAAGCCGTCTCTTGATCGCTGCTACGTCAATAGCTTCAAGATACCAGACCGACCACGCTTGCTCTCGCTGCCCCGCGGCTCTGCCAACGTTTTCAAGAAAGACATGCAGGCAGGTATCGACTTTTTGCGGCGGCGCATTCCGCAGGTTTTCGAGGGCGAACCGTTCCAGCGGCAGAAAGGGCGAATCGTCGAGCGCTTTTCCGTGCGCGAAAAAGAATTGATGGACGATTTCACGCGGCGCATCGCGCGCGAACAGTTCGCGCTGGGCCATATGCAGGTAGGCGCAGTGGCGCTGCCGGAAATTTTCCCGGTGCTCGAAGGGCAGATGGTGCCGATCGAGGATATCTCGAAAATGGTGCACGAGGGGAAACTCGAAACGGTTGTGGCCGAGGATATTGAGCGCAAGTACGAACAGTTCCGTTCGGAATTCACGGTCGTCTACCGGAAGACGCTGACGCTTTCGCGTGAACTGGCCAGCGAGTTGAGTTACCTGGAGCAGGAAGCCGCTTCCGTGCTGGTGGATGGCGTAATCGAGGAGTTGAAAGAAAAATATCCAGGTACGGGCGTGTCCGAGTATCTGGAGGAAGTGCGTCATCACCTGCTGGATAATCTGGGGCCATTCAAGGAGCGCGAAGGCGAGGAAGAACAGCCGCAGGAATCTCCGGAGAGTCTGCTGAAGCAACCGGGGGCGGAACGGGATCCGTTTCGCGTGTACGGTGTGAATGTAATCCTGGCGCACAACAGCGAGGATACTTCGCCGGTGATCTTTGAAACCACGCCGACGCACGCGAATTTGTTCGGTACGATTCAGCGGGCCTACGACGCACGCGGCGGTTGGACCAGCGACTTCATGGATTTGCGTGGCGGTTCGCTTCTGCGGGCCGATGGCGGATTCCTGATCATGTATTCGGTGGAAGCGCTATCGGAGCCCGGCGTGTGGCGCGCCCTGAAGCGCACGTTGAACCACAACCGGCTGGAGATCCAGCCGCTGGAGATGTTTTATCCGTTCACGAGCACAGCGCTGAAACCGGAGCCGGTGGACATCAACGTGAAGGTAATCCTGATCGGCGACCGCGACCTCTACGAACTGCTGTACGAATACGAAGAAGATTTCCGCAAGATTTTCAAGGTGCGCGTGGAGTTCGATGAAGAGATGCCCATGAGCGACATCGTCATCGAGGAATATGCCGGGCGGCTGCGCGCGTTGAGCGAGAAGGAAAACCTGTTTCCCTTCGATCGCGGCGCGTTCGCCGCCATCCTGGAATATGGCGTACGAAGAGCAGGCCGTCGCAATAAAGTGACGGCGCGATTTGTGGACATTGCCGACCTGGCGCGGGAGGCGCATTATGCTTCCGCAGCTGCCGGGGAAAATGTGGTGCGCGCGGCACACGTGCGCGGCGCGATTGCGTCAAAGATCGAGCGACACAACCTGATCGAAACGCGTATCCGCGAAATGGTGGAAGAAGGCACGCTGCTGGTGGACATGCACGGCTCGTGCGTCGGCCAGGTTAACGGCCTGAGCGTGTTGGAGATCGGCGGCTATTCTTTTGGGAAGCCGGTGCGAATTACGGCCAGCGCGGCGCTAGGCAAGTCTGGCCTGATCAATATTGAGCGCGAGTCCAACCTGAGCGGGCGGTTCCACGACAAGGGCGTGCACATCATCGCAGGATATCTGCGCAGCATCTTTGCGAAAGACAAGCCGCTTTCGCTGGCCGCCAGCATCTGCTTCGAACAGTCGTATTCCGGCGTCGACGGCGACAGCGCCAGCTCCACGGAAATTTACGCGCTGCTCTCCGCGCTTTCGGACCTGCCGTTGCGGCAAGACCTTGCCGTGACCGGTTCGATGAACCAGCGAGGAGATATTCAAGCGATCGGCGGCGTCAACGAAAAGATCGAGGGATTTTTCGACACTTGCCGCATTTACGGGTTAACGGGCACGCAGGGAGTGCTGATTCCCGCGGCGAACGTGGAAGATCTGATGTTGCGTGAAGATGTGCTGGACGCTGTGGCGGCTGGCAATTTTCATATTTGGCCGGTGTCCCGCGTGGAGCAGGGAATTGAACTGCTTACGGGAGTGCCCGCGGGTCAGCGCAACGGAGAATTGGGAGTTGAGCTGGGCACGGTATTCGCGAAGGTAGACGCGCGTCTGCGTGAAATGGCGCGCACCATGAAGGAATTTGAGTGAGATTCCGGCCGGCGGCTGTCCACCGGAATGCGTTTCACTGTGCTGCTGGGGCTCTAGGGGCAACATACGCTTTGCGGTGATCCACGCGATAATCCGGCAGCTTATTTTTCAACGGGCCACTCGGTAGATCCACCTTCACTTCAATGCTGTGCACAGCGCCGTCGGCTTGCGGCGGCACATAGGACAGGCTGTACTCATTGCGGATGAGCTGCGCCATCTGCTTGTAAATGGCCGGAAACGCTTTCGCATTCTGCGGAAAATACGCGCGGCCTCCGGTAGCCTCGGACAAGGCGCGCAGGCGAGCGTCCGCCTCTTCAAATGCCCGCTGTGTCTGCTGCACCTGCTTTTGGTTGCCAACCTTGCCATTGCGCATCGGCCCGCTGACGGAGACCCCCAGAATTCGCACGTCGCAGGTCTGCAGGCGGGTCTGAATCGCTTCGATGGCTTGTTGCGAGGAAGTGTCCACGCCGGTGGAAAGCAGCACGATGGTTTTCTTTCCCGAAACGTGAGCCAGCCAGTCCAATACGGTGTTCAGGCTGGAGGAAAGATTCAACTGGCCGAATCCGAGATTGAAGCGGATCCCGGTAAGCGCGGCCTGCGCCACCTGCTTTTCCGCGGTGAAGTCCAGCACCGCCACGGGCGCCTCGGCATAGCGGCCGACGGCCACGCGATCTCCCGCCGATAACCCATTCAAGAAAGT
This sequence comes from Candidatus Acidiferrales bacterium, assembly GCA_963792145.1. Classification (GTDB taxonomy): domain Bacteria; phylum Acidobacteriota; class Terriglobia; order Acidiferrales; family UBA7541; genus Acidiferrum. The sequence continues at coordinate 47,065 of CAWBVH010000019.1, forward strand.
GTCTGCTGCAAAAAGATGCGTGTCCTGCAAAAAATAGACGGCCGGGCCCGCTTCGACGAGCAGAAAAATCTGTCCGGGCTCTTCGACCGGGGCAAATTCGGAGATCGGCTGCTCCACACCATTGTCGAAAACATGAAAGTGATCGCGCTTCAGGCCCTGGACGAAATTCCCCTTCCCGTCTGTGACGATTACGCCGACGTTCACCCGGTCGACGTTTACCTGAATGGTCTGGCCCTGGGTGAGGGGTACTTCCTGCGCGCACGCTGAGGGCTATGGAAAGAACGAACGCGAGGCCGGCGCACATCGCAAATTGGCAGGCCCGCGCGAGTTTCATAGCGGAGGTCTCAGTCCAACCATTCGTCGAAGTGAACGCCCTTCTCATCTTTCCACGAGGCGCCGATCATGGTGTGCAAGTGGCGCGGGAAGACCTCGGGATTCATTGCCTCCAGAGCGTCGGACAGTTTCTTTTGCGATGCCGCCGCGTCCGCAGTCTTGGCATCGGCCGCGGCTTTCTTCGCTTCAGCCAGCCAGCGCGCTTTCATGCCAGGCCAATCCACTTTTTGAGCATCGAAATAAGAAAAGCCATTCACCTTCTCGGGGAATTGGCTTCTGGCAGCGAGAAAATTCTTTGGCGGCGCGGGATCGGCATTCCCAACCGGCTGTGCCAGCAAAGCGTGAAGCGGCTCACTCTTCGATGCGCCAAGCAGCAGGTTTGGCGTCATAGCGAGATGGTAGAAGTTCCACTGAGCGACGCCCGCCGAGCTTTGCCCGCCGTGCAGGGAAATCTTGACGTACGTGATGTTGCCCTCGTTGCGTTCCGAAGTGATTTGATCTCCCATCAGGGTGCGAAGCAGCTTCAGGGCATCCGGCTTATTACGGATGCCCAGCACTCGCACTTGCTGGCTATTGTCGAGTGTCGGACTGTTCTCCAGCGACGCGATTTCCCCTGTCGTGAGGCCGAGCGCATCGGGTATGGGCATGCCGAGACGCGTCTGCGCAGAGGCTTCCAGGGGAGCAACGAACTGGGCCGAATTCGGGCCACTCTGCAGGAGAGCATTCTTGAGCAAACTGTAGATGCCCAGAAAATTGATCTGCGACTCGTGGTAGAGAACCGTGTTGGAAGACAGCAAACTCATGGAAGTGGGAGCCGCCTGACCGTCGGACCAAATGTCGAATAGCGAACCCAGCGTGGGCTCGCCGAGAACCGCGCCTTGCAGGCGAGTCTTCGCGCCTTCGAGAGTAACGTGGCCGGCGACAGAGTGAATGGATTCAAGCTTGAGTGCCTGAACCACCGCGGCCAACTGTTTTGCCTGAGGGGTAGAGTTGCTATCGACGCCAACAAGTTTCTTAAGATCCGGAACGCGGAAGAAAAATTCCAGAATCCCGCCGCCGAGTAGTGGTTTTGCTTCTCGATACGCGCCCGATTCCACGACGAAAGGCCACTGTCCTTGCCATTCAAGCGATTCAGAATGAGTTCGAAGACGCTCTTCTCCTGGGCGCTTACGGCGAACTTGCCGGTTTCCGCCCAAAAGGTGACGCTAGACTTGCGTTCGATTTTTAGAGCAGGCACGCCGGCAATGGTGATTTCGGAGAGTTTGGGGATGTCGGACTCCGAAGTGCGCATGCGCAGCACGGCTTTCGAGAGCAGCGCTTCTTTGCCGGTGCGATCGTAAACAAAGAACAGGCCCTGCCACGCGGGCGCACCCGTTGCGGGCGTTTTGGCCGCGGGCAGATCGTCCGGGCGGCGGAGGTAACCGAGGACAAAGGGATTGTCGAGCAAAGAAGCATACTGCGTGAGTTCGTCGCGGGTGAGCGCCGGCTTGTCCTTTTGTTTGTTGGCGTCGGACATGAGCGCATCAACGATGCCAGAGCGTAGAGGCGCGCAGTCCGGGTCATCCCAAAAACCGAGCAGCGCGTTCGTTTGGCGAATGTCACCTTTCGGTGTGCCGCGCCAGATCAGGTAGAAACTGGTTTGCGCGGGCAATTGCGAGGGCTCGAGCGGAGCCTGGGCGAAGCAGCAGCTTGGCAAAACAAGGGCGAGCACGAACGACAAGAAAGTGGTCGTACGGATGAGCAGAGCGCGCATGAGCATGACTTGGAGTCCTCCCGTCAGCTGGCTCGACGGCCATCACCATCAAAGAATCGTAGCCTGCGCGCCACAAACACAAAAGCCCCGTCCCCGTCTCAGTTTCCAGAAACGGGAACAGGGCTTTGAGCTTGCTTAGCGGCGCGATGGCCGCATTTCTGCCTGCGGAGGCGGAAACTTACTTGGTAGCGGGTGGAGGAGCAGCCGCGGGGGTGTTGTTATCCTTCGGCGTCGCCAGATAGCCGGAAATCTGGTTCTTTCCGACGTCGAAGACTACGATTTCGTAAGGGGCCAGTTTGGCGCTGCCCTTCACGTAAAACTGAACGGGCTCACCGGCGGTCTTGTCCTTTTTCTGGATGGACTTGTCGTCAGCAAGAACCGTCATCGTGTATTGCGACTTCTTCTGATCGGTCTTGTTCAACGCCATCTGCACGGGGCCGACGCGCTGTGGCGTCTTGGACTTCTGCAGCGTGAATTCATAATAGTTGCGGTCGCCTTTGCGCTTGAGGTCCTCCAAGTCGTCGTGGTTGCGGGCAATCAAGCCGCTCATCACACCCATATCGCCAGTGGCACGATCGAGCTTGGACTTGGTCGCTTCCAAGTCGGTCTTGGTAGCTTCGATATCCTTTTTCGCGCCAGTCACGTCGGTAGCAACGGCGCCAATCTTGGCCTCGCTCTCTTTCTGAGCTTCGGAAATCGCCGCCGAGAGTTTCTGGTCCGACGCGGCTTGTTGTTTGCGGATGGATTCCGCGCGGCTGCGGGCTTCGGCCAGTTCGGACTGCGTCATGCCGACCTTCTGGCTCGTCACTTCCACCTGCCCCTTGATATCGGCAAGTCGCGCGTTGGCTTGTTCAAGTTGCGCGGTCAGGATCTTGTTCTGCTCATCGCCTTTGGAGAGTTCTTGCTCCAGGCGCGTTTGGATGGAATGGCCCGCGTAGGCAATTACGCCGAGGGCCACGAACAACACTGCGAACAGAACGGGAATCCACCGCGGTGTCCCCAGATTTTCGTAATGATAGGACTCCTGCGGAGTCGGCACGTTTGGAGAAATACTCATTCTCCCTCCTCACAAATGGTTGTCATCGGCACGGTGGGATGACCTACGAATTATCCACTCTGTGCGGAGACAAGTCCAATCCTGCTCAGCGCCCGGTGTCCCGTTGCTTACGGCTGCCCCGGCCTGGGGCGCGCTCCGGCCAACGGGCAAAAATGGAAGTGTTCAGGCCGCCGCGAGGGGTGAACTCGCCTTTCACGACACACCATTCCGGTTGCGTGGCCTTCACGATGTCGCGAAGCATCTTATTGACGGCATTTTCGTAGAAGATGCCCAGGTTGCGGTAGGCCAGCAAGTACATTTTCAGCGATTTCAGCTCAATGCACGCTTTGCGCGGCTTGTATTCGATGGTGATAACGCCATAGTCGGGCAGGCCGGTCTTCGGGCAAACCGACGAATACTCGGGAAAACGCGTGGTAATCACGTAGCCAGGAAACTGGTTGGGCCAAGTCTCCAATGGCGGCAATTTGGCGTCGATGCCCGCTTTCGCGTGTTCATCCGTATAATTCGGCATATCTTATCCCCCTCGCGACCATTGTACCTAAAGAGTAGTACCTTCTTAATGCTTGCCTGCCGGGAAACTTTCGCCTATTCTGGGGGCGCCCAGGAGCCAAGAAAGCAGATGATCTGCCCCATCTGTAAGCAAAACGGGGCGCGCCGATCGCGCCGCCAATCCCTTGCGGATTACCTCGTGAGTGCGTTAGGGATTCTGCCGTGGCGGTGTCGCGAATGCCACGCACGGTTTCACGCGCGGCTGATGCCCCTCAACGACACACTCCACGCGCATTGTCCGCATTGCGGAAACATGGAACTGCAGCGGATTTTGCCGGAGTATGTGGAGTCTTCATTTGCGCCGGTTTGGGGATTGCTTGGGATTCCTTCGTATCGCTGTGAACCGTGCCGCCATAAGTATTTCTCGGTGTTGCCGCTGCGGCGAGTGTCCGAAACTGTCTATACGTCTTCCTCGTCATCGGCCCACTGATACGTCTCTTACATCTTGCAGCTGATAAACTCGCTTTCGCGAATCATGCCTCTTTCGTCGGTCACGCCCGCGTAGCCGCACTTGGCGTCAGTGGCGTCCTCCACCAGCGCGTCATAGGATTTGCCGCCATTGGAAATGGTTAGCCGCAACTTCCAACCGGGCACGATCTCTGTCCCGCGGCTATACATAGCTTGGGTGACGGTGGGGAAATCGGCAGAGCCCCACTTCGTTCCCTTCTCGGTGAAGTAGCCTTCGGCGAGCAGGGCGTCCCAGTTGCCAAACGTCGTATGCTTCTTTTTGTAATCTTGTTCGGCGCTATTCAGGGCGCGGAGAAAGTTCAGCGCAAAGCTGCGGCGTTGGAGTTCCCGGCCGGTCACCGCTGGAGCTGCGCTCTTCTGAGGCCCGGCCGCGGCCACAAACGAACATATCGCCGCGATCAAGAACAATCCCACCGCTCTTCGCACGGAAATCATGGTCCCTCCCCGAGGCAGACGCCAGTCTAATACAGTGGACGGAAATTAGCGCAGCGGCCTCGCGTTGCCCGACCCGTGCTGTGCGCCGCGCTTCCAGTGGAGTATGATTCGTCCCGGACTTGTCGTTTCCCCCGGGTACGGCCGTGGAGGTGTCTATGAATTCGCCGGCTCTGTCCACAGAAGCAGCGCGACTTGCCGCGCTGGACCGCTATGCAATCCTCGACACGGACCCCGAGCAGTCTTTTGACGATCTGGTGATTCTCGCTTCTTATATCTGCAAGACGCCTATAGCCCTGCTGTCGTTGCTGGACGATCATCGCCAGTGGTTCAAGTCCGCCGTCGGCGTTCAGGTTCGTGAAACGCCGCTGGAGATATCCATCTGTGCGCATGCGATCAAGCAGGAGGACTTATTCATCGTTCCCGATACCCTGCAAGATACGCGTTTCCGGGAGAATCCGATGGTTGTTGGCGAACCACACATCCGTTTTTATGCGGGCGCGCCGCTGATCAACGAAGATGGATTCGCGCTGGGGACGCTTTGCGTATTGGATCGCCAACCCCGCGAACTCGACCCGGAGCAGAAGCAGGCGCTGAAATCTCTGCGACAGCTCGCGCTGAAGCAGATGGAATTGCGCAGGAACCTGCAACTGTTGAAAGACGCTTTGAACGACCGGACGCGCGAGGAGCATGCCCGGGAACTGGAACTAAAACGGCTGGAAGAAAAGCTGGTGCGTGTGCTGGGCCTGAAAATCTGAGCAACAAGCTTGCCGATACAGTCGCTGGGCTGGTATCGAAGAAAAAGATGGGCCGCAGACGACGCGTCGCGGCCCATTTTCACTTTCTTGTGCTGTTTGGTTAAGCGGCCGCCTGCTTACAGCAGGCTTCATCTTTTCCCGTGCAGCAGTCCTTTTCTGCCTTGCTATTGCCGGCAGTAGCGTCTTTCGCGCAGCAGGATTTTCCCGCTTTTGCGTCGCAGCACGGCTTCCCGTCCTTCGCTGCGCATAGCTTGGCGTCTTTATCCTTGCAGCAGGTCATGGCCTTCTTGCTGCTCTTGGTACCCTTGGAGCAGCAAGACATTTCTTTGCCATCTTTAGCCTGGCTGCAGGCCGGTGCCTGATCATCGTGATTTGCAGCACTGGCGCTGTCTGCGCTGTGCTGCTCGTGAGAGCAGCAACAAGAGTGCTTTGCCGCCGCATCCTTGCTGGAATCCTGCGGCGCGGATTGGCCGGCTACGGGGAGCCAGGCGGCCATTGCGAAACCTAGAATGACTGCGATCATACGGAATTTCACTTTTTCCACCTCAAAGTTTTGATTAATCTCAATCGATTGTAAAGTGGGAAGCACGTCCCACGCGGACACACGAAGAGGAGATCCTTTGAATAGGGAAGGAAGGTCTCAATTGCGTAGAACGGTGAGCCGGGAAGAGATGGAAGACGGTGGAGAAGGAACAGCCGCAAAGGAAGTTCGGGAGGCGCTACGAGGGCTGGGGGAAAGTGCATGCGGGATCAGAACAAACATCTTCGCGGTGGGCGGCTTCACCGAGCGGCGCGGCGAAGGCAGTCCTCGCGAATCCTCTGAGACGGTACAGCAGCGACGATCGGGATGCGGTCGTATCGAGCAATTAGACAACGGGGAGGGCTGGATGACTGCAGTTTGCGACTTCTTGCCGGGGCAGCAGATGTGGCGCGTAAGGGAAGGTTCAGGAGAGGCAGGTGAGGCTCCTGCCTGCACCACGGCTGCTGCCCGGGGGCGCATGCCAGTACACGCTGTCGCTGGTTGGTTGACGGACCATCCCAGCAGCGTGACGATCAAGACCACTCCGAGGGATCGTCTGGCCATTACGGGTAAGATTATGGGGAGAGGAACCGTTATCTGGCTGTGACCCAGGTCACATGGGCATGTTCTGTGGATATCGGTTCCTTATTCCAGGGAGGCACCCTTTTCTCTCATGAGCCATCGAGTCAGATTCCCTTTCACGCTAATCCTGCTTGGATCTTGCATGGCGGCGCCCAACTGCCTGCTTGCTCAGGTTCGCAAGTCTTGTGGAGCTGGCCTCACGTTGAAACTGAGCGCCGGCGTAACTCCACAGGGCAGCCTGATCCTGGCGGACATTACCGGCACCAAACCTCTCCCGGACCTGATCGCGGAATGGGACGGAAAGCCCACGCCCCTTTGGAAGGAAGGAGCCGCGACGAAAACCCAGCATGGATTGTTGGGTGTGGACCTGGAAAAGCCTCCGGGCAAATATGAGTGGAAGATCTCCTGGGATGGGCCGGAAGGTAAGGCAATGACGTGCAGCGCGTCCGTGACGGTACACAAAGGGCAATTTCGGACCGAGAGTCTGAAGGTCGATAACCAATTTGTGCAGCCGGATGCCCAGCAACAGAAACGCGCCGAGGAAGACCAGAAAAAAATGAAGGCCATCTATGACACCGTAACGCCGGAGCGGTTGTGGGAAGGGAAGTTTCGCTTACCCCTGAAGGACGTAACCACCGGCGGCAATTTCGGGCGTCGGCGCATTCTGAATGGCCAGCCCCGCTCGCCGCACGCGGGCGTGGATTTTCCGGCGACTTCGGGCACGCCGGTGTTTGCGGCGCAGTCGGGGAAAGTGGTGCTGGCGGAGGAATTGTATTATTCCGGAAACACCGTGGTGATCGATCACGGTTACGGTATCTACACTCTGTACGCCCATCTGTCGGAAATCGGCGTGAAGCCCGGGCAGGATGTGGCCGTGAGCAGCGAAATCGGGAAGGTGGGCGCAACCGGCAGGGTCACCGGCCCGCATCTCCACTGGGGACTAACGATTGAACACGCGCGCGTGAACGGCATGGACATCGTCCAGCGCATGCCCTGACCGCTGCGGCCCCACCGCCTTTCCCTACTTCAGATACGTACGCACAATCTCCACGATATCTTCCGCGGCATCCGCGGAAGACTTGGACTTCCGCGGCATGTGGTTGCGGATGTGGTCCTCCATCAGTTCCCCCATCAGGCTGTTGATGGCGCCGCGCGCGGCGGCCAGGCGCTGCAGGATGTCGGCGCAGTGCCCGTCCTGTTCAATGGCGCGGAGGGCGGATTCCAGTTGGCCGATGACTTTCTTGGTGCGGGAAACAGCATCGAGTTTTTCGCGATTCAGGTGTGACATAGCCGTGTTGACTACCCTAGGGGGGTATGGTATCAATACTTGATCGTGTCGGGCAAGCGTTCCCTGCGATATTTTCGGAAGGAAGCCCCTGGGCATTCAGGTTACGGAGAAAGAAGCCCTTGCGAATCCATCCGCGGTGCATCCTGAATCGAGTCCGCTGCTCGTCGCACTCTTCTCCGGATCGACGAGGCAGAGGCGTTCGGACTGGATTCTATTCCGGAATCGCCTCTGCCGGCGAACCGAAAGGTGCGACGAGCAAGTCCATCGATTGCATGCTGCAGATGGGGATCAGCAGAGCGCTCTGGCTCGTCGCGTGTGTGCGCTTGCTCTTTGCATGCTTCGCCCGCGAGAAGGCCCCGGGGCGCCGCAGAGCCAGCCGCCCGCTCCGGACGACTCGATCCCCTCACCACGATGTTTCACCACGGGGAGTGGGATCGCTTGTGGCTCTCGGGCCAGGCGAATTTCATCTCGCAGTACCATCCCACCTTTACTTCGCCTTAACGAGGGGAAGAACAGCCTGTCTCCGCAAGCGCAAGACGCCAGCTCTCGCGTGCTGACGCTCTTCACCGGATGGCGCGCCACCAGCACCACCGAATTCCTCTGCGATGTTCAGGAGACTGGTGGCCACGGCTTGGGCGAGGCTCTTGGCGTGGCGGGATTCTTCAACCTCGACGTGGTACGCAACCCCACGCTCAGCAAGGCTCCGTATATCGCGCGGTTGATGTGGCACCAGATCATTCCACTAGGCCATAAAAAGGTAGCGGCGGACCGCAATCCCTTCAACCTGTTTCGCGAATTGCCGGAGCACCGCATGGAACTACGCTTCGGAAAGTTCAGCACGGCCGATTTCTTTGACGTCAACACCTTTGGCACTGATACCAATCTGCAGTTCATGAACTGGACGGTCGACAATAACGGCGCTTACGACTACGCCGCGGACACCCGCGGTTTCACCTTCGCCGCTCTGCTGGAATATCATGCACCGCATATGGTGGTGCGTTTTGCGGAAGGATTGATGCCCAAGGTGGCCAACGGCATTAACCTGGACGCGGACATGAGCCGTGCGCGCGCCGAAAACATCGAGGTGGAGCTTGACGGCCGGGTAGTGGGAGAAAATCCGGGGATTGTGCGGTTTCTGAGCTACGTGAACCACGCCAACATGGGCATCTACGGCCAGGCCGTCGACAATTTCCTTACGGGGAAAACCCCAACTCCTGAAATCACCAACCACCCGCTCTGGACCACGGTCAAATACGGATTCGGGATCAACTTCGAACAGCCCTTTAACGATTGGATCGGTCTGTTTGGACGCTGGGGGTGGAACGAAGGACAACATGAATCGTTCGCTTACACGGAAGTGGATCAGACTTGGCAGATAGGAATAGGCGCAAACGGGGCGCGCTGGCACCGCAGGTACGACCGTGCGGGACTGGTTTTTGTCAGTAACGGAATCAGCAAGGACCATCAGAAATATCTGGCTTACGGTGGATATGGCTTTCTGCTCGGCGACAGCAAGCTGAACTATGCCCGTGAAAATATTATTGAGTCCTATTACACGCTGCATCTGTGGCGCGGAATTTTTCCGGCCGTTGGCCTGCAGTATATGGTAAATCCCGGATACAACCGGGATCGCGGGCCGGTGATTGTTCCTACCCTGCGATTGAACCTGGAATTTTAAACGGCTAGCGGCCGTGTGTGATCCTGAGGCGATCCGATGAGGATCGGCGAAGGATCTTGGAATCTTGTGCCGCGTCTCAATGGAGATCTTTCGAGGCGCGAACCTCGCGTCTCTCAGGATGATGACATGAGGTTGCTGTGATTGAATCACGGACAGAATTCGGGTCTGACAAGAATCTCAGCTAGTGGAACTGCGCCACCTGAGCTTGTGATTCGGCGATGCGGGCGCGCGTGCTCTTGACGATGCTGGCAAAGCGCCGCGTCAGTTCGCGAATGCGGTCGGGCTTGTGCAGCAGCATGGATTCGCGCGGGATCAACTCTTTGCCGATGCTCAACGCCGTGGCTCCTGCCAGCAGGTAATGAGCGGCATTCTGTTGATTGATTCCACCGCCGGCCATAATCGGTATATCCGGGAAAGGGCGTCGCAACGCGCGAATGTAGTTGTCTCCGCCAACCAGCGAACACGGGAAAATCTTCACAAAATCCGCCCCCGCTCTCCACGCCATAAGAACCTCGGTCGGGGTCATCGCGCCCGCCATCATGATGACGTTTGGATGCTTGGCCACAAAATCAACCGTTTGGGTATCCAGAGCCGGGCTGCCGATGAATTGAGCTCCGGCAGCGATACAGCTTCGTGCCGTGTCCACGTCAAGGACCGTGCCCGCCCCTGCGATAATCCCGGGAACGTGCTTCACTACGTCCTTGATGACGTCAATCGCGCCGGGGACGGTCATAGTAACTTCGATCAGCGGGATGCCGCCGTGAGAAACTTCCTCCACCGCAAAGCGCGCGTCTTCCGCGGAAGAAGTGCGAATCACCGGCACCAGCCCGACTTCTTCGACGCGTGAGCGTAGTTCCTGCTTTTGCATGGCCGAATCACTTTCCGAGGCCTGGCCCAGAAGACCCGTCCCCACGGGAATTGGCGGTGAACTGCCTTGCGAGCATTATAGTGAGTGCGCCAAAATTTTCCACTAGCCACGGTTAACACTTTGCGGCGTTGACAGTGTTAGACTCACCGAAGAGAAAGGACAAAAACCATGGCCGCCAAAAAGGCAAAATCCCCGGCTCGCAAAAGGAATGCAAAGCCGAAATCGAAGGCGAAACAGAAACCGAAACCAAAACCAAAACAAAAACCGACGAAAGCTGCCTCTGCGAAATCGAAATCGACGAAGAAACTCGTCGTGACCGACAAAAAGAACCGCAAAGCCAGAATTCCCGGACGAGCCGACTCAATCGAAGTCGTTTCCTACGGGCGGCGAGGATTGGGCGCCAGGTCCGCCGGACAGTCGGGCGACACGCAAGGTATTTCCGCAGCGGTGCGGACGGATTCGGAAAGCGTCGAGGAACTGCTGGAAGAAGGGCAGTCGTTCGAAGCGGAAGTGGTGGCCGGGGTGGAGAATGCTCCGGAACCAGACGAATCCGAGGTGCGTACCAAAGAAGTGCCGGAAGACGACGTGCCCGAGGAATATCGGGAGCGCGATTAGCGCGACGTTCTTTCAGAGCTGCTTCAGGAGATCGCAATGCGCATTGGGGTGATCTCGGATACCCACGGATTGCTCCGCCCCGAGGCGGAGAAAGCGCTCCGTGGCGTGGATCTGATCCTGCACGCGGGCGATGTGGGCAATCCACAAATTCTGGAGCGGTTAAAAACCATTGCGCCGGTTTTTGCCGTTCGCGGAAATGTGGATACGGAACCCTGGGCCAGGGAATTGCCCGAAACTACCGTAGTGCAAGCCGAGAACGCTTCTTTCTACATGTTGCATAACCTTCGCGCGCTGGACTTGCGCCCGGAAGCGGCCGGATTTCAGGCCGTGATCAGCGGGCACACCCATCACGCGGAACAATGGGAACGCGACGGAGTGCTGTACCTGAATCCTGGCAGCGCGGGTCCCAGGCGATTTCAGCTGCCTGTAACTCTGGCCCTGTTGGATTTGGGAATGACTCCGTGGAAAGTGGAGCTCATCAATCTGGCGCCGTATGAATGAAGAGGGATTGATGAACTGGGGCCAGCCTCACAGTTTGCGGCGGCTTTTCACACAGTTTCGGGTCGAATTCACTTTTACGCATTCTTGCAAGTCAAGCAAACTCGGCTAGTTAATGCCGCCCCGCCAGTGGCCATGCTATTGCCCCGTCAATTGACAAGCGTGCGGTGATTGTGTGTCGAGTCAACGTAAGGTACCCCGGGTGCAGTTCCGCACACGAAGGAAGGGGACCATGAGGTTATATCGGAGGATCGCAACTCTCGCGGTATTGCAAGTTCTTTGTTTTCTTCTGCTCAGTCACTTGGAGCCGGACTTTTTCCTGCTCCATTTTTACCAGACAATAGTGTATCTGGCCCTGCTGATTCTCTTGTTTTACTTCGAAGATCGCTGGGCTTACATGATCGGTATTTTGGCGCCGGCCGGTTGGTTAGTGCTCGCCTTTGCCACCGGTTTGCTGGGTGCCGCTACTCGGCAATTGCTGAGACTGGAACGGGGGCAGGGGCTTCGAATTTGGTGAGCTTCCTGGCCGCCGTTACGATGCTGCTCAGCGTTGCGATGACGGCAGTGTGCGCCCGGCGTTGGCACAGGGAGTACGGGGGCCTTGGCAAGTCATTGACAACATTCGCAGTTAGCGAATTGTGGTGGTGTATTACGGGATTTTGGTGGCCTGGTTCTGGCACATGATCCCCATCGCTGCGGCCCATACCTAACACAAACGCTCTTCCTTGCGTTGTCAGCGAATCAGGGGCCGTGGGAGTTCTTCCTGCGGCTCCTGATTACTTTGGCGGTGCCTGATGTGGCACAAAAACCAACAAAATCTTCAGTTTTTATTCATAGGTACTAGCGTACTGAAATGGAAGGGAGTATTTTAGTACGGCTCAGCTATTGTGCCGATCCGAAGCGCGGGCCAAACTATCCGCAGAACGATTTGCTTCGACGTGTCTTCACCAGGTTTCCGCGGGTGCGAATTATTCACCGGCGAACAAGCTTGATGGAAGATCGCCGAGCACAGTCAGTCGTGGGCGGACCGAAGATCTGGAGCCGCAGGAAGGTCCCCATGGGCGTACTACATTTTCGATACCGCGAGCGCAGAAGGACATTGCGCGTGGCACTGGCGCTGCCAGTCCTGGTGCATGGCCAGAACGAGATGGGCGAGAAATTTTGCTATCGAGCGATGACTCGTTCGGTGAACCAGCAAGGCGCTCTGCTGTTGATGGACGAATTGCTGGTGGCCGGCCAAACACTGCTGCTCGTTAATGAAAACACGAATCGCTCCACGGAGACGCGTGTCGTGCATGTGAAGAAAGAGCGCGACGGCAAGATGCTGGTAGGTCTGGAATTCGCGAACCCCGATACAAACTTCTGGAAGATGACGTTCCCGGTACCCGGCGCGCGTCCCATGCGCCGCCCCGCAGGCAATAACACCAAAGCAATGGCGTAGGGTTTACCTTACCCGTCGGTGGCGCGGTGCGTCTTCAGCTCCATCAGTGATACATCCCTGAACAGATTCGCGGGCCTCGTTCCAAAGCCTCTAAGCCTTGCGTTTCTTTGCGACTGCGCGCCTGTGCTTTCCAACTTTGGGCCTTGCAACGAGTTTCTTTCGCTTGGCAGGCTTTGCCGAGGCCAGATTTTCCCGCGTCCTGCGCGGAAGTTTTGCTACCACAAGGTCGTACGACGTTCGCAGCAACGTCGCGACCTCCGCCGCGTCCAGGACGTTGGGCGTTTCAATCGCAACCCACTTCGCGCGCGCCAAATATGGCGCCGGAACGATGCCCGGGCGCTCGGTTAGCTCCGCAAAACTTTCCGGCGAGGCTTTCAGTGAGAGCCAGTTGTACCCGGGCACCAGCGGCGTAACGGCGAACATTTTTCCGGCTACCTTGAAGACCAGGTCATCGCCCCACTGGATTTGCTCGGTAGCTCCGGCAAACGACAGACAGATTTCGCGCAGTTGATCGATGTTCATGGTGAGGAAACTCCGGAGGATTCAGCCACTGCTGTGAATCAGTCCCCGGCGTAGCGACGGAAGAACGAATCGCTATTCCACGTTGGTGCCGCCGGCGTATTCGCGGTTTCAATCAGCAGTCGTCGCACGATCTCCTCGTACAGCGCCGCGGCTGGCAGATCCACGGGCTGGTTCACATCATCCGACGGCGCGTGATACCGCGTGGTGAGCCACTGCTTGAAAACTTGCTCCTCCGGCGAGCCCTTCTCAAAGCCCACATCCATCATGATGGACGGCACACCCTTCCTGACGAAACTGTATTGATCACTGCGAATAAAAATGTTACGCAAGGGCATCGGATCAGGCTGAGGTTTCACTCCCAGTGATTCCGCGACCTTGGCCGCGCGAGTGCCCAGGTCGGATTCCTCTAGTCCCTGGATGGTGAGAATCTTTAATGGCACGATGGGCAGAAACATATCCACGTTGATGTCCGCGATGATCGATTTGATCGGCACCGTAGGGTGCGTGGCAAAGTATTTGGAACCCAGCAGGCCCTTTTCTTCCGCAGTCACCAGCACAAACAGAATCGAGCGGCTCAACTTCTCCGGATGTGCCTTCAACTGTGCGGCTACGTCCATTGCCAGCGCCGAGCCGGAACCGTCGTCCATGGCGCCGTTGTAGATACGGTCGCCATTCACCGGCGCGCCGATGCCGACGTGGTCGATGTGCGCGGAGAGCACCACGTATTCATTTTTCAGCTCAGGGTCGGAGCCCGGCAACTTAGCCACCACGTTGGCCGATTCCAGCTTTGTCGTCAGAATGTCCGCCTTGGCTTCGAGCGAGAGCTTCAATGGGAAATGGGGCAGCGGGCTGCGGTCTTTCGCGAGGGCCGCAATCTCCGCGAACGTGTGGCCCGAACCGGCAAACAGCGCTTCGGCAGCAGAGGGATTGAACGCCACGCCAACTTTCAGTCCGGCCGTTTCGTCGAACTCTGGATCCGCCAGATCCATCGACGGATGATTGCGATTCAGCGAAATGCGTGACCACGGCACGTCCATCGACGCGGGATTCAGAATGCTCACGATGCCGATCGCGCCCGCGGCCTTCAACGATTTCCAGCGTTCCGCCATGGTCTGGTAGTGCGACGCGAGAGCAGTGGGAATGTCCGAAGGCGAGCCGGCGATGTACACCACGACTTTGCCCTTGAGGTCCTGCCCGGCGAGTTCATCGAGATTTTTCTCTGGGATTTTCAGGCCGTAGCCGACGAACACCATCGGAGCGGTGAGCTGCGCGGAGGCATGTGTAGTACGTGTACTGAAGTACGCATCATTTTCGAACGAAAGTTTCGTGGTTGTGGCTCCGCCATTCAGGGCGAGGGAGGATTTGGATTCGTCGACCTGATACTGATTGAACTGGATGGGTTGGTAGAAGCCTTTGGTGCCGGCGGGCTCAAGCCCGGCTTTCTGGAATTGTTCAACGGCGAAAGCCTGGGCTTTGCGAAGCCCTTCGCTTCCGGTATCGCGGCCTTCGAACGTATCGTCGGCGAGAACTTTTACGTCGGACCACCAACTGTTGCCATCAAAATGACTGGCGGATGTTTGTTGCGCCGATGTGACTGCCGCGGCAAGAAAGAATGCGAAGATCGTGACAGCCTTGCGAGACATGAGCGTTGCCTCCAGGATTGTGAATCAGACGTGAGAGCATACCAGACTTTTTGTGCTATAGCAGGGCCACGGAATTCAACGTATAACGAGATTTGCCTTCAGGAGGCGAGGATGAACCCAGCAGACGCGATTGACAAAACGAAAACTGCAGCCGTCTTGCTGCCAGGCGACGGAGAGCGCATTAACGTGATCGGAGACTCGCAAACCATCAAGCTGGATGGCCAGATGACCAACGGGTTGTTTGCCATGATCGAACAAAATAACAAGGAAGGCGCGGGAGTGCCGCTGCATGTGCATACGCGGGAGGATGAAACCTTTTATGTTTGCGAGGGCGAAGTGCTGTTCCGCGTGGGTGAGATCGAAATCCTGGCGCCCACCGGCACGACCGTATATCTGCCGCGGGGAGTTCCTCACGGCTTTCGCGTGAACAAACCGACGCGTGCGTTGCTGGGCGCCTACCCGGCGGGAGTGGAAAAAATGTTTCGCAGATTAAGCGAATTGCCGCCAGGCCCGCCGAATATGGAGAAAGTCACCGAGATCTGTGCCGAGTACGGTATCTACTTCCCGTAGCCAGACCTCTTAAAGGTTTCAGACTTACTTGCCTTTGTCGTACGGATAGCCCTTTTCTGCCCAGTCCACTTCAAAACTGGTGGGCAGCACAAGCACACGAAGTTTGGCAAACCCCAGTTCGCGCAGCGCGGTGAAAGCGGGGCGAACGTTTGGGCAGCGTTCCATCGGGCAGCACCCGCAATAGACAACCACGTTGGTGGTCTTCGGTAGCGTTGCGGCCCAGGCCTTCATTTCTTTCAGTCCGTCGGGGCTGCCGCCACTGCCGTGAACTTGCGCGCCCTTGATGTGCCCAGCGGTGTACAGCCGTTGAAAGCCGACGAAAATCACGGTCGGGGCAGTCTTGGGATCGTTGAGTTCTTTGACAAGGTTGGGGGCCTCGACACTTTCCGCTTTCGTCCAGGGCTCGGCTGAATTTTGTGCGTGGTGAATGGGCCGGGGGAAAAACATGGAGGCCAATACGCTGATTGCCGTAAGACTGCAGACGCGAGTGAGAAAGCTCATGAAGGGAAAACCTCCGAGGGCAAAGTTGCGCAGGTATTCTAACGCGAATCTCGAACGACAGCAGTGCGCAACGGCAGTGCTATAGTACGGTTCGCGCGAAAATCCGGAAATACGAGGAGAATCATGGTCGATCGGCGGCGTTTTTTGAACGTGTGCGCGGGACTTGGCGTGGGCGGAACATTATTCCCGGGGGTGTTGTGGGCGCAGGCCCAGGCGCAAGGAAAGGAAAAAATCACAAAAGAGCTGATCGAGAATGCCGCGGCCATCGCCGATGTGCCGATTTCCGATGCGCAAAAGGAAATGATGCTTTCGGGCTTGAACGATCAGTTCGAAGGCTATGAGGCCATCTATGCGTTGCACATGCCGAACTCTGTGGATATGGCGCTGGTGTTTGATCCGTTGCTGCCGGGAATGAAGGTCGAGACGACGAAGAAGCCCATACGCATGTCGGCGGCGCCACACGTTGCGGCAAACGGAATGCCGAAGAATCTCGAAACTCTAGCGTTTGCAAACGTCCGGGAATGGGGCGAATTGGTGCGAACGAAAAAAGTGAGTTCCGCCGCGCTGACGGACATGTACCTGGAGCGATTGAAGAGATACGACACCACGCTGAAGTTCGTGGTAGACGCTGACGGAAGAACGCGCGCGAACGCAAGCCAAAGAGATGGATCGCGAGATCGCCGCGGGGAAATATCGCGGGCCGTTGCACGGTTTACCCTGGGGCGCAAAGGATTTGCTCTCGGTGAAGGGTTATCCAACTACATGGGGAGCCGGCGGTTTTGAGAAACAAGCAATTGAGGAAGACGCAACGGTTGTCCAGAGGCTCGATGCCGCGGGCGCCGTGCTGGTGGCGAAGCTCACGCTTGGAGCACTGGCGATGGGTGATGAGTGGTACGGAGGCAAGACCCGCAACCCCTGGAATCCCGCGCAGGGATCGAGTGGATCGTCGGCGGGACCTGCGTCGGCCACCGCCGCGGGTTGCGTAGTCTTCAGCGTTGGCAGCGAAACGCTGGGATCCATCGCATCGCCGTCCACGCGATGTGGTTGTACCGGCTTGCGGCCGACTTTTGGCTTTGTTCCGAGGACGGGCGCCATGGCTCTCTCCTGGAGCATGGACAAACTCGGTCCGATCTGCCGCGAGGTGGAGGATTGCGCCATCGTTCTTAGCGCGATTTACGGGCCCGACGGAAAAGATCGCACCATGAAGGACGCGGCTTTCAACTGGAACGCGGATGTGGATTGGAAAAAGTTTCGCGTAGGTTATCTGAAGGCAGACTTCGAGCCTGGGAAAGAACAGCCTCGTCCAGCCCCGCCGCCAGAGCCGCCGGCGGCGACGCCCGAGGAGCAGAAGAAACGCGATGACCGGAAAAAATTGCGAGAGTTGCAGCAACAGCAGCGTGTCTACACGCGGAAATACAATGACGCGGCGCTCGCAAAATTGCGCGAAATGGGCGTCGAGCTGATTCCCGTTGAAATGCCAAAACTCCCGTACGACGCGATGGTCGCGATGTTGAGCGCGGAAGCCGCGGCGGCGTTCGATGAATTAACGCGCTCGGGGCGCGACAAATTGTTGATGGCTCAGGGCGAGGGCGATTGGCCCAACCAGTTTCGCACCGCGCGATTCATCCCGGCAGTTGAATATGTGCAAGCCGCGCGTGCACGCCTGCTGGCGATGCAGGCGGTGGCCAAAGCGTTTGACAATTTCGATGCGATTGTCGCGCCCACGAGCAGCCAACAATTGGTGGTCACAAATTTGACCGGGCACCCTGCCGTGATCCTGCCAAACGGTTTCCGCGACGACGATGCGCCCCGCATCCCACCCGGCAGCGACATGGACGAAGACAACGTTGGCGGGCCGGGAACACCGGTGAGTTTGACGTTCCTGGGACAGCTATACGGGGAGGCGAAGCTGCTGGCGTTTGCCCGCGTCTACCAGGAAGCGACCGGCTTCCAGAAAACGCATCCGAAGGCGTTCGAAGCGTCGTAGCCGCGGCTCAGCAATACCCAATTACACCCCGGGCACGTTAAAGGCGTTCGCGAGGGTATTCAGTTCGGTCTTCACCGTAGACCACTGCGTATTGGCGGCGGGGTCCAGCGGCGTGCTGGTCATGATTTTGTCGATCTGCCGCGCCGTGTCGAGGCAATTCTGCCGGTACGGTTCGGCCTTGGTGCTTTTCTTGAACGCTTCGTACATGGAATTTGTCTGCCTCTCGAAATTCTGTGCCAGCGTCTTCGCGTCCTTCTCCTACGTCGTTTCCCGGATGGTGCTCTTTGCGAGCGCGCTGTTGAAGCTGGACCGGAATTTCTTGGCGTCGTCTTTCAGGTTCTTCATGTGCTGCAGGACGTCTTTGTCGTTCAGGCGTGTTTACGCCGAAAGGCCCGCCGCGCAGATCAGTGCCAAAACTACGGATAACGAAGTGCACAGCATCGCGGAACGCGTCAATCGGTTCATAGGAGAAGTCTCCTTGAGAGAAATTTGACGGGGCGGTGTGCCTAAAACGAAATTGTGTCGCGGGCCCTAGGCTGCGGGCACACGGAACGGCCCCGAAATTACGGCGTCTGAGGTGTCATCCGCGTAAAGCGCAGCGGCTTGTCGTAACCTTCCGCATAAATCAGCAGCGTCGAATCCTTCAACTCAAAGCGCTTCGCCGCGGCCAGCGCTTTCAGGTATTCCGTTTCCTGCGAACTGACGGCGTTGTCCGCGCAAGCCATGCGCGTGGAAGCGAGCATTCCAAACTTAATGGTATCGCCGGAAATTTCCGCCGAGCCGGTGAAGCGGTTGCACGATGCATTCCCCACAGCCCTGCCGGCTTCCGGGAATGCCAGTGTTGCTTTCACATTCGGCAACGCCGGCGTTCCGGCCAGATCCTGAAGGATCCACTCCGTCCCAGTAAGCGATGCCGGCGCGGAATTTTGCTTGGATGGACTTGTCGTCGGGTTGTACGTCGAGGGGCATCCCACCACGAGAAAAGCCAGGAATGCCATGCCAACGAGAGATTCGGCTTTGTTCAAGGTTTTCCTCCTGCGCAACATGAGACCAATATCCCGCACGAGGAAGAGATGCGAAATCGTGTCCGCTTTGCCCCGTGGAGGGGAACGTGTTTATTCGTGGGCGAATCAGGGATGCGCCGAATCCAGCGGACCGTCAAACGGGAACTGTCGGCGCTCCGGGCGGAACTGTATTTTAACCGTGAATTCTCTTGATTCCACTACAAATTTGAATCAGTCCAGGACACTCACGCGAATAGGGTTCTGGGCAGGCGATGTTATTTCTGCAGTTCCTTGCGCGTACGCTGCAACTTCAGTGACGTACTCCGCAGCGTTTCCGGAATGTTCTTGTTCATCGTGAGCTTCTTCAGATCCAGCGCATTCAACATCGGCAGCATGTGCAGGCTCACGTCCAGCGGCGTTTTGGGATTGTTCATCAAGTTGCGTACTACCGTGTAGTTCTTCCGGAAGTTGCGATTCGTCGCGATCAGGCGAAGAATTTCATCCGTCAAGCTGGTCATAGAAGCAAACGCTTCCACTTCCTGATCGGTCAGGCGTGGCGACTGCAGCACCGCGCGTTGCACAACCTTGTTCGAATCGCGGATCAGGGTGCGACGTGCTTCCGACCCGCCCTTGATGGCAAATTGCACACGCTGCGATACGTTCATGCGGCTGATCTGCTGCAGCAAGGTCTGCCGCTTCACGGGATCTGGTTCTGCTTCTGCGGCGGCTTCCGCTATGCGTGCTTCATCGAACGCCGTACCGTGAAGTTCGTGCAGCAGCGTCTTGTGCTCGGCGGTTAGATGGGACGAATGCTCCAGCGCAGTCACAAGCGCGGGTGAAGCCGACACTCGCTCCAAATCCTCCATCAATGCCTGCACCTGTGGAGCCGGCAATTGCGGTACCAGCAGCGCCAGATGCTCGCCGCCGCAATGCTTGTTGGCTATCATCGCTTCCGCGATTCCGGGAGTTTTGGCCAGATATCTTCCGCAGTACGCGAAAAATGCGGGCAGAGCGTTTTCGCGGTTCAAAGCCTGTACGAATACCTCCGGAGGATCCATCAGCAGCGCTTCGCCGGCTTTGGCGGCCACCAGTTCGTCGGCATCCTGCGACAGCACCGCTAGAATTTCCACGCGGTCCTCGACGGCAAGGTGCGCGCCGGAGCTGCACACGGCCAGTTTTCGTTCGCGCAGCGCGCGTCCGTGGCGCAAATCGTCCAATATTTCAGGACTGAGTGTTTCCACAGCTTGCCTGCTTCAGGTCACTTCGACCTGGGATTATTGTACCGAAGGTGGCGCGTGCCCCCACGCTGACGTTTTCGGTAGGTTCAATTCCAGCAACACCGCTCTGGAATAGGCGGCGGCAACCTCGCATGATTCCTTGGCAGACGCCGCTTGCTGGGGCACCACAAAGGATTGCTTTGTGGCGCGATTCGCGGAATATCGCCGCCAGGCGTAGATACCGCCCGCGATCAGTCCCGCGAGCACAACCAATATGCCAAGAAGAATTACGACCGGAAACCATCGAGGAACCGCAGGGATGCTCTCCTGGCGTTGCGCCACGGACTGCAGTTGCGCGCCGTGCGCCAGATCGTACTCGCCGAGGAGCACTTCTTCGTCCAGGCCGAGGTAGCGCGCCACCGAGCGCACGAATCCGCGATTGAAGACGCCGCCAGGTAGCTTCTCCCACTCTTCGTTTTCCAGTGCTTCCAGAAAGCGCGGTCCAATACGCGTCGCCGAGGTGATTTCTTCCAAGGTCACCTCGCGCAATTCGCGTTCCCGCTTCAGACGTTCGCCGAAACTTCCCCTGGCCATGCTTTCTTCCTGTGCCACTTGCAATCTTTGAGTGTATCAGCGGAGGAACTTCGCACCAATGTGCAAGGCTCGCCCGTCCGCTATGTTTACAGGCGGCGAGACACCATGCAATCCCGCAGGGATGGCACAAAAGCAGTCCAGATCTGGAATGGATGGGCCGGGGCGGAGTCCCTTGCCCGCACTATAGTTTCGCTGCCGCACCGTGTCAAACAATGGCCACTTGCGCCATTGAATCGCTGCCAACGCAGGGTGTAGGCTTCTTCTAGCTTTCCTGGAGGTCAGCGCTTGCGAAATTCTGCTTACCTCTTTGTTGCTTGCTTCTTGGTCAGTTCAGCCGTTCCCATTCCTTCCCAAGCACAAACGCCAGCGGTCCAATCTCCAAAAATCTACTCCGCGAAGACGGTCTATTTTGACGATCGCACTAACTCCGATGCGGTGGCCAACGAGGCGCTGGCCCAACTGAAGAAGTGGGCACGCTTTCAAATCGTTCAAGACCGACAGCAGGCCGACCTGATCTTTCTGTTGTCTGAGTCTGCCTACAGAGGCGGCTACATCGTTCCGGCCCCTGGCAGCGGTGACTCGGCCGATTCAAAACCTCACGTCAAGATGGACCCGGTTCCCAATCCTGGATGGCACGCTCCTGCTCGCGCGGCGTTTCTTACTGTGATCGACCCGCGCACGGGCGAAAACCTTTGGAGTGATTCCCACGTGTGGGGCGGTCTGCTTACGGGAAAGAACAGTGCCGGAGAACGCTTGGTCAAGGAACTGCAAGGTCAGATGAAAAAGTAGAATGGCCGATTTCAATGACGGTTAGTGGTGTGCGCAGTTGTTTCCCGTTTTTGTGATATAAACTCACCCCATGAATGACAAATCGGGAAGACGCTTGTTCAAAGCTGGCGCCTTGTGGTTGCTGATCCTCGGCGCGGTTCATTCCACATCGCTGTTCATAAAACAGGTTCCCGCCAACGACACCGAAAGACAGATCCTGGACCTGATGACCAGCTACAGATTCAATCTTATGGGATCACTTCGCAGCATGTCGGATCTCATGCGTGGCTTTAGTGTTGCGTTCATGCTGGCGCCCCTTGCCTTTGGCGTGCTCGATCTGTTGCTATCCCGCGAACGAGCCGGCCTCTTGAAACGCGCGGCTCTGGTCCAAATCATCTGGCTAGCCGCGATGATCGTCGTCGCGCTGCGTTATTTCTTCGCAGTCCCGCTGTCGTTCCTCGTGGTCGCCCTGCTCATCTTCGCCCTGGCGTGGCTCAAGCTCCCCGCCGACGCCAGCAATTGACGCACCTGGCGCGCGACGCCGGCTCCGGTTCGTCAGCGCGCCCCCCAAAAGGAGTCAACAATGCCAAACGAGGATACCGGCAATATTGTGCGAGTCAACGGCATCGACCTGTACTACGAAACGCAAGGCACAGGCGAGCGGCTCTTACTGTTGCATGGTGGAGGTGGCTGCCATGACGACTGGGCGTATGCGGGCCGCGAGCGTTTTTTGCGCGAATACTCCCTGATTACTCCGGACGCGCGTGGCCATGGTCGGTCGACGAATCCGAGTGGCACGATCACTCACCGGCAATGCGCGCTGGATACCCTCGCGCTGCTCGACCATCTGAAGGTCCAGAAATGCAAAGCTATTGGCATGAGCATGGGCGGAAACATCCTTCTTCACATGGCGACCTTGCAGCCTGACCGCATCGAAGCCATGGTCCTGGTCAGCGCCACCATGTACTTTCCTGAGCAGGCTCGCGCGATTATGCGGCAGGTCTCGATTGAAAAGCAGTCACCCGAAGAGTGGGAAACCATGCGCAAGCGTCACAAACACGGCGACGAACAGATTAAGGCCATATGGCAATGGTCACGTGGGTTGGCCGACAGTTACGACGATATGAATTTCACGCCTCCGTCTTTGTCCCGAATCTCAGCATTGACTCTAATGGTCTATGGAGATCGTGACTTTCTCTATCCGGTGGAGATGGCAATAGAAATGTATCGTGCCATTCCTCGATCGTCCCTGTGGGTCGTGCCAAACGGTGGACACGGGCCAGTGTTTCTGGATGCTGCGGCGCAATTTGCTCAAACCGCGCTGACATTCCTTCGCTCCTAGCCCCGAACTACGAACCGCTAGCCTCGAACAGCCGCTCACCGAATCACAAGTGAAAACGCAGACGCATGCTGTTTTTCGCCACCATGGCAAGATGGAAACGCCTGTCCCACGACCATGTTGCGCCGCATTTTACGGGGTGCCTATACTGGCCCAGACGAGTACGTTTCGGGATCGGTGTCGACGCGCGGCTCTCCTTTTTTAGTTGCCGGTGCGGGTCGTTGTCGTCCGGGGGATAAGTTCCAGTGAGCGCTGAGGAGATCAAGCAGTTTCCGAGTGTCGAGCGGCGCCGCAATCCAGGCGCGCCGTCCGAACAGCGAGAAGCGGGCGAAGTGGCGGTCTTCCAGGAATTGGGGAAGGCGCTCACCTCCTCCCTGCAACTCGATCAGGTTCTCCGCACGATCATGGAGAAAATCGACGAATTTCTGCGCCCGGAGAACTGGTCGCTCTTGCTGCTCGACGAATCCAAGCAGGAACTCTATTTCGAGCTGGCGGTAGGCAAAGCCTCGCAGGCACTCAAGGATGTGCGCATTAAGCTCGGCCAGGGAATTGGCGGCTGGGTGGCGCAGCACGGCGAAGTCGTCATCGTTCCTGACACCTCCAAGGACACGCGCTTCTTCGGCAAGGTGGACGAAAAAACCAAGATGGAGACCCGCTCCATCGTGGCCGTACCCGTTAAATTCCGCGACACTTGCCTCGGTGTGATTGAACTGATCAATTGCGTGGGCCCGGAAGGTTTCGACCCGCGTGACTTAAAGTTGCTGGAAGCGCTTTCGGACTTTGCCGCCATCGCACTGGAAAACGCGCGTCACGTCAAGCGCATTCATGAACTGACCATCAAGGACGACTGCACCTCGCTCTACAATGCCCGGCACATGGGCTTCATCCTTGACACGGAAATCTATCGCTCGCAACGTTATAACTACGAATTTTCCATTGTCTTCATCGATCTCGACCACTTCAAGATGGTCAACGATACTCACGGCCACCTGGCCGGCTCGCGACTGCTCTCCGAAATGGGCGACGCCCTGAAAACCAATTGCCGCTTGATTGATTTTGCGTTTCGCTATGGCGGCGATGAGTTCGTGATCCTTCTGCCGCAGACCTCCAAAGAGAACGCCATCTACGTTGCCAAGCGCTTGCACAAACTCATTCGCGAAACGGTCTGGCTGACGAAGGAAGGCCTGGATATCAAGATTACGCCTAGTGTCGGCGTGGCTTCTTATCCTGCGGATTCCAAGACCAAAGAAGGATTGCTGCACCTCGCCGATGAAGCCATGTACCTGGTGAAAAATACCAATCGCGACAGCGTCGCCGCCGCCAATCTTGGCATCTTGCCGGAAGAACTCCGACGCGGAAGAAGCCACCGGCGAAGCGGCCGCCCAGTAGACCCACCCGCTTTCCGGCACGCGCTATACAGTCCTTGAAAATTCTGCTTAACTGAAATCATGAAGAGGAGCGAAGCCGCGCGTTACGCTCGCTGGTCCGTGCTCGTAGCCTTTGTGCTGGCGGCGTCCACGGGCGCTGTGTATTTGAAACGCCAATATACCGCGCACGTTGAGAAGAAGAACGCTCCTCCCGCGCCGCCGCGCGACGTTGAGCGGCAATCCAGTGGAATCACCTTTTCCAAGGGCGACGGCACGCGCACCATCTTCACCGTGCAGGCCTCGAAGTCCACGGACTTCAAGGGCCAAGACGCCAGTCTGCTGGAAGATGTGCACATCACCGTATTTGGCAAGAATGGCGACCGCCACGACGTAATCCATACGCAGAGTTGCCAATACGCGAAGGCCGACGGTGGCGTGCAATGCAATGGCGAAGTGCAGATGGAATTGCAGAGCGCGGCCGATGCCGAACGGCTCCGCCGGCAATCCTCGGCTGTCCCCAACATCATTCGCGTCGAGACTCGCGGCGTGACGTTTGAAAAGGCCACAGGCCGCGCGCAAACCGTCCAGCCGGTGAAGTTCAGTTTCCCCAACGGCAGCGGCGACGGCGTGGGCGCGGTGTATTCCTCGGAAGAAGGGCAGTTGCGGCTGATTCGCGATGTGCATCTGAAAATGGACGCCTCTTCCGCATCTAAAGGCAACTCGAAGTCGACCGCTGCCGCGTCCGAGGTCGACATCCAAGGCAGCAGCCTGGAATTTGGCAAGACGACCCACACCATACTTCTCTTTGGCCCGGTTACGGCGACCACGTCCACTCAGCAACTCACCGCGGGAGAATTGTTCGTTTCGCTGGATCCCGCCTTCCGCGCGCGGTCGCTGATCGCCAGGCCCGGCACGCTGGGACAAACTCCGGAAGTGGTGTCGCGCGATTCTGGTGGCGGCGGCACGAAACTGCATGCGGATCAATTGACGGCGGAATTGTCGCCGGAAGGCTGGGTCACGACGGTTGTGGCCGAAGGAAATGTGGACGGCAGTGCTCCGACTGGCGGATTACAAGCCGAACATGGCGAACTGGAGATGTGGCCGCGGGTGAATCAGGCGAAGCTGTTGACCGTGCGCGGAAATGTGAGGCTGCAGAGCCGCGATCCAAAAACAGGACTGCAGCGCAACGTGAAGACCGAAGCTTTGCAGTTGAACTTCACTGGCGGCCAATTGGGACAGCAGAATCGCGTGCAGCACAGCGAGACGCTGGCGCGTGGAACCATCGAATGGAACGATGCCGCCGCAAGCCGGTCCAAGCTAACCGCCGACAAGCTGGCACTGGACTTTGGCGCCACCGGAAAAGCGCAGCAACTTGTCGCCACCGGCGCCGTACAAACGGAACGTGAACTAAAAGGCAAGCCGTTGCAGACGGCTGATTCCAAAAACGGCTTGATTCAGATGGAGCCGACCGGCGAGTGGTCCAAGATCACGATGCAGGGCAACGTGCACTTGAAGGAGGGCGATCGCAGCGGCGAGGCGCAGCAGGCGGTTTTCACGAAGGCGAACCAGACGGCGGTGCTGACCGGCCAGGCACTGGCGCGCGACACGAGCAGCGAGACGCACGCGGCGAAAATCACGTTCAACCAAGGAACCGGAGAAATCTTCGCCGAAGGAAACGTTCGCTCCACCGATCTTTCCGCAAAAACCACCACCGTGCAGCTGGCGCCCGCGCCCACCAATCTTTCCTCGGAGCACATGGAAGCAAACTCGAAAACGGGACGCGCGCTCTACACCGGCCACGCCCGCATGTGGCAGGGTGCTTCGGTGCTGGAAGCGGAATCGATCGAGTTGTTGAGAGACACCCGGGTGGTGAACGCAGTTGGCAATGTACGTGCTGTCTTTCCGCAGGCTTCCTCCAACGATCAATCTCAACCGAAAAAACAGCCGAGTCTTTGGCACATTTCCGCGGGCACGCTGACCTATTGGGACTTGGAGAATCGCGCGAAACTGGAAGAAAACGTCGTCGTGCAATCCGTTGACCAACGTATGCGCGCCCCGGTGCTCGACCTTTTCTTCACGCGGGCAACCGGTGGGAAGCAGGGCGTGCCGGGAGCGGCGCAGATCAGCCGAGCCGTCGGCACGGGTGGCGTTATGGTAGAGGAGGGCGACCGGCGAGCGACGGCGGAGAAGGGCGTGTACACGGCAGAGGACCAGAAATTCGTGCTAAGCGGAGGAAATCCCACACTTTACGACGCTCAAGAAGGAACCACGACGGGGCGTCAATTGACCTTCCATATTGCGGATGATACGATCATCGTCGACTCGGCAGAGGGCCTGCGCACGCTGACCAAACACCGAGTTCAATAGGTGGATTCACGACCGATCCGCGTGATTTGGAATGCCAACACTCCAGGGCGTCGAACTGAGCAAGTCCTACCGGGGACGCAAGGTTGTCGATAACGTACAAGTAGAAATAGGGCAAGGCGAAGTTGTAGGGCTATTAGGACCAAATGGAGCTGGCAAGACCACTACGTTTTACATGATTGTTGGTCTGGCAAGGCCCGATTCTGGCCAGGTCCTGCTGAACGGCGAAGAGATTACAGACCTGCCCATGTACCTGAGGGCGCGCAGTGGCATTAGCTACCTGCCTCAGGAGCCCTCGGTCTTCCGGCAGCTCACCAGCGAAGAGAACCTGCTGGCGGTATTGGAGACCCTTCCCCTTACGCCGGAGCAACAGCGCGACCGCTTGGAAGAATTGCTGGCCCAGATGGGGCTGGAGACCGTACGACAGAGCAAGGCCTACATGCTCTCTGGGGGAGAACGCCGAAGGCTGGAAATCGCGCGCTCGATGACTTTGCAGCCGTCGTTCATCCTGCTGGACGAGCCGTTTTCTGGGATTGACCCCCTCACCGTGAGGGACTTGCAGGAGCTCATCCGGGAGCTGAGCCGCTCCGGGATTGGCGTGCTGATCACGGATCACAACGTCCGGGAAACACTCAGCGTGACGGACCGCGCGTACATCGTGAATCGTGGGAGAATTATGGCGAAGGGCACGCCAAGGGATTTGAGCGACAATCCGGAAGTCCGCCGAGTCTATCTCGGCGATACCTTCCGCTTGAATTAGGTTTATCCTAGGTAGCAGCGAGAACGGGAGCCTATGGCCTGGCAGGGACTCAAATTAAATCTCAAGGTGACGCAGAAGCAGATTCTGACGCCCGGCCTTGTGCAGATGGTCAGCGTCCTGGCGCTGAACCGCCTGGAGCTTCGCGAAATGATCAACCAGGAGATGATTGCCAATCCCGTCCTCGAAGAACTCTCCGAAGAGCCGACCGTCAGCGACAACTACAGCGACGAAACTTTCCTGAAAGCCGAAACCGAGAAAGTCCCGGAAAAGCCGGAGCCCAACCCGTTCGATGAATTCGACGTTGGCGCGTTCTTCAATCAGTACCTGGACACCGGTGGCGATGGCGGTAAGTCCCAGGAACGCGAGATCAGCGAACGCCCCTCCTTTGAAAAGTTTCTTTCTTCCCCGGCCGGGCTGACCGATCATCTGACGTGGCAACTCAGCGTGACCATTTGCTCGGAGTCGGTGCGCGAAATCGTTGAAAACATCATTGGCAACCTGGACGAAAACGGTTACCTTACCGCTTCCATCGAAGAGTTGGCGCAGAACGGCAAATATTCGCAGGACGATCTGGAAGACGCGATTGCCGTGGTGCAAGACTTCGATCCGATCGGAGTGGGGGCGCGCGACCTGCGGGAGTGCCTGCTGCTGCAACTGAAAGCGTTTGATCCGCAGAACACGCTGGCGTGCCAGATTGTTTCCGAGCACCTGAAGCAGGTGCAGTCTAATCAACTGAAGGAAATCGCGCGCGCGCTGAATCGTCCGACGGACATCGTGAAGCACGCCATCGACACGATCAAGAAGCTGGATCCGCGTCCGGGGCTGCGCTACAACAAAACGGAACCGCGCTTGGTAGAGCCCGACGTTTATTTCCGCAAGGTCGACGACCAGTGGCAGGTCTTCCTGAATGAAGACGACATGCCACAGCTGCGCCTGAGCCCGACGTATCGCCGACTGCTGGTGCGCGATGCGGCCGACAAAGAAGTCCGCAACTACGTGAAGGAACGCTTTACCGCCGCCATTCAGCTGATGAAGAACATCGAGCAGCGCAAACATACGATCCTGCGGGTCTGCCAGTCGATCATCGCCAGGCAAGGCGAATTCCTGGACAAGGGTCCGGACACGCTGAAGCCGATGATGATCAAGGAAGTCGCGGAAGAAGTGGGCGTGCATCCCTCGACCGTCAGCCGCGCCGTGGCCAGCAAATACGCGCATACGCCGCAGGGCGTGATCGAGTTGCGTTCGTTCTTCAGCGAAGCGGTGAATGGCCCTGAGGGCGGAGGAATGTCGCTGCTGACCTTGAAGCGCCTGGTAAAGAAAATGATCGATGAAGAAGATTCGTCGCGGCCGCTGACCGACGAACAGATTGCCAAGAAGCTGGACGATGGCGGCATCCACGTGACCCGGCGCACCGTGGCGAAGTACCGGGAAGACATGCGCATTCCCAGCACGCATCAACGGCGCGTGAAGAGCTGAGTTCTA
Source organism: Candidatus Acidiferrales bacterium (assembly GCA_963792145.1). Lineage (GTDB taxonomy): Bacteria > Acidobacteriota > Terriglobia > Acidiferrales > UBA7541 > Acidiferrum. Next base: position 76,023 of record CAWBVH010000019.1, read on the forward strand.
CCTACCTACTGTGAAGCGCGCCCACCTCACACGAAAATCCAGAAAACAGGGGAGACAACTCGTCATCCTTACGGGGCTTTCCGGCTCGGGAAAGAGCACGGTGCTGAAGGCTTTCGAGGACATGGGCTTTTACTGCGTGGACAATCTGCCTGTCGAGCTGATTCCGATCTTCGCGGAGCTGCACGCGGCGGGTGAAGGCGACTTTGCCCGGGCAGCGCTGCTTGTGGACGCCAGAGAAGGCTTGCAGCTGGAAAAACTGCCGGGATTGCTGCGGCATCTGCGCCGCGAACATCCCATCACGCTGGTATTTATCGAAGCGAACGAAGATGCGCTGCTGCGGCGTTATAGCGAGACGCGGCGCCCGCATCCTCTCGGCAAGGATTTTTCGGTGCGCGAGAGCCTGCATCATGAGCGCGTGCTGATGGACCCCATCCGCAAGCTGGCGGACGTGGTGATCGATTCGTCACAGTTTAATGTGCATGAATTGCGCCAGTTCGTGAACGAGCGTTTCCGCAGCGAAAGCAAACGTCCCATGTTGGTTTCGCTGGTGAGCTTCGGCTTTAAATTCGGAGTGCCGACCGACGCCGACTTGATGTTCGACGTACGCTTCCTGCCGAATCCTCATTTTGTGCCAAAACTGCGGCCGTTTACCGGAAAGGATCCGCAAGTGCGGCGCTACATCCGGTCGTTCCCCCAGACGGGAGAGTTTTTGCGCCGCATGCAGGGGCTGCTGACCTACCTGATTCCGCACTACATCGAAGAAGGGAAGAGCTATCTGACCATCGCGTTTGGATGTACGGGCGGAAAGCATCGCTCGGTAATGATGGCGGAGTCGATGAAGCAGTCGCTGGAGAAACGCGGCTACGCCACGCGCGTGGTCCATCGCGACATCAATAAGTAAGAATCGTCCACGAATCCGCGCTATGACGACATTCCGGACCCGGGTCAATTTCCGTTTTGTCACTGCTTAGCTCGGCGAAGCGCCCGGGAAGCATTGGCTAAGGATGAAATCCGCTTCTGCGATCTGCGGGTTTTTCAGGCTTGATCTACGTTCTCACAATCAAGACTTACCCGTTCCGGGAATATGAGCGAACCGCCGGAACTGTCCCCCAACGAAGGTGAAGTACTACGTGTCAGGCGTGTTGTTTCCGTTTTGGTCCGACTTACCGCCACAGGGGAGGACGAACTGAGCTTAACACGTGATCGATTGAGACCGGACTCTACTCGGAATCGCCAATGTCGGCGACCGGCCGTTTATTGGGATGCTTGGATATCGGTTTGTGACCTATGGTGACTAGGCGCTCGGCGTTGGGACCATAGGCGTCTCCGTCGAGACTCCCGTGCAGCTTCACCGCAACGAATCCGACGCGCTCCATGCGATCGCGCAACTCTTGACCGGAATAAATGGTGTGATGGAAATTGAAGCTCTTCGCGCGGCCGCCTCGGATGAGCAGCCATTCGTTGCGAACGCGAGTCCAATCGTCAAAAATCTCGTGCCGCTCCACCATGAGCGTACCGCCCGGCAAAACAGTAGATATCGTGGGCTGAAGAATTTTAGCCAGACGTTCTTTGCCCAACACCTCGATCAGACACGCACCACCCGGCTGCAGCGACGTGAACATGTTCTGCAAGACGGTCATGTCGTCTTGCCTGTCGTCGAAATAGCCGAAGGAGGTAAACATGCTGAGCACCAGGGCAAAAGAGGCCGGGCGCACAAAATCGCGCATATCTTCCCGAACCCACTCGATGTTCACGCGAGCGGCCTTAGCCTTCGCGCGCGCCTTATTCAGCAGATACGTCGTCTTGTCGACGCCAGTGACCCGGAATCCCTTTTTTGCGAGTGCGATGCTGCATCGGCCGGGACCGCAGCAGAGGTCGAGGACCGACTTGCCTGGGGGCTTGGTGAGTGCGAGCGCCTTCGCGACTTGCTCGTCCGCATCGGCGACGCGTTTCTCTGGAAACATGAATGGGTACAGCTCGCGCCAGAACGAGTCGTCGTCGAACCACTCTTTTTTGCGCTTGGCGTTTTTCATCGCGTCTGCCGATTAGACTAACATAGCTGCCGGTGGCCTTTGCGTGCCCGGCACCGCTACGTCTCACCGCACGCACTGTGCACGCGATCGATCAAAGCAATGGAATCATTTGGTAGCTCGTCGCCACGCCAGGCTGCGTGTTGATCGGGACGGGACGAAAGAAGCTTCCAGGGACAAAGCGAAGCAGTCTCTTCTAAGCCCACGTCGAGCACAACCATTGGCACTCCACGCTGTGCAGCTACCGCCAAGAGACTGCCCGTCTCAACCGCAGGATCGGTTCGCAGAAGTGTGAACTAGGCCCCAGAGCGTCATACACTGATCTTCCCACCGCGCAACCATACATGCGGCGTGCGGCAGCCCGGAACCGTGGACTGGACGAAGTCGTAGATCGTGTAGCCTGGGGCTTCCTCGCCGTCGTACGCGATAATCGGAGAATTCTTGTAGAAATATCCGAAGTTGCCCACCACAGCGGAACTGCCCGACGTTCTGTTCGTAGGCGCTTTTTCCGCTGTGAGCACGAACCGCTTCGCCCTCCGGACCGAGCTTCTGCAAGTTGTGGGGGATCGCACTGCCCAGCGACTTGCGTGTGAAGGACGTGTTCATGGCATAGCGTGATACCTGTTGTTTGACTGGCTGACGCCCGAGCTCAGAGGCGTCCAGAATTGCAGGCTCCGCCCAGCCGTTCAGCACACCTGCCAACTTCCAGGACAAATGTATGGCGTCTGCGATTCCCGCGTTCGTCCCGTAACCGGCGAATGGTACCCAGATATGTGCTGCGTCGCCACACCAGAAAACACGCCGGTCGCGAAAGCGGTCGGAAATCATGCGGGGTCCAGTTGCAGTCTTCCTTTGCGAGAATCTCAAACGGAAAGGTTGAGTTGAGGCCAGCGATCTGCCGGATGCAGCGGTCTCAGTCGAGTGTCGCCAAATCGTCGGCGGGAGAGTATCACTGAGAACCGCAGCGAGGAACCGACAAAGGATTGGTCTGCAGGCTGTAGAACAGGCAGCGCGATTGTTATCGAAACTGGCCTACTGATGCTGTCCGGCCAACTTGACACACCAGCGTGCTGCCGAATAGCGTACCAAGAGGGGATTACGCGGGCGTTCCCGGGGGCTGAGTAGTGGGTTCCATGTTTTCGCCACAATTGAAGCGGCTGTTGGGATACGTGAAGCCCTATCGCGTGTCTATGAGCGTGGGCATTGCGCTGCTGCTGGTGGTGGGATTGGCCGAAGCCATCATCGGGCTAATGATCAAACCGATCATCGATCGCGTGCTGAATCCCGCGGCTCCCGATTCCAACGTGCTTTTGTTCACCGTGCCCCACGGCGGCCCCGCGATCTACCTGAATCGCTTTTTTCCGCACAGCATCCACAATGTTTGGCCGGTTGTTTCAATCTCGCTACTGGTGGTTTTTTTCGTAAAGTCTGTGGCGGAGTTTGGCGGCAGCACGCTGATTCAATTCGTCGGACATCGTGCGCTCACCGACTTGCGGAACAAAGTCTACGAAAAGATCATCCGCCAGCCGATAGGATTTTTCCAGAGCCAACCAACCGGGCGGGTGATGTCGGGAGTGATCAATGATGTGGAACGGGCGCGGCCCGCGCTTTCCGAGTATCTGGCGGATGTTTTTCGGCAAAGTTTTTCGTTCGTCGCGTTTATTGCCGTGCTCTTCTACATCGATTGGAAGATGACGCTGGGCTGCGCGCTTTTTCTGCCTGCCGTGGTTTGGCCGGTCGGGAGATTGGGACGCAAGATTCGCCGTTCGGTGGAAAGCAGCCAGAGCAAGCTGGGAGAACTGAACCAGATTCTGCAGGAAACCGTGGCAGGGAACCGCATCGTGAAAGCGTTCGGCATGGAGGATTTCGAAGTCACGAAATTCCAAGCTGCGGCCAAGCGCTTGCTTCGCGAAACCATGCGTTGGGTGCGCGCGCAGGTTGTAACTTCGCCACTGATGGACTTGCTTTTGCCCGTGGTGATTTGTTTGCTCCTGCTTCATGCGCGAGACAAAATTCGCCTGCAACAAATGACTGTGGGGCTATTTTTCAGCTTCGTGTATTGCCTGATCAAGTCCTACGAGCCCATCAAGCGCATGGGCGCGGTGTACCAGCAGTTTCAACAGGCGCAGGGCGCCACAACGCATGTCTTCGCGTACCTGGATTTGAAGCAGGAAGAGCAGGACGCGCCCGGCGCGAAGCCCTTGCCGGCATTCTCGCGCGAAATCGAATTTCAAAACGTGGGCTTCGCGTACGACACGACACCTGTGCTGCGCGACGTGAGCTTTCAGGCGCGCAAAGGAGAACTGGTGGCCTTCGTGGGCTCCAGCGGTGCGGGGAAGACCACGCTGGTCAATCTGATTCCGCGGTTTTACGCGGCCAGTTCCGGCACGATTCGAGTTGACGGCGCGGACATTCGCGACGTTACCCTGCGATCGCTGCGCGGCCAGATCGCCATGGTCACGCAGGAAAATATTCTCTTTCACGATACGGTGCGGAACAATATTTGCTACGGCATGAGCAATGTTCCGCAGGAGCGCGTGATCCAGGCGGCGCAGGCCGCGCTGGCGCACGATTTCATTCTGGAGTTGCCGCAGGGCTACGATACGCTGATCGGCGAACGCGGCACGCGGCTCAGCGGCGGCCAACGCCAGCGCATCGCCATCGCCCGCGCGATTCTGAAGGATTCGCCCATACTGATTCTCGATGAAGCGACCTCGGAGTTGGACTCCGAATCCGAACTGTATGTGCAGCGCGCGCTCAGTAACCTGATGGTGGGTCGCACGACCTTTGTGATTGCGCATCGCTTGGGTACAATTCGCAAAGCCGATAAAATTCTGGTGCTGGAAGATGGGACGATTCGCGAGTGCGGCACGCACGCCGATCTTCTGGCGTTGGGCGGGAGCTATGCCCGCCTGCACGATTTGCAGTTTATGGATGAAGAGCTGCTCGCTCCGGCAGAGAAGCAAAACAATGCTGCAGCGAATGCGAGCAAAAAGATATGAGCGTGAAGACAAGCACGGAAGAACGAACTGCGACGAAGGGAAAAGCGGAGTGCCGCTCGATGACCGGGTATGCCACCGTGCGTACGGAGCATGGCGGCTGGTCTATTCGCTTGAGCGTGAAGAGCGTGAATCACCGTTTTCTGGACGTGAAGTTGCGCATACCGGAATCGCTGGAGCCCTATGAGTTGCGGTTGCGGCAAACGGTTCGCGAGCGCATTCACCGCGGCCACGTGGATGTGCACGTCAACGTGGAGCCCGGCAAGGCTGCCCCGGTTCACGTCAATAGGGAATTGCTGCAGGCGTACCTGCGCGCGGCGGATGAATTGCGCCAGCAGACCGGCGCGAAATCCGAGTTGGATCTTGTATCGTTGCTGCGGCTGCCGGGCGTGATCGCCGGTCTTGCGCCGGCGCTGCCGGATTCGGATGAAGAGCAGGAAGAGTTCGGCAAGGTGCTTGACCATTTGTTGCGTGAAGCGCTGGCGAAGTTGGACGAGATGCGGCTTGCCGAGGGCCGCCATCTGGTGGAAGAACTGCGCGCGCGGCTGGCTCGCATCGGATCGCTGGCCGATGAAGTACGCGGGCTGGTGGAAACGCTGCGGCCCGCATTCGTCCGGCGTCTGGAAACTCGGTTGAAGGAATTGTTGGGCGGCACGATTGTGGATCCGGCGCGGGTGACGCAGGAAGCCGCGCTACTGGCGGAACGCAGCGACATCAGTGAAGAACTAGACCGCCTGCGCAGCCACCTGCAGCAGTTTGCCAAACTGGTGGACAATGCCGGGGAACTCGGCAAGAAACTTGATTTTCTGCTGCAGGAAATGCATCGCGAAGCCAATACCATGCTCTCCAAAACGCCCGGCGTGGAAAGCGAAGCGCTGGCGATTACCGGCCTGGCTCTGGAAATCAAAGCCGAAATCGAAAAATTGCGGGAACAGGTGCAGAACATCGAATGAGCGAGGCAAAAGGAGTTTCGCCGCTGGTGTTGATCGTGTCGGGGCCATCGGGCTCGGGAAAATCGACGTTGGTGCAGAAGATTCTGGAGCTGCCGGGAACGATGTCCTCGGTATCATGTACCACTAGGCCTCGGCGCACGACTGAAGCCAGTGGAAAGTGTTATGATTTCGTCACCGAGGCTGAGTTTGCCTCCATGGTATCCCGGGGCGAGTTTCTGGAGTACGCGCGGGTCTTCGGCAAGCATTCCTATGGCACGCCGAAGAAATGGCTGGAGGAATCCCGGGCAGGCGGACTGGACCTGGTCCTTGAGATCGATGTGCAGGGTGCGGCGCAGGTGAAGGAAAAATTGCCGGAGTCCGTGGCGATTTTCATTCTGCCGCCTTCGCGCGAAGAACTGGAACGGCGGTTGCGCAGCCGTGGTCAGGATACCGACGAAGAGATTGCGCGGCGGCTGGCTAAGGCGCGCGAAGAGATTGTGGCGAGCGAGAAGTTTTACGATTTTTGTGTGGTGAACGACGACGTGGAACGTGCCGGTCGTGAAGCTCAGGCCATTGTACTGGCGCTGCGCTGCACGAGCGAGAGGCGCCGCGATCGCGTGAACCAATTGCTTGCATCGTTTGGAGGGTAAGACACTGATGACCGTGCAAACCAAAGCTCCGCAGAGCCAGTTTGCGTATGTGGTGCTGGCAGCTCGTCGCGCCCGGCAGATCATGGCCGGGGCGCCGCCGTTGGTCGAAAACCTGCGTACGCAGAAGGCGACACGAATCGCCTGCGATGAGGTCAACCACGGCCTGATCGAGTACGATTTCACCGAGCCGGGTTCGGAAGAAGAAAAGGACAGCAAGCGCCGCAAATAGCGCGCCTGCGAGGTATCCATGCGCATCACCCTCGGTGTTACCGGTGGAGTCGCGGCCTATAAGTCCGCGGAATTGGTCCGCCGCCTTCAGCAAGAGGGTCACTCCGTTCAAGTCGTCATGACGCGTGCCGCGCGCGAATTCATCACTCCTCTAACCTTCGCGGCGCTCAGCGGTCAGAAAGTGATCACCGATCTGTTCGCGGGCTCTGCCGGCGGAGAAGCTAACCTGGAAAGCGCGATCGAGCATATCGCCGTGGCTCAGCGTACCGATCTGTTGCTGGTGGCGCCGGCAACCGCGGACACGCTGGCAAAATTTGCGCGAGGGATTGCGGACGATTTTCTTTCGACGCTATATTTGGCGTCGACCGCTGCCGGTGATCGTGGCGCCAGCGATGAACGTCAACATGTGGCAGCACGCGGCGACGCAGGAGAATTTTGCGACGCTGCGCGCTCGCGGCGTTCGCATCGTGGAGCCTGGCGAGGGCTATCTGGCCTGTGGTATGACGGGTCCCGGGCGTTTGGCAGGGCAAGAAGAGATCCTGAAGGCGGTGCAGGAAGTTTTGCAAGCAAAGCACGATCTGGCGGGAGAGACGTGCTGGTTACGGCGGGACCGACCTGCGAGGACATTGATCCGGTTCGCTTTCTGACGAATCGTTCCTCAGGGAAAATGGGCTATGCCATCGCGGAAGCGGCGGCGCGGCGAGGCGCGGAGGTCATGCTGGTGAGCGGGCCGACGGCGCTGGAAAGTCCCGAAGGCGTGGAGCGCGTGGGCGTGCGCTCCACGGAAGAGATGCTGCGCGCCGTACAAAAACATTTTCCTGCGAGCTCCATCGCAATTTTTGCGGCGGCGGTGGCGGATTACCGGGTGGCCGAGCCGTCAGCAACAAGATTAAGCGTGGCGGGGAGGCTGATGACGATTCGACTGGAGCCCAACCCGGATATTCTGGCGACCATGGCTCGCGATAAGGGCGACAGTTTGGTGGTCGGGTTCGCCGCGGAAACGGACAACGTGGCGGAGAATGCGCGGAAGAAGCTGGCGTCAAAGAATGCGGATCTGATTGTGGCCAACGACGTGACCGCGGAGGGCGCCGGATTCGATGCCGACACCAACATCGTGACACTGTTCTCGCGCGACGGCCGCGATCTGCCGTTACCCCGCATGAGCAAAGCCGAAGTGGCGCAACGCATTCTGGACGAAGCGGTGCGGTTACGTGGCGTGCTGCGCAGCAAGCCAGCCTCGCATCGCGCGGGCGATTGACCGAACCATGGCCGAGCGAATCCCGGAACCCCTGCAGAAAAAAATCGAAGAGCGGCTTCGCTACCACGAAGATCTCGGCATCCGAATGTTTTACCGTGAACGCAGCGCGACGGGGAAGCCCTCGGTGAGCCCAGCGCTGCGCTGGACTCGCTGGCCTCACCCATTCCTGTGCCCGAGGAGAGTGCTTTGCCGAAGAGTGCGCCGAAGCCAAAGCTCGAGCTTGAGAAAACTCCAAGGCCGCTGCGCGACGATTCTCCGCCGCCCACAGGGCCGTCTCTGTTTGAATCGGTCGACAAGGTGAAAGACGACACGTTGCTGAAGATTCGCGAAGACATTGGCGATTGCACGCGCTGCAAACTGCACAAGGGCCGCAACAAAATCGTTTTCGGCGATGGAAATCCCAAGGCCGAGTTGGTGTTCATTGGCGAAGGCCCCGGCGCCGATGAAGACATGCAAGGGCTGCCGTTCGTGGGCCGCGCCGGAAAACTGCTGACGCAGATGATTGAAGCGATGGGCCTGCAGCGCAAAGATGTGTACATCTGCAACGTGGTGAAGTGCCGGCCGCCGGAGAATCGCGCAGCCCGAGCCAGACGAAGTGGGCACGTGTTCGCCCTATTTGCTGCGGCAGATTGATGTGATTCAGCCGAAGGTGATTGTCTGCTTCGGGGCGGTGGCGGCGAAGACGTTGCTGCAAACTACCCGGGGCATTTCGCAATTTCGCGGGCAATGGTTGCAATGGCGCGGACACAAGCTGCATGGCGACGTATCATCCTGCGTATTTGCTGCGAAATCCCAACGCCAAGGGCGAAGTCTGGAAAGACCTGCAAAAGGTCATGGCGGAACTCGGGCTGCAAGTTCCCAAGAAAAAAAAATCGTAGAATCAGAAGATGGGAATCCTTCTCGGGCTGGCGACCGCGCTGTGTTGGGGGAGCGCGGACCTTTTTGCGCGATTTGCCACCCGCAAGCTCGGCACATTCCGCACCATGCTATATATGCAGTTATGCGGTTGCTTGCTGCTCACACTGGTCATGCCGCAACTTGGCGGGTGGGGACATCTGGCGGATGGCTGGGGCTGGCGGACTTGGGCTTGGGGCATCTGGCCGGCTGCCTGAATACGGTTTCGACCCTGGCGCTGTATCGTTCGTTTGAAATTGGGAAGATGTCGATCGTTGCGCCGCTGTCGGCAAGTTATCCCGTACTGACATTGTTGCTTTCGGTGTTGACGGGCGAGCGCCTCACGATGATGCGATTGGCGGGAATCATCCTGACCATCGTTGGCGTTGTGCTGGTCGCGGGGGAGAGACGATTCCCGGCGATGCGAATGTGTTGGAGGAAAAACTCATCCCGCGAAAAAGAATATGGGCGTGGGTTGGGCGTTGCTTGCTGCCGTCGGATTCGGCGTGATGTTCTGGTTGCTTGGTATTCGCGTGGTGCCGGCTCTAGGTGCGGCGCATACGGTCTGGACCATTCGTGCGACAAGTGTCTGCTTAACCTTCCTTGTGATCTTGTTCGCTCGCCGGTCCATAGCCCCGCCTTCGAAAAGGGACATTCCCTGGATCTTCGCGGTGGGCCTACTCGATACTAGCGCCTCGTGTTTAACAATTACGGCATGCAGCACGAACAGGTGTCCGTTGTAAGCGTACTGGCTTCGCTCTATGGAGCGGTGACGGTGGCATTGGCGGCAATCGTGTTTCACGAGCAAATTTCGCGCTCGCAGTGGCTGGGCATTACCGCGATCTTCGCCGGAGTCATGCTGATCAGCCGTTGAAGTCCGCAGAAGTTTTGCACAATCCGCGTCCGGATTTTATTGCATTCATGTGTGCTGCTACACTACACGCGGAATGCCCGCTCCATATTGCAACGTTGCTCTGCCGGTGCCGCTGCGCACGACGTTTACGTATGCCGTTCCCGAGGCTCTGCGCGGACAGGTGAGCCCGGCAGCCGCGTGCTTGTGCCGTTCCGCAAGAAATCGCTCGTCGGCGTAGTGGTGGAATGGTTGCCGCGCCGCCCGAAGGCGCGAAGATCCGAGAGATTAGCAAGGTCCTCGAACTTCTTCCCGCGCTGACGCCGAAGCTCATCGAGCTGGGGCAATGGATTGCAGGTTATTACCTCGCACCCATTGGAGAAGTGTTTCGCGCCATGTTGCCGCCGGTGACGGACCTGACGGTGCGTCGCGAGATGTGCTGACCGACCGGGGGGAGGCTCGTCGTAGAATTGAGGGTGGGAAAGGCACTGACGGACTTTCCACGCAGCGGTTGAATTTTTGCAGAAGCTATGCGAGAAAAAGGGGACGCGCTTCTGGGCTCCTCGCCAAACTCGGAATCGCGGCGGCAGAATTGCAGCGATTGCAGCGGCGTGGATTTCTCGAAATTCGGGAGAGTGTGCAGGGAAGGAAGCGAAGACGCAACGATCGTGGCGTGGAAAGGGTCGCAGAGCTCTTCCGCGAAACTTGGCGAGAAAGAAGAACGAATGCGCCTGCTGCTCACAACGGAGCGCGGGCCGCTTCCGATGGCCAAGCTGCTAAAGCTGGCGGAAGTATCACGCGCGGTTGTCGAGCGAATGTTGCGCGAGGATTGCTGGAGAGCTGGGAGGAAGCGATTGACCCGGCGGAAGATCCATTCGACTCGGGATACATGCCGCCGGCGCATGCGTTGAACGAAGCGCAGGAGCGCGCATTCAGAGCCATTCGCGCGCGATTTGAACTGGGCGAATTTGGCGTGCTGCTGCTGCACGGCGTGACGGGCAGCGGAAAAACGGAAGTGTATCTGCGTAGCGTGCAGGAAGCGCTGGCGCGCGGGAAAACGGCAATGGTGCTGGTGCCGGAAATCGCGCTGACACTGTGGATCGGGCGGCAATGTCGCGCATGGTTTGGGGCGAATTTCGAAGGCGTAGCGGTGCTGCATTCGGCGCTGAGTGACGTGGAGCGCGCGCGGGAATGGTGGCGCGTGCGCAACGGGCAGGCGCGCGTGGTGGTTGGCACGCGCTCGGCGATTTTTGCGCCGGTGGAAAATCTCGGGCTGATCATCGTCGATGAAGAGCAGGAGAACAGCTACAAGCAGGAGGAAACGCCGCGGTATCACGGGCGCGACGTGGCCATCGTGCGCGCGAAACTGGAGAGTGCCGCGGCGCTGCTGGGTTCTGCGACGCCGTCGCTGGAGACATATCACCACGCGCTGAATGGCAAATATGAATTGTTGACGATCGCGACGCGCGTGGAGAATCGCTCGCTGGCGGCGGTGGAAATAGTGGATTTGCGTCAGGACTTTGCGCAGACGATCAGACCAGCCCGATTTCCAAGGCGCTGCACGACGGCATCGCGGAGTGTCTGGAGTTCAAGACGCAGGCGCTCGTGCTGATCAACCGGCGCGGCTATTCGTGGTCGGTGCTGTGCCGAAGCTGCGGCGCGTCCGTGCAGTGCGTGAACTGCAGCATCTCGATGACCTATCACAAAAGCCGCAACCGCCTGGAATGCCACTACTGTGGCTCGATTCAGCCGGTGCCGAAGACCTGCCCGAAGTGCGATTCGAAATACGTTTACTTTTTTGGCGAGGGATCGGAGCATCTGGAAGAGCGGTTGCGAAAGGAATTTCCCGGCGCGCGGATTGCACGGCTGGATCGCGACACGGCGCGAACCAAGCAGCAGTATCAAGAGACGCTCGGAGCGTTTGCCGGCGGGGCGCTGGACATTCTGGTGGGCACGCAGATGCTGGCGAAGGGGCACGATTTCCAGCGCGTCACGCTTGTCGGTGTGGTCTCGGCGGATTCCTCGTTGAGCTTTCCCGATTTTCGGGCGGCGGAACGCACGTTTCAGTTGCTGACGCAGGTTGCGGGGCGCGCCGGGCGAGGTGAATTGACCGGGCGCGTGCTGATCCAGACGTTTTATCCGGAGCACTACGCGATTCAGGACGCGGTGCGGCAGGACTATCTTCGTTCTACGAACGAGAGCTGAACTTTCGCCGGATGATGGCCTATCCGCCGTTCAGTTCGCTGGCGAATGTGATTGTGCGCGACAAGAACCTGGAGAAGGCGATTCGCTGGTCGCGGCGTTTGAGCGAATATTTTTCGCCGCATGATGGCAAGGGTGTGCGCATGTTGGGTCCGGCGTCGGCGCCGCTGGCGCGGTTGAAGAAGGAGCATCGCTTCCAGTTTTTGCTGAAATCGCCGAAGCGGTCGCTGCTCACGAAGCTTCTGAGCGGAGCGATGTCGTTTTGCGACGCGAACGAGATTCCGCAAACGGCGGTTCTCGTGGATATGGACCCGCTGACCTTACTCTGATCATTTTCCCGAAGCGCGCGCTTGCTTCCGGCTCCAGAAAAAATAGCCCGGCAGGCCGAGAAGCAACAGGCCCAACGCCGCCAGCAGGTAAGTGAACTCGTGAGGATCTTTGATGGCACCGTAGATGGCGTTGCCAACGAGGGCCAACGCCGCCAAAACAAACAGAAATGGCGTCGCAGGATAGCCCGGTACGCGATACGGAATTCGTTTCCCTTGTTGGCCCTGCGAATGGGAAAATCGCCGCGGCGCCCACTCCGTAAAATATCCAGCCGATGAAAATCGCACTTCGGCGAGTTTCGCGAATCCTCCCACCAACGCCAAGACACAGGACCACACACCAAGGCCAAGACTGCGGCCGCGGGAGTGCCAAAACGCGGATGCACCTGCGCGAACTGCCTGAAGAACAACTCATCGTTGGCCATGGCGAAATACACGCGCGGAGCCGTGAGCATCACGCTGTTCGCGGAACTGAAGGTGGAGATGAGAATCGCGGCGGCAACCAGTTTTCCCGCCCATGGGCCCAAGACGGTCGTTGCTGCTGCGGCTGCGATGGTGTCGCTCGTTGCGGCGACGCCGGCCCTAACGCCACCAAATACGCCACCACGGCAAACAAATACAAGCCAGCGAGCAGCAGCGATCCTAGAAGAAACGCGCGCGGAAAGCTCCGCTGCGGGTCTTTAACTTCTCCTGCACTGTAAGTGCCAAATTGCCAGCCTTCATAAGCCCACAGCACGGAAATCATGGCGAAGCCGATACCTGAAAGCAGAGTCGACGCCGTGCAGGGACGAGCCCGTGGCCGCGGTGAATTCGCGGCCGTGATGGCCGTGCAGGGAGCCGAGCACAGCAGAACTGCGCTGAGCACAAGGATGATGCCGACCTTAATCAGCGTGGTGACATTCTGCAGGTCGGAACTCTTTCGCGTGCCCCAAATGTTGACAGCAGTCACGACGGAGATCATCAGCACCAGAACGAGCGAAGACTGCAGTGAAGTCAGCGGAATAATTTCCTGAAGATATTTCGTGAACGCGTGCGCGAGCGCGCCGATCGTGGCGCTGGCAATCACCAGAAACAGGCACCAGCCATACAAAAAGGCGGGAAGTCGGCCGAAACCGTCGCGAATGTAGCAGTACAATCCGCCCGCTTCAGGATTTGCCGCGGCCAGTTCGGCGTAGGTCAGGGCCCCCAACAGGGAGAGCAAACCTCCCAGGATCCAAACCATCAGGGAAGCGCCAACCGAGCCGCCGACTTGACGCAGGATCAGTGCAGGCGTCAGAAAAATACCGGAACCGATGACCGAGCCAATGAAGAGAAGAGCAGGTCGCGCTCCCGAAGAATGCGCGCGAGCTTGTGTTTCGCCTGTTCGGACATATTTGCCTCGGGGAAAGTTGCTGAAATTGCTGCTACAGCGGGCTCGGCATGAAGCACAGCAAGAATACCAGCAGTGCGATCAGCGCGCCCATGCGGCGATTCGGGTCAAGCGGTGTTGGATCGTAAATCGGTGCGGTGCGCAAGAATCGCAGTCCGAGCAAAATCACCGCCCAGATCAGCCAGCCGCGCCACACGTACACGCCAAGCACCACCAAGATCACTGGCAGAAGCAGCGAAACCACCCAATGTGCGCGCGGGCTCACCGAGCGCAGAATGTGGCCGCCATCCAACTGGCCGACCGGAAGAAGATTCAGCGCCGTCGCAAACAAGCCCGACCCAAGCGGCCCGTCCGACGGGATGCAACAGCAAGTCTGCCGCGTGAGCGTTGGGCTGAATAACAGCGGCTACAAGCTTGAGAATCAGGGGCACGCCAAAAATCAAATCAGCGTTGCCATCGCTCCCCAACGTGGGAATGACCTTGGCGTGCAACACTCCGTAAGCCAGCGCTGGCAACGCCACGGCGAAGCCAACGAGCGGTCCTGAAGCGCCCACATCGAATAAAGCGCGCTTCGAGCGGATCGGTGAACGAATCAGAATGAACGCGCCAAACGTGCCGATGAGCGTGGCGCAGGAATGAAAAATGGGTAACTGGAGCGGATGTGATGATGCCGGCAAGCAAAGTAGTGCCCCAGTTCATGCACCAGGAGAACCCCGAGAAGGGTGATGGCGAAAGGCAAGCCGGCGAGAAGCGCGGCTGGATGGCGGTACAATAGCCGGAAAGTCTCGAAGAAAGTGTCAAGCGACGCGGCCTGATTGTGCGCATACGCGGCAGCGAAATGCGTTCCGGCCAGAAGGGAAGTGACCAGGGTCAGCAGAAACAAGCCCGAGGCGAGGATCAGGGAACGAGTCGGAGGGTGAGGAGGTGTGGCGGCGGAATACGTGTCCGCTGGAGGAAAATGTGGTCCATACAGGCGGCTCCAGATAAGCGGGAGCGCGCTGCTCTGTTTCCGGTGTTGACACGAAGTTCTACTTGGTTTCGCTCGCGGCTGTAGTGTCTTCCAGCCCCTGAAGTTCTTTTCCAGGCTTAAAGCGCACGGCTTTGCCCGGGGGAATGCTGACTTCTTCTCCGGTGCGCGGATTGCGTCCGATGCCGGTCTTGCGCGGCTTCACGCTGAACACGCCAAATTTGCGCAACTCGATCCGCTGTCTGCGGCCCATGGCGTTCTTCAGCGATTCGAAAACCGTCTCGACGGCTTGCTCCGCCTTGATGCGGCTGATGTTTGTCTTTGCCACAACGGCATTTACGATATCGAGCTTGATCACACGACCCTCCAGATTCCGTGGCCCGATGCTAGAGGCTGCAGCCCGGGTTGTCAAGACGTGCCGCCTCGTCTACACTTTCTCTTTTGAGATTACACATTTTTCGTTCCCCTTACAGGAGGATATGGATGTCCGTTAAGCCAGACAAGTGGATTCGCCGGATGTCGCTGGAACACAAGATGATCGAGCCGTTTACCGACCGGCAAATTCGGGAAGGAGTGATCAGCTACGGCGTTTCTTCCTATGGATACGACATTCGTGTCGCCGACGAGTTTCGGATTTTCACAAACGTGAACAGACGATCGTGGATCCGAAGCATTTCGACCCGCGCTCGCTGGTGGATTACAAGGGCGACATCTGCCTGGTCCCGCCGAATTCCTTCGCGTTGGCGCGTTCGATCGAGTATTTCCGGATTCCGCGCAACGTGCTGACGATTTGCCTGGGGAAGTCGACTTACGCGCGCTGCGGGATCATCGTGAACGTAACGCCGTTTGAGCCGGAGTGGGAAGGATTCGTCACGCTGGAAATCAGCAACACCACGCCGTTGCCCGCGAAGATTTACGCCAACGAAGGACTGTGCCAGGTGATTTTCTTCGAGAGCGACGAAGACTGCGAAGTCAGCTACAAGGACAAAAAAGGAAAGTATCAGGCGCAAAGCGGAATCGTCTTGCCGCGACTGTAGCGCGAAATTGCCGAACGAACGCCAGGTACATACTGACTGAACCCCTGCTCTCGATGTCATCCTGAGAGGCGCGAAGTTTGCGCCTCGAAGGATCTCAAACGAGACATCGTGCAAGTTCTTCGTTTGGTTTAGCGGAACAGCTTCGTGGCGAGCTCCGCCACGTGCTTTCCTTGATAGCGCGCGATTTTCAGTTCGTTCTCACTGGGTTGCCGTGAGCCATCCGGTCCCGCAATGGTGGTCGCGCCATAGGGCGTGCCGCCAGTAATGTCTCCCATGTGCGCCAGGCCCGATTCGCTGTAAGGCACGCCGACGATTACCATGCCGTGATGCAAGAGGGTGGTGTGGAAACTCGTCAAGGTGGTTTCCTGCCCGCCGTGTTGCGTCGCGGTGGAAGCGAACACGCTCCCGATTTTTCCGATCAGCGATCCCTTGACCCACAGCGGTCCGGTCTGATCGAGGAAATTGCGCATCTGCGCGGCCATGTTGCCGAAGCGGGTTGGCGTTCCAAAGATGATGGCGTGCGCGTCGGGCAGTTGGTCCACGGTGGCGATGGGCACTTTGGAGAAAGCGGATTTCGCTGCTTTAGCGCCGTACTTTTCCAAAACGTCGTCGGGAATGAACTCGGCCACCTGGTCCAACGAAACCTCCGCCCCCGGCACTTGTTTCGCGCCTTCTACCACGGCCTGCGCCATTTTGTAGACGTGACCGTACATGCTGTAAAAAATCACCTGGACTTTGATGCTCATGCTTATCCTCCTGTGCGATGTGTGATTGTCGCGCAAATATCCCGCTGTGAGTCCTCAAGCAGTGCGCGTGTCCATGGGATAGCCGCGCTCTTTCCACGCCTCCAGGCCTCCCTGAAGCGGGCGGATTCTTCGGATGCCTCTTCTCCTTAAGAGCAGCGCCACACGGGCGCTGGTGGCTTCGTTTGGTCAAGTACAGTAGAGAATGATGTCGCGATCGTGGGGCAACGAATTCCCCTTTTGCTCCAACTCCTTGGCGTCCACGCGAAATGCGCCAGGAATTGTCTCAGGATCAGCCTCGAAGTCCATCGAATGCCGCAAATCCACAATGGCGAGTTGCTCGCCGCTGTCGAGCTTCTGCTTCAACTCATCCACGGTGATTCGCGCAACCCGCAAGTCCCGCAGGAATTTCTTGCGCGCAAGGATCTTGTAGACGATATAAAGGGCCAGTCCTCCAATCGCGAGTGCCAGGGCCCAGCCTCCGGCCAATCGCAAATTCTCTGCGATTCTCTCGATCTGCTCGCTGAAAACAAACCCCAGCCCGAGGAAGGTGGCCGACCAGATCATTGCGCCCAGTGCATCGAACACCAGAAACCGGCGCAAGCGCATGTGAAACACGCCAGCAAGCGGTGTGGCAACGGTGTTCAGCCCCGGTAGAAATTTCGCGAACAGCAGGGACTTGGCGCCGTATTTTTCGAAAATTCCCTCGGTACGACGCACGCACGAATCGGGTTCCAGAGAAATCTTGCAGATCCACTGAAGAATGCCGATTCCCCGTACGCGGCCAAGCCGATACCACATCGGTGTCCGCGGCGACGGCGGCCAGCATGCTAGCCAGCAGGCAAGCCACAATGTTCAAGCGGCCCGTCCCTGCCAAAACGCCGGCCGCAAGCAGCAACGGAACGGACGGCAAAGGTAGCCCCGCCTGCTCGGCAAACACCCATCCGAGCAACAAGACATACCCGTGTCGCAACAGGAATTCCAGCAGGGCGTGCATTCGGTCGAACCCTCCCAGGGTTATGGATAGTTCTCTGATGCGCTAGGGGCGTGACTGGGTTCAGAGGGGACAAGCATTCGCACGAATAGCCCGGTATTGCCGAGCGGTTGCCAGCCCGGATCGCTGCGGGCAACCTCGGCGTGCCCGGTTACGACTGCGGTTGCGCCCGCGTCTGCGAATTTTCGCAGCACGCCCTGCCTAGTTTCCGGATCGAGCACGACAAGACGACTCCAGCCCGGGTCGGGCATTTCCGCGATGATCTGCATTCCGCCAAGATGAGGCCACTGGGTTACCAGTCCAGCGCCGATGTAGCCCACCTTTGCCCCAGCGGGAATGCCGACGGCGTGCAGCGCTTGGGCGGATTCCCATGCAACAAATGGTTCCGGATGCGTGAGGCGCTTCAAGTCGGCCGTCGCGCTGCAACCAATGGCGATGGCTGGCGCCAGAAAGACGGCCATCTTTGCCCACAGGGCTTTTTTCGGCGCCGCCGCCGCGGCAACCTGCACGCGCGAAAGTGCCCAAAAAAGCAGAACCAGCCCAACGCCGGTGACAAACCGCGTTTCCGCATGCACCAGGCTATACATCGCCAGCGTGGCAACTCCCGGAAGCAGTACCGGCCACCAGGGACGGTCCGCGCGGTCCAGCCCTCCGCCTCGGCGCGTCACCACAATCAGAATGACGAGCACGCACCAAAGCGCGCCCGATCGCGAAAACATTTTAAGGTATTCGTTAGCACCCCGGAAGATTGCCCACAGCTCACCTTTCACCGAAAAATGAGCGTGCAATCCTTCGTACCAATACGACGGATCATACCAAGGCGGATAGCTGCCCGGGACCGGTGTGGCAAATTCAAACAGCGCAGGATCGGCCAGCAGACGTCGCGTCGGGTGAACCGGCGTGCCATTGCCCGGATCCTCGCCACGCCAGCTGACAAAGAGCGGCATCCGGTTTATGTATTCCGCATAGCTGATGGTGCTCGTATCGCTGAACGTGAAGCGGTGTTTACTGCGCGACAAGGCCGTCACGTAGGGCGTTGCGATGATCAGGAAGAGCAAAAGCGCGACGCCGGCACGCGCCAATCCCTGTGGAGTGTTTTGCACCAGTCGGTAGGCCGCAAAAACAAACACAAAACCCAGCAGGAACATAGGGGCCTTGGCCAGGTACCCGAACCCGAGTATTACGCCGAGCAGTGCAAACGTCAGCCAGCCTTGTTCTCCGCGGCGAATGCGCACAAGGATCGCCGTAGCCAGGCAGAAGATCGCTGCCACCAGAAGATCGGGAGTAACAAGCACTGTCCCTGACCAGTAGCGCGACGCCCAGACATAGAACACCGTGGCGCCCCAATACAGTTCTGCGTCGGAGAGAAGGTATTTTCTTTCAACGCTGGATTGCGACATTTGACGACTTGCCAGGAATTCCCGGACCAGGAATTCGAAGCACGCGTATCCCGCGAGATAAATCGCCAGATTCAGAAAGTGGGTCGCGGGGAATTCCCAGAACGGGGAGGGTTCGAACCAGCGAAGCACCAGACTCAGCAGAAATGGATACAGTGGGCTCCAATAGGCATTCACAAATCCATGCCAGCCGGAAATTCCCGCTCGCCCTATTTCCAGGTAGGAAATTCCGTCGGGATTCATGCTGTTGCGGTAGGCCCAAGCTTGCAGCACTCCCAGCGCGGCAACTATGCCCCAGCCGGAAAATCGCGCAAGCGTCCGATCGTCGCGAGAAATTCTCATTCAGGAAGGAACTTGGCGGGATGCCCCCAGTCGCTGGACATCACGAATTCCGAAATCGGTTTGCGGCTGCGCGGAGCCAGTTCGCGTTCACGCAATTTGTCGGGCAACGCGTTAGGGTCGCCAGGATAACCGATGGCGAAGGCGGCGATCGGCTCCCACCCTTTGGGGATGTGAAAAACTTCGATAGCCTTCTGCGGGTCGAAGCCGGCCATTTGGTGAACAAACAGTCCGCGCGAGGTCGCTTCGGCCGTCAAATGTGCCACCGCCGCGCCTGTGTCGTAGAACGCATTACGATTGGGAGTTTTGTTGCGGGCGAACTCCATTTGCGAAACGGCGATCGCCAACACCGGCGCGTGTTTTGCCCAGGCTTGGTTGAATTCCACCAGGGTGCTCAAGATCTTGTTGTGGGTTTCGGGGTCGTCTTCAGTGCCCACGATGAATGCCCAAGGCTGCTCATTGCTGCTGGAGGGAGCCCAGCGCGCTGCTTCGAACAGGCTCCGAAGGGCTTCGGGCGACACCGGGTTGTCGGAAAATGCCCGTGGACTCCAACGGTTTTGAATCAGCTCATGAACGGGATAATCTGTCTTCGCTGGATTGTGCATGTTCGCTTCTCCACTTTTTTCGATCATTGACTGCAGGAGAGACGCACACGCTCTCGCCCTCGGCGTCTCTCCTTCGCTCATCAGCGCGACCTGCGGGTTACTTCGCCGGAGGCGGCACGATCATTTCGACGTCCAGGGTGATGTCCACATCGTCGCCGATCATCACGCCACCGCCATCCAGGTTCTTGTTCCAAACCAAGCCAAAGTCTTTGCGGTTCACCTTGGTGGTGCCTGACGTTGCGGTGCGCGTCATTCCCCATGGATCTTTGATTGGCGCCTTGGGCGCATTCGCGTCCAGCACCACTTGCTTCGTCACCCCATGGATGGTTAGATCGCCGGTTACCCTCAGCTTGCCGGGGCCCGCCGCTTCCACCTTGGTGGACTTGAAGGTGATGGTGGGGAACTTTGCGACATCAAAAAAGTTGGGGCTCTTCAGGTCATTGTCACGGCCGGGTTCCTGGGTATCCACGGTAGTGGCATCAATGGTTACATTCACACTGGACTTGCTCGGATCGCTGTCATCCCACACGACCGTGCCGTTGACGCTGTGGAACTCGCCTCGCACCGTGGAAATCATGAGGTGCGTTACGCCAAAGCCCGCAGAGCTGTGCCTCGGATCAATCTGGTAGGTGGTTGTGGCGGCGCTAGCCGGCCCGGTCAGCGCTGCAGCTAGCCCCGCGGCCACTGCCAATCGAACTAGATTCAGCTTCATTTTGTTTTTCTCCTTGATATTTTGTGTTCCCGAGATTTTTCTGGATGATACCCGCAGTCACTCCGGATCGCGGTTTCGACACGCATCCAACAAGTCACCAAGAATTTTCAGTTGAGCAGCAGCCATGTGCTGAAATTGTTTTTTGTGCAAATCCCGCATGGGCTGGTCGAGTTTCTGCAGAAGGTTGAGCCCTGCTTCCGTAATCTGCGTTTTCACCACGCGCCGGTCGTCTTTCTGGCGCGCGCGCGTGATTAAGCCGCCCTTCTCCATGCGGTCCAGCAGGCGCGTCATGTCTGGATCGCGCGAAATCATGCGTTCCCCAATGCCCCGGCAGGGAAGACCGTCCGGGCCGGCGCCGCGCAGGATGCGCAAAACGTTGTACTGCGTAGCGGTCAAACCGATGGACTTGGTCAGTTGTTCGGCTTCCTGACCGAGGACGTCGGCGGTTTTCAAGATGGCGAGGAACAGGCGCTCTTCGGCGGGAGAGAGAGGCGTTGGGGTCTTGGGTTTAGGGCTCACGGAGGGAATATTAGTCGTGTAAACGACTATTGTCAACACATAATTTATCGACCACCGCCACCCTCACTTTGTCCCAGGCTTGCCCACCGGTCGGAGGTCCACCTCGCTGATGAAACTCTGCGGCCCTTGCGTCACGACCATAGCCACCGCGTGCGCCACATCTTCTGCTGTCAGCACCTTGCTGGGATCCTTTGGACCGCGGCCGGAGAACTCGGTTGCCACGCTGCCGGGACAAATCGCGCTGACACGGATCCCGGACCCGCGCAAATCCTCCGCCATGCAACCTGTTAAGCCTTGCAAGCCCCATTTTGACGCGCAATAGAGCGCGCCGCCCGCAAAGGTGTTTTTTCCCGCCAGCGAACTGATGTTGATGATGTCTCCGCTTTTCCGCGCAATCATCCCAGGGGCCACGGCGCACGTCACCAGGAACACGCTTTTCAGATTCGTGTTCATCACGCGGTCCCAGTCTTCCTCGCTTTTCTCGTGTACCGGGCCAAACATTCCGATGCCGGCGTTGTTGACGAGAATCGAGATGGGGCCCAGTTTTTTCTCGGTTGCCTGAACCAGCGCGGTCACATCGCTATTGCGAGATACGTCGGCTTTCTGCGCATGCACGCGCACTCCGTCGCTTTCGAACTCACGCGCCGTTCGCAGCAAACGCTCCTCGTCACGTCCACAGATGCTAACACTCGCTCCCAGTGATGCCAGCTTCTGTGCGATCGCTTTGCCGATTCCGCGGGTGCCTCCGGTCACCAGAGCCACTTTGTCAACCAGAGGTTTCGCCAAATCTGCCGCATTCTTTGCTTTGCCTGTTGGGTTCATCCGATTTCTTCCTCGCGCCAGCCACGTTTCTTATGCGACACTTATCTTACTCCTATGGGTGCCTCCTGAGATTGGTCCGCCCGTTGGTGCAACGAGGGGATGTTTAGGCAGTCGCACTGTTTCTCGGGTCCAGGTTGAATCGATTTTGGTCGTCGGATAACGGCTTGCGATTCAGCGTCGCCTACCCCTATAATTCAAAAGTTTCCGACGGCATCTGGTTCGCAGGGAAGTCGGCATTTGGGACAGTGGCTTCCAGCCGCTGACGGGTCAAATAATTCCATCTTTGTGGTTGCAGCGAGGAGATAAGGGAATGAACGTTACACGTAGGTTGGCGGGTCTGGCTGTTGCAGCGACGCTGAGCCTGTTCTGCATTGTCGTCGTTCCGGCATCTGCGCAAGACGCTAGCGCCCCGGCTGGCGGACAGAAGTACACCATGGCGGAATATAACGCCTATCAGGCGGCCGCCGCGGAAAAGAACCCTGCGGCTCAGTTGAAGTTGCTTGATGATTTCGTTGCCAAGTACCCTAATTCCGCTCTTCTCAACTATATTTATCCGCTCTATTACAAGATTTACCAGGATCAGAAAAATTTCCCCAAGATGATCGAGTACGCCGACAAGCTCATCGCTCTCGGCGATAAGGCCAGCCCGACCGAACGTTACCAGGCCTATTCGGTCCGCGCCTACGCCTACAACAATATCCAGAATCCCGATCCTGCCACTGCGAAGGCTGCTCGCGATGCTGCTCTGGCTGGAGTGAAGTCCGTCGATGCGGTTCCCAAGCCGGCGGATACGGACGACGCCAAGTTTAACGATGAGAAAAAGCGCTCCATCATCTTCTTCTACGGAACAGCGGGCAACGCTGCCATGGCTGCCAAGGACTTTCCGGGAGCGATTGAGAACTACAAGAAGGTGCTGGAAGCCACTCCGGACGACCTCACCACGAACTACAGCCTGGGCAAGGCCTACATGGCGATGAACCCGCCGCAGCAACTGGATGCGCTGTGGTATTTCGCTCGCGCCGCATCCTCGAAGAACGCCAACGAGGCGCAGTCCAAAACCGTGAAGGCCTATCTCCGCAAGTTGCTCGCGAACTACCAGGGCGGCACGGTTTGCGATACCCTGGTCGACCAGGAAATGAACGAGTTGCTGCAGCTCGCCTCTAGCTCTGTGGACCGCCCTTCGACTTACAAACTGTCCAGCGCCGCGGATCTGGAAGCTGCGCGTAAGGACATGACCATCGCGTCGGTGGTTGCGGATCTTAAGGCCGGCGGCGACAAGGCCAAACTAACATGGACCGCCGCTTGCGGCCTGGAATTCCCCGATGTACCCGGCAAACTCATCGAGATCACGCCTTCGGCCGACGGTGCGGAACTGAAAGTGGCGTTCGTCACCAGCGACGCGGAGTTCGAAGCCGCCGCCACGCCGAATATGGACGTGAAGATAGCCGGCCAGCCCGAAGCGGCCAAGCTGGAGAAGGGCAATCCGGTTAGGTTTACCGGCACGCTGGAAAGCTACGATCCCGACCCTGCGTTCATGCTGCACTGGGATAAGGCCAAGGTGAACGAAGAAGATTTGCCGAAGGCCGCTACCAAGAAGCCTGCGACCACGAAGAAGCCGGCTCCCAAGAAGCCCTGAGACGACAACTTCGCGGAACAAGCAGCGATAAACAGCTTAAAGCGATGCTCCGGATTTCGGGGCATCGCTTTTTGCAACTACGCACACCACGCCGCGTCGGACCTGCGTTCGCGTTGCTTAACGTCTGCGGGCTATTGCTAGCGCGCCCGGCTGTTGCGCCGGTGATCTAATTTGTATTCGGTGATCTTGCGACTGAGCGTGTTGCGGTGAATGCCGAGCAGTTCCGCGGCTCGAGACTGGTTTCCGTTTGTGCGCTCGAGAACGCGTTTGATGAACCTCTTCTCAAACTCGCCGACGGCTTCGTCGAACAAAATGCCGCGTTCCACCATTTGTCCGACAAGCCCTTCCAGTTGATCTCTCACGTTCGCACTCCCCATCGATGAGTTTTAGTATTGGGGCCGGCTGGCTACTCTAGCTCGCGTCCGACCAGGATGCGATACGCTTCCCGGTACTTTGCACGCGTCGCCGCAACCACATCGGGGGGCAAGACGGGACCCGGCGGCGTTTTCGGCCACTGGATCCGTTCGAGGTAGTCACGCACAAACTGTTTGTCGAAAGAGGGCTGCGGGCCGCCAGGCCGGTATTCCGCGGCAGGCCAGAAACGCGAAGAGTCCGGCGTCAGCGCTTCGTCGATCCAGATCAATTTGCCATTCAATAGTCCGAATTCAAATTTCGTGTCGGCCAGCAGGATTCCGCGCGGCTCGGCATACGCGGCGGCTCGCCGGTAAATCTCCAGGGTGATGTCTCGCACCTTGTCCGCGAGGGCTGGCCCAATCATTTCAGCGGCGCGCTCGAAGGGAATGTTTTCGTCGTGGCCCGTTGCGGCCTTTGTTGCGGGTGTGAAGATGGGCTGCGGGCAGCTTGTCGGACTCCTGCAATCCCGCTGGCAGCGTGATGCCGCACACTTTTCCGGTAGCGCGGTACTCTTTCCATCCTGATCCGGACAGGTATCCGCGCGCCACGCATTCGATGGGAAGAGGTTGCGTCTTGCGCACCACCATGGAACGCCCCGCCAGGTCTTCCGCGTACTGTTGGAATGGGGCAGGGAACTCCGTGGCGCTCAGCACATGGTTGGGAATCATTTCGCGCAACAAATCGAACCAGAACAGGGAAAGTTGCGTGAGCACGCGGCCCTTGTCGGGAATCGGCGTGGGCATCACCACGTCAAACGCGGAAAGGCGGTCCGTCGCTACAATCAGCAACCGGTCCCCCAGATCATAGATGTCCCGAACCTTGCCTCGTGCTGCAGGGGCGATACCGGCAAAACTGGTTTCACGAATAATTTTCATTGCGGGGCTTGCGCTCACGGAAGTAGTTCCCTTCGAAAGTGTCCTGCATTCTATCCCAGCGCACCGGGAAGTCAATGTTCCACATCACGCGGACAGAAAAAATCCACAGGCGCTTTTTTATCGCGCGCATCTCTTTTTCTTATTGACGTGAAAAATAAAAAGAGGGTGGAAATCGAACTCCACCCTCCCGGCATTTATTGAATTTGGGTTTCGCTGCTACGCGGCCGTTGCTGCTCGCTGTTTCTGTTCTGGAGCCGCGTCGCCTTCCCAACGCACGCTGACGAGTTTCGACACGCCGGGCTCCTGCATCGTAACGCCATACAGCACGCTGCCAGTCTCCATGGTTTTGCGGTTGTGGGTAACCACGATGAATTGCGTTTGCGCGCTCATGTCGCCAATCAGGCGAGTGAAACGCCCGACGTTGGCTTCATCCAGTGGCGCGTCGACTTCGTCCAGGATGCAGAACGGGCTTGGCTGGTAGCGGAAAATCGCGATCAGCAACGCCAGCGCGGTCATGGCCTTCTCTCCGCCGGAAAGCAACAGCACATTCTGCAAGCGCTTTCCGGGCGGTGAAGCCACGATGTCGATGCCCGCGTCGCCGGAGCTGTCCACTTCGGTCAAGCGCATCTCCGCCGTTCCGCCGCCGAAAATGGTGTGGAACGCGGAGGTAAAGTTCGCATTGATCGCGGCGAAAGCCTGCTCGAACTTTTCCTTGGTGATAACGTCGAGTTCCTTGATGGCTTGCTGCGTGTCCGCGATGGACTGCAGCAAGTCGTCGCGCTCGCGCGTCAGGAAGGTAAAGCGCTGCTCGCATTCGTTGAACTCTTCCAGCGCCATCATGTTTACAGCGCCCATGTTCTCGATGCGCTGTTTCATTTCGCGGTAGCTGGCTTCGGCGGTAGCCAGTTCTTCGCCGCTCATGAACGCAGTTTCCGACGCGATCAGGTCCTCGGGTTGCGCGTTCACTTCCGCCAGGCAAGTCTCGCGCAGGTGTTGGCGGTCCGAATCGTTGCGTGCCTTTTCGATTTCGAACTTGCCGCGTTCGTCGCGCATCTCTTGCAGCGTCTGGCGCGCCATGCGCAGATGATCTTCGGCCTGCGTAACGCGCGTCCGTGCCGTGTCCCATTCCTCTTCAAGTTCTTTCTGTTTCACTTCCAGGCGGGCTCTCTCGGCGCGCAGGACTTCCAATTGTTGCGTCAGTTCTTCCGTTTGGCGCGCTATCGCCATGGTCTCTTCGCTGATGGCCGCTTCCTGCTGCCGCAGCGCCGCTTCGCGTCTTTGCAGATCGACCTTTTCATCCTGCAAGCGCTTGGCGATCGCTTCCGCCGAGGCCAGCCGTTCGTTCATGGCTGCCAGTTCCGATTTTGCCGTGGTCAGTTCGTCCTGCTCGGATTGTACGGCGCCGCGGAGTTGCGCCACTTCTTCGCTCAGGCGCAGACTCTCCGCTTCGGCTTCCGCCCGGCTAGTTGCTGCGAATTCGTGCTGCTCCTTGGCTCGTTGCGCGCGCAACTGGCCCGCCTCGATTTCCCGCCGCACGCGTGCCAATTCGTTTTGGCAGACGGTCAATTCCAGGCCCAAGTCGCGCCAGGTCGCTCTGCATCTGTTCGTGCCGGTGTTTCGCGGCAAAAAGAGTGCGTTCGGCTTCCCGCTGCTGGCCTGTCAATTCCTCATTAGCTTGCTCGTTGGTTCGCAGTTTCGCGGCAATCGTTTCCAACTCCGCTTGCATCGCGTTACTGCGTTGTTCCAGTTGCATTACTTCCGCATCCATGGCACGCAATTCGCGTTTCATGCCGAGCGGTCCAGCTTCATCCGGCTTGCCGCCCGTCACCATTCGTCCCTGGTAACAAGTGCCCTCGGGCGTAACGAACGCATACTGCGGATATTCGCGGGCCAGTTTTTCCGCTGCCACTGCACTGTCTGTCAGGTAGGCCGTGCGCAGCCTCGGCAGGAATTGCTTTGCCGCGGGACCCAGCGGATCGCGGAATTCCACCAGCTTGTCCAGACGGGAGATGACTCCGTCTTCGGAACGGAAGTGCGCGATCGGTTCGTACACTTCCAGTTTGAGATTGCGCAGCGAATCCACGAAGAACGTGGCGCGCCCTCCCACCTCATCTCTCAGCAAGGATACTCCCGCACGGGCATGGTCATACGTCTCCACCACCACGTATTCCAGTTCTTCCCGCATGTACTGTTCGATGGCCGCTTCGTGCTGTTCTTGCACTTCGGCATAATCCGCCAGCACGCCCACGGCGCGGAAATTCTGTGCCCCGTGGCGCTCGTTCGCGGCGAACAGCTTCTGCACTGATTCGCCGGTATAGGAGTGATCGTTCAGAACTTGCGTTAACGTGGAGTGACGAGCGCGCACGCCCGCCAGCGCGCCGCGCAGGGAATCCGAGTTCCTTGCTCATCTCTTCGCGCTTCTGGCGAAGTTCCCCTAGCCGCGCCTGCACCTCTACGGCCTTTTGCTGCAAGCCGCTCAAATGACCCATGGCCGTCTGCCAATCCTGTGCGGCGCGTTCTGCGTCGTCGCGCACACGGATCGACGATTCCAGCAGTTCCGTTTCGCGCGCTTCCTGCTTGCGCATGGACTCCGTCTGGTGCACCAGCGCTTCTTCCGCCTGTTTCTGCTCGCCGTGTAACTGCAGCAGGCTTTCTCCCGCTTCCGTCGCAGCTCGGCGCAAGCGGTCCATGCGCGCTTCTGCTTCCACGATTTTCGTGCCGCGGAAAGCCGCGCGTGTGGCCAGTTCTTCTGCTCGGGCGTTCAGGCTCACGGATTCCGCCCGCACCGTTTCCACGGCTTGCTGCTGCTCGGCGTTGCGCGCTTCCCATTCCGCGGTCTGCGTCGTTAACGCCTGCGCCTCCAGCGCAATCTGTTCGTTGCGCCCTGCCAGTTCCGCGCTGCGCGTTTGGTTAAAGCTGATGCGATTCTCGCTGCGGTCCACTTCCAGCGCCGTATGGTTCAACACGTTCTGGTTCTGGCGAATCTCCGCGTCCAGCGTGTAGATGCGCTGGCTCAGGCGGTCCTGTTCCGCTTCCTGCTCGTGGATCGCTTGCGCGTGTTGCGTTTCCGAAGACGTCAGTTCGCTTAAGGCGCGTGCCCAGCCGTTCCGCTTCGCTGTCCAGTTCGCGCGCCTTGCCCGCCAGCATTTGCCGGACAATGCCGCGCATCTGCTCGCGAATCTCCGCGTAACGCCGCGCCTTGGCAGCCTGGCGCTTCAGCGAGCCCAACTGCTTCTCCACTTCCACCACAATGTCGTTCACGCGTGCCAGGTTCAACTTCGAAGATTCCAGCTTGGCTTCGCTCAAGCGCTTCTTGGTTTTGAATTTCGTGATACCCGCGGCTTCTTCGATGATGGCGCGGCGCTCCATCGGCTTGGTTGCCAGAATTTGCCCGATGCGGCCCTGTTCGATGATCGCGTACGAGTCTGGACCGAGGCCCACTCCCATAAACATTTCCTGAATGTCGCGCAGGCGAGCCACGCGTCCGTTAATCAGGTATTCGCTCTGCCCGCTGCGGTACAACCGCCGACTCACCACCACTTCGCCCGGCTTGGTGACCATCGCGGGCTTTTCCGCTCTCTTTTTTTTCTTTGCCAGAAAACCTGCGGGCAGTCCTTCCGACGGCGTCTCTTCGCTCGCTGGCGCTACGGACGGCGCTTCTGTGGCCTGAGGTGTTGCTGTGCCTTCCGGGTTCTCGGGAATTTCCGCCACCGGAGTCTGATTTTCTTCGACGGAACTCTCTAATACGAAGCGTGCCGCCTCCGCCAGTTCCGGGTCTTCCATGGTGATGGTTACTTCCGCCAGACCCATTGGCGGGCGCTTGATCGTGCCGTTGAAGATGCAGTCGGCCATGCGTTCGGCGCGCAGGGACTTATGGCTCTGCTCGCCCAGCACCCAACTGATGGCGTCCACGACATTCGACTTTCCGCAGCCGTTGGGTCCGACGATGCACGTCGTGCCCGTCCCGCTGAAGGTGACCACCGTCCGTTCGCAGAAGGACTTGAAGCCAACAATTTCGACTTTACGCAGCTTGAGCAAGGTGTCCCCTTTTGTCGTGAACTTCTGCTTCGCGATGATCAGTGTGCACACTTCACCGTCATCTTGGAATACCGACCGGGCCGGGGTTTTTCGCGCGAAGAGAGACGACTTTCCTTTCCTCGAGGGGAGGATCTTCCACGCAACGCTCCTGTCTGTAACAGACAGAAAGCAAACACGTTTGGCAGGTTCTCAGTCAGAGCCCAGCCGCCTGGCGCTAAGATGGCGGTACGGGAGCTAAGACTAACATGAGGCCCTGCCTCTGTAAAGGCCTACGCTACGGCTTGTGGCCTTCTTCCATACACCACAAGGCGCTTCGCCGATTAGGTTTGTATTTGAGCCGGCACGGGACCCGCGCGGTTCACGTTTTTCTGGCCACCACTTGCAGCCGCCGGTAGTCCAGAACCCAGCGGCCATCCCCATAAAGGGAGCCGCGGGCCTCGCGCTGTACTTCTTCCAGTAGCCGGCCCCGCTGGTCCTTCGGCAGGTTCTCCATGATTGCGCCGCCGAACATTTCCAGCCAGTTGAGCAAACCCCGGTCGCCGTCTTCCAGCGGCGTTGGGCGATCGAAAAGCAGACCGTAGGTTACTTCCAGCCCATGCTTCTCCAGCAAGCTGGCATATTCGGCCAGACTTGGGTAGTACCACGGATTCGGCACGGGTTGCGGCAGTCCCGCCCTTGGCCACGCCCGCTCCACCGCCGCCACCAGTCCCGCGATGTTACCCTTGCCGCCAAACTCCGCAACGAATCGCCCTCCCGGCCGTAGCACCCGCGCGATGCTCGCAACCGCTCGCTCCGGTTCCTTGATCCAATGCAGCGTGGCGTTGGAGAACACCGCGTCGAACTGTTCATTAAACTTCAGCTGCCTCGCGTCCATCACCTCGAAGCACAATGCCGGATAAGCTGCCCGTGCTTCCCGAATCATTTCCGGCGACTGGTCGACGCCCGTCACGTGCGCCCCATTGGTTGCGATCTTCGCCGCCAGGTGCCCGGTGCCGCATCCCACGTCCAAAATCCGTTCGCCCGACTTCGCCGCTAGAAGCTCCAACAGGCCAGCCGCCATCTTCCACACGAACGAATGCTTTTCGTCGTACAGCTCCGCATCCCACTTTGCGCCTTCTGCCATGGTTAGTCCCTTGTTCCCCCGCCAAATTCGACGACGGCTCCGTGCTCTACCTCTTCGCGTTCGTCGCCCACCTGCAATACCGCCCGAGCCGCGCTCGCATTTGCCACGGGGAACGTGCCGGACTCGTCCGTCTTCATATAAGGCAAGTGATGGATCCCTGGCGCGCTGCCTTCGACCGTCACGGTGACCGGTGCCTGTTCCAGCATCCCCGCAAAGCTCCACTTCAAGCGAATTGCCTCTTGCACCCGCTCGCGTTCTGTCATTTTGCGAAGCACGGTCGCTTTGCCTGCATGCCACACCACTGCCTTGCGAAACGTCATTCCCAGGGGCAGGTCGTAAACCAAAGCTTCGACGGTACTCGCTGTGCCGTCTGGCCTCGGAAAATACGCGTGCATCCATCGCCAGAAAGTTCTGTGCCGGTAGCCGCAGTTGTGTCCCTGCACGCCAAATCCCAGGGGCTCACCGGAAAACTTCCTGCCGTCCAACGTAATCTCCCCGGAAAACGTGGCATCGGAGTGAGGTGAGCGCGAAAACCCGATCCATCCTTTATCGCTCAGCGTCACGCCAAAATCCGACTTCCATCGCAGCTTCCACGAAATCTCGTGGCCCTCCAATCGCAGATTGCCCCAGCAAGCTCCTTCTTCCATGCCGTTTTCTGTAATCCTGCAATAGAAGGGAAGTGCACGCCGTTCGCTCAGATCCAATGTTTCGATGGGAAATCCCTGGATAAAGCTGCGCGGCTCGCCTTCGCGCGGAAACCACGTGGCCCAAACTTGGGCCGGCTGGGCCGTGGGAACTGCTCCCCACCTTCCGCGCCCAAGATTCATCACCAGATAGCGGAACCACCACGCACCGCTTCCATCCGCCAGTCCGCATCGCAAGAACCAAACCTCGTATCGCCGCTTCATTCCCCGCGACGAATACACCGCATTCAGTTTCTTCTGCTCCATTTTGCAGTCGAACCGATCTCCTGTTTTCTTACTTCTTTACTTCACTACTTCCTTTCACATACTTCTCGAGCCACGCCAGCATTCTCTTTTCCACGTCCACGCGGTGTTTTGCTTCCTGAAATCCGTGCGGCTCTCGCGGGTACAACACCAATTCCGCTTCGACGCCGTAGCGTTTCAGCCCCCGGTAGAGTTCCTGGCTCTGTCCGATCGGGTCGATTGGGTCTGCCTCGCCCTGCAAGATCAGCGTCGGCGTCTTCGCATTTTTCACGTACAAGAACGGCGAACCGTTCAGGAATCCTTCTGGCTTTTCATACGGCACACCCCAGAACCATTCGTCGTACGCGGGATCTTTTTCCGTGCCGAATTCGGAGATCAGGTTTGCCATTCCCGCCCCGGAAATCGCGGCTTTGAACCGCGTCGTTTGCGTTACCGCCCATTCCGACATGTAGCCGCCATAGGACCAGCCGCCGATCCCCAGCCGCTCTGGATCGGCGATTCCTTTGGCAATCGCGTCGTCCACACCCGCCATGACATCTTTAAAATCGCCGCCGCCCCAATCCGCGCGGTTCATCTCCACAAATTTCTGGCCGTAGCCGATGGATCCGCGGATATTGGGATACAAAACCGCGAATCCCGCCGCCACTAGTAGCTGCCCCCAGGTCTCGCCCGTGTTTCCCCAGCCTCCCGTTGGCCCGCCGTGCACCAGCACCACAAAGGGCAGCTTTGTCTTTCCGTCGTAACCCGTGGGCTTCAGAAGGCCTGCTTCAATTTCCGTGCCGTCGAACGACTTGTATTTGAAGTATTCTGGCGCAACCAGCCCGTACTCTTTCCACCCATCGTTGACGTGACTCACCTGTTGCGCCGCGCCCTTTGCATCGCGCAACCACAGTTCCGGCATAGACGTTGCTGTCTCTCCCACAAACGCAATCTCGCCCGTGGATGCCACCGAGAATTGGCCGGGATTCACAGGGAGGTCCGTCGTCATGTCCTTGCGTTCTCCCTGCTCGGTGTAGCCGACAAATTTCTTTTGGAATCCGTCAACATAAACCGCCACTGTCCATCCGCCCTTCACGAAATGGTAGTCCAGGATGAGGCGATCCAGGCTGGCACCCGTCAGGTTCCTCGCAAGTCCCCCTTCTACGGAAACAAGTTGAAGATCGTGGGGTTCAGGCCCATCGTCACGGCTGCCGACAAAAGCAATTATCTGTCCACCCAGGGTCACGCGCAGGTTTCCGAAAGGCCCGCGTGGCGCCAGTAACTCGTGTTTGTTCCCGTCTTTCACACTCACCAGGTAAATGCGATCGGTCATGCGATCTGACGACGGGCGATCGGTCGCCTTGATCACGATGCTTTGCCCGTTCGGCAACCACTGCAGCTCTTCCACTCTCCATGTCGGCTCAGTCAGGGCTCGCTCTTCGCGTTGCGCCAGATCCATGATGCGCAAGCGGGCGTGCTTGTCGTCTCGATCCACCACGCGCGCGTCGTCTTTATCCTTCTCCCTCTTTTCCTCCGCCTCGGTTTTTGGGTCCGGGGAAAGGTACGCAATGGAGTGGCCGTCTGGCGACCACGCGAACGCTTCCACTCCCGCTTTACCTTTCGTTATCGCGGCAGCTTCTCCTCCCTCCATCCTCAGGACGTAAATTTGCTGCTGCTCGCCGCGGTTCGAAAGAAAGGCCAGCTGTTTGCCGTCGGGTGACCAGCGTGGTGAACTGTCGCTCTTGTCGGAGTAGGTCAACTGGCGCGCCTTGTTGCCTTGCTTGTCGTACAGCCAGATGTGGCGCGTCCGCTTTTCGCCTGTTTGCGGGTCGCCCACTACAAACGCCACGCGCGTTCCATCTGGAGAGAACTGCGGGTCTTGCACGCTGCGCAATTCCAGAAACGTTTCCGGGGTCAGCACTTTTTTCGCCGCAGCCGCCGGAGCGGGTGCCGAGGCCTGTTCCTTCTCCTGCGCCCGCAGCCCGCCACCCGTGAACAAAACCACCGCGCATCCTGCTGCCAGTCCAAACCTAAGCATGCTGCCCCCATTTCGCGGCCACGTGGAGTGATCCGTCGCCCCTGCAATTCTCACTGATTCTCGGACTGTATGCACCGCCACAATCCCTGTCAACCGCGCTCCCGTGCGGAGTTTTACACAGCCCAAGAACCTATACACGAAACAGGCTTGAATGGGATAGGATTTCCAGACAGTAGCCTATCCGCCCTCAGGTTTCGACACTAAAAATCATCGTTCGCAGGGGAAAATGAATACGGTCCAGGAAGATCGCCGCTCGCTGATTTTACTGCTCACGCTTTTGTTGTTTCTTGTATTGTCGCCATTTCTGGAGGGCCACCCGATCGGCGACCTCATCATGATCTTTTCTCTTTACATTCTTTTGGTTGCTTCGATCGTGGAATTGTCCGCGAAGCGTGGCCTGATGTTTGTCTGTGTTCCTTTGGTGGTTGCTTCCATGGTGTCGATTTTGACCAGCCATGTTTACCCGAGCCTCTTGTTCAACGCCGTCAATTATGCGTTGCTGGCTGTCATTTTTGGCATTGTTTCCATCGGTCTGTTCTTTTATCTCGGCCGAACAGGCTCCATCACCAGCGGTCGAATCTACGCGTCCGTCAGCTTGTACCTGATCCTGGCTGTGTTTTGGTTCGCGATCTACAACTTGATCAACGTTTTGTACCCGCATTCCTTTCTCGAGGTCGGTTTGGGCAATTCCGCGATTGAGCACATTCCCCGGGCTACCTTCCTGTACTTCAGCCTGGTGACCTTGACGACCTTGGGCTATGGCGACATCGTTCCTATCAGTCCCGCGGCACGCATGTTTGCCGGACTCGAATCCGCCACGGGTGTTCTGTACATTGCCATAACCGTCGCTCGGCTCGTTTCTGCCTACCAGAGAACCGACGACAAGCCCACTTTGCTTCCATAATTTCAAACAGGAGCGCCCCCATGCATCACGTTACGCGAGGCTACTCTTGGATTGCAGGACAACGACCATATCGTGCACGTCACCAGCGACAAGGATTTTGTGTTGTACATCTGGGTGCGCAATGTGGAGACATTCCATGGTGGAATTCAGATCACCACGCCGCCGAGCCAATTCCGCGGTGTTGGTTCTACGGGCAGCGACGATGGACTTGTCCCCGACGTTCCCCCGCAGACCGGAATGGGTCTGGGCTTTATCGGCGCGCGCGTAGGGCCTTTGCTTTAACCGTGATGTAGACTCTCATCACGGAAAACTTCAAATGAAAAGCGTCCTTGCAGTTCTTCTGCTGTTCGCGTGTCTCTCTGTTTCGCGTGTGGGGGCGCAGTCTGCGTTCTTGCAAGAGGCCCAGTCAAGCTCGCCAAGAGCTGCGAAACAGCAGTCCGCCGCGCCACCGCGTTTCCAGGAACTCGATTGGGACACGTACGTAGACAAGGTCCAGGGTGCCTGGATGGGCAAAATGATCGGCGTCACCTTCGGCCAGCCCTGGGAATTTGAATATCTGGGCACACCTATCGGCTTCGATATTACCGACTGGACTATTTCCCCGACGCGCATGAAAGCGGACCGCGCGCGCTCCAAGAACAGAACTGACTACGACGAACCCATCACCAACGAGGTCGACAATCAGAAAGTGCACATGAATCGGCAATTCGTTGAGACCTCGGAAAAAGAGCATCCCAGCTTTGGCTCGCCTGACAACGACGACATCTACATCAATCTGCTGTTCCTCTACTGCCTGCGCCGCTATGGCATCGACGTTGAGCCCGTCACCGTCGCCCACGAATGGGACGCCAAGATTCGCCAGGTCTGGCACGCCAACGATGCTGGCCTCGCCAACATTCGCAAAGGCATCCTGCCGCCGCAATCCGGCAGCCCTCGCTACAATCTTCACGCCGACGACATCGATTTCCAGATTGAGTCCGACGTATTCGGCATGATTGCGCCGGGCATGCCGCAAGTTTCCAATCGCTTCGACGACCGCATGGGACACATCATGAATTACGGCGACGGCGTCTATGGCGGTATGTTCATCTCCGCCATGTACACGCAAGCCTTCTTCGCGAAAAATATTCGTGAAGTTGTGGAGAATGGGCTCAAAGCCATTCCGCCGCAGAGCTTATATGCGAAACTCATCCGCGACGTGATTCAATGGCACGACGAAAATCCCAACGACTGGCTGAAGACCTGGCATCTGCTGCAAGCGAAATGGGGCGAGGTCGATCACTGCCCGGACGGCTACAAGCAGCCCTTTAATATCGACGCGAAGCTGAATGGCGGATACGTCGTCATTGGCTTGCTTTACGGCAACGGTGATTGGTACAAAACCATGAACTACGCCACGCGCTGCGGTCAGGACGCTGACTGTAATCCCGCCAACGCCGCCGGCATCCTCGGCACACTGATCGGCGCGCGCGCGATTCCTGCTGAATATCGCGAGCCGCTGCACAATACCTACTGGAACAAATCGCTGGCCGGCCTTCCCAACTCCTTCGAAATCGATGTGCTGTCTGTCGATACTGCGGAAATCGGCCTGAAAGTTCTTCTGGCGAATGGTGGCCAGGTCAGGTCTCGCAATGGCAAGCTCATCCTGAGAATTCCTTATCAAGAGCCGGTTGCTCCTGCGAAGCTGGATCAGATTCACTGGAAGGAAGACCAGCCCGTCCCGGACAACACGAATTGACGGCCGGTTCCTGCTCATTTGGTCCGGCACGTCCGGCACGGTCCGGCACGCGATCCAGTTGACTTCGTTATGTTCTCCGCGTAGCCTGAGGGTCCAATGTTCCGTCGCTCCACTTCGCTCCAAAATTCCCACTCAAGCACTGCTGTCTTCTGCGTGTGTATCTGTTGTTGCCTGGGGTGTGGGCGAGAGGAGACCAGCGGCTAGTTCTCCGATTCACTAGATTCGCTTCTCACCCGGCCCACGACTCCAATCGTGGGCTTTTTTGCTTTTTCGGGGCGTTCCCGGAAGGCGGAACATCGAAATCGATTCGAATGAGGAGGACACATGAGCAAGATTCTTTCGGAAGTCCTGGAAGCAAATGCAAAATACAGCGCCAATTTTGGCGACAAGGGCAAGCTGACCATGCCACCCGCGCGCCGTTTCGCCATTCTTACTTGCATGGATGCGCGCCTCGATCCCGCAAAATTCGCTGGCTTGGCCGAGGGCGACGCCCACGTGATTCGCAACGCCGGTGGACGCGCCAGCGACGACGCCATCCGCTCGCTGGTCATCAGCTACAAACTTCTTGGCACACAGGAGTTCTTCGTCATCCACCACACAAATTGCGGTATGGAGTTCTTCACGAATGAAGTGATGCGCGATTTGCTCAGCTCCAGCCTGCAAACGGCCCAGCTTACCTCCAGTGGATTTCGCGACGTCGGAAAGGGCCCCGGCGACCGTTCCGGTGAATACATCGAATGGCTGACCATCAAGGACCAGCGGCAGTCCGTGCTTGACGATGTCGCGCGGATCCGCAATCACCCGCTCGTCCCCAAGTCCATACCCGTTCATGGCTATATCTACGACGTGGCCCATGGAAAGCTTACGGAGGTGGAAGGTGCTCGCGCGGTTGGCGCTTCCGCCTGATCACCCGTTTGCATCGTTCGAAAATCCAACAGCCCCATGGGTTGTCGCGGCCTGTGGGGCTGTTACTTCATTGCCATTGACCGCCCCGTTTGCCCGCTCGTGAGTTAAACTTGCTGTGAGCCCGCAACAAGTCCGCCAGCTGCAGCAAGAAAACGATGCAGCAGAATTCCGAGGAATTGATGGGGACTCAGCAACCCTCTCTCACAACAGTTCTGATGATGGGCGGATGGATCGTGCATGTGATCCTGGGAATCGTCTACGGAATCAACGCCAACCGCGGAGAGTGGGCGGCCTACCCCCTCATTGGCCAATGGTCCCTCCCCAAAGAGGCATGCTGGTTGCTATTTGCCTGGTGACTTTGGTGACTACGCTTCGTTGCGGCAGCCGCGATGCCTCGGATACAATCATTCGTTTACTGTAGTCCCGAAAGGCGCGACCGAGCGAAATGCACACGATCCAGGTCCACAATACCCTCTCTGCAAAAGTTGAGCCCTTCGTCCCGCAAAAAGAAGGCGAAGTCCGCATGTACACCTGCGGTCCCACCACCTACAACTATGCCCACATCGGCAATTTCCGTACCTTCGTTTTTCAGGATATTCTCCGCCGATTTTTGAAGCTGCGCGGCTTCAAACTGAATCACGTCATGAACCTTACCGACGTGGACGACCGCATCATCACCAACGCCGCCGCCGCCGGCGTCTCCATTCGCGACTACACGGAAAAGTATGTGCAGGCCTTTTTTGCCGACTGCAAGACTCTGAGCGTCGCAGGCTCCTGAACACTGGATCCGCGCCACCGACCACATCCAGGACATGGTTGCGCTCATCCAAAAGCTTCAGCAGAAGACTTACACGTATGAGTCTGAAGGCTCCATCTACTACCGCATCACAAAATTCAAGGACTACGGCAAACTTTCCAAGGTCGATCTTTCTGGTATACAGGCGGGTGCGCGTGTCGATAACGACCGCTACGAGAAAGAAAGCGCGCGCGACTTCGCTCTCTGGAAAGCGCCCAAGCCCGGCGAGCAAGTCTGGGACACACCCATCGGCAAGGGGCGTCCGGGGTGGCACATCGAATGCTCCGCCATGGCCATGAAGTATCTCGGCGAAACGATTGACATCCACACCGGCGGCATCGATCTGGCCTTCCCGCACCACGAGAACGAGATCGCGCAAAGCGAAGCGGCCACTGGTAAGCAATTTGTCCGCTACTGGATGCACGCGGAGCATCTGCTGGTCGAAGATGAGAAGATGTCCAAGTCACTCGGCAACGTTTTCACGCTGCGCGAGCTCTTCGCTAAGGGCTACAAACCTTCGGCCCTCCGGTTTGCCTTGGCCAGCGTTCCTTACCGCCGCCAGTTGAATTTCACTTTCGATGGATTGCAGCAGGCCACCAGCTCCGTCGAGCGACTGCGCAACTTCGCCGCGCGCCTCAAAAACGAAAAATTCCCGGCAGGGAAGCAGCCCGGAATGGCGGCGCGTATCGCCAAGGCTGCCGACGATTTCGACGCCGGTCTTTCCGACGACCTGAACACCGCGCAAGCCCTCGCGGCAGTCTTTGATTTCGTGCGTGAAGCCAATATCGCCATGGATAAAGGCGAATTTCGCCAAGGTGAAGTCAAGGCCGCGCAGGAATTCCTGAACAGTTTTGACCAGGTCTTTGCCGTGCTCGAGGACAACGACGCGGAAAAACTCAAGGCCGTCGGTTTCGCCCCAGCCACGTCGGGAGTGGACGATGCCGAGATCGAAAAACTCGTGGCCGAGCGGCAGGCTGCTCGCCAGCGCCGCGACTTCCCGGCATCCGATCGCATCCGTAAGCAACTCGCGGACCGTGGTATAATTTTGGAAGACACGAAAGACGGCAGCGTCCGCTGGAAACGCAAATGAAACACTTTCACTTTTTGAAACGCGGTCGTGAAGCAGTGGGTCCTCGTGTCCCCCGCAAGTTTCGCCCGTCGAGCGTTCGACCGGGTCTCT
This sequence comes from Candidatus Acidiferrales bacterium, assembly GCA_963792145.1. Lineage (GTDB taxonomy): Bacteria > Acidobacteriota > Terriglobia > Acidiferrales > UBA7541 > Acidiferrum. The sequence continues at coordinate 114,470 of CAWBVH010000019.1, forward strand.
ACAGCGTAGATTAAGTCCCTTGTTGCAGGTCGAGCCAGTTTTGCAGCTCCCACACCTGCTCTTTCTCTCTCGCCTCTCGCCACACTAACCCGCTGAACCGATTCTGGGAGGAATCATGACCACCGCTACCGAAGCAAAAACCAAACTTCCCCGCATCAATACGCCTCTGCCGGGCCCCAAATCGCAGCTGGTGATTGACTATGACCACAAGTTCATGTCGCCGTCGTATATGCGGGACTATCCGCTCGTCGCCGACCATGCCTACGGCTGCATTGTCGAAGATCCTGATGGAAACACCTTTCTGGACTTTGCCGCTGGCATTGCCGTGTGCTCCACCGGCCATTGCCATCCCAAAGTTGTCGCGGCCATTCAGAAACAAGCCGCGGAGATGATCCACATCGCCGGAAACGATTTTTATCATCGGCACATGCCGCAACTGGCCGAGCGCTTAGTGGGCACCATGCCGAAGTCCAGCCACTACAAGGTGTTCTTTGGCAACTCCGGCACCGAAGCTGTCGAGGGCGCCATCAAGCTCGCTCGTTATTCCACGCGCCGCGACAAGCTCATCGCCTTCTATGGCTGCTTCCATGGCCGCACGCTGGGCTCGCTTTCGCTGACCGCCTCCAAAAACACGCAGCGCAAGCACTTTGGGACGTTGCTGGGTGGTGTCGAGCACATTCCTTATCCGTATGCGTATCGCTGTGCTCTCGGCCACACCAGCGAAACTTGCGGCGGCGAAATTATCGAACTGCTCGAACAGCAGATTTTTAAGCGCCTGTTCGCCCCTGAAGAAGTTGCCGCCATTATCGTCGAACCGATTCAGGGTGAAGGTGGCTTTATTCCCGCCCCGGCGTTTTTCCTGCAAGAACTGCAACGCCTCTGCAACCAGCACGGCATCGTGCTGATCCTTGACGAAGTTCAGGCAGGCATGGGCCGCACGGGAAAGTGGTGGGCCTACGATCATGCCGGCGTCACGCCAGACATCGTGCTGACTGCGAAGGGAATTGCCAGCGGCATGCCCATCAGCGCGTTCATCGCCAAAGAAAGCATCATGCAGTGGAAGCCCGGCTCGCACGGAACCACCTACGGTGGCAACCCCGTCTGCGTCGCCTCGGCCTTGGCTACCATGGACCTGATCGAAGGCGGCCTGATGGCCAATGCGGAAAAAATGGGCAGCTACATCTTTAGCAAGATCGCCGACTGGCCCAAGCGCTTCAAGATTGTCGGCGACGTCCGGGGAAAAGGCCTGATGATTGGCGTCGAAATCGTCCGCGACCAGAACACCAAAGAAAAGGCCTCGGGCCTGCGCGACAGGATCATCGACAATGCTTTCCACCGTGGCCTGCTCACGCTCGGCTCCGGCGAAAATTCCATTCGCATGTCTCCTCCGCTGATCATCGATCAGGAACAGGCCGACTGCGCCATCCGCATCATGGAAGAGAGCATTCGCGAAGCCGAGAAGTCGCTCTAGCCGAGCCGCAAGCTAAGTAAAAGACCTATAGATCCCGTGGCCGCAGAAAATCCTGCCGACCACGGGATTTGTGTTTATCCTGGATAGGTTCGTACTCATGAAGTAACCAAGGAGGGAGATGCTCGGACGAATCGGATTTGCGCCCGTGCAATGGAAGGTGCGCCGCGGTCTTTCCGGCCCAGCCCCTTCCACGCCCGAGGCGCAGAAGCTTGAGGCGCTGCAGACAGGCGTGCGTGGGGAAACGTATGCTTACTGGTACCTGCGGCGCCTCGGCTATATCTTCATTGCCCGAAACTATATGCCGGAGCATGCCAAAGGCGAACTCGACCTCATCGGCTTCGACGGAGATACCCTCGCGCTTATCGAATTGAGCATCACCTAGGTGATGCTAAACACGAAACCCTTATTCGCACCGCGCATTACTTCCTTCGCGAGCGCCACATCAAAGAGTGCCCTCTGCGCTTTGACGTTGTGGCCATCGATAACACCCCCGGCCAACCTCCCGTTGTTCGCCTGCACAAGTCTGCTCTCAGTCCCGTTGTCCATCGTCATTCCGATTGGTAGTTCCTTGCTGGTCGATAGCGAGCAGCTTGGCTTATACTCGCAGACCTCGCGAGTGGTCGTTCTCAATCAAGGAGTCCCGTTATGCGAATGCCAGCAGTCTGTTCGTTGATCGTGTGCACCATCCCGCTTCTGATTCTTGCGCCGCAGGCCCAGCCGCAAACTCGCGCGGCCGAGTCCCTGACCGGAGAATGGCATCTCACCACTGTCGAAATGGCGATTCCTTACACGGAGCGACTGCAACTCACAAGTGCCGGTGAAAATGTTGCCGGGCAGATTTACCGCAGCGGCAAAAGCGTTCCGGTGAAGGGAACTGTGAAGAGCGGCGAAATCCACTTGGAATTTCAGGATGGCAAAGAAACTGACACGTACCATGGCAAGCTTACTGACGCCGGCATGTCCGGTAACTATTCCGTCAAAGGCGAATCGGAGACGACCACGGGAACCTGGAGCGCGAAACGAGCCCCTACAGACAAACCGGCGTCGCCCCGCACCCTCGATTTCGTCCCAGCCAACTTCTATCGACAACTCTCCGCGGATACAAAGCCCGTCCTGCGCATCTGGCCGGGCGATACTGTTCATACCACGAGTGTCGATGCGGGCGGCCAGGATGAAAAAGGCGCGAAGCGCGTCGTCGGCGGTAATCCACTTACGGGGCCATTCTACGTTGAGGGCGCGATGCCGGGAGACGTAGTGGCGATCACCATCAAACGTTTGCGCATCAACCGCGATTGGGCCATGAGCGACAGCGCTCTGGTCGACCGCGCCCTCACCAACGACTACGTTTCCGAAAACAAACAGGAATGGAAAGACACGCGTTGGCATTTGGACGCCGACAAACAGATTGCCACTCTCGAAAATCCTCCCGAGCACCTTAAGAACTTCAGCGTGCAGCTGCGCCCCATGTTGGGTTGCGTTGGCGTTGCTCCCAATCCCTGGAGGGCGCCGGTGCAAACGCAGGATTCCGGCAGCCTCGGTGGCAACATGGATTTTAATGGTGTCGCGGAGGGAGCAACGATCTTCCTCAACGTGCAGCAACCCGGCGCTTTGCTTTACTTGGGAGATGCCCACGCGGTAGAAGGTGACGGCGAGTTGAACGGCAACGCGCTGGAGACCTCCATGGACATCGTGTTCACCGTCGACGTGCAACGGGAAAAGCACATCGGTACTCCACGCGTTGAAAACGCAGATTACCTGATGGCCATGGGCCTCTCCGGCTCGTTGGACGATGCCTTCCGCGAAGCCACTTCCGAACTCGCCGCCTGGCTGCAAACCGACTACAAGCTGACCAGTGCCGAGGTGGCCTCAGTTTTGGGCACTTCGATCGAGTACAAGATCTCCGAAGTGGCCGACCGCAATGTTGGCGTGGTGGCTAAGATCCGGAAAGCTAGCCTCTCGTCACCTGGCCGCGACAAAATAAATCGTCACTTGCGAGAGCGCGCGCGACTCAATCCTTGTGGAAGCCGATGGCGTCTAACGCCGGCTGTATCTCCGGGTTGGACATGGACGTCTTCCAGATCAGTCCGGTGCGGTGATTTTCGATCATCACCACAATCGGCGCCTGGTTCAGCGCCATGTTCACGTCCTCAAACCAGTTCTCTCAAGTACCACGAGCCATCCTCGTGGCTGTGGTCGAAGATCAAGTGCCGGTCGTAGTCGATCTGGCCAAACGCCGCAACAGGGAAGTACAGCCACGCGGCCAGGCAAACCAGGCAAGCTCTCATGAATCCCTCCTGGAGGATAGACTCATCTCATCCTCGAGAATTCTAGAGAGACCCGAGACGCTAAGCAACGCACACGATTTCACCAGGCTCGCTGCCAGGGCAACTCGCGGTACAATACGGAGTTTGCATCGCAGCGTACAGCGCGGTAGTGTAATTACACGTATCCGGAGGGCGATTTGCCTGAGTTACGTAAAGACCCTATTACTGGGCGTTGGGTAATTATTTCAACGGATCGCGGAAAGCGGCCCATGGATTTTCTCCGGGAAAGCGTGTTTCCCGGGCCGCCGCAGAATTGTCCGTTTTGTCCGGGAAATGAACTGAAGACCCCGCCCGAAATCCTGGCTTATGGCCGCAACGGTGCCAGCGCCAACACTTCGGGCTGGAACATTCGCGTGGTCCCCAATCGATTTCCCGCGCTGGGCATCGAAGGCGAACTCGACCGCGAGGGCGAGGGCCTGTTCGACAAGATGAACGGCATCGGCGCGCACGAAGTAATCATCGAAACGCCGCAGCATCAGACCACCCTTGCGCAGCTCCCGCAAAAATCCGTAGAAGACGTTTTCTGGGCCTATCGCGACCGAATGCTCGACCTAAAGAATGACAAGCGTTTCCGCTACGTCCTTATTTTCAAGAATCACGGCGAAGCCGCCGGCGCGTCCGTCGAACATCCCCACTCCCAATTGATTGCCTTGCCCATCGTCCCCCGGCGCGTCCGCGAGGAAGTCGACAATTGCTGGCACTACTACGACGAAAAAGAACGCTGCATCTTCTGCGACATCATTCGCCAGGAGCGTGACACCGGCGAGCGCGTAATCGGCGAGAACGACCATTTCATTACTATGGCTCCCTACGCCCCGCGCTTCCCGTTTGAAATGTGGTTGCTCCCCAAGGTGCACGGCTCGGCCTATGAAAATAACCAGAGTTCCATGTACGCCAGCCTCGCGCAGATGATGAAAGACACACTCATGCGCCTGGAAGCGGTCCTGGACCGCCCCGCGTACAACTTCATGATTCACACCTCACCCATCGGCGAAGAAATCAACGATCACTACCACTGGCACATCGAAATTATTCCCAAGCTGACCAAGGTCGCGGGTTTCGAGTGGGGCACCGGTTTCTACATCAATCCAACGCCGCCCGAAGAGTCCGCGCGATTCCTGCGCGAGGCGCAACTGGAAGAGCCCGTCAAGAAAAAGTAAGCCGAAGGATACGTGCTGCAAGGGGAACCCACGCTTACGGGCCAATCGAGTTTTCGCTATAATTGAAAGGTTGAGGCGCGGTACCCAAGTGGTAAGGGAGAGGTCTGCAAAACCTTTATGCGTGGGTTCGATTCCCACCCGCGCC
>CAWBVH010000020.1:0-66150 GCA_963792145.1 Candidatus Acidiferrales bacterium
GCGGATGCCGACCTTGTGGGCCTTGCGATGAAAGACACCCAAATCGAGGGCGAGCGCAAGCAGGACAAAGGAAATGAAGCCAACCCACAGCAGGGGGGTGCCCATGGAAGCAGGATAACGCAGTTCGGGCCGAGGTCGAGGCCCGGGTGAGCTCGGACGCGGGTGGCTAGCGTGGAGCAGCGTTGATGTCGATGGCGTTGAAGTTGGTCAGATTGACGCGTGTGGTCTCAGAAGCCTGAATGGAGGTGGGCACGTCCCAGCGCAAGTGGCGGTCTCCCGAGGCGGCATCCATGCCGAGACTGCTGATCCAGTAACTGCCCGGAGCCAGACCGACGATGAGGGCGCGGCCGTCCAAGTCGGTATCGGCTTTGCCAACGAGGTATTTGGATTGAGCGATGTCAGGAGAGAGTTGGGAGACACGATTCTTGTGATCGTAGTGGAGTCTGTCCCACGCGAGTTTGGGATTGACGGCGCCGAGTTCGAGTTCCATGCCGGAGATAGTGCCAGGGTGAGCGTCCATAAATTTCTTCATCGCGATCATGTAATCCTGCTTGAGTTTTTCGTACTTCTCGGGGTTAGCTTCCTTGTCGGACTCATGGAATTTGGGAGACGGGAGGCCAACAGTAACGCCGCCGCTGTTGGAGCGCTGGTACGCAGCGAGGAATTCGGGAATGGAAATGATGTCGTCAGAGGTGACGAGTTTGTCGACATCGAGTTGGGTGAGGTCCATCACATCGTGACTCTTGAGCCAGCTCTTCAGTTGCGAGGAAACTTTCAGGCCGGAGATGAATTCGTCGCGAGTGGGGAGTTTGTCCTGCTGGTCGACTTCGGCGGTGATGTCGGCATAACTTTTGGAGAGGACGTAAAAGGTGAATTGGCGGACGGGTTCCGGGCGAGCGCCGGTAGGGGTGATGCGAGCGGTGAGGTCGAGGGCGCCCGTGGAGTTTTGCGCGTGGCCAGAAAGCGCAAGCAGGAACAGGGCCGTGGGAACAGACAGAAAACGCAGGTTGAATCGCATGGAAATATCGTAGCAGATTGAAATTGGGTGGTAGAGGAAGTGTCCATAGGAGTGTCGTATTCGGGCAATGGGTGAAGAGACACCTCGTTTGTGTAGTGCGGCCGTAGTTGAAGCGAATCAGATCAGACGGAAAGCGGTCTCAATGGTAACCCAGACGGGCACGGGGTTGTGATTAGCGTCGAGGGCGGGAGTGAAACGCCAGGCGCGGATGGAGGCGATGGTTTGCTCGTCCAAGCCTTGGCCCAGTCCTTTGACGATACGGATTTTCTGGGCGCGGCCGTCGACTCCGACGAGGACGCTGACGGTGATGTTGCCTTGGAGTTTCAATTTGCGTGCTTCGTCGGTGTAAGGAGGCTCAGGACAATAAGTGCAGGCGACCGGTGAGAGCACGTTGGCGTACGGGCCGGTGCCGCCTTCACCTTCACCACTTCCGTTGCCATCACCCATGCCGTCGCCCTGGCCATTGCCGACGCCGTGCCCTTTGCCGGAGCCGGAAGAGTCGGAGTGCTCTTTCATCCAGGGGAGGCCGAGTTTGGTGACGACGGGAACACTGGCTGGGGCGTTGGCATCGAAGACAGCAGGAGGAACGGGCAACTGTACATCTTGCGATTGCGGAATGCGAGGCGAAGTGAGTGGCATGGATGAGAGAGGGGCGAGGTTGCCGCGCGTGGGCGGACGAAGGTCGTTATTGCCACTGCCACCTTCGGGGCCAAGAGAGGGCCTGCCGAATCCGGAGGCGGAAAGGAAGTGAGGCATGCGCAGCTGAATTTTGGATGTGTCTACAGACTTAGAAGGATCTGGGCGGAGAGGGCCGTGCGGCGAGTTCAAAAGGAGAAGAACCGCGCAAAGGAGGGTGGCGTGAACGATAGCGGCATAGGCTTGGGCAGAGCCGCGGCGAGCGGAGAGATCGATATCGGCGAAGTGGAGAGGCGCGTCGTTGGAGGAAGAGCGCACATATTTGGGGAGGAGAAATGCCGCGCGGAGATTTTCGGTAACGCGATGAATCCAGTGGGAGTCGGGAGAATCGTTCGAGGAAAAACGGGGCAGAAGCCGGGCCATGGCTAACCTCCGTTGAGGAGCTTGTCTATTCAGTGAGAACGTAGGAGGGGAGAGTAAGGTTGCCTGAGCGTGCAGGCTCAAGCGGCAATCCAGTCGGGATGACACGTTCAGAAAAGGCCGGCTAAGGGCGACGCGAGCAATGGCGGCTGGCATAAAAGCCAGCGCTACCTGGAAGAGGAAAACACGCCACGGCGCCTTGCGAGGCTCGGAGTATAGCGGCAATCGCAAAATGCGAACAGCAAAAGCGCCCGCCTCAGAAGGCGGCCGCTACACGAGCAATGCGGGGCTATTAGTAGAGACGGAAGTTTACTTCGAACTGAACTCGTGTAGGAACCGGGCGGCCGTTGGGGCCGAGGGCGGCCTTGCATCGCCAGGTGCGCATGGTTTGAACGGTGGTGTCGTCAAGACCGAGGCCGGGGCTCTTGATGACGCGGGGTTCGGTAACGCGGCCATCCACAGTGACAACGGCGTCGACCAGAACTACGCCAGAATATTTTGCTTTGCGAGCTTCTTCAGAGTACGGCGGGTTGGGCATGTAAAAGCAACTGGGCGAGCCAACGCCGTTGACGCCAGCGCGGAATGCGCCGCCCCCTGTGCCGCCACCTTCACCAGGGCCGAGTCCACCACCGGAGCCGCTGCCGATACCGCCGCCTTCACCAGTGCCAATGCCGCCACCACCGCCGGGACCGTTGGACATGTTGACAGAAGCGGCGAGGGGATCACCGAAATTGGAGAGCGCGGGATTGGCGACTTTCAGATCCGGGGGTCCAAGCAGAGTGGGCTCCGCAGGGAGCTTCGGATCGGGATTCTTAATGGTTGCAGACGGAGGAGTGAATTGGGTCCAAGCAAACCTGGGAGCCTTGCCCTTGGTGGCCGGCAAAGGAGAACGATCGCCGCCGCCACCACCACCACCAGCTTTATTCGCGCCCGCTGGAAGCTTCGAGACGTAAGGGGAAATGTCGAGCGGCGTAACATCGAGAGTTTTGTTCTTGGCTTCGCTCTTCTGCGGCAACAGATTCGTGAAGAGAGGCACGACGAGCAAGATGATCACGCCAGCGTGAACACCAAAAGCGATGGCCTGTGTCCAACCCCAATTCTCATCCTTGGACCAAATGTCTTTGACTTTTATCGGCTTGATGCCGGGCGGCAGAGGCGCAGGTTTGGATGGATGGAAGAATTCCTTTAGGCGTTCGGTGAAGCTGCCAAAGCTGCCGCCCCAGTCGACTTCGAGGCGTTTGTTGACAATGGTCTTGGACACGGCAGGAGCGGAGAAGAAGAAACGCAAATTCTCGCGCATGCCGGAACCGAAAGTATTCTTGGTAAAAGGGACGTCGCCGCGTTCGGTGATTTTGACCGGGCGTTCGGTGAGGAACTGTTTCAGGTTGGACCAGAAATTATCTGGCATCAAGTGCGACGGGACGCCGAAGTCTGGTAACGCAGCATTCGAGACCGGCACAATTTCCTCGGGTCCCGAACGCTTAGGCCGACTAACCTCATCAGGAAGAAGATTAATGAATTCCTGCACCTTGTTCCTCTCGACTAGGATAGACGCGAGTCACACACAAACAAGCTCAGCCTTCGGGTATGATTCGGGCAACCCGAAAAAGGTTGCGCGCCCTCCCAAGCGGCTGACACATCGACCTAGGTATTGTAACATACGTGGTTACACTGCTCTCCGAGTTTCCCGCCGTAAGACCCAGGGCTGTTGACCAATAGTGGTCGTTCAGGAAGCTGCGGCGTAGAAGGGACAATTCGTAACTACCTCCATGTCTGAATCGTTGGAATTGAAGAAGACGCTAAACCTGCCAAAAACCGATTTCCCCATGAAGGCGAGCTTACCGCAGAACGAGCCGAAACAACTGGAGGCTTGGCAGGCTGCCAATTTGTATGAGGGGATCCTGGCTGCGCGAGAAGGCAAGCCGCTGTTTGTGCTGCACGACGGGCCACCGTATCCGACGGGGACAATCCACCTGGGGACGGGGTTGAACAAGATATTGAAGGACTTGATCGTGAAGTCGAAGAGCATGGCGGGCCATTACGCCCCGTACGTGCCTGGGTGGGATTGCCACGGATTGCCAATTGAGACGCAGGTGGAAAAGGAGCTGGGCGGGAAGGGCAAAGTATCGCCGGCCGAGTTCCGGAAGAAATGTCGCGAATACGCGACGAGGTACGTGGAGCAGCACAAGAAGGACTTCAAGCGACTGGGAGTGTTCGGTCGATGGAATCACCCGTACTTGACGATGAGTCATGAGTACGAGGCGGTGATTGCGGGAGCGCTGCTGGACTTCATGGAGAAGGGGTATGTGTACCGGGGGCGCAAGCCGGTGTACTGGTGCATCTACGACAACACAGCGCTGGCGGAAGCGGAAGTGGAGTACGAGGACCACACCAGCCCGTCGATCTGGGTAACGTTTAAAGTTGTGGGAGGCGGAAGCGGTGAGGCGGCGAAAATCGGGCTGGATGTTTCGGCGGTGATCTGGACGACTACACCGTGGACGATTCCGCACAACCGGGCGCTGGCGTTTCATCCGGACTTTGCATACGTAGTGGCGCAGACAGAAAAAGGGAAGCTGCTGCTGGCGGCCGATCGTGTAGCCGCGTTGCAAGCGGAGAGCGGCATCAAGCAGGCGGAGGTGCTGGGGACGTACAAGGGGCGGGAATTTGAGGGCATGAAGTTTCAGCACCCGTTCCTTCCGCTCGAGGTGCCGGGAGTGCTGGCGAATTACGTGACGCTGGACCAAGGCAGCGGGATCGTGCATACGGCACCGGGACACGGCGCGGACGATTTTATTACAGGGCAGAAATACAACCTGGAGATTTACGCGCCGCTGGATGACCGCGGCGTGTATCAAGAGGGCTTGCCGGAGTACAAGGGCAAAGACGTGTTTTCGGCGAACCCGATTATCGTGAAGTTGCTGGGGGAACGCGGAGCGCTGCTGGCCAATCACCCTTACAAGCATAGTTACCCGCATTGTTGGCGCTGCCACAATCCGGTGATCTTCCGCGCGACGGAGCAGTGGTTCATCAAGATGGACCAGGCGGCACATGGGTCGAGAAAAACGCTGCGCGAAAAAACGCTGGAAGAGATTCCCACGGTGAAATGGATACCGGGGTGGGGCGAAGACCGCATTTCGGAAATGATTGCGAATCGCCCGGACTGGTGCATTTCGCGGCAACGATTCTGGGGCGTACCGATCATTGTGTTGTTCTGTGAAGGTTGCGGGAAACAACTGGATGATTTTGCGGCCTTGCGAAACGTCGTGAGATGGTTTGAGAAGGAAGGCGCAGACGCGTGGTACACGCACACGGCGGCGGAATTGCTTCCGCCGGGAACAACGTGCGCTTGCGGGCATACGAAGTGGCGGAAGGAACACGACATTCTGGACGTGTGGTTCGACGCGGGATCGTCGCACCTGGTGGTGCTGCACGGCAAGGAATGGCCGGCGGATGTGTACCTGGAAGGACCGGATCAATATCGCGGATGGTTCCACAGTTCGCTGCTGATCGCGATTGGAATCAAAAATAAGCCGCCATATCGCAGCGTGGTGACACACGGCTGGACGCTGGACGAACAAGGGCGGCCGATGTCGAAGTCGCTGGGCAATGTAATGCTGCCCACGGAAGTGAGCGAGAAGTGGGGCGCGGACTTGCTGCGGTTGTGGGTGGCGTCGCAGGAATACCAGGCCGACGTGAAGATGAGCGAGCGAGTGATGACGCAGCTCAGCGAAGCGTATCGCAAGATCCGCAACACGTTCCGGTTCGCGCTGGGTAATTTGAACGATTTTGATCCGGTGCGAGACGCGGTGCCTTACGAGCAGATGGAGGAGATGGACCGCTGGATGGTAGAGCGGACGGCGGAGTTGGTGAAGAAATGCCGTGAGTGGTATGGGACATACGAATTCCACCGCATTTATCACGCGATTCACGACTACTGCGTGGTGGATTTGAGTTCGTTCTACTATGACGTGCTGAAAGACAGGTTGTATACCAAGGCGCTGAAAAATAAATCGCGGCGTTCCGGGCAAACCGCGGTGTGGCGAATCACCACCGCTCTGGTGAAACTGCTGACGCCGATCCTGGTGTTCACTTCGGAAGAGCTTTGGAGGTATTTGCCGAAGAGTGCGGGGGAACCGGACAGCGTGCACAAGGCGCTGTTCTCACAAGAAGCGGAATTGCGCACGGGTATTTCTGCGGCGACGGCGAACACGTGGGAGCTGCTGAGCAAAATGCGCGGAGAAGTGCTGAAGGCGCTGGAAGTGGCGCGTAATGAAAAGAAACTGATCAATTCGGGGCTGGAAGCGAAGGTGCTGCTGAGCGCGGACCTGGAATTGAAGGCCAAGTTGAAGCACTATCTGCCGGTGTTGCCGGGGCTATTCATCGTTTCACAAGTGGAACTGATGACGGCGGAGAGGGGCGACTACCGTTCGGACGTTGTGCCAAGCCTGGAAGTGACGGTGCAACGGGCGGACGGCAAGAAGTGCGAGCGCTGCTGGAACTATTCGACGCATGTGGGGGAGAATCCGCGGTATCCCACGATCTGCGAGCGCTGCAGCGAAGCAATTGCGGAAATCGAGGGAGCCAAATCGTGAGGCAGCGCCCAAATCGCGGCGGCGCATTCGTTTCATGATTGTGCCGCGTCGGCTGCGGTGGTTGTGGCTGACCCTGGCTGTGGTGTTTCTGGACCGCGTGACGAAGGCGTGGTTTGAGACGCAAACGACGGAAGGTTGGCGTCACCAAGTCATTCACAATTTCTTTTATTTGGTGAACACCAAAAATCCAGGAATTGCGTTCAGCATGTTTGCGAACGCGTCTTCCCCCGTGGTGCGCATTCTGCTGATTGTGGGCGCTCTGGTGATTATCGGGCTGATCGCGTGGCTGCTGGTGGCGGGGGCCAACGTCAGCGCGCTGAATGCAGCGGGCCTGGCGCTGTTGCTGGGAGGCGCTGCCGGGAACGTGGTGGACCGCATCGTGCATGGCGGAGTGACTGATTTTCTGGAGTTTTATCTAGGGACGTACCGCTATCCTGCCTTCAATGTGGCCGACTCCGCGATAACCATAGGTGCGATGCTACTGGTCATTGATGTACTATTCGGGAAGCACCAGCACGTCGCTCCACAACTAAAATAAACGGTCTTTTTCGGTTTAAGGAGGATTGGTATGGCTCCTCATTTTTCGCTCGCACTCTCGCGTCGCGAATTCCTAGGCGGCATGATCGGCGCGGTGGCATTGAACGGGCTGCCGGGTTCGGCTTTCGGTTTAAGCGGAATTGCCGAAAAGGCGCATCCATTTGTTGCGTACCAATTCCCGAAAGATTTTCTGTGGGGAGCGGCGACGGCGTCGTATCAGATTGAGGGCGCATGGAACGTGGATGGGAAGGGCGAGTCAATCTGGGACCGCTTCTCGCACACCGTGGGACTGGTGAAGGGCGCGGAAACGGGCGACGTAGCTTGCGATTCGTATCATTACTACAAAGAAGATGTAGCGATTGCGAAGAAGCTGAATCTCAAGAGCTACCGTTTTTCCATTTCCTGGCCGCGGATTCAGGCGGACGGCACGGGCAAGCCGAACCCAAGGGGATTGGATTACTACAAGCGCCTGACGGACGAATTGATCGCGGCGAAGATCCGGCCGCTGGCGACGCTGTATCACTGGGATTTGCCGCAGGCGTTGGAGGACAAGGGCGGCTGGCCGAATCGCGACATGGCGAAGTATTTCGCGGACTACTGCGAGATCGTGGTGAAGGAACTGGGCGACCGCGTAAATGACTGGTGCATTTTCAATGAGCCGTGGGTGTTCACGATGCTGGGATATTCGTGGGGAATACACGCGCCCGGCCGCAAGGATTTTGATGCATTTCTGCGTGCCAGCCACGTAGTGAACCTGGCGCAGGGCGCGGCGTTCCGCACCATCAAGGGAGTGAACCCGAAATTGAAGGTAGGCACGGCGTACAGCGTGAGCTATTGCCAGCCCGCAACGGATTCGGAAGCGGATAAGAAAGCAGCGGCGCGCGCGGATGCGTTGGGCAACGTGTGGTTCCTGCAGCCGGCGATGAAAGGTACGTACCCGGAGGCGTTCGTGGGTGGCAATCCGCTGGAGAAGATGGGCGTGAAAGCGGGCGATATGGAACTGGTGAAGGCGCCGCTGGATTTCTTTGGCATGAATTACTACCAGCGTACGATTATCGCTGCTGCCGAGCCGAGTAAGAACCGGCCCGGAGTGGACCTTACGGATAGCGGCGGCACGGACGGCCCTAAGACGGACATGGGCTGGGAAATTTGGCCCGACGGATTTTATGAATTATTGATGCGCATCTCGAGGGAATACAAGAGCACGCCAATGGAAATCACGGAGAACGGAGCATCGTACCTGGATGGGCCGGACTCGCACGGGAAGATTCCCGACACGCGAAGAGTGGAATACCTCCGGGGGTATTTGAGCGCGTTAGGCCGAGCGATGAAGGATGGAGCGAACATTCGCGGGTACCACTGCTGGAGTTTGCTGGACAATTTCGAATGGGCGGAAGGGTACACGCAGCGATTTGGGCTCGCGTATGTGGATTTCCGCGACCAGAAAAGGATCATCAAGGAATCGGGAGAGTGGTATGGGAGGCTGGCGGAGACCGGGAATCTGAGGTGAGGAAGCACTAAAGTAAAGAAGTAATGAAAACAAGAAGGGACAAGAAGGGACGCCTCGGAAGGCGGCCGCGACAAGCGGGTAAGAAAAAGCACGACCTTGAAGGTCGGCCACTACAAGGGCAAAGCCGAGACCGCTACTTCAAACAGCGAGGTTCACAAATGTGAGAAATCCCGCGATACACTTTGAGGGTGAAAGACGTTCCCCATTTGCAGATTGCCGTTGAGGCAGGAGATGCCGGGATGCGGCTGGATCGCATTGTGGTGAAAGAATGCCCCGAGCTGTCGCGGACGCGGGTGCAGGAGTTGATCGAAGAAGGGTTGGTGCGGCTGAACGGGAAAAGCGCCAAGGATTCGCACAAGGTTCGCGCGGGGGATGTGATTGAAGTGGTGGCGCAGCCGAGGGCGCCGTTGCAAGCGGAAGCCGAATCGATTCCCCTCGAAGTGCTTTATGAAGATGACGACGTGATTGCCATCAACAAGCCTGCGGGAATGATGGTGCATGCCGGGGCAGGGAATTCTCGTGGAACGCTGGTGAATGCGTTGCTGGGACGTGGAGAAGCTCTCTCGCAAGCGGATGATCCCCTGCGGCCGGGGATTGTCCACCGGATTGATAAGGATACATCCGGAATTTTGCTGGTAGCGAAAAACGATTTCGTGCATGCGAAACTGGCCGAAGGATTTCGCCTGCGCACCATCAAGAAAACCTATCTGGCGCTGGTGCAAGGGCTGCTGAAGGAAGAGCGCGGGCGCATTGAGTTGCCGATCGCGCGCGATCCTAACCGGCGCAGCCGCATGACCGCTAAGGACGCCGGGCTGCTTCCTAATTCGCGGGCGGCGCGCACGGACTGGCGGGTGCTGGCGCGCATTGACACAACGACGCTGCTGGAAGTGCAGTTGCACTCCGGGCGAACACACCAGATCCGGGTACACTTTTCCGCGCTAAAGCACCCGGTGGTGGGCGACACGCGGTACGGAGCGGCGGGGCAATTGCATGTGGGAAGCGGTACGTTGCCGGCACTCGGGCGCAACTTTTTGCACGCGGCAAAAATTGGTTTCGTGCAACCGCGCAACGGAGAGACGATTCAAGTTGCGGCGCCGCTGCCGGAGGAACTCTACACGTTTTTGGGGAAGCTGGCGAAGGCGGCAGGAGACGAGCCAGGGCGAATTGACGCTGCATTGCAAGGCTTCTTATAATCATCTGACATGCGAACACGTTCAATCGGCTTTTTACTTTTGGTGGTTCTGCTGGGATCGGCGATCCTATTCGCGCAGCAGCAGCCTGCTCCCCAACAGCCGGAGCAGAAGCCTCCCGCGCAACAGCCAGCTACCGCACCCCCTGGCACGCCACAGGAACAAGAACCACCGCTACAGACGGGCCAGGTATTCAGGACGACGGTGAACCTGGTCGATGTGCTGTTCACGGTGCTGAATCACCGAAACAAATTGGTGCCTGAACTGGAGAAGCCGGATTTCAAGGTCTACGACAACAACGTGGTGCAAGACATTCGTTACTTCAGCAAGCAGAGCGACCTGCCGTTGCGCATCGGGATGCTACTGGACACTTCGAACAGCATTCGGGACCGCATCAAGTTTGAAGAGGATGCCGCGAACAATTTTCTGTTCAGCGTGCTTCGCCATGGAACGGACGAAGCGTTCCTGATGACGTTTGACGATGAACCGCAAGTGGTGCAGGGATTCACCGCGGACACGGGAAAACTGCGGGACCAGATTCTGCGCATGCGCGCCGGTGGCGGTACGGCGGTGTATGATGCGATTTATGACGCTTGCGCTAACGAGTTGAGTCATCCGCCGCGACCACCGGGAGATCGTCCGGACATCGTGCGCCGGGTGATGATTTTGATCAGCGACGGCGAGGATAACTTATCGACGCACACACGCGCCGAGGCCATCGAAATGGCGCAACGCACGAACGTGGTTATTTATACGATCAGCACCAGCATTCAGTGGGTCACGATCGAAGAGCCTAACAAAGAAAAGGCGGGCAGCCGCAAGTATCACCTCACCGAAGGCGACAAGATTCTGCAGGACCTGGCCGACGAAACGGGCGGGCGATCCTTCTATCCGTACCATGTCGACGATTTGGACCAATCGTTCCAGGACATCGGCGACGAACTGCGGAATCAGTACTCGATCGCGTACAACCCGTCAAATCATGGGTTCGATGGACGGTATTACAAGATCAAGATTGAAATTCCGGAGCACAAGGGTTACCAGGTGCGAGCGCGCCGCGGGTACTATGCGCGGACCGTGACAACGGAAGCCGCGCCGAAGCCGGCGGGTAGCACGAAATAGGGTCCTGGGTGATATGCGGGTTCTCCACTCGTTGTTTTGTTCATTCGACTGGAAATTTTGCGGATGTATAGGTTGAGATCCTTCGGGACGTAAAGGTGCGTCCCTCATGATGACATTGTGTTGCGTGCCCTACTTGGTGGTGTCGTGAAAGAGGACCGCGTCGGATTCCTGTGCGCCGCGCTCGATAGCGAGCTTGGTGCCATCCGGGGAAAACACAAAGCGAATGATTTGGTCTTTGGTGAAATGGGTCATCTGGCGGTAAGGCCCACCATCCAGAGGCTGTAGCCAGAGATTGTCCACGCCTCTTTCGCGAACCAGGTAGGCGACGGATTTGCCGTCCGGTGTGAAGGCGATTTGGCCGGGAAGAGCGCGTTGATCAACGTTATGGTAAGTCATTTGGCCGCCCTCGGTGGAGTCCAGGCGAAGCACCAGCTTGTGATCGAGCTCGCGGAGTTCGATGGAGGCCACGTTTTTGCCATCGGGTGAGAGCGAAAAATAGAAGGCGTCCCTGTGGACGATGGTTTCCGGAGAGCCGCCGTCGACCGGAACGCGTTTCACGAAACGCTTGTCGCCATTGTCCACGTAGTAGACCCACTTGCCGTCGCGGGAGCAAGTGGGCGCCTGTTCATTGAGGCCGCTGGTGAGTTGCTTTTCGTTGGTGCCGTCGGCATCGATACGCCAGAGATTCGCGGAAGCTGCGCTGGTGCGGCCCACTTCGCGGTATACGACATAGCGGCCGTCACCGCAGACCGAGACCTGATCAGAAATGTGTTTTGTATCGGAGGTCAAGACCGTCTCTTTTCCATCCGGAGTGACGACCTTGAAAGTGCCAGACTGCGGCAGAAGAAGGGTGCCGTTCGGGAACCAATCCCAGCGCCAGATGGAGAGTTGGGAACTCAAGGAAATCGGGCGCGCGTGATCCAGATCGCTCAAGTCCGCAATACTCAACTCGAACCGCAAACGACTCTGGATGGCAGCGAGGGTTTTGCCATCTTTGGAGAGGCTGAGGCCCTCGTAGTCATTGGTGTCTGCGGTGAGCGGATGAAGTTCGCCGTCGGGAAAACTCATGTATCCAATCTGGGACTTCAAAGAACCAATTGTAATGTGGCGCGAGTTGACGATGATGCCAGTGCTCGAAGGAAGCCATACGGCATTGTAGAAAATACGATCAGCGGCAATGTTGCCGGTTTCCATTTTGCCGGAGGCGGCATCGACATGGAGAAAACCGCCGATGTTGTCTTTGTTGGGCTGAACGATGGGAATCAAGATGGTTTGGCCATCGGGCGACCAGGAGGGCACGTAGCTGTCGCTAATGACGGTCTGGTTGGCAAAGATAGGCTTCTCGAGGGTGCCATCCGCTTTTGCGAGGAGCAAATCCCAGGTGGGAGAGTTGTGCAGTTCGCGCAAGAAAGCGAAGTGTAGCCCGTCCGGGGAAAAGGTGATGGGGCTGTCGACATCCTTGATCAAGATGCGCGGATTGCCGCCGAGGACCGGTGCGCTGAAGAGGACGGAGTAGGCCTCTTCCTGTTCATCGCGGCGGACGAAGTAGATGTAGTTTCCGTCGGGGGAAAAGGTGAGACCGTTGTAGCTGGTGGCTGCGGGTTCCACGACTTCCTTGTTGCTACCGGTGGGGATGTGATGGAGCCAGAGGGACTGCAGGCCTTTCTCTTCCAGCGCCTGGAGGAGGTATTTGCCGTCGGGAGAAATGGCAGCCTGGGAAACGTGGCCGTTATTGGAAACATTTTCGATGGTGAATTTTTCGAACGGCTGGTGCTTCTGCATGCTGACAAATTGATAGGCTCCATAGCCGGCAGCGACGAGCACGGCGATGCCGAGCGCGAGAATGGCGCCGGTGCGGAATTTGTTTTGCTGGGCAGCCTGGACCAACGCCGAGCCGCTCGCAGGTTTCGGAGTTTGCGGGGAGGGAAGAGTACCGCTGGGAAGAACGGGGACGCTGCCGCTGCCGCTGGCCGCGCGACTGGCAGTCACACTGGAGTCGGAAGGCGGGCGAGCTGGATCCAGTTCGCGAAGAAGGCGCTTCAGATCGGCGCGCACTTCGGCTGCGACTTGATAGCGGAAATCGCGGTCCTTCTCCAGGAGCTTGTTGAGAATGCGCTCAAATTCGGGAGGAACGGCGCTGTTCAGTTGCACGGGCGAAACGGGAGCAGTGTGCAGAATGTTTCCGAAGATGACGGCGGTGGTGGAACCAGGGAAAGGAAGAGCACCGGTGACCATCTGGTAGAGAACCGCGCCAAATGAGAAGAGGTCGCTGCGGGCGTCGAGGACTTCACCGCGAGCCTGCTCGGGTGACATGTACGCAATGGTGCCGACAGCGGTGCCCGGAGTGGTCTGAAAGGCGGTTTCGAGTTCGGCGATGGTTTCGCCCTCGTTGCTGGCTTCAGGGACCATTAGCTTAGCGAGGCCAAAGTCCAGGATCTTGGCGGTGCCGCGCTGGGTGAGGAAAATGTTAGCGGGCTTGATGTCGCGATGGATGATGCCCTTTTTGTGGGCGGCGTCCAGGGCATCGGCAACCTCAATGCCGAGTTCCGCGGCTTTGGCGATGGACACGGGACCGACAGCCAGAAGTTGGTCGAGCGACGCCCCTTCGAGGAGTTCCATGGCGATGTAGGTGCGGCCATCCTGTTCTTCGATGGCGTAGATGGTGCAGATTCCCGGATGGTTCATGGCGGAGGCCGAACGAGCTTCGCGAAGGAATCGCTCGGTGGCAGCGGGATCGCGGAGGCTGGTTTCCAGGAGAAATTTGAGAGCGACGCGACGGCCGAGCTTGGTGTCTTCGGCTTCGTAGACGAGACCCATGCCGCCGCTGCCGAGCTGGCGAAGGATTCGATAGTGTCCAATTGTCTCGTTGAGCATGAGGGCGAATAGCGATACTAGCCAAGGCGTTGCGCGGGGTCAATGTGAGTGTTGGCGGATGGTGGCGTGCTGTGGATGCGGATATCAGAGATCAGAGATCAGTGATCAGTGATCAGGACGCGAGGAGCCGACACGCGCCTCAGAATGTGGCCGCTACAAACGCCGAGCGGAATGCAGACCTCAATTTCGCCGGAGGCGCGGCGTAAAGCCGTCCCTACCGAGAGAATCGGACACGGGCTGAAGCCTGTGCTACCGGGGCACGATTACTGGAACAATTCGCAGTTACCTTGGGTTCAAATTCCAGCAGATACTTTTCATCTTCGGTGAGCGAAAGCACGGATTGTACGAATTGAAGGCAACGCGTGGCAGCGCCATCGCCTCCCTCACAGCCGTAAACGGAACAGTTAAGGCTGTCTTGGGTAAGAGTGCTCGGTAAGGAAAACTAGCTTTCCTCGTTATGCGTTGGCGCTTTCCGAAAAACGCTCGACTAGATCGAGGGTCAATACTCCCGATAAGGTCCTGAATATACGCGCTACAGAAAGAAAAGGGCGCTCTCTCACTCGGAGGACGCCCAATCTACTGCGTCGTTAAAGTTAGGACAATCCGTGGGACATACCGTAGTAGATGTCAGCCTTGCCGATTTTACGAACAATCACGGTGTTGCCATTCAAGATGTATGAAACGTCGGAATGAGCGAAACCGCTCTCCGCGTCGGGCGTGACGCCATTCCAAGTATCAAGAGGCACGGCGCTCCCGCCGTCTGCTAGACGACTTATCTTCGTGTAGCCTGCCCCCTTAGCTCGTTTCTCGAGTTCGCTGAGTCCGAGAAGCTCTGGCATGAGAAGAGTACACTCAACGCGACCATAAGACTACTCTAATGGTTTGTCAAACTGTGCAAAAGTGAACAGCGCACAATCTTGACGGTCTCTAGGACAAGCGGAGGGACGGGGAGAAAGAGCGACTCTGACCAGAGGGTCGGGCGGACCTTATGGATAGCATCCAGCCTCTCGCCGTTCTCCTCACCTGAAAAGTTCAGCCTAACAAGGGGCGCTCTCCATGCGGAGGAGACGCGCCCCTTCTTTCTCAAGCGTCAAGAAAAGGGCCACAGCACCTTGCCGATGTTAGCTACGGTAGTCCTCTTAGAGTGATGGACTGAGCCACTCGTATCCGCGCGGGCCGGCGAACAGTCAGGCATCAGCCAGGTCAGTCAGCTTCGTACTCTTTCTTAATTAGTTTTATCAACTCCTCCAAATCGAATGGAGGCTTCTCATACATCACCCCGGGTCGCCTCCCGGTCATCGGCACGATTGCGAGGGCCTTGAAGACAGCGTCCTCAGGTTCGCCATTGTGTATCCAAGGAAAGGTTAGATGACCGGCTTCGCTCAAAATTTGCAAATGTCGTAGCCACGATAACCGATAAAAGACGTCCCCAAAGTTAGCCCCCGGACTCAAAACGCCTTGCAGGTCTAATCCAACAGGCCCCATAATCACGCCCTGCCAACCGTATTGCGCTTCGAGATTCTCTTGCAGTCTCCAAAGGGTCTTAAGGTCAGCGGGATTAGCGGGTGGAATTGAATTGTTCGTCAACCAAGGTAGTTCCTTCCAGCTATCGTCAGGCGTTTTCACAACGCCTCCGACCCACAGCTATCGGAGTCTGGTCATGGACCTTTGGAACGCTTTGGCGCATGCCTGAGTGTCACCGGATACGCCGTATGGGAAAATGGTACGGTTGTTCTACGCGCCAGTACCGTATGGCTACGTGGTGTGAAACTGTGGGGCGGCAGAATCGTGGGGGCGACGATCAAGGCCATCGTGGAAGGCGGAACTCGATTGCAGGTGTCGTACGGTCAAGAAACGGCCCTGATTTATCTGTGGCAGATTGTTGAAGATGGTCGTTGACCCCTCGAACGTGGGAACAGGGAGGGCCGGGCCGAGATGTGGTCCGGTCCCTTTTTCTTTTGGAGGTAGCGGCGGGACTCGAACCCGCTAAGACTGGTTTTGCAGACCAGCGCCTCGGCCACTTCGGCATCGCCACCTCGAAACCGTAATACCCACGCTATACCCAAACTGTTCCCAAACTGCCCCCGCAACGCCTATTTACCCTATTCTTGTCCCGGCAACCTATTGAAACCACGAGGGGCACAGATGGGCAGGTTTTGCAGACCTATGCCTTACCACTTGGCTACCGCGCCCCATTTTGTTTTGCCACAAACCTAAGCTGCGGGGAACTCGCCTCGACGCCGCTCCCTTAGCCGCCTGTTTACATTCCCTCCTTTACGCCGGGCAAGCCACTGCAGCAACCGGCGCCGCCGTCAGGTTCACGATTGGCACGCCAACCAGATTGCCCCACTCCGTCCACGAGCCGTCGTAATTGCCCACGTCCTTATAACCGAGCAGATACTTGAGCGCGAACCACGTGTGCGAACTGCGCTCACCGATGCGGCAATACGCGATGACGCCGTCGTTCCCAGTGATGTCTTTGGAATCGTAGAGCTTCTTCAACTCTTCGTAGGATTTGAACGTCCCATCCTCATTCGTTGCGTGCGCCCACGGGATATTCGCCGCCCCGGGGATGTGTCCCGCTCGTTGTGCGGTCTCCGATAGCCCTGGCGGCGCCAGAATCTTGCCAGTGAATTCATCCGCGGAGCGCACATCCACAAGTTGTCCGTGCCTGCGATTCTCCAGGATCGCCGAGACATCTTCCTTTCGCGCGCGAAGAGACTCGTCTGGATCGAGCGCGCGATAGTTCGCTGGCTTTACTTGCACCGGTTCTGTAGTAAACGGCAGCCCTTGCGCAATCCACTTTTTTCGGCCTCCGTTGACCAACTTCACATCTTTGTGCCCGTAATATTTCAGTTGCCAAAAAGCGTAGGCGGCGAACCAGTTGTTGTTGTCGCCGTACAGCAGGATGGTTGTGTCGTTGGAAATTCCCGATTCGCCCAGCAGCTTTTCCAGCGCGGACTTTTCGATTAGGTCCCGCCGGATGTTGTCTTGAAGCTGCGTCTGCCAATTCCATCCCACCGCGCCGGGAATGTGTCCGTGGTCATACGCGGCCGTGTCCACGTCCACTTCGACAAGCCGCAAGTCAGGCGCGTTCAGGTTTTGTGCCACCCAATCCGTGCTTACCAATACTTCCGGGTGCTTGTAGTTCGACATTTTCATTTCTCCTTTTCTGCGAATTCGAAACTCGGCCTCAGAAAATCAAAAACCCACCGGCCAGGCTCTCTGGCGGTGGGTCGGTAGTTCTTCCTGGCTGAAATCTAAGCTCTAGAAATTCAGCCTCCCCATGCCAGAAGACACACACATACAGCGGCAACACATGCCGGAGGTCTTCTGGAGGTGCTTCAACATGGCTATAAGCTTACGCCGCCGCGCTCCTCCAAGCGAATCCAAAATTCGAATATTCATCATCGGCATTTCAATATTTTGGCACGGAGGAATCCACCTCGTCGGACCACGCCAAGATTCCTCCTTTCAGATTCAGGATCTTCTTGAATCCTGCTTTCCGCAAGAAATCGACTGCTTCCGCGGAACGCTTTCCGCTGCGGCAGTGCGCCACAATTTCCCTCGAAGAGTCCAATTCATGCACCCGACGCGGCAATTCGCCCAGCGGGATCAGATGCCCTTGCAGATTGCAGATCTGATATTCGTGCGGTTCGCGCACATCCAGGACGAACAGATCATCGCCGCGGTCCAGCCGCGCTTTGAACTCCCGCGGAGTAATCTCCGGGACATGCAAGTCCGGCGCGGGCGCTTCTTCGCCGCGCACGCCGCAGAATTCGTAATAGTCGATCAACTTGTTGATGGTCCGCTTGTCTCCGCAAATCGGGCACCCCGGATTCTTGCGCAGCTTGAACTCGCGAAACTTCATGCCCAATGCGTCAAAGAGCAGCAAGCGCCCAGCCAGGCTATCGCCGCTCCCAAGGATCAGCTTGATCGTTTCCATCGCTTGAATAGATCCGACGATCCCTGGCAAAACGCCGAGCACTCCGCCTTCCGCACATGATGGCACCAGGCCCGGCGGAGGCGGTTCCGGATACAAGCAGCGATAGCACGGCCCTCCGGGAGTGCCAAAAACCGTTACTTGCCCCTCAAATCGGAAGATCGAGCCGTACACGTTGGGCTTGCCCAGCAAAATGCACGCATCGTTCACCAGGTAGCGCGTCGGAAAATTGTCCGTGCCATCCACGATAATGTCGAAGTCTTTGAAAAGTTCCAGCGCGTTCTCGCTGGTCAGTTTCGTCTCGAACGCTTGCACCTGAATATCCGGATTCAGGTTGGACAAGCGTGCCTGCGCCGCCTGGCTTTTCGGTTTGCCAACGTCGCTCGTCCCAAATGTCACCTGGCGTTGCAGATTCGTGAAGTCGACCACATCGAAATCCACCAATCCTAGCTTGCCTACCCCTGCGGCCGCCAGATACAACCCCAGCGGCGCGCCCAGACCGCCCGTTCCGATCAGCAGCACTTTGGCGTTCTTCAGCTTCAGCTGGCCGTCCATCCCCACTTCGGGCATGATCAGGTGCCTGCTGTAGCGCAAAATTTCTTCGTTCGTCAGCGTCGGCGCTGCTTTCGCCCCCGTCAGCTGGCTGAACCTTGCTCGCCATATTCCTTCTCCCATCCTGCTTCGCGGAATTTCAGTCTCTTCTCAATCTCTCAGCAGCAGCTTCCGCCTGCGATCGACGGAATAATACTGATGGTGTCGCCATCCTTCGTCGGCGTTTCTTCTTTTGAAAGATATCGGATATCTTCGCCATTCACGTAGACATTCACGAAACTACGCAGATTTCCGTCGTCGGTAAACAAGTGCCGTCGCAAATCGTCGAATTCGCCGGTCAACTGCGCCAGCGCTTCTCCAACCGTGCCCGCGCGAAATTCCGCCGAATCGCGCTTTCCCGCATACACGCGCAGCGGCGTCGGAATCATTACTCGTACGGCCATGCTCTTCCTCCTGCTGCCTGGACTTCGCTCAAGCCTTGGCTTGATTTCGTATTTCCACTTCTTCCGCCACAAATGCGGAGCGATCGTCCTGCAATCGCCACGAGGTCATGTCCCGCGGGTTTCCGTTTTGCACGCTCACAATGATGTAGCTGTACCATGGCCACGCATGTTCGCGATCGTACTCGCTGGGCTTAGAAGCATGATCCGGATGCGAGTGGTACCAGCCAATCAAGTCCAGCCCCTGAGCCTGCGCGGCTTTATCCGCATCGTGCGCGTCTTCCGCAGTCACGAAAAAACGATTGCGCGGCGAATCTTCGCGGCGATTCACCAGCGGAAATATCTCCAATACCTCGCGCGCAAGCCTTGCGGATTTCCCTTCGGTACCCGCATCGCGTCCCAACAATGCTCCGCAGCATTCGTTGGGGTAGCTCTCCGCTCCATGCTGGCGAATCTTTTCCACCAGTGCGTCGTTGATTGAAAGGTTCAGCGCTTCGCTCATTTATGTTTCATCCCAAAATCGTTCCGTCAAATATTTCGCCGCTGAATCCGCGAACACGGTCACAATCACCGCGGTTTCATTCGCAGGAATGCTCTTGGCCACCCGCAAGCATCCGACGAGCGCGGCCGCGGAACTGGGACTGACAAGCAGACCCTCCTCGCGCGCCAGCCGCTTCACCATTCGGTACGATTCTTCCGTGCCAATCTCCAGATTCTCATCCGCCAGCGCTTCGTCGTAAATCGCCGGGCGCAGCGCCGTCGCCATGTGCTTCCAGCCTTCCAGCCCATGGAACGGCGCATCGGGTTGCAGGCTGATGCACCGGATCCCGGGGTTCAATTCCTTCAATCGGCGCGTCGTTCCCATGAATGTGCCGCTGGTTCCCAGCCCGCCGACGAAATGCGTAATCCGGCCGCCGGTCTGCGTCCATACCTCATTTGCCGTTGTGCGGTAATGCGCCTGCCAGTTCGCCGGATTGCTGTACTGGTCCGCATAAAAATATTTCTGCGGGTTGCCGGCAACAATCTCATGAACCTTGCGGATGGCTCCGTCGGTGCCTTCATCGCCAGGAGTGATCACCAGCTGCGCGCCATACGCGGCAAGAATGCGCTTGCGTTCGTGCGAGGCGCTGTCCGGAAGGCACAGGGTGACCGGATAGTGCAGCGCCGCCGCGATCATGGCGTAAGCGATCCCACTGTTGCCGCTGGTGGCATCAATAATCGTCTTCCCTAGGCGCAACGCGCCGCTCGCCAAGCCAGCTTGAAGCATGCTCAACGCCGGACGATCCTTCACCGAGCCGCCGGGATTGAACCATTCGGCTTTTGCGCAAAACTCAATATTGGGAAACTCGTTCGCAACCTGCGCCAGGCGCAGCAGCGGCGTGTTGCCAATGTGCTCCAGCACAGAAGTTCCCGCGAGCCGTCGATTTGCTCCCTCCCTCGCGGGACTAATTTGCGCGACCGCTGTCACTTCCTCATCGCTCCCACACAATTTAGATGCGCCGGCCGACACCGCTGATATGGCCGGCAAAACTGCGCCACCGCCCGCTTCACGATGCCGATCTTGAAGCAGCGCGCTGCTTCCGAGCAATCACCGCTTCCGAAAACGCTTCCATTTCTTCCAACTGTGGACTGAACTGCAGCAACAGCAAATCCACTCCCGCAGCTTCAAAAGCCCCAATCTTTTCCGCCACCTGCTCCGCCGTGCCAACCAGCCCTGAGCGCAACCCGCGATTCGAGACTGAGTAATCCTCCAGACTCACTCGCTGCTCCAATTGCGTGCCTGCAAGCCATTGCTGGTAATTTGCGTAGCCCGCGGCAGATTGCTGAACATCCGTAATCCGCTGCAGCTCTTGCTGCGCTTCACGCTCGGTTTCGCGAACCACGGCGTATCCCGCAACGCCAAACTTCATCGGTCCTCGATTCGTCTTCGCGCGGCGCTCGGTCATGTCAGCAACCTTCTTGCCAACTGTTTCGGGCGCGTCCCCATGCATCAGGTACGCATCGCACTTAGCGGCGATCAAGTCTTTGGCCGCCGGCGATTCACCACCGGCATAGATGGTGGGACGCGGCTTCGCAACGGGCTTCGGCTGAAGAACGTTATCCTCCACGCGGTAATATTTCCCCGAAAAGGAAAAATGGTCTTGCGACCAGACTCCATCGACAACATCCAACCACTCGCTGGTCCGCGCATAACGATCATCGTGCTGTTCGAACGACACGCCATATTTGCGCGCCTCATCCGCCCACCACGACGACACGACGTTCAACGACAGCCGCCCATTGCTGATGTGGTCGATGTTCGCCGCCTGTTTGGCCAGCAGCGCCGGCAGATGAAACGTTGGCCGCACTGCCACCATCAATTCCAGTTTTTCCGTCACTGCAGCCAACGCTGCTGCCGTCGACCATGCGTCGAGCGACGGCGCTTCCACTCCCTTGATGTCGTTCAGATTCAACTCCGCGACCAGTGTGAGATCGAAGCCCAGTTGTTCGCTGCGTTGCGCCAGTTGTTTCACATAGCGCCAGCTCGCCTCCATGTTTTCCTGCTCGACGTTGCGCAGCCATCCGCCAAACACCGGCAGCCAGTACCCATATCTCATCGCCCTTCTCCCGTCGCCGCCAGCCGCGTTGCGCCCCGCGATTCATGCACTTGGGCCTGCGCTATCAGATAATCCGCAAGCCGCGCGTACGGATTGAATCCCACGATTCGCTCCGGGTCCGCCACAAAATTCGACAGCGCATTAATGTCGTAATAGAGCAGCCGGCCAGTCGGATCATCAATCACGTATTCCACGCCGCCCACTTCAATGCCCGCCGTCTGCATCATATGCTCGACATTTTCAATCACCTCTTGCGGAGGCCGGTAACCTTCCACCTTCAGGCCAGTCTTCGGCGCGTCGATTGGGCATGCCTTGCGCACCAGCTCTTCGCCCCTGGTGCTCTGGCAGATGTCCGCCGGACACAAATTGAACGTCTCCCCGGTGGTGTGGATTTGAATGGCGTAAAGATACTTGTAGCCAAGAACTTCGACGCGGGTAATCACGGAATCGCGTGCCTGGAAAAATTCCTGAACCAGCGCGGTGGAGTCGATGCCAAAAAACAACCCGCCTTCTTCCACCGCTCGCGCCAGCTCTGCAGGATTCGAGAAGCGCACAATGCCCGCTCCACTTCCCCCAATATTCGGCTTGATCACCAGGGGATAACCAATCTCTCCCGCCGCGGCCAGCGCTTCTTCCGGCCGGTGAATCACACGCGCCTTCGGGAACGGTAATCCCAGTCCCCTCAACAGTTCGAGTTGCAGCGCCTTGGAAGTCTCGTGCTGGAACCCGCGGGAACCATTCACCACACGAACTCCGTTCTCCTCAAGGTTCGACAGATATCCGGTTGTATAGGTAATGCGGTCAGCCAGCCCACGCTGCCATGCCGAAGGGCTCATGCGGTTGAACACCAGCGAATACTCCGTCCCGTTGCTATCCGCAGAAGGCTCGTGCGTGCGCGCGTCGATCTTTTCCCACGCCACTCCCCGCGCATCCATCTGCTCGAACAGCGGCCGGAACCAGTCCGGGTGCTCGTAATAGATGCCGATCGGTTTTTCCAATGTGCCCTTGGGACCCACGCTCATGATCTCCGCTTTCCTCTCCTCCAAAACAAAAACAGCCGCTCATCGATAGCGGCCTTGGAATCTATCGGTTCTGTCTTCGATTAAACCAGAACAGTTCCAGTGCCGCCTGAGGTGAGTTGACACATACAGCAGCAACAGGGACAGCAAGGGAAATGGCGCGAAGGCGCGCCGGCGCGGGAAGAGGCACTAGGTTGGAGCGAGCCTTCCATCTTCCCCTAGTATACCGATTCACGAGGGCAGCGCAATAACCGAAACAGTCCCCCACAGTCCCCCCTCTTGGCCAGCCCAGCGGAGCTTTTCTCGCACACCTCACCCTACACCCGAGCATCCCATAGGTGCGAAAGGCGGGTCCTACCCGGGGGTGGCTCTGCCGACCGATTGTGACGAGGCTGGAAGGCCGGGATTCTCCCGCGCGAGCGTGGCCGACTACCAGTGGAATCCATCTACCGTGGCCCGTGCGACTTTGACACCACGCGTGCCGTTAAGGTCTATGGTATTTGGACCCCGCACATCTTCCACGTTGAAGGTTGGAAGGAGAAAATTATCGGTGGCTGGTCGGTGAGCGGCATCTTCAATTGGCACACCGGCTTCCCCTGGTCGCCCACCTACAACAATATCGACAACCAAAACACCTGCAAGATGGTGTTTACGAACGCCGGATACACCAACGGTTCGAATAGCGCCCTGCTGCCCGCTGCCTACCTTGGCGGTACCGATGGCAACCATTCCAACTCTGCTTTCGGCCGCCCTTTACAAGCAGGCTCTCGCGCTGCGTCCGCAATGGGCCGAAGGCTGGTGGTCGCTCGGCACGCTGGAGTATGACCGCAACAATTACGCCGCAGCCGCTCGCACCTTCCAGCGCCGGCTGGCTCTGGCCCCGAAGAATGGCACCGCGCACGCTATGTTAGGCCTGAGCGAATTTGAGTTGGGCCAAGACGACAACGTCCTAAAACACACCGAGGAAGCGCAAACGCTCGGCGTAACCAACGATACCCAGTTGCGGCGCGTGGTGGTCTTCTCCTGTTGCGAAAAGACAAGTTTGAAGGCGCGCGCGATTCCCTCGGCCAGTTGTGCGCGCAGGGCTTGCAGGACAATTCCATTACGCGAGCCATGGGCATGGCTGCCCTGCGCATCAGTGGCAAGAATCCTGTCCCGAAGGCTCTCCGGGAGCGGATGTCGTGCAGCGCGTTGGCCATGCCGCTTGCACCGCAGCAGCGAAAAAATATGATGAAGCGCGCCCGGAATTCGCGGCTCTGATCGGCGAATTTCCTGACTATCCGAATATTCATTTCGCTTATGGGAGATTTCTTGCCGAAGTGAATGACGCTCCCGGGGCCGTCGAGCAGTTCAAGCTGGAGATTAAAAACAATCCCGCCGACATCACGTCGCGCCCTACAGATTGCCGCGACCCTCTACAAGGTTGATTCGGCGGCAGCCCTGCCTTACGCGCAAGAAGCGGTGAAGCTGGACCCGCATTCCGCCTTCGCTCATTATCTTTTGAGATTATTGCTCCTCGACACAGACGAGAGTATGGGGGGTTTGTTTCATTCCAGAAAAATTGGAAGCTGCCTTTCTCGATTTCATCCAGCAATTGTTCGTCGGTGCCTTGAAACGGTGCGCCACCCGGGTTTTGCACCGCCGCGACCGGGGCCGTGCGCCCACAAGCTATGAACGACGCAACCGGCGCAAGAGCAAGCCCCCGCCCGCACAGCGCCAGCAATTTCCGTCGGCTAACGTTCTGCTGATTTGCCACGCCGTCCCCCAGGCTACTCCTCGATTTCTAAAGCCGCGCCTTCGCCGCCGCGAGAAGAATCCGGACTCACCCAGATGTGCACGGCGCTCGGCTCGATAGCAAGGTCATTATGAATGTCCCAAATCGAAAATGCATCCGGCGCAAGCTTAAACGTGACCTTCTTCGATTCGCGCCCGCTGCATAGCGACACTCTCTCAAACGCCTTCAGTTTCCGCACCGGTTCTTCCACGCTCGTCCCTTGTAGCCTCACGTACAGCTCTACCACTTCTTCGCCGCCAACCTTGCCCGTGTTTTTCACTTCCGTGCTCACCGTGAGCGCTTCCTTTTTGTTTGCGCCGGGCTCGCGCAGCGCGTCATTCAGCTTCTTCGCGCTTAGTTTCTTCACGCTCAGCTCCGTCGGCCCATAAACGAATTCCCCGTACGACAGCCCGTACCCGAAAA
The DNA here is from genome assembly GCA_963792145.1 of Candidatus Acidiferrales bacterium. Classification (GTDB taxonomy): domain Bacteria; phylum Acidobacteriota; class Terriglobia; order Acidiferrales; family UBA7541; genus Acidiferrum. Next base: position 24,648 of record CAWBVH010000020.1, read on the forward strand.
CGAATTGCGGCGCGTTTAGTTCGTCAATATAGCGCGATATGAATTTTTCCGGGGCGCTCCGTGGTGCATGCGTCAAATCCATGTTGTCTGGCGGACGCCCGGTATTCATGGCGTCGTAGTACAGCGGTTCCTGCCCCACGTAGCGCGGCCAACTGATAACCAGCTTTCCGCTTGGCACTGCTTCTCCAAATAGCGACCTCACAATAGCCGGTCCGGCCTGCACCCCCGGGAACCACACCGCTATCACGGCCGGGACATGCTCGAAAATCCACGGCAGCGTCAGGGCCCGTCCACTGAACAGCAGCAAAACCACCGGCTTGCCTGCGGCCACAACTCTCTTCGCCAGTTCCTCTTGCCGGCCTGGCAAATCCAGATGCGCGCGCGAAGCGCCCTCGCCGGTCATCTCGGGCCCGTCCTCTCCCAGGGCCAGTATCACAACGTCGGCGTTTTTCGCCGCGGCTACGGCTTCCTCGATTTGCGCATCACTCGCGGAGCGGATATCTCCGCCTTTCACGAACTTCACGTGCTCCGCTCCCAGCGCATTGTTCAACGCCGTCTTCACGGTCACAACATCCTGCGGCCGTCCTCGCCCTGCCCACGACCCCAGCATCTGCGCTGCGTCATCCCCTAGCGGTCCGATCAGCGCTACGCTTCCCACCTCTTTCGCCAGTGGCAGCGTCGCCCGGCCTCCCCGCGCCTCATTCTTCAACAACACAAAAGATTCCTCGGCAGCTGTTCGCGCCAATTCCAGGTTTTTTTTCGGCAACGGCCCGTCAGGGTTCGCCAGCTTTTCGTCCGTGTACGGATTCTCGAACAACCCTAACGCAAATTTCACCCGCAACACGTGCCGCACCGCCTCGTCGACTTGCGCCACTCTCACTTTCCCGCTGCGCACCAACTCCCCTAAATGTTCATGGTAGAGATTGCTTTCCATGTCCATATCGATGCCCGCGGCAAACGCTCTCCACGCGGCCGTTTTTCCGTCGTTGGCTATTCCGTGGGGAATCAATTCGCCTACCGAACTCCAGTCGCTCACGGCCAGCCCTGAAAATTTCCATTCTTTGCGCAAAATTTGCTTTAGCGTAAGCGGATTCGCAGTGGCCGGTACACCGTTCAGACTGCTGAACGCGCTCATGATCGTCGCCGCGCCCTCATCGAGGGCCGCGTAAAACGGCGGCAAATAGACCTCGCGCAGCGTGTGCTCCGAAATTTCCACGGTGTTGTAATCGCGGCCGCCTTCCACCGCTCCGTATCCAACGTAATGCTTCGGGCAAGCGGCGATGCTCCCCGGCGCATTCAGCTTCTTCCCCTGATACCCGCGCACATACGCTCGCGCTATCACGCTGTCAAGATAAGGGTCTTCTCCCGCGCTTTCGATGATTCGGCCCCATCGCGAATCTCGCGAGATGTCCACCATTGGCGAGAACGTCCAGCGCACGCCATCGGCAAAGGCCTCATTGGCCTCCGCACGGGCCGCTTTTTCGACGAGTTCCGGATCCCACGTCGACGCCATGCCCACTGGAACCGGAAACGTGGTGCGGTACCCGTGGATCATGTCCAGTCCGTACAACAAGGGAATGTGCAAGCGCGATTTGTCCACCGCGATGTGCTGAAGGTGATTCGCCGATTGCACCCCGGCAACATTGAACAACGAACCCACCTCGCCTTTCTGCACCATCTCCTCATAATTGCCGCGCCCGGTGCCGGGACCCGTCGGCGTTCCCACGGAATACTGCACGAGTTGCCCAATTTTCTCGTCCAGGTTCATTTCCTTCAGAAGCGCGTCAACTCTTCGTTCGACCGAAGGGCTCGCGAGTTCCGACTGGAGCGGTGCGCCCCGATAGCCCGATTTTTCTGCATTGGATTGAGCTACGGAAAGCGGCGCAAAGAATATCGTTATTGCAAGTGGCAGGAGCAGCAGCAATATCGGAATCCGTTTCGGGCGTTCCTGCGAGGGTAGTTTTCCCTGTACTTCGCAGTTTCCTGGCGCTGCGAGGAGAGAATTCCTGGGTTCCTTCCGAGGTACCGGCCTGATCATGGCAACCCCCACATAGCCTTGAATAAATCGATTTATTAGAAATAATCTACCACAAACCAACGCCCGTCTCCAGCCTCTTTCCCCACCCTCTCCCCGCGACCTTGCTCCAGCCACCGTCCTGTGACAGACTACCTCGAAGTCGGTCGCCTATGCCCCGTTCGAAACCGGAAAAACAGAGTCCCTCCTCTCCCGAGCCGGCACAGGGCTCCCTCAGCCTGAAGGCTCTCGCGGAGCACTTGGGACTGTCCTCCGCCACCGTTTCCTTGGTAATTAACCGTTCCCCCGCCGCCAAATCGATTCCTCCCGCCACTCAGGAACGTGTGCGCGCCGCCGCGCGGCAATTCAACTATCGTCCCAACCTCATGGCTCGTTCTCTGCGCCAGAAGCGCAGCTTCACGATCGGTGTCATCGTTCCGGAAATCAGCGAGGGCTACGCCGCGTTGGTAATGTCGGGGATCGAGGATCACCTTCTCCAGGAAGGCTACTTTTACTTTGTCGTGAGCCACCGGCACCGCCGCGATCTCATCGATGAATACCCATTTCTCTTGCAGCAGAGAGCCGTCGAAGGAATCATCGCCGTCGACACGGTATGCAACGAGGCTTGCATGTTGCCCGTCGTAGCCATCTCTGGCCACAAGGATGCTCCCGGCGTAACCAATATCGTTCTGGACCACAATCTTGCCGCTCATCTTGCCCTCGAACACCTGCAAAAATTGGGACACGAGCGCATCGCCCTCATCAAGGGACAAGACTTCAGCTCCGACACGGAAACACGTTGGCGCGCATTGCATTGCGTCGCGGGCCAGCTCGGCATCAAAGTTCGGGAAGAGCTCACCGCGCAACTCGACGACGATTCCCCGTCGCCGCAAGTCGGCTACAGCGTCACTCGCAAGCTCCTTGAACGCGGCGAAATCTTCACCGCGTTATTTGCTTTCAATGATATTTCCGCGATTGGCGCGATTCAGGCTCTTCGTGAATTCGGTAGGCGGGTTCCCGAAGACGTTTCTGTCATCGGCTTCGACGACATTCAAAGCGCCGCCTATCAGAACCCCAGCCTCACCACCGTTCGCCAGCCGTTGCGCCATATGGGCGTAATCGCTGCCGAGACCATCCTCGAACGCATCAATTCGCCCCGCGAACGAAGCTATCCCAAGGAAATTGTCGTGGAGCCCGAGTTGATCGTCCGCGGCACCACCATGGCCGAGGCCGCAAAAGCTGTGCACCTCTAGACTGACGGCCTGAGGAAACTACTTCATACAAGAACTGACCAACGGTGTTGGGGTTTGTTCATCGACCGGGTCAAGGTCGGTGTATTATGTCTCCCATCCCTCATGCAGACTCGCCCCCTGCCCAGGATCTCCCTGGAATTTGTATTGGCTGGAGGACTGCCAATATGCTCAGGCGACCGCACCGGCGACGAAAGACTCGCTGCCTCGTTCTTCTTCTCTTTTGTTTGCCGGCGACAACTCTTGCTCAGTCCGTCCCCGCTTCTTCGCCTCAGAAATTGTCGCTCACCTTAAGGCAAGCTGTCCTGCTCGCCCTGAAGCAGAATCCCCAACAAATCATCGCCCTGCTGCAAGTGCAGCAGAGCGGGCGCGATTCGCAGATTGCTCGTGCGCCTTTGCTCCCGCAAGCTGATCTGTACGCCTCCGGTGGTTTGAGCCAGTACAACTTTCAAAGCGTCGAACGCTTGCCGGCGCCCAGGGCCGCGGGTCCGTATCAGCATATTGAGGGAGGAACGGCTTTTTCTCAGACGCTCCTGAACCTGCCCGCGATTCGTAGATATCAGATCGGGCGCGAGGGAGTTCTGGAAGCGCGAGCGAACGAAAACGTCTCGCGCGAGAACGTCACCGCCGTCGTTGTTACGCAATATCTTCTCGTTTTGCGCGCCATCGCCAATTACAAAGCAACCAGCGCGCGGGTCGCCCTTGCGGAACGCCTTTACAATCAGGCCGTCGAACTCCAGAAAACGGGAGTCGGCTTGAACATCGATGTGCTGCGCGCCAACGTTGAATTGCAGAACGAGCGCCAGTCCCTCATCCGCGCTGACACCGAAACCCGCACCACCCGCTACCGCTTGGCCGAATTACTTGACCTGCCAAGGGACCAGGAGCCCGAAGCCGCCGATCATCTCGAGTTTTTCTATCTGCCCGTCTTCGATCGCTCCGTCATTCTCGACAAGGCTCTGGCCACCCGCCCGGAAATGAAAGCCATTGCCTCCGAGCAGCGCATTGCACAATTGGCGCAGAAATCCGCCTCCGAACAACGTCTTCCGCAGTTCGACTTTGACGGCTATTGGGCCTTTCAGGGAGCGCATTTCAACGAGGGCATTCCCGCTTACACCTATGCTGCCACGATTCGAATGCCCCTGTTTGTGGGAGGGCGAATTCACGCCGAGGTGCAACGCGAAAAGTTGGTCTCGCAGCAGGTCGACGAATCTCGCAAGCAACTCGAGGCACGCATCATCCAGGAAGTTAAGTCCGCTGCCGACGAATTGGACGCTGCGCGCACCGCCGTTGAAGTTGCGAATCTGGCGCTAAAGCTTGCCAACGAGGAAGTGGCGCAAGCCCAGCGCCGGTTTCAAGCCGGCATTACCACCAATATCGAGGTCATCACCGCGCAAACTTCTCTCGCCCAGGCCAACGACAACCAGATCGAAGCCCTCTACAACTTCAACCAGTCTCGCGCCAATCTCGCCCGCGCCATGGGCGAAATTGAGAACACCTATTCCAAGTAGGAGCAGCGCTGCCAATGGATAATCCATCCATTCCCCAAAATCCGGTTGCAGCGCCAGCAGCCGATGCAACTCCACCGAAGATTCCTCAGCCATCGATTCTGTACAAATTGCGCAGTGCCAGTCCGCTGACCAAAGGCATCCTCGCAGCCGTACTCATCGTAGTGATCGCCGCATGGCTCTATTTTGCAGGGCAGGTATCCACTTCCGACGCGCAACTCGATTGCCACATCACCACGATTGCACCTCAAGTTCCCGGATATGTCGTCGAACTCAAAATCGACGACAACACTCCCGTTAAGGAAGGCGAAGTTTTGATTCAGATCGACCCGCGCGAATACAAGGCCCGTGTCGACGAAGCCAAATCCGCACTCCTTTTTGCGCAAGCCGCCGCCGATTCTGCCAAGCTGCAAATTCCGCTAACTCGCGAAACCACCACCCACAGCACCGGTGGCGCTGCCGCGCAGAAGGATTCCGATGCGGCAGACTATGCAACCTCCCAGGCGCAACTGGAACAGGCGGCCACCGCAAATCTCTTACAAGCGCGAGCCAATGTTGCTGCCAAGACGGCTACGAACGAAAGAGCACAAAGCGATTTGGAACGTTACCGCCCCCTCCTCGCCACGGGTGACGTCTCGAAGTTTCAGTTCGACGCCGTGGATGCCGCGGCCCGTGTTGCCAAAAGTGACCTGGACGCCGCCCAACAGCAGCTTGCCGCGGCGCAACAAGCTGTCGACATTGCGCGTTCCAATGCCAAATCTTCGCAAGCCCGCGTCGCTCGCTCGCAATCCTTGTTCTTGGTCACACGCGCTCGAGAGCGTGAAGTCCCCATCACCGAGACGGCCTACAAATCCGCTGTCGCCAACGTAGAACGCGCGAAAGCGAATCTGGAATTGGCCGAACTGAATCTGGCTTACACCACCATCCGCGCCCCCATCACCGGCCAGATCGCGCAGAAGTCCGTCAACTTGGGTAACTATGTTTCGGCGGGACAGCTGGCTTGCACCATCGTGCCGCTCAGAGAGGTATACGTCACCGCGAATTTCAAGGAGACCCAAATGCATCACGTGAGGCCCGGGCAGCGCGCGCGCATTCATGTGGATACCTATGACAAGGATTACGAGGGTGTGGTGGACTCAATCGCGGGCGCAACCGGCTCCCGGCAGGCGCTGCTTCCTCCCCAGAACGCTACCGGCAATTTCGTCAAGGTGGTTCAGCGCATTCCTGTGAAGATTCTCCTGAAGCCCGGCCAGGATCCGCAACTCATTTTGCGGCCCGGCATGAATGTGGAAGCAACCATTTATACGAGGTAACCAGAGGACAGCATTCAGGAACGCCATGCAGCCGAACGAACCACCACCATCTCCGCCACACCTGCGCTTTGAAGACTGGGAAGACCGGCGTCTTCAGCGTCTCGACGCCTACGCCCACGCCATCTCGCGCGCCGATCGCTGGACCATCCTCGCCGCTCTGGGCATCGCTACTGGAATCGAACTCGCCGGCAGGACCGCCAGCGCCATTCTTCTTACCGACTTGCAAGGCAACGCCGGGGCCACCATCGACGAGTTGAGCTGGGTGCTGATCGCCTACAACACCGGCTACATTTGTTCGCTCGGCGTCAGTGCCGGCTTTGTCCGCAGCTTCGGGACCCGCAAGCTGTGGTTGACAGCTCTCTTCCTGTTCGGACTCGGCAATCTGCTCACCTTCTTCAGTCACCAACTGACACCTCTGCTGATCGCCCGCAGCATCGCCGGTCTGGGCGGCGGCGTTTTTCTCGTGCGATCGATCGTCTTTCTGCGTGAGCTCTTTCCAAAACAGGAAATGGCGCGTGCCGTCACTATGTTCAACACCCTCGTTTTTTCGTTCAAAGGGCTATGGCCCGTCTTGATGGGGGCGGTTTCGGACGCCACTAGCTGGAACAATGCCTTTCTTACGCAGATCCCCTTCATCGCGCTCAGCTACTTCATCATCAGACGTTATATGCCTGCGCGCCTCGTTCGGGTCGACGAACTTCCTCCCGCCGACTACCGCGGTGTTGGCCTGATGCTTGCCAGCATGGTGTGTGGCCAGATTGCCCTCAGCCGCGGCGAGCGTGACATGTGGTTTCAATCCCCGTTCATCGTTTCGCTACTGGTCATATCCGTTCTGTGTTTTGCTGCTTTTCTGTGGTGGGATTCTCGCGACGGCAATCAGAACCCCGTTTTCCACATCCGCACCATTCTCTCGCAGCGTACCTACACCGCGGCCTTTGGCTTGGTGCTGCTCTGCGGCGTTTTCCTAGGCGCCGGGCTCTACGTCATTCCTCAGTACCTTCGGATCCTCCAGCCGTACAACGCCCAACAGACAGCGGTTTTCTACCTTGTCGATACTATCGGCCTTTTTCTCGGCGTAAACTCTGCTGTTTGGATTGGCGTTCCCCGTTTCGGAGGAGCGAAAACCGCGGGTCTCGGAATTATCCTGTTCGGCGTCGCCAATGCCATCTTTGTTCTCATCTGGACCGATATGACTCCCGGTAACTATATCGCCTACGTTCTGTTCCTCCTTGGAATCGGCTCGGGTTTATTGTTGGCGGGAATCTCTCTGCTCTCCACGGGAACGCTCGAAAAGCGCTTCCAGAACGAAGCAGCCAGTTCTTACTTTTTTCTTCGGCAAGTCGGCGCCAGTCTGGGCGTGTCGGCGGCCGCGGTCTTGATCGACCAGAGGATGACCGTACATTCCTCGCGCCTGCTGGATACTGCAAACCGCCTTGATCCGGTAGTCCAGAGGGTGCTGCGAGACTTTGCCTCATTGATCGCGGCTCGCGCCAATGGCACCAGCGTCTCCGACCCCGGGAATTATGAGCTATTTCAAGGATTGGTGGTCACGCAAGCACGATTGTTGGCTTTCATCGATATCTGTTTTTGCTTGGCCGTTGCCGCGGCGATTGGCCTGATCGTGCTGGCCTTTGCCCGTTGGCGTCAACTTCACGCCGTCGAGCATCCACATTTGACGTCCATTGTCGGACGCTAGCTGGGCCTGGGAAATCGCTGTTAATCCCCCTGCAATCCGGGGATGGAACTATTTATCCAGCAGGCGGCCAGGAATTTGCCTGCAAATTTTGCGGTCTTTACGCAGCTTGCCGCATCCAATCTCTCGGCGACTGAACGACCGCTGGAAATAGGAGAATCTTTATGAGCACCAAGAGTATTCCAGTCACATCGAAACCGGCTGGCTCCGACCACTTGTCCAAACTGCTCGTGCAATACGGTTGTGGCCCGATCCAATTTTCGGGCACTTCGGACGCGCTCTATGAGCGACACCTTCTATTCGACCGGGTTATTGACCCGGCTGAGACTACCCCTCGCGAACATTACGAGGCCTGCGCCCGGGCTGTTCGCGACATCCTCTCGCAACGCTGGGTGCTTACCGGCAAGACCTACAACCAAGCTAACGCCAAGCGCGTTTACTACCTCTCCATGGAGTTTCTCATTGGCCGTTCACTCACCAACAATTTGACCAACCTCCTGCTCGAGCCGCTCCTCGATGATTTCATCAACAAGAAGAAGGTCGATTGGCTCGCCCTTGTGGAAAAGGAGCCTGACGCCGGTCTCGGCAACGGTGGGCTGGGCCGTCTGGCTGCCTGTTTCCTGGACTCCATGGCCACCATGCAGCTTCCCGCCACAGGTTACGGTCTTCGCTATGAATACGGCATGTTTAAGCAAACCATAAGGGACGGCTGGCAGTATGAGGTGCCGGACAATTGGCTGCGCCGGCCCGATCCTTGGGAAGTGGCTCGTCCACACCTGCGCGTAGACATCGATCTGAACGCTTCCTTTGTCATTCGCGACGGCGTGCTGCGCGCCATTCCAGGAAAGCCTTCCCGCCTTTTCGGAATTCCTTATGATCGGCCTGTTGTCGGATACGGCGGAAGGAATATCAACACACTCCGCCTCTGGGCTGCGGCTGCCGCGGACTACTTTGACTTTCAGGAATTCAGCAGCGGCGATTTCGTCGGCGCTCTTGCTGAGACCCTGGCCGCCGAATCCATCACCCGCGTGCTTTATCCCGACGATTCCACCAGCAGAGGTCAGGCGCTGCGCTTCGTCCAGGAATATTTCCTGGTTGCCTGCTCGCTTGCCGATATCGTTCGCCGCTTCCGCGCCAACAATAAGGACTGGAGCGCTTTCCCGGACAAGGTCGCCATTCAGCTCAACGACACCCACCCGACCATGTCCGTCCCGGAATTGATGCGCATCCTTCTCGACGAAGCCCATCTCGGCTGGGATCAGGCTTGGGACATCACCCAAAGAACACTCGCCTACACCAATCACACCTTGCTTCCTGAAGCGCTCGAAAAATGGCCGGTCGACTGGTTTCAAAGAGTCGTGCCGCGTCTTCTGGAGATCATTTACGAGATCAACCGCCGTCTCCTCGACGATGTCCGCAAGAAATACCCCGGCGACGAAGGCAAAGTTTCCCGCATCAGCCTGATCGAAGAGGGCCCGGTCCGCCGGGTCCGCATGGCCAATCTCGCCATTGTTGGCTCGCATAGCACCAATGGCGTAGCCGCGATCCATTCCAAGCTGTTGCGCACCACGACCGTGAAAGATCTCGCGGAGATGTTTCCGCAGCGCTTCAACAACAAGACCAATGGTGTAACACCGAGGCGCTGGCTGTTGCTGTGCAACCCGCCCCTCGCCCGCACCATTACCGATGCCATTGGCGATGGCTGGATCACCGATCTCAGCCAGCTCTCCCGGCTGAAACCGCTTGCCGCCGACAAGGGCTTCCGCTCCGCCTTCCTGAAAGCCCAGCACGAGATGAAAACGCAATTCGCCAACTGGTTAAAAGCCACATCCGGCGTAAGCGTCGACCCGCAAAACATTTTCGACTCCCAAGTGAAGCGCATCCACGAATACAAGCGCCAGCTGCTCAACTGCTTGCGCATCGTGGTGCTCTACAATCGCCTCCGCCAAAATCCCAACCTCTCCATGCCTCCCCGCACTTTCTTCTTTGCCGGCAAAGCCGCTCCCGCCTACCAACTCGCCAAACTCATCATCAAGTTCATCAACAATCTCGCCGGCACAATCGATGGCGACCCCGCGGTGAAGGGCCGCTTGCAGGTTTACTTTCTCCCCGACTACCGCGTTTCTGTCGCGGAGCGCTTGATTCCCGCCAGCGACGTCTCCAACCAGATTTCCACCGCCGGTTATGAGGCCAGCGGCACCAGCAACATGAAATTCATGATGAACGGCGCGCTCACCATTGGCACCCGCGACGGCGCCACCATCGAAATGGCCGAGGAGGCCGGCGAAGACAACCTGTTCCTCTTCGGTCTCACCGCCCAGCAGGTCGCCGACAGCCGCGGTTGGTACAATCCTCATTGGCACTACGATCACGATCCGGAGACCCGCGCAGCGCTGGACATGATCTCCTCCGACTATTTTAGTCGTTATGAGCCTGGCATTTTTGCCCCCTTGCGCGATACCCTTCTTACGCACGGAGACTTCTACATGCATCTCGCCGACCTCAAGTCCTATCTTGACGCCGACAAAAGACTCTGCGACTTGTATGCCAATCCCGATGGCTGGGCGCAAAAGGTCATCTGCAACGTCGCCAGTTCGGGAAAGTTCTCCAGCGATCGCAGCATTTCCGAGTACACTTCGGAAATCTGGAAAGTGGCGCCCTGTCCGGTGCCCTAGCGGAGCGTTCCATGGCCACGGTAGAAAACCCAGCAGCAAAGGGCGTATCGCCTCTAGCGGGGAAGCCTGCGACGAAAGACATGCTCATCGATGTAGGAAAACTGGAGCGCGAGTATTTTGATCGCCGCCCCGACGTCAACGACCCGAATCAATTGGTAAGCTTTGGCACCAGCGGTCACCGCGGCTCTCCTTTTCAAGCCACCTTCACCGAAGCTCACATCCTGGCTATCACTCAGGCCATTTGCGAATACCGCCACGGGCAGGGAATTGACGGCCCCCTTTATATGGGGAAAGACACGCACGGCATCTCCGGCCCCGCGCAACGCACCGCGCTGGAAGTTCTAGCCGCCAACAACGTGGAGACGATCATTCAGCGCGATGATGGAGTCACTCCCACGCCCGTTATTTCGCGCGTCATTCTGGTCTACAATCGCGGCCGCAAAGATCATCTTGCCGACGGCATCGTCGTCACTCCTTCTCACAATCCTCCGCGAGATGGCGGTTTCAAGTACAACCCGCCAAACGGCGGGCCTGCGGATACCGATGTCACCACATGGATTCAAAATCGCGCCAACGACTTGCTTCGCGGCGGAAATAAGGAAGTGAAGCGCACTCCATTCGATTCGGCCATCAAAGCCGCCACCACCCATCAGAAGGATTTCATCCTTCCCTACGTGAATGACCTGCGCAACGTCATCAACACCGAGGCCATTCGCGGCGCTCACCTCAAACTCGGCGTCGATCCTCTCGGCGGAGCCGCCCGGCCTTACTGGGAGCCCATCAATTCGGTTTACGGCCTGAATATCACCGTCACCAATCCCGTTATCGACCCCACTTTTTCCTTCATGACCGTGGATCACGACGGCGAAATTCGCATGGATTGCTCCAGCCCCTACGCCATGGCGCGACTGGTGAGCCTGAAAGACGAATACCAGGTGGCCTTCGCGAATGATCCGGATTCGGATCGTCACGGAATCGTCACGCCCACTTCCGGCCTGATGAATCCGAACCACTACCTGGCGGTTGCTATCGGTTATCTCTTGACCCACCGCCCACAGTGGTCCCCGCACGTCACCGTTGGCAAGACGCTGGTCAGCAGTAGCCTGATCGATTGCGTCGTCAAGAAGTTCGGCCGCAAACTTTCCGAAGTTCCGGTTGGATTCAAATGGTTTGTACCCGGCCTGTTCGACGGTTCCTTCTGTTTCGGCGGAGAAGAAAGCGCCGGCGCCAGCTTTCTTCGCCTCGATGGCACCGTTTGGACCACTGACAAGGATGGCCCCATCATGGACCTCCTGGCGGCAGAAATTACCGCCGTTACCGGCAAAGATCCCGGCCAGCATTTCCAGGAATTAGCCTCTGAATTTGGCATGCCGTATTACACGCGCATCGACGCGCCAGCCACGCCAGAGCAGAAAGCGAAGCTGTTGAAGCTTTCTCCCTCCGACGTCAAGGAATCCGAGCTTGCCGGCGAACCCATCCAGCAAAAGTTGACCACGGCACCTGGCAATGGCGCTGCGATCGGCGGCCTGAAAGTGGTGACCAAGAGCGGCTGGTTTGCCGCGCGTCCTTCTGGCACCGAAAACATCTATAAAATCTATGCCGAGAGTTTTCAAGACGAGGCGCATCTGGAAGCCATCGTCAGCGAAGCACAGCAAATCGTTAACAATGCTCTGCGCTAGCCGTAATCTCACGAGGTCGACTTTGGGTGTGAACAGCACAGCAATGCGCGCGTCATCCTGAGCGGCGCGCCGTTTGCGCCACGAAGGATATCAACCGCCCCGCCACGCGGTACGCAACGTTGAAGAAGGTTTGCCGTGCAAAAAAGGCTCGACATTCCACCATCGCAGCCCTCGCGCCCGGCAATTGATTTACACCGGGGAGTTCTTATAAGGTGGTTTTCGCCCACTGAGCCGTTCTTTTCCACGGAGGGAAGGGTCTACGCATGAAGATACTGGCGATCGATGTTGGCGGTACGAACGTCAAGGTCCTTCTCAGCGGCGAATCGACACCGCGTAAATTCGCTTCTGGCCCGAAGATGACTGCCAAGAAAATGGTAGCGGGCGTCAAGCAGATTACCAAGGACTGGAAGTACGACGTGGTCTCGATTGGCTATCCTGCTCCCGTCATGCACAATCGGCCGATCCTCGAGCCGTACAATATGGCGCATGGCTGGGTGAAATTCGACTACAAAAAGGCGTTTGGCAAGCCCGTGAAGATCGTGAACGATGCCGCCATGCAGGCTTTGGGCAGCTACAAAAAAGGCAGAATGCTTTTTCTGGGCTTGGGTACCGGCCTCGGCACCGCTCTGGTCGTCGACGGCATCGTCGAGCCCATGGAACTGGGCCACCTTCCGTACAAGAAGGCCACCTACGAAGACTACGTCGGCCTGCGCGGTTTGGAGAAGCGCGGCAAAAAGAAATGGCGCCGCGACGTCGCCGATGTTGTCGAATGCATGTCGGCCGCACTGGAGCCCGACGATATCGTTCTGGGCGGTGGCAATTCCAAAAAGCTGAAAGAGCTTCCGCCTCACTGTCGTTTGGGGGACAATTCCCATGCCTTTATCGGAGGATTCCGCCTCTGGGATGACCATAAGGACCGGCCCGCGGCAGCGCACAAATCCTCTCATCGTTAAACCCGCGAAGAGTTTCAAGGAGCACGATCATGGCACGAACGGCAAAGGCGACCTCAAAGTCTCCGGAAATGAAGCCACTCACTAAACGCAAAGCCTGGTCCGCATTGCGGGCCCACCATAAAACCGTCCAATCTGTGCACCTCCGGAAACTCTTTGCTGATAATCCCAGGCGCGCCGAAAAATTCTCGCTCGACGCCCTCGGCATTTACTTCGATTATTCCAAGAATCGCATCACCGACAAGACCGTAACGCTTTTGTTGCAACTCGCCAGGGAATCAGGGCTCCGGGAACGCATCGACGCCATGTTTCGCGGCGACAAAATCAACATTACCGAGAATCGCGCCGTACTCCACGTCGCCCTCCGCGCGCCCAAGGACCAAACGATCCTCGTCGACGGCAAAAACGTTGTTCCGGAGGTTCACGCCGTTCTCGATAAGATGACTGCCTTCTGCAACCGTGTTCGCAGCGGCGAGTGGAAGGGTCACACCGGCAAGCGCATCCGCAATGTCATCAACATCGGTATTGGCGGCTCCGACCTTGGCCCGGTGATGGCTTACGAAGCGCTGAAGTACTACAGCGAACGCAGCATGACCTTCCGCTTCGTCTCCAACGTGGATGGCAATGACTTCGCCGAAGCGGTCATCGACCTCGATCCCTCGGAAACCCTGTTCATCATTTCTTCCAAAACCTTCACCACGCTTGAAACCATGACCAATGCCCACACCGCCCGCGATTGGTCTCTCAAGGCTTTCGGCGGAGATCAAACCGCCGTCGCCAAGCATTTCGTCGCCGTCTCTACCAATGCCGCCGAAGTTTCCAAGTTCGGCATCGACACCGCCAACATGTTCGGTTTTTGGGATTGGGTCGGCGGCCGCTATTCCATGGACTCCGCTATCGGTCTCTCCACCATGTTGGCCATTGGTCCGGATAACTTTCGCTCCATGCTCAGCGGCTTCCACCAGATGGACGAGCATTTCCGCACCACGCCCTTTGAACGCAACCTCCCAGTGCTCCTCGGCCTGCTCACTATTTGGTATACCGACTTCTTCGACGCGCAAACCGTCGCTGTTTTGCCCTACGAGCAGTATCTAAAGCGTTTTCCCGCCTATCTCCAGCAGCTCACCATGGAAAGTAACGGCAAGCACGTCACGCTCGATGGCAAGCAGGTCGACTACGATACCGGTCCAATCTTTTGGGGCGAACCCGGCACCAACGGCCAGCATTCCTTCTATCAACTCATCCACCAGGGCACGCGCCTCATTCCCTGCGACTTCATCGCGTTTGCCAAAGCACTCAATCCCCTCGGCCGCCATCACGACATGCTCATCGCCAACGTCTGCGCGCAAGCCGAAGCCCTCGCTTTCGGCAAAACGCCCAAGGAGGTCAAGGCCGAAGGCACGCCCGATTGGCTTGTCCCGCATCGCGTATTTGAAGGCAACCGCCCATCCAACACCATGCTGCTCGATCGCCTCACGCCCGAGGCGCTTGGCAAACTCGTGGCCCTCTATGAGCACTCCGTCTTCACTGAAGGCACCATCTGGAACATTGATTCTTTTGATCAATGGGGCGTGGAGCTTGGCAAAGTCCTCGCTCAGCGCATCATTCCAGAGCTCGAGAGCAAGACCGAGCCCAAGCTCAACCACGACAGCTCAACCAACGCGCTGATCCGCCGTTACCGCAAGCTGAAGGCTTCCTGACCAGCGCTTTTCGCGGTCGCTCTTAGCGGTTTATAAAGTTCAATCAATAAAGGAGATCGTCATGCAACTCGGAATGATTGGCCTCGGCAGAATGGGGGCGAACATGGTGCGCCGCTTGATCAAGGGCGGCCACCAGTGCGTCGTTTTCGACAGGTCACAACAAGCGGTCAGCGAATTGGAACACGATAAGGCGGTCGGCTCTTCCTCCCTGCAGGACTTTGTAAAGAAGCTTCAGAAACCCCGCGCCATCTGGCTGATGGTTCCCGCGGCGGTGGTGGACCAGACCATCCACGATCTGCTGCCCTCGCTCGAAGCGGACGACATCTTGATTGATGGCGGAAATTCCTATTACGTCGACGACATTCGCCGCGCCAAGGAGCTCGCCGCCAAAAAAATTCACTACGTCGATGTCGGCACCAGCGGCGGTGTCTGGGGACTCGAACGCGGCTATTGCATGATGATCGGCGGCGAAAAAGAGGTGGTCAAACATCTCGATCCCATTTTCGCCTGCCTCGCTCCCGGGATTGGCAATATCCCCCGCACTCCCGGCCGTGAAAAAATCGGTGGCACCTCGGAACAGGGCTACTTGCACTGCGGCCCCAATGGCGGCGGCCACTTCGTCAAGATGGTTCACAATGGCATCGAGTACGGCATCATGGCCGCCTACGCCGAAGGACTCGGCATCATTCGGGCCGCCAATGTCGGCAAGCAGGACCACGCCGTCGACGCCGAAACCACCCCTCTGCGCGACCCGGAGCATTATCAGTACGACTTCGACCTGAAAGATGTCGCGGAAGTTTGGCGCCGCGGCAGCGTCATTGCCTCCTGGCTGCTCGATCTCACCGCCATCTCCCTGATCGACGATCCAACACTCTCGAAATTTGCCGGCCGCGTCTCCGACTCCGGCGAAGGTCGCTGGACCATCAAGGCGGCCATCGACGAGGCCCAGCCAGCTCACGTCCTCACCGCCGCTCTCTACGAGCGCTTCAGCTCCCGTGGCGAGGCGGAATTTGCCGACAAGCTGCTCTCCGCGATGCGCTATCAATTCGGTGGGCACATGGAAAAGGCTGCCGGCAAGTAGCCGCGCAAGAAAGGGTTTTCATCATGAGCGCGATACATTCCGATGCCTTGGTTTTTTTTGGCGCAACCGGCGATTTGGCTTACAAGAAAATCTTCCCCTCGCTCCAATCCATGGTCAAGCGAGGGCATCTCGACGTCCCCATTATCGGCGTGGCCAAAGCGGGCTGGAATCTCGATCAGTTGAAAGCCCGTGCCAAGGACAGCCTGGAAAAACACGGCGGCCTCGACCCGGCTGCCTGGGAAAAACTCTCCGGCTTACTGCATTACGTCGACGGCGACTACAACAGCGATGCTACTTTCCAGAACCTGCGCAAGGAACTCGGCAACGCCCAGCACCCCGCGCACTATCTCGCCATTCCTCCCATGCTTTTCGGCGAAGTTGTCGAACAGCTCGTCAAATCAGGCTGCGCCGAAGGCTCCCGCGTCATCGTCGAAAAGCCCTTCGGCGATGACCTGGCCTCCGCCCAGGCGCTAAACAAGATTCTTCACAGCGCCTACGATGAGCAAGACATCTTCCGCATCGACCACTTCCTTGGCAAGCGCCCGGTCAACAATATCCTCATCTTCCGCTTCGCCAACACCTTCATGGAGCCGTTCTGGAATCGCAATTACGTCGAGAGCGTTCAAATCACCATGGCCGAAGATTTCGGCGTTCAGGGCCGCGGCTCTTTCTACGACCAGACTGGCACCATTCGTGACGTTATCCAGAACCATCTCTTCCAGATTCTCTGTAACCTCGCGATGGAGCCTCCCGTTTGCACCGACGCTGAAACGGTCCGCGACGAAAAGGTGAAAGTCCTCAAGGCCATCCCTTCATTGCGCGATGCCGACGTTGTCCGCGGGCAGTTTCTCGGCTATCGCGCCGAACCCGGTGTGGCCAAGGACTCGAAAATGGAAACCTTCGCCGCTCTGCGCCTCGAAGTCGATTCCTGGCGCTGGCGCGGTGTTCCCTTCTTTTTGCGCGCCGGCAAGTCTCTTCCCGTCACCTGTACTGAAGTCCTCGCCAAGTTCAAGCTGCCTCCCACGGTAATTCGCGAAAGCAAGTTGACGCAAAATCATCTGCGCTTCCGCATCAGCCCCGACGTCGATATCGCCATGGGCATGACAGTTATGGCGCCCGGCGAAGAAATGGCTGGTGAATCCGCGGAAATGTTGGCGCACCATCAACCAGAAGCCACGGAAATCGATGCCTACGAGCGCGTGCTGGGTGATGCTATGGCTGGCGACGCCGCCATCTTTGCGCGGCAAGATTACGTCGAGCAGGCGTGGCGCATCGTCGATCCAATCCTCAAACTAACTACCCCTGCTTACGAATACGAGCCGGACACCTGGGGACCGAACGAAGCTGCGCAAGTCGCGCCGCCGGGCGGCTGGGTGAACCCCGTGATCGCCAGCTCTGCTGCGGCGGCGAAGGCCGGCTCATTTAACTAGGCCGGGATGTTCCATCGGTGTTGCGAGCGCGCTGCCGCCCACTAACTACCCGCGCCGCCAACTCTGCAAGGAAGGGAAGTGACTGCCATGAAGATCGAAGTCCTGCCTAATGCGGAAGTTGTCGCGCAAAAAGCCGCGGAATTCATCGCCGCTGAAGCGCGGACTGCCGTCGCTGCTCGCGGCCGCTTCGTCATCGCCGTCAGCGGTGGCCACACTCCGTGGGTCATGCTGCGCGACTTGGCCAGCGAAGACGTTCCATGGAAGCAAATGCACGTCGTTCAGGTAGACGAGCGTGTCGCACCACCCGGTGATCCCGATCGCAATCTCACGCACCTTCGCGAAACGCTTCTGCAGCACGCGCCGCTGCCCCCTGAAAACATTTATCCCATGCCCGTCGAGGCCACCGACTTGGAAGCGGCCGCCAAACAATATGCCGCGACTCTCGCAGAGTTGGCCGGCTCACCGCCAGTTCTCGATCTTGCTCATCTTGGCATGGGGCCTGATGGTCACACCGCTTCGCTCGTTCCCGGCGATCCAGTGCTGCGTGTGACGGATGCGGACGTCGCGATTACTGGCGTCTACATGGGACGGCGCCGCATGACCCTCACCTACCCGATCCTCAACCGCTCGCGGCGCATTCTGTTTCTCGTCACCGGCAAAGAAAAAGCCGACATGCTCCCCAAATTGCTCGCCGCCGACCCCTCCATTCCTTCGGGGCACATTCGTCAGGACGACGCTGTCATTCTCGCAGACCGTGACGCGGCAGCGCGCGCAGCGGCTTCCTGACGCCACGTCAAAAATATTCTCAGAAAGGAGTCGCGAACATGCGCGTGGGAATTGCCACAGATCATGGCGGATTCGGGTTGAAGGAAGAGTTGCTGGGCCAACTCCACGCTGCCGGCCACGAAGTCGTCGATTTCGGCGCCAACTCTCTTTCCGAGGGCGACGACTATCCCGACTATGTTCTTCCCTTGGCTCGCGCCGTCGTTGCGGGCAAAGTGGAACGCGGCATCGCTATCTGTGGCAGCGGTGTAGGCGCTTCGGTGTGCGCCAACAAAGTGCCTGGCGTGCGCGCCGCTCTCATTCACGACCATTTTTCTGCCAAGCAAGGTGTGGAAGACGACCACATGAATATTCTTTGCATGGGTGGCCGCACGGTTGGGCCTTGCGTTGCCTGGGATCTCGTCCAGGCATTCTTGCAAGCGAAATACAGCCAGGAATCGCGTCACCTGCGGCGTTTGGCCAAGGTCGTGTCCGCCGAATCGGAAGGTCGTGGCAATTTTCGTGCGGCAGAATCCTCACGGCTCGTATAAGCTGCGGGTTGTTAATGCTTGAGCTTTCAGAGCTCGCAAAAGAGGTCGCCTGAAAATAACCATGAACGCCAACGCCGCTCGCTCCCTCGTTGCTGGTGACCTCCAGGCTATTTTTTGGCCGGGCTCCGGCATGTTGGGCGTTTCGCTTCAGCATCGCGGCGCTGAACTTCTTCGCCGCGTCGATGATCTGGAAACCGCCAGATCCAAGGGCAGCACCGCCGGAATCCCACTCCTCTATCCTTGGGCAAACCGCCTCGCCTCTTTAAACTATCGAGCCGCGGGCCGCGACGTTGTTCTCGATCCTTCCTCGCCCGTGTTGCACTTCGATGATCGCAGTCTTCCCATGCATGGTGTTCCCTGGGGCCAACTTGCTTGGGAAATTGTCACAGCAAAGCCAGACTCACTCCTGGCCCGCCTTGACTGGAACCGGCCCGACCTCCTCGCTATCTTTCCCTTTCCACACAAGCTTGAAATGGCTGCGACGCTCAATCCCAATTCCTTGACCCTACAGACCACCGTTTTTGCCAATTCCGGCTCTTCTGTCCCCATCAGTTTTGGTTTTCATCCTTACTTTGGGATTCCGCAGCTCCCGCGCGCGCAATGGCGTCTCCAATTACCTCGCATCAACAAACTCCAGCTCGATCAACGCGGTATCCCCAGTGGCACGCAGGAACCTTTCGGCCCGTTCGATTCTTTGCTGGGCGATAAAAGTTTTGACGATGGCGTTCGCCTTGATTGGTGCGCACTCCTCCTTTTCGCTCTCCGGCGCCAGCGGCCACATTACGGTCACGTTTCTCGAAAACTTTCCCTACGCCCAGATTTTTGCTCCCAAGGACAAAGATTTCATCGCCCTGGAGCCGATGACGGCTCCCACCAGTGCGCTTACCTCTGGTCAGGGCTTGCAAGTTCTTGCGCCCGGCGGCCAATTTCGAGCTTCGTTCCGCGTCACCGTTCATTCCGGCGCGTGACGAAGCCAATTGGACAAGCCACCATGACCATCTACGACACTCGCGAAGGTGTTCGCCTGCACATGAATCAGCAGCGCGAAGGCCACTGGAACCGCTGGGGCCCGTTCCTGGCGGAGCGCGCCTGGGGCACCGTTCGTGAGGACTACAGCAAGAATGGCGATGCCTGGAGTTATTTCCCGCACGATCATGCCCGCTCGCGTGCCTACCGTTGGAATGAAGATGGCATTGCTGGTATTTGCGATCGTCACCAGTATCTCTGCTTCGCCCTCGCGCTCTGGAATACCCACGATCGCCATTCTTAAAGAACGCATGTTCGGCCTCACCGCCCACGAAGGCAATCACGGCGAAGACGTGAAAGAGTATTACTTCTATCTCGACAACACTCCAACGCACTCCTACATGAAGTATCTCTACAAATATCCTCACGCGGCGTATCCCTACGAGCGGCTCCTGGAAGAAAACCGCCGGCGCGGCAAGAACGATATGGAATACGAGCTGGTAGATACCGGCATCTTTGATCAAAGCCGTTATTTCGACGTCGTGGTCGAATATGCCAAGGTCGCCCCGGAAGACATTCTCATCCGTATCAGCGTCACCAATCGCGGCCCCGAAACAGCTCCCATCCACATTCTGCCCACTTTGTGGTTTCGCAACACTTGGTCGTGGGGACGCGACGATCGGCGCCCATCTCTTTCCAGTTCAGCTACTCCCAGTTTCAAGGATCCTCAACTCCGTTCCATTCTCGCCAAACATTGGCAACTCGGCGATTACATCCTCTATTGTTCCGGCGCCGCCGAGCTTATCTTCACAGAAAATGAAACGAATTTTGAGCGCTTATTCGGAAGTCCTTCGCGCACTCCGTATGTGAAGGATGCGTTTCATTCCTATTTGATTGACGGCAAGCGACAGGCCATCAATCCTTCTGCAATCGGCAGCAAAGCAGCCGCTCACTACCAACTGGCGGTTCCACCCGGCGAAACTGTTTCGCTTCGCCTGCGACTCGCCGCTATGATGGACGACCATCCCTCCGAAGCTCCGTTCGCCGATTTCGATGCCGTTTTCACCCTGCGTAAAGAGGAAGCCGACGAATTCTACGGCGTTGTCTTGCCATGCAAACTCTCCGACGACGCCAGACTCATCGCGCGCCAGGCTTTTGCCGGCTTGCTCTGGTCCAAGCAGTATTACCACTACGTGGTCTCAGATTGGCTGGACGGCGATCCCTCGCAGCCCGTTCCTCCTCCCGAACGGCTCGAAGGACGCAACAGCGACTGGCGTCATTTCTTCACTCGCGATGTTCTCTCCATGCCGGATAAATGGGAGTTTCCGTGGTTTGCTTCCTGGGACTTGGGGTTTCATTGCGTAGCGCTGGCGTACGTCGACCCCCACTTTGCCAAGGAACAGATCCTACTCATGACGCGCGAGTGGTACATGCATCCGAACGGACAAATCCCTGCCTACGAATGGGATTTCGTCGATGTGAATCCTCCCGTGCTCTCTCTCGCTGCCGCCGCTGTCTTTCAAATTGAGCGCCAGGCCACCGGCGTCGCCGATTTCGCCTTCCTGGAGCGCGTCTTCCAGAAAATGCTTCTCAACTTCACCTGGTGGGTCAATCGCAAAGACGCTCTGGGCAAGAACATTTTCCAGGGCGGCTTCCTCGGCATGGACAATATCGGCGCATTCGACCGCGACAATTTGCCTCCCGGATATCTCCTGGGCCAGGCCGACGGCACCAGTTGGATGGCCGCTTTCGCGAAGAACATGCTTTCCATCGCTCTTACTCTCGCCGAACGCGATCCCGTCTATGAAGACCTGGCCAGCAAATTCTGGGAGCACTACATCTACATCGCCCACTCCATGAACAATCCTCAAGAGTCGCCCCGCTCTCTCTGGGACGAACAGGACGGCTTCTTCTACGATTACCTCTTCTCCAGTCTGAATGAACGGTTTCCCGTGCGCGCCCGCACCATGGTTGGATTTGTGCCTATGTTCGGTGGAACCGCCATCGCTGCCGATACATTCGATCACTACCCCGATTTCCAGCGGCGCCGCCAATGGTTCATTGAACACCGCCCCGATCTCGTCGCCAGCATTCAACCCGCCATCACTCCCGGCGCCAACAAAATGCTGCTCCTTGGGTTTGTTCGTGAAGACCAATTACGCAGCTTGCTTTCCTACATGCTGGATGAAAATGAATTTCTCTCGCCCTTTGGCGTGCGTGCTGTCTCCCGTCATCACCTTGCTCATCCGCTGGTCCTGCATCTCGCCGGCCAGGAGTATCGCCTGGATTACGAACCCGGCGAATCCACTACACTTCTTTTTGGCGGCAATTCCAACTGGCGCGGCCCGGTTTGGATGCCCGTCAATCAGCTGATACTTATCGCGCTCCGCCAATATCATCGCTATTACGGCGACACGTTCAAAATCGAATGTCCAACAGGCTCGGGCCAACTAAAGACGCTTGCCGAGGTCGCTCACGAGCTAGCTCAACGCCTGGCCCATATTTTTCTGCGGGATCAGAACGGCAATCGCGCTCTCTTTGGCTCCAACAAGCTCTTCAATGAAGATCCTCACTGGCGCGACTTGATTCCGTTCCACGAGTATTTCCACGGAGACACCGGCCGCGGCTGCGGTGCCAGCCATCAAACCGGCTGGACTGGTTTGATGGCCCAAATCCTGATTGATATGGGCGACCTTGCCGGCGGGAAGCCTTTGTTGGCGGCCGATGAATCCCTATGAGTCCCGGATGTAATGCAATGCCGGGTTTTATGTGCTTCCTCTTCATGTCATGGAAGCCAATCTCCCGATTGGCGTCCACAATTTCCCTCTTCCCTGTAGCGCTGGCTTTTATGCCAGCATTTGTGTTTCCCCGTCGGTTTCACCCTGACTTCGCTCTTCTCCTCTTGCTTCGCGTAATGTCCCTGGTGAACAATGTCACTGCCAGTCGCCGTCGCTTGACTCTTCTCACGCCATTCCAGGAGCGCCTATGAAGTCGCGAATCTTCTTTCCGCGTTTGCTCTCATTGCTGTTCCTCGCTTCTGCTTCCGTCTTCGCGCAATCTTCGGACTGGCTCGGCTCTCTTCCTCAGCCTCACAACTACACTCTCAAGCGCGTCTCTAGTTTCGATCGCTCTGGCGGAAACGCTGATTTTCGCGCCATCCCGCCCGGCGAAACTCTCACCGTCCTCGATGAAGCGGGCCCCGGCACCATTACCCACATCTGGTTCACGCTCGCCGCCGACGAATCCTATCACCTGAAAAAATTGGTATTCCGCATTTACTGGGACGGTGAAACCGCCCCCAGCGTCGAAACTCCCCTCGGCGATTTCTTCGGACTCGGCTTAGGCGACTATTTCCTATTCCAATCTGCGCCTCTCAGCGTCGGCCCCAACAAAGCTCTCAACTGCTTCTTCCCGATGCCGTTTCAGAAGCACGCCCGCATTACCGTTACCAACAACGGCAAAGAGCGCGTTGATGCCTTCTACTTCAACATCGACCTTCAGGCTTATTCCAAACCTCTTCCGTCGGACACCCTCTATTTCCATGCACAATATCGCCAGGCTTCCCCGAATCACGGCTGGACCACCCAGTGGCGCGACAACGGCGAGCCACTCGTCAACGACAAAAAGAATCTCCGCGGCGAAGACAACTACGTTTGGCTCGACGCTACCGGGCGCGGGCACTTTGTCGGTGTCACCATGTCCGTTCTGCAAAATCAGGATTTCTGGTGGGGAGAAGGCGACGACATGTTCTTCATCGACGGTGAAACCTCGCCTTCCATCACCGGCACCGGCTCAGAGGATTATTTCCTTGGCGCTTACGATTTCGGCGGCCACCCGTTTTCTTATCCATTCTACGGCGCGCCGGTTGTCGGCGAGGAACACGCCGGCGGCCGCAGTTCAGTCTACCGTTTCCACCTGGACTCGCCGATCCCTTTCACGAAGTCGCTGAAGGCCACAATCGAACACGGCCACGCCAACGTTCGCTCCGACAACTATTTTTCCGTCGCCTACTGGTATCAAACGGAACCGCACGCTGCGTTTCCCCAGCTGCCGTCGGTGGAAGATCGCCTGCCCAAGATTCACGCGGTCGGCGGTCCAGGAAACGCTCCCAACTAAGCCCGTCTTTTTTCTTTAATGTAGCGCTGGCTTTTATGCCGGCTCTTAGTTTTTCGTTTCCAGCTCGGGTGCCCCACGCGCCGCTTCTGCGTGTGGGGTTCTTGGCGTGCTTTTGTAGCGGCCGCCTTCTGAGGCGGACAGTTGTCGCGTAGGCGGGTGATACCCACGGCTTTGCAAATCTCCTGTAACTCGGGAGGGCACGGCTCCAGCCGTGCCGCATGCGCTTGCCCTAGCGCCCGCCTTTAGGCGCTGAGGTCTCTGCCTGTCCTGCAACTCTAATCGCTGCTACTTCAGCGACGCCTCCACCTTCTTCCCATACTCTCTCGCCTTGGTCATCGCCGCCGCCTCGTCCACCGTCAGCACTTTGCCATCCTTCATCACGGTTTTTCCGCCAATCACGACCGTTTCCACCTCGCTCGCCTTCAACGCATATACAATTTGCGAATAGGCGTCGAACATCGGCACCGCGTTCGGCACATTCAGATTCAGCACCACGAAATCCGCCTTCTTCCCCACCTCCAGCGAACCAATTTCTTTCTCCATGTGCAGCGCCCGCGCTCCTTCAATCGTCGCCATTTCCAGCGCGCCCTTCGCCCCTAGCGCCCGCGGATCCACGCGGTACGTCTTCTGCAGTTTCGCCGCCAGGTCCATCTCTTCCATCATGTCCAAATCGTTGTTGCTTCCAGCCGGGCCATCGGTTCCCAGTCCCACGCGCATCCCCGCCGCGCGTTCATCCACCACCGGCGCAACTCCGCTCGCCAGCATCATGTTGCTCGACGGATTGTGCGCGCAGCCCACCTGTCGCTCCGCCAGAATCTTCATGTCCGTGTAGTCCACCCAGATGCAGTGCGCCGCCAGCACGTCCGGCCCCAGAAACTCGATCCGTTCCAGGTATTGCACCGGCGTCGCGCCGTTTTTCTCGATGCTGTCCACCAATTCCTTCCGCATTTCCGCAACGTGGATCAGGATCGGCGCGTGATATTTCCTTGCCAGCGCCGCCGAATCCTGCAGCGTTTTTTCCGAACACGTGTAAATCGAGTGCGGCGCCACGGACGCATGAATCAGCGCATCACCCTGCCATTTCTTCAGGAACTTCTCCGTATACGCCGCCATCTCCGCTTCATTTTTGTTGTCCGGGGCAGGGAAGTCGATCCACGTTTCCCCAACAAATCCGCGCAGTCCCGCTGCCTTGGTTTCTTCCGCAACCGCGTCCTCGAAGTAGTACATGTCCGCAAACGTCGTCGTGCCACTTCGAATCATCTCCGCCAGCGCCAGCCGCGAGCCCCAGCGCACAAACTCTTCGTTCACATTCTTTGCTTCCGCCGGGAAAATGTATTTGCGTAGCCAGTCATCCAAGGTCACGTCATCCACCAACCCCCGCATCAACACCATCGGAATATGAGTGTGCGCGTTGATCAGCCCCGGCATGATCAGTTTGCCTTTTGCGTTGATGGTTTGCCTGGCCGCAAAACCTTTTCCATTCCGCGCGTAGAAGTCCGACGCCGGTCCCACAAAACTGATGCTGTCTCCACTTACACCAATTACTCCGTCTTCAATAACGTGCCGTGCGGGATCCATGGTCACAATGGTTGCGTTAGTGACGACGAGGTCGAAGCCGGCGGAAGCGACCTTTGCAGGCGCCTGAGCAAGCGCTATGGCTGCGCCCACCACAGCGAGACTAACCAGCAGAAACAGTTGTTTTAATGCTGAGCACATTTGCGTTGCCTCTTTTGAATGAAAGTCTGTGGCGCGCATGCTGCGACTACAAGTTGGAAGCATCGAACGGCTTCGGAAACAAATCCCGCATCCAGAAAATCTCACTCTTACCCTCTAGATTTGCTATTGCCACCGGTACATCACCGCAAAACTCCCAGATCAACTGCCGGCACGCTCCGCACGGTGGCGTCAATGTACTAGTGTCCGTTACCACGGCAATCGCATCGAAACGCCGCTCCCCTTCGCTGATCGCTTTGAAGATGGCCACTCGTTCCGCGCACACCGTCAGGCCGTAAGTCGCATTTTCCACGTTGCAGCCACCGTATATTTTCCCCTGAGCCGTCCGCAGCGCCGCTCCAACCTTGAAGTTCGAAAATCGCGCGTGCGCATTTTCCCTCGCCTGCGAAGCCGCTTTAATCAGTGCCTCAAATTCCGACACAATCCCCCCTGTGAAAGCCACGAAATTTACGGGCTGCTGCAACAATCCTTTCCTCTGTCATTCCGAACGGGGTCTGCGGAGTGAGGAATCCCTCTTCTTTCAGCCGCGTTACAGCGCCGACGCTATGTCCGGAATCACCCCACGCAGCAGCGCAATGAATTGTCCCTTCACGCGTTCCGCCGTCTCCAGAACTTCCTTATGATCCAGCGGTTGATTCAGAATGCCCGAGGCCGCGTTCGTTACGCAAGAAATTCCCAGCACGCGAAGCCCGGCGTGCCGCGCCGCAATCACCTCCGGAACCGTCGACATCCCCACCAGGTCCGCGCCAATCGTTCTCAGGTAACGAATCTCCGCCGGTGTTTCATAGCTTGGTCCGGCCAGCGCCGCATAGACGCCTTCACCCAATTCAATTCCCAGCCGTCGTCCCTCGGCCAACGCCAGTTCGCGAAATGTTTTATCGTAAGCCGCACTCATATCGGGGAACCGTGGACCGAACTTCTCTTCATTCGCTCCCATCAGCGGATTTGCTCCCTGCAAATTGATGTGGTCGCTGATCACCACCAGTCGTCCTTGCGTGAACTCCTTTTTGATGCCGCCGGCAGCGTTCGTCAGGATCACCGCCTTCACTCCCATCCGCGCAAATACGCGCACGGGAAACGCCACATCTTGTACCGAGTATCCCTCATACAGATGCACTCGCCCTTGCATCCCAACGACCTCAATGCCTTCCACGATTCCAAGCACCAGTTGCCCGGCATGGCCAATTGCCGTGGACGTTGGGAATTTGGGAATTTTCGCGTACGGAATGCGCGTTGCTGCTGCAAACTCGTCGGCAAACGCGCCCAATCCCGATCCCAGAACCAATGCGATCTTCGGCCGCAGCTTCGTTTTCTTCAATACGTAGCGCGCGGCAGCGTCAGCTTGTGCAAATTCGGGGCTGTCAGAGCTCATGTCAGGATACCCACAATGCAAGCGGACATCAGATTGGCCATCGTTCCCGCCAGCATTGCGCGGATGCCGAATCTCGCCAACTGGCCGCGCTGTTCGGGGGCCAGTGCTCCGATCCCGCCGATCTGGATTCCAATGGAACTGAAGTTTGCGAAGCCGCAAAGCGCAAACGTGGCAATGGTAAACGATCTCGGATCCAGCGACTCTTTCAGCTGCCCGAGTTTGGCGAACGCCACCACCTCATTGATGGTCATGCGCGTGCCCAGCAAGTTCCCGATTACACCCGCGTCTTTCCACGGAATCCCGATCAGCCACGCGATCGGAGAGAAGATCCATCCAAAAAACTGTTCCAGGCTGTTCGGGAACCACGGGAAATGATGAAGTGCCAGCCGGTTGTGCGCGCCTCCAATGAGGAAATCCACCAACGCCAGCAGCGCAATAAACGAAATCAGCATCGCGGCAACATTAATCGCCAATTGCAGCCCGTCCGACGTTCCACGCGAAATGGCGCCAAGGAAATTCGCTTCCTTTTCCATCTCTGGCATTTGCACGCGCCCCGCCGTCAATGGCTGTTCCGTCTCCGGCACCAGCATTTTCGCCATCAGCAAAGTTCCCGGCGCGGTCATGATCACCGCCGTCAGCAGATGTTTTGCCTCAACTCCCGACGCAATATACGCCGCCATGATTCCGCCGGACACATGCGCCATCCCGCAGGTCATCACGCACATCAATTCGGATTTTGTCAGCTTGTTCAGGAACGGCCGAATCGTCAGCGGCGCCTCCGTCTGTCCCATGAAGATACTTGCTGCGATATCCAGCGACTCCGCTCCACTCGCTCCCATCACCCGCGTCATCACCCACGCGAACGCGCGGATAAACAGCTGCATCACTCCGATGTGATAAAGAAACGCGAAAACCGCGGCGATAAAAATGATGGTGGGCAAGACTTGAAACGCGAAAATGAATCCGAACGACGAGCCGTGTATCCCCAATCCCCCAAAAACAAATTCGGAACCGGCAAACGCGAAGCTCAGCAACTTGTTTACAGCATCCCCCAATTTCTGAAACAGGATGCGCCCCAACCCGAACTTCAGCACAAATATCCCGAAGGCAAGCTGCAAGCCCAATCCCCACAGGATTGTCTTCAGCTTGATCGCGTGTCGCGCCGTTGAGAAGAGGTACGCCAGCCCCAGCAAAACCGCCATGCCCAGCACACCCACAAATCTTCCCATTCCGTCTCCTTTAATTCCCCTCAGGGCAGTTTTGTCATTCCGAACGGAGTCTGCGGAGTGTGGAATCTCTCCTCGGTTTCGCCAAAGAGAAACTCGCCGTCCCAGCACACTCTCAAAGCCCTACCCGCCCAGAACCTGCCGAATCAACGGCCTCGCCGCAGGCGCCGCTTCCCCAAACACGAAACTCGCCGCGATCATTTTCTTGGCCTCCGCCAGCTTTGCCTCCGCATTGTAGTGAATGGTGACCAATCTTTCTCCCGAAGCCACGCGATCCCCGATGCGCCGGTGAAATTCCAGGCTCACTCCGTGGTCTACAGGGTCTTCTTTCTTTTCGCGCCCGCCTCCCAGCATCGCCAACGCAATCCCAAAATCCTGGCAGCGTGTATCCACGATGTATCCCGGCGAAGCGGCAGTTACATCCACTCGCGAGCGCGCCTGCGGCAACAGCGAAGGATCATCCGTCACCCGCTCGTCGCCCCCTTGCAGCGCGATACACTCGCGGAATTTTTCCAGCGCCTGCCCTGAGGTAATCATCGCTTCCGCCAGCCGCCTCCCTTCGTTCACCGACGGAGTCCGCTCGCCGAGATAGAACATCCACGCGGAAAGCTCCACGCTAAGTTGCCGCAAATCCTTCGGACCTTTGCCCTTCAAAATATCGATGGCTTCAATCACTTCGCTCGAGTGCCCCGCCATTCTCCCCAGCGGCTGCCCCATGTCGGTCAGCAGCGCCACGCACTTTTTTCCCATGCGCCGTCCTGTTTCCACCATCGCCTTCGCCAGCCGCAACGCATCTTCTTCCTTCTGCATAAACGCGCCCGAACCCGTCTTCACATCCAGCACCAGCGCATCGATTCCCTCGGCGATTTTCTTGCTCATGATCGAAGCGCAGATCAAGCTCACGTTCTCTACCGTCGAAGTCGCATCCCTCAGCGCATAAATCTTCTTGTCGGCTGGCGCGATCTCCGCGGTTTGCCCAATCATCGCCATCCCGCACTCGTTCAGCACGTGACGAAATTCCTTCAGGTTCAGCGCAATCTTAAATCCGGGAATGGCCTCCAGTTTGTCCAGCGTGCCGCCCGTGTGCCCAAGCCCGCGTCCGCTGATCATCGGTACGGTTAAGCCGCCCGCAGCCACGATCGGCGCCAGCACCAGCGACGTATTGTCTCCGACTCCTCCCGTCGAATGCTTATCCACTTTTTTCCCGGCAATTTCGCTGAGGTCGACCACCTCGCCCGAATACAGCATCGCTTCCGTCAGCGCCGCTGACTCCGTGCCATTCATTCCGCGCAGCCACACCGCCATCAGCCACGCCGACATCTGGTAGTCCGGTATGTCCCCCCGCGTGTATCCGCGAATCAGAAAATCGATCTCGTCGCGGGAGTGTTCCCCGGAGTCGCGTTTTTTTCGGATGAGGTCGACGGCGCGCATGCTGGGCAGATGAATGGCGAGCCTAACATCAGCGCCAACACGCGTCAACGCAACACGCCGCGCGGCGCCGCTGCCGGACTCCATCTTGCTGCCCGCGTGCCCCAGTGACTTGCTCCTTCTTCCTCATTGTTATATTTTGCGCATGCTGCTTAAGGAGCGCGCATGACCAGAGTGCCCAGAGTCGCCGTTGTCGGCAGTGCCAACGTCGACCTCACCACCTTCAGCGACACGTTTCCTCGTCCCGGTGAAACGCTTTTCGGTCAGCGCTTTGATCTTGGTTTCGGCGGCAAAGGAGCCAACCAGGCCGTCGCGGCGCGCATCTGCGGCGCGGAAGTGTTGATGGTCGCGAAGCTCGGCAATGACCTCTTCGGCGAAGCCACGGTCAGGAATTTCGCCTCGTTCGGCATTGACACCTCCCATGTGCGCATTGTCGATGGCGTCTCCAGCGGCGTCGCTCCCATCTTCGTCGAGCCCAACGGCCAGAATCGCATCCTGGTCGTCAAAGGCGCGAACGACACGCTCTCACCCGCTGACGTTGATGCCGCTTCCTCCGCGCTCCGGCACGTTGACACCATTGTTCTCCAGTTTGAAATCTCCATCGACACGGTCTACTACACGGTGCAATTCGCTCGTCAACATGGCATTCGCTGCATCGTCAATCCTGCTCCCGCACAGAAGGTCGATCTGCAGAAATTGTCGGCCGCCGATTACTTCATTCCCAACGAAACGGAGGCCGAAGTCATCACCGGACTCCCCGTCCACACCATTGAAGACGCCAAGAAGTGCGCCGGCGTTCTCATCCGGCAGGATTTTCGCCGCGTCGTCATCACACTCGGCGGCCGCGGTGCTCTCCTGGCTACTCCCCAGCACGCCGAATTGATCGAGCCCTTTCCGGTCAAGCCTGTTGACACCACCGGCGCGGGCGACGCTTTCATCGGTAGCTTCGCGGTTTTTCTCGGCGCTGGCTTGCCCGAAAAAGAAGCGCTCACGCGTGCCAGTCTTTACGCCGCTCTTTCCACCATGCGAGTGGGCACGCAGAAATCCCTTCCCACTCGCGCGGAATTCGAAGCCGAGTGGGCCACGCGCGGCAGAAACACCTAGCACTAGAAACACAGCTCCAGATTCACGCGCATGCGCCACCGAAGATTTTAAGGAGCCTAAATGTTCATTCTGCAAAGCTATCCGCTGGCCGTAATCTTTTGCGTCATCACCATGTTCTGCTGGGGATCCTGGGCCAACACACAAAAACTTGCGCGCAAAGGCTGGCGCTTCGAACTTTTCTATTGGGATTACACCATCGGTGTTCTTCTTCTCACTCTGATCCTTGGCCTCACCTTGGGCAGTTCCGGCCATGACGGCCGCTCTTTTCTCGCCGATCTTTCGCAGGCCTCGCACTCCAGCATTCTTTCCGCGCTTATCGGGGGCGCCATCTTCAACGCCGCCAACATCCTGCTCGTCGCTGCCATCGACATCGCTGGAATGTCCGTCGCGTTTCCCGTCGGCATTGGCCTCGCCCTGGTGCTCGGCGTAGTCGTCAACTATGTCGCCGATCCTCTGGGCAACGCGCCGTTGCTCTTCGGCGGCGTGGTTCTTGTCGTCCTGGCCATCATTCTCGACGCCATCGCCTACCGCAAAATTCCCGGCTCGGCTGCGGGCGTCAACACCAAGGGCCTGGTGCTCTCCGTTGCTTGCGGCATTCTGATGGGCTTTTTCTACCGCTTCGTTGCTGCTTCGATGTATCCCGATTTCACGCGTCCGGAACCAGGCAAACTCGGCCCCTACGCCGCGGTCTTCATCTTTGCCGTCGGCATTTTCCTCAGCAACTTCATCCTGAACACTTTCGTCATGAAAAAGCCGTTCGTCGGCCAGCCCGTCTCTTTCTCCGACTATTTCAAGGGCAGTTTCTCCACGCATCTGGTCGGCATTCTCGGCGGCATCATTTGGGGCATCGGCATGAGCTTTAACATCATCGCCAGCGGCCGCGCCGGTTTCGCTATTTCTTACGGACTCGGCCAGGGCGCCACGATGATCGCTGCTTTCTGGGGCGTGTTCATCTGGAAGGAGTTTCGCGATGCGCCCGCCGGCACTTCCAAACTGATTGCGGCCATGTTTGGCTGCTTCCTCATTGGCCTTGCGCTCATCATCCTCGCTCGTATGAGTTGATGTCAGCGAAGCGCAACGCCGTCATGTGCCGCTCCCTGCGCTACTCGCGTACGCCACTTTGGCCTTGACACTTCCGCGCGCGCGAAACTACGCTTCTCTTACTTTCCTTGGGGGGTGCGTGCCTTTCACTAATTGCGGGTCTCACACAGTGCTCTTCGCCGCGCGGCTCACAACTTGCCTCGTACTGTTTCTTTCTGTGCTCCTGCCTTCCTCGCTCGCTGCTCCGCGCAAAATCATCATTGATACCGACCCAGGCACCGACGATGCCATGGCCATCATGCTGGCCCTCAACTCTCCCGAACTCGACGTCCGCGCTATCACCGTCGTTCCCGGAAACGTTACTGCCAGGCAAGGCCTCGATAACGCCCTCCGCATGCTTTCCCTCGCCAACCGCTGCGACATCCCTATTGCCGCTGGCGCTCAGCATCCCCTCTTTCAAAAGCTGATCACTGCCGAATTCTGGCATGGCAAGAACGGCCTCGCCAATATCGAACTCCCTCCCAGCAAGTGCAAGGTCGACGCGCGCTGGGCCCCTGACCTCATCATCGAACTCGTTCACGCTTCGCCCCACGAAATCACTCTCGTTCCCATCGGCCCGCTCACCAATATCGCTCTCGCCGTCGAAAAAGATCCTTCCATCGTGCCTCTCGTCAAGGAAGTGATTCTCATGGGCGGCTCCATTTCCGGCGGCAACTCCACGGCTGTTGCGGAAGCCAATATCTACGGCGATCCGGAAGCCGCGCAGATTGTCTTCCAGGCTGGCTGGCCTCTTACCATGGTCGGCCTCGACGTCGGCGACAAAACTCTACTCTCCCGCAAATATCTCGCGCAACTTGGCAAGACTCACGGCCCAGTCAACGACTTCATTTACAAGGTCGCTGAGTTCCTCATCCAGCTCGGCGAGAAGTTTGGCGATTCCGGCACGCCCATGTACGACCCGCTCGCCGTCGGTGTGGCCATCGATGCCAGCATTGTCACAGCACCGCTGATGCGCGTCGACGTAGAGACGCGCGGGGAATTCACTCGTGGCCAGACGGTTGCCAATCGCCGCAACGCCATCGAAAAAAATGTGCTGCACCACTTTTCCGATGGCGACCGCTACATCGTCGAGGGCCTCGAAGAAGTTAAGCCGAACGCCAAAGTCTGCACCGAGGTGAACGCTGAAAAGTTCTTGGACTTGTTTGTTTCTCGCATTCAAGGAAAGTGAGTGGCGCAGCGTGACGCGCGTCAAGTTCTAGTGGAACAATCTCCCAAAGGGCGGCGGCGTTTCCTCCAGGCACTCGCAGGAACGTTTGCCGCATTCCCCGCGATTCGTGCTAACTTTTCCTTGGCCGCGCCGGCACTCCCTGCGCGCCCTTTTCCTTCGGAGACTATGCACTGGCCCAAACCGATCGGCAGTCCCGTACTCGAAAGCTTGCATTACGCCATTGAATCTTCCCACGACGTCCACACGCATTACGACAAGATCGTCGAAGTGGCTTCCTGGATGGCTTACGAAGAATTGCCCATGCCTGAATTTGCGCTGCCGTTCGGCGTGGGACAAGGCGATGCCAATGAAGCCATCGATTTCGTCATGGTCGCCGATTCCATCGACACGGCCTTCACCAACTTCGACACCCACACGAAATTCCAGATGGACTATGCCGGGCGGCACTGGTCCGATTCGGATGCCGAATTCGCCTGTCTGAAGCGCGCCATGGAACAGGGCGTGCCGATTCTCGACGGAAAGTATCTTTCCACCGTCACTCACGCAGAGCTCGACAAGATCTTCCAGGGCAACATCGAAATGCCCATGCTCGATGAGAAGGTTGCTGTCCTCCATCAGGTCGGCAAAGTGCTCGCGGAAAAATACGACGGCCGCTTCCACAATTTTGTGCATGCTTGTTCGCCCAAGCTCTATGACAACGGCAATGGCCTCATCGATCGCCTGGTAACGGAATTCCCTCGCTTCAACGATGTCAGCATGCTCGATGGCCACGAAATTAAGTTTTACAAACTCGCGCAGCTCGGCATCTGGATGCTCTATTCCACGCTGCATAGCTCTGGCAAATTCCGCCTCGACGATCCCCAGAAAATGACCGCCTTCGCCGACTACATCGTGCCTGTTGCCTTACGCCTTCTGGGCATCACTAGCTACTCCAAGGAGCTGGAGCACGCCATCAATACCTACCAGTTGATCCCGCGCGATTCGCGCTGGGAAATCGAGATTCGCGCCCACTGCATCTACTCGACCGCGCTGCTCAGCGAGGAAATCAACAAGCTTCGCTCACCGGACACGCAAGTGATCATCCCGCAAATTGATGCGCGCCTCTGGACGCATTACCACACCACCACTTGGCCGCATCACCTGACAAAGACGATCATGTATTAAAGTATTGGGCTTCTGCCGCAAAGGAGAGGAAATCGGTCATGAAGAGCATGCTTCGACTATGTGCCGCCGCGCTGTTGTTGATGGCGTTTGCATCCACTATTTCCGCGCAGGGCAAGCGCAAGGTCATCATCGATCAGGACGCCGCGGGGCCCGGCGGAACCGACATGCAGGCGATTCTGGCGCTCGTGAATTCGCCGGACACCGATGTTCTGGGCATTACTGTCCTGACCGGCGACGCCTGGCGCGACGAAGAAGTACAGCACACCCTGCGTCTGCTCGAGATTATTGGCCGCACCGACATTCCCGTTCTTCCCGGCGCCACGTTTCCCCTGCTGAACAGCAAAGAATACATCGCCAAATGGGAAACGCTGCACGGCAAAGTCGTCTATCAAGGCGCGTGGAACTTCGCGCGTGGATACAAAGTTCATGGGCCATACGAAATCCCGCCAATGCCCGAAGGAACGCCAACCACGAAAGCCTCCGACGAAGATGCCGCGCATTTCCTGGTGCGCATGGTTCGCAAATACCCGCACGACGTCACGATTTACGCCGCGGGTCCCATGACCGATCTCGCTCTGGCCATCGCGCTCGATCCGCATTTCCCGGAACTCACCAAGGAACTCATCGTGATGGCCGGCTCTATCAATCCGCAAACCGATGATCCCGAATTCGCTCTGTCACCTTCGCGCGAATTCAATTTCTGGATGGATCCCGAAGCGTCCAGCGCCGTGCTGCATGCCCACTGGCCCCGCGTGGCGCTCACCACCGTCGATATTTCCGTTAAAACGCGCATGGAAAAAGACCTGATCGAACAAGTACGCAAGAGTCCCACGCCCGCGGCGCAATACGTGGTGAAATACGCTGAGCCGAACATTCTTTGGGACGAACTAGCCGCCGTTGCGTGGCTCGATCCATCCATCATCACCAAATGGAAAAAGCTCTACGTAGACGTGAACGTCGATCACGGCGCGAGCTACGGCAACACGCTCGTCTGGCCGGAAGGCAAGCAGCCGGGAATGGGCGAAGTGCTGGTCGAAGTCCAGGACGACCTCGACAAATCGAAGTTCTACAAAGAATACGTCGACCTGCTGACAAGGCCGACGCCACCGCCAGCAGCGACGCCCAAGAACTAAGATCGCATCGCCTCTCCCGAAGTGATGGGCGGAAGTCGTTAATTGATGCCCTGGATGCGCAGGCTGACGAGCTGGTCGATGGTCAGATTCTGCATGCCGTGCGATTTTAGTCCGGTGATGTATTCGGGCGTAACGCCGTGGATGCGCATGGCCACGAGTTGATCGGGATCCGGGTGCTTGTAGCCCAGGCTCTGCAGTTTCTCAATAAACTCCGGCGATACGCCATGAATGCGGAAAGCGATCAATTTCTGCAGGTCCACGTGGTCGTAGCCTTCCTTCTGTAGTTGCTGAATCCATTCGGGCGTAGCGCCGTGAATGCGCATGGCGATCAACGTATCTTCATCGGGCTGGTAGCCATCTTGATGCAGGAAGCGCACCATTTCCGACGTGACGCCGTGAATGCGGAACGCAACCAGCTTGTCGCAATCGGTGGCGCTCAGGCCCGCGGATCGCAGCTCCTGAATGAACTTGGAGTCGACATTGAAAATGCGGAACTCGATCAGCTTGTCGGTATCGAGCCCTCGCAGATGCTGGTCCTTCATTTCCCTCGCAAAGCTCAGGCTCACGTCCATGATCGCCATGGTGTATTGCTTGTCGTCGTCGATGCCGGTGAATCCGAGCGTTTTCATTTCGCTCGCATACTTGGCGTCGGCGAAGAATTGAAAGACGCCAGCGCCATCGCCGTTGTCCAGAAAACCTTCACAATCGAAGCGTCCGGCGTCGCGCGTGATGTGGAATTTCACTTCCTGTTTGCCGGACTTCGAAACGTCCAGCCCAACAAAAGCCGCCAGCGGCCAGCTCGAAGAATGATGCGACGAGTTGCCGTGTTGATTGTGGATCAGCGCGAATTCCACCTTGCCCGGCTCATCGGAGCTGTGCAGTGTCCAATCGCCCTTGCGGGTGTCGGCAGCACGCGACATCAAAGCTCCGATCAAAGCGGCGGCTACCAGGAAATAAGCGAGCAAACCTTCCCTGCGATTCATGGCGTCTCCTTCCCAGCTCACTTCTCGGCGTCCAAAACGCCGGAGCGTTTCAGCGCAATCAGTTGTTCCAACGTCAGGTCCTTGAAGCCGTGGCTATGCACCTTCTGAATGAATTCCGGCGTCACGCCCTGCACTTTTGCGCCGATCGCTTCGTCGATATCCACCTTGAAGCCGGCGGACTGCAGCCCCTTCAGATAGGCCGCATCCACTCCCTGAACTTTCATGCCGATCAGTTCATCGGCTGAGGGATGAAAGCCCATCGCGTTGAATCCTTTCACGTACTCCGGCGTAATGCCTTGAACCTTCATGCCGATGATTTCGTCGGCGTCGCTCTTGATGCCCAGGTCGTGGAGCTGCTTGATGTATTCGGGAGTGACGCCCTGAACCTTCAGGCCGATCAGAGCGTCGCCATCGAGAGACTCGCCCAGTTGCGGCGCGCATTTCGCGGACGTATTCGGGACTAATGCCCTGGACTTTCATGCCGATGATTTCGTCGGCATCGCTCTTGATTCCCAGGTCATGCGATTTGCTTGATGTATTCAGGGGTGACGCCCTGAACCTTAAGCCCGATGAGATTGTCGACGTCGAGAGGCTGCCCGGTGGCACTGCGCATTTCGCGAACGTAATCCGGAGTGATGCCCTGGACTTTCATGCCAATCAATTCGTCGGCATCCGGATGGAGGCCAATGTCGTGCATCTGCTTCACGTATTCCGGAGTGACGCCCTGAATCTTCAGCGAAATCAGTTGATCGACGCTGAGATCTCCAAGACCAGCGCACTTCATTCCGTCGATGTAACTCTGTGTTGACGGTTGTGGCGTTGCCTGCGGCGCGAGTGCCAGATACGGAGTGACCCGCAACAAGAGACTGGGTGCCACCGGAGGAGTTGGTGTCACCGCCGGAATCGGCGCAGCCGCAGGCGTCGGGATTGGAACCGCAGGAGCAAGCGTTCCAGGAAAGTGAACGCTAACCGGAACATTCACCGCTACAGCAGACGCCGGCGCGCGCGGCGCAGCGACAGTTGCCACAGCTGGCGCAGCAGGGGCGGGAGCCACCGGAGCTTCAGGACGCGGCGGCGTTTGCGCATGCACGATGTGCGCTGCACCGATCAGGGCGCTACCCGCAAGAAGTGCCGCGGAGAGGCAAAGCACGCCAACGGAAAGATTCGCACCGCGCTGCGCACCGCTGGAACTAGCGATTCCTAGAAGGCGAGCCACACGAGCGGCCAAAGGTCCGCGATTGGCGGCCATCACCAATTGTGGTGCGACACGCGATTCGGCCATGCGCGCCAGAGCATGCGCGTACGTAACCGGACTTCCGCAGACGGCAACGGCCGCATCATCACAGCAATTCTCGCGCTCTTCGCGGATGCGCTTGCCTAGCCACCAAACCGCCGGGTGGTAGAACAGCAGCGATTCCACGGCAATCTGGAACAGGTTGACGAATGCATCCAGCCGCTGAATGTGCGCCAGTTCGTGCGCAATCACCGCCTGCAATTGCGTTTCGTCGAGACCTGTCAGCGCGCTTACCGGAAGCAGCACCACCGGGCGAATCCAGCCCACCACAACCGGGGCACTCAATTGCAGCGATTCGCAGTAACGCACGATCCGTGTGATGCCCATTCTTTCTTGCAGCGCCTGGCAAAGATTCAAAAGATCCTGCGAAACCGGCGTCGATTCCTTCCGGCGCAGCCGCACCACAAGAAAAAAGCCGCCGGCGGAGCGAAGGCTGAACAGCACCACACCCGCGAACCACAATTCAACGAGCAGAAAGAAATAATCAGGCGCGGTTCTGGACGAAGCCGTGGATTGATGTTTGGCTGCGACCGCGTGCGCCGAAGTCTCCGAGGCTACGGCAGAGTTCAGCCACTGCTGGAGCTTGTCGAAGCGGTGGCAGTGGCTTGTGAATTCAGGATCAGAAAAGTAGCGACGGGGGCGGCAAGCATCAACACAAGCAGGCCAACCAAAAATGTGTAGCGCGTCGAGGCGCTTCGCAGCAGCGACAGGCTGACGTAGGCCACGGCAGCCAGGGCGGCGCCTTGCCACAGGAAGTGCAGAAGCGTAAGCGCGACGATCCGCATGGTTTCGGGCGAAAGCAAATGCGCAAGGAGATTCATCGGAGCTTCCTTTCGTATTCGTTCAGCAAGCGGCGCAACTCTTCCACTTCTGCCTTGGAACCCTTGTGGCCGGCGAGGGCATGCATCATCAGCTCGCTGGCCGAACCGTCAAAGACGCGCTGCAGGACATCGAGGGCCAGCTGGCGCTTGGTTTTTTCCGCGGGCTGCACTGCTTCGTAGACATGGGCGCGCTGTTCTTCGTTGCGGCGGACGGTACCCTTGGCGGTCATGATCTGCATGAGCTTTAAGACGGTGGTGTAGCCGAGAGGTCTCTTTTCATTCAGAGCCTGATGAACGTCGCGCACGGTCGAAGGCCCGCGATCCCAGAGGATCTGGAGGATTTCCAGTTCGGAGGTCGTGGGTTTCTGCGTTGGATGAGTGACCATGGCCAGAGGCTACTACGAAGACGTTCGTAGTGTCAACGAAAATCTTCGTACATCGCGATGGCAGGTCATGGAGCGGGTTGTGTAGCGGCCGCCTTCTCAGGCGGGCGCTTTTACCCGTAAGGGCCATAAAGCCCCGTCCTTCATGGCGGGGATATAAGGCCCTTAGAGCGGAGTCTTTTGTTGCTCGACGTATTGCTTAATGATGCCAAGCGGTGCGCCGCCACAACTGGCAGCGAAGTAACTTGGCGACCACAGGACATCTTTCCAATAGCGTTTCTCGATGTCGGGTCGTTCAATTCTAAGCAACCGACTGGAAACGCCTTTGAGACTGTTGACCATGCTCGACACCGAGTGCTTCGGTGGATAGGTAATGAGCAAGTGTACGTGTTCGGCTTGGCCATTCATCTCGACCAGTTGTGCCTCGAAATCGCTGCAAACTTTCTCGAACATGACTTTGAGCCGCCCGATGGCGTCTCCGTCAAATACCTGTCTTCGGTATTTTGTGACAAAGACCAAGTGGACATGCAATGCGAAGACGCAATGCCTGCCGCGACGAATATCGTTTGTCAACAGCATAGACCAAGAGTATAATGCGTTGCGTTGCGACTGCAAGCATGCAAATTCGCACTTCGCCCCAACGGCGAACAAATCCGCAACCTGCGGCAGTTCGCTGGGTCCTGTCGCTTCGTCTACAACAAGGCGTTAGCCCTCAACGTAGAACGCTACGAGAAAAAGAAAAAGCGTTTGGGCTACGCTGGCCTGTGTGCCTTGCTGCCCAAGTGGAAAATGGAGCACGAGTTTCTGTCTGCCGTGCCAGCGCAAGCATTGCAGCAAGCGTTAAAGAATCTCGAACGAGCGTACACAAATTTCTTTCAAAAGCGAGCCGACTTCCCCAAGTTTAAGAAGAAAGGTCAGCGAGAGAGCTTTCGTATCCCTCAAGGCTTCGAGGTGGACAAGCAAAATAGCCGATGAAACAGCCGAAACGGTGGAGCCTACGAAAGTCTCAAGACATCCTCGGCGAAGCCTGCAACGTCACCGTCAGCGAATCGTGCGGTAAGTGGTTCGTCTCAATCCAAACAGAGCGAGAGGTCCAGACGCCCCAGCACCCATCGATATCAGCAGTCGGGTTGGACTGGGGTGTAGCCAACTTCGTAACGCTCTCGGATGGGGAAGTCGTAGAGCAGTGCCAACCCTTGAAAAAGTTCCTGCCCAAACTAGCGAAGTTGCAACGTCGCATGGACCGCAAGCGAAAAGTTCTCAAAGAACTGGCGAAAAGCCAAAGGCAAAATCGCCAAACTGCATTCGAAGATTGCCAACATCAGAAAGGATTTCGTACACAAGGTTTCGAACGACATCAGCAAAAACCACGTGGTTGTCTGTATCGAGGACCTGCAGGTAAAGAATCTGAGCAAGTCAGCAACAAAGAAGGTGGCGCAAAAGTCTGGGCTGAATCGTTGCATCTTGGACGCCAGCCCGTTCGAGTTGCGCAGCCAGCTAGAATACAAAACGCAGTGGCAGGGCGGTCTGCTTGTTCCTGTGCCACCGCAAAACACCAGCCGCAAGTGCCCTGAGTGTGGGCAGGTAGCAGCAGAGAATCGCAAGTCGCAAGCAAAATTTGCATGCGTCGAATGCGGGTTCTCGGCCAATGCGGATTTCGTTGCTGCTGTAAATATCAGAGAGGCGGGTCTCGCCTCGCTAGCCTGTTCGCACCCTTCGGGTGATGTAAGCCCGTCGTGTCAGGAACCCACCGAAAGGTATCCCCGCCTGGCGGGTGAGCCAGTAGGAATCCCCTCCCTTCAGGGACGAGGGAATGTCAGGGCGCGACGATGTCGCTGAGTTTGGGCTTGACCTGCACGGCAGCCAGGCTCGTGGCGTCCCAACCGCCTCCGAGAGCCTTCACGAGAAGCACAGAAGTAATGAGCCGTTGCCCCTGAATCACCGCGGCTTCCTGCTCGTTAATGAGCAGATTCTGCTGCGCGCTGACCACGTCGAGATAACTCACCAGCCCGCCGACGTAGCGCGAGTTCGCAATGTCCAGCTGGCGGCGGGAAGAGGCCACTGCTTCGGCTTGCGATTTACGCGCCGTTTGCAGGATTTGCAGTCCGGAAACATTGTCCTGAACTTCGCGAAACGAATTCAGCACGGTGTCCCGATAACTGGCGACCGTGGCGTCATAGCCAGCCTGCGAGAATTGCACCTGGGCCCGGCGCGCGCCACCAGTGAAAATGGTTTGCGCGACATTCGCGCCGACAGCCCATACCGCCGACTCCGCATTGAATAATTCGGAGATGTTCGCGGAATTCCAACCACCCTGCCCGAACAGAACCAGCGAAGGATAATAAGCAGCTTTGGCGATTCCGATTTGCGCGTTGGTGACGGCCATCTGGCGCTCCGACTCCGCAATGTCTGGGCGGCGCTCGAGAAGATCGGAAGGAAGAGAAGTATCGATGTTGGGCGGCTCGGCAGAAAGTGTGCGCGTGGGAAGATGGAAATCGGGAGCGGGCTTGCCGATCAGCACGGCGACAGCATCCTCAAATTGTTTGCGCTCCTGCTGCAGGAGGATTGCCTGAGTCTGCGTGGTGTTGAGAAGAGTTTCCTCCTGAGCCACGTCGAGGCCAGAGGCAACGCCACCATTGTGGCGCGAATTTACCAGGTCCAGACCTTTTTGCAGTGTGTCGACCGTGCGCGCATACAACGCAAGCTGCGTATCGATTTGCCGCAGCGTAAAATAGTCCGCGGCAAGTTCCGCGGTCAGAATCAGCCGCACATTTTCCAAGTCGGCGGCGGAAGCCTGGAAGGAAGCCTGCGCCGCTTCAATCGTGCGCCGACGCTTACCGAAAAGA
This sequence comes from Candidatus Acidiferrales bacterium, assembly GCA_963792145.1. Taxonomy (GTDB): domain Bacteria; phylum Acidobacteriota; class Terriglobia; order Acidiferrales; family UBA7541; genus Acidiferrum. The sequence goes on from CAWBVH010000020.1 coordinate 66,093, forward strand.
TCCACCTCGTAGCTAATGCTGAAGGGCAGCGCGTAATTGTTTTGCGTAACCGCTCTGG
>CAWBVH010000021.1:0-16303 GCA_963792145.1 Candidatus Acidiferrales bacterium
AAAAGTGTCCCAATGTTTACGCCCGCGGACCCTTCGCTGTCAAGATGTTATTTCTTCGTGTTATTTCTTCTTCATCAGAGTTATTTTTCGAAACGGCGCCGCCGTTCGCCGGTGACCGGAGGGGTACAGGAATTCGTGTAGTTACTCTTGGTTTCACTTAAGGATCCGATCCCCTCTGCTGGCCCCCTTCCGTAGCCGCCTTCGCGGGTAGCAGTTTCCCCTATCGACTTCGCAGGCTCGAGCCATATAATCCCGTCGGCAGTAGAGGCCCGCTGCTCTGTACCATCCGCCCGACCGAACGCCAATCGGCCCGAGTGTTAATCTCATGAAGGAGCACCGCAATGAAAAAGATCTCGGTTTTTGTTGTTGCAGCGCTGTTCTTGGCAACCTATTCCTTTGCCGATAATAAAAAGGAAGTGGACCGTGTGGAAAACGCCGGCAAAGTGATGAGCGAGATTCTGAATGTTCCCGAAGACATCCCCCAGGATCTGCTCGACAAGGCCGAATGCGTCATCGTGTTGCCTTCGGTCGTCAAAGCCGCTTTCATTGTCGGTGGCAGCTACGGACGCGGCGTCATGACCTGCCGCAGCGGGGAGAACTTTAGTGGAAAGTGGGGCGCGCCCACCATGATCGCTCTGGAAGGTGGCAGCTTTGGTCTGCAGATTGGTGGTCAGGCTACGGACTTCGTTCTTCTGGTGATGAACGATCGCGGCGCACAGGGAATTCTCACCAGCAAGGTGAAACTAGGCGCCGACGCTTCAGCTGCTGCCGGCCCGAAGGGTCGCGAAGTTTCCGCCGCCACCGACGCAACCATGCGCGCGGAAATCCTCAGCTACTCTCGCGCGCGCGGCGTTTTCGCCGGTGTCTCGCTCGAAGGCTCAACGCTTCGTCCGGACAATGACGCGAACAAGAACCTGTACGGCAAGGAACTTCCGGCGAAGGACATCGTGCTGAAGGGCGCAGTTCCGCCGCCACCTGCTGCGAAACTACTCCTCGAGACGCTCAACAAGAAGTCGCCCAAACACAAGTCTTGATTCAGCGCCGCTAGTGCCAGCCGACGGCACCGGTTCTGTTTTTCATCGCAGGACGCGCGCTCCTTAGAGCTCGCGTCCTGTTTTTTGCGTAGCGCTTGCGTTCATGACGGCGGCGTTGGGCTAGCATAAAAGCTAGCGCCAGACTGCAGACGCAAGCCCTCGAGGGGCCGTCGGTGTCTGCGCAGCCGCGAACTACGAATCACGAACCACATCTCACAAGCTAAGAAGCGACGCGAGATTCCGTGACGACGTGCAGCCCGTGGCGGGGCCGGAGTGTGATGGAAGCCAATGGAACAACCGGGTGGCCGGCAAGCAACTGGAATCGAAATTGTTGAGCAATGGTGGTTAGAACCAGGTTGGCCTCCATCAGCGCGAAGGAATTGCCGATGCATTGCCGCGCCCCAGAGCTGAAAGGAAAATATGCGAAGCGAGGAATTTTCTTCAGCAGATCGCCTTCCCAGCGTTCCGGAATAAATTCATCGGGTTTGTCGTACCAACGAGGATCGCGATGCACCACCCACGGGATGGCCGCCACGCCGGTGCCTTTGGGAACTGGATAGCCGGCGAGTTCGTGATCCTCGATGGCCAATCGCGCGACGGCCCATGCGGGAGGGTACAGGCGCATGGACTCCGAAAGGATGTGGCTCGTGTAGGCGAGTTGCGGAAGGTCGTCAAGAGTGGGAGTGCGCCCATTGAGGACGGAATCGAGTTCCGCGTGGAATTTTTCTTCGACTCGTGGATTTTGCGCCAGCAGCCACCACGTCCACGATAGCGTGCTGGCGGTGGTCTCGTGTCCGGCGAGAAACAGAGTGAGCGCCTCGTCGCGGAGCTGTTGCGGGGTCATTCGGGAACCATCTTCATCCTGGGCCTGGAGAAGCATGGACAGTAGATCGCCGTTGTCTTCAGTCGATTCCCGGTGCTCCTGAATAATACGGTCGATGATTACGGTCAACTGGCGAACGGCCCGCTTCGCCTGCAAGTTCTGTCTCGTGGGCAGCCACTTGGGAGTCATCATCAGTCGCCGGAAATCGGCGGTGTATTCGAGGAGGACATGGAGGTTTTCACCGACCTCCGGAGCATCGCGTTCCACGTCCGCGCTGAACAGGGTTTTGCCGACGACTTGCAGGGTGAGACGCATCATGGCGTCATGCAGGTCGATTGGCTGGCCGGGCTTCCACGATTCCAGCAGGCGCGTCGCGCAAGCGGTCATGGTGGAGGCGTACTTCGCGATGCGCGAACGGTGAAAGGCGGGCTGCATCATGCGGCGTTGTCGAAGCCAGAAGTCGCCTTCGCTGGTCAGCAGGCCATTGCCGAAAAGGTGCCGATTGGCGCGGAGAACGCGGCCCTTAATGAATTTTCTGGAGTTGTTGATGAGCACGTCTTCGATTTGGTCGGGATGCGTAATCACGAAAGTCCGAATATTGAAGAAGCGCAGGCCTACAATGTCGCCATATTCGCGCGTCACCCGCGTCATGAACGTCAAGGGATCGCGGCGCAGCGGGCTGCGCAGGCCGTCGAAAAATCCCTGTTCGGGGCCAGGTGGATACGGAGGCATGGCGAAATGGTACGGGGGAATTTGCGGAAACCCAAGCGGAAAGCCGCAATGTGCAGAGGTCTTTGGTGGAATTCCCCCGGAGGTCGCTAAGGCCCGGGCCCGTTTACGCCACTCAGAAATCCGCCGAGATGCCCCGTCCACGCTACCAGCAATACCGCGATTCCTTCGATCGGCAGCCGGAAGTTTGGCAAAGGTAGCTGTGGATGACGGCGCGCACGAAGGTGGATCCAGAAAACAAGCCAGATCAGCACGCTCGAGATGCAACCGACAACCAGGTGCGCTAACAGAATGCCTTTCAGCTTTTGGCCCTCCAGCGCCAACTGCCACGCAGCAACACCGGTGGCCACGACGGGCACAGTGGAAAGTGCAGCCAGTAATAGATTGAAGTATGCGGCCGCAGCTAGCGTGAGGTTCTTTGTCCAGTGCGCGAAAAAGTCGAACGCCACGGCCGTGATGAACAGAGCGATCGGGAAGTGAATGAGCACCACGTGCTGTGCGTGCTTAGCCAGCAGCACGGTCTTGATGTCAAACGGGTTTGCGCTCATCGCTTCTTCACTGCGACCACAACTTTGCCGGTCATCTTCGGGTGAATGGAGCAGAAGTAGGGAAAAGTTCCGGCCTTGGTAAATGTGTAGGAGAACTTTTCGTCTGTATCCAATACCTTGGACTTGAACACACCATCTGTGCTGACAACCGTGTGCGGAATATCATCGCGATTGGTCCAAACAACGGTCGTTCCGACGGCAACAGTCACCGTCCCCGGCCCAAAACTGAAATTATCGATCTTCACCTCCGCGGTTGCCGCCGCCGGCTGTTGAGCCTTCGCCGCAGCGTTGGGCGATCCGGCTAGCAACACCGCCATCGCCACGATCGTCACCACCAAACCTGCCATACACACACGCGTCTTCATGATCTTCAGTTCCTTTCTGGATTTCCTTACTACGGATTCGTTTACGGGGATCGATTTAAGCGAGTGTTGAATCAACTACCGCCAGCGCATGCTGACCCCTAACGTAGTTCACGTCGGTAATCCCCAGCACGCTCTTCAATTGTTCCGCAGGAACCTTCATCGGTCCTGGGGAGTCCGCTTTGCCGGGCTGCGGTTGCGGAAATGCCGTGGACGCCGCGGTGTGAAAGGTCACGTTTCCTTCGACCTTTTGCATCGTTTGGTGAATGTGACCATTCAGCACCGTTACCGAGCCGAATTTCTTCAAGTACGCCAGTGCCTGCGCGCTGTCTTCGGTACCCCAGCCCCAATCCGGATAGACCGTCCATAGAGGAATGTGCGCGAACACCACCACCGGCGTGCTGGATTTCAGATGCTTCACGTCATTTTCCATCCATTCCAGTTGCTCGGGACCCAGCGTTCCCAGTCCTCCCGCCTTCAGATTCAACACGTTCACCAGACCGATGAAATGCACGCCCTTCTTGTCGAAGCTATACCATCCCGCGCCCTTACTGCCTTTTCCATAGCGCTCCAGATACTGCTTGCCGTCATCGTTTAGCATGTCGTGCTCGCCGGGCACAAAGAAGACATCCTTCGCCACTGCGCTCTTCAGCATTTGATCCACCGTATCGAACTCTTCGGGTTTCGAGAGGTGGCTGATGTCGCCTGTATGCAGCAGGAATTCTGGTTTTGTCGATAGTCCGTTGATTTTGTCGATCGCTGCCTTCATCGTACCCACAACATCCGGATTCGCCGCCTTGTTGAACCCCATGTGGCTATCGCTGATCTGCGCGAAGCTCAGCTCGCCCGCCGGGGCCTTGCCTCCCATCTGCGACATCTGGCTCAGACTGTAGGACTTCAGCACACCGCCCTGCATGATGCAGAACGCCCCAGTTCCCGCCCAAGCCATGCATTTCAAAAAACCGCGACGGTCTATTCCATCATTGTTGTGATCGTACAGCAGTTCGTCTTTTGTCTTTCCCGCCATAATTCCTCCTCGACCTCATGATGCTGCTTACGCATGCTGACTCTCGCCCGGATGAATCTTTCTGAGGCAGGCGGCGCAGGACCGACAAGATCGGATCAGCACCTGCGCCGCGCGTTCGGGCGTGTTTCATCTATGTAGACCTCAGATAAATGGGGTTTATTCCCGCGAACGGGCTTTTCTCGGAAACAGCAGCTGGGTGGGAATAAAACTGTCGCCGACGCGGTTGTTACTTAGGAGCTGTTGCGCCTGAACCGAGAAATGTTCAGGCTGTGCCCGGGCTTGCAATCCCTGCCGCCATCAAGCGAGCCTCTGCTGCTTATTTCGGCCAGCCAATCCAGGAATACTGCCACGCCACCGAAACATTCTGAAAGTTGCCGCCATAGTAGATGTACGCGCCGTTGTTGTAACTGAATTTCAGCGATTGGTGTTTGGAGATGGGAATCGAGGCGGTAGCGCCGATCCGGGAGTTCCGCTCCGTCGTTTTTGCATTCGGAACCCCGCCCAAGCTCGTCTCGCCTCCGTACCAAAAATTTCCGTCGAGCGAGACCCACAGGCGCGGCTTGAAGTCATAACTGAGATGGCCTTCAAATACCACGATCGGACTTTCCGATTGTGTCCGTGTCCCGGGAAAGAATTGGTTGCGGGAAAAGAATTCCGGATTCGTGGTGTAAAACCATCCACCCAAATACGCATCCACCAGCCAGTTCTTCCGTCGTCGCGAGTAACCAACTTCCGGTTTGAACGCCCAGCGGTTATTGCCCCAATTGATCAACTTCGTGGGATCGTATTGTCCGGTTGGCGCCACGACCCTCAGGCTCACCCCAATCAACGTTTTCTGGCGCCATTTTCGAATCTCTTCGAGCGGCATCGCCGGTCCGCCCTTCAGGTTTACGGAAAAGCGGTAAACCGAATCCAGCAAACCAGATCGGTACAAATGGCCCTCCGCGCCCTGCACCATTCCTTGGAGATTTCCCACGCCATACGGCAGAGTCGCGACGATGTTCGCAGAGCGCCCGAAGAAATTCAGTGCATGGTAGTAAGTGAGGATCGGAACGCTTATATTGGCCGTGGCCCCTGTGATCGGCACTGCACCATCAAACTGTAGCCCGCCGGTATAGTAGGTATAGGTCAGCGTAACCACATTCGAGTGTAGCGGAGTAATCACATAGGCTCGAGGCGCAAGATCCTGTCCATACGCCGCGGCACAGGTCCAGGTTATAAGCGCAGCCACGATCACGAGCTTTCGTAGAATTGGCATCCAGCCACCCGCGATCTGGCGCGAATCGAATTCTCCGATACTTATTCGCATACTTCCGTCGATCGATTGTTTTGCAGGAGCGGTGACTACGACTCGGCCGGTTTCGCAACGTGGGCGTACGCTGTTGGATCGGGAGTCCTGCGTGCTGGTTCCCGCGGCTCCCGGAGCCCGCAGGTCAGTGATGGAATCTTACTCTTTTATTTCAGGAAATTCGTCATATTCCGGCGCGTTCGAAGCGCAGGTTCAATTCCACAAGAACAGCAGGCTGGCAATCAGGGCAAGGGGCATGGCGATCACACCAATTTTGAAGAACTCCCAGGCTGTGATCTGAACTTTTTCACGCCGCAGCGCAATAAGCCAAAGAATCGTCGCGAGCGAGCCGGTCACGGAAAGATTGGGACCGAGGTCGACGCCGATCAGCATGGCGTGGGCTACAATGCTGGTCTCCTGTGCGTGGCGGACGGCGGCTCCGCTCATCAGCGCAACCGGCAGATTGTTCATTCCGTTCGAAAGAAGCGCCACCCCAAAAGCGGCCGTTCCTTTGGCTAACCAGCTAGTCGTCTGCGCAAGCGTTCGCATGCCCGCCAATCCCAGGCTTTGCAAACCCGCATTCTGCAATGCTTCCACGATGACAAAAAGTCCAGCCACCAATGGCAGGACGGACCAGGACACGCCCTTTGCGACCCTCAGCGGAATACTTCGGTTTCGCGAGGTCACAACAGCCATCGCGAACAGCGCGGCGGCGCCAGTTGGCGCGCCCAGCGAAAGTCCCAGCGCCGACGAAGAAATGAGCGCCACCGCGGCAACCGCTAGTCCTACAAGAGCCAGTTTTCCTTCCGTTGTAAGCAAAGCCCGTTCTGCTTCGCCGCGCAGTTCTTCACGGAGTTGCTTCCGTGAAAGCCCGCGCAGGCACAGGAAGGTGACCAGGATGGAAGCTACCGAAGGAAGGAAAAAAATCCGCAGCCACAACACAAGCGGTGGCATGTGCTGGTCAAAAACCACCAGATTTGCCGGATTAGAAATGGGAAAAACAAAACTCGCTGCATTCGCAACGAACGCGCACGCCAACAGGTATGGCTTGGGGTCCGCCTTGGCTCTGCGAACCACCGCGAGTACAGCTGGGGTCAGCACCACGGCCGTCGCATCATTCGAAAGAAGCGCGGTAACTACCGCGCCGAGCAGATAAATCAGAGCAAACAGTCTCAGCGGGGAATTTCTGGCGTGTTGTGCCGCCACGTCGGCCACCCACTCAAACACTCCTTCCTCTCGCGCCACTTCCGCAAGAATCATCATCCCCGCCAAAAAAAGGTAGACGTCCGATCCTTCATACACGGCATGCATTGCCTGCGGCAACGGAATCAAACGGGTGAGGATTAGGAGGATCGCGCCCCCGCACACCCAATAGGCTTCCGCAATGCGTCGCGGACGCAGGAGCATGCCCAGAATGCTGGCGAGGGAAATTGTCCAGATCAGATGCGTGGAAGCATGGGCAATCTGCATCAAATAGATTATGCATTACCCCGCCCCGGTCGCCGCAGGACTCGCGCTGGCGATGACGTCCGTATGCGATAGCTCGAGAGACTACAGGTCTCCGCGTAACGTCGTTTGCGGAGCCTTCGCTGCGTTCCGTTTCGCTGCCACCCCGGCCAGATAGGGGGCGGCATCGGAGCGGGTCTTCAGAGCCGCCACTTTCGCGATGATGCGGTTGCGCTCCTCTGGCGAAGAGCGTTCTATGTCCTGTCGCATCGCGGCGTGCAGCATGACACGAAGGCTTCCATCATTGACGGAATGCCGTCCTGCTGTACAACTCGCGGCTAGTGACGAGGGCCGGTTCGATATGTCGCACCGAGAAGGCGACCGGGATTTGGCGAGTATGTTGTGGCACACGCGGAACCTCTCATACAATTAGGGCACCGCGCATGGAGTTCCGGTCGTATTCACGCCATGCCATAACGCCCAAGGAAGGTTATGCTTAAACCCATGACTGCTCTCATCACGTCTGGTGCCCTCGCACTGGGTAGCGCCAACACACCTGCGGTTTCCGCCGATGCGAAGTTCGGCCCGTCGAACCCGTTTTACGCCCCGAGCACGCTGCCGTTCCACGCGCCTCCCTTCGACAAGATTAAGGATGAGGACTATCAGCCGGCAATCGAAGCGGGCATGGCCGAGGAACTCTCGGAGATACAAGCGATCGCAGACAATCCGGCGCCGCCGACCTTCGAAAATACGCTGGTTGCGATGGAGAAGACCGGACGCCTATTGCAACGAGCGAGGGCCGCATTCGGCGCCGTCACCGGCGCGAATACCAATCCCTTGCTGCAGAAAGTGCGGACCGAAGAGGCGCCGAAACAAGCGGCGCACCACGATGCTATTTACCTGAACGCAAAACTGTTTGCTCGCGTGGCTGCGGTCTACCAGCAGCGCGCAACGTTGAAGCTCGATGGGGAATCTCCGCGCCTGCTGGAGGTCAGCTACGACAATTTCGTCCGCTCGGGAGCAAATCTGTCCGAGGCGGATAAAACCGAGTTGAAGAAACTGAACGAGGAGATTTCGACGCTGTCGAATCGCTTTTCGACCAAGCTGCTGGCCGCTACAAAAGACGGCGCCTACGTAAGTACCGACAAGAGTGCGCTCGCTGGCCTGAGTGACGCTCAGATCACCGCCGCCGCCCACGCCGCTGCGAGCCGCCAACAGGAAGGCTATGTACTCCCGCTGCAGAACACGACGCAGCAGCCCGATCTGGCCTCTCTAAGTGTCCGGGCCACTCGTGAAGCCATCTTTGAGAAATCCTGGAACCGCGCTGAGCGCGGGGACGCCAACGATACGCGCGACGATATCGCCCGTCTGGCACAACTGCGTGCGCGGCGAGCCCAACTGCTCGGCTACCCAAATCATGCAGCATGGAAGCTGGGTGACCAGATGGCGAAAACACCGGAGGCCGCGTTGAAATTCATGGATGCGTTGGTGCCCGGCGCCAGCGCCAAAGCAGCGAGCGAGGCCAAGGATATCCAGGACGTGATCGACGCACAGAAGGGCGGCTTCACGGTACAACCGTGGGACTGGGACTTCTACTCCGAACAGGTGCGCAAGGCGAAGTACGATCTGGACGAGTCCGCGGTGAAGCCGTATTTCGAGTTGAACAATGTGCTGGAAAACGGTGTGTTCTATGCGGCCAATCAGCTCTATGGGCTTACCTTCCACGAACGCAAGGACATCCCCGTGTATGAGCCGGATGTGCGCGTCTTCGAAGTCTCGAATGCAGACGGCAGGCCGCTGGCACTGTTCTATTGCGACTACTTCAAGCGTGACAACAAGCAGGGTGGCGCATGGATGGGCAGTTTTGTGGAGCAGTCAAAGCTGATCGGCACCCTGCCGGTGGTCTACAACGTCGCGAATTTTCCGAAGCCGGCACCGGGCCAGCCTGCACTCATCAGCTTTACCGACGTGACCACGATGTTCCACGAATTTGGCCATGCCCTGCACGGCATGTTCTCCAACACGGAATATCCCAGCTTGTCGGGCACCGCGACAGCGCGAGACTTTGTGGAGTTCCCGTCGCAATTCAACGAACATTGGGCCCTCTATCCTAGTGTGTTCGCGCATTACGCCAAACATTACAGAACCGGCGCGCCCATGCCGGCCGATCTGGTAGCCAAGATCAAAAACGCCTCGAGGTTCAATCAGGGATACAAGCTCACGGAACTGGTTGCGGCTGCGCAGCTCGACATGCAGTGGCACACGCTTCCGGCCGGCACACCCCTGCAGCAACCGGATGCCTTCGAAAAACAGGCGCTGGAGAAGACGCATCTGCTGCTGAGCGCCGTGCCGCCCCGTTACCGCTCCAGTTATTTCAGCCACATCTGGGGCAGCGGCTACTCCGCTGGCTACTACGCCTATCTGTGGTCGGAGATGCTCGATGACGACGCCTACGAATGGTTTGAAGAGCACGACGGTCTGACACGCGCGAATGGCGAACGGTTTCGCGCGATGGTGCTGTCACGGGGCAACACGGAAGAATTGGCAAAGATGTATGCAGCGTGGCGCGGCAAAAACCCGAGCGTCGAGCCCATGATGAAGTACCGCGGCTTGCAATAAGTCCGCACCGCACCGCATAGAGCCGGCAACGGTCGTACCGCTGGGCATCATACGAAGCGGGATGACACGACCGTCGGGGACTACGAGTGGTTCACGCCATTGAATGCCCACGGAAGCGACCGAGTTCGGAGCCGTCGACCATATCGCTCCACTCTCGATGATCTTCAGTCACATCTTGATGTCCTCGCACCGCGGAAAGCCCGCGGGAGAATAGTATTTGGCGGCGCGCAGGGAACGTTGCGTCGCACGTAGGGTGGGAATGAAACCGGGTCCGATTTTGCCAGGGTTCCCGCGAAATACCGTTTAGGTCCCCCACCATCAGTCCATTTCGAACTTCTCCCTGTTCAAGAACTTCCCGATTCGCGAATCGATGAAGTTGCAATTCCGGGCCGAGTTCTTCAACGCCTTTAACCGCCCTCAATTGGGTACTCCGGACGGAACAATCACCAGTTTTGATGCCAATCAGTTTGGTACGTTCGGGACCATCTCGAATACCATTGCCGATAATCGCGATATCCAATTCGGTCTGAAACTCGTCTTTTGATTTTCCGTGCCGGTAAGTTGCCGCACTCCGCCGGCTCGAGGGGGATGCAAATCCTCCCTCCGGTCATTCATAATGCAGCATTATGCTGCATCTGAATTTAACGCGCCCAGGCACGACGGTTTCTAACTGTGACCCGAACGTGTCCGCAAGGAGTTTCCATGGCCTCACGAATAACCCCGAAAGCAATCACGCGCCGCAACTTGCTCAAGTCCAGCGGATTGCTGGCGTTAAGCTCCGCCATTCCTTCGTCGGCAATCAGTAGTTCGGCTACGAATCCGCCGGATCCCAACCTCGATACAAACATCTACGAATCCATCGGCGTACGGCCCATCATCAATTGCCGTGGAACCTTTACCATCATCTCCGGTTCCCAATCCCTGCCTGAAACCAAGCAAGCTATGGATCAAGCTTCTCGCCACTACGTCCAAATGGACGAGTTAATGGAAGCAGTAAGCAAACGCTTGGCAGAGCTCACCCAGGCCGAGTGGGGAATCGTGACGGCTGGATGCGCCGCAGCAATCACGAATGCCACCGCCGCCTGTGTTGCCGGCGCCAATCCCGAACGGATGCAGCGATTGCCGAATCTGGAGGGATTGAAAAATGAAGTTATCATGGCCAAGTATTCGCGTAACGATTACGATCACGCCACACGCATGATCGGCGTGAAAGTTATCGAAATCAATTCCTACGAAGAGCTAGTCGACGCCTTCAATCCGCGCACCGCCATGGTGCTTATCTTTTCCTCTCCCGCTGCCGAAAAAGGCCCTTTCAATCTGGAAACGACTTGCCGAGTTGCCAAAGACAAAGGCGTTCCTGTGTTCGTGGACGCTGCCGCCGAGAACCTTACTATTCCCAATATTCATTTGCAGCGGGGCGCCACGATGGTCGGGTACAGTGGCGGCAAATGTCTGCGCGGCCCACAATGTGCCGGCTTGTTGCTTGGGAAAAAGGATTTGCTGCAGGCCGCATGGCTCAACAGCGCGCCGCACCATGCGTTTGGACGTTCGCTGAAGGTTGGAAAAGAAGAAATCATGGGCATGCTGGCGGCCGTGGAAATGTGGACCAAGCGCGACCACGACGCAGAGTGGAAAACCTGGGAATCTTGGCTAGCCGCTATCAGCGATCGCGTGACCAAGATTCCCGGCGTCAGCACAGAATACATTCAGCCCGAGGATCTTTCGAACCACGCTCCTCACCTTCGTATCAAGTGGGATGCCAAAGCGTTAAATATTACCGGAACCGAAGTATCAAAGACGCTCGCCGACGGGTCGCCGCGCATTTTCATGGCAGGCGCCACTGGCAGACGACCGGACGAAATGGCCAGCTCGGTAACCGTCATGCCCTACATGATGATGCCTGGAGATCACAAAATCGCCGGCGATGCGCTGTTTCAGGTGCTCAGCAAACCGCCGAAGTTCGAGGATCCCGTCATTCCTTCAGGCGCACCAGGAAAGATCGCCGGCGTGTGGCACGTGAAGTTGACGTATGTGGTTGGCACCGGAACGCACCGTTTCATCGTTGAGCAAAACGGAAGTGCCCTCTCGGGACTGCATGAAGGCGAGTACTTTCACGGAAATCTGAGAGGCACGGTCCATGCCGATCAGGTGAGGTTCACAAGTTCTCATCGCGCTGAGGGTACGGTTCTCCATTACATTTTCGCTGGGAATGTTTCCGGCGATACCATGTCCGGCTCGGTTAGCCTCGGCGAATATGGCACAGCGACTTGGGAGGCGCATCTCGAGTCATTCAGCAGCTAGTATTCGTCCTGGGTGGATTTTCCTGCAAAATAAAGGACACCTAACGGGCTTAGCGTGGGATTAGAGGTGCCATTCAAAGAATGCGAGTTCTCTCTCTCGGAATCGCGGTCCTTCTACTATCGGTGTCCGGTCAGATTGCTACACCTGCGCAGGATCAGGTCACAATTCGAGTCAACGCGGCCCAAAAAATAGCGCCATTTGAACCGCTATATGCATTTTTCGGATACGACGAGCCGAACTACACCTATACAAAGAACGGCAGCAAACTGGTCGGGGAGCTGGCTGCGCTGACAGACGCTCCTGTTTTTCTTCGGACGCATTTCCTGCTGGCGACGGGAGACGGCACGCCCGGGTTGAAATGGGGCTCGACGAATGCGTATGTGGAAGACGCTACCGGTGCGGCGGTGTACGACTGGACCATCGTAGACCATATTTTCGATACCTATCTACACGCGCATGCGAAACCTTTCGTCGAAATCGGTTTTATGCCCCAAGCGCTGTCCACCAAGCCCCAGCCCTATCGTCCCAGTTGGATTCCTGGGGCCGCGAACAAAGACTATTCCGTCGGCTGGGCCTATCCGCCGAAGGACTACAGCAAATGGGGTGAACTGGTTTTCGAGTGGGCGCGGCACACCGCGGAGAAATACGGAAAGGAACAAGCCGAATCCTGGTATTGGGAAGTATGGAACGAACCAAATATCTTTTACTGGCAAGGGACTCAAGAAGAATATTTCAAGCTGTACGATTACGCTGTAGCAGGTGTCAAACGCGCTCTCCCCAACGCGCGCGTCGGAGGACCGGCCTCCACGGGGCCGGGAGGCGAGCAGGCCGCGGAATTCCTGAAGGCGTTCCTTAGCCATTGCGCTGAGGGAACGAACTACGCCACCGGAGGCAAGGGGGCTCCGCTTGACTTCGTCAGCTATCACGCCAAGGGCCGCCCGCAAGTAGTCGACGGCCATGTGCGCATGGGTATCGCGCCGAATCTACAGGATGTAGACAGCGGGCTGAGAATCGTTTCCCGCTATCCGAAATTTCGCAACGTGCCGGTGATCTTGAGCGAGTCCGACCCGGAAGGATGTGCCGCTTGCTCTGCCCGAGTATATCCGCAGAATACCTACCGCAACGGGGCTCTGTATGCCTCCTACACCGCTGCTGCACTGAAAGGCGTCATGGACTTGAGTGCCAAAAATCACGTCAGAATCCAAGGAATGCTGACGTGGGCATTCGAGTTCGACGGGCAGCCTTATTTCGATGGTTTCCGGACTCTTGCGACCAACGGCGTGGACAAGCCCATTCTGAACCTCTTCCGTATGGCCGGGCTCATGCGAGGGGATCGCGTTGAGACATTTAGCAGCGGCGCGATTCCTCTTGACGAAATGCTTGCCAAAGGGGTCCGCGAGAATGCCGACGTGGACGTGCTCGCAACGCGCGACGACCGCGGCGTCTCCATTTTGATCTGGAACTACCACGATGACGATGTTGCTGCGCCGAACGCCGCGATCGGTCTTTCGGTACAAGGGCTGCCGGGGGGTGCGCAGCGCGTTTTGCTGTCGCATTACCGGATCGATGCGAACCATAGCAATGCCTACTCCGTGTGGAAAGGCATTGGATCTCCGCAGAATCCCACGCCCGATCAACAGAGGCAACTTGAGGCAGCAGGCCAACTTCAGTTGCTAGATTCGCCGAATTGGTTGTGGAACCAGTCCGGAACCGCATCCATCCGCTTCGATTTGCCCCGGCAAGCGGTGTCGCTCATCCGGTTAGTGTGGTGACGGCACGATCATGCGAAGATAGCTGGATAGCATGGCGCTGAGCCCATGAACTCACTGTCATCACCCTGAAGGCTTAAGGCCTTGAGCTGACTTTATTCGTGCAAGTACGCCAGATTGTCACTGCGGGAGGAGAACTTCTTCGCTCTCTCATAAGACGGCGCGACAGCAGACTCGCCAATTGCTGCCATCCCTGTGATATCTGCAACCGAACTGAATTGCCCGCAAGCCGGCTCACCATTTGCCTCCGAGACCTTGCTATTAACCCTTCGTTCAGGGTTGAGAAAAAGTGCACAGGTAGCGGTGGCAACTGAGATTAGAGAAGCTTGATCGAGGTGACTTTCAACGTATCACCTTGCACATCCCCGCTGACATCCACGCGAAGATGATCTTTCTTGTCCGACGCTTTGAGCGCGTCCGCAATCTTTGCGTTGCCCTCGGCATCGAATTTCAGGAATTGCTTGTCCTTCGTGACGATGCCGAAGCCACTTGCCGCACACTTCAGTGCGCAAGCGCGCGTGTGGGAGTCTGGATCCGCGGCCACCTTCTTCGAGCAGTTGACATCCACCACCGGAACATCTTTATACGTCTCAACCGCCGCCAAGGCAGGCATCGCAGCTAATCCAAGCAGTACCAGAAACGAAACAGCTTTCCTCATAGTTCCCTCTCCTTAAGTTTTGATTTCCAGCGTAACGCCGTATCACCGCAACTACGAACTCCACGTTGTGACTGCCATACGTTTCCCCGTTGCTTGTTCGCGCACCGCCGTCAATTGCGAAAGCACAAACGCTCCGATCGCAATCTCCCCATCTCGCATGGCCAGGTCATAGAACATGCCAGTTGTCAGCAGGTTCACCGCGATCCCCACCAGCCACAGCATCACGATGTAAGCGCCGATTTTCGTCCACCGGCTTAGCACGATCAGTCCAGCGACTATTTCTACGGCCCCAACGATATGCATGAAGGTTGCCGTACTGATCGGAACCACTTTTGTCGCCATCGGACTGAGATACATTCCCCAGTCCGTCAGTTTATTGAAGTACTTGTCGATTCCCGTGATGATGGGCCCTACGCCAAGACCGATTCTCAGCGCCCACCACCCGACATTCAGGCGGTTATCAAATTCCACCATGTTGCCCCCTACCCAAAAGAGTGGTGAGCGGGCGATTGGATACACAAGTCTTGGCAAATTTGCGGTCGTTGACTCTTTCTACAGGCAAACATGTATCCTTTAGCGGCTTTCCAGCTCTATATAATTAGAGCCATGGAAATCGCAGGCATCTCCGAAAAGACCCGCGGCGCAGGTTGGACCGACGAAGAGATCGTTGAGCGGGTAAAATCTGGTGATACCGCGTTATATGAGGTCGTTATGCGCCGGTACAACCAGCGGCTGTATCGCGTCGCGCGCGCGATCTTGCACAACGATGACGAAGCGGAAGACGTGATGCAGACTGCTTATGTCCACGCCTATGAGCACCTTCACCAATTTGCTGCACGCGCACCTTTTTGCACCTGGCTGACGCGCATTGCGGTCCACGAAGCGCTGGCCCGACTGCGACTGCGCGGCCGCAACCAGCAGCTCGAAGACACCGGGAATGAGGGAGATTTCCCTATGAAAATAGTCGACACTTCGCCTGATCCAGAACTGAGCGCCTCCCGAGCGGAACTGAACAAACTTCTCGAACAGGCACTGCTTGACCTTCCACTACAGTATCGAGCCGTAGTGATGTTGAGAGACGTCGAGGATTTGAGCACCTCGGAGACCGCCGCTGCCCTTGACCTCACCGAGGAAAACGTGAAAATTCGACTGCACCGCGGCAGGGCCATGATGCGCGGCTGGCTTTATGCTCGCGCTGGTACAGAAGCAAAGAATGCCTTCCCTTTCATGGGCGCTCGTTGCGATCGGGTCGTTCAGGCCGTTTTCGCCCGGCTTTCAGAGCCGCGCAACAACGACTCACAGATTCAGTAACAGTTTTCCAGCCCACAGACCAGGCCCGCTCGAAAGCACATGTAGCGAGTCAGGATTTGTATTGACGATGGTAGGCCCGTGGGGACTCGAACCCCAGACTTCTACCGTGTCAAAAACCAGGCTGGAGACGCACCGTCACGCAAGGCAAAGCACCAACTGCACAGAAAGATAAGACTTAGACGCCGATAGCGTATCTCCTCACTGCATAGCGCTGCACTGAAAAGCAGGCTTGCAGGTGCCATGGACGGGAGGGTTATGGCACAAAGTACGGCACATTTCTTGCTGCCTTCTGATTCTGCCAGGGACTCCGAGAATCCTAGTGTGTGGCTTCGAAAATCTCGATCCACAGCTTCAGAGTTCCATCATGCCACTCGACATTTCCGATCAG
>CAWBVH010000022.1:0-24400 GCA_963792145.1 Candidatus Acidiferrales bacterium
TCACTTGTGGCAAACTAGAGGTTTACACGGCAAGGTTTCGACCGTAGTGACACGGGTTTCGCCCGGCGCTTCGGCCCGCCGGCTATCTCGATCTACCCTCAGGAAAAATCCTGGCGGTTGTGGACACGAATGGACCCAAAGTTCATACGAAATTTTTGTATCATCGCGCACATCGATCACGGCAAGTCCACCTTGGCGGACCGCCTGCTCGAAATGACCGGCGCACTGACCGAGCGCGAAATGCACGAGCAGTTTCTCGATTCCATGGACCTGGAACGCGAGCGCGGCATCACCATCAAGGCCAAGAGCATCCGCCTGCATTACAAAGCGAAAGACGGCAATACCTATCGTCTGAATTTGATCGACACCCCGGGGCACGTCGACTTTTCCTACGAAGTTTCGCGCGCGCTTTCGGCCTGCGAAGGCGCTTTGCTCGTCGTCGATGCCAGCCAAGGCGTCGAAGCGCAGACCGTCGCCAACACGTTTCTCGCGGCCGGTCACAACCTCACCATCATCCCGGTCATCAACAAGATCGACCTCCCCGCCGCGCAGCCCGATTTCGTCAAGGAACAAATTGAAAATGTTCTGGCGATTCCCGCGGACGATTCCCTGCTGATCAGCGCGAAGAGCGGCATCGGCGTGGAAGAGGTTCTGGAAGCCATCGTGCGGCGCGTGCCCGCGCCAAAAGGAAGCGCTGAGAATCCGCTGCAAGCACTCATTTTCGATTCCTGGTTCGATCCGTATCGCGGCGCGGTCGTTCTTGTTTGCGTGAAGCAAGGGCGCATCTCGCGGCACATGAAAATCCGGCTTTGCGCGGGAAATGAAACTTATGAGGTGGAGCAGCTCGGCACGCTCACGCCAAAACCCATCGTCCTGCAGGAACTGGAAGCCGGCGACGTTGGCTTCGTCATCGCCAACATCAAGCAAGTGGCCGATGCCCGCATGGGCGACACCATCGTCGAAGCGGGCAGCCCCGCAACCGAACTGCCTGGCTTTGAAGCCATCAAGCCCATGGTCTTTGCGGGATTGTTTCCTGTGCTTGCCGATGATTACGAGCCTTTGCGCGACGCGCTCGGCAAACTGAAGCTGAACGACGCCGCGTTTTTCTACGAGCCGGAAAATTCCGTCGCCTTGGGCTTCGGCTTTCGCTGCGGCTTTCTGGGCCTGCTGCACATGGAAATTGTTCAGGAGCGCCTGGAACGCGAATTTGGGCTGAACCTCATCACTACCGCTCCCAGCGTGCGCTATCGCATCACGCGCATAGGCGGCGAGACCATCGAAGTCGATAGCCCTGCGAAATTCCCGAATCCCAGCGACATCGAGAAAATCGAGGAGCCGATCATCAAGGCGATGATCATCACCAGCGATGATTCCGTGGGCGGCATCCTGCAGCTCTGCCAGGATAAGCGCGGCACACAGAAAAACTTCGAGTATCTCTCGCCCACGCGCGTGATGCTCACCTACGAACTGCCGCTGAACGAAATCGTGCTGGATTTCTACGATCGACTGAAGAGCGTTTCCCGCGGCTACGCTTCGTTGGATTACCACCTGGCGGGCTACAAAGAGTCCGACCTCGTGAAACTCGATGTGCTTGTCGGTGGCGAGCCGGTGGATGCGCTCGCGCTCATCTGCCATCGCGAACAGTCGTATGAACGCGGCCGTGAACTCGTTACTCGCCTGCGCAAACTGATTCCGCGCCAGATGTTTGAAGTGCCCATCCAGGCCGCCATCGGCAGCCGCGTGATCGCCCGCGAAACGGTCGCCGCCATGCGCAAAAACGTGCTCGCCAAATGCTACGGTGGAGACATTTCGCGCAAACGCAAGCTCCTGGAAAAACAAAAAGAAGGCAAGCGCCGCATGAAGCGCGTCGGCCAGGTGGACATCCCGCAGGAAGCCTTCCTCGCCGTCCTCAAAGTTTCCGGCGACGAAGAAGAGTAGAACTCACGCAAATCTACGACGGCTCTTTTCGCCGCACTTCTGTTATTAACTTTCCCTTGTGCAATTGCAGGTTTACCGTGTCGCCCACGGAAACCTGTGCCGCATCCAGGAGCACTTTTCCTGCCGCGTCCGTCGCGATCGCGTATCCGCGTTCCAGTGCCTTCATCGGCCCGCGCTCCTGCAATTGCAGTGAGAATCTTTCCAGTCGCTCGCGCTTTATGCGCAACAATCGTTCCGCGCGCACCACCAGGTCATGGCTCCGCTTCTCCACCCGCAACTGGAGTGCCGCGATCTTGCCCCTGAAATCAAACGAGCGAACTCGCAGGTGCGCCGCAGTGAATCGCCTGCGCGAATGCTCCAGCCGCGCGCGCAGGCCCTGCGCGACGCGCGAGGTCAGTTCATCGGCGCGCTGGCGCTGCTGCCGCAATAAGTCAAGTGGACGGCGGAATCCACGGCGGCCCGCCAGCTCATGCACGCGGCGAGAAAGTTCCAATAAGCGGTAGCGCATGCACCCTTCCAGCGAGGCTCGCAAATCATTTACATGCTTGTCGAATTCGCGGCGCGTCTGCACGACAATTTCTGCCGCCGCTGATGGTGTGGAGGCGCGCATATCGGCAACAAAATCCGCAATGGTGAAGTCGGTTTCGTGTCCAATGCCGGAAATCACCGGAATCGCGCTTGCCGCAATCGCGCGAGCCACACTCTCTTCATTGAACGCCCACAAATCCTCAATAGAGCCGCCGCCGCGCACCAGCAGAATCACGTCGGCAGTCAACTTCTTTTGAAAGTAGCGCAGCGCCTCGACAATTTCCGCGGCCGCGCCTTCCCCCTGCACGCGCACGGGATAAAGTGTCAAATGCACGTTGGGGAATCGCCGCGTCAGGATGCGCACAACATCGCGCACCGCCGCGCCGCTCCGCGAGGTGATCAGCCCGATGCGATTCGGCAGCAGCGGCAGCGGCTTTTTCCGCGCTCCATCGAACAAACCGTCCGCCTCGAGCTGCTTTTTCAACTGCTCGAACGCCAGTTGCAGCGCGCCGCGGCCAATTGGCTCCAGCGTCTCCACATAAATCTGGTACTCACCGCGCCCCTCATACACGCTCAACGAGCCTCGCACCACCATTTTCAGGCCGTCTTCTGGGCGAAACTTCATTCCGCGCGTCTGGCTTTTGAACAGCACGCATTTCACCTGTGCGCGCTCGTCCTTCAACGTGAAATAGTAGTGCCCCGACGTGGCGCTGCGGCAGTTGGAGATTTCTCCCTGCACGCTGATGTCGGTGAAGTTTTTCGCCAGCAGGTCGCGAATCCGCGCCGTCAAATCGCTGACGGTGTAGATTCGCTTCTCTGGTTGCAAATTAAACGTAAGTTGGCTCATGGAGTCAGCGGCAGAAGCAACAGCTATTCTCTTCATCCTCGCCCATCTGCATCGTCAGGTAGCGCTCGTAGCCCAGTTCTTTAATCATGTGCATCTGCGCTTCCAGCCAGTCAACGTGATCTTCCTCGTCCTTCAACAGTGTAACGAACAGATCGCGTGACCCATTGTCTTTTTCGGCCACCGCAACCTGAATCGCCGCGTTGTAATCTTTCACGGCGCTCAGCTCCAGCGTCAGATCGCTCTGCAACATCTCTCTTACATCCTTGCCAACTGTCAGTTCCAGCGGCTTCATAGTCGGTGAGCCGTCCAGAAACAGGATGCGTTCCATCAGCGCTTCCGCATGCTTCATTTCACCGATCGACTGTTTCTTGATGTACTCCGAAAGTTTTTCGTAGCCCCAGTTTTCGCACATTTCCGCGTGCAGGAAATATTGATTAATGGCGGTAAGTTCTTCGCGCAGTGCTTTGTTTAGTTCTTCGATGACCTTAGGTGAACCCTTCATGTATTTGGCCCTCCGACCGGTGCCGAGTCTAGCGCAGGAAGTTTCGCAAGAACAGTTGCGTTTTCATTTGCAGCGATGCGTGTGGCGTGCGATGCGGCGGAGCAATCACCGTCGAAAGCGGG
The DNA here is from genome assembly GCA_963792145.1 of Candidatus Acidiferrales bacterium. Lineage (GTDB taxonomy): Bacteria > Acidobacteriota > Terriglobia > Acidiferrales > UBA7541 > Acidiferrum. The sequence continues at coordinate 3,938 of CAWBVH010000022.1, forward strand.
AGATCAGCCAGAAAAGCAGTGACAGGCCAACGCTCAGCACGATGCAGCTGACAATCGGAAAGTAAAACGTAGTGTGATCGCCTTTGTGTACGATGTCGCCGGGAAGACGTCCCAGGCGAAATGGCAGCTTGCCGCCAAAATAGAAAAACGCGCCCACTACAAGGAGCAGACCGCCCAGCATCAGCAACATTCTGCCAAGTTCGCGAACCGAGTCCATGAGAGTAGAACGGTCTTGAGCAGGAACAATAACAACTACATGAGCCGGAACCCGGGCTCAGGCCGCAGCGATGCGCTTCATCAAGTCGTTTTGCTCGTTGATCGATTCGGCGCCGATCGTGAATGCGTCCAATACTCCTAGCCCCAGCGCGTAATTCAACGCTTCATTCTGGCGATTCCGCAAATCGCCCTGGCCCAGGATCTTCATGCCCACGACGCCCTTCCCGGCCGCGCGCATCTCGCGGAGCACGCTCACAACCGCATCCGGTTCGGCATCCATGTGCGAACCAATGGGATTGACGCGAGCCAGGTCGACCTCGACCCAAGGTGATTTGGCGGCCGTCCGCAGCGCTTCAATCGTGTGGCACGAGCAGCCATGCGCTCGGATAATCCCCTTCTGCTTGGCCTCCGACAGGGCGTCCATCGCTCCGCGATACCGCGTGGTCCAGTCGCCCTCCGTCACGCAATGCATCAGCACAATGTCCAGATGGTCCGTGCCCAACTCGCGGCGGAAGCGCTCCAGATCCGCATTCATTTCCGAAGCGCTGCGCGCCCACGACTTCGTCAGTAGCGTCACCTTGGTGCGGTCAACATGCTTCAACGCTTCCGCGACGTGCGGGTGGCTGCCGTAAGAGTCTGCTGCGTCGAAAAAACGCAGCCCGTTGTCGTACCCGTTCTGGAGCAGTCGCGAGAGCCCATCGATTCCTAGCGCCGTTTGATTCGAATGGTGACCAGAGCCCACCGTGCCGGTGCCCATGGCCAGTCGCGAGGTTTTGATTCCCGTCTGGCCGAGAGTGACCGTGTCGGTGGCAGCGAATTTTTGATTTAACGCCGGTAATGAACCCGGCAATGAGGCCAGGCGCGCGGCCAGCGTCTTTGGGCCCATGCAGGCAAAGGCCGACGCAGCGGCCGTCCAATGCAGGAATTCCCGACGAGTGAAGCGAGACATGGTTACCTCCCGGGGAGGGGCTGTGCGCAACCCCTATTATGCATGGACGCAGGCGGTCAGCATAGGGGAGCAACGAAACATTTCGAGGATGCAATTGGAGCCCGAACCCACACGAGCAACTCAACGGGAACCTTGCTAAATAAGTTCCAAGCCCGAAAAGAAATAGCTAATCTCGAATGCCGCCGTCTCTGGCGCGTCCGATCCGTGCGTGCAGTTCGTGCCGATGCTGGTGCCCAGGTCGTGGCGAATCGTGCCAGGCGCTGCCTTCTTGGGATCCGTGGCTCCCATGGTGTCGCGCCACTTGCTGATTGCGCTATCGGCCTCCAGCACCATGGCGATAATTTTGCCGGAACTCATAAATTCGGTGAGTTCGCCAAAAAACGGCCGCGCCTTGTGCACGGCGTAGAATCCGCCGGCTTCTTCCTTGGTCAAGCGCATGGATTTGATGGCGACGATGGTAAAACCCGCCTTGTGAATACGCGCCAGGATTTCTCCCTGCTGCCCGCGAGAAACCGCGTCAGGCTTGATGATGGCGAAGGTGCGTTCGAGTGCCAAAGTAATCTCCTTAAAAAGACGAAGTAATGAAGTGAAGATGTAACGAAACAACGAGATAGCGAAGCGATCTTTACTCGTTACTTCTCATTTCAGCGCCGCGGCTACAGTCGAGCCCAAATCCGCCGGCGTCTCCACGGTATGGATGCCTGCTGCATTCATCGCGGCGTACTTGTCCTTCGCGGTGCCTTGACCACCACTGATGATGGCCCCCGCGTGACCCATGCGCCGGCCCGGTGGCGCGGTCTGGCCCGCAATGAAGCCGACCACCGGCTTCTTTACGTTTACCTTGATCCACGCTGCGGCGCGCTCTTCCGCGTTGCCACCGATCTCCCCGATCAGCACGATGGCGTGTGTGTCCGGGTCATCGTTAAACATTTTGATGGCATCGAGGAAGGTGGTGCCAATGATTGGATCGCCGCCAATTCCAATGCACGTCGACTGGCCAATGCCAAGTTGCGTCAATTGATGCACCGCTTCATACGTCAGAGTCCCGCTGCGGCTGACCACGCCGACGTTTCCCTGCTTGTGAATCCGCCCTGGCATAATCCCGATTTTGCATTTGCCCGGCGAGATGATCCCTGGACAATTGGGGCCAATCAGCCGCGTCTTCGACTTGCCCACCACTTCCATCACCCGCACCATGTCCAGCGCCGGGATGCCTTCTGTAATGCAGACCACCAGCGGCACATTTGCATCCGCTGCCTCGAGTATCGCGTCCGCGGAATATGGCGGCGGCACAAAAATCACCGTGGCATCCGCGCCCGTTGCTTTCACGCCTTCGGACACCGTGTTGAATACTGGCCGTTCCAGATGCTTCGTGCCACCCTTGCCGGGAGTGACGCCGCCCACCACGTTGGTGCCGTATTCAATCATCTGTTGCGCGTGGAAAGTGCCTTCGCGTCCTGTGAATCCCTGCACCAGCAATCGCGTCTTTTCGTTTACCAGAACGCTCATCGCGCGCCTCCCGCCAGCGCCACCACTTTTTGCGCGCCATCCTTCATTCCGTCTGCAATCGTAAAATTCAAGCCGCTCTCCCGCAGGATCTGCTGTCCGCGCTCCACGTTCGTTCCTTCCATGCGCACCACGATGGGAATCTTCACGTGCAGATCTTTCGCCGCCGCCACTACTCCGGTCGCCAGAACATCGCAGCGCAGGATGCCGCCAAAAATATTGATGAACACGGCCCGCACTTCCGGATCGCTCAGCAAAATGTGGAACGCATTCTTCACCTGATCCGCCGTCGCACCACCTCCGACGTCCAGAAAATTCGCCGGAGAGCCTCCCGTGTACTTGATGATGTCCATCGTGGCCATCGCCAGGCCCGCGCCATTCACCATGCACGCAACGGTTCCATCCAGCTTGATGTAATTCAGCCCGTACTTGGACGCTTCCACTTCCAGCGGGTCTTCCTCATCCAGGTCCCGCAGCTCTCGCAAATCTTTGTGCCGGAACAGCGCGTTGTCATCAAACGTAACCTTCGCGTCCAGCGCCACCAGTTTCCCATCGCCCGTCACCACGCATGGATTGATCTCAACCATCGAAGCATCCGTGTCGATGAACGCGCGATACAGCGCCTGGAAAAACGGCGTCGCTCCAGTGGCCTGCTCGCCCGTCAAGCCAAGACCAAACGCGATTTTGCGCGCTTGATACGGCTGCAGCCCCACGGCCGGGTGAATGTGCTCGCGAAGGATCGCGCCCGGATTCTCTTTCGCCACCTGCTCGATCTCCATGCCGCCCGACGCGCTCGCCATAAACACCGGCCGCCCGGTCTCCCGGTCGATCAACAATCCCAGATAGAGTTCGCGTTTGATGTCCAACCCTTCTTCGATCAGCAGCCTCTTTACAATGCGCCCCTGTGGGCCCGTCTGCGCCGTCACCAGGTTCATTCCCAAGATCTGCGACGCGATTTCCGCAGCTTCATCGGCCGAACGCGCCAACTTCACGCCCCCACCTTTGCCGCGTCCTCCCGCATGAATCTGCGCTTTCACCACACACACCTGGGACTTCAAGCGCCGCGCGGCTTCCCGTGCTTCCTCTTTGGTGAACGCCACGTCGCCGCGGGGAGTGGTGACCCCGTAGCGCGCGAGAATCGCCTTGGCTTGGTATTCGTGAATCTTCATTTGAGGTTCTGCCTTCTGGAGCGGTCCCAATTCAACTGGAACCGACGGACTGTGCGACGATAGAACCGTGCACAGATGCTAGAATTTGCGCTTCGTCAAACAGTAAAGTTTACTTGAGACATGGGGATCGGAGCAAGGCAGCAACTTACAAGCCCACAACCGACACGATGAACACCACCTTGACTCTGATACAAAACCTGGAAGGCCGGCAGCCTTCTCACGCCGCCGCAAGCCGAATCCTTGATGGAGGAACTCCTCTCCGGCCGAATAGACACGCCGGAAATCGTTCGCATGCTGCAAGCATTGAACTCGCGGCCCGCTGACGCCGGGGAACTCGCCAGCTTTGCCCGCGTCATGCGGCAACATGCTGCTCTCGTTTTCCCTCCCGGCGTTGCACTTCCGGAAAAAATGGTGGACACCTGCGGCACCGGCGGTGACGGCAGCGGAACATTCAACATCTCCACGGCTGCGGCGATCGTCGCCTCCGCCGCGGGTGCGCGCGTCGCGAAGCACGGAAATCGTTCCGTCAGTTCCCGCTGCGGCTCCGCCGACGTGCTGGAAGTGCTGGGCATCCGCATCGACTTGCCTCTGGAACACGCAGGACGCGCGATTCGCGAAATCGGTATCGGCTTTCTGTTCGCACCCACAGCCCATGCCGCAACGCGTCACGTTATTCCTGCGCGCAAACAGATCGCCCGGCGCACCGTCTTCAATCTCCTCGGTCCGCTTACAAATCCGGCAGGCGCCCAATGCCAGGTCCTCGGAGTGTTTTCCGCTGACGTAGTGGATTTGGTTGCTGCCACGCTCGCTGAGCTTGGCGTAGAGCGAGCCCTCGTGCTCCACGGCGCCGGCGGCCTCGACGAAATTTCACCCGCGGGCGAAACGCAAATCGCCGAGGTGCGCGCCGGAACCATCCGGCGTTACACCGTTTCACCCGAGGATTTCGGACTGCAGCGCGCGCCCCTACACGCGATTCGCGGCGGTACTCCCGAGGAAAACGCAAAGTTGATTCGTGAACTTCTTGCGGGAGAGCGAGGGGCTCCGCACGACGCCGTGGTGATGAACGCCTCTGCTGCACTCGTCGTGACGGATAATGCCGAGGATTTCAGGTCAGGGGCGGAAATGGCAGCGAAGGCTATTGCTTCTGGTGCGGCTAAAGAAAAACTCCGCCAGCTTGTTTCGTTCGTCAAATAGTGGCTGAGCCTGCTCGCCCTGAGCATAGCCGAATAGCTCAGCCGATGTTTGGGTCGGCTAACCCCAACTCATTCTTCACGGCTTGGCCGGGCTTTCCGGGCCGCTACCGGATTCGCTGAGCTCGTGGATTCCCCAGGCCGCAAGGCCGCCCGCAACTCCGGCGGCTACGAAAATCGCGATCTTACTTCGTGACATGGACGATGAATTTACCCGCGCCGATCCCGCCGGCTTCTGCGTTGCGCTTTCCGGGTCCAGGTTGATCTGATAGGTTCTGCCTTCCGGTATGATTCGTGACTCGTCTCGATACGTGAGCAACAGATCGCCGCGAATGGCAGAAACCTGTAGCGCCTGTCGCGTATAGATCCGCACGCGCGCCTGGGTTGGTTGATTCTTCGCCGGACGCAGCAGCACGTCAATAGCATGCACTTGCAAGCTCGAATTCGCCCGCGACGAGAAATACGACCATCCCGACTCCATGTCCACGTGAGTTCCGCCGCTCATTCGGTGCAACGTGGCACTGCTGTTTCCCGAAAGCGCCAACGCTACACTTCCGATTCGAACTCCCAGCTTTCCTTCCTCCTCGGCGGAGATGCTCTCCCCTTCAAACACCGACAGCTCCACGAACGTGGGCAGGCGTTCAGGTGAGCGTCGGACGCTCGCGTTAGCACGCCCAAGAGGTTCAGGCGCCGGCGCGCCAAAGGCTGCGGGCAAAGAAATCAGGATGCAAAGTGATGCGGCTAACAAACCACGGGGAAAACACATGAATCACCCCCAACAGGCTGGAAGCAAAGGGGAGCGAACCCACTGCGACACCATACTCTTTTGTAACTAATTATTCAAAATCCTTAGCAATAGAATACGGCTGTTATACGTTCGATTATCCTGAATCATGCGGGGTGAACCAGGGCAGGCCGCTAAAGGTTACAACGAGAGGAAATTCTGAAGAAGCTCTTTGCCCGGTACTGTCAGTACCGACTCCGGGTGGAACTGCACCCCTTCCAGCAAATACCGCTTGTGCCGCATTCCCATAATGATGCCATCCTGCGTCTCCGCGGTTATCGTCAGTTCCCGGGGCAGCGATTTGCGCTCCACAATCAGCGAATGATAGCGAGTTGCCGTGAACGGATTCATCAGCTTGCGAAATATGCCCTTTCCGTCGTGCTCGATTTCGCTTGTTTTGCCGTGAAACAACTTCGGCGCTCGAATGATCTTTCCTCCAAACGCAGAGCCCATGGCTTGATGCCCCAGGCACACGCCCAAGATGGGAATCTTGCCTGCCAGTTTCTGGATCAGCTCAACGCAAATTCCCGCTTCCTGAGGTGTGCACGGGCCTGGCGAGATTACAATCTTCTCCGGTTTTCGGCGGACGATATCTTCAACCGAAATCTTGTCGTTGCGGTGCACCTCTACCTGACATCCCAGTTCGCCCAGATACTGCGCCAGGTTGTAGGTGAAGGAATCGTAGTTGTCGAGCAGCAGAATCACCGCTTTCGTTTCTCCTTTGCAGGCCCGGCGGCATGCGCCGCTTCCAGTGCGCGCAGCAAGGCTTTCGACTTATTCACCGACTCATCGAACTCACCTTCCGGCGTCGAGTCCGCCACAATACCTCCGCCCGCTTGCACATAGGCTACTCCATTTTTGATGACCATGGTGCGCAACGCGATACAAGAGTCCAGGTTCCCTGCGAAGTCCAGGTACAAAATCCCTCCCGCGTAAATGCCGCGCCTGGTCTTTTCGAATTCCTCGATGATTTCCATGGCGCGGACCTTTGGCGCCCCGGAGACTGTGCCCGCGGGAAAACACGCCATCAATGCGTCGAAGCAGTCCACGTCTTCGCGCAACTGTCCCCGCAGACTGGACACCAGATGCATCACGTGCGAGTAGCGTTCCACGGTCATCAGTTTTTCGGCGCGCACCGTTCCGTACTCGCACACTCTGCCCAAATCATTTCGCCCCAGATCCACCAGCATGATGTGCTCGGCTCGCTCTTTCTCGCTGGCCAGCATTTCTTTTTCGAGCCGCTGATCTTCCGCCTCGTTTTCCCCGCGCCAACGCGTCCCTGCAATCGGCCGGTAAAACACATCGCGCCCCTGCACCTTCACCAGCATTTCCGGCGAACTCCCAACCACATACACGTCGTTCAGTTGCAGGTAGAAAAGATAGGGCGAGGGATTCAACGCGCGCAGCTCGCGGTACACATCAAATGGTGCCGACTTGCTTTTGGCGGAGAATCGCTGGCTCAGCACCACCTGGAAAATATCGCCCGCGCGAATGTACTGTTTCGCTTTCCGAACCACCTCCAGGTACTCGGCGCGTTTGAAGTTCGATGTGACTTTTGGCGCGTGCGTTTTCCCCTTAGCAGGCACCTTCGGACGTTCCGCTGCGACCGGCTCCTCCAGCAGCTTTCGCGTGCGTTCGATTTCCTTCACTGCGGCCTGATACTTCGCGCGCAAACCGCCTCGCCCGTCGGTGAACACGTTGCGCACAATCCACAGGCGGTGTTGCACATGATCGAACGCAATAATCCCGTGATAGAACATCAACATCGCGTCGTACAAACCAATGTCGTCGCGCAAGCGCTTCGGCAATCTCTCGATCAGCCGCACCATGTCGTAGCTGAAGTAGCCGATCGCGCCCGCAACCAGCGGCGGCAAGCCCGGCAGGCGCACCGGCCGGAACCGCTGCATGCGTTCGCGCAAGAACGAAATCGGGTCGCGCTCTTCCCAAATGATCCGCTCCGGACTTTCCAGCACGCAGGCCCCGCCGGCATAGCGAAACACTTCCTCAGGGTTCGCGCCTGCAAATGTGTACCGCGCGATCTTTTCGCCGCCTTCCACGCTTTCCAGCAGGAACGAATATCGTGCTCCCTGAGCCACGCGCAGATACGCGCTCACCGGCGTCAGCAGGTCCGCCGAAAAAACGTCGTAGAGCGGAATCAGGTTCCCGCGCTTTGCCAGCTTTTTGAATTCCTGAAAAGTGGGTTGGATCATGACCTGGGTCTAGACGTGCAAGCTCTCAATCTGGATTTGAACTCCGCGCGGATTCTTTCTGCGCATCGCCGGTCGACTAGTGATGCGATCTTTCGGTTCCTTTCAATGCCGTTAACACCGCTTTCCTCATTGCCGCTTCCGGCGCGCGCCTTCCCATCCAGTGCTCCCATTGCGCAATTCCCTGCGCCAGAAACATTTCCACGCCAGAGACTGTCTTGATGCCCCGATCGGCGGCCATTTGCAGCAACTTCGTCTGCATCGGGCGGTAGATGAGGTCCATGACGAGAGAACAGTTTAACTCGCCCGCCGCAAGAGGCGAAACTCCGACTTGCGGATGCATCCCCACCGGCGTGGCATTCAGGATCGCGTCGAACTTGGATTTGCGCAATGCGGCCTTCGGCACGGCTTCGCCCTCAACCGCGCGCGCCAGCGAGCGAGCCGCATTCTCGCGGCGCGCGCACACAAAGACGTGCGCACTGGCCTTGGCCAACGCGAACGCCGCGGCCCTCGCCGATCCTCCCGCTCCGAAAATCAGAACGCGGCTGCCAGGTAACTTCATTTTCTTTTCGAGCGCACGCAGCACACCCAGGTAATCGGTATTGCTTCCGTGGAGCGAGCCGTCTCGCCGCACGGTCACAGTGTTCACCGCGCCAATCTTCGCCGCCACAGGTTCGCACGCATCCAGCCGGCGGAACACTGCCTCTTTGTGCGGCAGCGTTACACTGAATCCCTTGACCCCAAAGTCCGGCACGGCCTTCAGAAAGTCTTCCAGCCGCTCCACCAGGAACGGCAGAAACACCGCATCTTTCCCCGTGGAGATGTATCCCGTGTTATGCAGCAGTGGCGACAGGGAATGTGCAACGGGATTGCCAATCACTCCGTAAACCTGCGTCTTGTGCGTCAGTCGGTGTGCGCGATACAGCTCTTTCACTTCGCGCAGATGCACTTGTCCGGGCGCCGTTGCTGCCGCAACCGGGGCGTAGGCCAAGGCGCTCCCTTCACGCAAAGCCAGAATGCGCGCCGGCATTCCGATTTCGCCCATCGGTATTGCCACTGCCTGCCGCGATTTGCGCACCCATTCCAACAGTCGCACGCTGTCGCCAATGCTCCTCGCCATAGCCGCGACTTTCACGCCATCCACTCCGCCGCTCGGAGCGACGTTCACCTTTTTGGTCAATCGCGGGGTCCGCCGAAAATCATGGATCGAGAGCAGCACTTTTTCCGGCACCGCATAACCGCGCACCGTTTCTCCCGGCAATTCGCGCAGCGTCTCGATTTCCAGGTCGCACCATTGGCATCCCGCTTCACGCGCTTTCATCAACCAAAAAAGTTCCGCCCCGGCATCGCCGGAAAACTCGCCTCCACCAATCCGTCGCCGGCAAGTGGCTAGTAACACAGCTTTTCGCAGCCGCGCCCTCTTCAGCCAGTGCAGGAATTTTTCGCGCTCCTGATCGTTCCGCAGCCAGTCGAGGCGTAGTTCCACAGTCCGGGTCAGTCGCAGAGCCTGGAGCACCAATAACTGCATTTCCTGGGCGGTACTAGCCGCCGCGACGCCGCAAATGCGATGTGTCGCATCACCAAACAGGGAGTCCGGCAAAAGCGCCTCCTAATTCATTGAAAATAAAGCTTGTAGCATGCCTTTGCAAATGTGTAAAGCGTCCCCGCCCATTCTGTTGACGCCACCGGGGGCGCTTGTTAGCTTCAAAGGTGCAAGTCCCCGCACGGCCCTTTTTGGCGTGATCTAAGGAGTACGATGATGCGCGCAAACGCAGCAGGATTATGTCTCGCAATTATGCTGGCCGCCGCCGGTTCCTGGGCGCAAGGGAATCCGCAGAGCCAAGTCGTGTCCTCCACGCAACGTGTGGCAGAGGCGAGTTCCCCCGACTACACCGCGGTATATTGCTCCAGTTTTTTCAGCAGCGAGAAAGCGCCCGACACGATCTATATCGCCTCAGGCGAACAGTCCAACGACAAGATACTTTTCTCTCGCGGCGACTATGTGTATCTCAGCAGAGGTTCCGTTCAAGGCGTGAAAGTTGGTGACCGGTTTGACGTCATTCGCCCGGAAGTGGATCCCGACAAGGTGCAGTGGTTCAAGTGGCAGGCGAAGTTGACCAAGGCCATGGGCACGTTCTATCGCGATACCGGCCAGGTCAAGGTCGTCAATGTGCAGCCGAACACGTCCACTGCGGAAATCGTGCACTCCTGCTCTTACATGCAGCGCGGCGACATCGTCCGTCCTTTTGTGGAACGCCCTTCTCCTCCCTATAAGCCGTCCGAAAAATTCGATCACTTTGCGCCCGTTAGCGGCAAGCCTGTCGGCATGCTGGTGGTCGGCCCGGAATTTACTCAGACCTACGGAAAGAATTCGATTGTCTACGTTAACCTGGGCAACAACCAGGGCGTGAAGATCGGCGACTATCTCCGCATCTTCCGCTACCAGGGATCTTTGAACGAAACCGCTCCCAACACCAGGGGCTACGCTTATAAAATCTTCGGTTTCGGAAGCACTCCGAAGCGCTATGAATGGAATGATCTGCCGCGCGAAATTCTAGGCGAAGGCGTCGTCATCAACGTCAGCCCTAACTCCTGCACCATGTTTGTTACTTACACCACCATCGACACTTACGCCGGCGATTACGTCGAAATCGAATAGTCCGGTCTTCGCACCATGGCCCGCGCCCTCATTTTCGGCGCGGGCTTTTTGTTTTTGGAGTGCCTTTAGCTTTGCTGCCTTACGATTTCGCACGTAAACCCGTAGATCGCCGTTTCCGGATCCTTCCACGCATCTCGCGAAAAACCCGCTTTATGGCAGGTTTCCTCCAGGAACCTCTCGCGGTCCAGACGATGTTCTACGGCGACTTGCGGTAGCAACAATCCACGCCTCATTCCCTGCTCCACCACCAAACCGTGTTTCCCAACCTCAATTTCTTCGGGGAGAATTCGCTGCAGCGGCGAAAGCAGCGACACTTCGATTTCGCTGTCCGCCACTTCCTCAGGCAGCATCTGCGTGAACCTCGGGTCCGCCAGCGCCGCGGAGGCCGTGCAACGTATGAGGCACTCGCCCAGAGGCTCGCGGCCGTCGATCACTCCAATGCATCCACGCAGTTTCCCGCGCACCTGCAGCGTGACGAACACTCCGCATCGCGTCGAAAAAATGCCCTCGGTAGGAAATCGCGCAAGCAAGCGTCCATTGCAGATGGCTTCGGTTAATGCCTGGCGAGCAAGAGCCAGGATGGCTTTCCGTTCCTCTTCAGAGAGGCACTGCATCCTGCGGCTTCTTCCGCGACTCGAGTAGGTCCAACTTGCGTCGTTGCTTGATGCGGTCGTCCAGATGACTCCAGAACCGGTAGAAATATTGTCCCGCGGAAACCAGCGCGCTGATGACCACCAGCCACAGCAAAATGCGGCCCACCGGCTCCAGGCGCGGACGGTGCACGCCGCCGATCAACACCGCCGCCGCGCAAACCTGCAATACCATTTTCGTTTTTCCCAGCGTCGAAGCTGCAATCGTAAATCCTTCGGCGGACGCGATGTTCCGCAAACCCATGATCGTGAATTCCCGTCCGATGATGATCACCACCATCCACGCGGGAACCAGGTGCATATCCACCAGTGCGATAAATGCCGCTGTAATCAGCAGCTTGTCTGCAATCGGATCCAGCAAAATTCCCAGTGTGGTTATCTGCGAATTCCGCCGTGCCAAATATCCATCCGCCCAATCCGTGGCCGCAGCGATCAGCAGGATCAATACCCCCCAAAACTCGAAGCGCATGCTCACGCCCCATAGCTCCACATTCGGGCTGCGCGTCAGCAGAACCACAATCAGGAGGGGTACGAAGAAGATTCGTAGCAGCGTGAGTGAGTTCGGAAGATTCATAAGGAAAATGGGGCTTGGCGCGCTCTTCGGAGGCCAACTGGTGCCTCTCGGCTCACTATAGTCTCCGCCCAACCACGCGTCAACGCTCATAGGGCGTATGTATGCTCGACGTTGGGCGGTACTTTTGGGTTACGGGGTGGCCCAAATCTCCCCGAATCGCTGAATACTCTTTCGTAACTCACCTGCTGCAAAGCTGTGCAAAACTCCGGCGCCTCGATGCACCAGAAACATGTACGAAGCCTTTGATGAACATCCAGTAAACTAAGGCAACTATATGTATATCTATCACTTACAAGGACAAGACGCTCGCGGATTCATCTCGACAGCCGTTCCTTCGATCTCTGCTCGGGAGGACCACCTTGCACTTTCCACAGCGTTTTCCACAGAAATTGGGCACTTCGCCTACGCTTCAAACAGCAAAATCTCTTTTACATCTCATTCATATTACTGGCATTCCGCAAGGGTTACCCGAAAGTAACGACCGGAGTCTTCCGCTAGCTTTCAAATCGCGTGTGGCCCTCGCAACAGCCGCACCGGTAGGAACAAGATCGCTCGCAGCAACTCAAAAACTCCATGAACCGCGATGCCCACAAGTCGAAACGGCAGCAGCAACAGCCACACAAATGGATAAGCCAGCAGCGCCAGCAGCGCTAACGGCCAGCAGATGATCAACAAGATGCACCACAGGAAAAAGGAAGCCATGGTCTTACCCCCTTATCTCTTTATACGAAGACTCACGCCGGGATGTTTCCTTCGCCAGAAACTCGTTCAGCTTCAATCGGCGCGCGATGCTCTCTGGCACGTCCGCCTCCAACTCCATCCGCGAATCATTTACGTGAGACTCGACCACCCGTCCGAGCGCGTGGATTAACGCCAGCGTCCGCCCTTCACTCAACGGGATGCGGAGCGAAAGCCGGACCACCGGATCGATCGGCACGGCTTTCTCGATTCTTCGTAGCAATTCCTCGATGCCCTCGCCGGTAAGCGCCGAAACAAAGATTGGCGATTCTCCGGTGTTGCTCGAATTGCGCCAGGCCGCCTCAAATTCTTCCTGTTGCTGCGGCGTTAGCTGGTCCACTTTGTTGAACACGTGCAGCCGCGGCCGCTCCAGCACCCCGAGTTCCCCCAGAATCTTGTCCACTTCCTGATCCAATTCGTCGTGATGCAAATTCGAAATGTCGCTCACCTGCAAGAGCAGCGCTGCTTCCTGCACTTCTTCCAGCGTTGCGCGAAACGCAGTGATCAGCCCTTTCGGCAGCGCGCGGATGAACCCCACCGTGTCTGACACCAGGATACGGCGGTTCGACGGCAGGCGTATGGCCCGCACGGTTGGATCCAGCGTCGCGAACATGCGTGAAGAAACCAGCACTTCCGCCCTGCTCAACGCGTTGAACAGCGTCGATTTCCCCGCGTTGGTATAGCCCACCAGCGTTACGGTTCCCAGCGGCACGGCATTCCGCGCTTCGCGCCGCAACGCTCTTTGCTGGCGCACCTCGTCGATGTTTTCCTGAATCCTGCGCACCCGATCGCGGATTCTGCGCCGGTCGGTTTCCAGTTTCTTTTCTCCGGGGCCGCGCACGCCGATACGCCCCGCTCCCCCGCCTGCGCCGCCGGATCCCCCTCCGCCGCTTTTGCCGCCCAGCCGCGACATTTCCGTACCACGCCCGGTCAGCCGCGGCAACATGTAATTCAGTTGCGCCAGTTCCACCTGCAGCTGACCTTCGCGGCTTCGCGCATGCTTCGCAAAAATATCCAGGATCAATTGCGTGCGGTCGATTACCCGGCGCTCCGTGGCCTTTTCGATATTGCGCTGCTGCATCGGGGTCAACTCGCTGTCAAAAATGATCAGCGGCGCTTTGTGAGCGTTGGCTTCCGCGCGAATCTCGTCCAGTTTGCCTCGCCCCACCAGCGTGGCCGGATCAGCGGCTTCGCGCACCTGGAAGATCGTGCCGGCGACCTCCGCGCCAGCGCTTTTCGCCAGTTCCACCAGCTCCGTCAACGATTCGCGTCCCTGTTCTCCCGCCGGCATTCCCGGGAAACGCGGCGCGCGCTTCCACCCCACCCCGACCAGCAGGACGCGTTCCGCAGTTGAAGTATCGTGTCGGAGTTTCATGCGCAAAAGCAGGTGGGACTCATACGCCGCAGCAGCTCAAGTGTGGTAGAGTCGTGCCTCATCAACCGGATTATACGTCGTTTCGCCGCTCTCAAGATACCGCGCTCCAGTTGCTCGCGGACCCGCGCCAGCGCCGCCTGCCGAATCGCGGGATCGTCGCCGAATCCTTCCAGCCAGCAAACTGCCGCTTCGCGCCGGAACCACGTCATCTGGCGTTTCGCATACTGCCGTGTCGCCTGCTGAATGGCCATTCGTGCTGCCTCCAGCGTCAACTCGTTTTCCAAAACCAGCCGCAATTCCCGGTACCCGATAAAGTCGAACGGCTTCGCATCTTCGCTCAGGCCGCTGTTCATCAGCCCGCGCACTTCCTCCATCCATCCACGCGCCAGCATCGTCTCCGTTCGCGCATTCACGCGCTGGCCTAACGCCTTTTTCTCAGGCGCCAGCCCGATCTTGATTGCTCGCCAGCCCTCCAATCGTTTTCTTCCGCTCTGATACACCTCGGTCAGCGGCTTTCGCGTCAACAGGCACACTTCCACCGCCCGTATCAATTTTTGTTCGTCCGCCGACGCAATTTTTTTTGCTGCCGCCGCATCCAGGCGCTGCAGCACCTTGTGCAGGTGTCCCGGCCCGCGCTTCGCTGCGCTTTCGCGTAATTTCTGGCGCAATGGCTCGGACCGTACCGGAACATTCGCCAACCCATCCAGTAATGCGCGCAGGTACAGCCCCGTGCCCACGGTAAAAATCGGCAATCGTCGCTCTGCGATTAACTTCCCCAGCACTTCGATTGCGCGCGCCCGGTAATCTCCAGCGGTTGCTTCTTCTGATGCGTCCAGCAAATCGATCAAGTGATGCGCTACGCCCCCACGCTCTGTCGGCGCCGGCTTTGCCGTGCCCACATCGAATCCCCGGTAGATTTGCGTGGAGTCGCACGCCACAACATCTCCGCCCAACTGCTGCGCCAGCCAGATTCCCAGTGCCGATTTTCCGGAAGCGGTCGGGCCTAAAATGGCAACCAGTGGAGAGTCTTGTTTATCGCTCATTTGGGGAAGAGCTGCGGTCACGCCCGTATCAATACTACCGCCAGTACAACCGGCGCCAGCAGTAAGCTGCCAAGCACCTGTGAACGAGCCAGTTTCATTGTGATCCTAGTGGTTAGGCGGCTGGATGTTGTAATAATACGTAAAACGCAGCTCGATGTATGGTCCTTTGAACGCCCCAGGCAGCGGTTGAAACGGGTTCGACGCGCGAATCGAAGAATACGCCGCGCGATCCAGAGGCTCTTTGCCAGAACTAAATACCTGCGCGGGATCCCCGTCTGGCACGCTACCATCCCTCATGATTTTGAATTGCAGCGACACAACACCCTGATCACCCAGCTGTACCGACGCCGGCATCACCGAAAACCAGTTCTGTTTCACCCTGAGGTACACGCGCTGGAGGTAATCGTTGAAATCCACGCCTTCCGTGTCGGTCAGCATTTGCAGGCCTGCGCCTGCTGTGCCTCGCCCGCCGCCGCCTCCGCCGCCGGCACCCGGTGGTAGTTGTCCTCCTCCACCGATGGGCCGTGGCGAACTAATCCTGGCGTTCCGTTCCGCCTCGCGAATCGCATCTCCCGGTGAAGAGCCTTGCTTGGGCAGGATCAGCCCTTGCTGCGGCACCGGCATGTCGGGCGTTTCAAGCTTCTGTGGCGTTTTTGGTAAATCGCCCTTACTTCCCTGAGCAGGAGGCTGAGGAGTGGGCGCCACCACACTGGGTTTCGGCGTTGGCGCGCTCGGCAATTCTCTCTTCGGCGCTTCCGGTTGCGGCACAGGAACAGGCGCAGGCGCCGGTCTTTCAATCGGTGGCGCTACCCTTCGCAACACTTTGGGATCTACATTTACTGGCGCGTGTGGTGCCGGCGCTCGCTGCGGAGTAGGCCTTAGCGATTCCAGTGCTCCCGGCGGCAGCAGCACCGTGATCTGTCTCCGCGCTAGTTCTTCCTCTTCATTCGAACGCACGTGCGGTCCGAAAATTTTTGGCTCGAAGATCAAGAGCAGCACGAGAGCAATGTGCAGCGCCACTGACCCGATGGTCGTTATGCGCTCGCCAACTGTTCGCTTGCCCGCACCTTCTGGCCGGAGGAATGTTACCTCGCCGGTCTGAATGATGTCTGGCTCAACCAGATCTTCCGAAACACGCAGCGGAATGTCGGTTAATTCCGGCGGCGCGGAACCTTGCGGCACCGTAATCCGCTCGTCCATCTCCGTCGGTTGTACCGGCAGGTCCGATTCTTCGGCCTTCTGTACCAGCTCGACGTTTACATCCCGCGGCACTACCATCCGCGCCGCAATCGATTCCAGCGGCAAATTCGCCGGTATCGTGGAATGTCCATCCAAATGCACAATGGGCAGCGTGGAAGGAACCAGCGTCCGCTCATCCAACGTGGACGGCCGTCTCCGCGTTGTTGCTGTCTCTTCCTTGGACGGCAGTCGCGCACCTGGGGGAACTAGGGTCCTTGGAATCATCGGTTCCTGTGTTCGGGAGCTGCTTGCTGGGCTACTGGTTGGACGCGCGCTTCATGTTCCCGGATGCTTTCCATCACTCGCGCCGCCAGTTCCAGTGCCGCTCTCCCCGCCTCTCCATCTGTCTTCGGTGCCACGCGCGTCCGCACCGCCTGCGCGAACGCCTCTAGCTCTGCCCGCAGCGGTTCCACTGCCGGAGCAGGCAGCTTCTCGAAACCGAATTCCGGCTGTGGTCCCGGGCGCTTCACGCCGATTCTCAGCGCATCGCGCCGCGCATAATCGAGCGAAATGTATTCATGGCGCTGGAAGAATCGCATCTTCCTCACACGCTCTGTCGAAACTCGGCTCGAAGTCACATTGGCGACTGCGCCGCCGGCAAATTCCAGTCGCGCATGCGCTATATCCACTTTGTCCGTCAGCACTGGAATGCCCACGGCCTTCACTTCCGTCACCGGTTCTTTCACCAGCGCCAGCAGGATATCCAGGTCATGGATCATCAAGTCGTAGATCACGTCGACGTCCAGACTGCGCGGCGTAAACACTCCCAGGCGGTGCACTTCAAAAAAAGCGGCCGCTGCACAATCGTCTCTACCGCCAGCACCGCGGGATTAAATCTTTCGACGTGCCCCACCTGCAGAATTCTTCCGTGGCGCTTGGCAGCTTCGAGCAAACTGTCCGCTTGCTCGAGCGTGCTGGCCATGGGTTTCTCGATCAGCGTGTCGATCCCCATTTCCAGCAACTGGCAGCCGATTTCCGCATGCAGCACCGTCGGTACGGCCACTGATGCCGCATCCACCGCACCGCGCAACTCCGCAATGTTCCGGAAACCTCGAGTCTGGAATTCCTTGGCAACTTCGGCGGCTCGCGCGGCGTCCTGATCGAACACCCCGGCTAGTTCCACGCCCGGCACTTCGCGATACACGCGCGCGTGGTTCCGGCCAAATTCACCGGTACCCACCACGCCCACACGAATTTTCCGAGATTCCCCCGTTGTCCCCGCGCCCGCACTCATTCTTTCTTCATTCCCGCGGAGCTGCCCTTTGGTTCCGCGACCTGGGCCACAGGAAACGCTTGTATGGCGATTCCGGCGGCATCCGCCATTTCAATCAACCTGATTCGGTCAAACAAAAGGGTTCTCGAGGCATCGATGGCGAGCGCCGTCGCACCCGCCTCACCCATGCCTTTGACGGTCGGCAAGCCTACCACAGGTACATCGAACCGCATGTCCTGCAGCGGCTTGCTCACCTTCACCACCACCAGCGGCTTTCCGTTGGCAAAACGCGCGGCCCGCGCAATGGTCTCGTCCGTGCCTTCCATCGCTTCCACCGCCACGCACGCGCGGTCCGCAATCACCACTGTCTGACCAATATCCATGCCCGCCAGGCGCCGCGCCACCACGAGCCCGTATTCCATATCGGCCGCCTCGTGATCGTTGGGTGCGCGCCGCGTCAGCACTCCCGCTTCAGGCAGCAACGGCTTCAGAAACAGCGTTGAATCCACCAATTGAATGCCTTCTTCCTCAAAAACTTTTGCCACCGCGCCAATCAGCGAATCCGTATTTTTCCTTGGCAACGAAAACAGCAACTTCGCCAATTTCCAGTCGGGCCGGATCGCGCTGAAAATCTTGTTGTGCTTCACCTGCCCGGCCATCACTGCCCGCTTCACGCCTTCGCGCCGCATCAACTCGATGGCCTTGCTCAATTCCCCCAGGCTCACCCAGTGCAGCCGTTTCGCCACCTGCTCCAACTCCGGCGAAGCTTCTTCTTTCAGCGCGATCACCGCCATCTCGATTCCCTGGCTCCGCGCACCTTCCAGCACCAGGAACGGGAATCGCCCATTCCCCGCGATTAGTCCCCAACCTGAATTGTTTTGAAAAGCTTCCGGCATCAATTTGGACCTACTTCACGATCCCGCGCTCGGCCTTCTCCACGAACTCGATCAGTTCCTTCACGTCCTCCGATTCCCCCATCGTTTTTCGCAGCTGTTCAATTGCTTGCGATGTATTTTTGTTGGAACGCGTCAACATGCGAAACGCCTTCTGCAGCCTCTTCACTCGCTCCGCCGAGAAACCCTTTCGCTCCAGCCCGATCGTGTTTGTCCCATAGCACCTCGTCTCCCGCTCCGTCACGATCAGTGAAAATGGCGGCACATCCTGCGTAATCACCGTGCATGCCCCGATGTACGCGTACCGCCCCAGGCGGCAAAACTGGTGCACCGGCGAAAACGAGCCAATCGTCACGTAATCCTGCACCGTCACGTGGCCCGCCAGCGTCGCCCCATTCACGAACAACGTCCCGCTGCCGATCTGGCAGTCGTGGCCCACGTGCGAGTACGCCAGAAAAAAATTGTTGCTGCCGATCCTCGTCGTGCCGCCGCCTTTTTTCGTTCCCCGGCTGATGGTCACGTATTCCCGGAAAATGTTCTTGTCACCAACCGCCAATTCCACATGCTCTCCGGCGTAGGTATAGTCCTGCGGGTCGCCGCCAATCACACAGAAGGGATGAAACACATTTCCCGCCCCAAATTTCGCCGGCCCCTGCACCACAGCGTGATCATGCACCATGCAACCTTCGCCCAGTTCCACGTCCGCTCCCACCACCGCGAACGCCCCCACCTGCACACCTTTCGCAAGTTTCGCTTTCGGCGAAACCACTGCCTGGGGATTAATCGGCTCTGCGCTCATTTCCCCGCGCTAGTTTCTTTGTTGCGGTCGACCATCACGCACATCAGCGAAGCTTCTGTCGTCAGATTCTCCCCCACAAACGCTTTCGCGCGGATCTTGCACAGGTCACCCTTCCACGCCACGATGTCCACTTCCACTCGCAACTGGTCGCCGGGCACCACCGGCCGCCGGAATTTCACGTCGTTCATCGACGCCAGGTACAGCAGCTTGTTATCGCGGTCGGGAATTTCCTGCAGCAGCAGCAATCCGCCCGCCTGCGCCATCGACTCCAGAATCAACACGCCCGGCATAATCGGCTTGCCGGGAAAATGGCCCTGAAAAAACGCTTCGTTGATGCTCACGTTTTTGATCGCCACGATGCGCTTGTAGCGTTCCATTTCCAGAACTTTGTCGATCAACAGAAATGGGTACCGGTGTGGCAAAAACTTTTGTATTTCGTTGATGTCCAGAGTCATGCACGCTCCCGCGCCACTAGCCCTTCTGCAGCGCCCTCCGTGTTCTCGCAAACTTACTATTATAGACAGTTTACACCTGCGACTGAAGCATTCTCCTCGGTTGCCAGCGGGTCAGTCTGATCACCGCTGTCAGATCCCGTATTCCAGCAGCCAAGCCCGGATCTGCTCTCGTGACTCCGGGACAAGCTGTCCCCCAAGTGAATCGATTGTCGGCGAACACTTCCGGCCAAATGAAAGAGGGAAGCGTCAGGGCGTCAGCGTCGGCCGCCGAATCGAACTCTGCTTCAGCCAACAGTAGACCTTCCAGCGTCCTTCGAATACGTCAATGCCGAAAGGCGCAGGTCGTAACGCGTCAAAGAGTCAATTCCTGAGTTGCTGAATCACTTGCCGCGTTTTCGAAACCTTACGGTTCTCCCCTGCTGCCAGTGGCTCAGTTACTAGGCGGCCTGCGGCTGGAGTACGATACTGTTCGCCACTGAAAAAGGAAAAGGGAGCTCCCCAAATGCAGCTAAGATTTTTTGCCTCCGTCCTGCTCGTCTGCTCAGCCACTGCTATGGAAGACAAACCGAAGCAACCAACCATGGGGTACCGTTCCGCACCGTTGCTTACGGTGGATGGACTTACGTTCAAGGATCTCAATCGAAACGGCAAACTTGATCCCTACGAGGACTGGCGGTTGCCGGCAGAGGTCCGCACTGCGGACTTGGTCCAGCGAATGAGTCTCGAAGAGCTCGCGGGAGTAATGGTTCACGGCACTCTCCCCAGAGCTGGTCCGCTGGTGCCGCTCGGTGTGGGCAAAGAGTA
>CAWBVH010000023.1:0-115482 GCA_963792145.1 Candidatus Acidiferrales bacterium
ATGGACAAGCGAAGAAATGTGAGCGTGCTCGTCGTGGTGCGCACTTTTTCCGTGGCCAAAAGATACACGGCGAAGCACGCCGCGGCTCCGAGCGCCATCACGTCGCCAACGCCGAACGGCGCATGTCGTGCCAGATCGGCCCACAGAATTACCACGGACCCGCAAATGGCCAGGATTAGACCCAGCCAGAACGCGGGTTGCGGCCTGCGGCGGAACACCATCCACGTCAGCAGGCCCACGACGATGGGCGTGTTATTCCCAAGCAAGGTTGCGTTAGCGGCAGAGGTGCGCAAGATTGCAGTATTGTATAAAGCCAGATCGAGCGCGAAGAACAAGCCACCCAAGCCAATGATCAGCCAGGTGCGGCCCGTGACGCGTTCACGCTTGCGATCGGTTGCAAACGTTGGGAGCAAAACCATGGCGGGAATCAACATGCGGTAGAACGCTGAAGCCGGGCCGGGAATGTCTGTCCACCGAACGAAGATCGCCGACCACGCGATACACACGATGCCGGCGACGAGCGCCAAATAGGCGGCCACGCGGCTTTCGGCAGCGGCTTGCTTGGTCACGATGGTAGCTTCAGCAGCCACGAATCATCCTCTTATCGCTCGTTTCAGCAGTATCCCACACGACGTATGCCGGCACAGGTGCCGAATTGGCTGGTTTGCATGAGGTGCGCGTGAGTCAGCGGTACAAGCCTACTAGAATTGTGTAAAGATCGCGTTCCCGCGCTATACTACGCGCCTTGCAAGGCTTCGAGGGCGACGCATGAACGAGGAAAAAAAAGATCGCGAGCTGATAATGGCGCGCGAAATCACCCGACGCGATTTCCTGAATGGAGTGGCCGTGGGCGCCGGTGCCAACGTGCTGGGTGCGGGCTTCAGCGCAGAGCGCCTGCTGGCGGCGGCAATGCTCGACGAGCCAGCTGTCGAGCAGGCAGAAGAGTACTACCCGCCCGCAAGGATGGGATTGCGTGGCGACAACGACGGCTCCTACACCTACGCCCACAAACTGCGGGATGGAGAGAGCCCCAACGCCATGGGCGAGCCCGTCGACACGGGAGAATCGTACGACCTGATCGTCGTCGGTGCAGGAATTAGCGGACTGGCTGCAGCTTATCGTTTTCGGCAAAAGTCGGGCAACAACGTCAAGATTCTGCTGCTCGACAATCACGATGACTTCGGCGGCCACGCCCGGCGCAATGAGTTCACGGTTGCCGGTCGCCTGCTGCTAAGCAACGGAGGAACGCAATCCATCGAAAGCCCCGGCGAATACAGCGCGGAAGCGAAGGGCCTTCTGAAAGAGTTGGGCATCGACACGAAGGTTTTCTATAGAGCCTACGATCAGAAACTCTATTCGAAGCTCGGAACCGCCGCGTTTTTCAACAAGGAGACGTTCGGCGAAGATCGCCTGCTGCCCGGAATGAATACCACGCCATGGCCGGAGTTTCTGGCGAAAGCGCCGCTGAGCGATGCCACGCGCAAAGACATCATTCGTGTGTACACGGAGAAAGTCGATTATCTGAAGGGGCGTTCACAAAAGGAAAAAATCGCCTACCTGAGAAAAACCAGTTATTCCGATTTCCTGACGAAAGATTGCCGGATGACGCCGAAGGCGTTGCCGTTCTTCCAGACGTTTACCCACGACCTGTTCACGGTGGGAATTGAAGCGGTGCCCGCCATGGCCTGCTACGAAGCCGGCGACGACTATCATTCATTTATCTACGCAGGTTTTGAGGGACTGGGCCTGCCTCCGCACGAAAAGGCGGAGCCTTACATTTTTCATTTTCCGGATGGAAATGCGTCGATCGCACGCTTGCTGGTGCGTTCGTTGATTCCCGGCACAATTCCGGGAAGCACGATGGAAGATGTCGTCACCGCCAAAGCAGACTACGGCCGGTTGGACCGCGCGGAGGAGACGGTACGTCTTAGGTTGAACAGTACAGTTGTAAATGTTCAGCACTCCAGTGCAAATGCGGGCGCAAAACACGTGCAGGTTTCCTACATTCGCGAGGGAAAGCAGTGCGTCGCGAAAGGGAATTACTGTGTTCTGGCCTGCTACAACATGATGATCCCGTATGTCTGCCCGGAATTGCCGGATCAGCAGAAAGAGGCGCTCTCGTATCTGGTAAAGGCGCCCCTGGTCTATGCGCACGTGGCAATTCGCAACTGGACGTACTTCAGCGAGCTTGGCATTCACCAAATTGTTTCTCCCGGTTCTTACTTCACTTATACGGCGCTGGATTTTCCCGTGAGCCTAGGCGCGTACAAATTTCCCAGCAAGCCGGAGGAGCCAGCCGTGCTCTTCATGCTGCGCACACCATGCCATCCGGGTTTGCCCATGCGCGATCAGAATCGCGCAGGCCGCGCGGAACTATTGCAGACTTCCTACGCCAAGTTTGAGCGCAACATCCGCGATCAACTGGAACGAATGCTCGCCAGCACGGGATTCGACGCGGCAAGCGATATTGTCGGCATTACCGTCAATCGCTGGGCACACGGCTACGCCTACACGCCCAACTCGCTCTTTGAGCCGGACTGGAAAGAGGGTGAGCAGCCGTGGATTGTTGGCCGCAAACCGTTTGGGCGCATCACCATTGCCAATTCCGATGCCGGCGTCAGCGCGTATACCGATGTCGCTATCGATCAGGCCTACCGCGCCGTCGGCGAATTATTCGCCCAGAACCAATAGCTAAGTCAGCTAAAGCATTCGCCCCCTGGTTACATCATGAGAAACTGCGCGCGTCGAATTTCGGCGCGCGGAGAATTCTTGCTCTACTCTAAATGCGTATCCTTTCGGAGAAAATCGCTGCTTGACGTCGGGAGGTTGTGGCCATGAAACAGACCATCATTGCCGGAGGCCTTTTGTTGCTGGCTGTCGGCATTTCACTAGCACAGCAAAGCAATGTCAGCGATGAAAGGGGCCGCGTCCTGGCGCTCGAAACGGCTTGGAATCACGCGCTTGAGAACAAAGATGCGAAGGCCTTGGACATGCTCCTCGCCAACTCCATGGTGTCTGTGGACATCGATGGAAGCGTTTCCAACAAGAGCGATTTTCTGGCCAGCATCAAAGCGCCGGATTATCAACCAAGCCAGGCCGTCACTGAGCAAAGCAATGTGCAGGTCTATGGCAATGCGGCGGTAGTGGTCGGCATTTTTCGGATCAAAGGAACGGAAAAAGGGAAGCCCTATGTGCGACGCGAGCGCTTCGTCGACACCTGGGTGAAGTTTGATGGCACATGGCAATGCGTGGCTACGACCAGCGCGCTCATCACAGCAAAGCAGCAACCTGCGGATTGATTACGCATTGCAGAGAATGGCTCCGGGGCCTGGACTCGAACCAGGATTCTAGGCTCCAAAGGCCCATGTGCTACCAATTGCACCACCCCGGAGTAGGAGGCAACCCTTCTAGTGTACGTGAGACCGCGCTGTGCGCCAAAGCCTGAGGTTAGCCTGGGCGCAGTTGGGCGAATAAATGCGCTGTTTCATCCGGACATGTTCCAGAACCTTACCGCCACGCGGCATGCAGGACGGTTCCGTTTCTGCTAGAGTAAAAAGGTTGACCACTCACCTGGAGAGGTGGCCGAGTGGTTTAAGGCGCACGCTTGGAAAGCGTGTGTAGGTTAACCCCTACCGTGGGTTCGAATCCCACCCTCTCCGCCATAACTCGTAGAACACGCAAATAGCCAATAAAAACGCATGTTCCTGAAGTACTATTGCCCTTGTGCCTAGCATGTGCCAACCTAAGCCCGTAATTACTTCACTGTGAGGCACACGGAAGATGGGCAAAAGACGCTGGGTGGCGCAAGTCAGCATCATCGTCAGAATGAAAGACGCAAACGGCAATTGGGGCTTTCACACTGTGAAACGTGGGCCGAAGACCAAAGACTGCCGCTTCTATCTGCGCTTCACTGATGCGAACGGACACCAGCAGCGCAAGAGCTTGCCGGAAGGCAGCACGTATGAAGACGCACAGCGTGACCGTGAAAGGCAGCGAACTGCGCTGGATGCTGCTCTGCGTGGCATCGTGGTGCCAGAGGCCGTGCAGCACAACGGACGCACCCCAGTTCAGAAGGCCGTGGACAAGTATCTGCAATCCAAGTCAGGGAAGAAGAAAAAGACGGTGCAGAAGTACAGGAAAGACCTTGAGCACTTCGTTGAATCTCTGCCACCCCGTGTGCACTTCGTGGAAGACATTGACGCTGCCGTGCTCAGCAATTTCCAAGACATCACGCTGAAGGAAGGCTACTCAGCCAAGACTCTGCACAATCGTTTCGTGACAGTGGCACAGATGCTGGCCGATGCAGGCAGCACCGTCAGGCCGAACAGAAAAAATGCACCAGACCCAGAGCAAGACCCACCGCGTGCCTACAGTGACGCAGAACTGCGCAGGCTGTTCTCAGTGATGGACGAAGAAGAGCAGGTCATCTTCAAATTTTTCCGTGGCACTGGGTGCCGTGAGCAGGAAGTGCAGCACGCAGAGTGGTCAGACATAGACTGGCAGCACCACACGCACACCGTCCGCGCAAAACCCAAGTGGGGCTTCACTCCAAAGAATCACGAAGCCCGTACCATTCCGCTGCCAGCAGAACTGGTGAAGCTGCTCAAGGAGCACCGCAAGACCGCTGACCCAGACTGCACGCTGCTCTTTCCCAACACCAAGTGCAGACCTAACGGTCACTTTCTGCGCTATCTGAAGTCAGCCGCGAAACGGGCCGGGCTGAACTGTGGCCACTGCGTTGAAAAGCTCAGAAACCCGCTGACAGACCAGAAGCCACGCACGTGCAAGACGGCACCAGTGTGCGAAGAGTTCAAGCTGCACAACTTCAGGAAGACTTACGCAACGAAGCTGCACCATCACGGCACTTCGCTCAATGACTTGAAAACGTGGCTGGGTCACAAAGACCTGAAGACCACCCAGCTTTACTTGGCCGGGTCTGAGTCTCACGCACCGCATGTGCGTGCAGCGGTTGACGCTGCCTTCAGCTTCTAGCAAAAACTTGAGAAGCTGAGTACTTAGGAGCCAGATGCCCGGTAACGACTACACAGATGAGTTGTCCGCCGGGTGCTTTTCCCGAAATGTCGACCGCTACAAAGTGTGCAATATCGAACAGCAGCTCACTTCTCTCTTATGTTCTATTGTCAGATGCGCTTTTCAACCGGAAGTGAGCAAGGCTGGGGTAAGGTTGACAGAAAGGCGACGAAAATAGGTATGCGCCTTCAAGATTTTGCACTCACGTTCCACCGTCTGCGGAGCTTCGGTCAGCCTAAGAGCGCCCAACGTTCTCACCAAGGCAAATTGCTTGTGGCGACGAAAACAGGTGCCCTGCTATCAGTGGGGTCATTGTCGTGGATTTGCGTACTCATAATCTATTGTGTTGCGTGCTGCTTGGCTTGTAGTGAATTCCCGGAAACTCTGAGTTTAACGGACGATTCTTCTAACGATTTCATGGTTGTCAGCGAGGTATGCTCTGCGATCCGTTCAGAGGCTGTGGAGAGCCGTGCTGTATCTCAAATAACAATCCATCCCACAACTCCCACAACTCGGCCGTTATTTATATGCTACGCCCATGCAGTCCCTCGACAGTCTCAGCCAGGTCCTGACCTCTTGACCCTGATTTCCCTTCGAAGAATCTGAGTCCTGAGCTCAAGCCTGATTTGAATCAGAGTTTGCAAGACTAGTGCTCTGATCAATCAATCACCCTCATAGACACAATCGCAGTGGTGCAACACCCGCTTACATATTCGAGCGGGGCGATTCGCATCCCGGTGAGGAGTTAGCTTCCAATTTGACGCGCTACCGGTTGAGTTTGCTGTAGCTGTAGCGGTTGCGGTTGCTTTTACTCGGGTTCAGGGAGGATTCCCGAGGCCGCTCTTTGAACGAAAACCCCTCCCACTGATGGTCAAATACTAAGAGGAGGATTCAATGCAAAGTAAATCAGTTTCGAGAATGTCGATGGTGGCAATTCCGATAATGGTTGTTTGCGGTTTATTGGTCGCAGCTTCCTCGGCGCGGGTTGATCAAGAACGGGGGACAGGTCACGACGACGGGGACACAAAGGTATGCACGAACAAAACCCTTCAGGGCGATTACGGATCCGCCTCCGAAGGCGTGCTCCTTAACATCCCCGGGCTTCCACCCGAAGCGCAGTTCCGCGGATTAACTATGACCCATTTCGACGGCAAAGGTAATCTGACTTGGGTGGAGCACACAGTCATCAACGGTGTGCCACTACAGCCAGGTTGGACGCCTGCGAGCGGGACCTATGCCGTCAATCCGGACTGCACGGGAACAGCAGTGGCCAACACCCCCAATAGCCCTGTTCCGCTGCACCTGGCTTTGGTCGTGGTCAGACAGGGCAAGGAAATTCACGCCGTGCTCGACTCAGATGCGATCTCCACCGTATTCAACAAAGTCGAGTAATCGCTGCGATAAGTAAGTTGTGACTACATAGAAGCAATCTGTTCTAGTGATTGCACGGGCGGGGCGTTCCTCAAGAACGAAGCACGTCCCGGCGCAACTTCCATTTTCAGTTCACGCTACCTGCGTCCATTTCCATGAACTGCGTGGCGGTGATCATCGTGCCCATATCCCTTCCGATGCAAAGCACCGCCACGCGGCTGACTTCTTCGGCAATGACGTGCAGATGATCTGACCCAGTTTCGTTGGGAGAGCAAAAGTCTTGGATGGCGGCCCATCCAGTGCGACGATTGAACACGCAAAGGCCATCATGCGATTCATTCAACGGTTCGGAACGCGAGTAAATTGACTCTCAGTGACAACCACAAGGTCTTCCACGAATAGCCTCTACACCCTCATAGCCAATGAACGGCACAACTGCCAAAGCTGCAAGCGGGTCAGCCCAGCTAATTTGCCAAATCGCATTCGCTGTCAGCCCTACCAGAGCTACCAACGCCAGATATGCACAGAGATTGGATTGGGCTGCATCGGCCCTGAGTGCTGCACTGCCCGTAAGGGCTGATAAACGCCTCTTTTCCTTGGCAAGTATTGGCATGATTGTGATTGCCGCCAACAATATACAAATTCCCAAGACACTGGGACTAGGTTGGCTGTGACCTAAGAGGGTTTTCACCGAACCAAAAACTACAAACACTCCAAGTACAAAGAGCAATACCCCTGCTGTTCGTGCCGCAGTTCGCTCAGCATGTTCTTGCTTGGCTTGCGTTGTAAACCGCCACAAAACCACTGCCGCTGAGAACAATTCAACAAAGCTGTCACCGCCAAACGCAAGCAGTGCAGGGCTGCGTGCCGCCCACGCCGCCAGCAAAGCCAGCCCCGCTTCTACGGTCATCCACACAATTGTGATGATTTGGACAATCTGAATGCGTTGGCTTGCCAGCCGCGTGGAAATTGGAATTTCTTGGGCCACGCAAGAATTATGTCACAGCCGATTCACGCTGCCTGCTTCCATCTCCGTGAATGCCGTGGCCGTGCTCATCGTGCCCATGTCTTTGCCAATACAAAGCTCTGCCACGCGGCTGACTTCATCGGCAATGACGTGCAGATGTTCTGACCCAGTTTCGCTGAGCACCGCACCAGAGCGTTGGCCGGGTCTGAATCTTAGGCACCGCACGTTCGTGCCGTGGTAGACGCAGCCTTCAGCTTCTGACGGCAGACCCGCGCACGCAGTGCAATAACAACGGCTGAACGGTCCATACGTCCAGTTAACTGTTAAAGACCGCCTCACCCGAAAGTACCATATGGACGTGAAAGAAGGATGCATACGATACACATAGACCCGGAGGAAGCATGACGAAGTTTCAGAAGATTGGCCTTACCGTTGTTGCGTTCTGTGCGACTGTTGCGATTACCAGACGTATTCAACAGGAGTACGATAAGGATGCCGTTCTAAGGTCGGCGAATGAAACACAAGCCTTGATCGACTGTCTCTGGGATTATGACGGTCAGCTTTCCGACGGCACGTACGGTTTTAGGTGCATCAGAGGTCGGGGATTGAACGCAAGTTGGTCTGCAGAACTAATCCGGACTGAGGGGACGCCCGCCTTGCGGCCTACTACCGAGGCTAACTATTCAACGAACTTCGTCTACGCGAACGACGGTGTATTTCAAAGCGGACGTTTTAACCCGTCCTCTGGTGAATTGGAAATAAAGAAAATCGGTCAAAACTTTCAGCAGGTGAAAATGTACTTCCGTCTGACCCGCTTGGTCAAAACTTTTTGAGCGTAAAACAAGTGTTTGCAGTGAAAAGCCCGGACCGGGCAGCGTGGCAGCCTGACTCACGGGCTGCGAAGCCACTCTTGGCAATTTCCAGACCAGAAGCCTTCTTTCGGAGGAAAAATCCAACGGCCACAGCAGTAGACACGCGGTGCGCTGATGAAATCCAGTTCAACGCTAACGTTGTTGCTCAAATCTCTTCATGCACCCTTGAAAACGTGGGCCGTGCACTTCAGGTTCCTCCCTCCAAGTGGCAACATGACAGGACTCGTGCCGCAGGGTATCCAGTGCTTCATCTTCCGACGTGTTCCAATTGGGGTCTAAAGTTATGACAAATTTCTGCCCTTCGTATTTGTGTGTAGTCCCTTCAGCCTGTTTGTCGGACAAATCACATACTTCCAGAACCGCATCAGGTAACTGACCATCAAAGAACTCCTTGTTTGTTTCTTGATATAACTCGTGCAAGTACTTTGGGCTGTGGAGTCGTTCGAGTCTT
Source organism: Candidatus Acidiferrales bacterium (assembly GCA_963792145.1). Lineage (GTDB taxonomy): Bacteria > Acidobacteriota > Terriglobia > Acidiferrales > UBA7541 > Acidiferrum. The sequence goes on from CAWBVH010000023.1 coordinate 8,693, forward strand.
TCTCTCCCGACAGCGTACCGCACCCCACAACAGATGACAGCCAAGGACACCAAGGAAACTAGGATTCGCCAACGCATGGTTAATCCTGGATAAGGCAGCGGCTCGCTGAAAATAGTACCTTAGTCCTGACCACAAACCTCAACCCAACCCTTTCATCAGGGCGCTTCCATATCCAGACCAATACAAAGCCTTGCCACGCGGCTGACTTCTTCGGCAATGACATACGGATGGTCTGACCCAGTTTCGCTGGTAGAGCAGAGCGTCCAGTTTCTGCATGGTTAGATCTTGATGTTGCGCAGCACTCGAAGCCGTTGCTCCTCCGCCTCTCGCTCGCGGCGTAGTTGCTCCTTTCTCGCGGCTTCTTCCCGCTGTGCGGCTTGTTCCAACATCTTTTTCAGAGTTTCGGAGGCATTGGGCAGCCATAATTTGAAGTTGTCAATCACTTGCTGGACTTCATGCTCCGCAGCGTTCACGCTAAGTTGCGTACGACCATGAAACGTGAATCTGCTTGGGTCCTTTCCCAAGACCGAAGTGTAGTTGTTCATCCGTTGTAGTGCCTCGAACCACTGTGGTGTGACGGGCCGGTCTAGCGTTAGGGTAAGTATTCCGCGATCCCAATCGGCACCAACAATTTGAGGGGGCGTTTGTGCCAACGGGTCGTCGATTTCGGCTATTTTAATGACCGTACTGTCAATTTGGCTCAATCGCTGGAGTGAGACAGCCTCTGATTGGTGCCGCTGTATAAGCCCCTTAATATCCGCGACGGATGTTGGTCTTTCATCCGGTGCTTGCCTGAGCATCTTTGCGACAATCGGATCCAAGAATGCATGTTCCTTCGTGGCATCGTCGATCAGAACGTACTCGGTGCCCAGAGGCACTACTCTGGTGAACATCTCATTTAGCATCAATCCCAGAGCATAGATGTCAGCCGGGATCCCAACTTGTTTACCGGGTGTGCGCTGCTCCGGAGCGGCATACTGGAAGTTTGCGAGCCGTTGTGCGGGTGCTGTCTCAATCGTTGTGGCTACCAGATCTTCAGTGAACCTAGCTGTCCCGAAATCGGCAATTGCTAGAATATTCGAATGCTTATCGTAGAGAATGTTCTCCGGCTTCAGGTCACGATGCACAACGCTTTGCAGGTGGGCTGCTTCAACGCCGTCCAAGATTTGGCTGAACAGCGGCATCACACGGTCGGTGTTGATTCCATCTTGAATTAGGTGCCGCAGGTTGGAGTCGTACCTACGCATCACATAGAACGGACCGGCGATTTCGTCGCCATGAGCGACACCATGATCAAGCACTGTGACAATATTTGAGTGCCTGTTCCTGAGAAGGAACGCAATTTCATTCTTGAATCGCCTTCTCTTGTCAGTATTTGCCCGTTCCTCAGCAAGGACCTTGAGAGCTATCGGCATCCCGTCGATACCTGTTCCACCGTAGACGCGTCCCGCACCGCCTTGGCCCAATAGCTCATCGACCACATATGTTCCGAACGTCGTCTCGAACGATACCGGCTTTCTTAGTTTGGTCATGGGGGTTGTCTCAGCACGGGCGCTAAATTTCTCCTAACACAAGAGCCGGAAACATCATTGCAAGCGGGAATCCAGATAGCGCAGCATTGCTTGCGTCAGGTTGATTACAAATAGAGCTTCTTGCTCCGGCAGCATTTCTTGAGGATGAGCGAGGCTGTGCTCATTCCTGAATCTCTCTAGGGCGTCCACGGGACTTTTGCACCCCTCGAAAAGTCTGGTCAACCAACTTCTCTAACTCGTCGTCAAAAAAGACGATGCAATTCCTGCGAAGCAGTCCAAGTAGCTCGATTATTCCGGGCCTGTCATTGGGCATCGGCAATTGAGCCTTTTCGCAAGCGGCCTTGAGATAACCGTGAAACACCGTGTGTACGCGGTCGAGCGCGGCTGGCGCACCGTGAGAGACAATCAAGGTCCTAGCCTGATTCAGGGCATGTTCAACCGTTGCTGACGTTATTTTGAGTTCCTCCGCTTGGATTATCTCGACAGGTTTGTTTTCGGCATCAAGTTCGATTTCCGCAACAACGCCCTTAATGTGGCACCCAACTTGATTCAGTGCATGGACAATTTCGGGAATACCTTGAGCCACCCGATTGGGCCAGTTCCCACGTTCACGCTCGATTTCAACAAAAACTTCGACAGGTACACGAAGCATCAAAAGTTGATCGTCGGTTAAGTACGATCCCTCAAAATTATCCTGGACGAGTATGCCCTCAAGCGAGAATGGCAAGTACTCAAGCGTCGATGTTGAGACCGCCGACGAACCGGAAGCGTGTAGATACCGCAGCGCATTGCGGCGATATTTCTCCCAATCATCGACATTCAAAGCGATCGTTTCCGCACCCGGAAGCCTCTTACTTGTGCCGTACAGTATCAATCGTGCCATCCCCGCAAGTCTACCAGCAGAGTGATTAGAAATCTCACGGTGGCGCATAGCACGAAGTAATGCTCGGCGTTCGTTCCATGCGCCTCGCGTTAACGCGCACACACGAGGGAAACATCTAGACAGGCGAAGTGGTTGCACTGCGAGGAAATGAGTTGTCTATGAGTTTCTCTTCCGAGGTGAGGAACCCCGGCTCAGTGCCAGTTCTACAGCACCCAAGCGGTGAACTGCTTGACTATCGAACCGATCAAGACAAATTCCAGCGTGTTACGAACGACCTGTGCGGCGTCTGTCTCGTTTGCTGCTACCACACCGTAGCTGACACACTGTGTTGCTGGGTAAAATAAAAAAACCACCTTGTGCGTCATAGCGGTCAAGGTTGGCGACAGGCAAGAGGACGGAACTTTCATCAAGCTGTTCCGCGTTGCGTTGACCAAGGCTGCGAACAAAGAACGGCAGATGAAGATCAAGAAGCTTGCCACGAAGATGAGGCGGCTGAAGAGACAGGCAGAGCAAGAGGAAGCCAAGACTGCCAAGCGCAACGCACGGACGCTGCTGTTCTTGATGGGGAAATACTAGATGGCACTTGCAGCGAAGAAACCGTGTGCTCAGGGTCAATGCCCGGCACTGGTCAGCAGACCTAACACGCATTGCCCCAAGCACGCCAAGCAGACAGCGCAGCGTGAGTACCAAGACAAGCGCAATGATGAAATCTGGATGTTGCGACAGACGCCAAGGTGGAAGCACTTCAGGGCTTGGTACTTGCGTGCCCACCCAGCCTGCATGTTGATTGTCAACGGCAAGCCCTGTGCCCGTATCGCTACGCACGTACATCACAGACGCGGGTTGCGCAGCCATCCAGATGATCTGTGCTGCGAAGAACACTGTGCGGCACTTTGCCGTGAGCATCATGACAACCACGATGGGGATAGACCCGGTGATGAGTACGCTGACGTGACCTAGACTGCACTCTGCATATCTATGCAGTGCTATGCATAACTATGCAATCGGCTCTGCCTGTAAGTCATAGGGAGGGCGGGAGTGATCTTGCAGCGTTGAAGAGCAAGCTGGGCATTCGTCCCATGAAAGAAAGAGCAGTAATCAGTTAATCCCAAAGAAAGTTGAGTATGAGTGATGAGCGTGAAAAAGGAAGTACGGTTCGCGGCAGAACTGCGCAAAGCAGCCAGCGGCAGAACCCTGAAAGGCTATGCCGCAAAGTACAACGAACGGAACGTGCCACTGCCCGGTGCTGGTGGCGTCTTCATCGAACAGTTGGCACCCGGTTGCTTCTCTGAGTGCCTTGCAGGTGATGGTGAAATCCGTGCGTTGGTCGATCATGACCACACAAAAATTCTGGCACGTCGCAGCAACGGCAGTCTACGAATCAGTGAAGACAATGTTGGTCTTGCTGTTCAATTCGATGTGCCCAACACCACTTGGGGCAGTGACCTGCTGGCTTGCGTTGACTCCGGTCTGATTCGCGGCATGTCATTTCAGATGTGGATTCTCAATGACAGTTGGGGCAAGACCGTTGTTGACGGCAAAGAGTTGGCACTGCGCACGGTGCAGAAGGCATACATTGACGAAGTGACTTGCACTTCCATGCCTGCTTACCCCAGCACCACATTGAGTGCGCGTAGCTACTTCCCTGACGGCTTGCCTGCCAGTGTTGAAGCACGCAGCAAGCTCGTGACGGCACCGCCAGCGGTGGCTGAAGTCTCTGAAGACGTTGTGCGCTGGATGACGGCACGCCTAGAACTTGCCAAGCGCGTCAAGTAGAAAAGTTTGCAGTAAGCCCAGCACCCGCGTGGGTTGAAGTGATCGCGGGAATCTAAAAACATAAAGTGAGTGTGAAAGTGAAAGAACAACGCAACACCCTGCTTGCCACCGCGCATGCAATCCTGAATGAGAAGCCATACAGCAAGATGTCTGAAGCCCGTTTCATGTCCATCATGAAGCTGGTTGACGCCATTGACGCTGACCGTGGCGCAGATGTCCGTGCAGTCGCTGCCAGCAACAAGTTGGCAGAGATTCGCGGCGAAGAAGTGAACGCCAAAGAATTGCGAATGCAGGAAGAGTGGCGGCACTTCATCCACAAGCCTTCTGAGAAGCGTACCTATGCCGCACTTCAAACGGATGTGGCAACGGGCAGCGCAACTGTTCCCGCTGGGCAATGGCTGCATCAGTACAATTCGCGTTTGGCGTCTGCGTCTGGCTGGCTTCGCGCTGGCGCAACGTTGCAGACCGTCACCAACGGTGTGCCGTTCATCAGTTTCTTTTCTGATGACGTGGCAAACCAAGCCAGCATCATTGGTGAGAACACACTGTTGCCGCAAGTCAATCCTGTCTTCGCTGCACCGAAACCGAACGTCAAGAACTTCGCAACGTCTGTGACGGTTTCCAACCTGCTGCTGCAAGACGCACAGTTTGACTTGGATGGATTCTTGCAGGCACTGTTCGCCGTTCGCGTGGCACGCAAGTTCAACAACTATGCCAGCGTTGACGGCACTGAAGGGCTGTTCGCACAACTGACCGTTGGCGCAACGTCTGCGTCTTCGTCTGTGCCGGGTACGGATGAGTTGATTGACATGCAGAACCAAGTGGATGCCGCGTACCGCGAAGATGCGTCTGCACCCTGCTACATGGTTTCGCCTGCGATGCGTGTGAGATTGCTCAAGCTGAGGGACACTGCGGGTGCCTTGTTGTACCCCGAACTAAAACAGGGGCAGTTGCTTGGTTTCCCGCTGGTTGAGAACGTTGACCAGTCTTCGGCATCTGGCGGTGTTGGCGTTGTCTTCGGCAGCATCAAGAGGGCGATTCTGGTGCAAAGCCAGAACACCTTGGTTCGTTCCGGGGAACGCATGATTGAGTACAACCAGACCCTGTATGGGTTCGTTGCACGCATGGGCTGCAAGCTCATTGACGCAAACGCTGTCACTGCACTCAAGCTGGCGTAATCAGAAAACAATAAGTTGAAGGGCAAAGGGAAGCAGGAGCTTCACGGTTCCTGCTTCCCCCCTTTTTGCCCAAAAGAGAATCATGGAAATCATCAACAGAAGGAAAGAACCCAAGACACAATTCACGTCACGGTACGTTGGCGTGATCTGGCACAGCACGAAGAAGCAATGGCGTGCAGCAATCAGCATCTTGGGCAACAAAAGAGTCTTGGGCTACTTCGCAACAGAGCGGCAGGCTGCCGAAGCGTACACAACGAGAGTAAATTCAAAAAGGAAAAAGGAAATGGGTTTCAGAGAAGACACAGACGAATACATGCAAGAGCAGTGGATGCGTGAGCGGGAATATCAGCGTGAACGGCAGCAACAGCCGCAGACGCGCACCAGCTTCAGCCGTTCACAGTGGTACAGCAAGGGTAGGCGCGTCGTAGCGACAAACGCGCAAGCGGTGAAGACGATTATCGTGCGTTCAACCGGGAACACCCTGTACTTATTTGAAGAGTCACAAACGGTGGAACGCTGATGCCTTGGACGAAAGCTGAAGTAACAATGGGTCAGGGAGTGCAAGTGCTGTGCGGCAGACCACCACGGATGAAGCCTGAGACGGTCACGGTGTATCGGTGGGAATGTTCGTGCGGTGCCGATACCACGGTCTATATGACCAACCCGAAGGCACCCGTGACCGCGCATTGTTGCGGGAAGACGCACACGCCAGAGCCTGAGTTGCTGCCGAAGCCCGGCTTGTTGACGCGGCTACTTGGCGGCTAAGAGATAGGTGTACACTGTGGGGTGCTGGGGGTGTCCACATGAAGAGAATCTATGTTGCGCTGTTTTGTGGGTTCCTTGGAATCCTTCTGATGGGAGCCGCTATTCCACCTCAGGTTAATGGACAAGCTGAAGCTGAAATCCCCAATGGGAATCTCGTGACTGCGCTACGGCTCTTGAACACTCAGGAATATAACTATCGGGACGAAAGTGGCCGATTCGCAGCTTCGCAGGAAATGCTAGGCTTTCTGCGAACGAAAGGCTGCTTGAACAAATCACCTATAGACCTTGAGAATCCGAAACCTTATGAACTGACCATCACCACAAGCACGGATGGGCAGCACTACCAGATTGCACTGAGGCCGAACGATGAAAAGGCGGCGTGTAAGACAGCAGCCTTTAGCGACGACAGTGGCTTAATCTATCTTGGCTCAGTTATCGGCTGCGACTCACCAACACGATAGACGGGCGTTGCTGTCATTGCCGCGCCTTCAGGCAAGCCCTTAGGAATCACGCAAGAACAAGTTTACAGTTGTGGCTTGATAGTGTAGTTCCATTCGGGCAGAGTTTCGTGGCGCTGCAATCGAAGTGAAGCGATTTGATCGGGTGTGGGTTTAAGACCGCAAAGATAGTGTCGACGGTCGAGATAGGCAGTGACCTGAAGTCCGGTTTGGGTTTGGGTGGTGCGGGCATAGTTGAGGATCTTTTGGTAAGAATCCAGCGGTTCGCCCGCCCAGTTGCGTGAGACTTCGGAGAAGAGGCGATGCTCGATGGGGTTCCATTTGGAAGCACCGCTGGGATAGTGGGCCACGGTTACGGCCAGGGCAAACGAGTTGGCCAGTTGGGACTGGAGCTCAGTTTTCCAGGCGTAACAGCGGCAACTGTTGCTACCGCCGGTATCGGCCAGGATGAGCAGTTGGCGTGAACCGCGATAGCGGGCGGAACCTTCCTGGTGCCACCAATGAGTAATGGCATGAGCGGCAAAGGCGGGAGTGTCATGGGAGATGCCGACCACCAGAGCACCGCGATTTTCCATAACATCGTAAATCCCATAAGGAATGGCGACGCCTATGGAATCGGTGCGGAAGTCGTGATCGTAAACACGACGCGGGGCAGATTCCCAACGGCGGCCAGGATTTTTGAAATTGCCGACGAGTTCGCGTTTTTTGCTGTCTACGCTGACGATGGGCAGATGACGGCGCTGGAAACGGTAGCGCAACTCGGCCAGATATTCGAACTGAAGATTTCGGTTGGGGCTCAAGCTGGTAGAGAGCTGCTTTTGATTGACCCGCAAAGAATAGCCCATGGCATGGAGCAGGCGGGCGACGGTATTGGGGGAGACGGCAATGCCGAGTTTGGCCAGCTCCTCCGCGATCGTGGTGGTAGTGCGGCGAGACCAACGTAAGCCGGTCATGGGATCGCCAGCGGTATCGTGTTCGAGCAGGCAATGGAGAACCGCAATTATGTCGGGCGTTTTTTTTCCGCCGGAGTACGACCACCGCCCGTGCGGCGAGATCGGCCGCTGACCACATTCTGATCCAGTAGTTGCTGCCGACCGCGGGCCACGGTATGTACGTCCAAGCCCAGGAAATCGCCGAGCAGAGTGTCGCCGCCGTGGCCCAGGCGGATGGACTCCAGCCCGGCAAACAATCGGCGCTGTTGTTCATCGAGCAGGCCATAGAACAGCAGGATGGCGGCCTTGAGTTCATCGGGAGAAGCTTGGAGGTCGGCGGAATGGACAGCCACAGGAACGGCCTGAGCGCTGCGCCGGGCGAGCAACTGTTTGCGGCGCGGGGCGGATTCGATGTCGGTATAGAGAAACTGGCCACCCACCTCCATTCGCGCCAAGCGCTGTTGCTCAACCAGATGGCGGAGAGGCTGCTGCACCTCGGCGTGCAGGGCATCGGCCAATTCATAGGCGTAATAGCCGTTGGGAGACTGGTTGACGAAGGTTTCCAGGGTAGCTAGCAGCGTGCCGTGGCGGGAGAACCAAACACCTTCATGCGACCACAGTCCGCGATCGTCGAAACGAGCGATTTCGGGCAGGGTGTAGAAGCGGCCGCGATGGGTGTAGCTGGCGAGATATTGAAGCTGCTTCAGTTTACGAAAGACAGTGAGATCGGTGTCTGTGCCAAGGACGCGCTTCAGCTCGGGTAGATCGGCAATCTTGTTACGGCGGAGATGTTGGCGCAGGGCCGATGGATCGAAGGAAGTGGGCCGCATAATGTTAGAGTTCACACTCCTTGCAGGGGATGATGAGAACTATAACATAATCAACTGGGCTTGGCGGGAAAGATCGATTGCATCCTTCGAGCCTGTGGAGGCTATCTCAGAGGTCCAGGGTTGGATGTCCCTGGCTTTATTTAGTGGCTCCAGATGTTGGAGTTAACCCTATCAATATGAAGTTATTGTTGCGAGGTCCCTTAGCCGGGCTATGCGGTTCTGTGTTAAGTGTGTACCAGTGTTGTACCAGAAAATTCGATTTGAGACAGGCAGTACTGGAACTAACACTCACAAAATGTGTGTGTTAGAAAAGTCAAGTGCATAAAAATAAACCACTTAACTGATGGTACCGTAACTACTAAAACCACGGTGTTTTTGTTGATTTCGGCTTGAGGTGAGAATCCCACCCTCTCCGCCATTTTCCCGTTTGTGTTTTCAATTAGGACGCCTGTTTTGCGGCTATACCTCTTTTGTACCCTGCTCATCGTTGGACCACATTGCAGGCAGATCGGCCTCAAGCTGCTGCTGACGCTTTTGGATCCATGGCGCGTAGTGTCTTTCCGTCACTTTTATGGTGGAGTGCCCGGGGTTGCCGCCAACTCTTTCACAACAAACGGAGGCAACACCGTATACACTGCGGTGCCGGTCTTCTGCGTGTACAGGAAAAGCTTGTCATCGCTGATTCGATCGGTTGAGAGATTCACGGCGTCACTAATCCGAAGGCCGGCGTAGCGCATCAACCGGATGAGCGCCCTGAGACGTTGCGTGTTGAGAAACCCCGTGGACCCCACTTGGACCTCGTACGTGTCGCACGCGATGACGAGTTTCATTCATTCTTCTTGGGTCAAGGGCAGCGTGGGGCACAAAGTGACCTTGGGAGCCTTCAGGCTCAACGCGGGATTGCCTTCCGTCCAACGACGGTCCGCACAGAACCTAAAGAACGCCCGCTGCTTCCAAGTGGCGCGAAAATTGGTCAGCAAATCGAGCGTGCAGTCTGAGGCGTAGAAGATACGGCGCTGCTCGACATAGGCCTCAAGCCTCTTGCGCAGGAGCTTGTATTTCTTGACCGTTCCCGGCGTCACAGCCTGGGCTTCGAGATCCGCTATGAAGGAATCCCATGCAGAGGAGAGCGCCACACGTCCGCCAGTGCGGCCTTCCGCCTCCATAAACCTGCCCAGTTTCTTAGGTCGTCAGTCCTGTCGATGATCGTCTTGTCCCATGTCCTCGTGAGCGCCTCGATGCCCTTGCGGTCACCGAGCCAGCGGACGTAAACGAAATCAGTCGTCACCGGATCGAGCTTCTCTTTCATTTCCCACGGCCGCGGCATGTTGGACAAATCAGTCAGTGCCAGCGCAACATTGTGCTCTCGCAACAAATCAATCAGGCGCTTATCAAGCCATGCTTTATTGCGAATCTCGATTACGAACCGAACGGACGGCAAATTCTTAACTCGTTGTAGGAAGAGTCGCAGTCGGTTGAAGAATTCGTCTGCTTGAATCTCGTGCTTATTGAACCACGGAAATTGCAGTAGCAGCGGTCCTATTATAGTTTCTCGTGTAGCCGGTGCATCCGGTCAGCCCGGGGCGTCGGGTAGCGATGAGCCCACAACCCATTCCGACGCATACAGCGTTAGCTCCGCTAGTGCGACCCAAGCGACAAGCGTCACAACCATTGCACGAGAGAGCACTGCTTCGCCACTCCATAAAACGAGCGCAATCCCCGAGAAATTGATGTACAGGGCAAATTCGCGGGCGAACTCTTGTCCTGAAGTCGCTGCTCTCCGGGGCGATAACATACGCGCCAGCGTATTCAGTAGCGGTACCGCGAGGGCTACGGCGAGAATGAGCTCCGTTTTCCACATCGCGACATTGGCCGGTCGGACGAACCCTTTGCCGTCGGAGCTCCACGTATTGGCGTCGTGCAGGTACCCGATCACGGTGAGGCAGACCAGCACCATCCAGAGCGCAAGTCGATCCGCGCGATGCAATCGCGCTAAAAACCCCAAGCCGGTGACCGAGCGGCTCGCCAGCAAGAACGCGGCGGCGATACCGATGATCACCAGAAGCCACGGCGTGAATCGGGTCACCAAGTGCAGGACGACGAGCGTCGAGCGGCGTTCTGAAGGGAGCCTTGGGCAGGTGTTCCTGACTATCGACCCAATGACGACCTCGCGACAAGGCCCGTCCGATGCAAAGCGTCGGACTGTCGCTGCTCTGCGCCTCGCCGTGGTCGCAGCGATCATCGAGAATCAGGTTCAAGTTCGGAGTGCGCCACAAGCACGTTCTTCCGGACCTCACGCAACCGCAACGAGCATACAAAGTCCTTCAATCCACCGATAGCATGTTACGGGTCCTTGCCCAAAGGGATCAATCTATCTGATCATCGACGCGACTGCGTACCGTTCGCAGAGTTCCACACTTGCAGGTCCGCAATCTTTCTGTGTGCACCCAAGAGAGTTACGTCATCGACGCTTCCTGGCGCGTAAGTTGGCAGGGATTCTGACAAGGCCGCCCGGAACGCCTTGATTACTGCCCTACAAAAGATTCTGGGGGTGCCTCTACTTCGCTGGCGTACTATCGAACTTCCCTGACGCTTCCTCGTAGAAGAGCGCTCCTTCGGTCTTGTCACCGCCGCTCCAATGCTTGTGGCCGCCGGGAACTCGCAGGAAATCTCCAGGGCCCACGCGCCTTTCGCCCGCTTCGTCTTTATATAGATAAGCGCCTTTGATAACGACGATCCAGACGTCGCTCGTATGCGTGTGCATTCCCGCGTCGTATCCGGGGTCGAATTTGGTAAATGTTGCATGAGGGCCCTCGTCCATCTCACCCCAGAGGGCCGCCATGGAAACGCCGCCCATTGGCGACGGTTTATAGGTGGCTTGCGCTGAAGATACATAGATGACCTGTTTGTCTTTCTGAGCCTGCGCAACAGCTACTAAACCCACGACGATGGTTAAGGCCGTAACTGCCGACACAAACAATGATTTTTTCATTTCGTTTTCCTCCGTGTTTTTCTTCAGCCGGGGTTTCCACCTTGTCCGCCCAGCCGGCAACCCTTATACACCAGGGTCCTTGATTTACCAGAAAGAATTCTCATCACCATACACGTCCGGCGTCCGCCTTGGTGCGGACACGCTTTGGACACGTTCGGTCCAATTCCGTCCCCGGAATCAAACTGGCTGGACTCGAATCCGTGTGTCGACTGACTTCTAAGATTTTGAAGCTCATTTTAAGCGTGCAACGCCGTTCTTTAAGTTCGGGCAGTTCCACCGGATCGCGGTTTGTCGCGTCCGGCGACAGAAAACACGGCTAAGCATGGTCTCCTGGTCAGTTTTCGTCGGTCCTCGACACCAACGTTACAAAGTGTTGTAATTTTGGGCAAGTGAGTGATTTATGGCCTACCGAAGAATTAGCTCACGGGTGGAGACAAAGAACGATGTATGGGTCTACTGGGAAGGCAGCGGAGATCGTGATCTGTCGCGCGTGAAGGATCTCAGTATAGGCGGATTGTTCATCCAGACCTCCAGGCCAAAGCGCATTGGCTCGACGACTAATCTTCATTTTCTTGTTCAAGAGGGCCAAATTCGCGCCGACGCTGTTGTGCGGCACGTGAAACCCGGCAGCGGACTGGGATTGAAGTTCCAAGCGGTCAATGAAAAGGACCGTTCCAATCTGGCAGCATTGATGAGACGGATTCGAAGTTTGTCCTGACTGCAGACTGATGCGACGAATCGCGCTCTGTGGTGACTCGAGTCCTCGACAAAAACATTTCGACATGTTGAGTCTAGCCAAGCAGTAAAATGACGAATGGGCTCGCAAACTCTCTTCGTTTGGTGTAGCAAAGAGAAAAGGATCACGGCGGGAAATACAAACTGATGTTTTGAGACTCGCCCGTACTGCTTTTGGCTAGCCGCTGGCTTGACAGCCGAAGACGGCTTTTTCCTTGTTGATATCTGGGTCACGTAGAATAAGTTGCTGGCAGTGTCCGCCAGCTCCTGAAGGGTTACAACAATGAAATATCTACTTGGTTTGCTGTTCAGCTTGCTGGTTGTGGCGTCGCTGGCCAAAGCAGACATAATTCCAGTCAGTGGTACTAAGATCTCTGCGCCGCTACACATGATTTGCGCTAATGTAGGAATGCTTGATGGCTTATTTCCCGCCCTGAGGCAAGCGTAGAGTCTGTAGTCCTTAAGTGTGCTAGGAGTTTGCAAATGAACATGACGATAGCCACGCGGCAAATAGACGGCGTCACCATTGTGGACATTCGTGGCCAGATTGTTTTTGGCGACGAAAGTTCCGCACTGCGCGCATTGGTTTGCGACCTGTTAGGCGAAGGATATAGGAAAATTCTCCTCAATCTCGCCGACGTCGATTACATCGACAGCTCTGGGTTAGGCCATCTGGTCAGTGCCGTCGCGAGCGTGCGGAAGATGAAGGGGGACCTGAAGCTGTTGAAACTCACGAACAAAGTCCACGATGTGCTGCAGATTACAAAGCTGCATACCATTATCGACATCATGGACAACGAGGCGGTAGCCATTGAGTCTTTCGGTCGAGCTATAATAACAACAGCATGACCGTCGACTTGGCTTGGAACAACTCTAAACATTTGCCGACGTTCACAATCCCCGATTAGCAGTTTCCGAACAAATTCATTCCTGTACGGTCGACGGCCGCCTCAAACGCAGGCCAAGAGCCTCATCGATCTTCACGGAACGCCAAGTCGACCTCGGCCTGAGCCAAACCCGCTTTGGATTGTGATGAAATGAAGACAGTGGCGCGGGCTAACGCTGTCAGATCCATCAAATCCCCTGTCCCTCGGAGATGAGATTCAAGAATCCGCCCGAGTAGCCCGCGAGAGATTCGCAGCATATTTGATGCCAAGCGGGGAACAGAATTGCGGCATCCGTAAACCGAGCTAACTTCAACGCGTGATGGCACATGCCACGGTTACAGACTGAAAGGGCGAGACCGCTCGGAGGAGTCTTGTGGTGACTTCTGGAAACCCCGTTCCGAGAGTGCGCAAGGAATTCTCGGATGCACGGCAACGAACGGAATCATCTCTTGGCTACCGATTCCCTTGATGAATGCCGCGCACACCCTGGCCTTTGCAAAAACAACGTTCCGCCCCCCGCAACCAGTGCGAGGAGCATTGGATACATCGATATATCTGGCGGTCTTGCAAACGACCTGAAAATACACAGATTCGTGTACCGCTTCGCAATGAGCTGCTCGAGCAGACTCGTTTGGCGCTTATTCTCTTTGTGTCGAGCCATGCGCATGATGTGCCCGGTTTTTGCCCTACAATATAAAATTGCGCTCTCTACAGACTTTCATTGATATAGCTTCCTGAAGCCTCTTGTCATTCTTTCCTAACTTACAGCACTCCGCTGTATAAGGAGGGATCAGAGTATGACAGCTATTGGGGTAGCACTAGCGTGTGGCCTATTGCTTATCTCCGTCGGATCTGCCCAAGATACAACCAGTAGTGGCAAATCCAAGTCCGCAGATAGGACGGTTACAGGCTGTTTGGCCAAGGGAGACAGCGCAAAGGAATTTGTATTAAGTGGCAAAGACGGTAGCACTTGGAACCTGAAAAGCGACCAGGTTGCCCTGGCTGAGCACGTGGGACACACGGTAACTGTCAAGGGCGTCATCTCGAACGTCGCAATGCATAACATGAAAGAAGAAGCCAAGGATGCGGCCGCAGGTGCTGGCGTGAAGAAAGAGAACTCTGAGCATGGAGATATGCAAGTCGCTACCCTGAAAATGGTGAGCGGTTCCTGCAAATAAGATTGGCACTGCAGACCCTACATTCCTCGGTGCTGAAATGAAGGAAAGCATGATAGCCACACGCCCGGGTTGAACGTGCGGCCTAATTTCCCTTCCCAATTAGGTCATGATCCTAAATCGCTGGACTCGTACAAGTAAAGATTCTAAACTCCCTGAATCCTGCGGCTTGCAACCGCCAACGTGACTCGCGGGGTAGTCTCCAAGGAGATCTTATGAAGAAGCACAAGGGTTTTTCTCTTATCGAATTGCTGATCGTCGTGGCAATCATTCTGATCATCGCGGCCATCGCCATTCCCAACCTGCTCAAGGCGCGCATTTCGGCGAACGAGTCTTCCGCGGTTGGCTCGGTCCGCACGTTGAACACAGCAAACGTGCAGTACGCGGCGCAGTGTCCCACGAACGGTTTTCCTGCTGGCCTGGCAAATATTGGCCCCGGCGCCGGTGACTGCGCGGCTGCGGGCATTATTGACGCAGTGCTCGTGACAGGTGTCAAGAGCGGTTATACCATCACCGATGTCGGCGGCTCCCCCATCAATGGCGTTAATACCACATACTTGGTCACCGCAACGCCACTTACCGTCGGTACCACCGGTCAGCGTATGTTCTGCTCTATTCAAGATAACGTGATCCACTATAACGGCACCGGCGCAGGTTGCAGCCCGTTGGCCGTCGGTGGCGATCCGGCATTGCAGTAAACGGAAGTATTCTCGACGAGAGAGGCGAAATCTTCAGCTTTCCCCCTTTCTCTTCTTGCAGAGTTTTGCGCACTATTCACTGCAGGGAGCAACACGTACGGAATTCCGTCGCGCACACTGATCCAGACGGAATTGAGCAAGCCCACTTCCTTTAGGCGGCATTCAACACATTTTCTTCCCGTGCCATGGCGCAGTTGCCGCTCATTCATCATCCTGCGTCGAACCGCTTGTGGCACGGCTGGTAAGTCCCTCTCCAGTTCCAAGGAGAGACCAGACATCTAAGTCCTCTGCGGCGCGTAGGTTGGCACGGGCTTCATTCAGGCGTTCAGTGCAGCCGTTTAGCCACTCTTCTTTACGTTGATACAGGGCCTTTGATTTCTCTTCGGTCCAGTTGGGATCAAGTTTGCGATCTATTTCGATCCACTTCTCGACAGACTGATGTTCTATCGCGGCCTTTTCCAGTTCACAGATTCTTACCCATTCTCTCGGGGTCGGCATCTTTTCACCTCCGAAAGGCATTGATGGTAAGGGAATGGGGACCGGGTGTCCAGCCCACTGCCACGCCCATGTCAAGCCTCTTTAGAAATGTCCCCTTCCTTACCTCATTAGAAGTGTCCCTTTTCGTTTTGATTTGTTGTTGTCGTTGGGGAGTCTGCCGGAGCGAAGCCCTGCGCCGCGGTTTGTGCGGCGCGTTTAGGGCGAAGTGGAGGCGGACACCTCAACGGGGGTTGTCCCTTGCGATTCCTTCCAAATGAAGCAGCAGAAGTTGGCACTTGTTGGATAAGTGCCGGTTTCCGATCTGTGCGAGGAACATGGGCTGCAGCCCACGGTGTTCTACCGTTGGCAAAAAGAGTTCTTCGAGAATGGCGCTGCCGCCTTTCAAGGCAAGAGCCGACCGGACCACCAAGCCGAACAGCAGCGCATCGAGTTCCTGGGAAAAAAGATCCAGACCAAGGGCGAGGTACTGGCTGAATTGATGCCCGAGCACATCGCTTTAAAAAAAGGTCTTGGGGAGCTCTGGCCAAAGTGTGGGTGTCGCACGATGTGCGGGACCTGGTGGTAGATTTCGTCCGGTGCTGGTCAGAAAAAACCGAGATCAAATACTGACAAGATGCGCGTTTATGGGGAGTTATGAGTTCGATATGTCTCGCATCTATTGAAACGCTATAGTAACCAAAAGAAAGAAGCGGTCATGGCAGGATTTGCTGGAGGGAAGTAAGGGTGCAACGTAACCATTGATCCCGAAAGCAGAAAGGCGAGTGACGATGAGAACGGAATTGCTGCGATTCGACGGCGCTGTCGAGCGGGATCCCGCCATCGATGCGTGGATGAAAGAGCATGCAGGTGAATTGGGAGCCATCGCGCATCAGTGGTTTGAGGTGATGCGAAAGTGCGGGGACGAAGTCCGGGAGCTTTTGCATGACGGCTGTCCGGTTGTATGTTTGGGAGATGCGCCCTTCGGCTATGTGAATGTATTCACCGCGCACGTAAACGTGGGGTTCTTTCACGGCGCAGCGCTGCCGGATCCGGCTCGCTTGTTGCAAGGCACCGGCAAGTTCATGCGTCATGTGAAGCTGAGACCGGGAACGGCCACAAACACCGCAGCGCTAAGCAGGCTCATCGATACGGCGTACTCGGATATAAAGGCGCGCGTCGAAAGCGGGTAGCTACCTAATGTTGTTGTGTATCGTTCCGATCAAGCCTTCGACCGCAGCCCTTGAACGCCTCGAGGCCTCGCCGCTCGATCATGCGTTGCAAGCGGCCGGCAATGAAGCCTTTTCTGTGCTTTGCCGACTCTCAGCGTGGCCGCGTGTGTCCTATGCCGGTCTTGGAGCGTAAATCAAACTCCTATCGATCCAGACATCGCCTGCTGACATTCCTTCTCACTAGTCACGAGTCACTTCTTCCGCTTATTTCTTCGGCGCCTGCGGCGGAGTGGGCGGCTGCTCGCTGCTGGGCGGCACGATGTTCTTCATGCGCATGTAGGTGGCCAGATTGCCGTAGTGCTCCAGGTCATGCATGTTGTTGACGGTCAGCGCGCTGAGGCGCGGAGCGTCGTTTCCGAAGAGTTTGATGATCTGCACGGCGGAGGCGTCGGTCATGGTGTCGTAGGCCTTGTCGCAATAGGCGAAGGCGGCATTGAGCGCGGCGATGAGATCGGCTTTGGAGGTTTTGGTGTGCTCGATGTCCAGAGCCGGGCCTTTATCGCCCAGCGCCACGGAACAAAACATGTACTGCGCATCGGCCAAATGTCCGATGATCTGGCCGTAGCTGCGCACGGTGTCCACGGGCTTAAAACTGTAATTCTCGTCCGGCATTTTTTCAGCGGACCGCGCCAGGATGCCCTTCACCCGGGTGTAGGCCATCTTGTTCCAGGTGCTCAAGGGATCCTCCGGGGTAACCGCGGGTTTCTCCTGGACCGGTTTGTCCTGGGCCAGGGCGACCCCGGCCGGCACCACGAGGCACAGCACTAGCATTCGCACAAATGTTTTCATGGGTTCTCCTCCCCACAATCTATACGCAGCGCCGGGCGAGAAGTTTCCACACTTTGCCGCGAAATAAAAAAGGTTTGTTTGTAGCGGCGGGCCTTCAAAACCCCCACGGAAGGGGCCCATGTAGGGTAAACACGCCATCTTTTGCTACTGGATCGTCGACAAGCAGGAACGAGTCCAATGGGGCGCCAAACTGATCAGTACTGATAAGTATGGGTTCTCGACAGCGATTGATCGCTCATATGCTGACGCGATTTTTGATTACTCTAATCGGCCTTTCGGCGCATAAAGGTGTTAGTTCAGTCAAGATGTATGGCTAGCGGCCTAGGTGAGATCGTTAGCGGCGTTGATCACGTATTGCTGATGCTCGATACGGAAGACTCTCGTACCATGGATCTTAAGTTCGACGATTGTTTCATCCAGTCGGGGCAGCCAAAAACCCTCAACCCTTTGAAACTCCCGCACAAAGTCCGCACGGGTGATCCAAAACGACAGCTTTGCCGCAGGGTGGCCTGAGATTTTTGCGATCCCAAAATCCTGTGCATCGATCCACAATTTCCCTTCAAATAGGTACTTATCCGTTCGCTTCGCTTTGGCCTCGACAATAAAACAACGACGGGTCCCCAAATTCTCTTCCCCGATTATCGTGAACTGATAGTTGTTGTCTGAAATCGCAGAATCGTGCCGCTGCTGGCCGGAAGAGGTCTCTTCCTCACTTTGCAATAGACGGTCAAATACCAAACGTCGCACCACCCAGGATCCTTCTTCGGAGACCTTGTGAAACGTCTTCTTGCCTGGCGCGCGATAATCCACGCGCACAATGGCCTCGGCAGACACGCGACCGTCGGGATTTCGGATTTCATACTTGCGAACCGCTGAGTAACTCTGCAGATGCTCGTTTCGCAGCCGATTACGTTCGATCATTCGCGTAACGACTTCGTCTCCCGCCAGTCCATCAACAGTTCGAGAATTCGCCGAAGCTTCTTCCTTGGCCGTCTCACCAACGAAGCTCTGTCCCCCTGCGACTGGCGCCATCATCAAAACTCTTAGCAACAGGGCCAGGGCGAGTAATCGCGTAAGTTGTACCTGACGTTGGCTCATGGAACCACCTTGCCAATCCTCTGCGTTGCTGCCTTGTCGGGCACTCCCAATTCGCGCAGAGTCGCTACCGATGCCACTTGAGAGTTTTGCGAGTACTTAACTACCTTCTCGATCGCGCCGATCACCAGATCAGGATCTTCTTGCATGATCCAATGGTCGCTGTTTCCTGCCAACACATGATTCCCAAGAGGCAAGCGCCTCGCCATCGCGGCATGCTCTTTGCGTCGATGCTCAGGCGCAGTCCCTGCTGACAGAATCACCACCGGCTTATCACAGAAAATATCGAGTTCACCAACCCGCGCCGCACTTGCTGGCAGATTTTCCAGTTGGCTCGCGATCGTCAGCGCAAATTTCTGCTGCACCCAGAAGACTGCGGCCATACCTTTCTCATTCGCGGGTAGCGCCGAAAACCACGGACTCGAAACAGAACCAGAGTCGGCGGGCGTACCTCGACTGATCAGGCGAACGAGATAACCTGCTGGTTTCTTTACACCGCTGGTCAGAAGAAAAGCAACGAACCGAATAATTCCAATGCGCGAGAGCAGTGCCGCGCGTCGGCACACCTTGGCTCCAATTCGCGTGAGCTTCCAGTCATGTTCCGAAGGTGGATTCCATTCCGCTGGCGCCACCGGATCTACAAGCACCATCCCGGCTATTTCCTCAGGGAAGCGCGCCGCGAAAAGGGGCATGGTCAATCCCCCGAATGAATGCCCCACTAGCACGTAGGGAGGTGGTATTGCCGCTCGCTCCAACATCGCATGAAGCTCGTCGACGATACGATCCGCCGTTCGCGGCATTGGACCTAAATCGCTCCAACCCAGCCCAGCTCGGTCATAGCTGACCACGCGATAAGATCGCGCCAACTCCCGCTGCAGATCGTTCCAGCTCAGAACCGTGGACATTAATCCCGCTTCCAGGACAATGGTCGCAGTCCCGCGTCCCGACTCGAAAACGTGCAGTCGATGACTTCCTAAATCGACTAACCTACCAGGGGGCGGATAGACTTTGCCATCCCTGCGCGTCCCCAGCGTCTGGTAAATCATCCCCAGCAACGCGCCGAGCAATGCAAAACCCAAACACCACGCCAGTACAGGAAGCACCTTCCCGGCTCCTTCAAAGAATGTCCACTCTTAGATGCCTTGGCGCTCTACTTGGCTATGTACGTCTTCCGCCACACGATTTGCAACCTCGACGCAATCACCTATGGACCTGCCTCTCAAAAAGTTACCCGCTAGATAAAGGTTTGGTTGCGTCGACAAGATGCTTGAAATCTCCGCCACTCGTCGCGCATGTCCCACGTTGTATTGCGGCAGCGCTTGTGGATCCTTCCACACTACGTGCTCCACCGGTTTAGCCGCAATTCCTAAAATCCTGGCATTTTCCGCTTCTACCACTTGTGCACACTCTTCCTCGGAAATCGCCCCGAAACTGTCACTCAACTCTCTTCCGGCAAAACTGGTCATTACCACCTGGCCTTCCGGAGCGCGCGCTCCAAATAAAGAAGAATTCCAAAACGTACAGATTGTTTTTAGCCCTTCTCTGCGCGGAACCATGAATCCAAATCCATCCAGTCTGTTTGCCACCCTGGAGCGCTCGTAGGCAGATGAGACCACACACATTGGCGCATACTCAATGGCCTTAAGGTGGGCAGCAAGTTGCGGAACGCTGATTTCCACCAGTCCTGCTGCAACGTACGCCGGCACTGCCAGAATCAGATGGTTGGTCGTGATTTCCTCGTCGCTCGATAAGCAGACTCGCCATTCGCCCTTCGATGTCCCGTCGGCGCCGGGAAAAGGCTCCACGGATACAATCCGCGTTCCGTAGCGGATCTCTGCTTTTGACGTTTCCGAGAGTCTCTCCGGGAGTCTCGCCATCCCTGATCTGAAGGAACCAAGCGATGGCAATGCTTCCGTGACGTGAAGGGTCGCGCCGTTTCTACCAGAGCCTGCTGAGAAACCATCTGACGTTTGCGCGTCTCGCTTTGACTTACGCGCTCGAATGGCGCCTCGCACGAGGCTCCCCCGATCCCGTTCCCACTGCACCAAAGCAGGGAAGGCGCTTTCCATGCCCATCTTGTGGGAATCGCCCAAGAAAATTGTCGAAACGAAGGGGTCCACCAAATTATCCAAAACGTCCGCACCAAATTTCCGTTCGACGAAGTCAGATAGACTTTCCTCATGGGCAGGCGGCTGGGAATATCGGAAGGCCTCGCTGAGGATTCGAATCTTGGACGTGACCCCAACCAAACGAGTCGTAAGCAGCCCAGTCGGCGAGAACGGCGCTGAATGCAGCCGTCCGCCGCTGAATATATAGCGCTTCGCTTTCGGGTCACCTGCTACAAACTCGCTTTCCAGATTTAGTTCGCGCACCAACCGCCAAACCGATGCCGGGAATCGCGGGCATTGAGGTCCGGTCTCAAACAAGAAGCCATTTCTCCGGACTGTCGCAATCAAGCCGCCGGCACGTTCCTTGGCTTCGAGGACCAGACAATGAATCCCCAACTGTTTCAGGCGATAGGCGCAAGCCAGGCCTGAGATTCCGGCGCCGATCACCACAACTTTTTCCTTGTATCCCACGGCAACCATAGCCTATCAAAACAATGTAAAGTCTCTGAGCTGGCGCAAGCTCCTGCTCTTCTGAGGATAGATGTCTAGCATGCCCTTGGAGTCACTATCTAACTTCGTCAAAACCTACGCGGCACATGGCGACGAGATTGCCGTGCGCCAGCGGCGCGGCTATCGCATGGAGACCTGGACTTATGGGCGCATCGCCGAAGAGGCAAACCGGCTGGCTCGCGAGCTCGAGCTCCGGGGCTATAGCAAAGGGCGATGCGGTCCTCCTCTGGGGCGAAAACTCTGCGGAGTGGATCATCGCATTTCTCGGCTGTCTGCTTTGTGGTGTTGTCATCGTGCCGATCGATCACGCTTCCACAATGGAGTTCGCGTGCCGTGTGGCTCGGGAAGTAAATGCAAAACTCATCTTTCGGGCGGGCGCACAAAAGGACTGCGCGGCCATTCCTTCCTTCTCATTGGAGTCGCTTCCCGCGGTCCTAGCGCGACACGACTCCTCCCCTTACGCACCGCCACCGCTTTCGCGCCAAGACACCTTGGAAATCATCTTTACGTCCGGCACCACCGCGGAGCCCCGGGGAGTCGTGATCTCGCACGGAAACGTCCTCGCGAACATCGAGCCTCTCGAAAAGGAAATGCAGAAGTATCTCCGATACGAAAAGCTGGTTCACCCTCTACGTTTTTTGAACCTGCTTCCGCTTAGTCATGTCTTTGGACAAATACTTGGGGTCTTCATCCCGCCGATGCTGGCAGCCACCGTTGTTTTCATCGATTCGCTAAAACCTTCAGACTTGATAGATATGATCCGGCGAGAACGCGTCTCTGTCCTGGTCGCCGTCCCTCGATTTATTGAATCTCTCCAACGGGAGGTCGAGCGCCAAGAGGAGCGTCGCGGAAACACAGAGCCCTTTCGGAACAATTTCGCGCTGGCGGAAAAAGAACATTTCCTCAAACGCTGGTGGCGATTCCGGCGCATCCACTCCCGTCTTGGCTGGAAATTCTGGGCCTTCATCTCTGGTGGCGCTGCTCTTCCAGAGCAGGTCGAAACTTTTTGGAACCGCTTGGGCTACGCCGTGATCCAGGGATACGGCATGACCGAAACGACTTCACTCATCAGTCTGAATCACCCATTTCGCTCGGCGAGGGGCTCGATCGGCAAAGTGTTTCCAGGTATGGAAGTCCGTGTCGACGACGACGGTGAGATTCTGGTGCGCGGTGAAAACCTCGCCAGAGCATATCAGCAGCACGGCCAGATCCAGCCAGTAGCCGACCCGGATGGATGGTTCCGAACAGGGGATGTCGCGGAGAAGGACGAGAATGGCCGCCTATATTTCAAGGGTCGCAGAAAAAATGTCATCGTCACGCCGGCCGGCATGAATGTATACCCCGAGGATTTGGAAAGAGCCTTGCGCGCGCAGCCGGACGTCCGGGATTGCGTTGTGATCGGCCTCGAACGGGACGGAAACGCGGAGCCCTACTCCGTACTCTTGATGAATGGACCTGCTCCGAATCCTGCTGCCGCTGTCGAACGCGCGAATCAATCGCTGGCTGACTATCAGAGAATCCGCCACTGGTTTCTGTGGCCGGAGCCGGATTTCCCCAGGACACCAACCCAGAAGCCCATTCTTCCCCTCATTCGCGAAGTCATCAAGAACGCAGGCGGCACCGCGCCTGAAACTATTTCGGATGGCAGCTCCATAACTGGGCTGATCGCACGGATTACAGGCCGTCCCGTTCAACTGAACGCAAAAAACATGAACCTTGAGGCCGATTTGCAGCTTACTTCACTCGATCGCGTTGAGCTTATGAGCGTTCTTGAAGAGCGCTACCAGGTGGACCTGAACGAAGCTCGCTTTGCGGACGTTGCCACCGTCGGGCAACTTCAGAAACTGATCGCCGATGGCGCGTCTCCGACAACGGAGCACATCTTCCCTAGCTGGCCGCAAAATTGGCTCACCACCGCTGTTCGGCTTGTCGTCTATTACTTGCTCGCTTGGCCTGCGACCTATCTTCTTGCCGCCCCACGAATTCGCGGCCGTGAGAATCTCCGTGGACTACATGGTCCGATCCTGGTGATCTCCAATCACGTCACCTATCTCGACATCGCTTGGATCCTGCCCGCGCTACCGGCCAGATTGCGAAACCGCCTCGCCACCGCTATGGGCGGTGAGAGGCTCGCAAGAATGCGGCGTCCCTCGCACAGCTTGAACCTCTTCCAGCGTTTCCTCGAGCGCCTCAGATATTTTCTCGTCTCGAGCCTCTTCAATGTTTTCCCACTGCCGCAAGAATCGGGATTTCTCAAGAGCTTTGCCTTTGCCGGAGACCTGGCGGACCGTGGCTGGAACATTCTGGTTTTTCCCGAAGGCCGAACAACCGACGACGGACACATGGCTGCCTTTCGCTCGGGAATTGGCCTTCTTGCAAAAGAGCTGAACATCCCTGTGGTTCCCATGCGGCTCGCCGGACTTTTTGATTTGAAACAGCAAAATCGCATCCTCGCCCGTCCGGGACACGTGCAAGTAACCATTGGGCGGCCGATTCGCTTCTCGCCCGATCAGGATCCAAATGAGATCACTCGCGAACTCGAACGGCGCGTGGCCGAGCTTTAGTCGATTTGTGATGGTTGGCTTCTGCGACCGAACGGCCGCATGCGAACGATAAGGAAGACTGCCACTAGTCCGAGAAGGATGCCCAGCGAAACCCACTTTTGATGCAACACGAACTCCTTGGCGGCTGCGCCATAACGCACTCCCAAAAGGCCCTCGATGAAAAATAGCGTCCCGCGCCCAACAAACGTACCCACCAAAAATGGCAGAAACGGTACCTGAAACACGCCTTGCGCGATCACAAATGGTTTGAACGGCACAGGAAACGGAGCAACGGCCGGAAGCAATACCGATGCGAACGGATACTGGTCAACCAACTTCCGAATTCGGCCCGGCGCGTGCCCTTGCTTCTTGCGATAGTAGGCTTGGCCGCCTTTTCGAGCCAACACGTAAATCCAGATGCAACCTGCCAGCGAACCTAAGGCCGCCATGAACGCATAATACGGCATACGCGCCGGAGTTCGGCTCGACAGTTCAATCACGATCAGATCCGTGATCAGTGGAAGCGGAAGAAAGGAAGAATCCAGGAAAGCCGACAGGAAGACTCCGACCCCGCCGAGTGCGGGCAGCGTCGCCTTTACCCAGCCGCCGATCGCAGTCCATTTCAATATTACCAAACTCCCTGAATCGTTCGTGGCTTGCCAACATCGAAATACAAAGCATACAACCAGTACTCGTCCTGTTCACGCCTAGTACTAGTCGCCTCCGTTAGAGCCTTCTTTTGCGCGGGAATCGCTTGCTGCGGAATTGCCCTTTTCTGATGGTTCTTGTGCCCGGCCAGGTAGACCGGAACTCAAACTCAACATTGAATTTATGAGCACAAGGTTCCGTTTTCCCGCGTCGAGGAATCGCGTTCTCACTCCTGTTTATAGATGCATCCGAGGCCAGGCAAGGACACGGGACCGGCACACCTTTCTTCTCCCGAACCAGCCGTTGTGACGTACTTTTTTGACAGTAAATGTGTATCTCTTTGATAGGTTTATGAATCTGATTTTATGTTCTAGGGCATGTGGTTTGCGCGACGGTAGTTTTTCGCTCCGTGAAGAGGCACGGACCATAGGGGTATATCCGAAGACTGGTAAAACCTTGAACGGCGAAGCCGTCGAGCCTGACAGCCGCGTCACGTTTTTTTGTGCTCAAGGAGAGATTCATGTCCGATCTGCAACAATCGCTTCCTACTGTTCCTTCTTATCCTTTCCGCCTCGATGTGCCGTTACATAAGTTGCTGCAGGAACCCCCAGAGGAACGTTCGCCGGTTCCTTCCAAAGACCACAAGATTTTACCTACGCCAGTTTTTCCGCAGCACCCGGAGCTCTTGCATGACCTGGATGCCGATGATATCGCCGCCCACGATCAAGTTCTGCGCACCGGCAAACGGCACTGGCCCGTGTCTCGGATTCTCCAGACCATGCGCGGATGGATGGTTCCCTATTTGAAATCACGCGTCCTGCCGGGAGATTTTCAGCCCATCATTGCTTATCTCTTCACCGAATGGAAATGCAATCTCGATTGTCATTACTGCTGGTCCTACGACAATCGCATCAAGGGTATGACCGAGGATACGGCGCGCCGCGCCATAGACTGGCTTTATTCCACGCCTTGCCGCGTGCTCGCTCCCACCGGTGGCGAGCCCCTTCTGCGTCCGGATTTTGTGCACAAAGTCGTTTACTACGCCGCAAAGAAGGATTTTTGGGTTTATCTCGCAACGAATGCTCGCTTGCTGCGCCCTGAAGTGATCGACCACCTCACCGATGCGGGAATCGCCACGATCAATTTCGCTGTCGATACCGTCAAAGAGAAGCCGGGCCTGCCAAAAGCTTTCGAACATGTGAGCTCTTACTTTGACTATCTCGTCAGGCGTCAGTACCGCTACGGCTACACCGTTTTCTTCAACACAAATATTTGCCGAACCAACATCGAAGAGGTCAAGCAACTCGTGGAAATCGCCCACGACAACGGAATTTCTCTTACCTTCCACATCAACGAAGCGCCCATGATGGAGCAATCCCATTTCAAGCATCTCCACGAAAACGATACCTACATCCGCCCGGAAGATTTTCCGATGGTGGACGATCTGCTTGACTGGCTCATTGACAAGCAGCGCCAAGGCTACAAAATGGTCGATTCCATTCCCCGGTTGCAAAACATGAAGGGCTTCATGCGCGGCGTAGGCGAGCACTGGGGTTGCCGCGCCGGTCAAAACTGGCTGATCATCCGCACGGACGGCACCCTCGCGCCCTGCTTCCCGATGTACAATGCCAAATACGACTGGGGCGCAGTCGAAAATCAAAAGTTCGATCTCAAGCAACTCGCCGAAATGAAGCAAGGTTGCGAGCCCCACTGCTTCTCCACCCTTGGCTACAATGTCGCGTACTGCTACGATGCTGCCCGAGTAATGAAGTGGCTCCTTAAGCAGGCACGCCACGGATTCCAAGGTGTAACGGGGAGTTTCGAGTAAATGCCGAGACCGGCCGCCCACTTTGGGGCCGGGAGCTTCGTCACTGTGATCCTGCGTTCCAAAAACGTGTGTCCGCAGAGCGGGCCACGAGCATCCAATTGAGTTCGTGGGATAGCGCCAAGGATGTAGGGCAAGTAATGCACGTGGATTCTACGAAAAAGAGATTGCCTTTCGGTCTCGGAAACGTGGTTTGCCTAGGCCTGGGCATCCTGCTTTGCGGCTTTCCGTGCCGGTCTCAGCAGGCCGCTGTCGCTCACACCACGAAAAGTACTGTACCTGGCTCACGGAACACCGAGGCTTCTACCCATGGCCAGCAAACCGATCAGCAACGATCGCGGAAGCATCAGCGGAAAAGTCGTCGATCAAACCGGAGCCAATATCTCCGGAGCCTGGGTGAAACTTACGCAACAGGGCCAATTCTCAAGCACCGAGGCTTTATCAGAGGACGATGGACAGTTTTCCCTTTCCAATGTTGCTCCAGGCCCCTTCCAGCTCACAATTACGTCCCCGGGTCTCGCCTCGCAAGAATTCTCCGGGATCCTGAACCCCGGAGAGGCTTACGTAACCCCGATCATCATGTTGACGATCGCCACCCAGGTGACCGAGGTGCACGTCGGACTTACGCCCGACGAACTTGCCGAAGTGCAGATCAAGGAGCAAGAGAAGCAGCGCGTGCTCGGCTTTATTCCGAATTTCTACGTCAGCTACGTTCCCAATGCAGCTCCGCTCTCGCCGAAACGTAAGTTCCAGCTCGCCTGGAAGTCGGCTAGCGATCCGGTCACGTTCGCCGCAGTGGGGTTCGTGGCCGGACTGGATCAGGCGGGAGATCGTTGGGGTGCGTACGGACAAGGCGCGCAAGGTTATGCCAAGCGCTTCGGAGCAACCTACGCTGACGTTTTTGTAGGCACGTTCATCGGAAGCGCCGCTCTGCCGTCGCTGCTGAAACAAGATCCGCGGTATTTCTACAAAGGGACTGGGACGAAGCGCGCTCGGATTTTCTACGCCTTAGCCAACTCCGTTATCTGCAAGGGCGACAATGGAAACTGGCAGCCGAATTACTCCAGCATCGCCGGAAATCTCGCCGCCGGCGGAATCTCCAATCTCTACTATCCAGCCAAGGATCGCAACGGAGTCGGATTGGTGTTCTCGAACGCACTGATCAGGATTGGGGAAACGGCTGTCGCCAATATCTTCCAGGAATTTGTTGCCCCGAAGTTGACTCCGAATCTCCCGCGTCGCGCCCCAGCCCAGCCCTAACGCCCTTCGCGTCCCAAGTCCCGGCGCGAGCCATCGAGCCTCCGGGCTTCTTTACTGCCCGATTAACGGAGAACTAGAAAGCAATCCACATGCCTGATAAATGTAATCGGAGATGTTCATTGTCTTCCATAGCCCGGCGCGTTCGTCGTCAACCGCTTCGAGAGGAATTCTCGGATCACGGAAACCGGATCGAATGCCCACTACCTCACGCGTAGCGTCCGCCGCCGGGCAGCTTCGTTCGTTCAAGTCGGCCTCTCGCCAGCAATGCAATAGTCACTGCGACCGCATTTAGCGATACTAATCCTCTAAGGTAGCTCAAGAATGGTGCCGCGTCGGTTCCTGCCATAAGCTTTGTTGTAGAGACAGCAATTTCCGAATCGGCGACCATCCGCCCAGAACCCAGCGCGAGAGTAATAAAAGTCGCCGCATTGATAAAATGTTAGCCACGATTACCAACCCATTTGGCCCATCCGCATAAGGATAATCGCGCTGTAGTTATTCATGCGCTCGGGTCGTCGCTTCAGGGGAGCCGGCAGAATTGCAGCGAGCCGTGCCGCCTGTTGCCGGCCGATATTCCGGGCTGCGGTTTCGTCGTAGTAACGACACGCCGACTCTGCACCATAAATACCAGGGCCCCATTCAACCACGTTGAGGTATATCTCCAGAATGCGCTGTTTGCCGAGGACGAGTTCGGCCACCGGTACCAGTGTGACCTCAGCGCCCTTGCGGAGGATAGAGCGGCCCGTTCCGAAGAATAGGTTTTTTACGAGTTGCTGCGTAATGGTGGAGGCTCCGCGAGTGCGCTCGCCTTCCAAATCGTCTTCGGCAGCGATTTGGATCTCGTGCCAATCGAATCCATGGTGCTGGTAGAAGTGCGCGTCCTCTGCGGCGATTACAGCGTGCTGGAGATCGGCCGAGATTTGGCTGAGCGGAATGAATTTGTAGCGTTCGCGATACGGCGTGTGGTGAATCCAGGCCTGCAAGCGGCGCTGGATGTGCACCGCGGTTGTCGGTGGGTCGATCCACCGGGCGGCCACAAGGATGAGCGCGGCAAGCGACCAAAGAAGCACCACGCCGATGACAAGCCATCGAATAAAGGAGCGGAGGAAGCCCGTCCGAAGCGGGATCTTGGTGTGTGTCTCCGGCGTTGCAGTCACATTTCAGAATAATAGCGCGGGCTGCGTTGCCGCTGATGGATGATCTTGTGCGCGCGAGCACAGAAATGCTGCGTTCTACTCAGGTCATTCGGGACAGAGCCCCGTGGTCCTGAGCCACATTGAACCCACTACAAAGATAAAGTGGGATCAGGCCTGACAAGTCGGCTTCTCTCCAGAGATTGATCGCTCACTGCTGGCGCGTTTCTCGGTACTGATGGGGTCGGTGAGAATGGTGTGCGATTCCGTGGCACAATAGCGCCATACTAGTCGGCACCGTAGCCGCAGTAGTACGCTCTTTTCATAGCCCTTGGCGCTGTACCATGCCTCAAGCACCCGTCGAGGCAAATCCTCGGCGGACACTTTGCTAAAGGAGAATCATCGATATGACCTTGATGCCGGATCCAACCTTTTACCCTTCACCAGGAATGGCGATGCAGGCCCCGCCAGAACGCCTTGCCTATGTCGCACTGCTCAACGCGGGCAACAATGGACAGCGCGACGCCATGGGCGTCATTGACCTCGATCCGAGTTCCTCCGAATATGGGCGGCTCGTCGGGCAAACGGACTTTCCACGCGGCGATAATGAGCTGCACCACTTCGGATGGAATGCCTGCAGCGCGTGCCTTTGTCCGCAAGCACCCCATCCACACATGGAGCGTCGCTACCTGATCGTACCCGGCATCGGGTCCTCGCGGATCTACATCCTGGATACCAAGCCGAATCCCAAGCAGCCGAAGATCGTGAAGGTGATCGAGCCCGAAGAGTTCATCAAGAAGACCGGCTACACCTCGCCCCATACAATTCATTGCGGGCCAGACTGCATCTATGGAAGCGCACTCGGATCGGCGAGCGGAGACGGCCCCGGTGGCATTTTCCTGATGGACGCGAACACATTCGAGCTGAAGGGCCAGTGGGAACAGGATCGCGGCCCGCAGCAACTGGCATACGACTTCTGGTGGCACTTGGGACATGACACGATGATTACCTCCGAATGGGGCACGCCGAATATGGTGAAGGACGGCGTCAACCCTGAACTGCTGCTGGCCGGCAAGTACGGGCACAAAATTCATATCTGGGACCTGGACAAGCGGCGCCATCTGCAGGAAGTGGACCTGGGTGCGGAGCAACAGTGGGTGCTCGAGTTGAGGCCCTCGCACGATCCCCAAAAGACCTACGGTTTCGTCGGAGTGGGCATCTCTCTCAAAGACCTGTCGTCGTCGATCTGGATGTGGTACCGCGAGGACGGCGGTAAGAACGGCAAATGGGCCGTCCGCAAAGTGATTGAAATCCCCGCGGAGCCCGCTGAGCCGGAAAAGTTACCGCCACTGCTGAAGGGCTTCAAGGCGGTGCCACCGCTAGTAACTGACATCAATCTGTCGCTTGACGACCGCTTCCTCTATGTTTCGTGTTGGGGGACCGGGGAGTTCATCCAGTACGACGTCTCGGATCCGGCCAACCCGAAGAAGACAGGCTCAGTCCATCTCGGCGGCATCGTGCGCCGCGCGGCTCATCCCAACAAGCCCAAGCAGCCGCTCAACGGTGGCCCGCAGATGGTTGAGATCAGCCGCGATGGCAAGCGCATCTATTTCACCAACTCGCTCTATTCCCCGTGGGACGAGCAGATCTATCCCGATGGGTTAAAGAGTTGGATGGTAAAGCTTGACGCGGACCCGAACGGCGGAATGGAACTCGACGAAAAATTCTTTGTCGAGTTCGACGGGTTACGCGCGCATCAGGTGCGGCTGGAGGGCGGGGACGCCTCATCTGATTCCTACTGCTACTCAGAGGCGCGATGACGCACGCCGAGATGGGATCGACGGCGTTGTGGCTGATGCTGCTCCTCGGCGCCTACCACGGAATCAACCCTGGAATGGGGTGGCTCTTCGCGGTGGCGCTGGGGATGCAGGAGCAGAAGGGCAGTGCGGTGGCGAGGGCGCTCGTCCCGATCGCGCTTGGCCACGCCTTGGCCATTGGCTGCGTGGTTCTTGGCGCGGCACTTCTCGGCATGGCGCTGCCGCGGGAGGCAATCCGCTATCCCGTCGCGGCGCTTTTGTTCGGTCTTGGAATCTACTCCCTGGTGCGGCATCACCACCCGAGATGGGTCCGCATGCAGGTGGGCTTTCGTGACTTGACGGTCTGGTCGTTTCTGATGGCATCGGCGCACGGTGCTGGTTTGATGTTGCTGCCGGTGTTGTTGGGCAGCCGTGCAGTCGAAGCGGCTGACCACGCGGCAGGTCACCATCACATGTCCGCAGCCGCCAGCCCTCTGGCAGCACTGCTCGCCACCGCGGTCCATACTGCTGCCTATCTTGCTGTCACTGGGATCATCGCATGGGTGGTCTATAGCAAGTTTGGCCTCGCGATTCTTCGCAAGGCCTGGCTCAATCTCAACCTGGTATGGGCTGCAGCACTCGTGGTGACCAGCGTGGTCACTCTGCTGATGTAGCCTCTGTGAATTTTGGCGGCCGCGGCCTGCACGGGACAGAACAGGGAAGTAGCGTAATGGAAACAAGAGAACTTATCCGCCATATTGAAGAAGACGCCGAACTGCCAACGGGCAGTTGCGAGCGATTCGCAGGCTACGCGGTGATCGGTCTGCCCTTTCACTCCGGGCACGTCCTGGCATTGTGACGGCCGGCCTATTCGCGTTGTGAATTCGTCGGGCGCAGCTCAGCATCCACCTCGCGCCCGATCCGCGCAACGATGTCCGGCACCGCTTCCACATCTGCTTGAGTGGTATGAAAGTTGACAATGCAGGCGCGAAGCACATAGTGGCCGCCGACTACGGCGTTGGAGACGAATGTCTCACCTCCGCGCTGCAGCCGATCGACCAGCTTACGGTTGAGCGCCTCGAGATGAAGTTCAACCTCTGATTCTTGCAGTTTCGCTCGAAGATTGCGCGGCACGTAACGGAAGGTTGTTATGCTCAATTCCTGGGTCATGAGCTGGAGTTCCGCATGGCGGCTGACCGCCTGAGCCATTGCCTGAGACAGGCGTATATCCTCCGCGATCATGTTGCGATACCCCGCGGCTCCTACGTGCTTTAGGGCAAGCCAGACTTTCAGGGCGCGGAAGCCTCGCGAGTTCTGGGGACCATAATCGACAAAGTTCGTCACCCGCTCCTCGAAATGGTAGTAGGGAGGGTGATACGCGAACGCCGCGCGCAGCATTTCCGGATCGCGTACCAGCGCGCATCCGGCCTCGAGCGGCGCGTAGAGCCATTTGTGCGGATCAACCGCGACCGAATCGGCCAGGGTCAGGCCACGTAGATCATCGTGCGCTTGGGGAACGGCAGCCGCAAAGCCACCATAGGCTCCATCAACGTGGAACCACAGGCCGTACTCCTTGCAAAGCGTGCTGATTTCCCTCAGAGGATCGACCGCACCTGTGCTGACTGATCCCGCGGTTCCCACGACCAGGAATGGCACATCTCCCGCGGCGGTATCCGCTTCGATTTGACGGCGTAGCGCGGAGACGTCCATCCGGAAATTGGAATCGGTGGCGATCCACCGGATCGATGCGGTACCGAGGCCGCCAAGGTCTGTGGCCTTTTGAATCCACGTGTGCGTTTCGACCGAACAGTACACGCGAAGCCTGCGTCCCGAATCTTCAGAAACGCCGTACTTGCGTACATCCCAGCCCGCCTTGGCTGTGCGCGCAGCTAGGAAGCAGACGAAGTTCGCCATATTGCCGCCGCTGAGGAGTAGCCCGCCGCAATTCGCGGGGTAGCCAATAAGCTCCGCGATCCATCTCACGGTCTGGGACTCGATCTCGGTGGCAGCTGGCGAGAGCGTCCATGCGCCAACGTTCGGGTTTACCGCCGCGGCGAGAAAGTCACCGAGAATTCCGATCGGCGCCGGCGGTGCGGTGATGTATCCGAAGAAACGCGGGTGTCCGTTGAATAGCGAGTGAGCGAACAGCAGCTGTGCCGTCTCTTCTAGCAGCGGCCCAGGGTCCGTCCCCATTTCCGGTAGCGCCCCTGTGAGGCCGAGTGCGTCGCGCACCACCGATGGGGATTCATCACGGGTTACGGGACCAAGTGGCAATGATTCCAGGAACCCCGCGAGTTGGTCCACGAGTCGATGTCCCAGCTTGCGGAACGTCGCGGCGTCCATCGCGAGCGGCGTATGCC
This sequence comes from Candidatus Acidiferrales bacterium, assembly GCA_963792145.1. Taxonomy (GTDB): domain Bacteria; phylum Acidobacteriota; class Terriglobia; order Acidiferrales; family UBA7541; genus Acidiferrum. The sequence goes on from CAWBVH010000023.1 coordinate 41,307, forward strand.
GGCCGGAATCACCATTCACGAATGACTCCTTTGTTGCCGATTCTTTCGTCATGTATGTATCCCTTCCAGGAGATCCGTTTCCCGCACTCGTCCCCCGGTCACGGTGCTGAATACCCGATAGAACGACTGCCGTCCCCACAACGCTTCGTGATCGTGCGGCGACAAGTCCTTCAGCCGCTCGTACGCGGTCACCTGTGATTCGTGGCAGCAGATCGCCCGCCACACTGTCGACCAGAAGCTGCGCGTATCAATCACTGTGGTAATCGCCCAGTCTGGCCACGGCACGGCCTGCCTTTCAATGCCGTCGACCGTCGAGACCAATTTCCGGAAGGCTGACTGGTAAGCTTTCCAGGTCGATTCCGGCCAGGCTATATAGTAAAGCTTCGACACCGCATGCGGCTGCACGGCTTCGATCTCATCGCATGAAAACGCGGGGTCGGCTGCGGCGACAATGGCCGCCGTGGTGAATTGGGAGATCGCAATATGATCGGGATGCCCGTAAGCGCCGTCGGGTCCGAACGTCACGACTACGTCGGGCTGGACCCGTCTTATGTGTTCCACAATGGTGGCGACAGCCTCGCGGGGGTTCGCACGGTCGAGATGCTGATCTTGGTAATTGAGGATTGAGACTTCGCGCACACCCAAAGCTGAGGCGGCGGCGCGCAGCTCACCCTCACGGATGATCGCCAGCGCCAATGGGCCGGGATGCCGATGATCGTCTAGACGATAGCCACGGAAGCGGCCACTATCGCCACGCGTGGCGGTCAGTAGAAAGACGTCAACGCCTTCGGATGCATATTTCGCAAGCGTGCCACCCACCCCCAGGGATTCGTCATCGGGGTGCGCGAGCACGGCCATCAGTTTCGGAGTCCGCATGATTTCTGTGATCCTTAGGGGCGAATTACCTGCCGCGCCAATACGCGTCGAAGTCTCGAACCTAATTAGTGATCAGGCACCGCACGGCTGCGGAATTACCGGCCCAGAGCTGTGCGCATACGCGCCAAGTGGTGCCAGCTGTGCCGCAGTGCGTGGTCCTCAATGACGAACTGCGCGGTGACTGGCGCGCCGAAGCTCAGTGAAAAGGGAGCTGCGCGATCCAATTCTTCATCCGTGAACGCGCGTACTGCATTGGCCGCCTCATGACTGTTCCGACGCAAGAGTTCGAGCGCGGCGGCCTTCGTTACCTCAGCATGCTCGTGGGCATGCTTGGCATTCAATTCGGCAACTACATCCCACGTGACGTCCGTAACGGCCTTGCCGCTGGCGATTGCTCGCGCGACATCAATCTCGATCGGGTACATACTGGCAACATGGTGCACGATGACGCCGACCGGACGACGGTCCGTACCTGATACCGGTTCGAGCCATTCCGCTTCCGAGAGTCCTTCAGCAAAGGCAGCCAAGCCGGCAGCGCCTTCCTCGATGCGATCCGCCAATAATTCCGCGCGACGACTTACGGAGCCTCTGATTTTGTGAGTGGCGGTTGTTTGTGGTGGCATACTTTATCTCCTATGTTTGAATTTTAGTCGACCAGCGATTCGCCGCCTCGACTTTGTCAACGCAATTACTACGCGGCAGCGAACCTTGTTGATGAATCAGTTGCGACGGACTCGGTTCGACTCGTTGCTGCGGAGTGAATATTGGGGTCGAAGGCATCGAAGAACGCACGACCGATCGCGAACAGCCCGGTGCGCGGTATCCAGAAGTCGCCCAGTTTGGATTGTTCCCGCAGGGGCACAACCGCACCAAGGTTGCGCCCGTCGATGGTGGCCTTGGCACTGGGCACTGTCCAAGTCAACAGAGGGTTTGCGATGAATCTTTGGCCGTTCGGCGCCCGGCCAGTCAACCGCAGTTTACCCGCCCCCAAAGCAACACCGGCGAGAGGCGCCATTGCGGCCAGGACAGTTGGGTTCTTCCAAAGCGTGTCGGGCATCACGCTCCCCATCAGGTTCATCGCACGGGTAGCGAGCGTCGAACTGAGATCGAACTGCCACTCAATCCGGCCCGGCGCAACGATGCGCAGCCGCCGTGGTCCGTCCCAGTGGGTCTCGATTGGCAGCACAGTGACGCCTGCAAGCGCTTTGCCGAAAAAGCGCGGACAGCCTTGCCGAGGCGGAACATCCTGATAGAAGCGCCAGTCGCCGTCCGGATCACGATGCCAAATGGCGGTGTACGCCGGACCGAACGATGAAGCCAGGACGTGCCGGCTACACAGGATATCGCCCGAGGCGAACGGGCACGACTCGACGCCGTACACGGAAAGGATTTCGCCATCGCCCTTGGGCAATTGGGGGTTCTTTTCAAAGCGTTGGACCAGATCACGTGGCTCGTTCATTAGACCTCCAGTATAAACGGCTGAAACTCAATTCAAGATCGAACGCCGATCACTTCCAGATATTCAGCGAAAACCGTGGTGCAGCCCACGCCAGCTCGATTGTGAGAAGTCCAAAGTACCTCGAGTTCCCGGCGAAGATTCTCACCATCGGTGGCATCGAGGGAAGCAAACGCCTGTTGGGTGGGTCCGTAGTAGAGGCGGAAGAACTCCACCACCTCCGAGGGAGGAAAGGGATAGCTGAACGTGTAATGGCGCCGGACCAGGGATAGATCCGAGAGTCCTTCGCCGAGCCTTTCACGAACTGTGGCTTCATCGCCCCACAGCACCGGCGCAGGCATCCCGGACGGCGCAACGAATTTCGATACTGCCTTGAACATTTGGCCGATGAATCCCTGTGGGGTCCAATTGACCATGGCGATAGTCCCTCCCGGGCTGCACACGCGCAGCAGTTCCTGAGCGACAAGGTCCGGCCGCGGCGCGAACATCGCCCCGACCAAGCTGGCCACGATATCGAAGCTGGCGTCCTCAAAAGGGAGTGCCTCGGCGTCGGCTTCCTCGAAGCGGGCGGGGAAACCCTCGGCCTGCGCCCGCTCCCGTGCGCGTTCTACCAGATTACGGGCGATGTCCACGCCGGTAACCTCCAGACCGTCCCGCGCAGCAATCAGAGCCAGTTGCCCTGAGCCACAGGCGACGTCCAGGAAATGGGCTCCAGGAGCGGCCTCCAGGCGTTCGTAGAAATCCCGGGCACCGTTCTCCATGTAACGCGAGAACCGATCGTAGTCGCCGGCCATCCAGGTTTTCTTGAGGCGAGCTTTCAGATTCGCAAGTTCGGATGAGATCGCAGTGGCGTGCATGGTTTGGGCTCCTTTATTTTTGAATTGCGGTCGATCAGCGATTCGTTGTTGTGTTGTATCGACGGAGCCACTATGCGGCAGGATGCCGCGGGGATACTTGTCTACGCGTCTGGTTCTCTTGCTCGGACGCGAGTAGTATGTGGTTTACTTGACCCAACGTCCGGACTAGTTTGCCGAAACTCGATCGCCGCAGTTTGGAGCCCGCATGGATGTTTTGTCCGAAGTCCTGAAGGCCGTCAGACTCGATGGCGCGTTGTTTTACCATGGCGAGTTTTCAGCGCCCTGGTGTTTCCGGTCGCCAGCCTCGCGCACGGTAGCTCCCTATCTCTCGCCGGACTCCGGGCACGTGATCATCTTTCATCTGCTGACCGAGGGCCGCGGCTACGCGCATATCGAGGGCGAGGGCAAGCCGGTTCCTCTAAACGCAGGAGACATCATAATTTTTCCGCATGGCGACCCCCACTTCATGGGAAACGGCTCGGCCGTCAAGGCAGTGGACATGGCGAAAGAGTTGGAACGAATATCGTCTCAAGGGCTCAAAATCTCCCGCATGGGCGGAGGCGGCGAAATCACCAAGTTCATTTGCGGCTACATGGCTTGCGAGCCGCAACTTAGCCGGGTCTTCCTTGGCGGGCTGCCACCCGTTCTGAAGATCAATATCCGCAACGACGCCTCGGGCCAATGGCTGGAAGACTCTATTCGCTATTCGGTGGGTAACGCGGATGCATCCAGGCCCGGCGGTGAGGCCGTGATCGCCAAGTTGTCAGAAGTGCTGTTCGTTGAAGCTTTGCGACGTTATATCGCGCTGCTTCCGCCGGAACAAACCGGGTGGCTGGCTGGCGTCCGTGACCCGGAAGTTGGGAAAGCCCTGGCCTTGCTGCATCGCAAACCAGCGCATCCTTGGACGATTGCGGCGCTCGCGAACGAGGTGGGAATTTCGCGTTCCGTACTGGCCGAGCGCTTCCGGCTTTATCTGTCGGAAACGCCCATTGCCTACCTGACCCGCTGGCGGCTTCAGCTCGGCGCGCAAATGCTCAAGTCCATGAGCAGTAGCGTTGCGCAGATCGCTGCTGAAGTTGGCTACGAATCCGAGCCGGCGTTCAACCGTGCCTTCAAACGTGAATTTGGTCTTCCGCCAGCCCGATTTCGCAACCAAGCGAAATTAGGCCGCAGTAAGCCCGTCCGCAACGCATCGACGACAGGTCGCCGCAGTGCGAAACGATAAGCAACTCCCAAGCGCGACAGCCAAAGTTGTCCAGAAGTCCCGTTCAGGGAAGTCACGTTTCGCAGAACTTCGATTGTTTTCGCATAAGCGCTGGCAAATTGCGCATCCAACTCCAAAACTCGTTTCAGATAAGGCGGTGCTTCGACTTCTCCTTTCGTGTTCAGGTTTGCAACCCTTGACGGGCTTCGCTCGCGCGCGCGAAGGGCACCAGAATGGCGCGTCTTCGCGTGCACAGTCCCAGTGATCTTCGACCGCGAGAGGAACTGTTTAGTTCTCCGCGCGGAAGAAGAAGTAATCGGCCGAATACGGCACGAGAGATTGGTGGCCCACATCGCCGGTTGTCAGGCAACCAGTGGAGGGATTCATTCTTCCTTTTTGTCCTGCCTGTCTTGAGCGGAGGCCGTTCCGCAGACTGCTAAGGCCGCGAGGGCAACCAGCAGTCCACGAGTGAAGTTCTGAAACGTTCTGCCGCCTGCGTACTGCATTTTTCGATTATCAATTGCAACCTGACTTCCCGGCAAGGGATCCAACACGTCGTCCAGTACCTCGTAACTTGCGATCAAGGGTTGGTCCGCCCTATTGGAGGGGAAGGCAGTGGGACTGTTTTGGCAACAAGGTCCGCTCTCGTCGGGAGCAATCGGCCGGTTCCTCGTGCCCGAACCGCTGCCAAAGAGACTGTTGTACGCCGAGCCGTTGCGCCGGCGCATGCGCTTCGGCGGAACCTGGATAGCGGATAGCGAGCACGTCCTCCTGCTCTTCGAACCCGGCCGCTATCCGGTGGCAAACTTTCCGGAAAGCGGCGTCTCTCCAGACACGCTACAGCGGAGCGAGCATACTACCCGGCATCAGGACCTCGGGTTCACATCCTGGTACACCGTCCGGGCGGGCGAGCAGAGCGCGCCGCGAGGGGCGTGGCAGCACATCGACCTGCCCGCCCACGCAAGCGAGCTGCAGGCACGGGTCGCGTTCGCTTGGCCGGCAATGGACACCTGCTACGAAGAAGACGAACGGATCGTAGGCCATGCCGGCGACAGCTACCACCGCATCGACATCCGCCAGACCTCCTGTAACATTGTGGTCCGCCATCGGGACTTCCGTCCCTACCAAAGCGGAGCGACATGGCTCGACTGCTATCGGTGAACGTCGGACTTCCGCGCGACATCGAGTGGAAAGGTCGCACTGTGCACACCGGGATCTGGAAGGATCCGGTGCATGGCCGCTGTCGTGTCGGCCAGTTGAATCTAGATGGAGACGGTCAAGGCGACCTGGCCGGGCACGGGGGTGAGCAGCGAGCCGTCTTCATCTACCAGATCGAATCATATCGCTATTGGCAGGAGCAGCTGAAGAGGACCAACTTCGTCTACGGACAGTTTGGCGAGAACTTCACGATCGAGGGATTGTCGGACGATGCTGTGTGCATCGGTGACCGTTATCAAATCGCCAGCGCATTGTTCGAGGTCACGCAACCTCGCGTTACCTGCTATCGCGTCGGCATTCGGATGAACGAGCCCCGGATACCGGCATTGCTGACATCCAGCGGACGGCCGGGTTTCTACTTCCGCGTCCTGCAGGAAGGCAGGGTGGGCGCCGGCGACGAAATCGTGAAGGTGGGAGAGGCGGAGGAGCGAATGACCGTCGCGGAGATTAACGCGCTCCTCTATTCGCCCAATCATCCACGCGATCGCCTGCAGCACGCATTGCGGATCGAAGCGCTTTCGCCCGGATGGCGCTCGTCGTTTGAGGCGTTACTGCGGAGCCAAACGAGTGCCGCGGGGAGTGGGAACGCCGGGCTCGCGCCGGCAGCAGCTGCGCATCCGGTCGCACCAGGATTTCGGCCGCTCGCCGTGACAGCGATCAATCACGAGTCCGCAGACGTCCTCTCGCTAACGATGCAGAGCCCGGACGGTCATCAGCTGCAAACGGCTCTTCCCGGCCAGTACGTGGTCGTGCGTCTTCTGCAGACCGCCGGCAGCCCTCCACTCTTTCGCAGCTATTCGCTCTCGGGTCCCCTCTCGACGGAGCGTTATCGAATCAGTGTGAAGATCGAGCCGAATGGGGCGGCTGGAACCTACCTGCGGGAGCATGTCCGGGTGGGCGATGCTCTCGACGTCAGCTTGCCGCGCGGAACCTTCATTCTGCAGTCCGGAGAGCGGCCGGTAGTGCTGCTCAGCGCTGGAATCGGGGCCACGCCTGTTCTAGCGATGCTGCACGCGTTGGCGGCGGCCCGCTCGAGACGGCAAGTCTCGTGGCTGCACGCGGCTCGCGATCGGCAACATCATCCATTTGCCGCCGAAGTCCGCCGCCTCATGCTCGCGCTCACGCACGGCCGCAGCTTTGTTTGCTTCAGCAGGCCGGGCTCGCACGACAAGGTGGGTGAGGATTTCGACGCTGCCGGTCACCTGTCGCGATCGGTCTTGGATGAGGTCGGCGTCCCACGAGAGGCGGATGTCTTCGTCTGCGGGCCGACTCGCTTCATCGCAGACATGAGAAAGGCGCTCGCAACTTTGGGCGTGGCGCTGGAGCGGATTCACGTCGAAATCTTCAACGGCAGCGAGTCGATGACCCCTGGTGTCGTCGGCGCAGCGACGCGAGCTTCGCATCTGCCCACGGACGACGCGAATACCGGTCCGCTGGTATCGTTCGCGCGCAGCGGCATCGCCGCACACTGGAAGGCGTCGGCCTACCAGAGCATCTTGGAGCTGGCCGAGGCGTGCGACGTGCCGGTCCGTTGGTCGTGCCGGACAGGTGTTTGTCACAACTGTGAGAGCGGTTTGATTTCGGGGGAGGTCGTCTACGGACCGGAACCACTCGAAAAGCCCGCCGACGGCAACCTTCTCGTTTGTTGTTCACAACCGATCCGCGACGTCGTCATCGATTTGTGAAGTCTGACCGGAATTCGAGTTCAGAGATGAGGGTCTTCACAGTAGCTTGCGTGCAGTCCCTGAATGACCGTCACGGCCGACTGCCAGGGACCTCTGGGCGGGCGCAAGCGGAGGATCAGGGCACCGCATATCAGGCCGAAGCCGAGGCGTGGCGCAACGATCGCAAGCAGCATAGCGGTCGTGAAACTCGCAAGGACAATCAATGATCGGCGCCTCGCCATACGCCGTATGCGCGCGGACACCCGCATCGCGTCCGCATGGGGCCAATACTCGGTATTCGAAGACGTTGTAGGCAATATCGATGCACACGAACAGCCCTGCGTAAAACACTACAGGGGACGACGCGAGCCGGGTACGCGCAATCCATGCGGTCGCCAAGGGCAGGAGCGACACCATGAAGAGATGGACGAAGTTGATCCATATCAATCCCAGCGTCGGAGGACCTACGAACCGCCAAAGGTAGTGGTGGTTTATCCAAATAATGGCGACGAACAGATAGCGCACCACATAGCTGATGACCGTAGGCCACAGAGGCCAGAGAGCCGAGAACACCGGCTGATCCGGCGCCCGGAAGTCCAGTACCATGATGGTCACGATCACCGCGAAGACCCCGTCTGAAAACGCAGCCAGCCGATCCGCGGTTATCTTTTTCGATCAACCGTAATCACGTAAAGGCAGACACTCACCCGCGGCGAGGGCGATAACACAATTACAACGAATACCGGCACTTACCCGGTATTAAATAGAAATAGTATCTCTTTGGTTGGCCGCAAAAAGAAAGCCATCCACACGTTCCTTGTGGGGTAGGGATGCTGTTCCAATGAAGATTCTCTCCGATAGGCATATTCTCAATCAATCAACACCGTTAATGAAGCCGAGGCGATGGGGACGCGAGAATGGTCCGTGGCGACGGCTGCCCAGAAACCCCACTCTTCATGGGTCGCAAGTGTCAGATTCTGTTGGTTCTAATTTTCATGTTTTGGATGCCCCACAATGGGAGCTTTTATCGGGCGCTACAAGGTCAAGACGAGGCACGTCGTTGTTCCGTGCGCGTATAGGGTCCCCGCTGAATCAAAGAGCCGTCCTTCGGCGGTAGCGATTCGCTTTCCTGAATTGATGACTCTTCCTTCCGCCCGTACCTCACCTGTGTGAGAAGTAATTGCTCGCACATAGTTGATCTTAATTTCTAATGTCGCATAGCTATATCCGGCCTCAAGGGTGGAGTGCACAGCACACGCCATGCACGAATCGAGAAGTGCGGCGGTGTATCCGCCATGAACACATCCGAGCGGATTGTAGTACTCGAATTTCGGAGTACCGGCAAATGCCGCATACCCTTGCTCGACTTGCACGAGGCGGAAGTCGAGCGCCTGCTGAATGGGAGGCGCAGGTTGCGTACCATTCATGATTTCCGTGAGCAGTTGCAGGCCGGGCATGGTCTTTGAAGTCATCTGCGGCACTACACCATACTGGATTGCACGGTTAGCACGGCCTATAGACTCGTCGTCCTGCAGGGTCCCTTCCTCAGATTGGCTTTCCCGGCTGGATATGGCCGTCGTGTCGATTCCTTTGGTCACCCCACCACTCCGACTGAGTAGCGTAAATTCAGAAGCAGAAGCCGAAGGAAGGTCAACTCCGCCATCATCCCACCTGATGCTTACCTGCTCATGATCACCCTTTGCGGCGTGAACAGCGGTAACAGTTCCCGGTTGCTCCCACTGGTTTTTGACATAATCGCCAACCTCAGGAGTTTCGCCATTTGTATATGGCATGATTATCTCCGTTCAGCAGATCCTATAGATATGCACTATGCGGGCAGGTAGAAGCAAGACATTCAACCGGCGGCAGCTCACGATTGGATTGGATCTCGGAGATCGTTTCTCATACTACAGCGTCCTGGATGAAGCGCGTGAGACCATCCTGGAGCAGAAGCTGCCAACAAACCCGGAAGCAATGAAGCGGGCACTTGAAAAAAATGCCGCGAAGTCGCATGGCTCTCGAGATCGGAACGCCTTTTCCTTGGGTCAGCCGGCTGTTAACCGCGCTGGGCACGAGGTCATCGTCGGTTATGCCCGGAACGCGCGCTTCATCGGCGAGAGTCGCCGAAAAGATGATCGGCTCGATGCCCGACGTTGGCACGGCTGGCACGCATCGATCCCCAGCTACTGAGCCCGGTGCAGCATCGCAGTGCCAAGGCGCAGCTTCACTTGACGGTGATTCGTGCGCGTTGCCGCACTGGTGAGTGCTCGAACCTACGCGCGTGAATGCCGCGCGAGGATTGGTGAAGTCGTATGGCGAACGGTTGCGCAAGTGTGGCACGCAGCAAGTCAGTCGGAAATGGCAGCCGGGTTAATCGCGGAGTTGCGGGAGGCCCTGGAGCCGCTGTTGCGAGAAGTCGAATCGCTCAACAAGCGTGTAAAGGAATACGATCGACGGATCGAACAGATGGCCAAGAAGGACTACCCGAAAGTCGCACTTCTCCAACGGGCGAAGGCAGTAGGAGAGCTGATCCTTGACTTATATCCTGACTATCGAAGATCCGCATCGATTCCAGAAGAGCCGTGACGTCGGATGTATTCTCGGGCTGCGGCCTGGCGCGGAGGAACTCTGGGCAAAGCGAACCACAGATGCACATCAGCAAGGAAGGGGATCGCTATGTGCGAACGTTGCTAGTGCAGGGCACTACATTTTGGGCCTTTTGGGGAAGACAGCGATCTGCGGCGCTGGGGACTGAAGCTCGCGGAGCGATGAGGGAAAAGCGCCAAGAAACGAGCGCTGGTTGCTGCAGCAAGAAAGTTGGCGGTACTGCTTCATCGATTGGATCAGCGGAGAGGTCCACGAGCCATTGCGCAACAGCCAGAAAGCAGTGTGCGCGGTGGAATAGAGAGTTCGTAACCGGCAGCCGAGTTCGACCGCCGAGTCTTAGTCATCACTCAGACCCTTCCCGCAGTCGGTAGCCGAGACCTAGATCCTTAATGGCTCCATATTCGTGTCCGAATACAGGCGCAGCGCTGCGCCGGGCATTCCTGACGGGGGGTGTTAAACAAATCAATGCGTTTCGGCTTATGCGATAGCCTTCTTCAGCGTCAAACCCACCAACGCCAGCAGTCCACTGCCCAGCAACAGCAGAGTGGAGGGTTCCGGAACGGACGGCGAACCACTAAGTGTAAAAGTTGCGTTAAAGGGGCCCTGATGCGTGATGTCGGTGCCCACTCGTGACCAGTCTGGCTCTAAGTCGCCATTCCGCATCCAAGTCTGCAAGTCGGTGAAGCCGGGGGGAACGGTGTGCCGGGCGGAACGATCGGCTTGGGCGCGGAAAGCCAGAAGAAGTTCCCATTCGTCAGCAATACTTGCGGAACAAAGAAATAGTGATCGGCGGGGAGATCGAACGGGGTTGTGAAGGCAACGTTAAACGAAACCTCTTCCCCGGTCACGGGACCGTCGCCGCCGGTGAACTGGTTCGGGAACTTGTTGATACCGTTTAGCACCGAATTGGCGGTAGTGAAACTGTTCTGGAGGAGCGCCGGCGTAAACTTCAAGCCGCCCGTGGAGGAGTCGCGGGACTCGAACGCCACGTCGGAGGGTGAGTTGACTCGGGTGAGCACATTCCCCGAAGGCGGGTTTGTGGAGTCTTTGGGAAAGACCCGATAAATCTCCACAACAACTTCGCTGATGCTTGAGAGCGAAGCGCCTGTAGGCAGCAGGCCGACAAATGAGCCGCCAGTTACATTCGTTGCGCCGCTCACGATGAAGTCGTCGGCCGCCTCGATTTCGATTTTGCCGGGGCTTCCGGGACGCGAGGCCATCGCGATCAACCCGTCAGGGCTACCTGTATTGACAATGACGCTATCGGCCGCCGCCGGAATAGCCGCGAAGAGCCCTATCGTCAATAACATCGCCAGAGAGAGACTCCGTAACATGTTTCGTCCTCCTGAAACCTATGCCCTGCGTCCTGAGACACGCTCAACTAACAATGGAATTGGGCGGGACCGCCCATGCAGGTCTTACCTCCTGCAAGGGCTAGAGGCTGCAATACTATTCGCATGTGAACGGCAATGCAACAGAATTATCGTCATCACGGGCTAGGTACGCAGTTGTTGCTCGAGCGGTACTTTCCTACTGCCCGGTCGGGTGGTCTCAATGGGTCGTCCCGCCAATGCGGAATCGGTCCGCGCCCCGGGACTCAGCAAGACCGCCGTTTCCCCGGGAACCAGATTCTTGAGAGTTACGCGATAGCGCCACCGGATGTGCGGTAGTCCTGGCCCTCCTTTTTCCTGGATGCTTGGATTGCCACTGCTGTCTGCAAGGCCGGTACATCTGAAATTAAAGAAACAGTGATGGCATTCGCGATTCCTTTCGGAAGCACAGCGTGGGCCATGTACGCTAGCTCAACTGCACGTTGGGCACGCGCATATTGATTCAATCGAGCATAAGTCGGCACATCGCCAAGAACACCTGGCTCAAACTGGACGGGTCCCCAAATTTCACCTTGGGCTTTGTCTGGGTTATGCCTTGGAAGATTTTGGCCGCCCTTTTTCACGTCCGGCAACTTAGTGTTCGACGTAACTTCGTTCGCGCTGAACCTTGACTTCCTTTCCTCGAAATCTGAGTTCCGCAAAAAAGGGCAAATCCCGTAACCACCCATAAGAGGCGCACCCGATTGTACGAGTCTTAACCGGACAACTGTTCCGTTCCGAAGCCATTCAGAAAGCGCAATCACCAGGTGAGCACTGAATATCGAATAGAGTCCATTGGGAGTCAATACAGCGTAGTAGACTCGTGGGACGAAATTGTGGACCGCTACGCCAGCAAAGAGCGATTCGGGACGTGATGGATGGCGCGTGAGAAGCCTTGGAAAAATTCTTTGTCCGCCCGCTGTTCACCAACAGTTTGGCTCCAGTGCATTGATGGAAAACTGGGCCTACGGCAGAATGCGCATGGTCAGGGAACCAACACAGCGGCTCACCAAAAAAGTAAAAAGGTTGCAAAAGGAATTTGCGATGGCCGCTTGAAGATTCCCCTGGGCGGAGGCTGCAGAACGCTCTTCAGTGCATCCGCCACCATCTGATGGTCATCTGCCAGCAACACACGTGGGCGTTTCACAGCCCACGTCCGTCGTAGATTTCCATACTGACGCCAACGACAGCGCCGAGCTGAGTTCCAGTGCCCTTGGCGCTGGCTTCAATGGTTTCATTCTTTACGCGGTCACGAGAGAAGAAGGGAAGCGAGCCAATCGTGAGCAACCCAAGCACAACCGCGATAGCAATAACAACTTTGTGAGTCTTTGAAACGAGAAGTTCCGTAGACGCATGTTCACTCCTTAATCCGTGAGTCGCGAAATCGGAACGGTGCCACGGTGGCATGCTAGTCTCCTGTCCGGCCTAATTCTTTGCAATGGCTTCCTTGCAGCGGCGCACCTTGTCGAGGATGACGTCGGCCGTGGCTTTCCAGACGAAGGGTTGAGGTTCATTATTCCAGTTCGACATCCACTGGTAAATCGCTCGCTCCAGTTCGCCCACACAAAGGAAAGTACCGCGGCGGATCATTCTGTCGGTGATGAGAGCGAAAAAGCGTTCCACCTGATTGAGCCAGGAACTACTGGTGGGTGTGAAGTGAAAGTGGAAGCGCCGCCGCTTTTTCGGCTTGAGCCATCGCTGAACGACCTCGCTCTTATGGGTGGAATAGTTGTCCATGACCAGATGCACCTCCTGGTCCGCTGGCACCTCTTTCTCCAACTGGTGGAGAAATTTGACGAACTCCTTGGAACGATGGCGCGGCTGGCAACTGCCAATCACCTTCCCGTTCAGGATGTTGAAAGCCGCGAATAAGGTGGTTGTTCCGTGACGCTTGTAATCGTGGGTTTGCCGCTCCGGCAAACCGGGCCGCAACGGCAAGATCGGGGCCGTCCGGTCCAGGGCCTGAATTTGGCTCTTCTCATCCACGCATAACACCAAAGCTCGGTCCGGCGGGTTCAGATACAGGCCCACCACGTCCCGCACCTTCTCTTCGAACTGTGGATCGTTGGACAACTTGAACTTCTCTACCCGGTGGGGTTGCACTTCGTGACGCTGCCATACCCCGTGCACCAACGTGCGAGACACACCCACATGCCGGGCCAGGGTCCGCACGCTCCAATGCGTCGCATCGGGAGGCCTCGTCTTCAAGGTCGTTTCCAGAATCTGCTGTTCCAAGGCGGGCGTTAGTACCCGCCGCGAACGCTTTCGTTTTTGCTTCTGACGAATGGCCTCCACCCCACCGCGTGCAAAGGCTGCTCGCGTCGCAATCACCGTGGGACGGGACAATCCCATCTGCTGTGCGATGGCGTTGTTGGAAAGCCCCTCGGAAGCAAGCAGAACTACTTCGCATTTCCGGGCCACCCTTTGCGGGGTGCTCCCAGCTCGGAGCAGTGATTCCAATAGTTGCCTTTGCGCTTGGTCAAGGGAAAGAGCGGTCGCCGGCGCGAACATGCCTCATTACAGCACCGTTCCGCCCGTATTGTCAATATTTATTAAGGACAGGACACTAGTCGGGCAAAGACTCTGGCCTCAGGTCGAAACGCATCTCCGGTGAACCCATCATTCGCTGCCAAGGCATTATGAAAACTTCTTCCCGCCGCACAACTGTCGCTTTTGACAGGTGGGGAGCATGCCTGGCATCAGCGAGCTTTACGTGGGAGGCACGGCGGTCAATCCAGATGGCTCGAACATCAATCCGGTTGCTCTCGCGCAGGACATGGAGCAGCGAATATCCCCAGAGGCTCTCGAACCTACAGCGGATCCATGCTCGCGGCGCTAGCAACTGCCAACGCGCGATGAGCCGCGCCAAGCACCGGCGCATCTTCATTCAGAATTACGGAAATAGGGATCCGCGAAAGTATCTCGGTCATCGGTCCCTTGTTGGCGAACGAGAGGCAGAAACTGCTCTCCTTCAATTTTGGGAGGATCTTCACCGCAATGCCACCGGCCAGAAACACTCCGCCGTACGCCAGAACTCGTAAGGCGAGATTCCCGGCCTCCGCGCCGAACGCGTCGATCCACCAATCGAGTACCTCGGCACAGATACGGCAACTTCCATCGAATGCGTTGTGGGTAATTTCGCTTGCGGAAACCGTGGGAGGTTCGCCAAAAGTGGAATGGGTCACCGTCGGATCGAGGAATTCATGCAATCTCCGGAAGCCCTTCCCGGAAAAAATGTCTTCGCAGGAAACGCGCTGAAGACTCTGCTTCAGGAACAGCAGCAGGCGAGCCTCGCGCTCATCACGCGGAGCAAAGTCCGCAGCTCCGCCTTCAGAAGGAGCGGCGCGATAGCGCTGCCCGTCCCAGTAAAGCACCGCCTCGCCAAGCCCCGTTCCCGCGGCTATTACTGCTTTGTTGCCTCGCGGGTCGGGGATGCCTTGATTCAGCGCCAGGAAGTCGCCCGGCGAGAGTCTGTCCAACCCGAACGCGGTCGCAACAAGATCATTCAGCAGTACCACGTCCTTCTTCGGAAGATCCAGCGCCGTCGCAAGAGAAGGAGACTCCACCACCCAAGGCAGATTGAATGCATACAGGCGCCCCTCTACGACTGTGCCCGGAACGCCAAATCCCGCCGCCCGAATGCGATCGCCGGAGGAAGCCTGCCCTCGCAAATCCTCGCGGAAATGCTTCAGCACCTCTTCGAAACTCCGATAGTCCGCGGTCGGATAGCGTTGCCGCGCAACCAACTGGAGGTCAGCGCCATGTTCTTCGAATGCAGCCAGGTGGCATTTTGTGCCGCCGATATCGCCCGCAATGATCATTGGTCCACCGGAAAGTGCTCGGGCCGAAGTGGCAAGAGGGCGGAGAGAACGGAAAGTTGGCCGGAGCGCCGCAGCAACAATTGTACCAAGCATTGAAATGCGCTGCTTTGGGTCTGTGCGAGACCCGGCGAAGGCAGGCGACTGGCCCGCGAACTAGCGAAAGCGTCGTATGACAAGATTGTGGCGATCGGAACGATACTTTGATCAGACCTGCCCGATCGCGCCGCGATGAACCAGCGCACAAACTACTACTGCTGCTGTTGCTGGGTCTGCGTAGAGTCGCCTTCCACGCTCGGCAGAAGCGAAGGCCGTTTCGAGCGCAAGATTATCGCCGGCGCCATGTCTTCCGGCTTCGGCGCATCGACGCTGGAAACCGTAACGCTCACTTTCAATTCGCTCTCGGCTTCGCCGCGGTGCACTCCGCGCGTCGGGGGGACATCCGCATAGTCGCGCCCGACCGCGACGCGAATGTGGCGATCGCATCCCAGCAGATTGTTGGTCGGATCAAATTCCACCCAGCCCGCCTCGCCAAGATACGCTTCCACCCATGCGTGCGTCGCGCCTGCTGGCGAGCGATCCTGGCACTTATCCTCGTGGTAGAGGTACCCGCTCACATAACGGCAGGGAATATGTAGCTGGCGCACCAGCGCGATCATGATGTGCGCGAAATCCTGGCATACACCCTTTCGTGTGCGCAGCGCGTCGTCGATGGGAGAATCCACGCGCGTACTGTTCGGCGCGTAATCGAAAGCGTCATACAGAGCCGTGTTCAGCAGTTTTAGCAGTGCCAGCGGTTCTCCGCGCCTTTGCAATACCAATTCACTCCGCATCTTCTCAAGTAGTCCGGTTGGCCGGGCATAGTGGCTGGGCAGCAGCATTTCCCAGTAATCGCCTTGCGAAACTAGTTCGTCCAGTTCCTCCCAGGAGCTCTGCCGAACGCTTTCAAAATCGCGGCGCGGAAGCATTTCCACCGTCGCTTCGGCCAGCAATTCAATGGACGTGTGTCTGCCCGGAATATCGAAATGGTGCACCGCGTTGCCGTAAAAGTCGCGATGAACAGTGATGCTTGCGGTCGGATGCACATCCAAGGACGACGTGAGGCACCGTTGTTGCGTATCGCTGCGCGGCTGCAGCCGCACTTCCATTACGCTCTCGCCCACGGCGGGCTCGTAGCGGAAGGTCGTAACATGCCGGATCAGGTAGATCATTTCACCTCAATGTCTTTGTCACGAGGCCAATTCCGCATCGATCGAATAATCGAAATAGATTCCGTGAATCGCGGCATGAATCTCGGCGCATTCGTTGCGAATACTCTGCAGGTACGCGGGAACGCTTTCCGCCATGATCTCTTCGATCTGACTGAAACTCAGTTGGGCCCGCAAGCGTCCGGCAATGCGCGTCGGGAGTTTTGCGCGGCGTTCGGTAAGGTCGCCAATCAGGTTCAGCGCGGCGTTGATGCGGTCAACGGCAAAACGTATGGAGTGCGGAAAATCGGGATTCAGCAGCAGGCATTCCGCCACGCGCATGGGACGGATCTCCGCCGTATACCTCTTACAATAAGCTTCCAGCGCGGCGCATCCCCTCAGCAAGCCTACCCATTCCAGGTAATCCGCGCCCTCCACTGCCCCATCAAACGTTCGTGTCATGCGCTTGAAATGTGTTTCCAATAATGTCGTCAGTGTGTCCGCTCGCTCCACGTAGCGGCCCAATTGAATGAATTGCCAGCCCTCGCCGTGGCTCATGGTGGCGTCCGTAATGCCGTGGAACAGATAAGCCCCCTCCAGCACAAAAAGGAAGAAGTCGTGCGACTTCAGGAACCATTCCTCTTCCGGATGCCGATCAACCACACCCAGATACAGACGGTTCAGCTGCTCCCACATCCGCGAACTGCACTGCTCCCTCACATGCCGCAAATTTTCCCGCGCTCCCGCGACGCAGGAGACAATTGAGGACGCGTTCCGCCGGCTGAACACCAGCGTGTTCACAAGCTGCGTCGGATCTACCGGTCCTGCCACCTCCGGCGCGCGCAGCGCCTCCAGCAAAAATCGCCACCGCCCCGCTCCCAGTTCCGGCGACTGGTCCAGCCAAAGATTCAGCTCCACGTTTACCAGCCGCGCCGTGTGCTCCGCGCGCTCCAGGTAACGCCCCATCCAATACAAGCTATCGGCCACCCGAGAGAGCATGCCAGCCTCCCTCTGGGACGCCGGAACGTAGAAATTGCGCGGCGGCCTCATCATTTACGCCGTCCTGTTCTCTCGGGGCAGTTCACGCACGAGCTCTGGAGCCACGCTCCCCAACTCCTTGCGCACTTCCTCCAGCAACTGCGCCCCGGATTCCGGCTCGCGCAGTACCCAGGTATCCTTGCTTCCGCCGCCCTGCGAGGAATTCACCACCAGCGAGCCTTTCCGCAAAGCCACCCGCGTCAAGCCTCCCGGCACCAGCGTAGTCTTCTCGCCCATCAGAATGTACGGCCGCAGATCAATGTGGCGAGATTCCACGCTGCCATCGATCAGGCATGGTGCACAGGAAAGTGCCAGCGTTGGCTGGGCAATGTAGTTGCGCGGGTCAGCCATAATTCTCGCTTTGAACTCCACGCGCTGTTGCGCCGTGCTGTGCGGCCCAATCAACATTCCGTAGCCGCCCGATTCTCCCACCGCTTTCACAACCATTTGGTCCAGGTTGCCAAGCACTTGCTTGCGGTGCGACTCATTCGCCATCAGGTAGGTCGGCACGTTTGGCAGGATGGCGTCTTCGCTCAGGTAATACTTGATGATTTCTGGAACGTAGGCGTACACGGCTTTATCGTCCGCAACACCTGTTCCGATCGCATTGGCCAGCGTCACATTGCCCGCGCGGTAAGCATTGAAAAGTCCCGGCACGCCCAGAATCGAATCCGGACGGAAGCACAGTGGATCCAGGAAATCGTCGTCCACCCGGCGATAAATTACGTCCACCCGCCGCAGCCCGGCGGTCGTCCGCATGTACACGATATTGTTATGCACCAGCAGGTCGCGGCCTTCCACCAGCTCGATGCCCATTTGCTGCGCCAAAAATGTGTGTTCGAAATACGCGGAATTGGAAACGCCCGGAGTCAGTAGCACCGTGGTCGGACCGTTTTGATAGGCGCAGTGATCGGGTGCCAAGCTCTTCAGTGTGGTCAGCAACGCGCGTGGGTAATGATCCACCGGCCACACGCCGTAGTCCCGAAACAGCGTTGGGAACACACGCTTCAGCACCTTGCGGTTCGCCAGCATGTACGACACGCCGCTGGGCACGCGAAGATTGTCTTCCAGCACGGCAAATTGGCCGTCCGGCAGCCGCACCAGATCGGTGCCGCAAATGCTCACATAAATATCGCGCGGCACATTGATGCCGCGCATTTCCCGCCGGAAATGTTTGCAACTGTAAATGAGCTCGCGGGGAACGACTTTGTCGGAGAGGATTCGGCCTTCGTGATAAATGTCGCGCAGAAACAGATTCAGCGCGGTCAGCCTCTGGGTCAGGCCTTTCTCGATTCTCGCCCATTCTGCGGAGGTAATAATCCGGGGCAGCAGATCGTTGGGAAAGATTCGCTCCGTCCCCTCTTTGCTCCCGTACACCGTAAAGGTGATGCCCTCGTGCAAGAACGCCAGGTCGGCGGCCTGTTGACTGCGGCGCAGTTCCTCTGGAGCGAGTTTCAGCAGGGTTTGCTGCAGCGTGCGGTAGTGATCCCGGGGCATGCCAGGCGACACGAACATCTCATCGTACGCGACATCAACCTGGTAGTTCACAAATGAGGCCGGAACATTTATTCGTGATGGAACCGCAGTCGCTGTCATCGTTCTTCCTGCAGCTCGGTCTTTTCCGCCCCTGGTTCTCCGAGTTGTCAGCGGCTTAGCGACCTTCGTGGCGCTCCGCCGGGTCACTCAATCTAGGCCTCGCCCAGCAGCGGAGTCCAACGCAAATACTGAATGGAACTGATGATAGTTTCGAATCAGCGAAAGGGAAGAGCAGTCGCCCAGCTTCTCAGGCAATGTCTATAGCAATAAATCGATTGAGCTGTTTGGAGTCTTATCCTCAGCCCTTGCCTGACCACTATTAGTACGCCATGGTCCGCAGCCCGCCGTTCACAAGCTCGCATAACGTGGGCGGGCGATAGGAGTTCGCCAGTTGCTTGGCCAGAAGATCAGCAGCAGTCTCGATCAAACGAAACAGCCCCGCATAGTTCAGTCCCGCGTCAGGAAGGATCACCACCGTCGAACAGGTGGGCTCTCTCGGCAGGGTATCGCGCAGGATAATCAGCCAGTAGCAAGTGAGATGTCTTTCCATCGGAACGGGAAATCATGGGTATGCCCTCGCACAAGCGGCAAAGCAGGCTCTGCTCGCCATGGAAAACGCAGTGCGGGCAAAGATTGAAATTACGATACGTGATCGGCTCGAGCTGGGGACTTGAGACTTGCACGAGATCACCTCCCGACACACAAAAAATGGTTCCAGCCGCCGCAAGGCGGCAGGAATTGTGAGGGCTTGAGGGTGCAGCATTATTTAGTACAAGCAATCAGGAAGTTAAATACAAAGAAAGCTGGTAAATCAATCATTCTTGAACCGGCAAGCGCCCCGCAGGGCCGAGTCCACTTCGCTCTCCGTATACTTCAGCTCACTCAGAATCGCCCGCGTGTGTTCGCCCAGAAGCGGCGGTGGCAAGCGGTAAACAATCGGTTGCCCGTCGAATCGTACCGGGTTCGCGATGCTCCGCGCAGTCTTCAACGTGGGATGCTCGATTTCCACGACTAGCCCACGCGCCAGCGTTTGCGCGTCGTTCAACGCTTCACTCACGCTTTGAATTGCTGCTGCGGGAATATCCTCGTCTTTCAACTTGCCAAGCCAATGGGATGACGTGTGACCTTCGAACAGTTGCTGCAATCTCGGAATCAATTCCTCGCGATGTTGGATTCGCGCCGCGTTATCCGCAAAGCGAGCGTGTTTCCCGAGTCCTTCGCTCGCGCCCAGCAAACGTAGCAAGCGCTGCCATTGCGGCTCCGTTCCTATCGCCACCACGAAGTGCCGGCCGTCGCTGCCGCGAAACAGTTGGTAGGGCACGATGTTGGGGTGAGCGTTTCCCCATCTATCCGGTGAAACGCCGGCATTCAAATAACTACTCCCCACATTAGCTAGCCACGTCAGTTGCGAATCGAACAGCGCCAGTTCCAGAAAGTCGCCTTGGCCAGTTCGCTCGCGTGCAAACAGTGCTGCCAGCACTCCCATCGCGGCATACATTCCTGTGGTCATGTCCGCGATGGCAATGGGAAAGCGCATTGGCCCGCTGCCGGGTTCGCCGGTAAAGCTCATGATCCCTGCCTCTGCCTGTGCAAGGATGTCGTATCCCGGTTGCTCTGCCTTCGGGCCGGTGAATCCATAGCCCGTTATGCTGCAATAAATCAGCCGGGGATGTTTGGCCCGCAGCGATACAGGATCGATGCCGCGGCGCGTGAGCGACTTCATCACCGGTTGGTTGCACAGGAATATATCGGCGGTGGCCAGCAGGCGCTGCAGGATCTCTCGCCCCAGTGGTTCGTCATAGTCGATAGTAATCGAGCGCTTGTTGCGGTTCGTCGCGAGGTAGTACGCCGATTCACTCCCAACAAACGGTGGTCCCCATCCGCGTGTTTGATCACCCGTCCCCGGCCGCTCCACCTTAATCACGTCGGCGCCAAAATCACCGAGCAGCATCGCGCAGTATGGTCCCGCGAGAGCTTCCGTCAGTTCCACCACCCGGATTCCGTCAAGAGAGCAGGGCATAGGTAAGCGAATTATAGCGGAGGTTGCGCGCCCGTGAACTTTGATCCGTTCACGGAAACTCTTCGAACAGGTTCGCTTGCCTGAAAGCCGCGCATCCCGGACAATAGATAGTTCAAACGTCGAAGCACGAATCGATTGTTGGCGCCAAGACCGCGCCTGACGGAGAATTCTGGAAGATGCCGAAAGTTGTCCACCCACCAAAGCGATTTGTGGCTTACTTTTCCATGGAAATCGCCCTGGAAAATGCCATGCCCAGCTATAGCGGTGGCTTAGGTGTTCTGGCCGGGGATACCGTGCGCGCCGCGGCCGATATTCGGCTCCCCATGGTCGCGGTCTCCCTGCTGTACCGTAAAGGCTATTTCCACCAGCGGCTGGGGGAAGACGGAACGCAAACCGAAGAGCCCGTCGAATGGGATGTCGAGAAATTTCTAGAGGAAGAGTCGCCAC
Organism: Candidatus Acidiferrales bacterium; assembly: GCA_963792145.1. Classification (GTDB taxonomy): domain Bacteria; phylum Acidobacteriota; class Terriglobia; order Acidiferrales; family UBA7541; genus Acidiferrum. The sequence goes on from CAWBVH010000023.1 coordinate 62,605, forward strand.
GCGTAACCGTTACGCTGGAAAACCGCCGCGTGGAACTGCGCGCCTGGCGTTACACCGCCAAGGGCGTCCGGGGTTACGAGGTTCCTATCTACTTCCTCGATGCGGATTTGCCCACGAACGATGCGCGTGACCGCGAACTGACCGGCACTCTTTATGGCGGCGATCCTTACTACCGCCTGTCTCAGGAAATGCTCCTTGGCATCGGGGGAGTGCGCATGCTTCGGGCGCTCGGCCACACGGAACTCATGCGCTATCACATGAACGAAGGCCATGCCGCGCTCCTTACCATGGAATTGCTGGACGAAGAGACCAAGCGCGCCGGTCGCACGTCCGTGAAGGGCGAAGACATTGAAAGGGTTCGCAGTAAATGTGTCTTCACCACGCACACTCCCGTTCCTGCCGGCCACGACAAGTTCCCCGTGGAGTTCCTGAACCGGCTCGTCCCGGACCAGGTCCGCTTCTTCGACGAAAAGGATGCCTCCTCTGCCGACTTGGTGAAAAGTATGCTTCAGGCCGAGCAGACCTTTCCGGATTTTCTAGAGGCCGCTCGCCGCGGTGCTTCCGTGAACATGACCTACCTCGCACTCAGCCTCAGCAACTTCGTGAACGGCGTGGCCAAGCTGCACGGCGAAGTCTCGCGAAAAATGTTTCCCAATGTTCAGATTGAAGCCATCACCAACGGCGTTCATGCCGCAACATGGACTTCACAGCCCTTCCGCGAGCTCTTCGATCGTTACATTCCATCGTGGCGCGAAGATAATTACAGCCTTCGTGGAGCGTTGGGTTTGCCGCCCGAAGAAGTCTGGACCGCGCACCTCCTCGCAAAGCACGATCTTCTTGAAGCCGTTCGCAAGAAGACCGGTCTGAAGCTCGATCCCGAAGCTTTCACCATTGGCTTTGCGCGTCGCGCCACCGGCTACAAACGGGCCGACCTGATCCTGAGCGACCTCGACCGCCTGCGGCAAATCGCCAAGAACGTTGCAACATTCCAGATCGTTTATGCCGGCAAGGCCCATCCACGCGACGCCGGCGGCAAGGACATCATCAGGCACATTTTCAAGGCCAAGAAAGCGCTCAAGAAGGCCGTCAGCGTCGTTTTTCTCGACGACTACAACATGGAACTTGGTGGCAAGCTTACTTCCGGTGTGGATTTGTGGCTCAACACACCGCAATATCCGCTGGAAGCTTCCGGCACCAGCGGCATGAAGGCTGCCTTGAACGGTGTGCCAAGCCTGAGCATTCTGGATGGCTGGTGGGTGGAAGGTCACATCGAAGGCATCACCGGCTGGTCCATTGGCGAACCGCATCGCGGCGAGCCAAGTCACGAATTAGACGCAGACAATGCTGTTGATGCCGAGAATCTCTATTCCAAATTGGAGACTGTGATCTTGCCGATGTTCTACGGCGACCGCAAGCGCTATCTGGAGATCATGCACCACTCCATTGCCATCAACGGCTCGTTCTTCAACACTCAGCGCATGGTTCAGCAGTACATTACCGACGCTTACTTGCGATAGCGCGCAGCGGTTGTGTCACTTCTTCCGGCCTCACCGCCAGTAACATAACCTTTCGTTTCAGCACCCGGAAGCCTGCTTTGCGGTAAAACGTCTCGGCTGCCCGGTTATGGTGCTGCACCTGCAGTTCAATCGCCCGCATCCCTCGCTCTCGGCAGAAATCCTCAATCTCGAAAAGGGCCAGCGAACCAATTCCCTTGTTGCGGTAGTGTTTATCCACGTACAGGTCCGTCAACATTCCCTCGACTCCGCCATATTCCAGATCGAAATTGTAGGTGAGAACCGCGTAGCCCACCGCCCTCTTGTGGTTCTCCATCAGCCAGGCTTGTCCCTGCGAAACATTGCGCAGCAGTGTATCCAGCCCTTTGCTCAGTGAGCGCCGGTCGAAGGGAATTTTGTCGAACCGGTAGTACGCGCACACCAGCTTCAGCAGTTTGCCGTGGTCTTTCGGGCCGCAAGCGCGAAACGATACCAGCATGATGGCCTCATTTCTTCGGTTCGCAGAGACGAAATTCTAGAAAGCATGAAGGAGAACCAGTTGCAGAGGTTTCCGCATGGCTCTGTATCGTACTGCACCCGCGCCAGCGTGAAAAGTGCCCGCGGCCCGTGGCTGGCCGGCGGCCTCAACGCACGCGATTCTTGTACAGCGCCATGCCCACGGCCGCGTCCATGTTGAGTTCTTCTAGCGCGCGAATTTCGCGCGTCGTGGAAATTCCTCCCGCTGCCACAATGGGGAGCTGGCTGGCCGCGCGCAATGCACGAAACCACTCCAGATTTGCTCCTCGCATCGTTCCTTCGCGGTCGATATCGGTGCAAAGAAATCCGCCGCAGTAGGGCGCGAGCTCATCCATCACTTCACCAGGAGCAACCTTCAACGATTTGCGCCATCCTTTAATGGCAATGTGTCCCCGTGCGGTGTCCAGCGCGATCAGCACATGTTTTTTGCCGACGCGGTTTGCCAGCCTTTTCAGGAAACGCAGATTGAGCCGGCTATTCCGGAACGCCGCGCTTCCCACAATCACCTGATGCGCTCCAAGTTTCACGAGCATCTCCGCGCGCCTCACCGTGCCAATGCCGCCGCCAACGCGCACTTTCATCTTGTATTCCCGTGTCCCACGTAAGCACAGCTCCCGGACCAAAATATTGTTCTGCCCCTTGCCCATGGCTGCATCCAGATCAATCACGTGCAGCCACTCGTAGCCTTGGAAGCGATTCAGCAGCCCCAATACATCCGCGACCGCCAGTTCGCGCTTCCTTCCGTTCACCAATTGCACGGCCTGGCCGCCTTGCAGGTCGATGCACGGAATCAGCACGGCAGCCTCACTTCCACGCCGTTTTCCTGTAAGTAGGCTTTCAACCCGCGTATCGATTGCGTGTTGTCGTGAAAAATCGAAGCGGCCAAGGCAGCGTCGGCGCGGCCTTGCGTGAACACATCCAGAAAGTGGCGCGGCAGTTTTGCGCCGCCGGAAGCGATCACCGGCACGGTCACGCCGCTGCTAATCGCCGCTGTCAGTTCGGTGTCGAAGCCGGATTGCGTTCCATCGCGATCCATCGAGGTCAGCAGGATTTCTCCCGCGCCCATCTCCACGCCGCGATGCGCCCATTCCTCCGCGTCCAATCCGGTCGCCATTCGCCCGCCGCGCACACGCACCGCCCAACGCGCAGCTTCGCGCATTGCATCAATCGCCAGCACCACCGCTTGAGTGCCAAATTCCATCGAAAGCTCGCGCAGCAATTCAGGCCGCTCGACCGCCGCAGTGTTCACCGTAATTTTGTCTGCACCCGCTCGCACCACCGCGCGCGCATCCGCTACAGCGCGAATGCCTCCGCCGGCAGTGAGCGGGATGGCCAACTGCGCTGCCACGCGCCGAATTGTTTCGAGGAAAGTAGGCTGATGGTCGCGCGAAGCGGCAATGTCGAGCACCACCAGTTCGTCGGCACCCTCCGCGTTATACCTAGCCGCAAGTTCCACGGGATCGCCCGCGTCGCGCAAATGTTCGAAATTCACGCCTTTTACTACCCGCGCTCCGTCCGTATCCAAGCAGGGAACGATTCGTCGCGCCAGGCTCATGCCGCCTGCCTCAGAAAGTTCTGCAGCAGTTTTGCGCCGGGTGCGCCGCTCTTCTCCGGATGAAATTGCACCCCGAAAATGTTTTTGTCCTCCAGCACGGCCACGAACTCTCGCCCGTGATTGCACACGGCGGTGCTCTCGGGACCACCGACAGGTGCCGCAAACGTGTGCGCAAAATAGAAATACGATGCAGGCGAAATGTTCTTCAGCAGCACGCTCGCGCGAGTCGGCCGCAATTGATTCCAGCCCATGTGCGGAAGTTTAATGTTGGCAGGCAGATGCGTGACCTTTCCCTTGAATAGTCCCAGCCCCGCAAGATCAGGCGCCTCGTCGCTCGTCTCATACAGCAGCCTGCAATCCCAAACAGACACCCAGAAACGGAACACCATGCGAAATGGCATCCAGCAGTGGCTTGCGTATTCCTTGCGCATCCAAAGCATTGACCAGCGCCGCACAATGTCCCACGCCAGGCAAGATCAGCCGGTCCGCGTGCGCGAGTTCGGCCGCATCGCTCGTGGTAGTCGCCTCTACACCCAGCCGGCGAAGCGCGGTTGCGACGGACGACACGTTGCCCGCCCCGTAGTCGATGACCACCACGTTCACAATAATTCCTTCGTGCTCGGCAACACGTCGCGCAACCGTCTATCCCTCGATACCGCGAAACGCAGCGCCCGCGCAAATGCCTTGAACACCGCCTCCACCTGATGATGAGAAGAGCGGCCATACAACACGCGCAAGTGCACGTTCGCCCGCGCCGCCTGCGCAAACCCTTGGAAAAAGTCCTCCACCAACTCGGTCTGGAAATTCCCTACGCGCTTCGCAGAAAAACGCGCTTTCACCACGCAGAACGCGCGGCCGCCAAAATCGACCGCCGCTGCTGCCAACGTTTCGTCCATCGGCATCAGGAAGTAACCTGCACGCACAATGCCTTTTTTGTGGCCCAGCGCCGCGTTCACCGCTTCGCCCAGCGCAATACCCACGTCTTCCACCGTGTGGTGCTGATCCACGTCCAGATCGCCCTTGGCCATCAGTCGAAGGTCGAACCCACCGTGCCGGCTTACCAGGTCCAGCATGTGATCGAAAAATGGAATTCCCGTGGAAATCTCGGCTTTTCCGCGCCCGTCCAGATTCAACCGCAGTTCAATCTGAGTTTCTTTCGTTTTCCGCCAGATTTTTGCGATTCTCGCCATGTTTTCTAGACCGTTCGCGGCACAAACTTCAGGAGCTTCTTCAGCTCCGATTCCATGCCGATGCTGATGCGCGCGAAGCCCGGCCCTAGATCTTTGCTTCTTTCACGCACCAGGATTCCGCGGCGCTGCAATTCGGGAAAAAGTGCGGGCCCGGCATCGCCAAAATCCGCCAGCACGAAATTCCCGGCACTGGGAAACACCCGCGCGCCGCGTTTTTTCAGTTCGTTGGTGAACCACGCGCGCAAACGCTTCACCTCGCGCACGTAGCCGTTGAGGGTCTTCTTATCTTCAACCGCGGCTGCTCCCGCGGCCAGAGCTGCCACATTCACCGGGTAGGGCGGCAGCGCGCGCTTCACCAGCGCCAGCGAATCGCGTTGCGCTAGCACCGCACCGAGCCTCAGCCCGGCGAGTCCCGCCGCCTTTGAAAATGTCTTCGCCACAAACAGTTGTGGATAGCGGCGAATCCACGGCACCACCGATTCTCCCGAAAACTCCGAGTACGCTTCATCCAGAACAACAACTGTCTCCGTCGCCGCTCGCAGAAGTTTCGCGATTGCGCGCTTTGCGACCAGCGTCCCAGTGGGGTTATTCGGATTCGCGAGAAACAGCACTCGCGGTTTCTCTCGCAGGGTTGTCAGCGCCTCTTCGAGCGGGAACGCCATCGTTGCCGAGTATCGCAGCGCCTTCACTTCGGCGCCGGCAATTTCCGCATAGTAGCGATACATGGGAAACGTTGGCTCGCAGATCAGGATGTGACTGCGGGGCTCGACGAATGTGTCGAAAAAAACTCGCAGTGCATCATCACCGCCGTTCGTCAGCGCGATTTCCTCGGCGCTCACTCCAAAATATCGTGCCAATGTTCTTGTCGGCCGTTCATATTCCGGGTACATCGCCAACTTTTTCGCGCTCAACCCGGCCACGGCACGGCGAGCCGCCTTCCCGCAGCCCGACGTGTTCTCGTTGAAGTCCAGCCGGATTTTTCCGAAACGCCCTTCGGCGGGCACTTCATACGTGCGCCGCCCCAGAATCGCTTTGCGTACCGGCAGCCGCACTTTCATCGCCGCACCTCAATCGCGTTTGCGTGCGCCTGCAACCCCTCGGCGCGCGCCAATATCTCAACGTCGCTTGTCAGACGTTGATAGCCTTTGCGGTCGATCCTCTGCACGCTGATGCGCTTTACGAAATCCTCAGTTGACAATCCGCCGCGTCGCCGAGCCCATCCTCCCGTCGGCAACACGTGATTGCTTCCGCTGGCATAATCCCCAAAAGCCTGCGCGCTCAGCGGCCCAAGATAAACAGTTCCTGCCGAATGAATTGCATGCAAAGCCGAAGCTCCTCCCTCCGGAAGACTCAAATGCTCCGGCGCGAACCGGTTGACGAATTCACAAGCCTCTTTCCACGTTCGAGCCAGCAGAATCGCCCCGCTTTTGCGAATCGAAATATGCGCCGGATTTTCCTCAGGCAGCGCGGCCAATTGTGCTCCAACCTCTTCTTGCACGCGCTTTGCGAAACGCGCGGACGTCGTAACCAGAAAACTCCCCGTATCAGCCGCGTGTTCCGCTTGCGCCAGCAAATCGGCCGCGATCCACCTGGGATTCCCGCGATTCGCGAGCACCACCGCCTCCGTCGGTCCTGCAGGCAGATCGATGGCGCAGTCCGCGCTCACGATTTGTTTCGCCGCGGTTACGTAGCGGTTTCCCGGACCAAAAATCTTCTCTACGCGCGCAATCCGCTTCGTGCCGTAAGCGAGCGCAGCGATAGCCTGCGCACCGCCAACGCGCGCAATTTCTGTTATGCCCAACATCTCAGCCACTGCCAGCAGCTCATCGTTCGGCCGCGGACAAACAGCGATGATCCGCCGCACGCCGGCCACCTGCGCCGGAACCACTGTCATCAACAATGTGGACACCAAGGCAAACCGGCCGCCGGGAATATAGCATCCGATGGTCTCAATAGGCCGCACAAGTTGGCCGACTTTCACCCCCGGCTCAACCTGCAGATTCCATTCCCTGGGTTTTTGCTGCTCCGCCACGCGCCGCACATTCTCCGCGGCATGTGCCGCCGCATGCAGGAACTCGCGGCTGACACGTTTGCGTGCCGCTACATACTCTTTCCGCGAAATCCACACGCCGTCTCGTGCCAAGTCCCTGCCGTCCAGCTTTTTTGTCCATTCATCCAAGGCTGCGTCACCGCCCTTGCGCACGTCGGCCACGATGCGCTCCCCGGTTTGCAGCGCGGTGCGATCCTGCCCTTCGCGAATCTTCATCAAGTCCGCTTCTGTCCGCTGCGTGAGTTTCAGGATGCGCATCACAGCACGATCTTGTTCAAGGGATACTCGACAATCCCTTGCGCTTTCGCCGCCTTCAGCCTCGGCAGGATTTGCCGGACCACCGCTTCATCCACGATGGTATTTACCGCCACCCAATCCGCATCGCTCAGCTCAGAAATCGTGGGGTTCTTCAGTGCCGGCAGAACCTGCAACACACCCGCAAGATTCTCGCGTCTCACGTTCAGCATCAAACCCACTTTGGTCGCGGCCGCAATCGCCCCCTGCAGCATCAGCACCAGGTTCTCCGCCTTTTCGCGCTTTGCCGGATCATCTGCCGATTTGCGATTCATAATGAATACCGTCGAGGATTCCAGCACCGTATCCAGGATTCGCAAGTGATTTGCCCGCAATGATGAACCCGTCTCGGTCACTTCCACAATGGCGTCGGCAAGTTCCGGCGCTTTCACTTCCGTTGCTCCCCATGAGAATTCCACTCTCGCTTTCACTCCGTGTCGCGCAAGATACTTTTCCGTGATGCCCACGACTTCCGTGGCAATCACTTTGCCTTCCAGATCGCGCGGCTCGTGGATTGCCGAATCCTCCGGCACCGCCAAAACCCACTTTACGCGCGCCAACCGCTGCTTGGCATAAATCAGTTCGGCCAGCTCGAGCACATCCGCTCTCGTTTCCTCCACCCAATCGTGCCCGGTGATCCCCGCGTCCAATGCGCCGGACTCCACGTATCGCGCCATTTCCTGCGCGCGCACCAGCAGGCAATCCATCTCTGGATCGTCGATCGCAGGAACATAACTCCGCGAACTAAGTGTCACTTTCCATCCTGCGCGCGCCAACAAATCCACCGTCGCGTCCTGCAGGCTACCCTTCGGAATTCCCAGCCGCAAAAGGCTCATCCTGGCTCCTTTGTGCCGTAGACTTCTGCTTCAGAAAAAGTCTTCGCGGCGATCACTCGCAACGTTCCGTCGCTCTCCATTTTGCGGAAGAAGCATGTTCGGTAACCCTCATGGCAAACGCCCGGGCCCACCGCTTCCACGCGGATTAACAATGCGTCAGCATCGCAATCCACCAAAATCTCTTTGACACGCAACACGTGCCCGCTGGTCTCGCCCTTTTTCCAGAGCCGCTTCCGCGAACGGCTGAAGAAATGCACTTCACCCGACCGCTGCGTGCAGCCCAGCGCATTTTCGTCCACGAAACCGAGCATCAAAACATCTTTCGTTTCGTAATCCTGAATCACCGCCGGAATCAGTCCATCCATTTTTTTAAACGCCAGTTTCACCACAACCCCCTAAAAACAAAAATCCCGCTGGAGCGGTGCGCGCCAGCGGGCTGTTGAGTGCTTTGCTTTCCTAAGCTCTATTCAGACCGGTTCGGGCGCGGCAGCAAGCCGTGATGGTGGTGGTGTCGATGCGCCCGGAAAGTCATTTCGCATCCCAACATACAGAATTGCAGCCGAACCGCGCCAATCCAAACTTCAATTCAGCAGCATTTGGATTTTCGATGTTATGTGCGCGTGATGGAACCCGGCGCCGCACCCGAACCATAGTTCAAGGTCATGGAGAGATGCAGCGCCACGCCGAACCGGCCGTTGGGTAGAGTCTCGACCCGGACAACCTCGCCCACGTATTCGCAGTTCATCGGGTCGTGCGCCGAACTGAACGGAAAGGTCACAAAAACGCGCATTCCTTTGTAATAGTTGGTACGCCGCGTGTGGAAGTAAATCCCATCTTTTGAAGCATTTACACTGATCGGCTGGTCCTCAAAATGTTCATCCCTCGGTTCCGACGGCCGCACGCGCAGTGGCTTCGCGATCTTCGCGCGACGGCTCCGACGTTTATCGGGATACTTTTGTTTGATCGGTTCGGCCATGCTGGTGGACCTACGGAATATAGGCCACTATCCATCTTTCGTGCTACCACGCCAAACGTCAAGACCTTGCGCTGAATCTGATACTGACCGACGCGCATCAAACACTCAGTCCAGGGAGAGACCTACATGGCAGACAAGGTGCAAAAATCCGACGCCGAATGGAAAAAGCAACTCACCCCCAATCAATACCACGTTACCCGACAGAAAGGCACTGAGCCGCCGTTCACCGGCGAGTACGAATCCACCGAAGCTCCCGGCATGTATAAGTGCGTCTGTTGCGGCCAGCCCCTGTTCCTCTCCGACGACAAATTCCACTCTGGCTGCGGCTGGCCCAGTTTTACGGCGCCTTCAAACGATGCATCCATCGAGACAGAGGCCGATCACTCGCACGGCATGACGCGCACCGAAGTGCGTTGCAGCCGCTGCGATGCTCATCTAGGCCACGTCTTTGACGACGGCCCACGCCCCACAGGTCTGCGCTACTGCATCAATTCCGCTTCCTTGAAATTCGACCAAAAATAACTCGACGATCTTTTCGTAGCATCTCCAATCAGTTTGCGATTTCTCCCTCTTTTGTTATCCTCCAACAGTTAATCCCTACAAAGGAACCTTTGATGCGTCCAACTAGAGTTTCGCTCGCACTCTCGATTACGGCAGTCTGTGCCGCCATCTCTCTTTTCGCCGCCGATCAAAAAAAGAGGACGCCTCCCTCTTCCGAGCCCGCCCAGCCATCCTATGAACTCCCACAGCCCGCGGAGGAGACCCTCGACTATTCCATGTACGTAAGCATTCGCGAGGAGGCCACCGCTCATTCTCACATCATGGAATATGCTTCCGCGCTGACAGACGGCATCGGGCCTCGCCTCACGGGCTCACCCAACCTCAAGCGCGCCAATGAATGGACCCGCGATCAGTTCACCGCCATGGGCTGCAGCAATGCTCATCTGGAAGACTGGGGCGAGTTTGGCATGGGTTGGGAACAGCTGAATACCTGGTTGCGCATGACTTCTCCGGACAAAGCGATTTTCATCGCACAAGCCGCGCCTTGGTCGCCTTCCACAAAAGGTGTTGTGAGTGGCTCAGCCGCTTGGGCGGACATCCAGGAAGAAAAGGATTTCGAGAAATACAAGGGCACGCTCGCGGGTAAGATCCTTTTTCTGGGCCCGATGCGCGACGTGAAGCCGGTCGATAAGGCCCTTTTCACGCGCTACGATGACGCAGAACTTGCAAAGCTTCAGGAATACCCGATTCGCCTGCCGAATAACGAGGACCAGCGGCAGCAGTTCATGCGGCGCGCGGAATTCCGCGAAAAGCTGGGCCAGTTTCTCGCCGCGGAGCAGGTCGCTGCGGTGATTCTGCCGAGCCGCGATGCCCAGAATGGCGGCGGCTCTGGCGGCACAATCTTCGACGACAATGGCTCCGCGTTCGGGCGGCTTGTTTATCAAAAGGACCACGCGAATCCCGTTCCGCTGGCGGTGACCGCGATTGAAAACTATGGGCGTGTCTACCGGCTGCTGAAAGCCAACGTGCCCGTAACCATCGAGCTCAACATCGAAACGAAATTCTATGATGACCACGAGCATGGCTTTGACACCGTCGCCGAAATTCCCGGCACCGATCCGAAGCTCAAAGACGAAATCGTGATGGTCGGCGGCCACCTCGATAGCTGGATCTCAGCGAGCGGCGCCACGGACAACGGAGCGGGAAGCGTGGTGGCGATGGAAGTGATGCGCATCCTCAATGCTCTCCACGTAAAGCCGCGCCGCACCATTCGCGTCGCGCTGTGGACCGGCGAAGAGCAAGGCCTCATTGGTTCACGCGGCTATGCCACCCAGCAATTTGGCTCCGCCCCACGTTCCACCGAGCCGGACCAGCTCAAGCTCAGCGAGTTTATGCGCAAAGTAACCGGCCCGCTACAACTGAAACCTGGACAACAGAAAGTTTCCGGCTACTTCAACGTCGACAACGGAAGCGGAAAAATTCGTGGCGTGTATTTGCAGGGTAACGCCGCGATCGCGCCAATTTTTGCGCAGTGGATTGCGCCGTTGAAAGACCTTGGCGTCACCACGCTGACCATGCGCAACACCGGTGGAACCGACCATTTGAGTTTTGACGCCGTGGGCATCCCGGGATTCCAATTCATCCAGGATCCCCTCGATTACGAAACCCGCACGCACCACTCCAACATGGACACCTATGAGCGTCTCCAGGCCGAAGATCTCGCGCAAGCCGCGCTGGTCGAAGCCATCTTTGTGTACAACGCGGCGATGCGCGATCAGATGCTGCCGCGCAAACCCCTGCCGCATCCAGAGCTGCAGGAACAAGCTACGCAACCGCTAAAGAACGTTATGCCAGGGGCTGAATCGAAGCCCTGATAGTGTCCTACGGCAGGGAGGGAGGCTGCGCACAACTCGGCGCACACCTTGCCGCACTCCTTTTCTCCTGGTCTGGAACTATTTTTCGCTGCGACTCTTTACGCAGCTGGGCAGGAAAGCGCGGCCATTTCCGCGACCGCGTCCGAATCGCGATCCCATGCAGCCACCAACAATACCTTGTGACCGGCGGGATAGCGGAACACGTAATAAGTGTTGGAAACTCCGTCCATTTCATAGAAACCGGGCCGCCGGCGATCGGCGCGGCCCAGCGCGCCGGTGTTCAAGAGCAGGCGCAATTCAAGCAATTGCTCCGGAGTGTGGTGCCGGAGATCCTCAATAACAGGTGGTAGTTTTTGTATCGTCAACATCGGCGCATCCTCATCCGCCGCCAACAGCTTATCTGACCCTCATGAGTAAAGACGTAAAAACTGGCTAAATGTTTCGTGGCAGCCAAAATTGGTGCCAAAAAGCGTCAGAGACGGGGCGTTTTTCGCTCTTCTTTGTCTTTCAATCCTTTAGATGCAAGGGCTTAGCAGTGGGTAACAATTTTCTGTAACACCGCCAGGTCCAATTTGGCCGGCATTTCGTTCTGCCAACTCTGCCTCGCCGCAGCACAGTCTCTACACGCGAGTCTTGCCTCGCAGTTTTTCGTTTGCGCAATTAACGACTGCAGCGAAGCCATTCGCAAAACCGGTGGCGGCGAACAATCTGACGACCATCGATCGTATGGAAGCGGCTTTCTCCTGCAACGACACGCCGTTCGTCGACCAGGTACGCTTTCCCCTGGCGTCGCTTTGGCGCGGACGCTTGAAAGTGGTGGGAATTGAGAGCGACGTCACGACGGCAAATTTCGTTCTCGGACTTCCTGGAAGCGGGACGCTGCCAAGCTTAGGCATGTTCAGCTCGGGACATCTGGCAACGCACACTCCGCCTTCGCTGCAACTTACCGGCATCCATTTGATGTTTGATCTGCGAGGAAGCGAAATAGCTTCCACGGATAACAGCGGGCTGCATGGCCTGCAATACATGATGCGCGCCAGTCGCGGTTTTTTCCGATCGGTCACCGGGCGCTGACCTGCACTTGCCCCAAGTGCCAGCGCTCGCACGGACATAAAAACTGATGAGATACGGGTTACTATCTTGCCAGACACTTGCGCGTATTTGGTTTCCTTGTCATAGTTACATTTCATTTTTCTACCGCAGAGGCATTCACCGTGGCAAAAACAGCTAGCAAAGGTCCGAAAAAATCAGTGCGCGACGAGAAGTCGCAGTTCGGCAAGGATCGCCGTCGCCGTCATCACCACTTCCTCGTTACCGTGAACTATGCGGACGGCGAAACTTTCGGCCGTGTCTACACCAACAAGGAAAAAGCCACTCGTTTCGCGGAACGCCAGCGACGATCGCCGGTGGTGAAATCGGCTCGCGTGACGCAGGTTTCCTGACCGTCCCTTTTTCGCCCAAAATCCGCCGAAGGTTTGAAGTTTTTCGCGGAAGCGTGCTATAAAAGAAGAGTTCGAGGCGGCCTTAGTATAGTGGTAGTACGGAACCTTGCCAAGGTTCAGGTGTCGGTTCGATTCCGATAGGCCGCTCCATTAAATCAAGCACTTAGAGACTGTGCTTACTTGGCGCGGGAACAAGTAGGAACCCAAGTTGTTCCCACGGCCGGGCGGATCATCTCCACCACCTTTAAGTGCGCTGCACGTTTCACCGGCGTCAGCGCCTGTGCGTACAGGTTCATCGTGATTCCGGCATTCGCGTGGCGCATGAGTTCCTGCGTGGTCATGGCGTTTTCATCGCTGTCGGTGAGCAGCGTTGCGAAAGTTCTGCGGAAGGTGTGCCAGCCTATCTTCTTCGTAATGCCCAGGCGTTTGGCGATAGGCCGCACATAGCACTTCATGATCGTTTCCGGCCAGTAGGGCTGCTTGCCGTTCATCCTCGGGCTGGCAAATACCCAGTCTTCCGGCCGTTGGTAAGGCGTCTGCCCGCTCCATTCGACCAGCGAAGCAGCCAATGCGCCATCCATGGGAACCGGCCTCTGTGATGTTTCCGTCTTCATTTCGCCCACGTGCTGGTGAACGATAGCGCGGTTCAAGTTTATGGTCTTGGTGACGAAGTCAACGTCAGACCACTTCAGGCCCACAGCCTCCGATACCCGTAAGCCAGTCGCAGCGGTCAAGAAGACCAGCACTCGGGCAGGATCCGGGAGCTCAAACAGAAGCATCTTCAGTTCTTCGGCATACAAAATGTCAGGCGTCTTCATCCGCTTGGCACTCTGCCGTACCAGGGTAATGGGATTCTTTTGCAGCAATTCGAGACGGCAAGCGTGCGCAAAGATGCAGTGCATGACGTTTCTGATCTTGGCCTTTGTTGCGTTCGCCAAGGAGAGGCTACGCAGCCAACTTTCAACTTCAATCGTTCGGAGCTCCGATAGTCTGTATTCGCCCCATGGAGGGAGGACCCAGACTCTCAGACAGGTTTCGACAGTTCGCTGCGAGGAGTAGGCTTTGCTGGGCAGCTCGTTATCTTTGTAGTGCTTGACCAACTGCTCGACGGTCACCGGCACTGCGGAGTTATCCGCGATCGCCTTGGCGTGTAGCGGTTCAGCGGCCTTGCATGCTGAGGTTTTGGTTGGGAACTGTTGCACGGTGCCCACAACCACCTTTCGGTTGACCCTGCCATCTCGTGTATTCTCACGCCATCTGAAAATCCAGACGGCTGGGCCAGCCTTCCGCTTCTCTTTCGTCAAACTTCCGTATTGATACCGTTGCCTTGTGAATTTCACTGTGGTTCCTCCTGTGTGAAATCCACGCGGTCAGCGGGTTGGCCATTTGAATTTATACGAGATTCGAGCCACGCGTCCAGCTCGGATGCCCGAAAATACCAATGACCTGCGATTTGATATCCGGGCAGCCTCCCCAGACGTGCATACCGCTGCAGCGTCTTGACGTGGATGTTGCCCAGCAGTTTGGCCGCCTCTGGACTACCGATCAGAGGTTCAAAATCATATTTTAGCTTCGGTGAAGGCCCGAGTTGCATTGAGAGCGCAGAACGCTCAACGGTTCGCCGTTCATCCCGTGTGGCTGGGCGGGGTGGCGCGGCATGAAGGCTAGCAATTGATCGAGCTAGTGGTTGGTCGTCGCTGGTCCCTGGCTCTGGCGAGGTTTGCTTCGCCTCTGAGGCGTAGTTTTCATTAGAAGGGCTACTTGCTGTCAGTCGTGAGCCATGCGGTCGCTTTGACGCTGGGTTCTCACGCATGCCGAATTGGAAGTCGCGGTGCATAGAGGTTTCACTTCAGCTCCAGTTGGACGACCTCTCCTTTCAGGATTGCTTTGTGATCATTGGTGTGTTGGCCTGTAAGCCAGGACTGAAACTCCCTGTCCCTGCGATAGAGCAGTTTCAGAGCTTCGCTGACAACGTAGGATGGGTTTGCATCGAGGAACTCTGCATACCTGTCCAGGTTGTGCCTGACTTCTTCCTCCAGGCGGACCTGAAGGGTTGTAGTCTTCGGTTGTTTCGACGGTGCTTTCAAGAGTGCCAAGTGTTTCTCCTCCTTTGGTATTTGGGATCCATTACAGACTGCATTACAAACTGCTACGCCGACACCAGCGCGAGGGCAAAACACGATCTTGCTCCTCCGTGATGGGCTGGAGCGACCCCAGGGTCACCTTGGCCACGGAACCGTGACCAAAAGTGGGGTCGCTCCAGCCCATTCCGGCGTTTTGCCCGCGTCCAATTTGATCGTCGCGACATACGCAACCTCTATGCTCCCAAGACCTTCGCGTCACATGAAGGGTGACGCGAACCGTGATGGATACGGTGATCTGTGTCATTCATGCACCCGTCACCTTGGCAAGCATTCCCGGCAATCGGAGACTGCTGCGCATTGACCAGATAAGTGTCAAAAAAGATGGCGCGCTCCAGCCTTTGTTGCGAGACTTGGGCACGCAATTCACGTTCACCAAGTTGACCGGCGCGCCAGGATTTATAGAGGTTCTCGATTTTCTCCTCCTGAAAACGTTCCCGGGCATCCCTTAGGAATTCGAGATCAGCCGTCACCGGAATGATGTATTCGTGGTTGTCCCATTTCTTCCGAATCTGGAAATACCGAAGGATTTCGTTTGATGTGTCCGATTCAAGCGGCCTTCTGACCAGAGACCGGAACCGCTCTTCGGCTCCGCGAAAATAGGATTCCTTCGCCGCGATATACAGAAAACGGAAACAGTTGAGTTGGCGAAACAGTGGTTGATAGACGGAAAGGTGCGAAGCAAAGTTGGACGGCCTTTCGAGGCCAGAGTCCACGTAACTGAAGGTGACCACAGGAGGAGTACCTGGGAATGGAGAGGCAACAAAGAGAGGGAATTTGTCTACGAAATAACGAATCGTCTGCTGGTTGGGTGTAGCGCCCTCGTAAACCTTGGCCGGCAGGCAATCCTGTGAAATTCCCAATTGGTCGCAGAAGAAACTGACCTTGTCTTGTTCCGTTTCGAAGTAACTCAGGTGCTGGTTGGCCAAAACGAAGTCGAGGAGGCAAAGCCTGGTACGTATAAAGTCGAACGAGTGGCGCTTGCGGTTACGGAGGTTGTCCTTATCCATCCGACTGTACACGGTTCTCGAAAAGAGATGAAAGATGGAGCCCCTGCGCACACAAGCGCGAGCGGTCGCGTGTCCTTGCGTGATTAGTTTTTGAGCAAAGGAAGTCGGGCGCTTACCGTAGCTGCAGCCGGTAAAAACTCGAAACTGCCTAAGTGTGAAGTAGCCTGAAAACACTGCCACAATGTAAAGAAACCTGGCTTCTGACTCGGTGTAACAGAGGTCCTGGATGAGTTCAATGTGAACAGGTGGAAAGTTCATAGCGCCGGGATCTCCTTTGTCAGTACGCTAGGTTCGAAGCACTTTCGGGAGAGTCTGGCCCGCGTAAATCCCTGGCGCGAACTCGACTCGACAAGGCAGAGTCGGTTCTCTGTCCTAACCCACTTGGTTAGGACAAACACACTTGGAGCCTTGCTCCATGTAGTGGGTTTCTGAGTTCGTGTTCGGCGCGCCGTCCCTCGGCCGTCCACGATGCTTGGCGGGTCACCCGTCTGAATCGGGTCCACCGAGCTCCAGGGGTGAATCTGGCGAGAACTCCCCTTACTCTTAAGGAGGCTTTGAGATGGAGAAAAGTGAGAACAGATTTTCAGCCAGTACGCTGGCGGTTCCAGCCGTTCTATTGACGCTACAGGAAAATGAATGGCAGGCTTTGTATTCCCGTTGTGCCTAGCACCTGAACTTGCCGAGGAGCCAATGGAACCGGTGGAGAAACCTCACTCGTACGGCGAATGGGCGATCCGAAGGGTTCAGCAGGAGGCAGAGGAAAACGGGAATTCCCTACCGGCGGAGGTCATAACCGCCGCTCGCATGGTCTGGCCTCGTGTTGCGGCTGTGGTTGCAAGTGAGCTGAAGCGGGAAGGTTCCGGCCGGGAAGTTGAGGCTCTCGCAGCGGAAATTTGGGAGGGAGTACTGCGGTCGGTCGCCAAAGCGCTTCAGCGAAAAAGCGATTCCGGTTCGACCGTCCGGGACTTCGAGCCGTATCTGCTGGCCGCGTTCCATCATAGATTCCACAGATTCCAGAGAGCAGAACGTGGACGTCGCGATAGATTTCAGCCTGCTTCAGCGAACCTAGATTTGGGTTTGGTGGAGGGTGCCCGGGATACGGAGTGGGTCCTCGAACTCGAGCGCGCAATTACCGTGAGGCAGATAACCGACCGGATGGACCCATGGACAAGAAAGGCTTGGCAGGCGCGACAATATGGCTATTCGTGGAAAGAGATTGCAGCTTGGTCAGGCTTAAGCGAGCAAGCGGCAAAGAAGAAATTCGAGTACGGACTGGAGAAAACAAGGCAACGGATTCTTCGCTTGCTAAAGGCAGGAAAGCCCAAGGAGCCTGCTTAAGGCCGCGATTATACGTTGACCGGTTAGTGGGCTAGGAACATCTCAACGGAGGGATTTTCGGAGCGCAATGGGGTACTCCGATAGCAAAGAAGAGCGCATCTTGGAGGTGCTGGGGCGAGGTTTGCTCGAAGAGTTTCCGAATCCCACGCGCTCAGGGTGCCCACCCACAGAGGTTCTCAAGAGTATCGCGTCGCATGAGATGCCTCTCCCGGAAGCGGAGAAGTGGCTCGATCACTTGACCACCTGCAGCCCCTGCTACAGAGACTTTTGTCAGTTCCGGATTGCCTATCGAAGCTAATGCACGCGTCCTTCCTGGGCTCGCGACGGACATGCTCTGAGCATTTTATGAATCGAGTTGCTGCTGACGGCTATTGAAATGCTACGTCGGTCGGAGGACGAGCGCCTGGGAAAACCGGAAGAAACGCTATTGGGGTAGGACAAGTTCGCACCCGCCATGGACAGGTGAAAGCCATCGGTGGTGCTAATGGAATGCGCAAGAGTGTGACAGCCGAGCCATTTTTCCGGCCAGTGAGGCGACCGGATTGGCCGTGTAGACTTCCGCTTTGGCATTTACGCTCTTGTCGAACGGATAGCGAACAGAGCCAGTAAACAAATGCCTTCACGTCAGGAAAAATGCGTCAGTCCCCATGTGATTCGACACTCCACGGCCTGCCATTTGCTGCGTGCGGGGGGGTCGACATCAACACCATTCGAGACTGGTTGGGGCATGTTTCCTTGGAAACTACCAACCGCTATGCCAAAGTCGACTTGGAGATGAAAGCCAAGGCACTCGCTCCCTGTGCGGTCACTGAGCCGGGCCGAACTTCTTCTGAAGAGAAAGCCACCTGGCGGAACGATCGGGACCTGATGGCATTTTTGAATTCGCCGTAGCTTGGCCTCAAATTATGTGGTTAAGTTGAGAGCCGACGTGCTGAGCGCAGAGAACTTGGAGTCGCTTGGCCACATTCTTGACTTCGCCACATTACCAGTAAACTGTTGTCGACAACAGTTTACTGGAGAAAACCCCGCCGTACGGATGATAGGGGGAGCCATGGAAACGGCGGCATCATTCGAAGCCCGCTCCGCGCCACCACCTTACCCGACCAAGAAGATGAAACTGAGGCCGCGCCAGCCAGGCGATCAGATGTAACAACGTTGCATTCGGTCGAAAATGGCTGGATGGAGTTTTCGTGAAGTACATACAGCTGACGTCATCCTCGACAAAGTGCGCCCTTGCAAAGAATTAGCGGGGACACGACACTAGCTCTCAGATTCAATTGCTGGGGGGCGTTGGTGGATGCGCTTCCAACTGTTTCAGCTTTTTCTCCAGCAACATCTCTTTTTCTTGCTTGCTTAACTTTGGAAACAAAAACGCAATTTGCAGCCGCATACTCCACGCAGGAGTTCCTTGCGGATGAACCGCGTTCCCGTAGAATTGTGCGGTCAGCGACACCGGCTGATTCCCAAGCTTCATAATTCTTCCCAAGCCTCCGCCAAACGGAACGGTCCACGTGTTGCCATTCGTGGCTTCCCAGTTCGCTGTCAAGGTTGGTTGCCAGGTGATGAACCAGCCCTTCTTCAGGTTGTAATTGATGAAGTACTGCAGCAGGAACTGATTCACGTCGGGACGGCTCCCGTCGCCCGCCACCGACCACACGTTATTGGCCAACAACCCCAGCGTCCAATGACCAGGCTGCAACAGCGCAACAACAGTTGGGCCTAAGCACAGCTTGCCCTGTCCCAGATAGGTATTTGTCGCTGTCGGCAACTGGAAAACTGGTCCAACGCCCCAGATTAGTTTTCCAGGCTTCTTCGGTGAAATGAAAAAGGAGGGCACCATGTCTCCCAATCCGTACTCTCCGGTTTCGGGAGCTCCCGGTGCGTTCGGGATTGGTTGATAGATGATCGGTGCAATCCACCGGACGATCAGGTTCCAGTCTTTTGAGATGCCGATGGGAATTACTGGCTGAATGTTTAGCACGTCCTGATTTCGGTAGCCTGGATTCACCCCAAAATTGAGATTGTTCTGCACCGGGACGCTGATGAGACTGGCGACAGGATTCTGTGTGGCTTTCTGTAGGGCTTCCGTAGCTTCGTTGGTGCCGGCTTCCGCTTCCTCGCCATTCGCTTTTGCCTTCCCAGTGCTAGTGCCGGTTTGCGAAACTGTACTCGACTGATCTTGCGACCGCGCCGGAAGAGCGAACGCCACGAGCGCGACACACAACAAAAACATCGCTTGTTGCATTAATTGTCGCTTCACTTTTTCTCCTCCAATTGGGTCAAAGCTTCTCTCTCCAAACCCTTGTTTCCAGGTGGCTCAACGCGATCACTTGTGGGCACGATCTGGCAGGGCAAGCGCTTACACAGCATGAAGAGAATTGCGAAGTTAACCCTAGCAACGATTCTCGAAAGCGTCGCAGCGGCAATTACAAAATGTCCGGCTCTGCGCTACTTGGGAACACCGGCCTGGTTCCAATCGATGATGTTGACCAGTTTCCATGGATTCTTACGAAGCTCAATCTGCAACTGGCCCTCTTTGTTGATCGCTAATTGGGCAGCAGGATAGAGAACACCGGTGCTCTTGCCCTTGTCTTTGTCGTTGATCTCGATTTCTCCGGCCGTCAAATTGTAGGCGATGCTTTGGGTGTTGTTATAGACTTCGCCGAATCGCAGCAGACGATTAGTGACGAAGCGAATCTTGCGTCCGGTGTCGGTGGGAACGAGGCCAATGTAGCTGAGGTCGTAGCCAAGCGTGCCAGTAATGGCAATGCGACCCACGGCCTTCATCTTGGTGAGGGCGTTGACCAACCCCTGATTCTGTCCCTTTTTAAATGCATCCACGAGGATTTGCCTGTCTTCAGGCGTCGAGAACTCGTAGATAGTTACCTTCACATTGACGGTCTTACCCAATTGTGTGCTAGTGCCTGTGGCTGTAGCGTCAATCGTCTCAACTTTTCTGTCATCCGCGGAAATAGCGAGGGTGACGGCTGTAAGCAGCAGAGCAACGAGCAATAGACCTGCCGTAGCCAAACTTGTGAATTTTGGATTTCGAATTCTTACTGTGTGCCATCGCGGGTGTCCTTTCGATGAATTAATGGTACTTTCTCCAACTTATTCGGCTCTCTTTGCTCTGAGTCAGCCGTGACGCTCCACTCACAATTTAGACATCTGACCAGGCAAAAAAATCCCGGATTGACTGGCTGATCCAGTAGCGTGGGCGGCAGAAGAGGCTCCCATCCTTACGGATAAGAGCCCCTTGATTACGACAGTCTGCTCCTCCGGCAATCCATCTCGCCCGGAGGGACTGCCTTTGGAGGCTGCCATAAATCCGCAAATCCTTGCTGACTATCGGAGCTGCACGACGACTATCACAAAATTTTGACATTTCAGCTTTGCGCCTCGGCTACAAGGAGATACGGAAATCTCGCGCGCTTGAGCTGCGCGTGACGCTTCTTACGTTCCCGCGATGCCTTTGTTCTGCAGGATACTTACCACGACTCGGCGATTCTCGGCTTGACCCTCCGCCGTCGTGTCGGGAGCCACTTGTTTGCTGGTTCCCATCGCGCCGGGCGCCAACATGTTCGTCAAGGGAATCTTGCCCTGTTGTTCCAGGAAATTCGCCACGTTCTGGGCTCGCTCCGTGCTCAACTTCTGGTTCAGCGCGGCGCTCCCTACTTTCGAAGCGTACCCTTTCACCATAATGACGTATCCTGTGATACCCATAGCCTGCTGCGCCAATTTCAGCAATTGCGGTTTGTATTGCGGTTCAATTGTGACTTGGCCATTACCGAAGAGAACGGTGACCTCGCCTAAGATGTTGTAGTCACCCAACTCTCCGAAGCGCTTGTTGGCTGCCGCAATAGCTGCTTTGTTGGCCGCAGTCTTTTGCTCTTCGGCCGTAAGCTGTTGCTGTTCTTGCCGAAGTTTTTGTTGTTCGGCCTGAATTTGTTTTTGATTTTGTTGAACTTGGTCTTTCGTCGGAGTCAGGCCAGCCTGGATGTCTTCCGCGGTTTTGAGGGCCGAGCCACTGAACTTGACATCGTCCGCGACCAGTTGGTTCTTGGCGTTGTAAGATCCCTTGACTTCGCACCGCTAGGCCCGGAATCAGAGCAGTCATGGCTAAGTGCTTCTCACGAAAGATCCCCTCAGGCTCCTCGACCTGCGTGCTGGGGGTAAGAACGACCGTCACATTCCCGCCTTCCTGCGACTGAACGGTCATAGTGGCGCCATTCCGTTCGTTGATCACGCCTTTCACTTGATCGTTCTGAGCGGAGGCAATCCCATATAGCAACAGACATGTTGTAAAGGCCAGAATTACTCGAAATGGGATGCTCAATTTTGTGTTGTTCATAAGCGTTCCTTTTGATGGCGTACTATTGGTATCTTCTTCAGTTGCTCTCCGCGACTCATGGTCTCGGCATCATATATGATCATAAAAGGTACGTCCGAAGTCTTACCGAGTCGCCTAGCTGCTTTCGGACACATCAATGCTGTACTGCTTGGCGGGTTTCGCTGGCGCCTGCGCGTCAACAAGAGCGCCCGAGAAAATCAGCAACAAGGACATCGTCAATGTTCTTTTCACGGTGCACCGTTAGCGACACAAGAGAATCCCCATCTCGATACGACTCTGTCTCCAATTCGGCCAAACTCTGCTCCTTGATGTATCGCAACCAGCGTTCCCCTGAACACCTTGGAGAAATGTGTGTTGTGTTTGAGAAGTCTATTTGTGGTTTTCAAACGCGCAACTGTCGCTTGCGACAGGTGGCTAAAAAGAGGGAAGCGTTCGCGACTGCAAAGAGGGTGAGAAGAAGCTTCGACCTTGGTCAGGCATTTTACGAATGACGGGTGCCAAGTCGCTGGCCAAACGTCGCTTGATCACCTACATGTCTGAGGGATTAGATGGATCGACGGTAATTCTTATTCCTCGCGGCTGGGGACGACTCGGAAACAGCTCTGTGGGGACCGCGAGCTCGCTGGCGTCACGGTGGGAAAGGATGGTGGGCGCCATGATCTCGATGCCAGCTTCAGCAAAGGCGTCGAGTATATTGCGTCGCAATTCAGCGTGGGTGTCGAAGATGCCCTCGCTGCTGTTGGTCCAAGCGCGAAGATGGTATTCCACGGAATAGTTCCCAAACGCCTGTTCCAAGACTTTGGGAGCTGGGTCGGTTATGATCTGCTTGGTTCTGCGGGCGCCATCGATCAAGAGTTTGTGCACGGTCCGCCAGTCGACGTCGTAACCGATGGTGGCAGTCACGATCATCGCGACACCTTGTCCCTGACCGTGCGCGCTGTAATTCGTAACCGCGGTAGTTAAGATCTTGCTATTGGGTATAGTGACCTGCTCGTTTCCCATGGTCATTAACCTGGTGGTGAGCAGCGTCGTTTCCGTAACCTTCCCATATACGCCGTCGATCGTCACAACCTCACCCACACGAAACGCTCGTGTATAAGTCAGAAGAATCCCCGCCAGAAGGTTTCCAACCGTTCCGCCAGAGCCTATCGTCACTAAAGCCCCGACGAATAACGAAAAACTGCGAAAGAATGGCGAGTCGGAGCCGGGAAGGTAAGGAAAGCTCACCATCAGGATGAACAGTAACAGAACAGTCCGGCACAGTTTGTAGGTCGGATCAACCCAATCAGGAGGGAAGCGTTCGAACACGATGGTCCCGTTTTTGACGGAGGCAAAGATGGACCTCATGGCACGGAGAAATACCCAGCCGATCATCAGGATCACGACCAGATAGCCCAGCTTGGGGAGATAATTCTCTACGGCTCTGACCGCATCTTCCAGTGGCGGACCCAGAATTTCGCGAAGAACTCCCGAAATTACCTTGGTGCGAGGAAAGACAGAGAATCCGATTCCGAAGTAGAGCAAAAGCAGGACAATCACCAGAGCGTTCCGGAACAATCGGTTGACCAATCGAAGTATTCTGCCGGCATGAAACCTAGGATTGGTTTCACCTGATTTGGTGCTTTCGCGAAGCCGGGCTTGCCATGCTTCGATCCGCTTGTCAGCGAACGAGTGCGCCAAGCCAATCGCCTGAATAGCTAACAGGAAGATAGCGGTGAGAATCAGCACGTAGTAGAAACCTAGAAAAATGGTAACCAGCCAGCCCAATCCCTGGCTGAAGCGCGAAGCACTGATAGCAGATCCCAGCGAGATCCCTAGTTTTTCGACCAGTCCCCGCAGTAATAGAAGAGAAACGATCGCAACAACAAATACCGACGCGTAGAACTTCGATGAGCGATGGGACGTACGTCCACGATCTGAAATGAATCTCCGTATTCCCCATCTGGAAGCGGCCACAGCACCGAGGAACACGGCAAACGCAAGAACGGTTTGGGCGACGTGAAAAACCGAATTGGAAATTTGCGGACTTGAATCCATCGCTAGCATGAATCAATCCTCGGCTAAGGTGCCTCCGCGGCCACCGAGTTCTACAAGGATGCGGCAGTGCGGGGGTGGTCTACAAGCGAGTCGGTGACCGAGATGTGCACTGCCGGCGTAAGTCGAGAATTAGTTAGCAGAGACGATGAGCTGGGTGTCGGCATTGCCACACATACCGTAAATGGTGCCGGCCGTACAAGCGCCCACGGAATACGTGTAGCAACCTGGATGCTTGGCGGTGACGGTGATGGGACGATCGGCGCCGCCCATGATCGCGCCATCGTGATCGAAGGGATCGGTAGTGCCGAAAGAGATGACGAAGCCAGTGTTCTTAGAGCTGCTCATAAAGGTGACCGTGGTGCCGACTTTGATGCAGAAGGCTTTGTTGGACTTGGCGTCGGGGATGTTGGGGGTAGCGGTCGCGTAAGAACCCTGGCTGCGCTTGATGTCGATGGAGCAAGGAGAGGAAGCGGAACCGCAGGTGTTCGCCGCGGCACAAATGCTAGCAGGATTAGAAGCCGAGCAAACGTCACCTTTGATTTTCTTCTGGGTGTCGCTGCCAGCGACGAAGTTGGTCAGCAGAAGCGGCAACACGAACAGACAACAGAGAGCTACAAGATAGCGATAGATCTTCATTAGGCACCTCACGCCGTAGAAATGGAAAAACAAGAGCCCGGCACAGCAAAAAGCAAGGCCGAAAGACTGTCGTGGGCGGAGAAAATCCGTAACGGTCAAGGGACGAATTCAGGAAAAACTAGTTGACGCCCGCAGTGCCCTTCCAGTCGATGACATCGACCAATTTCCAGGGATTCTGATTGAGCTGGAACTGAATCTGCCCTTCTTTGTCCATTGCGAGCTGACACAGGGGATAAAGAACGCCGGTGCTCTTGCTCTTGTCTTGATCGTTGAGATCGAATTCACCGGCAGTTAGATCGAAGGACTGAGATTGTGTATCCCAGTAAACTTCGCCGAACCGAAGAAGGCGATTGGTGATCCAGCGGATTTTGCGGCCAGTCGGAGTGGGAATCATATGAATGTACGCGACGTCGTAACCGAGAGTGCCGGTAATGGAGCAGTGGCCGACTGCTTTCATCTTGGAGAGAGCGTTGACCAACCCCTGATTCTGGCCCTTTTCAAAGGCCTGGACGAGCATCGCGCGATCGTCGGGAGTGGAGAAGTCATAGATTTCTATACTCACGCCCACGATAGCGCCGAGTTGAGTTCCAGTGCCCATGGCGCTGGCTTCGATGGTTTCATTTTTGACGCGATCACGAGAGAAAAACGGAAGCGAGCCAATCGTGAGCAACCCGACCACAACCGCGATCGCGATAACAAGTTTGTGAGTCTTTTGAATCAAGAACTTCCTTAGAAACATGTCCACTCCTTTAATTCGTGAGTTAGAACCCATCATTCACTGGCAGGGGATTATGGAGAGTTCTGCCTGCCGCACAACTGTCGCTTGCGACAGGTGCGGCAGGTTCCCTAAGATCAGCGAGCGCTACGAGCAGAGGCTGCAGACTACAGATCCCCTTTGTCGTAGACTACCTCAACCCATTTCCCGCCCGGGAAGGACTCTCCGTATGGGCGGTCGTTTTGTGCCCGGCAGGAAGAGCAAGCAGTGGCGTCGGATTCGCAGCTGTTTCTTGTCTTGCTCCAGCTTTTTGGCAATCGCAAGCTTAACTAGTAGACCCGCCCGCGGCCAGACCGCTTCGACTGGAGCCCTTGCTGGAGTTGTGCTCGACCCGTCCGGGGTCGCGCTCCCCGGAGCGACTATTCATCTGGTTAACCAAGAGACTTCAGAGGAAGAATCCACGACCTCCGACGAACAGGGAAGATTCGGGTTTCAGTTCCTGTCACCCGGCGAGTACGAATTGCAGGCTAGCAAATCGTCGTTCGAACCACAGCGCGGTGTGGCAATAGACATTACGGTAACAGAAGTGCTTCGAATCGAACTGCATCTTCGGCTCGCAAAACTCCAGCAGAGTATCCGGGTGTCTTCTGACGTTTTGATGATCCAAGCCGACAATTCTGCTCTCGGAAGAGAAGTTAGCGGCAGCACGCTGACGAGTCTTCCCTTGGTAACAAGGAACTACACACAAGTCGCCATCCTTTCGCCGGGTGTTGTCGCCGGAGTATTCAATGCCGGGGAGCTAGGCACCGGGGGAATGCCGTTGTCGCAAATCAGTGGGTCCAGTGACGGGATATATGTCCATGGAGGAAGATCCTACGACAATAATTATCAGCTCGACGGGATCAGTGTGAATGACGTTCAAGGGAGCGGATCCTCAAGCGGAGGGCTCCCCATCCCCAACCCCGACACGATCTATGAGTTTAAGGTCCAGACCGGACTCTACGATGCGTCCTATGGCCGGTATGGCGGCGCCAACGTCAGCGTCATTACCAAAACTGGCGGCAACGCCTTCCATGGAGCTTTCTTCGAGTACTTCCGCAACGACACCCTGAACGCCAACGATTTTTTCTTGAACAGCGTTTCCCAGCCGCGGCCGGTTCTCAAACAAAATCAATTCGGGGCAACTCTTGGTGGGCCCATTCTGAAGGACAAGTTGTTTTTTTTTGCATCCTACCAGGGAACACGCCAGGTGAACGGGCTGGCCGCCGGACAGGCTAGAATAGCGTGCACTGCGTCCGTAAGTATGCCGCCTCTCACCAACGACAGATCACCCGCGGCACTCGGCAAGCTTTTCGGGGGAATGAGCGGAGCTTTAGGAGGTACAGCGGTCAACCCAGATGGATCGAATATCAATCCGGTTGCTCTAGCGTTGCTCAATCTGAAGTTGCCGAACGGTAGTTTTCTTATTCCAACGCCACAGACTGTCGATTCGAGCGCACCCTTTGCCGGTGAAGGCTTTTCGGTTTTTACTCAACCCTGCCGCTTTGAGGAGGACCAATTTTCCGCGAATTTTGACTACCTGATTTCGCCGAAAAGCAAAATCGCGGCCCGGTTCTTCTTAGCTAACGATGCGGAGACCGTCACTTTTCCAGGGAACGGGATCAATCCTTCAGGAAACATCCCGGGATTCGTTAGTCCAGACAATTCGGACTATCGCGTGTTTTCTCTCGCTCATACATACACCTTCAATAGCACGCGCCTGAACGAAGCCCGGTTTGGCTATGTCAGGACAAGTGGCGACACATCCGCCACAACCCCGTTCACGTGGTCAGATATCGGTGTGACAGCCGGCCAAATGAACGATACCAACGAGTTGCCCAGCTTGAATATTCTTGGCTCCGTCAGCATTGCCTCCGGATATCCCAGGTCCTTTGTGCAGAACAGTTTTGTTTTCACCGACGTTTTTAGCGTGATTCAGGGAGCTCATTCGATACGATTAGGCGGATCAATCACCAGGCAGCAAGATAACGTCAATATCGTGGGCCTCGGATCGTTCTTGCAGTTTCTCAGTTGGCCCGACTTCCTGCTTGGGCTCGACGCCCAGGGCAACAGTACCGGAACATTCAGCAACGTTTATGCCTCCGGCGACGACTTCGGCCTTTTCCAGCGTGACTATCGCGCATGGGATGGCTCGGCGTTTGCCCAAGACGACATTCGCGTGCGGAAATCCCTCACCCTCAGTCTTGGGCTGCGTTACGAGCGCTTTGGCCAATTCGGCGATGAGTTGGGCAGAAACTCGAGCTTTGACATCAACAAGGTTGATCCGGACCCTCCGCCAAGCGGAAGTCTCGCCGGTTATGTGGTCGGTTCGAATTTCCAGGCCGCGATTCCCGCTGGAGTCCAGCCCGCGAGCAATACCGCTGGGAATTATGGTGATGGACAAAACACCATCGCACCCCGAATCGGTTTTTCGTGGCAGATTTTACCGAGCGTGAGCCGTGTCGTTCTCAGAGGAGGCTATGGGGTCTATTACTCGCAGCCTACTGGTCAGGCCTTTTTTCAAAGTGTGTTTGGGGCGCCATTCTCGGATCCGCGCTTTGTTATCGGACTACCGAATGCCGGCGCGACCTTCCAAACGCCTTTCCAGCAGCCTTTTCCGACTCCCGATTCTTTCCCGTTGTTTACGCCCTATGGTCCCCATTCATCAACGACGATTTATTCCGTATCACCAAGTTTTCGGCCCTCCATGATTCAACAGTTTTCTTTGAATGCTCAGTGGGAACTGCATGAAGGCTGGTTGTGGGAAGTGGCCTACGTAGGGGCTCGAGGTACCCATCTGTTGCGTCAGCGTTCCGCAAATCAGGCCGGAAATGCTACCTTGGACAATCCCATCAGGGGTCAAACCACCAATACTCTGGCCAACATTTCATTGCGAGCTCCTATTCTTGGCGTAGCTCCGGACTCCATGAATATAGTCGAGTCAGAGGGGAGTTCCTGGTACAACGGGCTGGAGCTTAGCCTAACGAAACGAATGAGTCATGGCTTTCAATTCCTTGCCTCTTACACATTCTCGAAAACTTTGGATACCGATGGGGCTGACATCAATTCCATTTCAGCCGGCAATACGCTCACCCTCGGAGACCAGAACTCGCCCCAACAGCGCTGGGGCCGAGCGAGTTCCGATCGCACACATCGTTTTGTCATCAGCGGAACCTGGATGCTTCCCGGTCCATCTCGCGGCCCGGAACACGCCATTCTTGGAGGTTGGGAGTTGAACGGAGTCGCGATTGTTCAGTCCGGCAACGCGCTCACAATCGCTCTGACAAATGCGACGAATGTTTTTGGCATTAGCGAAGACCGCGCACAGCTCACTGGTACCTGCACGAAAAATCAGCTCCTGACCGGCGGCCCCACCGGAACGCGTCTGACTGACTATTTCAATGAGTCGTGTTTTACTACTCCACCGATCATTGGCGCCGACGCAAAGGGCACAGCGTTTGGGAACAGTGGCACTGGCGTCGTCGATGGTCCCGGACAGGCCAACGTAGATCTGTCCATTTCAAAACTGCTGGCCTTTCGCTGGCCACACGACGGAAGCAGTTTCCAATTTCGTGCCGAATTCTTCAACACCTTCAACCATCCTCAGTTCGCCAATCCGAATGCAAATTTTTCTTCTCCTACCTTCGGAGTGACATCCCGCACGGCTGTCAACGCCCGCGTAGGACAATTCGGGCTAAAGTTCATCTTTTAGATCTCTCTAATATCTCCCAATCCAGTCGAAGCTCCATGAACAGAGGGGACAAATCAAGTTGATATTTTCAATTGTCGATCAGTTGGTTTTGAGGCAGAATCTCAGCCTGGGGGGGGCCATCTTGAGCCTTCTTTGCTAAGCGTCGTCTCCTCCTGTTAAGGTCATGAGCCCACTCCCTCACCGCCCAAGGTGGCCGAGTTGGCTACCATCGGGTCGCTCATCCGTCCTGGCTTGAGTTAAAGCGAAATCTCTTGGTTCGGAAGTCAGCCACAGTTAGGCAGAATTAAGGCTTTTTGCTTAAGGCGCCGATTCCGAATCAGAAAAGAGCGAGGGATGTCCTGCAGCGGTCCAATTGTAGAGCCTCGCAGATTCATAGCGCAGCGGGTGAGTTGCGGGCGATTTACTCTACTGCTCCTGGTTGTTTTCTTCCTTACTTCCTCCTGTATTTCGGCGCCGGCCCCGGCCCCGGAAAAGTCCAGTCCCAAGAACGTTCTGGTGCTGTCCAGCTTTACCGACCGCATTGGCTTCCTGGAACTTGAACCTTTGAAGTCGAGTTTACGGTCGCACGTCACGGTGCCTGTGAACTTTAGCGTTGAATATCTTGATTCCGTACGCTTTGAAGACGCCAGCTATCGAAAGAGCCTCAGCGAAACGCTTCACCAGGCTTACAAGGATGCAAAGCTCGATCTTGTGATCGTGCAAGCCTATCCGGCGCTTCGCCTCCTTCTAGATTATCGAGACCGGATGTTTCCCGGTGTCCCTATTGTTTTCATTAGTGTGGCTTCCGACAGGATTCATGGTGAAAGGATTTCGCCCGGTGTGACTGGTGTTACGACTTTCGTGGATGTTCGAGGTTCACTGAATCTTGCGCTTCGATTGCATCCCGATACCCAAAATGTGGTACTCATCAGCGGGGTCTCGGAGTTTGAGCGCTATTGGGACGAAGCATTTCGCCAGGAGTTTCGCCGCCATCATGGGGACTTGAACTTGGTCGAACTTGTGGGACCTCCCGACAGCCATGTGCTCGATCAAGTCTTCGCACTCCCCTCGCACACCATCGTTTTCGTTCAGCTCGCCACGCAGGATTCCGCCCAACCGGTTCTTAGCGCCGATGACTTGCTTGCAGCAGTCAGCCGGCACTTCCCTACGTACTGCATTTTCGACTACTGCATCGAACACGGCGGCGTGGGTGGATCCTATCCGGATCAAGAAGCAGAAGGGAGGGAAGAAGGAGAGATTGCTGCACGTGTGCTCTCGGGTGAGAAACCGGAAAACATTCCTGTAAAGGCCGGCTCCGGAGTTCGCGACGTCGTTGACTGGCGACAACTGCGCCGCTGGAATGTTTCCGAAGCGCTGCTCGCACCGGGAACCATAGTCCGCAGTCGGCCGGCAACCATGTGGGGACTTTACAAATGGCGCATGATCGGCGTGGGATTGCTTTTACTCACGCAGACTTTGCTGATTATTGGCCTGGTCCTTCACCGTCGGCGTCGCAAGCGGGCGGAACAATCTCTCGCGAGACAGCTTCGCTTCGAAACCCTGATCTCAGATATATCCTCTGAGTTCATAAACCTCCCCTTGAGCGAAATCGAATTGGGGATACAGAAAAGTCTGGTGAGGTTGAGAGACTTTCTTGGCGTTGACCGAATCAGTATATACGAGCTCGCCGGTAACGAAACGAGCTTACGACTGCGTCACTTCGCGACAGTCGAGGGGATGGCCGGGCCGCCCGAGGCGCTGAGCAGAGAGGATTTTCCCTGGCTCTTTGCCCAGATTCGCCGGACCGAACCGGTTGTCATCTCTGGACTGGATGACTTGCCGATTCATGCGAAGGGAGAACGCGAATTATTCGGAAAGACGAGTCCGTGCGCGGTCGCGGTGTTTCCTCTTAGCGTTGAACATCGCCTTATGGGTGTCCTGAGTTTTGTCATTATCCGGGCCGCCAGGTTCTGGCCGACGGACTTACAGCCGCAACTTAAAGCGGCCAGCCAGGTGTATGCCAATGCTTTTGCCCGGGAGCTAAGCCAGAAAGCTCTGTTAGAGAGCGAAACCCGATTCCGCGTCATGAGCGATACTGCGCCGGCATTCATTTGGACGTCAGATCGAGAAGGCAAACTCACCTACCTGAACAAAAGAGCCTTGAATTTTTCGGGAGCGAAGGCCGAAGAATCGAACGGAGATGGATGGTACAACTATATTCATGCGGATGACCTTGAAGAGGCCCTCCGAGCCAAAGAGCGTGCCCTGCAAGACCGCGAACGATTCGTCAGCGAATACCGTGTCAGGCGCTCTGACGGTGCCTATCGCTGGATGTTCGATGTGGGAAACCCGCGTTTCGATGTCGAGGGTTTCTTCGTCGGATTCATAGGATCAGCCGTTGATACTACCGACCAAAAGTTGGCTCGAGAGGCATTGGAAAAGGTGGGCGGCCAACTGATCGCCGCCCAGGAAAAAGAACGGAGCCACATCGCCAGAGAATTGCACGACGACATTTGCCAGAGGCTCGCCATGCTCTCGCTCAGAATTGAGAAAGTGACCAAAAGTTGGAGCCTTGGGCAAGTGCCCGCTGGTGATCAGTTGGAGCAAATCTGGCAACAATGCTCCAACCTCACGGGCGATGTACAGGCCCTGTCTCACGAACTCCACCCCTCCGTTCTCGACAATCTGGGCCTGGTCACGGCGATTAAGAGCTTTTGCCGCGAGTTCTCTGAACAAAGCGGCGCCACGGTGCACTTTTCGCATGCCGATATTCCGGATTCTTTGACTCGCGAAGTGTCGCTCTCGTTCTTCCGCGTCGCTCAGGAAGCGCTGCACAATGCCGCAAAGTACAGCGGCGTGAAACAATTCGAGGTAAATCTGCAGGGGAAGTCCGGCGGAATGGAACTGGAAATCGTCGATCGCGGAATGGGCTTTGACGTCGAGAATAGCAAAAACATCGAAGGGCTGGGGCTGGTCAGCATGCGCGAACGCATCCTCATGCTGAATGGCAAAATCAGCATCGAGTCCAAACCAAATGCCGGGACCAGGATTCGCGCTTACGTGCCGCTGACCGCGAAGCCGGCCGTCTTTTCTGCTTAAGCGGACTAAGTGGGGAGAAAGGGGAAGGATAAATGAAACGAATACGGATTCTCCTCGCGGATGATCACACTCTGTTCTGTTCTCTGCTGCGAGACTTGTTGGAACCGGAGTACGAAGTCGTGGGCAGTGTCAGCGATGGCAAAGAGCTATTGAAGGCTGCACTCTCGCTACGGCCCGATGTTGTGATTGCAGACATTGGAATGCCGTCGCTGAATGGCCTGGATGCCGGACGGCGGCTCAAGCAAGCGAATCCCCACGTGAAGGTGATTTACCTCACCATGAACAACAACGTGGAATATGCCCGGGAGGCACTCCAGGCTGGGGCCTCAGCGTTCGTCCTCAAAAACGCGCTCTCCTCCGAGCTCCTGAAGGCCATTCGTGACGCATTGCGCGGTGTGTCCTATGTGGCTCCGGAAATTCGGCAGGCCATGGCCGAGACTTTCATTCGGGATCCGAACGCCGTAAGCCGTCCGCAACATTTGACGGATCGCCAACGTGAGGTGCTACAAATGTTCGCGGAAGGGCGCTCGCTCGGAGAGATTGCCACCCTCCTGCAGATTTCCTATCGGACCGTACGGTTCCACAAACTGAGAATCATGGAAGAATTGGGCATATCCAAGAATACCGAGCTCGTGAAATATGCCATGAAACACGGGATGATCTCGCCCGCTTAGCGCCCTGGTTAAGCGAACGCTGCTCTCGCGATTTGTGAATTATCCTCGACACCTGTCGCTAGCGACAGGTGTCAGAATTCCCCCGCAAAGCGTATGCTCACAGAACGGAAGGCGCCAATAAGCGCTACGTGTCCCATGAGGGGACTTTTGTGGCTACAATCAGGGTATTGCTTGCCGATGACAGTGAAGACGTCCTCGCGGATCTTCGCGAGGAGCTGAGCAAAGAGTTTGACATCGTAGGAACTGCAGGGAATGGGGAGGAAGCCGTACGGGCCGTTCTCCAGCCTTGATCCAGATGTCCTTGTGATCGATATCGCCATGCCCGTCTTGAACGGCATTCAAGCTTCGTCGCGCATTCGCAAGGCCCACCCGCGTACTAAAATCCTATTCCTCACTATCAACGAACAGGCTGAGTACATTTCAGCCGCGTTTTCCGCGGGGGCTTCCGGCTACGTTACGAAACGGCGACTTGCAAGCGATCTGGCCATGGCTATTCGCGAAGTGTTTCTTGGCAATACCTTCCTGTCTCCCTCTCTCGGGAAATAATAGCAATCGGCGGTGGAGCGGATATCGCCGTCAGTAGCAAGATCGCGATCCGGTTGGTGGATGCTGATCATGAGCTGACCCGCGTCGGCAACAACTTCACCGGCGGCAACAACAGCCAGAGCAACTTGCGCGTCTAGATTGCAGATAGGCCCAGAACGGGCCGAGGAACTTTGGGAGACGGCGGAGGGGCGATCTCAGGGAGAACTCCCTTCCGTAATCTCCCTCTGATAACACAAGATTGACTAGATCGCCCTGAGCGGCGAGCAGCCTAGTTTCAAGGATGATCTTTTATGGTGAAGGAACTGAGCATCGAGCGTGCGAGATTACCCTCAGGTTGGGTTTGCTCTGAAACTCATCGCTCGCACACAAGGCTGTTAACGCACCTCAACGGTAAGTTCTCTAAATGCCCGCGAAGGGACCGCAATCATCTCTCTCGTATAGAACAACCGCGTTATTGCCCAAATACGAAGTCAGTGGCGCACCTGTCGCTAGCGACAGTGGACAGGCCAGGCCCAAAGGTTACATTTGCCCGGTATCGTGTTTGCTCAGATGTCCGAATCTCGTACGCATAGTCTGAATGAATGGAGGAACAAAATGAAGACACTCATTTACAGAATGATGATTTTCCTGCTGTTTTTGGTCTCCCTGGGCCCGAGACTCACCAACGCCCAGACGGGCTTTGCGGTTGATTTCAAGGCATCGAGTTCTTTTTCTGCGGGTAATGCGACCTTTCCCGCCGGCAGCTACACGGCTAGACAGCAGCAAGACGATCTGGGAATAGTGGCAATTTCAAGCGCGGATGGTCAACACACGGCATTTGTCGCGTGTGAACCCCTGGACGCGACTTCACCGGTAACAAAAACGGAATTGACTTTCCATAAATACGGAGACAGCCTTTTCCTAAAGCAAATTTGGATCAGCGGAAATCCATCGGGTCTATATCTGGTGGGGGGGCCGCAGGAGAAGCAGGCTCGGAAAACAGGAAAACCAACTAAGGTGTCAGTTCCAGCTACGGCGAAGTGAACGGCTCACCTAAGTCCAAGGGCTGGTCAGTGATCAGCATGAAGAACGACCGGAAGCGCATTTCCGCGCTCGACAATTAAAGAATTGGGAATGAAAGAAGGGGTGGCATGAGCAGCAACTCAAAGAGAGTAACCACGACCACTACGGATCGACCGAGGGAAACTGGTCCTTGGGATTCGGCTTTGGCCCAGCTTCAGAAATGGGATCCAGAGTGGGCAAAGACTTGCCTCACAATGACTACGAACCCGTGGACCGGTGGAGTTCTATCCAGAAAGTTCGTGGA
The DNA here is from genome assembly GCA_963792145.1 of Candidatus Acidiferrales bacterium. Taxonomy (GTDB): domain Bacteria; phylum Acidobacteriota; class Terriglobia; order Acidiferrales; family UBA7541; genus Acidiferrum. Next base: position 96,936 of record CAWBVH010000023.1, read on the forward strand.
GTTGATTGGTGTGACTATAAATGCGTCTTGCACAAATCTAAATCCGGAAGGCATCGCGGCGGCACATTCGCGCTGCGCTTCATGAAGGCGCTACACGCGATGAAATCCTGATGGTGCTCAAGATGGCCTCCATCCTGTCCATCCATTCCTGCGCTCTGGGAGGTCCTATCGTCTTGGAGGAAGCAAGCGAGGCGTCTTTGGATGCTGCCGGAGTCGGGCGAGCAAAGCGTTTGAAGAAGGCGGGAGAAAGAACTCCGGCGATCGACAAGATGAAAGCGCTAAAGCAATGGAACGACTCCTGGGATCCCCTCGTCGCTCTTGCTCCGGTCTGGGCCGATCAATTCATGGCCGCAGACGTAGCCATTTACACCAGCGGCGTGTTCTCGACGAAAGAAATCGAACTCATCAGCATCGCGCTCGATGCATCCTACACGCACATGTATGCGTTCGGAACGCGACGTCACATCAAAGCAGCACTGAAAGCCGGGGCGGCGGTCGAAGAAATCATGGAAGTCCTGAAGCTCTGCGTAGCCCAGGGCGTCCAGTCCTGCAATCTCGGCGTCCCCATTCTTGCCGAAGAGCTTACGCAACTTTCGAGCGCTAGCGAATCAGCGGGCAGCTAGGAGGCACGATGCTCGGTTTTGAACGCGACTTGTGGGATTATGCGACGTTTTTAACCTAGGCGATTCTTGGCATCGCTTCCCTCATAACAACTGTTTTCGTACTTGGGCTACCGGGCCGCACCGCTATCGGCCAAAAGCATCCAGAAGCCGAAGCCGTCCAATATTATGGGTTGAGGTCGGGTTTCTCGCCGTCGTCACTTATGTGACGGCCATCCTGTGACTGAGATTGCTATTCCTCGCCATTCAAAAGCAAATTGGTTAAATTTGCGCGGCGTTTTCCACGGAAACGTCCCTGCGTGACAAAACGCCAACCCGCGAGCGAGCTTGCTGTCGCCATCCACGAAGCGTTTGAAGGCCACATCTTCCTATCTCCTCGTGAAATGGCATCCCAAGTGATTTCGCACCACCTGTCGCAAGCGACAGTTGCGCTCTTGATGAGCACGAATAGACTGCTCGCCCATGATGTGTTGCTCCTCCAACATCGCGAGCAAACTGCCAGTTCGATTGTTGAAGAGCGGAACGAGTAGCCGAATTAGGACAAAGGGCAATACTCGCAAGGAGGGATTGATGGTCTTTTCGAGACTTGTTAGGGGTTGCTCCCCAGCCGTCCTTGTACTCTCGAGCTTCTTGCTGTTGGACGCGACGGCAACCAGCGCTCAAACAGCAAGTGCTGGCGCAAAAAAGCCGAACATTGTGGTTATTTTCGGCGATGACGTCGGCTATTGGAATATCAGCGCCTACAACCAAGGCATGATGGGATACAAGACACCCAATATCGACCGCCTCGCTCACGAGGGCGCGCTCTTCACCGACTATTATGCCCAGCAAAGTTGCACCGCCGGACGAGCCGCCTTCATCACCGGGCAATCACCAATTCGGACGGGCCTCACGAAAGTTGGACTGCCAGGCGCGGACCTCGGCATTCAGAAGGAAGATCCCACCCTTGCGGAACTCTTGAAGACGCAAGGTTACCTCACTTTCCAGCACGGCAAGAATCATCTGGGCGATCGCAATGAATTCCTTCCCACCGTGCACGGCTTCGACGAGTTTTACGGCAATCTCTATCACTTGAACGCGGAGGAAGAGCCGGAAAATATTGACTACCCGAAGACCCCCGCATTTGGCGCCAAGTTTGGACCTCGCGGCGTTCTTAAATGCAAAGCCACATCCACAGACAATCCCGCTCCTCCCGATCCCCGCTTCGGCCCCTGGGGTAAGCAGACCTGTGAGGATACGGGTCCACTCACCAAGAAGCGCATGGAGACCGCCGACGATGAGTTCCTCACTGCCACTGTCGACGCCATGGATCGCTCCGTCAAGGCGGGCAAGCCTTTCTTCATCTGGCACAACACGACGCGCATGCATATCTGGACGCACCTTGAACCGAAATACCAGGACATGATCCCTGATAAAGGCTTCTACGGCGCGGGTATGACCGAGCTTGACGACAACGTTGGCGTCATCCTGAAAAAGATTCAAGATCTCGGCATTGCGGACAACACCATCGTCATTTTTTCCTCGGACAACGGCGCGGAAACCTTCAGTTGGCCCGACGGTGGCACCACACCGTTTCGTGGCGAAAAAAATACGAGTTGGGAAGGCGGCTACCGTGTCCCGTTTCTGATCCGTTGGCCTGGGACCATCAAGCCTGGGACGGTCGTAAACGATATCGGAGCGCACGAGGACTGGGTGCCGACGCTTATGGCAGCAGCAGGCGACCCGGGTATCAAGGAGAAGTTGCTCAAGGGCCTTCCAGCTGGCGGCATGACCTACAAGGTCCACCTCGACGGCTATGACTGGTCGCCCTATTTCAAAGGGGACACGCAGCAGGGTCCGCGAAAAGAGTTCCTTTACTGGACCGATGACGGCGATCTCGCCGGACTGCGATACAACAAGTGGAAACTCCTATTCCTCGTCCAACGCGCCCATGGTTTTGATGTGTGGCAGGAGCCGTTTACTGCACTTCGCGTGCCCATGCTGGTGGACCTACATGGCGATCCGTTCGAGCGTGCCGAGGATGAAGCCGCCGACTATGCACACTGGCGGATCGATCGCGTGTATCTGCTGGTTCCCGCTCAGGCTTTTGTCGGACAGTGGTTGCAATCTTTCAAAGAGTTCCCGCCGCGCCAGAAGCCGGCCAGTTTCAGCCTGGACCAGGTCATGCAAGAAATCTCCAGACCGCAAAACGGAGACAACTGAGTAATAAATTTTTGCGACTGCGTCACGGAGTGCAACTTGAGGCCGATAGAGACTATTCGATCTTGTGCAATGGAGCACCCGCCCAGTGGTGGTTTTGGTTGATGATCTTGAATGCTGCCAGCGTACAAGCGGCAAATGCCGAGAAGACGGGAACATTTTGAAGTTTAGTGGAGCTTAGAAGAAAAGGAGATCACTGATGAAATGTATTACGAGAACTATTTTCGTTGTGGCGTTGCTCATCGCAGTCGTAACGTTGGTTGCGTCGCCGGGTAGCGTCGCCCAGGAAAAGAAACCTAACATTGTAGTCATTATGGGCGACGACATCGGCTGGATGCAGCCGAGTATCTATCACCGCGGCTTGATGGTGGGAGAAACACCGAACATCGACCGCATCGGCAATGAAGGCGCAATCTTCATGGACTATCTCGCCATGCAGAGCTGCACTTCCGGGCGCAATGCTTTTTTCACCGGCATGTATCCGCTGCGTACCGGCATGATCCCGCCACAACTGCCTGGTAGCCCATCGTATCTCCGGCCCGGTACCCCGGCGATGGCAGTGTTCCTGCACGATCTCGGCTACACCACCGGTGAATTCGGCAAGAACCATCTTGGCGACCACACAGCGGCCTTGCCGACCGCACACGGGTTTCAGGAGTATTGGGGCTATCTCTACCACTTGGACGCGATGGAGCAGGTGAGTTTCCCCGACATCAACAGCAGCCCGACAGTGCAGGGCATCGCCCCGCCGTGCAAGAACACGCCCGTACCCGGCCTGCCGGAAGTTTCCGGCGCGATTGATCCTAAGGAAGGGACCTGCCTGACACCGCCGCGTCCGGTAATTTGGTGCCACTCCTCCGACGGCACGGAGAAGAATCAGACGTGCAAGGATGAGGGTCCGCTGACGCTGGAACGGTCAAAGACAGTGGACGAGGAAATCTCAGCCAAAGTTATCGACTTCCTCGACCGCAACGATCCCAAGAAAACCAACAAGCCTTTCTTCGTTTGGTACAACCCGGCGCGCATGCACGTTACCACCGTGCTGCCGCAGAAGTACCTGGACATGATCGGAACGCAGGGCGGCAAGGACTGGGGCATCAACGAAGCTGGCATGAAGCAAATGGACGACAACATCGGCTACGTCATGAAGAAGCTAGAGGACATGGGCCAACTGGATAACACCGTCCTGATTTTCACCACCGACAATGGCGCGGAGACGGTTAGTTTTCCTGATGGCGGCATCACGCCCTTCAAGGGTCAGAAAGGCGAGGCATGGGAAGGCGGCTATCGCTCTCCATGTGTCGTCCGCTGGCCGGGTCACATCAAGCCGGGCACAGTCAAGAAGGAGATGTTTGCGGCCCTCGACTGGTTGCCCACGTTTGTGGACATTGCCGGCGGCCCAAAGGGCGATGAACTGAACAAGCAAATCCAGGCCGGCAAGTACTCCGGCATCGTCAAGACCATGCTTGACGGTTTTGACCAGCGCGCCTATCTAGAGGGCACCTCGGAGCACTCAGCACGCGATGTCTTCTTCTACTACTCGGGTGCGACGCCATCCGCGGTACGCTACAAGAACTGGAAGATGTATTACTCGATGGCACCTGGGGGAGCGTCCGGCTGGTTCCTGCCCCTGGTCAGCTATCACTGGACCCTCGTGGGTAACGTCAAGCGTGACCCCTTCGAGCAGACGATTAGCTTCTCGGACTCAAAATCAGCCATGGCCCTGGGTGGCTCACTTGCCTCCCCGACTACAGCCTACCTATACGATTGGAACATGTTGCCCATCGGCCAGCTGCTCTGGATGAAGGAGCTCTATTCTTTCAAGGAGTTCCCGCCACTGCAAGCGGCTGAGTCTTACAACCTGGACGGCATCCTGAAGCAAATGGAAGAGAAGAAGGGAGACGACTAGTTACTTAAGCTGTTGAATAAACATGAAGTTAAATCGTGGGCGCTCCAACCGGAGCGCCCACGTATGTTCCCAAACTTTGTGCTGGGCCTACCTTGGTCGGCAATGAAATGGAGTCGACACTTGAAAGCATTGAAATGAATATGCCTCGCTGATTCGAGAGGATTAGTGACATCGACATGGAGTAATTCAAATGATGGCGAACAATATGAACAAACTGTTATCCGTGGCGCTCACTTTAGTTTTGATTGTCTTTTCGTCTCAGATACTGAACGGTGCCCAGACCCCGGCTGCAACAACTGCCTCGGACAGTGGGAGTCCTACAGAATCTGCTCCGCAGACTGCCAGCGAACTGCAGGCGTTGGTGGCGCCCATCGCACTGTACCCAGATTCGCTGGTGGCACAGATTCTCACTGCGTCGACTTTTCCGGACGAGGTTGCAATTGCTAATTACTGGCTTGGAGAAAACAAGAGCCTCGCCGGGAGCGCCTTGATGCAGGCCGTCGACAAACAGTCGTGGGATCCGAGCGTGAAGGCACTCACGGAATTTCCCTCCGTCCTCGAGAATATGGCCAAGAATCTCACCTGGACGTCCTCCCTCGGCGAGGCTTATCACAGCCAACAAGCGGACGTGATGACCGCAATCCAAACCTTACGCGCCCAAGCCAAAGCAAAGGGCACTCTCAAGACCACTTCGCAAATCAAGGTCGTCCAACAGTCACCACAAGTGATTGTCATCCAACCCACGAATCCACAGATCGTCTATGTCCCGCAGTACAATCCCACCGTTATTTATGGGTACCCCTACGTGGTTCCCGGGTATGTAGCTCCCGCTTATACCGCGGGCGACGTGGCAGCCGCGGGCATCATTGGATTCGGTGCCGGAATCGCCGTGGGCGCGATGATGAGCGGTGGGTGTTGCGGCTGGGGCTACAGCAGTTGGAATTGTGGCTGGCACGGCACCGCAGTCGTGTACCACGGCGGTAGTTATTACGGGAATTCCGCCTGGCACGGCGGCTACTACAACGGTGGATACCACAACAGCTACGGTTACAACAATTCTTACAACCACAGCAACTACAGCAACTACAACAGAAACACCAGCAACACCAGCAACACCTACAACAAGAACGTGAGTGGGAATACGGTGAACGTGAACAAGCAAAGCGCGCAGAACTTTGGTTCGGATCGCTCAGGCAGCTCGTCATGGGCGAACCATAGCAGCTTTGGCGGCGGAAGTTCGAATGCATTCAGCGGTATGAGCGGACATTCGGGTGGATTTGGCGGCTCGGGTGGTTGGTCGTCCCGCGCAGAGAGCAACCGCGGCTGGGGAAGCATGAGATCTAGCGGATTTGGCGGAGGCCGGTTCGGCGGCGGAGGATTTGGAGGCGGTGGGTTCGGAGGATTTCGCCGGTAGACTTCGCGGCGCGTGCAAACCTGGGAACGTGAAAGATTTCAGGTTTGGAGGAATGAGTATGTCGTACATGAGTAGGAATCGGAGAAATGGCGTGGGGCGTGCGGGGAGCTTGTGGCACGGGGCACTGTTGCTATTGGTCGCAGGCACGGTCAGCTCCTGTGGCAATGCCCCGCAAAAAACGACGACAGAGGGGACGGCGCAGAAGGTCTTTGCTACTCCAGCCAACGCGGGTGCTGCGTTCCTGGAAGCTGCCAAGTCTGGTGACCAGGCTGCCCTGCTGGCGATTTTTGGTCCGGATGGCAAGACTGCGCTGTTTTCGGGAGACGCGGTCAAGGACAAAGACAACTTACAGGATTTTGTTGCCGCGTACGACCAGATGCACCGCTGGCGGGAGATTAAGGTCGGTGGAGAGGTTCTGTACGTTGGAGCCGACAACTATCCATTCCCAATTCCGCTCGGGAAGAATGCCGCCGGACAATGGGTGTTCGATACGGCAGCGGGCAAGGATGAGATTCTTGCGCGCAGGATTGGCAGAGACGAATTGACCGCCATTGCTGCAAGCAGCGCCGTTGCCGATGCGCAAGCGAAATACTTCCGCATGCAGAAGCAGTACGCGCAGAAGTTTGTCAGCGATGAAGGAAAACAAGATGGATTGTACTGGCCGGTTGCGGCCGGCCAGGCGCCAAGTCCACTGGAGGATGTTCGCGATTTCGCCAAAGCCGCCGGTTACACCAACGCCGGGGAGAAACCGCAGCCATTCGACGGCTACTACTTCCGCATACTCACCAGACAGGGTGACAAGGCCAAAGGCGGGGCGAAGGACTACATCGTGAACGGAAAGATGACCGGTGGGTTTGCCATGGTGGCCTATCCCGCGGAATACAGGAATTCGGGAATCATGACGTTCATAGTCGGAAAGGATGGCGTTGTCCAGCAGAAGGATTTGGGCGAAAAAACAGTGGAACTTGCCCAAGCGATGGCGGAATACGACCCCAGTGACGGCTGGAAACCTGCAATTTAGTCGCGGAACAGACGAGGATCAACTGGAGCGATTCGCGGAGTCACCAATCAATCGGCTCAAACGCTTTTTTGAACCTTTAGGGAAGAACCCATATGTCACTCAAGACCACAATAAAGTGGGTGCCTAGATTTTTTCGAGTGGTGAGCATCGTTGCATCTCTTTTGCTGTTGGCGCTTCCCGTTGCCCTGCACGCCCAGAAGCAGGAGGAATTCGATGAGTACAAAATCAGGTTCGATGCCGGCTGGTTTTACTCCTACCCTTCCGGTACCATCCGTGCCCAGGGCGACACCTATCCAGTTGACCTGACCAAGGACCTCAGCTTCAATTCCTACTCCACCTTCGCTGGTAAAGTGGACTGGAAGTTCACCCACAAAAACCATTTCTATGTGGTCATTGTCCCGCTCTGGACTTCTCAGACAACTACGCTCAGCCGCGACATCGTCTGGGCTGGCAATCCCATCCACGCGGGTGCTGTCGTCCAGAGCGAGCTTCACGCTTTTGAAGTTGCTCCCGGCTACCAGTACGACATCATCCGCCGTAAACGCGGTCATCTGGGCATTGCCGTACAGTTCGATCTTTTCCATACCGACGCGAAAATCGCTGCTGCCGCGCAAGTCACCGGTGACGGCACGCATCAGGCTGCCGTCTCTGCCAGTAGAATGCTCTGGGCTCCCATCCCTGTTGCCGGCCCACAATTCCGCTTGTACCTGACAAATTCCCCTCGCGTTTTCATCGAAGGAAACGTATATGGAATGTACCTCTTCGGCTATGGAAATTTTGTATCATCCGCCGGCGATCTCGGGTTCACTCTGACCAAACACATCACTGCCAACGCCGGCTATCAGTTGGGAACTCGATTGAATGTCAACAATACTTCTGACCGCATCGGCCTCGATTTGACCCAGAAGGGTCCTGTCGTCGGGCTAGAGTTTTCTTTTTAGAAGCGCGAGGTTGGATTTGATTCCGCTTCGTGGTCAAGAAGTGCAGTAAGTATCAATAAATCCTTCAAGGAGAATTGATGATGCGAAAGCTAGGGACATTGGCAATTTGTATGATGCTCGCGACAGTGATTTGTGTTGCGCAGGACGTGGTGAGCGTCGTCCATGGAACGGTCAAGAAAGTGGATAGTGCCACGAAGACAGTTGTGGTGAAGTCCGCTGATGGCACGGAACACACCATCAAGGTCACAGGCGATACAGCCTACAAGGGAACGAAAGAGGGACTGGACGGCCTCAAGGAAGGCACGGAAGTCGTCGCTCGCACCACCGGTAAAGGTCTTGACGAAACGGGCGTAGAAATCGGCAAGATCGGCAAGGATAGCGTCAAAGTGACCAAGGGAACGATTGTGAAAGTGGACAAGGGCACAAAAACTGTGGTGGTGAAGACTGCGGATGGAACAGAAAAAACATTCGACTTCACCGAAAACGCCGGAAAAGATATGGGCAAGGCCGTCGGTGCAGGCACCGAAAAGGGAGCCAAGGTGACGGTGTACTACACGGAAGAGAGTGGAAAGAAGATTGCCCACTTTTTCGGCTTCTAGCCAGCACTTTGAAAGTGTAAGGGAATTCCCAGCGTAATTCGATCGTAACCTCGACAACTTATCCCATGCCGTTGCGGCCCGGCCATTGCCGATCAGGAGATCGAGGTTATCCACCTGGAGGAATTTTTGCTGCCGTCTTCCAGTCGCGTAACCATCGATGTGGGTGCGGGGAGCCTTTTATCCGAGAACGGCGTCACGCAGGACTTGAAGGCGTTTGCCACTGTGAGTGACTCGTAATACGGAACGGTAGGCTGCGCTTTGATTGTCTAGGCCCCGCGAACGAGCTTTTGCGATGCCTGATTATTTTCGAGTTCGGCGTGACCTGGAGAATCCCGTGGACTCAGACTCTCCTCGTCCTCGGCATTTTTGACAGGTAGCTGGGCGCAAGTCTGCTGATAAGCTGCCTACGTGCAAAATGGCGGACCCGTCCTCATTGATCGGCCAGACCATTTCCCACTACCGGATCGTAGAAACGATGGCAGTGGTGGGATGGGCGTGGTGTACAAGGCGGAGGACGTCAAGCTCAATCGCTTTGTTGCCCTGAAGTTTCTTCCCGATGACGTAGCTAAAGACCCCGAGGTGCTTGCCCGTTTTCGACGGGCGGCCAAAGCCGCCTCCGCTCTGAACCACCCCAACATCTGTACCATCCACGAGATTGACGATGTGAACGGGCATGTATTTATCGTCATGGAGTATCTGGATGGGCAGACGTTGAAGGACCGCATCACCAGCCATCCACTCTCTTTCGCTCAGGTACTGGATTTTGGCGCAAAAATCACCGACGGCTTAGATGCAGCGCACCAACTGGGAATTGTGCACCGCGACATCAAGCCTGCGAATATTTTCAGCGTGGCCACGCCAAAATTCTGAATTTCGGCCTGGCCAAATTGAAACCTAAGTCAGTTAGTGAGACTACACTTTCGGGAGACGCCTCCGCTGGCCTAATCGAAACCCAGCTTACACGCCCTGGCTTCATGATGGGCACCGCCGCTTATATGTCGCCTGAACAAGTGCGCGGCGAGGTTCTCGACGCTCGCACGGATATTTTCTCGTTTGGCATTGTTCTTTATGAAATGGCGACCGGCCAACTGGCCTTTCAAGGCGCCACCACCGGCGTCGTCATGGAGGCCATCTTGAACCGTGCACCTGAGCCCCTACGGCTGGCTGTCTCTCCTGACGGCAGATCGCTTCTCTTCGGCCAGAGTGAGTTTGATGACTTGAATATCATGTTGGTGAAAAACTTTCGATAGACGTTGACGTCAGCCCGCGCGAAGACTGCCCGCAAATCTGGGTACTCCCACTGCGGAGTAAAATCCTGACGTAAGTCCCTCTGGCCCGGCGCATCTGTTAGTTAGTTTTGACAATTCCATTCCTTGGTATCGAAGACACATCCTCACACGAGGAAAGTTGGCTTGAGAGTTTCAGCTGTGAACTTGCCTGCGGTGGTTTTGCTACGATCCCCGTACGGTAGCCAGAGATGGAGTTGCCATGAGTTCCATCGCAAGCAGTTCGATTGTCTTTGCGGTTGTCTTCGGAGGTGCGTTGCTCGGGATGTTTCTTCGCAAGCTGTTGCCCCAGAACCATCTGAGTGATGACTCGAAAGGTATCGTAATGATTGCAATGGGGTTAGTCGCCACAATGACTGCCATTGTTCTTGGCCTACTGATCTCATCAGCAAAAAGTTCGTTCGACGCGCTGAGCCACGAGATGACGGGAACGTCATCCGACATCATCTTGCTGGACCGCACGTTGGCACTCTATGGCACGGAGACGAAAGAAGCACGCGATCTGCTCCGCAGTGCCGCTGCGAGTGCACTCGATCTTATGGAGCTGAAAAAACCTGCAGCTCCCGCGCATTTGGCGGTATCAACCCGGGACACGGACTCTATCTTCGAGAAGTTTCAGGGACTCTTGCCGAAGGATGACAGGCAACGTTCATTAAAAGCCGAAGCTTTAAGCATTCTGAGGGAGATCCGAAAAACGCGCTGGTTGATGTATGAACAGCAAGCCAATTTGCTCTCCATGCCAATGCTCGTCATCCTGGTTTTGTGGCTCACTATCCTATTCATCAGTTTCGGCCTGTATGCCCCGGCCAACGGGACGGTGGTCACGAGTTTGTTAGTCTCCGCCCTTTCGGTATCCTGCGCGATCTTCTTGATCCTGGAGTTGTACACGCCGTACCACGGACTAATTAAGATCTCTAGCGCGACGCTGCGTGCCGCTCTCGCGCAACTGGGTAACTAGAGCAGGCGTTGACAGATTTCTTGCTCGCTCGACATCGGAACTCCCGAGGCGATGAGCAGATGCTGCAATGGACGCAAGCAAAAGCTGGAGCGCGATTGATGATGCTCGTATATCTCGACGATGCTAAGCGCGAGTACGCCTATGGGTCGGCCGGAGGCCTTCCGGACAGACATGTTGGAACTCTTTCCGACGCGCTAATGTCCGAAGCAAGGAAGCGCGGTTGGGTTGTTATTAGTATGAAGGACGATTGGAAGCGCATTTTCGCCTTCGACAAGTAAAACTACTTCCTTATAGTTTTTGGCTAGCCGCGTGATGGGCCAGGATAACTTTCGGGCTCTCTTTTTCCATTCAACACCGGCCCCGAAATAGAATCCATCGAGCAGCCTCTGAGGTTGAACGACAGGACGATCCGAACGTGCTTTGGGCTGCCAGGGCCGGGTAGGCCGCTTAACCGTCAGCCTCAATGCGCGTGCTGATGAGGCTCGAAATGAGCACTGCGATGCTTTTACTGCCATGCTTGACCGCGAAGGATCGCGTACCGGCCGCCAAGGCCGAGGTTTGTTTGAGATCCCCAATGCTGGGACTTGCAGACGGCTGACAGCCTGACCTGCACATACGCCCCAGCTTCAAAGAGTGTGCTCCTAGCTCGTCCCTAGCCCTGGCTGCGGTTGGCATGCTCGGTTTTATCCAACCCCGATTCGCGCCACGGTCCTACCCGGCTGAGGGGGGAGAGCGTCGGTGTTGTCATGGTTGACCTAAACGGGCACGCAGCTGGAAACGGCGGATACAGGCCAAGGAAAACCTACAACATGCCGGGTTCTCCTCTACTCGGAGAGATGTCCGATTTCGACTGTTAACCAAGTATATGATTCGCTTATTCATGGTCGAAAAACGAGCAGCCAACTACTTCGACTTGGGCGAGGCCACTGCACATACATGGTCGGTACACTGTCAATTGCGACAGTAGACGTAAAAGGAGAAGGACTGTAGTTTCTGTTAGCGAGTTCCGTTCCCGGAGGAATCATGAAAACACGTGTTGGCAGGTTAGTTGTGTTAGCGCTGGGAGTATTAACCATTGGAGTTTTAGCGGACCGGGCTCAGATAACGAGTCAACTCGAATTCAAGATGTCGCAGCCGTTTACGGTCGCGAATACTACGCTGCCAGCTGGAAACTACATAGTTAGACCGTTCTCGGGGGAGCAAGTACTTTTGGAGATAGCGAATGCAAGCGGCAAGCCTATTGTGATTGTAGAAGCGGAGCCTGCTCAGCCCGACGCGGCCCACAGTGGCGCTTACCTCGTCTTCAATCGCTACAAGAGCCTGGTGGCGTTGTCACAGATCTTTCCGGGTGGGGGCAACACGGGATACCACCTAGTTCAAGGGCATCTCGAGAAACAGGCTGCGAAAACCGAAAAGCCGACGAAACAAAGTGTTACTGCTACCACGAAGTAGCTCGTGACAGGCGGTACAACTGGCGTAGAGCTTCGATAGGGCTCGCGCCAAGGGCCTTGTACCGAAGTGATGCGAGCCTCAGAGACGCAGCGGAAATAATACGCCCGACTTCTTGTGCCGTGAAACAACGCTGCTCTTTCTTTACACCATGGTGTGGTAGCGTCAGATCCGAAAGCGATTTACTCCCGGCTGCGTACTCCCAAGCTTTCCCCGTCCGGAGCAGGGAAGAGAGCGTCAGCAAGATATTTTCAATTGTCATGCGTGACAGTTCTCCAAGAGCCAGAGAAGTCACGAAGGATTGCACTAGCCTCGTGCTGATCTTCGGTAAGAGGAGCCTTTCGAGCTTGGGCAGGATATGGGCCGGCAAATGGGATTCTGCAGCTCGCACCGTACTCGCCTTCAGATTGACCGCAATCGTGGAACGCCACTCTGCTGCGAATCCTTCGAGTGTGATTCCAGCTATTCTCGGTGCCTGTGCAATCGGATGTTGCACCTCTTTGATAATGTCCCCTTCTGCCCTCGTTAGAAATGTCCCCTACACTGTGACCTCCAGAGGAGGTCCGGTTGAAGAGGACAGCGATGAGCACGAGGGAACTGCGGCGCGCAGAGGTATTGGGGCGGGTGAAGAGCAAGACGCTTCGGTTGAGCGATGCGGCAAAGATACTGGAGTTGAGTTACCGGCAGACGAAGAGACTCTGGAAGCGGTATCGAGGGGAAGGAGCGAAGGGTCTGCAGCACCGCAGTGCGGGAAAAGGTTCGAACCGCGCGAAACCGGAAGAGTTCCGGCGGAAGGTTCTGCAGCTGATTCGGAAGAAGTATTCGCGCGCGGCATCCTATATCATGGCGCCGGGATCGACCCCGATGTGCGCTACCCTCCGTACGCGCAGCACACTTTGGAACGCAAGATCGAAAGTAAACTAACCCCGTAGTCGGGGGACCGCGGAAGCTGATCAAGCGTTGGTTTCCAGCACCGGATCGAACGCAAACAAATGCAGGTATCGACTGATTTGCTTCCATCGCATTCGCGCAATTCAAAAGATTGCCTCGGCAACGGCTTGCTTTCCTTTTTTATTTGGGCATTTGGTTTCATTCTCCTCGGAATTCTGTTGGTTTGTCTTACCAACGCAGTTGTCTGGTCCAACTCGGATAAATTCTGCGGACAGTCTTGTCATTCAATGGTCTGGGCCAACACCGCTTATCAAAAATCGTTCCATTATCGCAATCAATCAGGTGTTCGCGCGAGCTGCGGCGATTGTCACATCCCCTACGATTCGAGCCACGCCACTGCTACCGAGTATTTTTATTTGCTTCTCTTCAAGGCGGACCGCGGTGTGAAAGATTCCTGGAATGAGGCGCGCAGGACGATGGCCACTAAGCAGGAATGGGCAAAGCGCCGCACTCAGTTGACCGTCTCATTCGAATCTTACCTTGTAAAACATAACTACATCACCGGCCGTGGATGTCACTCACTGCAGGGTTTCGGGGGACCTCGCAGCCACATGAAAGAGCTCATTCACAAGAATGTGGTGCAGGCCGATGCACTCGATTGCCTCCATTGCCACAGCGACATTGGGCATGTCTATGAAGATTCAACCTCGGCAGCTTCCGCTGCTGAGCGACCTTCGGTCCGACCTGTCCTTCCTTCCGCAACTACGGCCCTCGCTCCGCAAGCAGAGCAGGGAACCAGCACCGTCAAAACTACCCGTGCGTCCCTCCATTCGCAGCCTTCCGCAACTGATGAGGTGGGCTAGCCGGTCCCAGTACCGTAAGTATTGACAATAGCGCGGTCAGTTTTCTTCTGTCAGAACGGAGCAGCTAGCTTGAGGTAAATGGCGCGGGTCATTCAGTCCGAACTGCATCGGTCAACCAGCCTGCCAAGATCGGGCGTCGGCTAGTTTGGATCAGGGTAAGAAACCGAATGGAGGAATTGCGATGAGATTCAGAAGTGAAAATTGGAATGCATCCCTATTGAGCTGTGCACTTAGCCTTGTTTTGCTGACGGGGCTCGCGTACGCAGCCACGCCGGCGGCCGCTCAGATCACTGCGGACCAGAAGTCCAAAATCAGTGGAACGATCGTTGCGCGCAGTGGCGATTTGGTGAAGGTGAAGGACAAGAAGACAGGGCAAGTTGTCGTCGTAAGCATCACGGATGACACCAAGATCGAACGCAAGAAAGGGAAGGTCGAATTCTTGCGTCATAAAGACATGGACGTTACCGCAATGGTGCCGGGTCTGACCATCGAGGCGGAAGGTGTAGGCAATGCGAAAGGCCAACTTGCTGCCAACAAGATAACTTTTATTCCCGACGAGTTTGCTGTTGAAGTCGCGGAAGAACAACAGATCACCGCTAACAAGGCGGCTGCAGCAAAGGCCCAAACGACCGCCAACCAGGGCGTAGCGGAGGCGGACCAGGCTCAGTCCTCGGCTAATCAAGCGCAGGCCTCTGCCAATCAGGCACAGTCTTCCGCCAATCAGGCTGGCAACGCGGCTGCCGCTGCGGGTGATGTGGCGGTGATGGACGCCGCTGCCATTCAGATGGTCAACAAGCGCGTGTCGGACATGGACGATTACAGGACCGTGGTTGAAGCCGGAATCTATTTCCCCAGCGATCAAGCAACTTTGGACGATGCTGCGAAAACAGATCTTGACGTTGTTGCTGCTGCCACGCAAGGTCTCGAGGGATACATGATCGAAGTTGCGGGCTATGCCTCCAGCACGGGCACCAAACAACTCAATCAGAAGCTCAGCGCAGACCGCGCAGCGGCCGTGGTGCAGTATCTCCGCGACCAGAAGAATATTCCGATGCGGCGAATCCTCGCACCGGCGGGCTACGGGACGACTCATCCGGCCGCTGAGAACACTGACCCCCAAGGACGCGCGCTAAATCGTCGCGTGGATGTGAAGGTTCTCGTCAACAAAGGATTGGCGGAAGGAAGTTAGAGAAGCACACTCCGTATCCATTCTTCTCGGCCAATGGTTAGTGGATCAGAAAGCAGTGCTGCCGGACAGGCGATCGTCTGGTTCGGCGGCTCTGCTTAAGTTGGGCTTGAGCTGTTGCAGGCGAAGCAAAAAGCTGTCGCCGGAAAATACTCGCGGCTGCCAGAAAGTAAGTACAACGCGATTCATAAAAAGGAGATTACGCTACATGCGACTAACCATACTTTGCCTCATTGCATCCGCACTGCTCCCATCAGTAAGCCGAGCACAGGCACCTGTTTTCGCGATTACGCCCGAGGAAAGCACAGTTAAGTTCAATGTGAAGGCGTCCGTGGCTATAGAAGGTAAGTTCGAAAAGTGGGACGCAACGCTAACGTTTACGTCTCCGGACGTCACGACAGGCGTTTTGGATGTCAAAATTCAGGCCGCGACCGTGAATACCGGAAGCGGGATGAAGGACGACAAGTTGCGCGGGAAGGACTTCTTTGACGTCAAGCAGGATCCGTTGATCACGTTTCATTCCAGCAAGATTGTACAGACAGGTCCCACCACCTTTGATGTTCCGGGTACGTTTACGATTCGCGGAGTGACTAAGCCCGAGACTCTGACGCTAGTGGTTTCCGGCAAAGGTACCGGCACGGGCGACATTAAAGGGACGATGGCGTTTGACCGTAAGGACTACGGAATGAACAGCGGCATTCCCTTCATCAAGATCGCCGACCGCGTCGAGGTGACTGTTGACCTTCACGCGAAGCGAGTCAGCGGGCCTCCGTTGACCTTTAAGGAATAGCCCAGCCTGGCAGGATTCGGTCGTAACCACGCCTCTCACTGATGAACGAGGCGAGAATCGAGACGACCATGAGTTCCATCGCGATTAGTTCTATTGTGTTTGCGTGCGTGTTCGCTGGCGCGATACTCGGGATGTTCGTCCGCGCCGTATTGCCGCAGCATCATTTGAGTTCCGAATCGAAAGACGTCGTGAAGCTTGCCATGGGGCTGGTCGCCACACTGTCTGCCTTAGTTCTTGGTCTGCTGATCGCTTCGGCAAAAGGTTCCTACGACGCGCAGAGCAGCGAACTGACCCAGATGTCCGCGAAGGTAGTTCTGCTGGACCGCGTCCTGGCTCACTATGGGCCAGAGACGAAGGAAACGCGAGACCTGCTGCGCGATTCCGTTGCCCGCATTCTCGATCAAACGTGGTCGAGAAGCCATACCAGCACTTCCCAATTGGAAGCGCCCTCGGGCGGGGCGGAAATTCTACTCGACAAAATTCAAGCGCTCACGCCGAAAGACGACACGCAACGCGCGCTGCAAGTTCAGGCGACAAGTATCATGTTGGATCTCGGGCAAACGCGCTGGTTGCAATATGCGCAGGGCTCCAGTTCGATTTCCATGCCGTTGCTGATCGTGCTGGTTTTCTGGCTTACCATCATATTTATTAGCTTCGGCCTGTTTGCTCCTGCCAACGGCACCGTGTTCGCTGGTTTGTTTGTCTCCGCGTTGTCCGTTTCCGCCGCGATCCTGTTGATCCTGGAGTTGTACACGCCGTACTCGGGACTGATTCAGCTTTCGAGCGCCGCACTACGCAATGCTCTTACGCAGCTGGGCAAATAAGGCAGGTGTTAGTAGATCCTGTTCAGGTCCTGGTGGTTAGATCAGATTTCGACGGCGTTCCCGTTCGGAAAAACAGGGCGCGGAAGTTCTCTTCACCCAGCACCCGCTGCAATTCCCTGAATGCAAAGAGTGGAATGAAAGTACAAAACACGACGAGACTACGGCCGAGTAGATCATCGATGCGTATCCCGTGCAACGCTGTTGCCATATTTTCTCTATGGATAAGGAGCCTAATCACTTCCTCAACAACGTGAAACGCGAATACCAGCAAAGTAAACAGAAACGCCTTATGAATGGCTGCCAGAAGCAATGGCTTGGCTTCGTGTTTCTTGCCGAGGTGAGCGTATTCACCTATAAGAATGACTTTGGCGATTACGAGGGCATTGATGAGCGCGAAGCCATAAGTGAAATACGAGACGCTAAACTCCTTCAGCAGAAGCATGCTGTAGGTTGCAAGGGCGCAAAAGAAAAAAGCTAAATACAAAAAGATCGTGACCAGTTGCACCAGCTCGTGCGCGGCCCTTTGCTTCAGGGTCACTGCCTGGACATTTTCGGTATTCATTTGACCCTCCGGATTTCACGTTCAGCAGAATCCCCGTAGTGATGCCGTCCTATTACGGAGGCTAGGTAGGGCGTGCTTGCGAGAAGACGTCCCAATCGCTGACACAAGTCTATCTCCTGGCCATTTAGTTGTCGTGGTAATACGCGCTGAGGGGAAATTGCTACACCCCGGGGTTCCGCGCGGGCGGCGAGCTTAAGATCGAAGTCGAGCAACTGACCAATTTTGGACTTACACCGGCTCCGATCGCTGTAGCGAACTTGATCAACTACGGCAAATCCAGGTTCACCCTGAGCAAGGAGTCGAACCCATGTGGGCGGAACCTTTTTGAACTTCGCTAAGTCAACGTTGACGCCGCTTATTATCGGTACGACGATTAAGCCATTAGGCTGACTGTCGGTGAAACTTCCAGTCGAAATCACAACACATGGAGGCGACCCGTGCCGTTCAACCCCGTCTCGGTAATGCACAATTCCATCCGTCGTCGCGGTCACTATTTGCTCGGCAGTTCGTAAAGATAGAGGCCACCTCGTTCATATCGATCAGGTCTTGCAGGAAGAGGCTTCGGTGACGACTTGACGGCTTGGAGACCATAATTTCCGGGTGCCAGTAACTGAAATACAAACCTGCCCTGTTCATCTGTGGTAGTAGACAGCGTTACGTCGGTATCCTGGCGCATGATTTGGATTTTCACGCCGGGGATCGCAGCGCCGGACGGATCCAGCGTTCTGCCAATCAGTGCGCCGGTGGAAGGGGATTGGGCGCGGAGATGGCCCGCAAACAGGGTCGACAGCGCGATCATTATTAGCAGAGCCGAAAAGCGGTGTCCTCTCGAGCTCTGGCGCTCATGCACGCAGCCACACATAAGTATCCCCTGGCAACGATTTGGGAGATGTGCGCTATCGTAGTCGTCTTCGCACCCTGTGCTGGAATGAAGACGATTTCTCAGGACGATTCGGGTGGATCGGTAGCGTAGTTGTTTGACTAATCCGGCTGGCATTGTACCGAAACTTCCGATAGAGGGCGAAGGATTCTTGC
>CAWBVH010000024.1:0-18156 GCA_963792145.1 Candidatus Acidiferrales bacterium
GGCTTGACCAGGGCTACATGCCCTCGAACTTGCCTGCGAGTTCGGATACGGAACCCAGAAATCCATGTGCGTTCTCATGACTTGCGAGAGGGAGCCACTCTGTTGTTTTGGGATGCTTCGCGGTGGAGACATGGAGGGAACGAATGCGTCCAAGAAAGCGCCTGATCGCTTGTGTGGCTGCCCTATTGTTGGCTACTTGCGGTTGTGTCGATCTAGACGAGATCACCCAGTTTGCCAAGGTGAGCCAGGACGTCGGAAAGGCATTTCCCGTCATTGCCGATGAAGCCGCAGCCTCATGTAACCGAGCAAACAGTTTTATCACCGAGAAGAATCAGGTCATTCCTCTACCTTGTGAGATTTACCCCGCTCTAAAACCTTCGCTCGTTAAGGTGAATGCCGCATTGTTTAACTATATTGCCAGTTTAGGAAAGCTGGCGTCGGTTGACTTAAGTAGTGTTCCCGGTGGATGGGACAGCCTTCCGGCTGACTTGG
The DNA here is from genome assembly GCA_963792145.1 of Candidatus Acidiferrales bacterium. Classification (GTDB taxonomy): domain Bacteria; phylum Acidobacteriota; class Terriglobia; order Acidiferrales; family UBA7541; genus Acidiferrum. The sequence continues at coordinate 493 of CAWBVH010000024.1, forward strand.
AGAAGGCCGATCCCAAAATCTCCCCAGATAACCAGGCCAAGGCGGCCGCAGCGAGCGAACTGGCAAACGCAATAACGAGTCTATTGATGAAAGGCTATCGGCAGCGTGAAGTGTCAAAGATCATCGGAGAGAGCAATACAGCAGTCCAAGAGGTAACGCAGTTCTTGTCTGGCTATGCGGCCGGTAAGTATCACCAGAGTCTGAAAGACGAATGGAGATACGAGCGCAGCTATTGCGACGCAATGGCAACCACCGCAGAGCCGCTCGCGAGCGATCTTCTCGCCAGGAAGTGTAACGCGGATAAGTCTCGCATAGATCTCCAATTGCAGGGGATCGAGGACTATGAGAAGTCGCTTGTGACGATTGCGGAGACACTCAAGAAGCTCGATGAAGAACGAAAGCACTGGGACGCTAAGCAGTTGTCAAGGGACCTTGGCCCCGCGATCATCAGTTTAGGGAATGCTGCCGTCTCGGTGAGCAACGCGTTTTAGGAGAATCGAAAATGAAATGGACTGCGCTCGACTTAAAAAATCTAGCAGCACTTTTTGATGACATGGCAGACGCAGTGCTGAATTTTAGGATCCAGAACCGTAACACATTGACGTCAGCACAAAAGGACCGGCTAACCAAAGAATTCGGACAGCTGGTTTCCTGTGGCGAGCAACTCGAGAATATGGCATTGCAGCAGGCGCTCGTTGACATTGACGGCGCTGTCACGGATTTGCAGATTGCAACCCACGATGCAACCCACGCGCTGGAGGTGATTTCCGACGTACAGAAGGCGATCACTATTACTGTCGCAGTAGTCGCCTTGGGCGAAGCGATAATGAAGCCAACTCCTGGAACAGTAGCCAGTTCGCTTGACACGTTGGTACAAGCGATCAAGCAAGCTAGTGCGAAACCCGTTGCCGGTGCCAGCAGCTCGGGATCTCCAGCCCTAACTTAAACACACGCGCACTTGCCATTCCGACTCGCTGATGGCAGCGATAACAGGTCGTTGTGCGTTCGGCGGCTGCAACCGTCGAAGCGGCGATCCGGCTAGGAGCAATCTTGGGTCGCCAGCTGGAAATCACTTTCCAAGCGTGTGCAACGAATTTTCAAATTTTCAGTAACCGATCTCTCGGGAGTTCAACCAGTCAGAAGGAGAATGGAAGCGTGATTTCACAACAGACTGGCGAAGCAAGCCCGACGATCTCAGGGTTCAGTACGGATCAGTGGATCCAAGATTTTCGACCAGCCAAGCATTGCTCGTACCGGTATCTTCGCGTATCACCAGCAAGCGTCCATCCGGTGACGGACGGCAGCCCGATTTGTGGATTGCTGCCGCGATTCAAGATCGTGACACCGCCGTCGAGCTTAACATTAAGCAAGGTGGTTTCACCGTTTCACCTGCATGGTTCTATTGGTGCATCTTGTAGATGAAGTTTTGCGGGCCGTCGGTAACCTTAAAATCCGCTGGCACGGTGAAAAGCGAGGCGTCCGGCTCAGCACGCGTGATGTTGGTCAGCTTGAAGATTTGCTCGCCCATTCGCGGATCGCTCCGTTTGCTGTAGACGACGGTCTTCAGGTCCGGCGAAGTCCACACCTCGGTCACAATCACGATCGGTTTTTCGTTGCCGATTTCGCCCGCAGGAATGGTGCGAGTGGTGCGCACTCCAGTCACTTGCAGTCCTTCCATCGTCTGGGTTCCCAGATCTTCCGTGGTTGCCTGAGAGTCGTCCTCGGCAATCATCGTCTTCTGGATGAACATCGGTGGTGGCGGCGCAGGCCAGGGGCCGCCCGCCGCGGAGACGCCCGCGCTCTGTCCGAAGAATGCTTTCGTGCTAATCACCGGCCCGGTTCCTACGGTGCCGCCGCCTCCCACTACAGCGCCCGAAGGCGCAAGTTTCTGCGCAGTCTTATCCGTCAAGTTCAAGGTGTAGGAAATCTGCGCCACAGGATCCATGATGAACACGATGTGCGGAGCGTTGGCGGCGGACAGGTTGCCAATCATCGGTAACGCCGCGTCCTGCCGGGTTCGCCCCTCGGAGTCGCGCGCGGTGGTTCCGCTGTTGTTCTGAATAATACGATTGCCGTCCGCCAGCGTCTGCACCGATTCGTTGGTGATTGTGGCGGAATAGGGCGCGCCCTGAACTGCTGCGCCAAACGCTCTGACGGCTCCGGCGGTCACGACACCGGCTCCGGAAGTCTGATACAGCACATTTGTCTTCACCGTATCCTGGGCAAACGCGCAAGACCACGCTGCCAGAAAAACACCAGTGCATACTTCATGGTTGTCTCCTTTGAACTTCCATCAATCGAGGCCGCAGCCGAATTTGTTCCGCCGATCCATCCGCCGCAATACTCAGATCCGCAATGAAGTTAACACCCTGCGGAACAGCCCCGGGCGGAAACATGGATTCCGCGGGAATGGAAATCTGGATGGCGCGCTCAGTGGGCTGCCAGTTCGCCGTTTGGCGCGGCGTACCGGTGGTGGTGGCCCGCGGCCGATGCATCGTCTTGCTGGGGGCTGGAGTCGGCGCCGGGACGTTTTCAAGAACCATAGCCGGCGTGGGTGCCTGCACCTGTACCTGCACCGGGGGAGGAAGCGCGGGCGGCTCAACGCGTGCGCGCAGCAACACCAGCACAAGCGTGGCAGTGATAGCGGCCGCCGCAGCCGTCGTCAGCACCGGAACCCAACGCGGCAGTCTTTTCCGCTGCGTCTTCGCCGACACCACGGCATCGCAGTATGCATCAAAGGTCGCGCTCGATTGCTTATAGGACTCGAGTCGACTGCGGCATTCGCTGCAAGCGCCGATATGCCGCTCGAGCTCCACCATTTCATCATTGCCGAGCTCGCGATCGAGCCAGGCCATCAATCTTCCTGAATGATCACACATTGCATTTCTCCGCTAATTTCCGGATCGCCCGTTCAATCGTATCTCCCACCGTGGAGGTCGCCATTCCCAGCACCTCGCTGATTTCGCGATAACGCAAGCCACCGGCGCGAAGCAGCAGGCATTCTCGCTCGGACTCGGACAGCAACGTAATGGCTTGTCCCAAGCGCCGCAACTTCTCTTTCTCCAGCACCAGGCCTTCGGGCGTCGTTTCGTCCAGCCGCACGTCAATCTCCAAATCAAGCGGTTCGCCGAAGCGTCGATGATAGCTGCCCTGCCGGTTTCGTGCCTGATTGTGGGCCACGCGAAACACCCAGCCGCGAACGTTTTCCTCCGACCTGCCCGAAGCCAGGTGCCGGTGCAAAGAAAGGAAAGCGTCTTGGACCACGTCCTGGGCTTCGTCGCGGGAGAGCCCGAGACATACCAGGTATCGAAGCAGAGGTTCGCGCAGTTCGCGATACAGGTCGGTGACCTCACAAGCGCCAGTCGCGAAGCGCGAGAGCGGCAGTGCCAACGGTAACGAATCGCCACTCATAGGGTCCTCAAAATCGCGCCTCTATTCATATAACAACTCAGAGGTGTGGATTTCCGGCTGGGATGCATTGCCGCCCGACAATTTCCCACACAAAAAATCACAAAAAGGAGGCGACTTTTCGGCCTTGACGGGGTTCTAAATACCGACGGCTATTGCCTGCAAAGCAAATACCCGTCACAATGGAGGTTCGCCACCTCCGCCCCAGAGGACCCCATGTTCTTTCGGACCATCGAGCAGGTTCGCCGCTTCTTTCGTATTCTCGCCGGGTTTACGCTTCTCCTGGTGGGTGTCATTATGCTCTTCACACCCGGCCCAGGGTGGCTGGTTGTTTTTCTTGGACTCACGCTGCTGGCGGCGGAGTTCGTTTGGGCCAAGCGTCTGATGGACCGCATGAAGCACGAGAGCAATCGCCTGAAAGATACCGTGCTCAAGCTCAGCAGGAACTAGACTGTTCCGAGGGATTCCCGACATGTCGAAGGAATGGCAAGGCAAGTGGGCGCTGGTTACCGGTGCGAGCGCGGGTATCGGCGTGGCTTTGGCGAACGAACTCGCCGCGGGCGGCACTCACCTGGTTCTCACAGCGCGGCGTCGCGACAGGCTGGAAGAGCTTGCGCGAACTTTGGGGCAGCGCTTCGGAATCCGCACCGCCGTATTCGACGCCGATCTCGCGAAATCCGACGCTCCCCAGAAGATCTACGATTTCACAAAGCAACAAGGTTTGGACATTGATCTGCTCGTCAACAATGCCGGCTTCGGGCAATACGGCGAACTCACCCAGGTTCCGGCGCAGCGCCTTCTCGATATGGTGCAAGTGAATTGCGCGGCGGTGGTTCATCTCTCGCGGCTGTATCTCGCGGACATGGTTGCCCGCCGCCGCGGAGATGTCCTGATCCTCGCCTCCACCGCTGCTTTCCAGGCTGTTCCCTACATCTCCACCTACGCCGCTACGAAAGCCTTCGACCTCTTGTTTGCGGAAGGACTTGCCGAAGAGATGAGGCCGCACGGCATTCGTGTCTGTGCCCTTTGTCCCGGTTCCACCGAATCGGAATTCCACGCCATCGCCGGCCAGGAGAAGTTCACCAGCAAGAACCAGGAGACCGCGCAGAAGGTTGCCCGGACCGGCCTGCAAGCTCTGGCCGCCGGCAAAAGCTATGTAATTCCGGGACTCGGCAACTATCTGGGCGCGCAATCGCAACGAATTGTGCCAAGGCGCCTGGTGACGCGCATCGCCGCCAACATGTTCCGGCCGGACAAGGACCGCTAGCCGTCCGAAACGGACCACTCTCAGCGGGACTTTTAGGTCATCCAGCCCCAAATTGACTGACACCGGCGAGCAACTTTGCGCGTCTTCTTAGTGTTGTATTGGTGTAGCCTCTTGAATAGAAAGGGCTTGTCTCTTCGTCAGCGAGGGGAACTTTTCTTGTCTCCACGGGGAAATAGCTAATGAATACAGGGCGTCAACCAGGAGAGATGCAAATCGATTCTAGAGAACGCGATGACGTTCTGCTGCGGCGCTCCGCGAATGGCGACGAGGAGGCTTTCACGCTCCTTTATCGCCGTCACCAGGCGAATATTTATCGTTTTGCCCTTCGTATGACGGGAAACACCTGGGCCGCTGAGGAAATTGTTCAGGACGTCTTCATGACTCTGGTGCGCGAGCCGAAAAAGTACGACGCCGAACGCGGCGCGTTGGGCGCATTTCTTTACGGCGTTGCCCGTAACCGCATCATGAAGCATCAGGAGCGTTTGCCTCGGGAAATACCGCTGCTGAATCCGGAAGACGAGGGATTCGCGGGATATCCCCGGGCTGTTGATTCCGCAACGCCGGCCCATTGGGCGGAGTTGCGCGAGCGTCGCGAACATGTTCGTGCGGCAGTATTGGAATTACCCGCGGATTTTCGCGAGGCTGTTGCTCTTTGTTTGCTCGAAGAAATGAGCTACGAGGAGGCCGCGCAGTCCTTGCGATGTCCGGTGGGAACGATTCGTTCCCGGCTGCACCGCGGTCGCGCGTTGTTGCTGGCAAAGCTGGAAATGCTGCGCGACACGCCGAAGCGCGCGATTGGCACTCGGTGAATAGGAGCAGGAGAAGCAATCCATGACCTGTGAAGACTTCCAAATGGCGGATCTCGATAGCGGGCTGACCGCGGAAGAAGGACCGCTACAGCAAGCGGCCCGGCAGCATCTGCTGGAATGCCCGCACTGCGCCGCACTTCACGAAAACTGGCAGGTGCTACGCACCGACCTACATGCCCTTGGCGCAGAAACTCGGGAAGCGGAAGCGCCCGCTCGCGTGGAACTGCGCCTTCGGCAGGAATTTCGCACCAAACACAAGACCCTGAAGAGGCGGCGAATAGCTCTGGTTGCAGCGTGGGCGTTAGCAGGAGCCGCGGTGGTGGTGTGCGCGATTACGTGGTTTAACTGGCGTCTGCAACAAGGCCAAATGGCGAACTTGCAGCAGACGCGGGGCGTCCAGGGCACGCTCACAGCGGCGAATTCGACGGATTCCATTCAACACGTCAACCCCGCTGGGCCGGAGCTTGGTGAAGCCCTGATGGCTTCCAATGACTCCGGTGAGTTTACGTTGCTGCCCGGCACCATGCCCGGCTCACTGGATGACTCCACCGTGGTTCACGTTCAGATGCAACGCGGCGCTCTCGGCGCTCTCGGCCTGACCGTGAACGAGGAACATGCCGCGGATTGGATTCAACTGGATTTGCTGGTCGGTGACGATGGGCAGGCACAAGCTGTGCGGCTTCCGGCATCCAGCAACTAAGTTTCCTGCGGTCCATATGACGCAGATGGGGAGAGAAGAGGAGAAATAATAATGAAGAAGAGCACGTGGGCAGTTCCCCTACTGGGTTCGGTGCTGGTGTTAAGCGCAGGTGCGTTGCGCGCTCAGGAGCCGGCACCGGGACCGGGCCTAGGACCGGACATGATGGGACCAGGAGGTCCGATCGGCGGGCGCATGGAGATTCTTGGCTTCGGAGAAATGCACCCGGGAAAAGTCGTCACCGGTGCCCCGTATAGCGCGGTTGCTGTTATCGAATCGACGCAAACCTTGAGCGACGGCAATAGCATTAACCGCAAGGTGCAAACCAACGTGTTCCGCGACGGTCAGGGACGTACGCGCCGCGAAACCACTCTTCCTGCGGTGGGCCCTCTGGCGGCCTCTGGCCAGCCGAGAACATTCATCATGATTTTCGATCCGGTGGCCACTACCGCATATGTGCTGCATCCCGACACCAAAGTTGCGAACAAGCTTCCGACTCCGCAGGGCAAAGGGAAGGATCCCGCCAAATTCGAAGGCAAGTTTGAAGCGCGCATGCAGGAAGAGATTGCCAATGGCACTCTGAAGAAGGATGACTTGGGCACGCAGACCATCAACGGGCTAAGTGCGCAAGGGACACGGTATACGCGGACGATTCCCGCAGGCCAGATCGGCAACGGCAAGCCCATTGTTATCGTCAGCGAGCGCTGGTACTCACCCGATCTGCAAATCGTGGTGAAAAGCACGCGCACCGATCCACGGCTCGGCCAAACTATCTACACGGTCACGAATATTCAACGTACGGAGCCCACCGCGACGTTGTTCGCTGTCCCGGCGGACTACACTGTACAGGACGCCAAGCCGCGTTTCCATGGTGCCCGCAAAGGACTGGGCGGGCCGGCCTCAGCAGGAACCCCTGCCGATGCGCCTCCGCCACCCCCTGGCGAATAGTTTCGCTTGTAACGATCTTCTCTCCTGAAGACGGCACGCCCTTTTCGCAGCGACCCCCATTGCTGCGGACGGGGCGTAGTCGTGTTTGGGCCGCACATTTCGCATCCGCCTTGCGGTTCCCATTGCGCTGATTGATTTCATTGCTATCTCAACGCCGCGACTCGCTGCCATCCTGAGGCGCGCCCCGTTTGCGCCCCGAAGGATCTCAACCGACAGGCGCTGCGCAAGCCTACAAAGTTGACCTGCTAAGCCTTGCGCATGGCGCGATCCAGCAGTTCAATGACGTGCAACACTTCCTGCCCAGTTTGGTGTATTTCGGCGCCCGCGCGGATCTGCAGCAAGCATCCGGGATTCGCCGTGGCAATGATCGAGGCGCCCGTCGACTTTGCGTAGTCCACCTTCTCCTGTAACAATTCCAGCGCGGCTTCCGTCTGCGTCACATTGTAAATACCCGCTGACCCGCAACAAATATCCGAGTACGGCAGTTCGACGAATTTCAGTTCGGGAATTGCGCGCAACAATTGCCGCGGAGCCTCGCGAATTTTCTGGCCGTGCAGCAGGTGGCAGGAATCCTGGTAGGTCACTCGCGCGGCTATCGGCTGAAGCATTGCGGTCAATCCCAATTCCGCCAGAAACTCGGTAACATCACGCACCTTTTTCTGGAATACCACTGCCTTGGCGTGTTCCGGCTCGTTGTCGGCAAATAGGCGATCGTATTCTTTCAGCGTTGACCCGCAGCCTGCCGCGTTGGTCAGAATTGCATCGAACTGGCCGCCCGCGAATGCCTTCATATTCTTTCGTGCCAGTTCCCGAGCCGTATCCCTCACGCCTGCATGGGCTGCGAGGGCTCCACAACAACGTTGCTGGTCCGGCACGAGGACTTCGCAGCCGTTCGCCGTCAATACGCGAATTGTCGCCTCGTTCAGTTTTGTAAAGGTCACATTTGCGATGCAGCCAGCAAAGAAGGCCACTCTTGCGCGGCGTTGCCCTCGCTCGGGAAATGTTTTGCCTAACTGCTCGAAGAAAAAGCTCTTATCGATCGCCGGCAACAGCTTTTCGCGATCCGCCAGCCCCACTATCTTCAGAACGCCCGTTTTCCTCACAAGTTGCTGCAGCCGCGAACGTTGATAGAAACGCAGTAGTTTCGCGGTGAACGCAATGCGAGCCGGGTACGGAAGCAAGCGCTCGATGAAGAACTTGCGCGCTAAACGTGTAAACGAACGGACGCCGATATTCCTTCTCGATCCGCGCCCGCGCATGCTCGACCAGTTTTCCATACTCGACTCCCGAGGGGCACGCCGTCTCGCAAGCCCGGCAATCCAGGCATTTATCAATGTGCTCAACGAATCTCGCGGACAGCGGCAACTCTCCCTCGTTGACCAGGATCATTTGGCGAATCCGCCCGCGCGGCGAATCCGCTTCCAGTTGCCACAGGCGATAGGTTGGGCAATTGTTCAGGCACAATCCGCAACGAATGCACCGCGCAAAATCTTCGTAGATGGGAACCGCCCCGGGAATGGAATCCTTCATGGGCAAGGCTCACAGACCTCCCCAGAATCGTCCCGGCGCGAACAAACCTTGGGGATCAAAAGCTTGCTTGACGCGGCGCATCAGGCCGGTGTCTTCGTCAACTCCTGCCCCCATGCTCGCTCGCGATTTCAACGCTAACGGCGCATGCAGCAGAGTCGTGTGTCCTTGTTTTTCCGCGACCAAGCGCATGACGTCCCTTGCGGTTGTCGCCAGACGATCCAGCGCCGCGCCTTCTTCGGTGTCGTCCTGCGCCAAAAAGTAAAGTACCCCGCGAGCGCGCAACAACATGGCGCCGCGCAGGGAATTCGCCTTCAGAATACCCGACAGCCCGGCGCTCATCGCGGCGGAGAACTCCGGCAACGCGATCCGCAACAGCAACACCGTCGGAGATGCGAAGCGCAGCCATTCGAAGGCCTCGCGCAGCATACCGCCGAGACTTTCATCGGTGGATTTGTCCAGGGGTTCGAAATTCGTGGCATCGGTATCGTGCGCGAACTTTTCCAGTTCCCGCGAAATCCGCTCCACAACCGCTGCGTTGCCTTCATAGGAAGCGTAGACGCACCACCGACCCTGCTCCAGCCCCTGCGGAACGCCGCTTTTCGCACTGCGCAGAATCGCAGCAAGAATGGCCGCGATTCCGGGGCTGAGCACTTCGAGGTTGGAGAGTGGCAGGCCGGCCGCCTCCAGTCCTCGCCGGAACGCAAGCGCGCCCTCTACGCTCGCAAAACTCACAAGTTGACCTCCGCTGGCATGCGCCAGCGGAAACGTGCGGAAGTTCAGTCGTGTGATGACGCACAACGTTCCCAGCGAGCCGATCAACAGCTTGTGCAGGTCATATCCCGTAACATTCTTCACCACGCGCCCACCGCTTTTGCAGATTCTTCCGGTGCCATCCACAAACTCCGCACCAATCAGGAAATCGCGCGCGCTTCCATACTGCTGGCGCAGCACCGAATCAATCCCGGAAGCAACTGCACCGCCCACGGTGGAAGTTTCAAAACACGGGACCGCCAGCGGCAGAAATTGCTGCTGTTCCGCCAGCGTTTGCTCCAGGTGCCGAAGCGGCATGCCGGCATCCACACTCAGCGTCAGGTCACCCGCGTCATAGTGAGCGATGAGGCACAAGCCAGTCATGTCCAGGGCGATGTCGTAACGCGTCGGAGGCATGCCCAGATCCAGCTTGCTGCGCGATCCACAGCTTATGATGGCCAACTTTTCCCTGGCGGCAAAGCGCGCGACTTCCGCCACTTCTTCGGCTGACGCGGGCCGGATGATCGCTGCGGGCGCGACTCCGTCGACCGCAAACGAGAGCAGCGAGTCCTCCGCCGCTATTACGCGGGTCGCGCCAAGCAGGCCTTCCAATTTCGCCGCAAGATTTGCGGTTAGCATTATCGATTGCTGCCCATCGTGTCTTTTGCTTTGACGCGGATTTCGCCGCAGCCCTTGCTGAGCGGGAAAATCTTCCCCGGATTCAAGGACGAATCCGGATTGAATACATCGTGCACGCGCCTCATCAAGTCGAAATCCGCTTCGGCGAACATCAACGTCATCAACTCGTTCTTTTCCATACCCACGCCGTGTTCCCCGGTCAAGGCGCCTCCCAAGTCCACGCAGTAGCGGATGATTTCTTCCGACGCGGCGATCGCATTCTCAAAGGCTTTTGCGTCGCGCGGGTCATACAACACGATGGGGTGCAGGTTTCCATCGCCCGCATGAAAAATGTTTCCAATTGCGAAGCCGTACTTCTTGCCGATCTCCTGAATGTGCTGAAGCGCCTGCGGTAGCTTCGAGCGAGGGATCACGCCATCCAGCACATAGTTGCTCGGCGCCACGCGGCCCAGCGCGCCGAACGCATTTTTGCGCCCCTTCCACAGTAATTCGCGTTCGCGGTCATCTTTCGCCACGCGTACTTCCCGCGCACAATGCGTCCGGCAGACTTCAACAATCGCGTCCGCTTGCGTTTCCACCGCTTCGCGCAGCCCTTCCACTTCCAGAAGAAGCACGGCCGCGCTATCTCGTGGGAATCCCGCGTGCACGTAATCTTCGATCACCCGCAGCGTCCAGCCATCCACCATCTCGCACGCCGCCGGGGTTATGCCTCGCGCCGTAATTTCCGCCACGGTCAGCGAAGCGTCGTCCACCGCATCAAAAATCGCCAGTAGCGTTTTCACCGCCTCCGGCTTGCGCGCCAGTTTCACGGTTATCTCCGTGACCAGGGCAAGTGTGCCTTCGCTTCCTACAAACAATCCGCAAAGGTCGTAGCCGGACGCATCGCCATGCTTGCTGCCCACGCATACAATTTCGCCATCCGGCAGCACCAGTTGCAGCGCCGCAATGTGGTTGACGGTCACCCCGTAAGCCAGCGTGTGCGGTCCGCCCGCGTTTTCCGCCACGTTTCCCCCGATGGTGCAGGACTTTTGGCTGGAAGGGTCCGGCGCAAAATACAACCCCGCTTTCTCCACCGCTCGCGTGATATCCAGATTCACCACGCCCGGCTGCACCACCGCCCGCTGATTTTCCAGATCGATTTCCAGAATGCGGTTCATGCGCGCGAATACGATCATTACGCCGCCGCCTCGCGCCAGTGCGCCTCCCGACAGACCGGTTCCCGCGCCTCGACCGACGATGGGCAGCTGGTGCTCGGCGGCGAGTTTCACGATGCGCGAAACTTCTTCGCTTGTGTGCGGAAACACCACTACATCCGGACGGCCTTTTTCTACCGAGCCGTCGTACTCATACAGCACTAAATCTTCCTTCTGGTGGAGGACGTTGCCGGGTCCCAGGAGGGAGTTCAAGTCGCGGAGCAGGGAAGCGGTCATTGGGTGCTGTTGTAGCCTTACCTTCCCACTATAGTGAGACTTGCGGCATGCGGCAATGGCAGTCTGCGCTGCTTGGTGCAGCTATGTTAGTGTAGAGGTCCACAAAATAATGAGGGCGGCGGATGCCAAAACCTAAGATCTTTGCGACTCATGGGCTGTTCGAAGATGCGCGGGAAATTCTGGAAGCCGCATGCGACGTCGAATATTGGAGCAAGCCAGAGCGCCCTCCGCGTGAGGAAGTGTTGCGCCGTGTAAAAGACAAGGAAGGCCTCATCTGCCTGCTCACGGAAAAAGTCAACGAGGAGCTTCTTCGCAACGCACTCAAACTACGCATCGCCGCAAATGTTGCCGTGGGCTTTGACAACATCGACGTGACTGCCTGCACCAAACGGGGAGTGGTCGCCACCAACACGCCCGGCGTGCTGGACGAAACGACCGCCGACTTTGCCTGGACTCTGCTGATGGCCGTCGCGCGACGCCTCGGCGAAGGCGAGCAACTTGCCCGCTCAGGGAAGTGGAAGGGTTGGAACCTAGATCAATTGTGCGGAGCGGACGTCTGGGGCAAGACGCTCGGCATTGTCGGCTTTGGCCGCATCGGACGCGCCGTCGCTCGTCGCGCACAGGGCTTCCAGATGAAAGTGATCTACAGCGATGCCATTCGCGCGGCGGAGGACGTGGAGAAGGCCGCCCATGCGGAATATCGCGATTTGAATGCCCTGCTCGCTGCGTCTGATTTCATCAGCATACATGTGCCGCTTCTTTCCGAAACTCGCGGATTGTTTGACGGCCCCAAGTTCTTTCGCATGAAGCCCACCGCGTATTTGATCAATACCTCACGCGGACCGGTGGTAGACGAAGCTGCGCTGGTCGCCGCACTGGAAGGCAATAAGATTGCCGGAGCGGCGCTGGACGTCTACGAGAACGAGCCGTTCATCCATCCAGGCCTGAAGCGCAACAATGTGGTGCTCGCGCCGCACCTCGCTTCCGCTTCCATCGAAACACGCACCAGGATGGCGGTCATGGCCGCGAGCAATGTCGTCGCGCTATTCAAAGGGCAGCGGCCCGCGAACATGCTCAATCCCGATATTCTGAAACGCGCTTGAATGCTCTGGTGGTCGAATCATGCCGGACAAGAAAAGCATTGCTCGCGAAATCTTCCGGCAAACCGTTGCCTCCATCGATATACCGGGCACGATGGAACGTAAGCTCTTTCTGGAAGGGAAGCTCCTGATCCTTCCTGATGCCTCCGTTGACCTCTCGAAAATCTCCGAAGTTCGCGTGGTGGCCATCGGCAAAGCGGCGCACTCGATGGTTGCCGGCCTCCCCTGCATTCTTCCGGATGGACTTCCCGTGTGTGGAGTCGTCTCCGCACCCACCAAACCGGAAGTTGCCCGGCCCGGCTTGCAATACTTTGTGGGAGGGCATCCTCTTCCCAACGCGGAAGGTTGGAGCGCCGCCGAAGCCATTCTTGCGCTCCTGCAACCTTGCACGGCAGAAACACTCACGCTCTTTCTCGTTTCCGGTGGCGGCTCCGCGTTGTTGGAGCTGCCTCTCGACGCAACTCTCAGCCTTGAAGATGTGCAAACGATTTATCGTGCGCTCGTAACTTGTGGCGCTCCGATCGACGCGATGAACACGGTTCGCAAGCATCTCTCCGCGGTGAAGGGCGGGCGCCTCGCAGTCGCGGCTGGCCCGGCGCAGAAAATGACTCTCGCAGTTACCGATGTACCCGTGGGAAGCGAGTCTGCGCTGGCCTCTGGTCCGACGTTGCCAGACCCGACAACGATTGCCGATGTCACACAGATCCTAGAGCAATACGGGCTGCGCAAACGCTTTCCCCCAGCGTCGCTCCGTTGGCTCGATGCCGGGAACTTGCCGGAAACGCCCAAGGCTGGCCACCCGGCCTTCCGTAACGCGCATTTCTTATTGTTGTTAGGGATGGATGATCTTTTCCATGCCGCGCACCATGCTGTCGAAGCACACGGCTACCTGAGCTGTTGTGACAATTCCACCGACGATTGGACGCTGGACAAGGCCGTCGATTCTCTGCTGGCGCAGTTGGCCGATTGGCAGCGCGAAAATGGCGGCCAGCGTGTCGCAATCATCGCCGATGGGGAGGTCAGTTCGCCCGTCACGGGAGATGGCATCGGTGGGCGTAACTCCGCGTTCGTTCTTGCCTGCGTGCAAAGAATCGCCGGTGGAAACATTACCGTCTTCAGTGTGGGAACCGACGGCATCGATGGAAACAGTCCTGCGGCGGGCGCCATCGCCGATGGCCGGACTCTTGACCGCGCTAGAGCCGCGGGAATGGATCCCGCGGATTTCATCCGCCGGAGCGATGCCTATACGTTTTTCAACCGGCTTGACGACGCCATCATCACAGGCCCGACAGGAAACAACCTGCGCGACCTGCGCATTTTTCTCGCCGAGCCGCTAGCCTGAACCTCTCCGCTCGCTATTTCGTGGATACGGGCGGCGGCAACCGGCTCTCAATTGTTTTGAGCCGTTCGTTCATTTCCATCACCAGCTGCTCAATCTGCATAAGCCGCTGGTCCTGACCCGGCTTTTCCGCGTGTTGTTCGGCTTGCGCCTCTTCGTCATCGTCTCCCCGCCACATGCTCGGATTGGCCTTGGCGGAAGGATTCTTCAGCCGCGCAATTTGTTCCTTGATCGTGGGCGCAAGCTCAATGCTCAGATCGTCGCGCTGCAACATTGCTTCCAAAGCTGGAATGGCGGAAGCATCGCCGCGCGCGCCCAACGCAAACACCGACGTGTAACGGATTTGCGAGTGCCGCTCCGCAAGGTAGCCCGCAATCTGGTTGGTGATTTCTTTGTTGTTCTTGTTCACGTGCGCCAGCGCGCTGATGGCCGCCTGCCGCGAATTCAGGTCCTTTCCCGGCATCGCCCATTCGCGCAGCAAGGAAACCGCTTTATCGTCGCCAAGCGAGCCCAGCCCGCGCAGTGCCGCGTTTCGCGTAATTCCGTCGGGTGAATCGCTCTTTACCGCCGCAGCCAGAGTCTCGTACGCGCCGGGGGATTTCATTTTGCCCAAATCCTGCAACGCGGCTGCTCGCGCGCGATAGGAACTATCATTCCGTGCAATTGCCTCCAGTTTTGCGGTGACCGTTGCGTCATCCTTGAAGTTGCCAAGCGCTTGCACCATGGCGGCTCTCACCCACGGTGTCCTGATGGATTCCAACGATTCCAACAGTTGCTTCGCGGCCGTGGGCCCTCCCAGCGTGCCCAGCGCTTCGGCCGCCGCTCGTTGCACGCCGGAAGACTTGTCTGTGCGCAACGCATCACCCAGTGCGGTTGCCACCTCGTCGTCAGCCTTAAGCTTTCCCAGCCCAACCGCCGCGTCCGCCCGGTCCGCCACTTCGCTCGCATTCTTCAGTTGATACGACCACTCGTTCTTGTCCTTCTTGAATTCCATCGACTTCAGGATCTGGTTGCCCTTGTCGAACAGCACCATTTTTGGCGCCGATTGTGAGGGAAACGTAAACGTCTCGGATTCCTTGGAGACTACGATCGGAAAGAGTTTCGGACCGGTCTCATTCGTGACTTCCACTTCCACAGGCACGCGAAACAATCCCACGTGTCCTTCCACCTTTTGCGTTTGTTTTGCGGTCAGCGACACCTGCTTCTTGGCGCCATCGTAGGTGTAACTCACTTCGAATTTTGGCGCGCCCGCGCCATAGACCCATTGATCGAAGAACTGGTCGACGCTTGTATGCGTCGATTCGTCGATCGACCTCACCAGGTCCGAGGTCATCACGTTCTTCCCGCGGTTGACTTCCAGATAGTGCTGCAAAGCCGCGAAAAACGCCCGCTCCCCCAATTGATTCCTCAGCATGTACAGCACCCACGCCCCTTTATCGTAGGCGTTTCCATCAAATTCGCTGGAATCGTCGAAGTCGTGCCGCACAATCGGTTTTTCATACAGATGGTGCGACGCGTTCCAAAACCTCGCATTCTGCCAGCGCTCGTAATCCGCGGCATCCTTTCCGAAGTGGTTCTCGGTCCAGAGGTACTCCATGAACGTGGCAAAGCCTTCATTCAACCAGACGTTGCCCCAGTCTCTCGTCGTCACCAGGTCTCCAAACCACTGGTGCCCCAATTCGTGGGAGATCAGCCCGTCTTCTCCGGTATCGTATTCAGCCACCAGCAGCGAATTCCGCAGCGATTCCGCGGTATTGGTCGTTGCGCTGGAGTTCTCCATTCCCCCCGCCACAAAATCGTCCACCATCGCCTGGGAATATTTCTCCCACGGATAATCCACGCCCAGTTTTGTGCTGAATAATTCAATCATTGCCGGTGTACGGCTGTAATTCACCGCCAGCCGGTCCGCGCGATCCTTCGGCGCGTAGTAGGTCACCGGCATCTTCCGCCAGGTATCCTTCACTTCGGTGAATTCGCCCGCCACTACCGTAAACAGGTACGTTGAGCTCGGCTGGGATTCGCGCCACGTCCAGGTCTTCATGCCATTGCCGGAGTCCGTCACGCCGATCAGTTTTCCATTCGAAATCGTTAGCCACTCCGCGGGAACAGTCAAAATCGTTTCGGTCGTCAAGCGGTCGTTGGGGTAGTCGTAGGTCGGCAGGTAGTAGCGCGTGTCCTCCGATTCTCCCTGGGTCCACACCTGGGTCGGGCGATTCGGGTAGTCCTTGTCGGGAAGGATGAAGTACAGGCCCTTTTGCGGTTTTCCCTCGTACTTGATCGCGATGTCGAATTTGTCTCCAGCTTTGGCTACTTTGGGCAGAAAGACGTACAGTTTGCCTTCGGTAGTCTCAAACTTCGCCGCGGCTTTGTTCACCGTCACGCTCTGGATCTGCAATCCCACGGAGTCAAACCACACCCTATCCAGGCCGTTGCGATAGAGATCGATCGAGTGGGTAACATCTCCGATCACTTTTCGTTGCGGCAAATCGAATTTCAGCGCAACCTTGGAGTGCTGCAAGTCGTAGTCCTTGCTCCGGGCAAAGGGCTCATCCGCGCGGAGGAATGCTCGGCCGCTGATCAAAATCAGCGAACTGCCCAGTACCACGCGCGCCGCTAAGCGCCGACCACGCCAATCTGACATTCGCATTTTCATCCTTCTCTTTCTCCTCGCATTGCACAAATCTGTTTGGCAAATCCACGCTGCAGCAACTTGAACCTTCATCCCGGAAAACGCGGATGGATTCAACCGAGATTCCGCCGATCTACAAGAGGCTTCGCGTTGTCCCGCCATCCACCGCCAGGGAGACTCCGTTCACGTAGCTTGCGCGTTCCGACGCCAGAAACGCTACCACCGCCGCGAATTCTTCCGGTTTGCCCAGCCTGCCTGCAGGAATCAACTTTTTCCATCCCTCAAAAACTTGTTCCGTGGTGGACCCGGTCCGCGCGGCCATCATGCCTGCCAGATCATCCAGCCGGTCCGTACGCGTGTAGCCAGGGCAAACATTATTCACCGTGATCCCGTGGCAAGCATATTCATTCGCCAGCGTGCGCACCATGCCGGTTACCGCCGCGCGCAACGAATTGGAAAGCAACAGCCCTTCCACCGGCTGTTTTACGGAGTACGACGTGATGGTGATGAATCGCCCCCATCGCTGTTTTTGCATGCGCGGCAAAACCTGCTCGGCAAGAAAGACCGTGCTCATCAGCAATTGATCGGTCCACGTTCGCCAGTCCGCATGCGTGGTGGCCTCAAATAATTTAGACGGCGGCCCGCCCGTGTTGGTAACGCAGATGTCCACGTGGCCAAAGCGCTGCTCCACGGCTTGCACGAAGGCCGCTACCGCTGAGGCCTCTCCGACGTCGACCGCTTGCCAGAACACTTCGCGGGCGCCGGCGGAACGTATGCGCTCGACCGCTGCCTTCAGATCCGCCGCAGTCCGCGCGCAGATCGCCACCGCCGCACCTTCGCGCGCCAGTTCTTCTGCCACAGCGCGGCCCAAGCCTTTGCTGGCCGCTGCAACGATGGCCACGCGGCCACCCAGTCCCAGATCCATCCAGCCCTCCACTCCAAAACCTTCATGTTCTCGCGGAACCTCACCAGCCGTCAAATTATGAACGCCGTGTGGGCGGTTGGCGCCAGTTCCAGGTTCGAGGCTTGCGTCGAGCGGCCGATCGTAATTGACGCAAGCAAATCCCGGGAGTTTAGCAACCAATACGCCAGCGTCTAGCAATCCAAGGAGGAAACGG
>CAWBVH010000025.1:0-173036 GCA_963792145.1 Candidatus Acidiferrales bacterium
TAATCGCATGGTGAGCAACACAGGAAATACGGGTCTCGGTCTATCAGGGGTTAAAACGTCGCTCACTGGGCGGTTTTCGATCCTCTAGCGAGCCTTCCGATTGGTCTGGCTTATGCGCATTTGTGTGAAATTACGGGGACAGGGGGATTTTCGCGCAACTCAAACTACGACCATTTCGGTCTCATTCACGATCCCCAGCCGTCTTACTGGAAGCTTCTGACAGCCGTGCCTTCGTCGGAATACACGTCGAATACGGTGAACAGCTTTGTGATTTGCAGAAGGTCGTGCACTTTCTTGGTCAAATGCAGCAATTTCAATTCGCCCTGCCGATTGCGGACAGCGGTGAACCCGCTCACCAGTTCGCCGATCCCGGAGCTATCGATATACGTCACATCGCCAAGGTTTAGAATGATCTTATATTCGCCCGCGATCCAGCAGGTCGCGGATCGTTTTCCTCAATAGCGCACTACCCTCCCCGAGCGCGATGCGGCCGCTCAAATCGACCACCGTAATCACTCCATCCTCGCGTGCCGTGGCATATAGGGCTGGCATAGGTCTTCCTAAATCTCCTGGTGCGGCGAACCCGATTTCGACGCTCCATTGTTTCCGTTACTGGGAGGTTCACCGGGAAACGGAAGCTTCTTTGACATTATAATCTCCGCCCCGCCCGTTCGGCCGGGTACCACGGTGAATTCATCCATGAACGTCCGCATCAGGAATATGCCGCGCCCGGAGGTGCTTAACAGATTCTCTTCCGCCAGCGGGTCTGGCACATCCGACAAAAGGAATCCCTTCCCTTCATCCGTCACATGAATCACCATCTTGTCCGTGGTCAGATCGATGCCCAGGTGAATTTTTTTGTCCGGTTTTTCCTGATTTCCGTAGTGGAAGGCGTTAATCACACCTTCGCGCACAGACATCCCGATGCGGTAGCACTCGTCTTCGCTGAACCCGGCCGCCTCCGCCACCCGCAGACACATCTCCTCTGCGAGATTTACGCTCTCGACGTGCGTCTCCAGAGTCACTTCCAAGTGTTTGGTCTCGGGCGCCATTCTTTGACCGCCATCGCGGCCTAACCAAGCGCAAAAAAGCGTACCTATCCGTAACACAGCGCGCGAACCCAAGTCAATGGACTCCAGCACTACGCAAACAGACCGTTCGTACCATCCTCCTCCATCACCGTCGATCCCGACTGGACCTGCCGCACTTTCTCTTGACATTAAACCGACCCCACGTGCACATTGTTGTTCGAAACCAGGTTATAAAATCGCTGTCCAAGCGGCGGTTGGCTTTTCTAGGTGCTTGCGCGAGTTGAGACTTGACGTAAGTCAACTACTACACTTTTACTACGCCTGCGTGCTTTTGGGGGATTGCGATGAGCACTCAAAAAGTAAAGCTTTTCAAGTATATATCGACTACGGCGGTCAGTCTTTCCGTCGCGCTGCTCACGGGTTGTTTGGGCGTAAAGATTGATAGCCCTGCAGACAAAAGCAACGTAAATAATCCGGTTGCCGCATCTATTTCGTTGAGTGGTTACTGCGGCAATTTTCATGTGGTCCTTGATGGTACGGACGTCACAAACCAATTCACCTCTGCGAATGTGAGCCCAGCCACGGCGACTTTCAGCAATTTGGCGGCCGGGGCGCATACGCTTGACGCCAGTGCATGGACCAATGCGCCGTGCCAACCTGCTCCTTCAAGTACCGCCTCGATCACCTTCACGGTCGTCGGCTCGTCCTTTGCATTGTCCGGTACCCCCAACCCGCTGCAACTCATTCGGCAAAGTAGTAAGGCGTTGACAATCAATGTCACGCCGAGCGGTGGTTTTACTGGCGCTGTTAATGTGGTGCTTTCTGGGCTACCGATGGGGGTCACGGCATCCGCCCCGGGGACCAGCGGTACAACGACAATTACTGCTGGTGCTACAGCGAGTGCGGGCTCTACCACCGTTACCTTGAATGGCACCTCGGGCGGCACTGTGGGTACGGGAACTTTTACAGTGGACGTCACACCGCCGACCATCAGTTCGATCAGTCCTGCCGTGCAAGCTCGCGGCGGCGTTGTTAGTGTTGTGGGCACTAACTTCGATTCGGCAACCTGCGCGAATAATGTGGTGTTGCTGGGGACGATGACGGCCCCGCCAACAAGCTGTACTTCAACAAGCTTGACGTTTTCTGTTCCACTAAATGCACCATTTGGTAGTCAGCAGCAGATTACTGTGTCGAACGAGCGGACTGAGCAGCAATGCAAAGTCGCTCACCATCGCTCGGCAGACCGGTAATTTTGTCGAGATCACGAGTGCCATCGAAGGAAAAGTGGTGAACTCAAACTGTTCAACCGGCGCGGTGCAGTTGCAAGTCTGCGGACCCAATTGCCCGGGGTCGGCGTCGCCGTACGTCGCCACTTTTAAAAAGGCTGGTGGTGCGCAGATTGGACAGCCACTACCGTTTCACCTCAATAACACGCGGGTCGCAGGACTTGGGGGCGCTGGCTTTAGCTTGTGCAGCGTGGGTGTGGTTCTTGATGGCGATGCCACGGGATTTTCGCCGCAGCTCATGGGCATCACTTTCCTGGATCTGGTAAGTGGGCAGACATTTCCGACGGGTGGCGAGTATACGTTTAACTTCGTGACGCCCAACGGAATGTCATCCTCTGTGCCGAAAATCTTCCAAAGCCCGGACGGGACGCTTTTGATTGTCGTAACAGTATCCACAATTGGGCCTTCCCAGCTTAATGCCGCCGTATTCGATGCAATCCACCCTAACAATCCTCCTTCGACGTCCTGTCAGTCGCAAACAGTCTCCAACAGCTTCTCGGCATCGGTGACCAGTGCCAATCAAATTAGTGCTTCTCTTGCCGGAACGGCATGCACCATTCCAATTCAGTAAGTGTCATCCGTTCGGCGATCCGCCTGCGAAAATGTCATAAGGCATCCGTTGGCGGTCGTCGCTTTCGGAGAGTAAGGTAGACGCTGCAATGCAGCTCGCGCCTTTCGGGCGCTAAGCGGGAGTTTCCCGGGGAGATAAGCCGCTCGAACGGACGAATTTGGAGAACGATGCGTTCTTTATCAATTGGGTTACGCTACTAGCACCGAATTTAGCGATTTATTGGGCTTAATCAAATGGCGGAGAGCGGGGGATTCGAACCCCCGGCGCAGGTTTTAGCCCGTGCAACGAAGTTTCTGTCCAGGGCCGAGAAGAGACGACTGTTGCAGACCCTCATTCCCGAAATACACGGTGAGAACTATGGGGTTACAAAGATAGCTGTATTGGTGCAGGACTCCCATCGCGATGAGATAATGCTTTGCAGGGAGGAGCGATCCGAAGGCAGAGCATATTATTAATTAGAGACGGATACGCTACAGGTACGATAATAGGCCCTCAATAGGAACGCGGCGACAAGGGTCAAAGGGTCCGGGCGTCTTTACTCACCACTCGTCCGCACGTATAGTGAAGAGGCAATCGCTCCCCACATCCGTTATCGTGAGGTTCCCCGATGCTCGCTTTCATTGCTGTGGCCTTCGTCGTCCTGCTCCTGGTTGTCGTTTGGATGTACAACAGCTTGGTTCGCCTGAAAGTTCAGTGCGACAACGCTTGGGCCGACATCGACGTTCAGCTCAAGCGCCGCTACGACCTGATCCCCAATCTCGTTGAAACCGTTAAGGGCTACGCTGGCCACGAAAAAGGTACCCTCGAAGCCGTAATCAACGCTCGCAATCGCGCCATGACCGCCGCCGGGCCCGCAGACAAGGCCCAGGCAGAGAACATGCTCTCTGGCGCGCTGAAGAGCCTTTTCGCTCTATCGGAAGCCTATCCCCAACTCCGCGCCATTGAGAGCTTCACCTCGCTTCAAAATTCTCTCACTCAGATTGAGGACACCGTCCAGAACGCCCGCCGCTACTACAACGCCGTCGTTCGCGACCTCAACACGAAAATACTTCAGTTCCCCACCAATATTTTTGCCGGCATGCTGGGTTTCAAGCAGCGCGAGTTCTTCGAAGTCTCTGCCCCCGCAGAGCGCGAAGCCCCCAAAGTCAGCTTCGGGAATCCGGCTGCCCCAACCGCCTGATTCCGCCGTCGGCCCACTATGCGCGCGAACCAACGATTCCTCTGCTGGACCGCCGCCCTGCTCGGCGCCCTGTTGACGCTGACTCCTTGCCCTGCTTCGGCCCAGCGTCGCGAACAGCAACTGAAAAAATTTGTCTCTAACATTGTTATCGCGCCGGATGGAGACGTCGACGTTACCGAAAACATCACCTTCCGTTTCATTGGCGGACCCTGGCACGGCATTTATCGCAAGATCCCCATCGAATATGCTGGCCCGAACGGCATGAACTTCACCCTCTTCCTCGACGTGAAACGCATCTCCGACGAGAATGGCCAACCGCTACGCTATGAGTCCAGCCGGGAACGCCAGTATCGCAAGCTGAAGATCTTCATTCCCAATGCCGACAACTCCACGCATACGATTTCCATTGAATATGTGGTTTCCGACGCGCTGCGTTTCTTCGACGAGCACGACGAGTTTTATTGGAATGTCACCGGCGACGAGTGGGACGTCCCTATCGAATCTGCTGCTGCTCACATCGTTTTCCCCAGCAACGCCACTGGCCTGCGCGCTAACGCTTACACTGGCGCCTATCACTCCAAAGGCCGCGAGGCTGTCGCGGAAATCGTCGGCACCGGCGTCGACGTCGCCACCACCTCCCCTCTCGGCATTCATGAGGGTCTTACCGTCGCCGTCGCCTGTGATAAGGGCGCGTTCAAGGAGCCTTCGGGTCTCACCCTGGCTTGGCGCTTCCTCCGCAGCAATTGGCCTATCGCCATTCCTTTCCTCGCATTCTTCCTGATGTTCCGTTTGTGGTGGCTGCGCGGCCGCGATCCTCGCCTTCGTCCCATCGCCGCGCAGTATGAGCCTCCCGACCAATTGTCTCCAGGCGAAATCGGTACGCTGGTTGATAATTCCGTGGACATGCGCGACATTACCGCCTCGATCGTCGATCTGGCCGTCCGCGGCTTCATCGTCATTGAGCAGCAGACCAAGGATCATCTCCTCGGACTCACCCACAGCAAGGAATATCTCTTTCATTTGAAAAAAGCCCGCCCCGAGTGGAGCAATCTGAAAGCCCACGAGCAGCAACTCCTCGAGGGCCTCTTCACCACGGGCAACGCCGGCGATACCGTCTCTCTCGCCGATCTCCACAATCGCTTCTACCAAAATATCCCCGGCATCAAAAATCAGATTTTTGCCTCCCTGGTCGGCAAGGGCTATTACGCCAAGCGTCCCGACAGCGTCCGTTCCAACTACATCGTGTTCGGATTCGTCGCCGGATTCATTCTGATCGCCGGGGGCAACTGGCTCGCTCGCCACTCCGGTATGGCATCTTTGCCGTTTGTCATCGCAGGCATCCTCACCGGGATCATCATCTGCGGCTTTGGCTGGTTCATGCCGGCGCGCACGCAAACCGGAGCTCGCGCACTGGAAGGCATTTTGGGATTCGAGGACTTTCTCGATCATGTGGAAGCCGATCGCTTCAATCGCACCATCAAGACCCCGGAAATGTTTGAGAAATTCCTGCCTTTCGCCATGGCCCTGGGCGTCGAGAAGAACTGGAGCAAAGCCTTTCAGGGTATCTATACGCAACCTCCTCAGT
Organism: Candidatus Acidiferrales bacterium; assembly: GCA_963792145.1. Lineage (GTDB taxonomy): Bacteria > Acidobacteriota > Terriglobia > Acidiferrales > UBA7541 > Acidiferrum. The sequence continues at coordinate 5,654 of CAWBVH010000025.1, forward strand.
GGTATCAGGGAAGTTATGGCCCTGTCTTCTATCCCAACATGTTTGTCAGCGACCTGAACTCGATGTCTTCGCTGGCGGGCACCGCGATGGCTTCCGCTCCGCGCAGTTCCGGGGGCTCCGGCTTCAGCGGTGGCGGCGGTTTTTCCGGTGGTGGATTCGGTGGCGGTGGCGGCGGGGGATTCTAGCTTTCCTTCTTTTTGCCCAATCCATACGCTTCCAGCACATCGCCAAGCTCTACAACTCCCAATAGCTCGTGGACGTTGGCGCGGCTGACCACCGCCGCCGGCTCGCTCCGTCAGAAGGATGAACGCCACCAGCCCCGATCAAAGCGTCAGCACCAGGAACACTTGTTCCTCGCGCGCGTTTCGGAAAGCTACCCACCGCACGAACGGCGCTCTCCACCAGGCATTCGTTTCAGTCGTTTCGGTCATGTTGGATGATTGTGACTCTCGGAGAGGGCGGTTCTCTTCCTGTAATTTTCCCGTCTTACTCTGGACTTGTGGGTGACGCCACGCCACCGGCCGGCAATTTTGAGGATCCGCCCGGGCTGAAATAGCGGAACCGTAGAACTTGCTCTCGCCGGCGTTCTTCTTCTAGATGCCTCGTCCGCGCCTTTAGTAGATCATCGAGCGACACTATACCCAGTAATCTCCTCGTACCCCTCTCAACCACGGGCATGCTCGTTATGCCCTTATCTGCCATGCGGTACACCACTACTCGTAGCGTTTCATCTGGATATACGTCCATCGTTTCCGCACGCGTTAATTCGCTAATGCTCCTCTGTAGCGCGTCGTCTCCCTCTTCGTCCAGCCTCTTGCGAATATCGCCTCGCGTGACCACGCCGACCACGCTTCCATTGCCGTCTAACACGGGCAGCAATCGTTGCGCCTGTGTCGCCGCTGCGTGTTGCGCCACCATTGTCTCTCCCAGCGTGCTCGTCGCCGCAAGCGCCAGAACTTGTGTCTCCATTACCTCTCGCACGTACAACAGTTCCAGGGGATCCACAGCATATTCCCGGCTCAAGTGAAATCCTCGTCGCGCCACTTTCTCGGTCAAGATCGATCGCTTCAACGTCAGCACCGTAAATCCGTGCGCAATCACGCTGCCTACCAGCAATGGCAAAAACACATTTGCATCGTGGGTCAGCTCGAACGCAAACACAATGCTTGTGAACGGCGACCGCATCGTGCCGCCAAGTATCGCTCCCATGCTGATCAGCGGCCAGAATCCCGCTCCCTCATTCGGAAGGAACATTGCTTCCAGACCGCCCAGGGCGCCGCCCATCATCAACAACGGAGCCAGCACGCCGCCCGACGTGCCTGAGCCGAGCGATACCGCCCAGATAAACCATTTCACCAGCAGCACTCCCAGAATCACCTTCGTCGTGACGCTCCCCTGTAGCAATGCTCCGATGGTGTCGTAGCCCACTCCCAACGCCTGCGGGAAAATCAGTCCGCCCAATCCGATCGCCAACCCTCCAATGGCCGGCCACCACATCCAGTGAATTTTCAGATGCTGGAACGCGTCCTCAGCCGCGTACACCGAGAGTGTCAGCAAAGCCGACAGCCCTCCCGCCAGAATCCCGACCAGCGCGCAGCCCAGTAACGCCTTGGGCCCGATGAACAAAGGGTGTGCCGGCACGGGAAATAGCGGACCAAATCCCAGGATGTATCGGCGCACAACCGCCGCCACCGCGCTTGCCAATGCTACCGGGATCAAGCTCCGCGGCTTCCATTCAAACAACAACAATTCCACCGCGAGCAACACCGCTGCCACCGGCGAAGCAAATGTTGCCGACATGCCTCCCGCCGCACCTGCCACCAGCAATGTTTTGCGTTCCGCGGCTGTCAGGTGAAAAAGTTGCGCAATCATCGACCCAAATGCCCCGCCCGTCATGATGATTGGTCCCTCTGCACCGAAAGGGCCGCCCGATCCGATCGAGATCGCCGAGGAAAGCGGCTTCAGCAGCGCGACTTTTGGCTCCACGCGGCTCCCATTCATCAGGATCGCTTCGATCGCCTCCGGGATTCCGTGCCCGCGGATTCGTTCCGATCCGTAACGCGCCATCACCCCGATAATCAGTGCGCCGCCAATCGGAATCAGCACGCTGAACATTCCCAGGTGATTCCCCACCGGCGATACCATCGCCGTGCTCCAGCGCCCAAAATAGAAAAGGTTTGTGAACAGGCCAATCAGCCGCAGCAGCACTAACGCAACAAATGCGCACAGTACCCCGATTACCATCGCCAATAGAGAAATAGGAACGACACGCCAGGTTGTCGTGAAGTCTCCCAGTTCCTCGCTGCGCTGGTTCACGCCTTGTGCCAGACCGATTCGGTTTGCGCCGTCCTTTTTCTTGCTCAATGGCTTCTCTCTCGCTTCCTATTCGTTCGTTTTCTTTTCGCCGCGGTTCTTCGCGCTGGTTTCCTCGATGACGCCGTTGTTTCTTCTCGCGTCTCAAGCAACCCGCTAATCGCTTCCACCAAGGCTCGCCCGTTCGCTCGCAGTTCGATAATGCGCTGTTGCACCACCTGTTCGAGCAGCCTCTCCCCTCGCGGCTGGAGCGATACCAGCACCTGCCGGCGGTCTTCCCGCCCTCGCGTTCGCTTCACGTATCCGTGTGCCTCCATCCGGTCTACCAATTCCACTGTGCTGTGGTGGCGCAAGGAAAGCCGGTCCGCCAGCGTCCGGATGGTGGCTTCTTGCCCCTCTGGCAGGCCGCGAATCGCCAGCAATAACAGGTACTGCTGCGGCTCAAGCTGCGCCTGCCGCGCCGTGTCGTCGCCTTCTTGCAGGAATCGCCGGATGCGATAGCGCAGTTCGGCCAACCCCCGGTATTCGTTTGCCGTGATCTTTTCGGCCATACATCCACTCTATCGTATTACGATACATTCCGCCAGAGGGCTGCGCCGTTTGTATCGCGAATCACAACCAGGCATGCTTGGCTTTTAGAGCGTCTTGCGGAAGGCCTTTTGCGTCTTGTAATGCTCGTATCCGTGGCGTAGGTAGAAGCCGTGCGCCCGCTCGCGCAACACGTTCGAACGTACCGACATGCCCGTACATCCCTTTTTCTTCGCCCATTTCTCACCGGCGTCCAGTAGCAGCCATCCCGCCCCCTGGCTGCGAACTGTTTCATCCACCACCAGCCCGTTCACTTCCGCGCGCCGCTCCACTTCGATCAGCGGCGTCGTGCTCACGTGCACCCAGCCCACGTACCCCGTGTTCTTTCGTCTCCGCGACGAAGCAGGCCCCGTCTCTGTCTTTCAGGACGCCCCTCAATCGCTTGCGCCATTTCCTTTGCGGGCGTGGGATACCCGAGTTGCCCGGAGAGCTCCGCAACTCTTACCGCATCGCCTGCCCGCGCCTTTCGTATTTTTATGCCGTTTCTTAGGTCATCTTCTTACGGCCTCGCGCCTGCGCAACCGCGTCTGCACCGCCTCGCTCTTCAGTTCCCGCAACGCGTCCGCCGCAATCCAACGCGCCGCGCGCGAGCCCTGCATCGCGATCCTTTCGGCGCTCGCGATTGCCGCGCGGTTTAATGCCAAGTTTCGTTTCCCTATGTTTCGCAGTGCCCAGTTCACAGCCTTCCTCACAAAATTCCGTTCGTCCCACGCCTCGCGCTCGATTACTTCCAGGTACTTTCGGAATTGGGCGTCCGCCGCTTTCTTGTCGTGACAGGCCAGAAACGCCGCCAGCGCGAAGCCTGCCCTTTTCTCGAATTCCTTTTTCCGCCGGCCCCACGAATGCGCCTTCTGCCACGCTGGCATCGCAAACACGAACAGGTGGCAGCACGTCCCGTCGCAGACATCCCAGTTATCGAAATCGCGCACCCACCGCTCCATCTGCTTTCCCGTTACCAGCTTTCGTTCCGCAATCATTCCCGCCAGGATCCGCGCGTCATGATTTCCCGTTTCCCAAAGCGCCAGTCCCAGCGAATGATTCCGTCCAATTTTGCGAGCCAGCTCATCCAGTCTTGGCTTCGACACGCCGTAAACATTCTTCGCCACGATCCCGAACCGCGCCATTCCCTCGACATTTCGTCGTTCGCCCAAGCGTTTCAGTTCGCGCAGTGCTCGCTTCGCGTCCCACTTCTCGCCCGGGGCGCGCGGCTTTTCCCCGCTGTTAGAACGTTTTGTCCGAATCAAGGAGGATTGTGACCGGGCCTTCATTTACCAACTCCACCGACATCATCGCCTGAAAAATTCCCGTTCCTACCGTTACCCCTAGGCCCCGCAGCGCCTCGCAGAAATCCTCATACAGCTTCTTCGCCAGTTCCGGCGGGCCCGCGGAAATAAAACTTGGTCGCCGTTGCCCCCGCGCATCGCCATACAACGTGAACTGCGAAACAACCAGCGCGCTCCCTTTCTCCTCCAGCAGCGACAGGTTCATCTTTCCCTGCTGGTCTTCAAAAATACGCAGGTTCGCTACCTTCTCCGCCATGGTCTTCGCAATCGCCGCGTTGTCTTCCTTGCCAACTCCGAGCAACACCATCAGTCCCGGCCCGATTTCCCCCGTGACTTGGCCCTCCACCGTCACTTTCGCTCGGCTCACGCGTTGCACCACCGCTCTCATGATTTTCCTGGCTTCGTCGTTTTCCGTTTCTGAATTTTCTTCCAGCCCCTCGGCGCCTTCTGGCAATTCGGACAAAAGTAGCTGCTTCGGCCGGCCACAATCACGCGGCGGATCAGCGTTTTGCACCGCGCGCAACTTTTTCCTTCTCTTCCGTACACGCGATGGTGCCGCTGATATTCTCCCGGCTGGCCATCCGCGTCAAGAAAGTCTGAGATCGACGACCCTCGCAGCACAATCGCCTTTTTCAGAATATCCTGAAGCGCCCGGTACAACTCTTTCATCTGTGCTGGCACTTAGTCGCGCTCCCAAATGAGCCGGATGGATTTTCGCCTTCCACAAGCTCTCGTCCGCATAAATGTTTCCCACGCCACGCAGCACCCGCTGATCCAACAGCAGCGCCTTCACTCGCGCTCGCCGGTCCATCCGTTTCCGGAATTCTTCCAGCCCCACCTCCAGCGGGTCGGCCCCAAACCGCAGCAATTCCTTTTGCAGCACCTCTTTCGCCAGATAAGCAATGCGCCCAAATCGCCGCGCATCGATGAACCGCAACTCTCTCCCATCGTCCAGCGACATCACCACATGCGTATGTTTCAACTGAGGTTCGCTTACCGGGCGTGGCCATAGCATCCCCGTCATTCCCAGGTGCACAAGCAGCGCCGATTCGTCGTCCTGTTGCCCCGCTTTCTCCGCGGCGGTCAGCCGCAACAACAGAAATTTCCCGTAACGCCGCACCTCGCGAATGATTCGTCCGGGCAGTTCCCGTTCAATTTCGGCAGCATTATCGATGAAATCGCTTTTCCCGATGGTTATGCTCAGGATGCGCCTTCCAGCCACTTCTTTTTGCAATCCCCGAGCTACGGTCTCTACTTCTGGAAGTTCCGGCATAATTTTCTCAATCGTTCACGCTACCACATTCCTTGCGATACCCCGCTCGTTTCATTCTTGCAGGCAGCCGCTGATTCTTAGTTGGGCCATCGCCACGCAAAATCCCAATAAATTCGCGGCTATTGTGCCAATTTGCGGAGGTATTGTCCTACCCGAGCATCTTCGCCAACAACATCCCGAGATGGAAAAAATTGCTTATGCGGATGATCCCAAGAGCTATGCCGATGTCGCCGCCAAAATCGGCAAAACTCCCGTCTGGATTTTCCATGGTGGTGACGATCCGGTTGTTCCGGTCGAGGGCTCTCGCAAACTGAACGAAGCCATCAAGGCCGCGGGTGGCAATGTTCGCTACACCGAATACCAGGGCGTCGGACACAATTCCTGGGACAACGCTTACGCCGACCCCGAGCTCATGCCCTGGATGCTTTCGAAATTACTCTAGCTATTTGCAGTCTCAACTCTTAAATGTAGCGCTGGCCTTCCGCCAGGAGATATCGTCAGGACCGGCGCGCGATAGCAAGCCTCCGGCAAATTAACGCGTGTCACTCGCGGCGTGATTCCTGCAGTCCCTCACGAGTCACCCGCCACGAGCCACGAATCACGCCTCACTTCTGGTGATAATTCGGATACGGCGGATGCTCCGGTATCACCACTGGATTTTTCTTCAGCGCCTCCAGCGTCACCTGCACCGCTTTCTCCAATTGCGGATCGTGTCCCGCCGCCACAGACGCCGGATCATTTTCCACTTCGATGTCGGGCGCTACTCCATGGTTCTCCACTTCCCATTCTCCGTGCAGCCCGTAAATCGCCACGCGTGGAGCCGTCACGCCGCCTCCATCCATCAGTCGCGGGTAGCCATAGATTCCCACCAACCCGCCCCATGTCCGCGTGCCCACCAGCGGTCCCACGCCATCCTGCTTGAACATCCAAGGCAAGGCGTCGCCCCCGGAACCAGACATCTCATTAATCACCATGGTCTTCGGGCCGTAGATCTGCGCCAGCGGTGAGCAGAACTTCCCGCCTTCTCGCGAAATCGCGCAGTTGCGAAGCGGCCGTTTCAGTTGGTCAATGATGTAATCTGCAATTTGCCCGCCGTGGTTGTAGCGCTCGTCAATCACCGCGCCCTGCTTCCCCACCTGGGCATAGTAGAAACGGTTGAAGTTTGTGTACCCGCCCACCGCCGTATCCGGCACATGCACGTACGCCAACTTCCCCCCGCTCAGCTCATCTACTTTCCGCCGGTTGTCCTCTTCCCATGCCCGGTTACGCAACGAAAATTCGTTGTCCACCGGCACAACCGTCACTTCCCGCGCGTCCTTCCCCTCCGGATTCGGCCCTACCTTGATCTTGATCTGCTTTCCCGCCGTGTTTTCGAAGAAGCTATAAACTTCCATGGGTGGTCGCACGTCTTTGCCATTCACTTCCAGCAGGTACTCGCCAACTTTCACGTCGACTCCCGGCTGCGTCAGTGGCGCGCGCAAATCCGGATTCCAATTCTCCCCGTTATAGATTCGCGCAAACTGGTAGCGCCCGTTCTGCACCTTGTAATCTGCCCCTAACAGTCCGCCCTTCACCATCTTCGGTTTCGGAGCGTCTCCGCCGCCGATAAATACGTGCCCGAGCGTGATTTCGCCCAGCATTTCCGTGAACAGGTAATTCAGATCTTCCCGCCCTCCGAGTTTCGCCAGGTACACGCTATATTCCTTCTCCGCTGCAGGAATATTCAGGCCGTGATGATTCGGGTCGTACAAAAAGTCTCGCTCAATCCGCCAGACCTCTTTGTACATCTGGTTCCACTCCGCTCGCGGATCGACGTACACCTCCATCTCTGCCAGATTCACGACTCCATCCCCAGGCTTGGGGGCGGCTGCGGTTGCTGCGATGATCCACGGCGACGTCGGCGCCGGACCTTGCTTGAACAGCGCCTTCTCTCCATTCGCTGATACCGTGAACTTGCTCGCTCCGCCTACGTACGGCTCGGTCTTTCGCGTGCTCAAATCGAATTTGCTCACTGTGAGCAAAGGCGGATCCTCATCGAAGCGCGGCACGTCCGCAATTTCTCCCAGGTACAGGATTCCCGTTTTCCCTGGCGTCACCAGCACGTAGTTCGCGGCCCGAATTGGCAGCGCCACAATCCGTTGTCCAATTCCTTCGAGATCGATGGTCACTACAGGCGTTTCATCCTTTTTCTCGCCCTCTTTGCTCTCGCCTTCCTTACCTTTCTCTTTGTCCGCCTCTTTTCCCTTGGACTTGTCCGCTTCTTTTCCCTTCTCCTCGCTCTTCGCCGCCACCTTCTCTTCGTCGCTCTGCGGTTCCACGGGATTCGGATCGCCCTTCTTCAGCACTACGGCGTAAATGCTCCGCGTCAACGGGTGTTGGAAACTCGATAGATCCAGCCACCCATTCGTCAGTCCAACATCCGTGCTCGATGCGAAATACAGCGTCTTTCCATTCTTATCGAACACCGGAAAACGTGAGTCCGCCGTCCCGTCCGTGATCTGCGATTCCTTTCCGTTCTCCACCGAGTACACAAACACGGTGTGCAAATGGTTCTCCAGAAATTTCGTGTACGTCAGCCATTTGCTGTCGGGCGACCACGCGGGATTCATCGCGCTCGAGGGGTCCTCAAACAGTTCCGTCGTCGCCTTTACCGGGACCCCCTTCTCCACGTCCACGTACCACAAATTCAATCGCTTGTCCGTGTACGCGATCTTCTTGCTGTCCGGCGACCACAACGGGTTGTAGAAAAACGATGGCGGATTTCCCAGGTTGATTTTCTTCACCGCGCCCAGCCCGGATTGATCCACGATGTGCAAGGCATACTCGCCCGACTCGTCCGAAAAATAGGCGATCGACTTTCCGTCCGGCGACCACGCGGGATTTCGGTCTTCCACGCTGGGTGTGCGCGTCAGATTCCTGATGTCGCCCTTTTCCGCCGGCGCCGTCAGGATTTCTCCGTGTGCTTCAAATACGGCGCGCGCTCCGGTCGGCGAGATTCCAGCGTTCAGGATTTGCTCTGCCGCTTTCACGTAGTGTGGCCTTGTATCCGGCAGATCCGCCGAAACCGTGATGTGCACCTGTTTTGCCTTACTGCTCGCCGGATCGTACAGATAAATCCCGCCAAACTGTTCGTATACCAAGGCGTCCGGCCCTGCCGAGAGCGACTTGAAGTCCAATCCTTTATTTTCTATCTCACGCTTTACGCTCTTCGTCTTTGGGTCATAGGAGAACAGTGTCACCGGGCCATTGCGGTCCGACAGGAAGTAGACTTTGTCCTTGAACCAAGTCGGCTTCGCGTCATTCGAGTTTTCACGCGGCACTTTCTCCAATTGCAAATCCTTCAGCCGCACAATGTAGATTGGCGTGGTCTGTCCGCCCCGGTACCTCTTCCATGCCTGTTGCCACTGGAAGTTCGGCACGTAGGCAATCTTCTCCCCGTCCGCAGAATAGCCGCCCTCAAATGCCCGCCACATCGGCAGCACTTCCGCCACGCCGCCCTCCATCGGCACGGTGTACATCCTCGTCATATCCGCATAAGCATCGCGGTCGGAGAGGAACAGCACCCGCTTTCCGTCTGGCGTCCAGCCTAGCGCCCCGTCCTGTCCCGGGTGCCACGTCAACCGCCGCGGTTCTCCTCCGGCCGCCGGAATCACATACACATCCCGGTTTCCGTCGTAATTCGCGCTGAACGCGATCCAATTCCCGTCCGGCGAAAATACCGGATCGCTCTCGTGTCCTCCGGTGGTCAACTGCCGCGCTGCACCGCCGTCCCTCGGCACGCTCCACAAATATCCGCCGTAACCAAATACAATCTCCGTGCGGCTCAATGTTGGTTCTTGCAGCAACAGTGGCGCTTCCTCTCCCGCCACCAGGTACGAACTCATTCCCACCAGCAGCAGCCCAAGAACCCACCGAATCACTCCGCGCATGAATCCTCCTCAGCTCAAAAATCTTCAACGAATCTCTCGTAGAAATTGGGCGTGATGCCTTCTTCCCGGACCGGCGCACCACATCACACCCATAGATTGGTCATTTTGCGAAAACGAGGATTGCCGATCGGCACTTCCGCGGCACCGCTTCAGGGCAGCGGCACTCCGGGCGTCGCTACAATTCCGGCCATCCGAAGCAATTCCTGATATTCCGCATCGGAAATCGACGAGATGAGCACCCGCACATTCTTCAACAATTTCATTTTCCGCACTGCCGGATTGCCTCTCATCTCCGCAAGCGTCACCGGCCTGGGCAACTTCTCAAAGGCCCGCAAGTCCGCCACCAGGTTTTTCCCTTTGGTGTCGTGCGGATCGGGGTAGGGGTCCCGCGCCACTTCAGCGATCGAATACAACGACCGTTCCGGCGCGGAGTGGTAACACAACACCCGGTCGCCCTTTCTCACCTGCTTCAACGCCCGGATGGCATCAGGTTTCCCGGCGGCCCCGTGCCACATTTCCTTGCCTTTTACGAATAAGGTGTCCCAGTGATAGTGGTGTGGGTCTGCGCTGAAGATCCAATAATGTCGTGTTTGAGAGGTTGCGGTCGCCATCGGCCCCAGATTCGGCTGAAATATACACGTTAGCTAGGCGAAAACCAAACAAAATATGAGGGATAGCGGGAAATCAGCGGTGGAAAACCCGAAATTTGCCCCCCAACAGGGTTGAGATTAAACTATTATGCTTGTTATCTTATATTTACAGGGAAAATTAGCGGTTCGCCCAGGCCTGTTCAGACTCCAACATCCACGAAAACGTCTTCTCCGCGCACTTCCGTAGCATAGCAATCCACCCCAGCCGCAGGGTTCTGGACCACCTTCCCATTCGTCACATCGTATTGCCACCCATGCCAAGGGCACGTCAGCACTTTGCCCTCTAGCAGCCCTTGCCCCAACGGACCCCCACGGTGCAAACAGGTGTTATTAATGGCGTAGATCGTTCCCCCAACATTCGCCAGGGCCACGGCCTTCCCCTCAATCTGAAACTCTCGCACCGTGCCCGCAGGTATCTCCGCCTTTTTCACCGCCCTAACAAATCCCATAATCGGTTTTCCTCTGTTTGCTCTGTGGTGAAAAACCCTTCACTGTGGATCGGGCACCTGCGCCACCATTACGCTCTTCTTGAACTCCTCGACCATCTCCGGCTTCAGCCGCACTTCCGTCGGCCTCTTGGCCAGGCTCATATTGTCGATTTTATCCTGCAGCTTCATCAACGCGTAGAAGAGCGCCTCTGGTCGCGGCGGGCATCCCACCACGTACACATCCACCGGCACAATCCGGTCCACTCCCTGCAGCACCGAATACGCATTGAACGGCCCACCCACGCTAGAGCAAGCTCCCATCGAGATGCACCACTTCGGATCCGGCATCTGCTGCCACACTCGTTGAATCACTTGCGCCATCTTCAGCGTCACCGTTCCCGACACGATCATCAAATCCGCCTGCCGTGGCGATGGTCGAAACACTTCCGCTCCGAAGCGCGCCATGTCAAACCGCGAGGTCGTCGACGCAATCATCTCAATCGCGCAGCACGCCAGCCCAAACGTCAGCGGCCACAGCGAACTTTTTCTCGCCCAATTAAAGACGTAATCGACCGAGGTAATTAAGACGTTCTTTTCAAAACGTTGGTCTATGACACCCATGCGCCCTCACTCATTCTCTTCCTATGCCCCGCAGTATAGCCTCCGCATTTCGCCCCCGTCAAAGCACTTCGTCACACCCATTTCGCCGCCCATCATGGCCTAAAGGAGCTGCATGCCTCTCGATTCCTCAATCTAGCGCTGTCTTTTGTGACCGCCATGACCTCGCTTGAAGCATCTTTGCGGCCATACGATCCTCGCGAGGTGTCTTCCATGAATAAGTCAGCCTTGATCGCCTCGTTCTTTACGGTTTTCGTTGTGTTGGGTGTAGTTGCCTATCGGTTGCTTTGGGCAGCGTCATCCGTTGCCAGCGCAGCGGGACTCGGTCGTTTGCCCAAATTGCCAAAAAGCTGGCGGCGCCGGCTTTTTGACGCGCGCAACGATTCTCCCAGCTAATCGTCAATCGGGCTTTCCCGTCTTCAATGTAGCGCTGACTTTTATGTCCGCCTCATTCGTTGCGCAAGCAAGCCATTGGGTTGATGCTCGCCGCGCGAAACGCCGGCAAGAATGCAGCTCCCACCGCCACGATAGACAGCACCGCCAGCGCCATCACAAAGGTGCCAGCATCCGTAGGTTTCAGGCCAAACAGCATCGCCGTCGCCGTCCGGCCCATCGCCAGCGCCAGCGCCGTCCCGATGCTCAGCCCAATCGCCAACAGCAGCGACGCCTCGCGCAAAACCAGCCACACGATGTTCGGTTGCCCCGCGCCCAGCGCCATCCGGATTCCAATTTCCGTTCGCCGGCTCGCCACCATATAGGAAATCACGCCGTACAGCCCGATCACTGCAAGCAGCACCGCAAGCATGCCAAAAAATCCTGAAAGCCGCGCCATCAAACGGTCGCGCAACAATCCATCCTCAATCATCTTGTGAAACGGAACAAAGCTCACATCTAGATTCGGATTCGCCTCGCTGGCCACGCTCTTCACTGAGGAAATCAGCCCGTACAGCGACAGGTCCGAGCGAATCAGAATTTGCGCGTCGGCGTCTGGATGGTCGTACTGTGCGATTGCCGTATACACCAGCGGCTGGAATTCTTCGCGCAGGTCGCCATATTTCGTGTCCTTCACCACGCCAACGATTGCAAAAGGAGCGGAGGTTTGATTCATACGACGTACCCGGAACCGCGTTCCTATCGGATTTCCTTCCTTCACAAACTGCTTCACAAACGATTCACTTACAATCGCAACGTTCGGTGACCCTGCTGCATCTCGCTCGTCGAAATCGCGTCCCGCAAGAAACGCAGTTCTCATCGCCCGGAAGTAATCGGGACTTACCCGGTTGAACGTTGCAACCGGCGCCTCCCCTTCCGGCGCACCCGAATCTCCCATGAAGATATCGTGGACAATCCCGTTGCCGCTCAACGGCACGATTTCCGCAATCGCGGCAGCTTGCACACCCGCTATGCCCCTCACATGCTTCAATAGTTCATTCGCAAACTGCTGGCGCCCCTCATTCGGGAGCTTCAGCGTTGTGTAATCAATGTCCGTCACCAGAATTCCATCGCGCTGAAAACCTGCATCGACCTTCGCCAAATTGTTCATACTCTGGGCAAATAGCAGGGCTCCCACCAGCAACGTAAGCGACAGCGCAATCTGCGAGACCACCAAAACACGGCGCAGCCCAAACCGGGTACGCCCCTTGCTTAGTCCCCCGGCACTCTCCTTCAATGCCAATCCTGGCGCTACGCTGGTTGCGCGCAATGCCGGCGCCAATCCGAAAAGCACGCAAGTCAGTACCGCCAGCGCTGCCGTAAATCCCAGCACTCGCCAATCCGTCCCCAGATTCATAAATAGGGGATCATTTTCCGTGCTCATCGACGCCATCAGCACCTGACTTAGGCTTCGTGCCAGCACTGCACCCACCACAGCACCGATCCCGGCCAACAGTAAGCTCTCCGCCAAAAGCTGGCGTATCAACCTCGCCCGCCCTGCTCCTACCGCCATCCTCATGGCCATCTCTTTTTCACGCGTGCTCGCCCGCGCTAGCATCAGGTTCCCCAGGTTGGACGCGGCGATCAGCAACACCAACCCAGCCAGGCCCAGCAACAACCACAGTGGTTTTTCATAGCTCGCTCGCAAATCTGATATGCCCGAGTCTCCAGGGAATGCTCCGAGTTTGTAACCCAGAAAGCGCTTCGCCCCCTCCGGATTGAATTCCGCGGGCACCGCCGCCTCAAAAATTCCCGGCGAAATCGCTCGCAATTGCGCTCCGGCTCGCTCCACACTCCAGCCCGGCTTCAGGCGCCCCATCACCGAAAGCCACCATCCAATTCGGCTTTGCAGCTGACTGTTTTCTCCGGTGACGAGTGGCTCCGCGCACACCGGCAAAGCAATATCAAAATACCGTCCCACTTCCACTCCATAAAAATCCGCGGGCGTTACCCCAATGATCGGGATGGGGTGACGGTTGACGACCAAATTCTGCCCAAGTACCGCACGCTCGCCGCCATATTCCCGGTGCCAAAACGAATCACTGATCACTGCCCCTGCCGACCCGCAGCCTGCCCGGTCATCCTCCGGACTCAAAAGCCTCCCCAGCGCCGGTTCGACGCCCAACGTCGAGAAAAACTCTCCGCTGACCCACAAGCCCTGCACATTGTGCACTTCACCACCGGGCGAAATGTTGAATTGCGCCGGCGCCCAGGCAAACACATTAGAAAAGCCTTCTTGTTGGTTGCGGATCTGCTCCCACAGGGCATAAGTCAGATCGGGGTAGCGACTCGAGAAGGTGCCTGCCGCTCCGTGACGGCCCTCGATCTTGACCCTGGCGATTTCCTGCGGGTTATGCACGGGAAGCGTCCGCAATCGCACGGCGTCGATCAGTTGAAAAATCGCGGTATTGGCGCCAATTCCCAGCGCCAGCGAAAGGATTGCCGTGATCGCAAAAATCGGATTGAAACGCAGCAAACGAAACGCAAATCGCACATCGCTCCAGAGCGCCTCAATCCACGATTCCCACGTTGCCGCGCGCACCTTTTCCTTCACCGCTTCCATCCCTCCTAGTTCCATTTTTGCCGTGCGACAAGCCTGCTCGCGACTCATTCCGGCGCGTATCTTCTCCGCCACACTATTGTCTAGAAATTCGCGCAACTCCTCGTCCAGTTCGTGCTCCACGCTTTCCTTCCGAAAGAGGCCCCGCAATCCGCGCGTCAAATTTCGCAAAAATGCCATGACTTTGGCTCCTAGGAAGCACGTTCCAGAATTTTGCCGATGGCCGCGACCTGCCGCCCCCATTCCCGCGTTTCCGTTGCCAGCTTTCGCCGTCCTATTTTTGTTAAAGAATAATATTTCGCGCGGCGATTGTTTTCGGAGGTTCGCCACTCGCAGTCCAGCAGACCGGCGCGTTCCAATCGCCGAAACGCCGGAAACAGGGAGCCGGGATTGATCTCAAACACGCCGCCGCTCATCTGCCGGATCCGTTGGGCGATGCCCCAGCCGTGCATGGGCTGCAGATCCAGGGTCTTCAGGATCAGCATATCCAGCGTGCCTTGCACCAACCCGGCAGGTTGGTCCGCCACACACCCTCCTCTAGAGAATCCAGAGTAAGGATACCCACTTCCTCTCGATTGTCAACAGAAGACAAGACCACGCCCCGCTTCTGTTTTCTTCTTAAACGTAGCGCTGGCTTTTATGCCAGCCTGATCGTCTCTGTAGCTCACCCCTTCAGGGGTGAGGCAGTTCCCTCGTGCACCCTCTCGGGCCGGCGCAAAAGGGAGACGACCGCTTTCTCTTACATCTGGATACCAGCGCTGGCTTTCATGCCAGCAGCGATGGGAGGGCTAAGAATGAACGCTAATGCCGACTTAAGACACAAACCACAACGCGACGACCAACAGCACCAAGAGACCTTCTACTTCTTCGCGCTAGGATCCGCAAACTGTTTCGCCAACAAATTCCAATAACTCGCCGGTTTCAGCCGCTGCCAAATATCCACGAAATACGCGTCCGCCCCGATCAAAACCCGCACCGCTCCACGCTCCACGCCGCGCAGAATCTTCGCCGCAGCCACTTCTGGCGCTGTGCGCGCCACCTTCTGAAACCGCGCCAAGCTCTCCGCCCGCAACTTCGCCCCCGCTCGTACCCCTTCTTTCGCGCTTGCGGCAATCGCCGTGCGCACAAATCCGGGGTGTACGCACGTCACGCCCACATTTGTCCCCAACAGTTCGTGGTGCAACGATTCCGTGAAACCCCGCACCGCAAATTTGCTCGCGCAGTACGCGCTCTGTCCCGCGGCACCGAAAAGTCCCAGCAAGCTGGAAGTATTCACGATATGCGCGCATTTCTCTTTCTTCAGCAACGGCAGGAAATACGCCGTTCCATAGACTACGCCCCAAAAATTGATGTCCATCAACCAGCGAAAGTCCGCCACCGAAATCTCCTCAAAATGCCCCAGCAGCGCCACTCCCGCATTATTGAACAGCACCGTCGACCTCCCGTGCTGCACCTCCACTTCTTCCGCGAATCTCTTCACCTGCCCTTCCTCTGCCACGTTCACGATGTGCCGCGTCACTTTGCCTTTCGCTGCACCCAGCAAGCTCACGGTTTCCGCCAGTCCCTGCTCGTTCACGTCCGCCAGCGCCAGCGCCGCTCCCCGCTCCGCCAGTTGCTGCGCCAGGCATCTCCCCATCCCCGACCCCGCGCCGGTCACCACCGCAACGCTTCCGCTCCAGTTCCACATCGCTTTCATCCTCGCGGCGGGATTTCCGCCGCTTGCTTGCACACGTCCGCACACAACAATTCCGTTCCCGCCCGCACTCTTACCATACTTCCTGAACTCGCGGCCAGCGCGTGAATCACACTGCTTGCACTTTGTTTTCAACTTGGGAGACGCGTACCAGATTCTTACCGGCGCGCTTGGCTTCGTACAGCATCTCGTCCGCCTTGCGCACCAGCCCCGTGAAGTCCCGCAACCCATTTCCAGAGACGCCCGTTAGTCCAAAACTCGCTGTCACGCTCACGCTCTGCCCCTGCAACGGAAACGACAGCGCCGCAAACTGCTCGCGGAAACGGTTTACCGTCGCTTCCACTCCCGCCGCTTCGGCGTGCGTGATCACCAACAGGAACTCATCTCCGCCCAGCCGTCCGCAAATATCCGAGCTTCGCGTATTTTTCCTCAACACCGCCGCAAAGGTCTGCAGCACGATATCCCCGGCGTCGTGCCCGAACGTATCATTGATCACCTTGAAGTTATCGATGTCCCCCACGACTACCCACAACGAAAACCCGTGCCGCGCCGCTCCTTGCAGCTGCCTCAGTGCCCACTCTTCAATCGCGCGCCGGTTCGGCAATCCCGTCAGGGGATCGGTGCGTGCCGCCTCTTCCAGCTTCAAACTCTTTGCCGCCAGTTCCCGGTTCAGATCGATGATCCTCCGCCCCACCTCCATCCGCGCCAGCATTTCCCCGGGATCAAACGGCTTGGTCAGGTAGTCGTCCGCTCCCGCCTGCAAGCCTTTCACCACGCTTTCTTTTTCCTTCTTGCTGGTCATCAAGATCAGGTAGGTGTACGGCCTCGTCCGGTCCTCTCGTATCCTCTGACAGAGTTCCAACCCCGACAGATCCGGCATCATCCAGTCCGTCACCACCATGCACGGCGAATGTTCCTGAAACATTTCCAGTGCTTCCCTGCCGTTGTTCGCGAACAGCAGCGAGTACGGCTCCATCGTCAACAACTGCTCCACGAGTTTCCGGTACACCGGAGAGTCGTCCACGACCAGCACCTGATATTTGCCGTCCGTTTGGCTCATGCCTGTTTGCCGTTCTTTTGGGGTCCCCTGACTTACTTATCCTCAATTTAGCAGAACCAGGCGGCCCTGCTGATTCGGTGCTTTTCTCAGCCGCGAAAGTGACACCTGCTCGCTCTGGTTTCCTCATCCAGTAGCGTCACTTCTTTGGGACTAAACGGCCTCTTCTTTCAGTTTTGTGCCAGGTTGCATCCCTGCCAGCGCCCGGTATAACGCAACTACCCGCTCGTTATAGTGCTCCAGCTTGAATTGACTCTCGATTCTCCTCCGCGCCGCTTTTCCCATTTCCTGGCTTTCCTCTCGATGCTGGTAGCACCACAGGATCGCCTCGGCCAGCGCGTCGCACATCTCGCGCCGGCACCACCAGGCCCTCTTTCCCGTTTGTCACGCATTCCAAAGCACCCGTTTTGTCGGTCGCCACCACCGGCAGTCCCGAAGCCATCGCCTCCAGCAGCACCTGCGCCAGGCCTTCATTCGGCGACGGCTGAACGAACAGGGTTGCCTCCCGATAACAGCGGACTACCTCACGCACCGGCAGTGCTCCCACCACCCGCACTCCGCAGTCCATATATTTCGCCAACAACGATTTCATCTGCGGTTTCACTTCTCCCACCAGCACGAGTTCTGCGCTCGCCAGACTTAACCTTTTCCACGCTTCCAGCAGGTACCCCACACCCTTGGCAAGTTCCAACCTGCCCACATAGCAAACACGGAATGCGGATGCCATCGTGACCGCCGGACTCGGCGAAAAATATTCGGTATCGACTCCCGTTTGCACCACCACCGTCCTTCCCGCGTAACCGTACTCCGCAAAACTTTCTTGCGCCACTGCCGATGGCACCACAATCCGGTCGCACTCTTCAAACTCCCGTTCCATCCGCTCGCAGCAGTCTCTCCGCGAAGTTTCCACTGCCATCGCCGCTATTCACGCCAAACCGCCGGCACTCCTCCATCTCTACTTTCTTCCAGTGCCGCGGATGACACGCCGCGTTCTCCACCAACGTGATCGCACCGTTTCGCTTGGCGGCACGCAAACTCGCCAGACAAAGTGCGGTGCAACCGTGGAATATTCTGCAGCGAGCGATCTTTTTTGACAGCAACCGGTCTGCCAGCCACGCGCTCGACGTCACTGGCGGTCGCGGCCGCACACTCATGGGCAAACGCCGCCAGATTCCCCATCCCACTCGCTTCAACAGGGTATAAGCAGGAAAACTCCTGACCCTTTCAAGTGCCCCGGTCCCGTTAGGTTCCTGAATCTCAACGTACGGAACGAACTCCAGCACCTGCCGCAACATCCCCGCGGATAACAGTTTCGCCGTTAGGGTTTTCTGGTACGGCGCAGCGCCCAGCGCAAGAGTCACTGAGACGGGATCGGTGGGTATTGGCATATCAGCTGGGTTTCAAGCCGCCGCACCGGCAAGTTCGCGATACAACAGAATCATCCGTTGATTGTAATGCTCCAGCGTGAATTGGCTCTCTATCCTCGCTCGCGCCGCTCGACCCATCCCTCGCGTTTCATCCCGGTGCTGGTAACACCACTGCGATCGCTTCGGCGGTCCTGTCGACATCTCGTGCCGGCACAATGAATCCTTCCTTCCCTTCGCTCACACAGTCGCACGCACCCGATAGCTCGGTGGCCACCACCGGCAACCCCGCGGCCATCGCTTCCAACAGCACTTGCGCCAGCCCTTCGTTCACCGAGGGAAAAACGAACAGGTCCGACTCGCGGTACAGTTCCACCAGCTTTTGCATCGTCAGGAAACCCGTGGCACGCACGCTGGAATCCGCGTGAGTCTCCAGCAACTCTTTCATCTCCGGCCGCACCTCTCCCGCCAACACCAGTTCCGCGTTCGCCAAACCCAGCCTTTTCCATGCCTGCAGCAGATAGCCCGCGCCCTTGGACAATTCCAAGCGACCCGCGAAGCACACACGAAACAAGCGCTTTCGTTGCGGCTCCGGCTGCTGCGGCCGTGGCGAAAAAAATTGTTCATCCACTCCGGGAAAAATCACGATCGTCTTATCGGCCAAGCCAAACTCCGCGAAGCTGCCACGCGCCAGATTCGACGGCACCACGATGCGGTCACAGATTTCATACTCGCGTTCCATGCGACGAATCAGCGCTGCTTGGCAGCAGCGGGCTGTACTGGCTGGGTTTGATCTCGAATCGCTCGCATTCTTCCAACGGTGCTTTGTGAAAATGCCCCGGGTGGCGCCCCGCGTTTTCCAGCAAGGTCCGCGCGCCTTGCCGTTTCGCCGCCGGCAAACTCGCCAGCGATTGCCCCATCCATCCGTGAAACACGCTGCAAGGTGGGATCCAGTGTGACCACAACTCGTCCCTCATCAACACTGTCACCATCACTGGTGAGCTCGGGCGCCAACCCTTCGGCAAGCTCCGCCACGCGCCCCATAGCACTCCGTTGACGATTCGGTTTAAAGGGAATCGCTTGATCTCGTGCAGCGAACCACTGCCGTTGGGATCCTGAATCTCCAGGTAGGGATTGGATGTGAGCAGTCGCCGCAACATTCCTGCCTTCAGCAGACTCGCGGCAAGAGTCTTCTGCCAGGGGGCCGCTCCCACCGCCAACGTCACGGTAACGTTGTGTCGCTCCATGGCGAATATCCTAATCCGAGATTTACACTTTGACTCGGACAATCGTGTTCACTGGGTTTTTGTCGCGATTGCCCCTTCAGCCCTTTGCGCCATGCACCAGCAGCGCGCCTTCCGCCTTGAACGCCCGCAACTGCGCCGCATCGCGGAACCATCGGCCCGTGTAGGTTTCCGGCGATGGCGACGGGTCGACTACTCGTTCGTGCGCCAATTCCGTGAAGCCAGCTCCGCTGAACAGTTCCGCCCATTCGCCGGCCAGCAGTAAATGAGTCTTCACCGCCAGCAACGCGCCCCACTGGTGACAGTGCGGATTGTCGCGGTAGTAGTTGATCAACATCCAGAACTTGCCGCCGGGCCGCAGCACGCGGAAAATCTCCTTCAATCCCGCCGCAGGATCAGGCCAGTAGTATGCCGACTCCACCGAGATCGCCTGCGTAAAAAAACTCGCCTCCCACGGTATCTCGCCTACTTCGCCTGTCACGTACAGCACATGGTCATATTCTCCGCTGGTGCGCCGCGCCACGCGGACCATCTGGTCAGACACATCCATCCCCACCACTCGCCCTTCCGGCAGCTTTTCTGCGATCCGCCGCGAGAGCCAGCCCGACCCGCAGCCAACGTCCAGCACATTGTCCGTAGGCTCCAGGCGCATTTTTTCCAGCACCGGCAGCGTGATCGGCAGGTGGTCTTGCTCCATGCCTTCGCCACGCCCAGCTTCCGCCCAGCGATTAAATTCCTCGCGTAGATCTTGCGTGTTGGATTCGGTCATTTTTCCTAAGGCCCGCTCGACTTGCTCCGCGGACGCCATGAGATGACCTCAGAATATCAAACGGTGCGTCCGCAGGCAGTGCAGAAGTGCGCTCCGGGATACGCGAACGTTCCGCATTGGCAGCAGAACCGTCCGCCGGCCGGCACCGGAACCATCCTCACCGGGCTATACGGCTCCGACGTGCACGCCCAGACGAGGGCAATGAACCAACCGACCACCGTCCATCCCAGAAACAGGTTTACGAGAATGATCCCGGCAGCGTCGCGCTTATCTCGTCCAAGGATCGTTGGCAGGAAGTACAGCAGAATCAAGGAAAGCAGGGTCAGCATAGTGCACCCCTTTCGCCACAGCCTCGGCGCAGCAGACACCCCCGCGCGCCTCTACCCCACTAGTACGCAGACACCCCAAAAAATGTTTCCTCATCGGGAGTGCCGACGGTGAAGCCGGAACGGTCGCTGAGGGAGGGTTTCCTCATTCTTCAATGTAGCGCTAGCTTTCATGCTAGCCCTTTGTTTCGGTTGATCGCCGCGATAAAAGACAGCGCGATATTGTGGACGAGCCGAGGATTACGCTCCCGCCCCCTGCACCTTCGCCAGCAGCTCCACGAATTTCTGCTTCCGCTCGGCTTGATCTTTCCCGCCCTCGGCTTCCGCCAACTGCGTAATGTTCATCGAGCAGAACTTCGGTCCGCACATCGAACAGAACTTTGCCTCTTTGTAGAAATCATCCGGCAGGTTCTCGTCGTGCATGGCCTTGGCCGTCGCCGGGTCCAGCGACAACTCAAACTGCTTGTTCCAGTCAAACAAGAACCGCGCATAACTTAATGCATCGTCGCGATCCCGCGCTCCCGGACGCCCTCGTGCCACGTCCGCCGCATGCGCCGCAATCTTGTATGCAATCACGCCCTGTTTCACATCGTCCGGATTCGGCAGCCCCAGGTGCTCTTTCGGCGTCACATAGCACAGCATCGACGCGCCGTACCACCCGATCATCGCCGCGCCAATCGCACTGGTAATGTGGTCGTAGCCTGGCGCGATGTCCGTCACCAGCGGCCCCAGCGTGTAGAACGGCGCTTCGTAGCACCATTCCATTTCCTTATCCACTTGCTCCTTGATCTTGTTCATCGGCACGTGGCCGGGACCTTCGATCATCACCTGGACGTCGTGTTCCCACGCCTTCTTCGTCAACTCTCCCAGTACCTTCAGTTCGGCGAATTGCGCTTCATCGCTCGCGTCCGCCAGGCATCCCGGACGCATGCCATCTCCCAGCGAAAAGCTCACGTCATGCTTCTTGAAAATTTTGCAGATGTCGTCAAACCGCTCATAGAGGAAATTCTGCTTTTTGTGATGTTCCATCCAGTGCGCCATCAGCGACCCGCCGCGCGACACGATGCCTGTGATTCGCTTCCGCACCAGCGGCACCTGCTCCCGCAGCACTCCTGCGTGGATGGTCATGTAGTCCACGCCTTGCTCTGCCTGTTCTTCGATCACTTCCAGCATCAGTTCCGGCGTCAAGTCCTCCGGCCGCCGCACCCGTGAAATCGCCTCATACACCGGCACAGTGCCAATCGGCACCGGCGAAGCATCGATGATCGCCTTGCGGATTTCCGGAATGTTTCCTCCGGTCGAAAGGTCCATCACGGTATCGGCACCGTAATGCACGCCGTGGTGCAGCTTCTTCAGCTCTTCGTCAATGTCTGAGTTCGTCGATGAGTTTCCGATGTTCGCGTTGATCTTGCACTTGAACGCAATGCCAATCCCCATCGGCTCCAGGTTGCGGTGATGAATGTTCGCGGGAATGATGGCGCGCCCTCGCGCCACTTCGCTGCGCACCAGCTCCGGCTCCAGCTTCTCGCGCTTCGCGACGTACTCCATCTCCTCGGTAATCACACCGAGCCGCGCCAGGTGCATCTGCGACATATTCCGGTTCCCGTTGGAACCTGCCTGGGCCGCTTCCCGCTTTTCAATCCAGCCATCGCGCAACGCCATGTCTTCCCCCTCAAAAAAATGTGACCTCTTTCGGTAAACCGCAGCCGCCGTCATCCAACAAACAGCGCCCATGGTCCACCGAACCGCCCCATTCTTTGTGAACCGAAATTATGTCACCCGGAACCACATCCCACAACCCGTGTCCGGCCCTCCGTCAAGCTGATGCCTCCAGCAGCCGCTCTCGTCCCGCCCCTACACGATTCCCTGTACGGATTGCGGCTATTTCCACAGCATATTCACTTCTGTGGATATCCAATGAGGTACGGTACCTGTTATTTTACTTGACCTATGGCGAAATAAAAGCGAATATCGCAGCGCTCGCTTCCGACATGTCCCTTGCCTTACACTCGGGATCATGCTGCAGTGCTTCCCATGGCCTCTGCCACGATGATTGCCTCGCCCTTGCGTGCCCCGGACCACTTTGTCCGTGCTCTCAAGCGCTATTGGGGCTACGACGCCTTCCGCCCAAAACAGGAAGAGATCGTCCGCAATCTCTCTTCCGGCCGGGACGTCTGCGTGGTTATGCCCACGGGTGGCGGAAAGTCGCTGTGCTATCAGCTCCCCGCGGTCCTGCAGGAAGATCGCACCGCGGTGGTCATCTCTCCCCTGATCGCTCTGATGCAAGACCAAGTGGCACAACTCAGCCAGATGGGCATCCCGGCCGCATTCTTGAACAGCTCCGTGGCGGAATCCGAGCGCAGCGCCATCAAGAAAAAGGCCCTCGCCGGCGAATTCCGTCTGATGTACATCTCGCCCGAACGCGCCGTCATGGACGGCACCGCCGATTGGCTGAAGCGTGTCCCAGTCTCCTTCTTCGCCATTGACGAAGCCCACTGCATCTCCGAATGGGGCCACGATTTCCGTCCCGAGTACCGCCAGCTTAGCAAGCTGCGCGAACTTTTTCCCGAACGCCCCATTGCTGCATTCACAGCCAGCGCCACGCAGCGCGTCCGGCACGACATCGTGGAGCAACTGAAACTACGCGACCCTTTTTGCGCGGTGCTCAGTTTTCGCCGCGAGAATCTGCGGTACCTGGTCAAGTTCTGCCAAGGCGGCATGCAGAACGAGCTACTACTGAAAGCGGTAAAAGCGGCTTCGACGCGGAAACGTAATCGTTTACGCTCCCACTGTGGCTCGCGTCGGTGAGGTCGTCGATCTCCTCGGCGAGCAGGGCATCGCGGCGGTTGAGTATCACGGACAGATGAGCAGCCAGGCACGCCGCGAAAATCAGGAGAAGTGGATGACCGAAGAGGTGCGCATCCTCGTCGGCACCATTGCCTTTGGTCTCGGCATCAACAAGGCCAACGTCCGCGCCGTCATCCGCCTCGGTTTGCCCGACAGCATCGAGCAGCTCTACCAGGAAACCGGCCGCGCCGGCCGCGATGGCCTCCCCGCCGATTGCTATCTCTTCTGGGAATGGAAGGACAAACGTCTGCGCGAGTATTTCATGAGCAAGATCGGCAGCTCGCGTGAGTACGAAGCAGCACAGAAGCGTTTCGCGCAAATCGAAAGTTTCTGCAGAAGCTCGCAATGCCGCCAGAAACAGATTTGCGCCTATTTCGGGGAAGAACGAGCGTGGAAAGGTTGCGGCATTTGTGATTGCTGCGTCGGCGCGCCAGCATGGCTGGAAGATTCCGGCGTCGCTCCGGAAAAGGGAAAGCCCGGAGCAAGCAGAAATAGTCGCAAAGATCGCGGCCGTTCGGGCGCGGCTCGCAGAGCCGAAGCCGCAACCTTCGAGTGGCACGTTTCCGTCTCGGTCGATGAAGAACTCCGCGAGTTTCTGAAGGAGTGGCGAAGAAACGCCGCGAGAGAACGGAATCGCGCCGCTTTCATCGTGATGCACGATACTACGCTGGAGCAAATCTGCGCGCGTGCGCCCCAAAACTCTTGCCGAACTTCGCAAGGTTTCCGGCATCGGTGAAGCGAAGTGCGATGAGTACGGCCAGGAAATCCTCGACGTGCTCCGCCGCTTCCAGGAAGGCGAACGCACCAGCCAGGAGTGGCACACCCGTGCAACCGATGCCTCGCAAGAAACGCTGGAACTCCTGAAAAAAGGCCATACCTTCCCCGAAATTGCCCAACTCCGCGGCCGCAAGGTCGCCACAGTAGTCGCACTGATCGCCAATCTCGTCGAGAAAGGCGAGTTGCCCTTCGATCCCGCCTGGGTCGGCGCCGAGCGCTTCGCGCTGATTCAAAACGCCGGCGCAAAGCGCGGCTTGGATCTCCTTGGCCCGCTGAAGAAAGACCTCCCCGCAGAAATCACCTTCGAAGAAATCCGCCTGGTAGTCGCCCACCTCCGCCACGAAAAAAAGCCTCCCACCGGCGCGTAGCGCCCCGCTGTTCGCAACCCGATACTGATCCACAGCGCATAGTTCTTTCTGAACGCGCGCCAATTGCAAATTGCCAGCGCAAGAATGCAAATGGTCGCGAGCGGCGTAAAGAGATCGTGTAACCAAGGATGCGCGGACAAATTCCCCGCGACGGAAGAAACTGCGGCCAGAAGAAAAACTATACTGAGGACAATTGAGGAATTCCTACGCATGTCGTGAGCGGCACCAAAGCCGCAGTCGCACGATCGTTCGCGCGCTCGTTGCGCTAAGACCGAGAATGCGAGGGGCGCAGATGGATCTGCGCCCTACGTTGAAAGCAAGCTACTTCAACGGGGCCTTGCCATTGAAGCGCGCGGCCCCACCCAGTTCTTCCTCAATGCGCAGAAGCTGGTTGTACTTGGCGATACGATCCGTGCGCGAGCCCGACCCGGTTTTGATTTGCCCCGCGGCGGTAGCAACGGCAAGATCCGCGATGAAGGTATCTTCCGTTTCACCGGAACGGTGCGAAATGACGGAGTTGTATCCGGCCTTACGGGCTAGCTCGATCGCATCAATCGTTTCCGTGACGCTACCAATTTGGTTCAGCTTGATCAGGATGGAGTTGGCGATGCCTTCGTTGATGCCGCGAGAGAGCCGCTCGGTGTTGGTCACGAAGAGGTCGTCGCCCACAAGCTGGATTTTCTTCTTGGAGGTTTTGCTGCCGACGTTCTGCGTGAGGGTCTTCCAGCCCGACCAGTCGTCTTCGGCCATGCCATCTTCCAGCGAAACGATGGGATATTTTTCCACCCAGCTGGTCCAGTAGGCCGCCATCTCAGCGGAGGAATGAACGGACTTGTCGGATTTCTTGAAGACATACTTGCCACTGGCCTTGTCATAGAACTCGCTGGCGGCCGGATCGAGCGCAATGGAAATCTGCTCGCCGGGTTTGTAGCCGGCGGCAGTGATCGCTTCCAAAACAATCTGGATGGCCTCTTCGTTGGATTTGCAGCTCGGTGCGAAGCCACCTTCATCGCCCACAGCCGTGGAATAGCCGTGCTTTTTCAGAGCGGCCTTCAACGCGTGAAAAACTTCCACGCCCCAGCGCAGCGCTTCGCTGAACGACGGAGCACCGACGGGCATGGCCATGAATTCCTGGAAGTCGACCGAACTGTCGGCGTGCGCTCCGCCATTCAGAATGTTCATCATCGGCACAGGCAGAAGGTTGGCCGAACTGTCGGTGGAATAGCGTGACAGATATTTGTACAGCGGCTGTTTGACGGCAACGGCCGCAGCGCGCGCGGCAGCCATGGAAACGGCAAGGACCGCGTTGGCCCCGAGGCGGGATTTCGTCGGCGTGCCATCCAGCGTAATCATTTTGTGATCCAGGGCACGCTGGTCGGCCGCGTCGGTGCCGGTAACGGCCTTTGCGATTTCCGAATTGACGTTGGCTACCGCCTTGAGCACTCCCTTGCCAAGATATTTGGATTTGTCTCCGTCGCGGAGTTCCAGCGCTTCGTGTTCGCCGGTGGAAGCGCCAGAGGGAACGGCGGCGCGGCCGAAAGCGCCAGACTCGAGAAGCACGTCGGCTTCAACGGTGGGATTGCCGCGCGAGTCGAGGACTTGGCGGGCATGAACGCGAGTGATTTTGCTAGACATAACGGTGATGGCTCCTGGGTGAAATCGAACCAACGATTGTAACAGAGCGGTGAGAGAGGCGAGTGACGCAGGACACGTGAGCCGTGATCTATGATTCGTGACTAGCGACTCGTGGTTCGCGGCGTCAGGCGGGCGAGAGGGTTTGCGTCTTAAATGTAGCGCTAGCTTTTATGCAAGCCCCCGACCTTTGCTGGCATGAAAGCCATCGCTACACAGAAGAATAAGAACCGTAACTTTGCGTGATTCTTCACGAGTCACGGATCACGAGTCACGCTAAAACTTACTGCGCCTCGGGCTCTTCAATGAGCGACTCTTGCCGAACCACCACGACAATGCCCGACGACGTGACATGAAACCGGCGCCGGTCGGCCTCCAGGTCATACCCAATCTCGGTGTGTTCTGGAAGACTGACGTGCCGATCGATGATCGCCCGCTTGATCCGCGAGTGCCGCCCCACGTTCACGTGGTTGTAAATGATCGATTCGGCCACATCGCAATAGCTGTTCACGCGAACGTCGTACCCCACAACGCAATTCTGAACGCGCCCGCCTGAAAGAATCGATCCGCCCGCAACAATCGAATCGATGGCCGCGCCCATGCGGTCGGCATCCGCGAAAACGAACTTCGCTGGCGGATACTGGTGCTGCCAGCCGCGCAGCGGCCATTGCTTGTCATAAAGGTTAAAGACCGGCGAGACGCTGACCAGGTCCATGTTCGCTTCGTAATAGGCATCGATGGTACCGACGTCCCGCCAATAGAGAGACTCCTGGCTATTTTCGTCGACAAAGTTGTAAGCGAACACATGATGTTTGCTGATGATGCGGGGAAGTATGTCTTTGCCGAAATCGTGAGACGACTTGGGATCTTCGGAATCGGCGAGCAGCAGCGGAATCAGCAACTGGGTATTGAAAATGTACACGCCCATCGAGGCGTTGCAGTGCGTAGGTCTGTGCGGAGAAGTCTTGGGCTTGTGCGGCTTCTCCTCAAAACCCATGATGCGCCAGTTCTTGTCGGTCTCAATCACGCCAAACTGCTTGGAGGCTTCCGCGGCGGGAATCTGAATCGTGGCCACGCTGACGTCAGCGCCAGAATCGATGTGCTGCTGCAGCATCTTGGCGTAGTTCATCTTGTAGATGTGGTCGCCGGAAAGGATGAACACATATTTGGAGCGCTCGCTGCCAATGGAATAAATGTTCTGGTAAACGGCATCGGCTGTTCCCTGGTACCACTGTTGGGAAACGCGCATCTGCGGAGGAAGCACTTCGATGAACTCCCCAAGGCCCATCAGACCGGACCAGCCAGCGCGAATATGGCGCGACAAGCTGAGCGCTTTGTACTGCGTGAGCGTGAAAACGCGCCGCAACCCAGAGTTGACGCAATTGGAAAGGGTGATGTCGATGATGCGGTACAGCGCGCCAAACGGAACGGCAGGTTTCGCGCGGTCACGCGTCAAAGGCCATAGACGCTCGCCTTGACCACCAGCGAGCAGAACTCCAAGAGCATCGCGCATGTCGGGCATGAAGGTCGGCCCCCGAAGGCAGGTTTCTGAAGCACCCCAGTGTACCAGCAGATGCAACTGGGCGGCACCCGGAGAAACACCGAGATCAACTTAGCTTTTAAGTAACCAATTGCATAAACGATACCCCTTTCGCCGCTCAAGACCCCAACAGCCAAACAGTACTTGACTTACACCGCCCGAATTGACTACAAGAAGCCAGCCACCTCGTGAGATAATGTAACCAGGTGCAGTGTTGCAGTATGGCGGTAGGCACTGTGTGTCACTATTCCGAACCAGAACTGGGGTGAATTACCTTTGGCAGAAGTAGTTATCCAGGAGAGTGAGTCTCTTGAGAATGCACTGCGGCGTTTTAAGCGCAAGGTGCAGCAAGAAGACATCATTAAGGAAATAAAGAAGCACAGCTTCTATATGAAGCCCGGTGAGAAGCGCCGGGCCAAAGAAGCGCTTTCGCGGAAGCGACTGCGCAAGAAGCAGCGTCGCGAACAGGATTAATTCCTGAGCGAGACGCAGCCTCAGCGCCGCACTTCCGGGATCAGGCCCCTATCAGGCAGGCACGTTGGGTATTTGTTCAACTTCTTCGCCCGCAGGCCCCAGGGATCCGTGCCCGGCATTCCCGGACTACAGGTCTACTTTTAATTCCGGCCAAAAGGTACAAGCTGAGCGCGGTCCCACTGCCCGGAAGGGGTCGAGGGGGAACCGCTCATGGAATACCACGATAAGGTCCTGAAGTGCTCGGAGTGCGGTGCTGAGTTCGTTTTTACGGCCGGCGAACAGATGTTCTTCGCCGACAAAGGATTCAAAAACGAACCCAAACGATGCAAGGCCTGCAAGGCGAAGCGTGCCGAAGGCGGAGGAGGCGGAGGAGGAGCCACCCAGATGCGAGCGGAAACCAAGACCACCTGCTCGCAATGCGGCAAAGAAACAACGGTTCCCTTCCGGCCTACGCAAGGGCGCCCGGTGTTCTGCCGGGAATGCTTCCAAGCGAGGCGATCGATGGGAGCAGCTTAAAAGATTCAACAATCCGGATTTGAGAACAGGGCCATCAACGCGGATGGCCCTTTTTCTTTGCGCCACACGATGTGCCTAAGACTCAGCCCTGCGTCGTGAGCCACGCCTCGAATTGCGCCAGGGATTCGGGCATGTTGCAGCGACCATAGCCGAATCGAATATGTTCAGGTTCATCGTAAACCGTGCCCGGAAGGAGTAGCACCCCTGCTTGCTGAACCAGTTTTTCGCAAAAGGCTTGTACATCTTGTTGCGGCAGCAGGCGCGCGAACCCAATGGTGCTGGCGTTGGGGGGCGTCCAGGAAAAACGGTCGGCGTGGCGCGAAAAGAAAGCCGAGAGCTGCGCCAGGTTGCGAAGCACGATCTGGAGATTGCGGTCGATGAATTTCTGGCGATGGCGGAACGCCAGTGCAGTAAGAAATTCGCTGGGAGCGCTGGCGCAGATCGTGGTGTAGTGCTTGAGGGAGACGATTTTCTGCAGCAAGCCGGTGTCGCGACAAGCGAGCCAAGCCAGACGCAGCCCCGGGAGACCGTAGGTTTTACTTACGGACGTGAGACTAATCGCGCGTTCGTAGAGATCGCAGCCGGCGGAAAGACGCGTGGCAGGATCATGCTCCAGTTCGCGGTAGACCTCGTCGCAAAAAACATAGATACCGTGCCGCGCCGCAAGTTCCAGCACTCCTCGGAATATCTCTGGCCGCATCAGAAGCCCCGTGGGGTTGTGCGGCGTATTGATATAGAGAGCGCGTGTATTTGGCCGAATCAAGGCTTGCAACCCCTCCAGATCGTGAGCCCAGCCATTTTCCGATTTGCGGCGCCATTCGCTCACCGCGGCACCCGTGCTCTTCGGAACGGTCAGCGCGCTTTCGTAGCACGGCGTCTCCACGATGGCGTGATCCTGCGGAGTGAGCAGCGCGTGATAGAAGAGGAAGATAGCCTCTTCGGCCGCGGACACCACAATAAGCTGGTCCACCTTGATCTGCGTGTAAATCGTAACGAGCACTTCGCGCAGCCACGGTGCTCCCGGCGATTCGGTGTACCCGCACCAATGTTTCAGAAACGCGTCGTGCGCGCCCGGCTCCAGCGCCAGAAGCTCTTCAATCGTCTGCGATTCGGCGTCGGAGGAGGACAACAGGTATTTAGCGGCAAACTCATATTTGCCCATGTACTCTTCAATGCGAAATGGCGTGATTTGCATGAGCAGGAGTGTGCCAAGACCTCGGGGCACCGTCCAGAACCAATTTGACCGCAAGAACGCAGCGGCACAAACCCAGTTGACGTTTCCAGGGTTCCTGAAAGAAAGTTGACTGGCCCTCCATGCCCCGGGATAGAGGAAGAGGACTTTATGGCCGCGTTCGCTCCTCATTCGAATCGTAATGACCTGGCAATGGCCGTTTTGCGAATTGCTGTTGGGCTGCTCTTCTTGATCTTTGGCGAGTACAAAGTTTTTGGGACGGAATTCACGCTCCACGGCGGGTTTCAATTTTGGATCCAAAAATTTCTGACCGAGGGCGCGTACCCGTTCATGATTCCGATCCTGCGCGGTTTTGTGCTGCCGCATGCGACGCCGATCGCCTTTCTTGTTGCCTATGGGGAATTAGCCATTGGCATCGCGCTTGTGCTTGGCGTTCTGGTTCGTCCCGCCAGTGCATTCGGTCTGCTGTACATGCTAACGTTGCTATTTTCCTCAAATTATCCGGGCGCCGGAGCGCCCTTTTGGCAATACTTCGGCGCTTCACTGGACCACAGTGTCCTAGCGCTTTGCTTCCTGGCTTTTCTGATTGGAAGCCCAGACCAGTTCTCGGTGCTTCGATTCAGCCGCCGGAATCGTGGGTGATCTCCGCCACGGAAACCATGATTCGCTGTCATCCCGAGCGAAGCGAGGGTTCTGCTTTTCGCAACTCACACGCACACTCACTCTTCAGCATCTGCTAGCTCGAGCTGATAAATGCCGGCCGCCCACACGCCGCCTTTGCGTGTGGGGTTCTTTTTCCTCAGAGCGTCGGAGCTTGCCAGAGTGTGTGTAAGAACTCAAATCACTCGGGAGGGCATGGCTTCAGCCATGCCAAAAGAATTCTGTCATTCCGAAATGGAGTCTGCGAATTGAGGAATCTCTCTTTTCTTGAGTTCTTGCGTGTCCCCGAATTATCTGGCCGCGCAATTACCGCTGACTTTTCCCACGATAGCTCTCCACCGGCCCCAGATAACTTGGTTTCACGCCTCCCAAATTCACAACGATCTTCTCCACAACCACTCCGGGATCAACCATCCACAACTTCAGCGTGTGGTAACCCGTCCCGGCTACGCTGTGCTGCGATGCGCTCTTGCGCACATTGTCTTTGACCGAAGTCGCCCAGTCCGGCAGCGTGTTCTGCGCCAGCGCGTCGATGATCTGCGGTGCCTGATCGTCGAACGACACCGCGTAGCGAAGTCCACGGCCCGGCACAAAATTCAGTGTCGGCCCGAGGATCGCCTGCACCTCAACGCTTCCCGGGTCAAACAGATACATTTGATATTCCAGACAAGGAGACTCCCACGGAGGTTCAACACTCGCAGCCGTCACGGGAAACACCGACATGCCCGAGCCTGTGCGCCCATAGTCCGGAATTTTCTCCCAACGAACCGACGCCGCATCCACCTTCCGCGTGAAGTTACCCGCTTCCATGGAAACAACGCCATCCGATTCGGCAAATCCCCGAAGCGTGTCGCGCGTTGGCTCTTTCGGATTGAAAGCGGATACCTTCACAATTGCCGGCTCGCCTTCCGCCGCTGAAATCTTCACCGAGCCCGCCGTGGTTCCAGCGGGAGCCTTGCTATAGTCGATGCTCACCCACACCCGCTGTTCTTTTTCGACCTCACCGGAAGATTGGCTCAGCCTGATCCAGGGCTCACTCGCTGTCGCCGAGAACCGAAATGAGGCGCGCCCACGATTGAAGACATCGACGTAGTAGCGTTGCTGACCAAAAGAATCGAATTGCGGTAGCACCGCCTGCTCTACCGCACCCGGCCACGCCTCATTGGAACCTTCGATCGCGATTCCCATCTTCGCCTCTGCCGGAACATTCAGCTCAACCACCTCAGGCATCGTGTTTTTCGGCGGCTCGTTCCAATAGGTATATCCAATGTGCGTCTGATCCATCAGGTGGTCCCATTTTCCGTGGGCCAGTGTGTGATTGTAATTCGCAGAAAGCTCCGCGTCGGCCTGAAACAGCGTGCGCGCCTGCGCCGCCAGGTCGTTTGTGCTGGCGCGCCCTTGCTTCGCGTACAGTTGGTTCTTCCCGACCGTGATATAGAGTTGCGTCACCTGGGCCGATGCTTTCACCGGGAAAAGTACCAGCTGAAAAAAAGCATCCCGATAATTTGCGGGCAGCTCGTCATAAATCTGCTCTGCCTGATTCACCGCCGACTGAAACTCCGCAGCCACCCGGTCCGCCTCCTCATAATTGACCTGACTATACGTTTCCGGCTCCAGAAGCTCCGGCTTCCGCCTCCCGTTATATTTTGCGTATTCCTCCATAATCTTGGCAATCTCCGAAGCGCATGTGGCACCGAACTCCCTGGTCGCCCACTCGGCAGTGAACTCTCCGAGTTTCTCTTTCGGCCACCTCTGCGGGTCCCTAGCGAACGTCAGAAAAAATTCCATCGGAAATTCCATCGGCTTCAAGTCACCCACATTCACGATCCAGATTCGCGTGGCCCCATACTGGTACGCCAGGTTCATCTGCTCCCACACTTTCGGAATCGGATTCGTATTGATCCATTTGTAAGAGCGAGGATCCCCCACGTAATCGAAATGGTAATAGATACCCGCCCCGCCGCTCCGCTTGCGTTCTTCCGTCGTCGGCAACCGCCGAATGTTGCCCCAATTATCGTCGCACCACAGCAGCGTCACATCATTGGGAACGCGCATCCCTTTTTCGTAGTATTCCTGCACCTCTTTATAGAGCGCCCAACTTT
The DNA here is from genome assembly GCA_963792145.1 of Candidatus Acidiferrales bacterium. Lineage (GTDB taxonomy): Bacteria > Acidobacteriota > Terriglobia > Acidiferrales > UBA7541 > Acidiferrum. The sequence goes on from CAWBVH010000025.1 coordinate 38,289, forward strand.
GCGGGATCTTCGCCAGATCGGGATTCATTTCGTTCGCCAGGATCTTCCGCTGGTCCGCCACGATTTTCTCCAGTAGCGCCACGTTGCTCTGCTCGGACATCGGCATGTCGCCGTCGCCGCGCATCCCCAGCGTGATGATGCTTTCGTAGTTCTTGTTGCGCTCGATTCCCTGCGACCAGAACTCCCGCAATTCTTCCCCGTTCGTCGAATAGTCCCAAGGGCCTTTTCCGTGGCGCTTCCATTCCTGCTGTGCACGCAGCATCGGTTCGTGATGCGATGTACCCATCACAATTCCGTATTCATCCGCAAGTTTCGGATTCAGCGGGTCATCTTCATTGAACGCGCTGTTCCACATCGCCGGCCAAAGAAAATTCGCTCGCAATCGCAGCAGCAGCTCAAACACTTTTTCGTAAAACTCGTGCTTGTACCCGCCAAATTTCTCGTTGACCCAGCCCGTCAGCGCCGGCGCCTCATCATTCAGAAAAATTCCCCGGTATTTGACCGCCGGCTCGCCCTGCAGATGCCGGCCCGGCTCAACAAACAGCGCGTCACGGTGCGGAATCGGCACATCCGCCCACCAATACCAGGGAGACACCCCGATCTGCTCGGAAATTTCATAGATTCCGTAAATTGTTCCTCGCTTGTCGCCTCCCGCAATCACCAGCGCCGCGGAAACGCCGGGAATCGGCTGCGCTACGGTCTGAATGAGGTACGACTCCCACTTCCCTTGCAGCCCCGCCGCATCAATCTTGTGTTCGTGGATCAGCCGATCGATCAGCGCGCTCTTTCCCAACGTCCCGATAATTAGCGCCGTCGCCTCCCAGCGCCCCTTCTTCGTGCACAACCGCTGGCGCAGCACCCGTCACTCTCTGAATGTCCTGAGATAAATCCTTGGCCGCGCGCGTCACCCCAGCATAGTCGCTCGCATCCACGTACACTCCCGCCGCGCCGCCTGCTCGCGCCAGCACAAAATCCCCGCTATGGAATTCGCCTTCGACAAACCGCTCCTCCCCAATCGCCCAACACGATCCCACAGCAATCAGCGAACAAAACACGAGCCTCGACAGCAGCTTTGCCACATTGATTATTCTTCTCATGGATTCAGAGCACGCTTCTCCGGTCAATCTCGAAACCGAGTTATACTACGAAATACGCGTCCATTTGCCGCAATGATGGCCCTTTTCTGCGTGGCCACGGTTTGTGCGCAAGAGCCCAACCCGGAGCAGCTTTTCCGCGATGCCCAACAAGCCCAGCAGTCCGGCAACAACGAACTAGCCATTCAAGAATATCAGCTTAGAACTCGCGGCTCTCTATTACCGGCTACACCGCTCGGAAGACCAGGAGAAACAATCGTGGAACGCATCTCTGAACAAGAGCGCCAGAACAAAACCAAAGCTAAGGTCATTTCCCGGGTGCTTCCTTCACCTTGATCACCTGGTCTCCTGGAACATCTTGCAGCGTCTGAACGATCCCAGACGGCCAACGAATTTCAACTGATTTCGCCTTGCTGTCCTTGCCAAGTCCGAAGTGCACTGGCCCATGGCTCGAAGATGCATACCCGACGCTGGTGGTCATATGGTTGTATTGCGCGCCCGCTGAGGTCATAACTTTCACGATCGCGCCGATTCCATCGCGGTTGCTTTTTGTTCCCTCCAAGGCTACATCCAACCAGTGACCCGATCCTTCACTGCGATTCATCCAGACCTCCGGCGCACTGAGCAGCGCCGAAACAACCACGTCAATGCGGCCATCTCCGTCAAGGTCTCCGAACGCGCAACCACGATGCCTCGCGGGCGGGATGGCGGTTAATCCCGCCTCCGCAGTCAGCGCTTGCCATTTACCGCTCGCGCCAAGATTTAGAAACACGCTGTTGTGTTGCTCGATCGGTGTTCCCGGTTTCGGCAATGCTTCAACGTGTCCGCGGCTGACAAACAGATCCTTCCATCCATCATTATCAAAATCGAATAGCCCCGGGCTGTATCCGCTCATTGGTAAACTCTGCGCCCGCATTCCACTGGCGTACGTAGCTTCCTCGAATCCTTTTCCGCCTTTGTTCTGAAACATCGGGAATGTTTGGTCATTCAACGCAACAAACACGATGTCCGCATACCCGTCATTGTTGTAGTCGCGGAAATCCAGTCCCATTCCAGAGATGAAATCGCCACCCTCGACCAACGCCACGCCATCCTGAAAGGCAACTTCCTCGAACTTCTGCCCAGTATTGTGGAACAGATAGTTGTAGTAGGTATCGTTGGTCACAAACAGGTCAGGGCGACCGTCCAGATCGTAGTCCGCCATGCCCACTCCCATGCCCTTGCCGACATGTGCCCGAAGTCCCCACTTTTCAGATACGTCCTCGAACGTTCCGTCGCCCTTATTCAAGAATAGCTGGTTGGGTTGCCCTTCATAGAACCGGGGATTGCAGTAGTCGTAGGAGCCTGCGAAACCGCACAACGGCTCTTTCTTAAGGTCCCACCGCAGGTAGTTCACCACGAACAGATCGAGCAGTCCGTCATTATTCACGTCTACCCACGCCGCCGCCGTGCACCACAGCGGCCCATGCTTCGGATCTACCCAGTGATTTAGCCCTGCCTTCGCTGTAACGTCAGTGAACGTCCCATTCCCGTTGTTGTGGTACAGCGTATTGCGGTGCAGTCCGCCGACAAACAGATCCGGGTATCCGTCATTATCATAGTCCCCCACGGCAACGGCCACGTCATAGCCGAGCCCTTCCACCCCAGCCTCTTTTGTCACGTCGATAAAGACCCCGTTCCCATTATTGCGAAACAGACGGTTCGAAAATTTTGCCGAATCCTTTTGCAAAGTCGCTATGTTCGCGCCGTTCGCAAAAAAAATGTCCGGGTGTCCATCTTTGTTGTAGTCGAAAACCGCCACTCCTCCCGCCATTGTGGCTGGCGCATGCGGCGTCGCTAGTGTTTCATCCGTCTCCAGGCGGAACGGCAGTGATTGCAGAGAAAAATGAATACGTGGTGTCGCGCCTGCTAAAGCCGGTGCGCCAGAACCAAAGAGAAATGGCGACCCACCTAGAACCATCAGCGCCTCGCGCCGAGTTAACACCCGTAGCCCCGACGTGCTACGGGCACCGCGCCGATAGCGCATCAAATTTTCCTCCTCCGTATCATTCCTTTATCTTCCCATACGCAAAGAAAAAGGGGATGGCAAATGCGCCATCCCCTTCCCCGACTTTGTTCATTCTCTCTGTTAGAAGTTGTACTTCAGTGCCAGTTCAATCACGCGCCGACCCATCTCGTAATGCGGCCGGCCATTGGGTGTCGTGTTCTTGTTCGCCGACCCCAACCCTAGGCACAACCCCTCCTAGCGCTCTCCTCGTGGTAAGGAAATGCGCGAATTTCTGCTAAAGATCTCGGAAAAGGAATGAGGCAAAACTAGAATCAGCTTAACCACCAGACCACCCCGGTTGGCTTCCTCGCAGAAGAAGCCGAACCACCCTGGAAGACCCCCGCCTAAGAGACGAGGCCCTCCGCAAACCGTAACCGTTTACGTAGCATTGGTAGGCGTCTTCTACTGCCACTCCAAATTGAAGGCCAAGCACTTTTTTCTGAAATAACGATTCTGAATATCGTTTTTTTAGTGGAAATATACCTAGTCTGGTCCGCCAGGTTCTGCCGGGTACCCGCAAACCACCGCCGGACTTGTGGGTTAAGCCAATCAGGGAATTTCTTGCCATCATCTTCTTTTTCAAGGCCTTACGTGATTTCCTCTCATTTCGTCCTGTCTGGCGGTCAAACTTCCCTCCCCCTCTCCATAGTGAGACTCGCCCGCCCTTATTCCCGCAGCCTGAGTACTGTGCACACCGTCCGCATGGCATGCATGAAAAGACCCGATGTTAAAATAGATACGCCACGTGTGGAGTCGGCCGGCTTCCGCGGGAAATAAAAATCGCCTCCGCCATACGAACGAAGGAACTGGGGTGGGCCGTTGACAACCTCGCCGAACTGGTCTTAAATGGCGCCGTAAACGTTTACGAAACCCATTCTCGCTTTCTTGAGTCTGCTTTCGTCCCGCTCCCAGCGTTTTCAGATCGGTGATTCCATGGACAAGAAAGTTACTCTCTTCGATCTCGCTGATGCCCTCGGGATTTCCACGGGCACCGTCCACCGCGCCCTGCACAACCATGGCGGAGTCAGTCCTCTCACCAAAGCGCGCGTCCTGCAGATGGCCAAGGCGATGCAATACCGCCCCAATCTTGCCGCGCGCTATCTGGCGCGCCGGCGTCACTTGCGCATTTCCGTGAACACGCTGAAAGGAACCACTTCCTTCTGGGACGAAGTGCGCGCGGGAATCTTAAAGGAAGCCCAAGCACACAGCACCGAGGTCGAGTTCCGCACTTATCCCCGCCTCGGCGAAGGGGAGAGCGAAGCCTTCGACGAAGCGGTCAAGTCTGGCGCCCACGGCATCATTACTTTTCCCAGTCGCCCGCATCAGATGCGCACCTGGATGCGCCGGGCGGTCAGAGCCGAGATCCCCGTAGTGTGCGTGGCCACCGATGCGCCAAACACCGGCCGCCTCGCCGTAGTTTCCGTCGACACCATGGTCAGTGGCTCGCTCGCCGCGGATTTGCTCGGCCGCCTCCTGCAAGGCCAGGGCAAGGTCGCGGTCACCGTGAGCGATCTCGGCATTCAAGAGCACGCGGAAAAGCGCCGCACCTTCAACGAAACGCTGCGGAAGTTTTATCCCGCGATGCACCTCGCCGAAACAATCGAGGAGCACGATATCGAAGCCGAGGGCTACGACAAGTGCCGCCGCATGTTCGCGGCACATCCGGATCTCGCGGGAATCTACGTCACCACCGAAGCGTCAATTCCCGTCATCGAAGCCGCGCGCGATGCCGGAATATTGCCGCGCCTCGTGATGATTACGACCGACCTGTTTCCCGCGCTTGCAGAACGCATCCGCAAGAACGAAGTTCTCGCCACCATCGATCAGCGTCCGTACACGCAAGGGCGCTTGTCGTTTCGCGTGCTGCACCAATTTCTGGTGGAAGGCTCATGCCCCACGTGCCAGGTGACGCTCTCGCCGCACCTGGTGATGCGCGGCAATCTGGAATATTTCCTCGAGCACCAGTCGCAGGATGTCACCACCGAAAGAGGCACCACGGAAATGATCGACTCTGGAGACCGCGCAAATTTCGCGGCGGGATAGTCACTGCGCCGCAAGCGCGTCCCTGCCGCAAATAAATCCAAAGTAAATGGGAGGCTTTATCAGAACCCTTGGCATAGATGTGGGAACCAGTGGAACACGCGCCCTGATCCTCGATGAAGCGGGGCGCATTGTTGCTTCCGGAACCGAAGAGCACGCGCCGTTCGCCAGCCCGCATCCTGGCTGGGCCGAGCAGGATCCTTGGGACTGGTGGCGCGCCGCGGCCATTGCCGTCCGCAAAGCCATTCAATCCTCCGGCGAATCCGCCGATTCCATCGCGTGCGTCGGCTTTTCCGGGCAGATGCACGGCGCGGTGCTGCTCGACCAGAGCGATGAAGTCATTCGTCCCGCGCTGATCTGGTGCGATCAACGCACCGAAGCGCAATCGAAGCATCTCGAGCAGCTCTTCGGCCTCGACAAAATTATCCAACTCACCAGCAATCCTCCGCTGACCAACTTCACGCTCACAAAATTTCTGTGGGTGCAGCAGAACGAGCCCAAGCATTGGGAGCGCGTCCGCAAAGTCATGCTCCCGAAAGACTACGTGCGCCTGCGCCTCACCGGCGAATCCGCGATCGACGTTGCCGACGCTTCCGGAACTCTCATGCTCGACGTCGCCAAGCGCGCCTGGTCCCCCGAAATCCTCAGCAAGACTGGCATCGATCCGCAAATGCTGCCCAAACTTTTTGAGTCGCAAGAAATTTGCGGCCGCATTTCTGAAGCTGGCGCGAAAGCCACGGGACTGAAGTTTGGAACTCCCGTCGTTGCCGGTGCAGGAGACCAGGCGGCGGGCGCGGTGGGCATCGGCATCACGCGAGCGGGCGTAGTCAGCGCAACGATTGGCACTTCCGGCGTAGTCTTTGCCGCCACGGACCGTCCCGCGCTCGATCCCAAGGGTCGGCTGCACACCTTCTGCCACGCCATTCCGAATCGCTGGCACGTGATGGGCGTAACGCAAGCCGCGGGATTGTCGCTGCGCTGGTTCCGCGATCGCTTTGGAGCGGGCGCCGAAGATGGCCGCGATCCGTACGAGCGCATGACCGAAGAAGCCGCGAGTGTGAAGCCAGGAGCGGAAGGCGCGTTCTGGGCTCCGTATCTGATGGGAGAGCGCACGCCGCATCTCGATCCTTCGGCGCGCGCCGCGTTTGTCGGCTTGACCGCTTCACACACGCGCGCGCACCTGATTCGCGCCGTGCTCGAAGGTGTGGCCTACAGCCTGAAGGATACGTTCACCATTTTCGATGAGATCAAAGTTCCGGTGGAACGCATTCGCCTCGGCGGGGGCGGAGCGCGTTCGCCGCTCTGGCGTCAGATTCAAGCTGATGTTTACGCCCACGAAGTGGAAACCGTGGAGGCCGAAGAAGGCGCTGCGTACGGCGCCGCAATTCTCGCGGGCGTAGGCGCAAAATGCTGGACCAGCGTGGATCAAGCCTGCGACGCCATCGTCCGCACAGCCAAGCGTGTCACTCCCGAAGCCGCCACCAGCGCGCAAATGCAGCGCAGCTATCAGCAGTATCGCCGCATCTATCCAGCGCTGAAGTCGATCTTCACCTAGAGAGAAAGTGGCCGGTGGCCGGCGACCAGTGAAGAATGTCGGCGCGCCGACGATGTAAACTAACACTTTAGCGTAAACAAGCTTGCTGAGCCTCCAGCGAAACCGTGAGGGCTCCTCTCCTTGAACTACGGAATCGAGCCGCACCGCAGCAAACTGCCCCTGGAGTGTCCCCAATTTGAAGAGGCTCCCACCCTTGCGGGAGAGAGCCTCTCAACTACGACAGAATGCCAAACCTGCGCTCTGATTCCGCCCGGAGAGAGCCAAGAGCAAACTGCCGCAAAACCAAGCCTTCGTCCGGACGCGATCACGCTGCCGGCATCCGAATTCCTTCGATTTCGCTGCGAGATTAGTGGGTGGCGGAAGAACTGTCCATCCCGTCTCGAGGGTATTTAGAAGTGCGTTTCGCGTAAACCCAAAGGAGTTGTACCCCAGAAGAGACCAGTCAACTCCTGGTGAGCCGCACGGCAAACCGGAGAAGTGGAGGCTAGTACCCACTTCGGCGGTTACGGCGTTTACCTCGACTTGAGTGGTTTGTTGGTTCGCTGTTCGCGATTATTTTCGAGTGGCCGACTATAGTTGTGCAAAAATCTGGTGGGATTGAAAAACTCAGTGTGAGTGTGACTCTATGCGGATGAAAAATGAAGTCGATCGAAGATTATTTCTAAAGTGGGCAAATCTGGTTGGAATAGCTGCCTGGTTTCAACCTGTCGTGGCGTCGAGCTCGAACCCGCTGCAAGACGCGAAGCCTGTCCATCCCAGCAACAGCTTCCCAAGCGAAGGATCTGCCGTCTCCAGAAACAATTCTCCTCAAAGATTACCGTCCGAAATCGATCTATAAAATTCCGGTCACGGAGATTGCTAAGGCCAAATACCCGATCATCGACATGCACTCTCATCCGTACGCCAAGACTGCGCAGCAGATTGAGGAATGGGTCAAAACCATGGATGAGGTTGGCGTTCAGAAAACTGTCATCCTTACCATGGCTACCGGCACTGAGTTCGATGATATTTACCGTAAGTACTCAAAGTATCCGGATCGCTTTGAGATGTGGTGCGGCCTGGATCTGTCTGGCTACGACACGCAGGGATTCGGCCCTGCCGCCGTCAAGGAACTGGAGCGCTGCCGGCAAGCGGGCGCGCGCGGCGTGGGGGAAATCCACGATAAGGGGAGCGGACTAGTCTCAGGCAAGTCCAAAGCACCTGGAATGCATCCCGACGACACGCGCATGGATGCGCTGTGGGAGAGATGCGGCGGACTTGGGATGCCGATCAGCCTCCATGTCGCCGACCCGATCTGGATGTACCAGAAGATGGACAAGACGAACGACGGCCTCATGAACGCTTACCACTGGCGACTCGACAATAAGCCGAACATCGTGAGCCTGCCCGGAATGATCGACATTTTTGACCGCACACTCGCGAAACACCGAGAAACTACGTTCATCGCATGCCACTTCGCCAACCTGGACTACGATTTGGGTCGACTGGGGGAGATGTTCGATCGCAATCCTAATCTCTATGCTGACATTTCCGCACGTTACGCGGAGACCGCGCCCATCCCACGCTTTGCCTCGAAGTTTTATCAGAAGTATGCCAATCGACTCGTTTACGGGACCGACATGGGGTTTGACAAGCCGATGTACGGTGTCACGTTCAGAATCTTAGAATCGCTGGACGAGCACTTCTACGAATTCGAGCAGTTCGGCTATCACTGGAGCCTAAATGGGTTCGGACTTAGCGGTGAGATTCTGAACCAGGTTTATCATGACAACGCCGCAACGCTACTTGCTGCGCGCACCGCCCACGCCGGATAAAGTTGACGAGATTGGCGTTTACCAGGGTTCAGCGCTTGAGTTGAAAGGTGTTCCGCGGAAATGTGCTGGGGAGAAGCAGGCCTGGGTCGCTATCGAGCGGCCCGAATTCGATGCCCATAGGCTTGGTAAGTCCCCGGCCGTTAGCCCATCTGATTTACCGGCAAACCGAACACCTTCGTACTAGCGCTTCGGCGATAACCGCGCCCCGCCCCCACGTGAAAATCGGCACGTGGGCATCTCAAAATGAGGGATGAGAAACCCAAGACCCACCCCTGCATGAAGCAACCCGCAAGGATGGGGCACCCAGTCAGTCTCTTGGGAACACGAGAGCGAATGCTCAACGACGGCTTATTTCCGCTTGGGAACGAACATGTCGGCTTCGGTCAGCCGGCATTTCTGGGCCATTTGATAGCAGTAATAAAAATGAGCGGCGTTTTGGTTGCGCGCATCGGTTCCGAAAGTGAATTTCAGGCCGGCCCGTTTTGCGGCGGCAACTAAGTTCTCGTCAGGGACGTGCGCCACTTCGTTGATTTCGATCGCGATCTTTCGGGTTCGCGCGAGATCGATGATGAGCTCGGTCCGCTGGCGAGTCCAAAGCTGCTGATACTGCCGCGCGATAGGAACCGGGAGAAACGTAGGCCACCCGAAGACGTCGATGGGCTCGGTGCTTAGCACTTGCTCGATGAACTTCATGTAGCAAGTCATGAATTCCTCGCCGTCGTCCACCATGGTGTCAATTTGCCAGATCGCCAGCCAGCCGCCTTCGGGACGAGGCAGCGTGAGCGCATCCATCAGAACGTAGTCCAATTGATCCAAGGCGTTTTTCGAGAAACTCTTCGACCAGCCTGCATAAACGGGTTGCAGACCAACGCGAACGGGATACTGGCGTAAGCCTTCGATGTACTGAGTGAGGTCCGCCTCGTTCTGGATTTTGTACCCTGGCCCCGGATGTTCCAGGATACCGATGCCAACCTGCCGTTTGCCGAGCTTCACGGCTTGTTCGATCGACAATTGCGGACTGAGGTGGACGTGATAGTCCGCCACCAGAAAGTCCGGCTTGGCGACGGAAGTGGAGGCAAGAAGATGTGTTGGCAAGGCCAGCGCGGCTCCTGCGATGAGTGAGGTGTGAACGAAACTTCTGCGCGAACAGGTAGGATTCACTTAGGTCTCTCCGTTGAACGCTCTACGGTCCTTTACCTTACGAAGCTGGAATGTCGTGGACCGAAAGGACGGCTGGATTCTACGTTCCTCTCCCTGCCGTGTATGTGTCCAGGCTCACTTATCCGCAGTGATCGGCACAAAATGGGGAGCAAGCGCATTTCGGCACCGGGACCAGCGATCGAAACCCCAAGGCCCACTCTTGCACAAAGCAACAGCGCAAGGATGGGCCACCCGCTCAGATAGCAGGCCGGCGCCCGGAGAACACATCGTGCAGACGCCGTCGGTGGTGAATTGGCCAGTTCCAGACCCAATGCCGGTGAACGTGATCTGGAATGAGTCAGCACTAGCGACTGCGGAAAGCGCAAAGAGCAACGCCAGCAGTGGAATGAACCGTAAAGTGAAGCGGGACATAGTATTTGCCTCCTAATGGCCGTCCAGGCCCGTAACTTCGCTGTTGGAACGTTCGATTGTCCTCTGGGCGGGGTGCTTACGAAATTTTTGGTGAAGCGGCAATCTGCTGCCCCGTGCAAGGGTACGGCCAGCAAAGTCGTTAGACAAGACAGAAGTGCAGCTTTCTTATTCGGACGCTGGCTTCGCGCCGGGAACACGGCTTTTCAGGAATTTGATCTGGCCGTCGTGGTTGGATTCGTGTTCGGCTACGTGAAACCATTTGGCGTAGTTGTTCGCGGAGAAGTCGCCCTCTGTAACCAAGGTGGCTAGCCACTTATCGTCGCGCTTGCGAAATTCGGCGAGGCTCTTCTCTCTAACTTGATTCAAGGCATCGAGATAATAGTCAAGACTGTTTCCCTTGATTGCCTTGCGAGCGGGCTCTCCGAGATTCATAGGAATGTCCCACTTTTTCTTGACCTCGTCGGGCCAGGAATCCCACTTCATGCCGCCAAAAGTGTTCAACTGAAAGTACGTTTCGGTTGCAGCGAGATGGAGGAGGAGCGCGCCAATGGTATTCGCTTTGCCGTCGATCAGAAAATCAAGATCCTGCTGAGACAAGCCTTGCACGTTGTGAACAACCTGCATACGCGTGAAGGCCAACATGGATGTCAACGTGCCGATCTCTGGAGTGAATCCCGGTTGGGGTCCGACAATCCATGCGCTATCCGCGGCGACGGTTGCTACGGGAAGTGCTGTAAGAGTGGAAAGCCCGGCTGCCATTCCGACGCTGGCCTTCAGAAAGCTGCGACGATTGGGCACACATTTGACTGGGAGCATGAGATTTTCCTCCGTCGGAGATGCAATTTGCAGGAGAGATAATACTGCGGTGAAATGCGAAAGTCAACTCGAGGCTGCTGTAAGCGAGTCCGTTGCGCAAGAGCGGAAAAACCTTGCGCTGTAGCAAGTCATAAGCCCTAGCGGCTAAAGACTGGTTGAAATGCACGATCGCCCGAAGGCTTCGGCGGATACGTGTCGCTAACCAAGGGCTCATGCCACATGCGAAAGCCAGGGGCCACTGACAGTCGTGCCGGGCCGCACGGGTGCGCAACCACGAGGAGTTTTCTCACTTGGAGTTTAGATGCTCGCGACGCCTCCACAAGGTGGCGGCGTAAAGCCCGTCTACAAGAACGGCAAAAGCTCTTGTTCCAGTGTTTGGCACGGCTGAAGCCAGACATCTCGTTAGCTGATCCTCTAGACGGACTGCGAAGGGTGTCGGCGATCACTGACAGCTGCGAACAAAAGAGTAAACTGAGATGTCCTGTGGAGGGCCACTTTCAGAAAAACGCAGAGTTTGCGAAGGAGGACCCATGGCAGTTGAACGAACATCGCTGGAGTCGATTGAGGACTTCCTGGCGCAGAAGCGCATCGCGATCGTCGGAATGTCTCGCGAAGCAAAAAGTATGAGTGAAGCAGTGTTCAAAGAACTTTCGAAGCGTGGATACGATGTTGTTCCGGTGAATCCCAACGTGCAGGAAGTGATGGGACGGAAGTGCTTTGCGCGGGTGCAAGATATTCAACCACCCGTCGAGGCGGCTTTGCTGATGACTTCACCCGCGGTGACAGAGGCAGTGGTGAAGGACTGCGTAGAATGCGGAATCAAGCGCATCTGGATGCACAGGGGTGTCGGTCAGGGCTCGGTCAGCGAGAAGGCAATCGAAGTGTGCCGCGAGCGAGGGATTCGCGTGGTTCCAGGGGAGTGTCCTCTGATGTTTCTGCCCCAACGCGATGGAATCCATAGTTTTCACGGATTTATCCGCAAATTGACGGGGCGGTATCCAAAGCACGCGCACGCGTAGAGGCGAGTTGAAAGTTCGCGTTGTGGTTCGCGGACGCAATTTGCGGCGGACGGCCTCCCGCTACGTGGGCGAACAGAAGGCCGTCCGTACAAATGCTGGCGAAGTCAAAAGTCCCACGTGCAAACTGAGCTGGGCAAGGTCAGAACCCCAGGTGCAAAAGCGGCACGTGGGGCACCCGACGGAGAAATCTGGAGCCAGCGATTCTTGCTGCACGTGCATCAGCGGCGGAAAACGCAAATCAGCAACAGAATCAGGGCTAACAGGAGGAATGCGGCCAGAATCCAGGCCAGCGTCATGTTGCACGACGTCGCTGGGGGACTAATCCGGAGACCCTGTCTGAGCGCATAGGTCGTAGCGAAGCCGGCGTTGCCCGTGACCACCACGTCGTAGACGCAGTTTTCGTTCTCGGCGATTACGGAACTGCAGATTTGTTTCGCGACAGGCTCGGGTAGCGGGTCAACTGCGATCTTGCCCGGGAGAGAGCACGGCGGATGCTCGGGTGGCCAGGTCTTCATGGTGAACGTGTCTGTGGAGGTGCCCGGCGCATAGTCGAACAGGCTGGTTGCGCTGGTCACTCGCCAGGCATCGGTGAATTTCTGATAGAGGTCGACAAAGCGGTCATGCAAGGACGGTGGCATCGGGCCCATGGAGGTACCATCCGGAAGTGAGGGCAACCAGCTTCCCGGCGCGCCACGCGAGTCCAAAGTGAAGGAGCCCGCGACCCCAGCCGCATCGCGTGCGGGAACGACGTCGACGTCGAGGTACCAGATGCCCAGGAAGTCCCACCAGCTGGGCGTCACGAATAAAATGCTGCCGTCCGGGAAATCAATCACGAGTCCACCCGGTGCCATCGTTCTTGTGATGCGCGCGTTGTCCCCGAGATCGATGCCTGCAGGGCCTACTAGTGTACGGACACCGTCAACGCGAAGCTGAAGGCCGCCGGGATCCGGGACACCGCTGAGATTCGGTTCATAGGTGACGCGATGTTTAGCGACGCGGGCGGCCACCGCAGTGTTGATGCTAACGCAGGTGGCAAGCTCGTCGTGCGGATCTGCCGCCGGATTATAGGTGGTGGGAATGGGCGCTTGGCGAGTCTGGACTTCCATGCCTTCATTGCGTAGCAAGACAAATTCACCAACGCTCTGAAAGTTGTAGTGCATTCCATTGATGGTGGTGATGTGCGGTTCACCGGAGGAAGTGGGACCGTAGGTAACGGAATAGAAGCCAGGTCCCATCAGAAATGTTGTGATGCTGATGTAATAAGTGCCTGGTTGCAAAAACTGACTGCCACTGCCTTGGCCGGATGTGGTCAGCGGTATATCGGCCATGTTGGGGCCGACCGTTGACAAATAGAAGCTGTGGCCGTCGGTTGGACCGCCCGTATACGTAGCATTCCAGGTGATCGTCTGAGCCACGACAGTGGTGAATTGCGCTTCCACCACGGTGCAAGGAGTTGTGGAGCAGTCCTTGGAAGCCTGTACGGTCACCTTTGCCGCCGCCGACCCGACCCATAGACAAGCGGCCAGCAGAAACAACACGCACCTTAGCGGGTGCAGGAGTCTTTTCGGCGACAGTGAATCTTTCGTGGGCATTAATTTCTCCTTGCTAGAGTTGCTTGCTCCGAGGCGCACGGCGTTGGTCTTGCAAAACGCTCGGCGCCTGCTGCCCAGACTTCTGCACTAAACGAATCTCAATAGAGACTCGGCCATTTGAGAAAGTGACTTGAAGAACGGATTGGGCAAACGATTTGGCGCGAATGGATAGAGCACTCGGAGCGCCACACTCGGCCCTGAGAGGAGAAACAGCACAACGAAGCGAAGCTGGAGATTTGATGGAGATTAGGAGAGAAGGCAGAAATCCTGCGAAGGACGCGCACCCAAGAAGTACGCCGTGCGGCTATCCGATCGGTTAGGGTGAGACGTCATTCGGATAGACAGTTCACAGTTCGAGACAAGTGAAAAGGTGAGGGTGTCGGGGGGCGAAGTCACCCCCACGTGCAAAACCGGCACGTGAGGCACCCGCGTTAAAGACAGAGAGAGACCTCCAGGCAGACATCAGTCTGTAGTTCATGGTTGACAGTTTGAGAGGAAGCGAAAAGGATGCGAGTGACGGCGGAGGGAAAGAGTCGGTGTGAGAACTGGGAAAAGCGGCCCTCCGCGGCTAAAGCCGCATTGCTGGGCAAGCAGCTATGGCACGACTAAAGTCGTGCCCTCCCGAGGAGCAGGAGTTTTGGCGCAGATTCTAAACACTCTGCTACACGAAGAAAGGAACTGGAGATCGCCTATGTCGAAAAAGATGAGGATGGCTTGTGTGCGTGGCATCGCGAGCATTGCATTGGCAGTGCTTTTAGTTTTGGCAGGTTACACGTGCGGCCGGGCACAGACATCTTCTGTCTCGGGCGCGAGCCAGCCGACCGTGCTGTATGGCGTTGCGTACTATCACGAGTACATGCCCTACGAGCGACTGGACAAAGATGTCGCGATGATGAAAGAGGCGGGCATCAGCGTGGTGCGCATGGGGGAATCGACGTGGAGCCTGTGGGAGCCGTCGGACGGGCGGTTTGAATACGCGTGGATGGATCGCGTGGTGGACGCGATGGGGAAGGCCGGAATCAAAGTGATCATGGGAACGCCGACGTACTCCATACCAACGTGGATGGCAAAGGCGCATCCGGAGATTCTGGTACGTCCGCTGGGAGGCGGATTTGTGGGTTACGGCATGCGGCAGAACATGGACTACGACAATGCGAAGTTCCGCTTTTACGCCGAGCGCCTCATTACGAATTTGGTCCAACACTATAAAGACAATCCCGCGGTGATCGGGTGGCAGATCGACAACGAGACGGGAGCGTACGGCGCTTCGAACCCGGACGTGTTCGACGGGTTCGCGAACCATCTGAAAGAAAAATTCGGCACCACCGACGCGTTGAACAAGGCGTGGTTCCTGAACTATTGGGGAGAGGACGTGAACGATTGGGCCGACATGCCCACTCGCGACAACGCGACCAGCACGAGCTACAAGCTGGAGTGGAGCCGCTGGCAGCAGATGCGGGTGACGAACTATCTGTCGTGGCAGGCGGGGCTGGTGCGAAAGTACCGCCGGCCCGACCAGTTCGTTACGCAGGACTTTGGAAGCATGATGAAGCCCGACGTGAATGAGCCAGCGGTGGCCGCGGCGCTCGACGTGGTGGCGAACAATCCGTACTTCAAAGCGCAGGATCACCTCGATGGAGCATGGCAGGCGCTGCAAGGAGATTTCTCGCGCTCGCTGAAGCACACGAATTTTCTGGTTACGGAGACGAATGCGCAAACGCTGGGGTGGGATTCGGCTGAACAGTTGCCGCCGTATGACGGGCAGCTACGATTGAACGTGTACACCAACGTTTCGAGCGGCGCGAACATGGTGGAGTATTGGCACTGGCACTCGATCCATGCGGGGCAGGAGACTTACTGGAAGGGAGTGCTGAGCCACGATCTGGAACCTAATCGAGCGTACGCGGAGGTGAGCCGGATCGCGCACGAACTGCAGAAGGTCGGGCCGAAGCTGGCGAACATGAAAGTGCAGAACCGGGTGGCCATCCTTTATAGCGTGGACTCGGCGAATGGAATTAGCTTCATGCCGTTCGAGCGGCGGCAAGAGCTGGGCTGGGAGCCCGGCAAAGCGTCGGGAAGTTACAACAGGATTGTGTCGCAGCTGC
Organism: Candidatus Acidiferrales bacterium; assembly: GCA_963792145.1. GTDB lineage: Bacteria > Acidobacteriota > Terriglobia > Acidiferrales > UBA7541 > Acidiferrum. Next base: position 53,943 of record CAWBVH010000025.1, read on the forward strand.
ACCGCTCGCTGTACATGGCGAACGTCGGCGCTGACTTTGTGTTTCCCACGGCGAGCGCAGCGGAGCTTTCGCAGTACAAGCTGCTGATCGTGCCCACGCTGTATGTTGCGGACGACGCTTTGTTGAAGAAGATCTCTGACTACGTGCAAAACGGAGGGCACGTTTTGATGACGTTCAAGAGCGGATTCACGAACGAGAATTCGGCGGTGCGCTGGGAACGCGCGCCGGGCCCGTTGCGTCAAGCCGCTGGATTCAACTATCAGGAGTTCTCGAACCTGGAGCACCCCCTGGCGCTAAAAGGCGACCCGTTTCACGCTGGCGAAGAGAATAAGGTGAGCACGTGGGCGGAGTTTCTGCAGCTGGAGACGGCGAAGCCGCTGGCGTTCTACGAGCATCCGTTTTTTGGGCGCTGGGCCGCGATTACATCGAACCAATTCGGCTCGGGCGTGTTGACGTATGAGGGTACGGCGGTCTCCGACAAGCTGCAACAGACAATCGTCCTGGATGAGTTGCGCGCCGTAGGCCTGGTGGGGCCAGACCAGCAAGTTCCCGCAAACATTCGGGTGAAGCACGGGATCGGAAATGATGGTCGGCGGATGCACTACTACCTGAACTATTCAAGCGTGGAGAGCAATTTCAAATACAGCTATGGCGCAGGAAAAGACTTGCTCACTGGTAGCGCCATCGCGAACGGGCAGCAGGTGACGCTGAAGGCGTGGGATGTGGCGATCGTTGAGGAAACTGCGGCGAATTAAGGTAGCCGGTCTAAGCATAAGGTCGGGGACGGAAATCCCGATTGGCTGGGAGACGCATACACCAAGGGGCACAATGTATTGTGCCCCTACACAGGTGGTTAGGTTTTCATGCGGCTGGGGCGATAGAGGAGGCAATAGATGGCGCCGAGGACGGCGAGGAGAGCGCCCCACCAAATGCCGGCGTGAAGGTTGAAGAGCACGGTGGGAGTCTCGGGAGGTTGCAGATATTGGTAGATTCCCGCGGCAAGGATCAGCACGCCGTTGAACAACAGCGAAACGCCGATAAAGAACCAGATGGAAATCGATCCGCCAGCTTTCATAGAACCTCACCAGTAAGCAATTTGAAGTGTGATAAATACCACGCCGACGACAGTAGCCCAGAACCAGGGGCGGTGAAACACGGTGACGTAACCCTCCGAAGGAATGTCTGTGGCGCCATAGACAAGTCCCTTAAGCTCGGCTTCGGGTTTAGGCTTCGTGAGCAAACTCACAATGACCGTGACCAAGGCACAAATGATGCAGGACCACAGCGCGCGATACATATTTTCCGCCATGTCCTTGGCATAAGGCGACAAGGCGATATAGCGGAGCGCGGAAGGATCCACTTTTACCCAGGCCCACATGGCCACGGACGAAGCGGTGCCGGCGAGCAAGCCCCAGAAACCACCTGCGGGAGAAGCGCGCTTCCACAACATGCCGAGGATTACGGTGGCGAATAGTGGGGCAATGAAGAAGCTGAAGAGGGCCTGAACGTAGTCCATGATGCTTTTGAAATCCATGACCAGGTAGGCGGTGCCGATGCTGATGGCGACGCCGAGCACGGTGCACCAGCGGCCCATGTTGACGTAGTGGTGATCGCTGCCATCTTTTTTGATGAAGGCGCGATAGATGTCGTAGGTCCAGACAGTGGTGAATGCGCTGACATTGCCGGCCATGCCGGACATGAAGCCGGCGATCAGCGCGGTGATTCCCAAGCCGAGGAGTCCGGGGCCGCAATAACGCGCAAGCATGAGCGGAAGAACTTCGTTGTAGCTGTGGCCGCCAGTGGCGATGGCCTGTGCTTCCGGCATGAGCTTCATTGGGAGAACCGCAAGCGCCAGCAGACCTGGGAGAATCACGATGAAAGGAACAAACATTTTGAAGGCAGCGCCTATGATGGGAGCCATTTTAGCGGCGCGCATATCCTTGGAGGTCAAGACGCGCTGGACAACGAGGAAGTCGGTGGTCCAGTAGCCCATGGAGATGACGGCGCCGAGGCCGAAGACGATGCCGGTCCAGTGAATGCCCATGGGATTGTCTTTGGCAGAGCCCAAGGTGCTCCAGAGGTGGGTGTATTCGGCGGAGGCATTGGCGGCGATTCTGGCTTTGAGACCGCTCCAGCCGCCAGCCTCGACCAAGCCGAGGATGGGAATGAGCAGAGCGCCCGCCCAAATCAGGACAAACTGGAGAACTTCATTGAAGATGGCGGAGCGCAATCCACCGAGGGCAACGTAGATGGCCACAGTGCCGGCCGAAACCCAGATGCTGAAGTTGATGTTCCAGCCGAGGACAATCTTCAGGACCAAAGCCATGGAGTACATGTTGATGCCGCTCATGAGCACAGTCATGAACGCGAAGCTGACGGAAGAAAGAGCGCGGCTGGATTCTCCGAAGCGCAGTTTCAAATAGCCGGGAACGGAGTGCGTTTTGGAGATGTAGTAGAACGGCATCATGACCAGCGCGAGGAAGAGCATGGCCGGAATTGCGCCGACCCAATACCAGTGCGCCGCGAGGATGCCGTACTGATAGGCGGAGCCGGCCCAGCCCATTAGTTCGAGCGAGCCGAGGTTGGCGGAAAGAAAGCTCAGACCGGCGATCCAGGCGGTCATTTCCCTGCCGGCCATGAAGAAGTCTTCGCCGGTGTTGGCGCGCTCCTTGAGATAGAAGCCGATGGCGAGAACGAGCACGAAGTAGAAAACAATGATGGCGAGATCGACGGTGGAGAGATGCACCAGACGGTTGTTACTGGCAAATGCTAGTAGGGCAGTCATGGGGTCTTGGGGTCGCTCCTATTCGGCGAGCAGTCCAGGCTTACCGGTGGACAAAATCGAGTTGGAGAAAACGAAGTCAAGCGTCCGCTACTGGACAGAAAATTTGTAGATGGTTTCGGACGTAAATTTCTGGCCGGGCCGCAGCACGGTGGTCGGGAACTTGGGATGATTCGGCGAGTCGGGATAGTGCTGGGTTTCCAGGCAGAGAGCGCCATATTTCTGATAGGGCTTGCCACCCTTGCCGACGATGCTGGGATCGAGATGAATGGCGGAATAGAACTGCATGCCAGGCTCGGTGGTCCACACTTCCATCTGCCGGCCAGTAGACGGATCGTCCACTTTGGCGGCGAGACGCAGCGTTCCCATTTTTCCATTCACGACGAAGTTGTGATCGTAGCCGCCGATGTCCTTGATTTCGCCAAGGTGCGCGCCGATGGGCGTGGGCTTGCGAAAATCGAGAGGCGTGTTGGCGACGCTCTTGATCTCGCCAGTGGGAATGAGCGTAGGATCGACAGGAGTGTAATTGTCGCAGTTGAGCTGCAGGACGTGCTGAAGGACGTCGCCATTACCCTGGCCCGCCAGGTTGAAATAACTGTGATTGGTGAGGTTGAGAACGGTGGGCTTGTCGGTTTCGGCGGAGTACTTGATCTGGAGCTGATTGGAAGTGGTAAAAGTGTAGGTGACGTTGACAGTCAGCGTGCCGGGATAGCCCTCTTCACCGTCGGGGCTGACATACGTGAAGCGCACGGACTGTCCCTGAGCATCTTCGGAGGGCGCGGCCTTCCAAACTCTGCGGTCGAAACCAACCTTGCCGCCGTGGAGAGAGTTCGGAGCGTTGTTGATGTAGAGATGATATTCCTTGCCGTCGAGAGTGAACTTGCCATTGGCGATGCGGTTGCCGTAGCGGCCGATGGTGGCGCCGAAGTAAGGATGCGGATCGCCTACGTAGCTCTCGAGCTTGTCGAAACCAAGAACAACGTCGCCGAGTTTGCCACTCTTGTCGGGAACGAGAAGCTGCGTGACGAGTGCGCCGTAAGTAATGATAGTGACCGTAGCGCCGTGGCCGCCGTGGAGAGTGTAGGCGTCGATGACGGTGCCGTCGGGAAGCTTGCCGAATTCAGATTTGGAGATTGGAGCGCGCTGAGAATCCGCGCGAGGTGCGTTGCTGTTTGCGATAGTCATAGTAGAGTACCCGAGAACGATTACGAAAAGCGAAGCGCAGAGCTTGCCGCCAAAACTCATTTCAATCCTCCCGACCGAGGGAGACGCCGGAAAGGCAGGCATGTCCTTGCGCGTTGTATCACAAAAAAGATGGAATCGCGAGTGATGAGTGCAATGTGAAGAAAGAAAGTGGCTTAGGTATGTGCGCAAAGTGATAGCAGAGGCTGAAGGAGTGAAGAAGAATGTGAGAAGAAAAAGGAGGCAAGTCATTGACAAGAAGGGAGAGAAGGTGCCAGAGTCGGCACCGATAGTAAGGTGCGAAGCCGTAAACGCTTACGAAGCGTCGGGGACTCTCCATGAAATCAAAAGTTAGAACGCGCGTGGCGCTGTTGTCACGCCTGATTGGTCTTAGTGTGCTTTTTTTTGCGGTGAGTTTTCCGGCGGTCGGGCAATGGGTTCCGCTGAATCCGGTGAAGAGTGTGGAAACGCAACCGGACGGGGTAGTGCTGGTTCTGGAAAACGGGTATCTGCGGTTTCAGGTGTGCACGGAATCGGTGGTGCACGTGGTGTACTCGCTGGAGCGCACGGTGCCGGAGCGGGTGGACTTCTTGGTGATTAAGAAGAGCTGGCCGAAGGCGGAGTTTTCCGTCAATAGCGATGACGCGAAGCTGGTGACGTTGAAGACGGCGAAACTGAAAATTGAGGTGACGAGGGCGGACAGTTCGATTGTGTTTTTCGACGCGGATGGAAACAGGCTAGCCGCGGAGACGTCGCACACATTGACGCCGGTGGAAGTGAATGGCGAGAAGACGCTGCACTCCGAGCGGTTCGTGAACATGTGGGACACGACCGAAGCATTTTACGGACTGGGGCAACACCAGGGCGGAGTGTGGAATTACCGGGGAGAAGCGGTCGATCTTTCGCAGGACAACACAAATATATCGATACCGATGCTGCTGTCGAGCAGAGGATACGGCATTTTCTGGAACAACGGATCGCGCAGCCGGTTCAATAACCGGTTTGTGCATGCGTTCTATCTGAGTTCGGAAGTGTCGGATTCGATCGACTACTACTTCATGTACGGCCCGGATTTCGACACGATTATCGCCGACTATCGCGAACTGACCGGGCAAGTACCGTTGTTTGGCAAGTGGGCTTACGGCTACTGGCAATGCAAGAACCGGTACGATTCGCAGCAGGAACTTCTGGGCATCGCGCAGAACTATCGCGATCAGCACATTCCGCTGGACAACATTGTGCAGGACTGGTTCTGGTGGAACACCATGGGCGAGCCAGTGTTCAACAAGAATTATCCCGACCCGAAGGGCATGGTGGACAGGCTGCACAAGCTGAATGTGCATTTGATGATTTCCGTATGGCCATATTTCCGGCCGGGGTCGCCGGTGTATGACGACATGGACAAGAAGGGCTACTTCGTGGCGAAGACGGTTGCGGGCGGGTTTCACCCGAAAGGGATGGCGCTGTATGACGCATTCAATCCGGAGGCGCGGAAATATTATTGGAACTTGATGAATAACGCGCTGTTCAAGATTGGCGCGGATGCGTGGTGGCTGGACACGACGGAGCCGGAAACCGAGGGGCGCGAAACAAACATTCTGGTGACCAACAAGATCGCGCTGGGGAATGGAGCGCGCTACACGAATGAATTTCCGCTGCTGACAACGACGGCGGTTTATGAAGGGCAACGAGCGGCGTCCGATCAGAAGCGCGTGTTCATACTTTCACGATCGGCGTATGCGGGAACGCAGAGGAACGCGGCGGCGGTGTGGTCTGGAGACGTCAACCCGACGTGGGAGACCTTGCGGCGACAGATACCGGCAGGATTGAACTATTCGCTTTCAGGACTTCCCTACTGGACGACGGACATTGGCGGATTCACGGTAGCGAATCCGGATGATCCGGCGTATCGAGAATTGTTCGTGAGGTGGTTCGAGTTCGGGACGTTCTGCCCGATTTTCCGGGTGCACGGAACGCGTTCTACCAATCAGAACGAATTGTGGTCGTTTGGACCGGAGGCTCAGAAAACGCTGGTGGCGTTCGACAAGCTGCGTTACCGATTGATGCCCTACATTTATTCGCTGGCGTGGAAAACGACGAGCGAGGGATACACGATCATGCGCCCGCTGGTGATGGATTTCCGGACGGACGCGCGGGCGCAAGACACGGGCAGCCAATTCCTGTTTGGTCCCGCGCTGCTGGTGAATCCGGTGACGGAGGCGGGCGCGACTTCGCGTCATCTGTATTTACCGGATGCCAAGTGGTTTGACTTCTGGACGGGCGCGGGGCAACAGGGTGGGCATTTTGTGGAGGCGGCAGCGCCGATTGAGCGTATTCCGTTGTATGTTCGCGCGGGATCAATTTTGCCGCTTGGGCCGGACATTGAATATGCGGCGGAGAAAGCGGCAGATCCGATTGAGATTCGCGTTTATCGCGGGGCCAACGGAGAATTCACGCTGTACGAAGACGAGAACGACAGCTACAACTACGAGAAAGGCGCGCACGCGACAATTCCCTTCTCCTGGGATGATGTGGCGCATACGCTGACGATCGGTGATCGCACGGGAACATTTCCCGGGATGCTGGAGAGCCGCACGTTCCGAATCGTGTTTGTCAGCGAGAATCACGGCGTGGGTGGCGGCCTGACGGACGCGGCCGACAAAACCGTGAAATATAGCGGAAAGAAACTGACGGTCACGCCATAGGCTGCGGAAAAAGTGGTCTGACAGGCCGTTCCGAGCGGCGCGAGGAACTCTCTTTGCGGTGCCGGATGGGATTGAAGTGAATCGCCGGGTGGGCAAGGACACCCGCGTGTTTGTGCTGATCAATTTCAAGGGTGAGAGCCAGGACGTGAAGTTGCCAAGAGGGATGAAGTCGCTGCTGGAGAAAAAAGAGGTCACGCATGTGGTTTTGCCGCAGTACGGCGTGGCGATCCTGGAGGAGCAGGCGAAGCACTGAGGGCGCGAGAGGCTTGGCGGCGCAGCGGTCCTGAGCTGGAGTCTGGGCAGTGGGTCGGTTGAAATCCTTATGGACGCAAAAGGCGCGTCCATAGGATGACAGCGCTTTACTAAAGGCGCGGGTCACAGGATGACAGTGCTCACGATTACGTGCCCTTCGGGATGACAGCGCTTCACGATTATTGGATAATTCACGATTCGTTCAGGAGAGAGTGCGATGCGAGTTGTCAGTTTCACCGGAAAACAGGGATTGAAAAGTCTGGGCGCGTTCACCGAGAGGGGCGTGGTGGATCTGAAGGCTTCGGCTGAGCGCGCGGGAGTTTCCGCGGGGAGCTTCCAGAGCATCGCGGCGTTTCTAGAGGCTGGAGAAATGGCACGAATTGCCGCGGAACGACTTGCGAACGACAAGGCGCAGGCGCAAGTTCTGGCGTTGGGGGAAGTTCGTCTTGGCGCTCCGGTGCCGCGGCCGGGGAAAATTATCGCCGTGGGACTGAATTACCGGGACCATTTGATGGAATCGGGAGCAAAGGAGGCGCCGACGTCGCCTCTGATCTTCGCGAAATTTACGACCAGCATCTGCGGGCCGGGCGATGCGATCGTGCTGCCAGCGAGCGACGCGAAAGTGGATTACGAAGCGGAGTTGGGCGTGGTGATTGGAAAGCGAGGAAAGGCGATCGCGGCGCAGAAAGCGTACGAATATGTGGCGGGCTACTTGCCGCTGAACGACGTTTCCGCGCGGGCGTGGCAGTTCGCGGACAAACAATGGGTGCGGGGAAAGTCGTGCGATACGTTTTGTCCGACGGGGCCGTACCTGGTGACGCGAGACGAAGTGGCCGATCCGCACAATCTGGCGATTTGCGCGCGGGTGAACGGAACGGTGCTGCAAAATTCCAATACCGGCAAGATGATTTTTCACATTCCGCAACTGATTGAGTACATCTCCGCCAGCATCACGCTGGAGCCCGGCGATATCATCGCGACGGGAACGCCCGAAGGAGTTGGCGCGTTCCGGGAACCGCCGATTTACCTGAAAGCCGGGGACGAAGTGGAAGTAGAAATCGAGGAGCTGGGCGTGCTGAAGAACCCGGTGGTAGACGCAAAAAGCTGAACTTCTTGCGAAACGCGAAACTCGCCCAACCTAATGTAGTGCGTCAGCAGCTACATCATTCGAACCAGTATTCGAGCGTTCCGTCGGACCCTTTTCCAAACTGGCCTTCAAAGCCGCTCTCGCCGCGCAGCCCGGAAAGATCGCCTGTCCCCGATCCGGGAACGACAAACCATGTCGCCTTGATCTTGCCGTTCTCGACGATTTCTGAACCTTGCAGCACGAAGGTGCCCTGGCGTCCGCGCAGTTTTCCGCGGAATCGTTGCATGCTGACGAGGCAGGCAGATTGATCGTCGCGTAGGACCTGTAAAGCGCGAACCGGTGATTCGCCATCGATATCTCCGGTGAACGTTTCGCTTAGCCGAATCTCCATTAATGCCGGGCTCGCGGTCTGGTCGTAGGGCTTGGCTTCTGAACTCTGGACGGTAATCTTTGCCTGAGCTCGTACGCATGTTCCTCCCCTCATTTCATTATTGGATTAATGTCGAATTCGCGGTCAATCCATGTATTGGAAAACACACCTCCGCCGGATATCGGTACGTTGTTGTCTTTCGAATTGCGCGCCGGGCCGAAGCTGGCGAATGTATTCTGGCGGCGTAGTGGCCCAACATTCTGGAGCGTTTCTCCGACGAGCATCCTGCCATTGGCGTCTAACAGCGGCAGCCTCATTCCAGTGCCTTTCGTTGAGGCACATTTTCTCCCCTGAATTTTTGCTGGCAAAAGCCCCATTGCTGAAAGGGGTGAGCTACAGAAGCGACAGCTCGGGCGTGAACGCGCAGCTACCTGTATTTCGTTTTGGTACTACGGAAATGACTGGATTGTTCTGCCCAAAACGATATCGCATAGTGCATGACGCGGCGAAAAACTGCCCCCGCATGCTCAATTGAGACAGGTCAATCAGAGGAATAGCGCCAATGCTAGCGCCCATGAGGAAGAAGAAAGTGAACCAGGAAACGTATCGAAAGCTGCTTCTGGAGAAGCGGGAGGAATTGATCAAGCGACTGTATGAGCGACGGTCACAGAATGCGGTGGAGCGAGAAGCCGATGACGACGGCACATTTGCACTGCAGGACGTGATCAAAGAACTGGCGGCCACGAACATGGAGCGGGAAATCCGCACACTGAGCGAGGTGGAACTGTCGCTGCGACTGCTCGAGAGCGGGCAGTACGGGATGTGCGGAAGCTGCGGGGACGAGATTCCCACGGCGCGACTGCAAGCACTCCCTTGGACGCGCATCTGCGTAGTGTGCGCGGGCGGAGGAATCAACCGGGCTCCAAGAGAGAGCCAGGATGCGCCAAAAGACGACGATTTGCCTGCCGGAGTGCTGCGATTTCAAAAGCGGGCGGGGCGGTAGATAGGATCGGGCCATTCATTTCTTCACTCAAGCCCTGTGTGATTTCGTAACCTGTAGAGTCGGTTGGTTTTGATACCAGGGTTACGGTACTCCCCCTACAGGGAATAATGTACAAAATGCTGAAAAAAGTTCCGTCGATTAGTGTCGTTTCTACCCTGCATTCGATCCTCATCCCGACGTAAGTGCTTGATTTCGTTGTGGATAATAAATCCGAGTCGATTGGCCGCATTTTTGCCCTATTCTCTACGCCCAATTAAATTGGAGGTAGCAAGAATGGATGCCAAGTTCGACATCTTCAAGAGACTACCTGATGGCCAACCACTCTGGGTTCGAGCTGTAGAGGGGTTGGAGGAGGCCAAGCGGCAGTTGATGCAAATGGCCCTAGCGTCCCCTGGGGACTACTTCATCTACAACACACGAAGTGGCGAGGTAATCGCTGGGTGATCCGGCGAAGCCGACTGCCAAACTAATTTCTGAATAACAAAAAGAAAAAATAACGGCCGGTGCTGTGCAAGCAGCACCGGCTTTTTGCTTGGGGCCGTCACTCTCAAAGCGAGCCGAGGCGGCATTCGCTAAACGAGTGATTCACCACAGAGAGCGAGAGCGTAGAGAAGCCCAAGTGCCAAGAGAAGCGAGAGTGCCCGGCTCGGGGGATTCCGGTACAAAGGCAAACCCAAGAGAAAACCCTCGCCCGTAAACGGGTGAGCTACAGGAATCAGCGCAGAGCAGCATAAAGCGGCTTACACAGGCGACCACGACCCAAGGACTAATCTGGAGAGATGGAGATGTTCTCGGCTGGGGCGTCGGCGGGATCGCATTCGTGGGTGGGGAGGATGGCGCGAATGCGGGTGCCGGTGGGACCCGAGTCCACTTCCAGGCGTCCGCCCAGCTCGGCGAGGCGCTCGCGCATGCCGGCCAAGCCGATGCCGCCGGCGTGGCCGCCGCGGAAGCGTTGGAGGACGTCCGGGTGTAGGCCCCTGCCGTCGTCAGATACGGCGAGAATGACGAGGTCGTCGGTACAGAGGACCTCGATGTCCACCATGCTGGCCTTGGCGTGGCGGTGCACGTTGGTGAGAGATTCCTGGAGAACGCGAAACAGAGCCAACTCAATTTGCTTGGGGAGACGCTCCACAACCTCCGCCAAATGTAGATTGACTTGAATGCCACTGCGCTTGGCAAAGCCCTCGGCGTACCAGCGAGCAGCGGAGTGAAAACCAAGTTCATCGAGCAGAGGAGGATGGAGCAGGTGGGAAATGGTTCTGACTTCGCCGATGGCGCGATCGGTGAGATCTATGGACTCCAGCAATAAAGGATAGCTCTGGGCGGTGGCTTCGGCTTCGCGGCGTTGCAGGCGTCCGAGATTGATTTTGAGGCCGGCGAGGAATTGGCCAACGCTGTCGTGGAGTTCACGGGCAATCCTGCGGCGCTCGACGTCTTGCAGCTCGAGGATACGAGCGGAAAGCATTTTGTAGGATTCGGAGTTATTTTTTTCGAGTTGGGCCTGCTGTTTGCGGCGTTCAATTTCACGGAACAACAAGCCGAAATTGTAGGCGAGAAGAAGCAGCGCCAGGGTGAGACAGGTTGCCAGAATAATCACCAAGCGGATAAAGAGACGATGCCAAATGGTGAGCCTGGTTTGCAGGAGAGTGTCCTCCATGCCCTCCATGTTACGGAGCGTGTCCGACATGGTTCTTCTGCGGCCGGAAATTGTGGTGAGAAACTCATTTCTGGAGGAGGCGTTAGGGCCCAGGCAGTTCTGCTGGCGGATGCAGGCATTGAGCTGCTCGATATCCTGCTGAAGGACCTCCTGGAAGGCATCCAAACGGACCTGCTGGAGGGCATTGTCGGCGGTAAGCTGTTGCAGCTGCGCGACCATGGAAAGCTCTCTTTGGAGCTGCTCATCCAGGTGAGCCACTTCGTTGAAATTCCCGGTGAACTGGTACAAGTCAAAATTGGCGTGAACGCTGCCGATGTCGGAGCGCAGATCCTTGAGCAGGCCACGTACCCGGTAGGTATGGAGGACTAAGTCGCGGCTGCTCTGCAGGCGATCGACTGTGATAAAGCCGATGACACCCGTTGCCAGGAGGAAGATCGCAGCAAGAACGAGCGATCCGAGACGCATGGCAGGCATGCCTAAAGGATGGGACTCGGAACGATTGGGAACGCCAACAACCGACATGACTTCCTTTCATAAGGATAAAAAGAGCACGGGAATTGCCTTGCGGGCGATGCACTATATATAGCACGACTTGCGCCCAACATCAGCGAACCGAAGAATGCTGCGAGTTCGCGAGATTTCGCTCCTAGAACCGCAGCCCGGGTTTCCGAGCGGCCGCTTGCTAGAGAAGCGACGCGCAGGAAACCCGGAGGGAATCGCGAGCAACGAGGCAGCACAGCCTGCCATTCGCTTACTTGGACGACGATGATGACGACGTAGCCTTCTGGTTTTTCACTTCGATTTCGTTCACGACCTGTTGAACGTTCGGAACGTTCTTGGTTACCTTCTCGACGGTCGCGCGTTTGGTCGGGGAGTTGACGCTACCCTTCAAAGTGACTACGCCCTTGTTCACATCATATTTCACGTCGTGTTGCAGCTTTAGCTTCACCAGTTCGGCATCGACGTTCTTCTCGATCGCTTTATCCGTGTCGGACTCCACTTTTTTCGCAGTGCTCTCTTCGCCGGGAGGCCGGACGGCAATCTGGTTGGAAACGACTTGCGTGGGGGCGTTGGAGCTGGCAATCATTTCCGCTTGGGATTTCTCAGCATCGGACTTGACGTTGCCAGTGAGGGTGACGACGCCCTTCTCACGATCCTGACTGACGCTGACATCGCGCAACCCCGCTTGGTCGAGGGACTGCCGAACGCTGGCGGTGACATCTGGTGACTTGGTGTGAGTATCGGAGCAAGCGGAAAGACTGCCGATGACGGCGAGAGCGACGATCGCTGCTGTCAATTTAAGAACTCGCATGATTCTCCTTTGCTGGTTTCAGCAACCTACGAAAATTTAGATCAGCTGGGAAATCCGGGCCGGTAGAAGGGCCAGGGGAGAATATGAATCCAGCCGGGGAAATTCACTATCGGGATTGGCGGGTAGACAGATTGATGATTTTATGTACGAGACGCTGGGGAAAATAGCAAAGCCATTTCCTCGGGGCTGAAGCCCAGTAATAGTCAAGCGCTTGTTGTCGGAGCTAAAGAGTTTGTGTGCGAACCAAAAAAGAAGCCCTCAGCGGCTAAAGCCGATTTGCAGGGCAAGCACATGCGGCACGACTGAAGTCGTGCCCTCCCGAGTTACAAGAGTTTTCACGCAGACTCTTAACGACGCCGCTTCGATCGATTGTGCGATCTGGTTTGAGCAGCTTTCGCGGCGGCGCGATGGCGGCTTGACGGAACCGCGTTTGCGGGCGCTGGCTTTAGCAAAGCGAGAGAGCGCGTCGGGAGAGGCGGAGACGGAACCCTCGCGACGCAGTGCGCGGAGCGAGGAATTGGCGCGTTTGCGGGAAGATTTGGACGAAGATCTTCTCTTCGACGAGCGAGAGGATTCAGCTTTCTTGCCGGGAGGAGGAGGAAGGTCGACGCCGGCGCGGCGAGCCTTGGAGAGGCCAATCGCGATGGCCTGCTTTGTGGACCTGGCGCCATGAACACCCTGGCGAATGTGCTCCATTTCCTCGCGAACAAATTCACCGGCTTGCGTGGAGGGAGATTTGCCTTCTTCTTTGTCGCGCTCGGCGCGTCGAATGGTTTCTTGTTCGGGCATAAAAAGCTCCTGTGAAACAAACTGAAGGCCAGTTTGTGTTTTGGAGAAGGGCAATTCTATCGGGTGTTTGCCTTAGCGCAAAAAATCGTTTACAAAATAAATCAATCAACGCGAGAATAAATCAATGTGAGACGCCTGCCTAAAATCCTGTGGGTCATACTCGCAGTCTTCGCGTTTGTGAATGGGCTGGAAGCGCTTCGTTACCTGCTGCCGCACGTGCCGTTTCCCGCGGAGATCGACAACTTCATTCACCGGCGCATACCGCTTTCGCTGCACGCTTTAGGTGGCGCGATCGCGTTGATGACAGGTCCGCTGCAGTTTCTTCCTCGCTTCCGGGAGAGCAACTGGAATCGCCATCGCCTGTTGGGATGGATCTACTGCGGCGCTGTTTTGCTGGGGTGGTGTGCTTCCGTGTGGATCGCGCCGCATGCGCAGACCGGTTGGATTGCTGCCTGGGGATTTTTGACGCTGGGCGCGGCCTGGATTGTAACGACCGGGCTGGCTATACGGTTTATATTGCGAGCAGATGCGATACAGCACCGGCGGTGGATGATTCGCAGCTACGCGCTCACCGCTGCTGCCATCACGCTGCGGATTTACCTGCCCCTTGTTTTCGTGTTTCATTGGCCTTTTGCGATCGGTTATCCCGCCATTGCGTGGTTGTGCTGGATTCCGAACGTGATCGCGGTGGAGTTGTACCTGCGTTTTGTGCTGACGCCTTCGGGGATAAGTGTGCCGGGCAGGCTGGAGTTCCAGCCAAGGGAGTAGAGTTTTCCGCACGTTGTGAAGCCGTGCGCTCCGTTTGAGGTGGCGGACAGCCTGAGAAGGCCGTCCCTACATAGGCGGAGCCAGAGAGGGAAGCCTCACCCCTGAGAGGGGTGAGCTACAGGAGTGAGGACGGTGCTATAGAGGCGAAGCCAAGAACCCACACGCAACAACGGCGTGTGGGGCACCCGAAACAAAGCCAAGAGAAGAGGGATTCCTCACTGCGCAGACTCCGTTCGCAATGACAAAATTCTTCGGGCAACTAGTGGTCGCTGCCGATTTCGTTGATGACTTCGGTGACGACGGCTTTGTCTAGCTTGGGACTGACATAAGTGCCTTCGCCGACGACGATTCGCAAGGCCTTGAGCAATTCCTGCTCGGCGTCGGCCTTGAGGAGATATCCCCTGGCACCGGCGCGAAAACCGTTTCGCAAGATCTCCGGGGATTCATGAAGGGTGAGTAAAACAATTTTCATTTCGGGATGAGCGTTGCGGATGATGCGAGTGGCCTCGATGCCGTTGATGCCGGGCATGGTGACGTCCATCAGAATCACTTCGGGTTGAAGTTCATCGGCGAGGACGATCGCTTCATTGCCGTTGCCCGCTTCGCCGCAAAGTTCCCATTCAGGAAAGGATTGCAGGATCGACTGGACACCACGGCGAATGAAAGCATGGTCATCAACGATCAGGACGCGGGGCATAGGGCAATATTCTCATAGAGCCGTCGCGGGAAAAAAGCGGCTCGCGGGCAGCGACTAAATTGTCTCGAAAGTTTCGGATCAGTGTTTCGGCGTGGCGAGCTGGCATCGCACAAGTTAAGCCTCAATGATCTGATTTTTAATGGCGTAGCGCACGAGTTCGCTGACGGAATGTAATTCCAGTTTGCGCATGATGTTGGCGCGATGGGTTTCCGCGGTTTTCACGCTGATGCCGAGAGCGACGGCAACTTCCTTGCTGCTTTTTCCCTCAGCGAGTAATTGCACGATTTCGCGTTCGCGAGTGGTCAAGCGATTGCGCTGAGGAAGCTTGGGTTCGGCGCCGGTGACGGTCCTGGAGAAACCGTCCAGAAGCATTTCCGAAGCTCGCGGAGTGAAAAAGGTCCTGCGGTTGGCAATGGAATCGACCGCGGTGACGAGTTCCTTGTCGGCGTCGGATTTGAGGATATAGCCGCGAGCACCTGCTTCTACGACGTCGCGGACCAGCTGATCCGAGAAGTGCATGGTGAGGATGAGAATGCCGGTTTTGGGAAGGACCTTGTGAATGCGGCGGGCAGCCTCCAGACCATTCAGGTCCGGCATGCTGATGTCCATGACAATGATTTCGGGTTTTAGTTGCTCGGCGAGGGTTACGGCTTCCCTGCCGGTCTTAGCTTCGGCGCAGACTTCCCAACCAGGCTTAGCGGTAAGGAGGTCTTTCAAGCCGCGGCGGATGATGTCATGGTCGTCGACCACCAAGATTTTCAAGTTGTTTATCCCCGATCCAAAAACAGGATGTGGTGCAGCTTCATTTGGCACGATGGCTCGCCCTGGCATCTTAGCTCCAATTTGAGAACACTGGTCTCTGGAAGTTTGGCAGGGTAAAATTAACCCCTTTGCAGCAAGCGCTTGAATACCAAGTTCACTGTATTTAGCGAGAAGAAAAGCC
Organism: Candidatus Acidiferrales bacterium; assembly: GCA_963792145.1. GTDB lineage: Bacteria > Acidobacteriota > Terriglobia > Acidiferrales > UBA7541 > Acidiferrum. Next base: position 69,490 of record CAWBVH010000025.1, read on the forward strand.
TCGGAAATGCCCCAGGCGGGTGTAGCGGGAGCGCCATAGGAAAAGCCGTGGATCCTATTCAACGGTAGCTAAATAATGGCCCACAGGTTCCCGCGGTTCTCGATTACGACTTCACGGTCAGCTCGTTTTGAACCTTGTCGGCGCCGGCGACGTCTGCTGCTTTGGCGCCGATGTTCTTCTTTTCATCTTCAGATTGCACCGGTCCCTTCAGGGTTACGACGCCATTACGAACGATCACCTTGACGTTGTGACCGTAGGTGGAAAGCGACTTGTCACCGACGATGGACTTGCGGATCTTCTGAGCGAGTTCGCGGTCCTCGGCGGTTTCCTTCTGCTGATCCGCGGTGGTTGCTTGCTGTTTGTTCGCGCCGGTGTTGTCCGGCTGCTGTAAAGAGCGAGCCTGCGTGAGCATGGAAGTCCCGCCGAAGCTGAGCGCAGCCACGCCGACGCCAATAGCAACGGTCCTGAGAAATATTTTGCTTGTCATTGAAACGCCTCCTGTATTTTGCCGCGGGAAGAATCATAAGTACGCAATCGAGTGTGGGCTATACGGCGGGAGCTGTAGTGTGAGGATTTGCAATCCGTACACGCTTCGCAGTCCCGCTGGATATTTTCAAGAACGCCAAAGAGAAGTCTCAGGTGGAGTTTTTGTACGCCTGCAGCGATGTGGGTATTGGTGCGGGTTGCGGCGTGGTCCATGCTCTACGACGCGCTGCAAGGGTTACCAAAAGTATCTCGGTGCACGGTACTTCAGAAACGAAACGCAACTTGCAGAACAATTTTAGAATTGAGGGAGAAAGAACCATGGCAAAGAACACATCGGTATTGGGCATTTATTCGAGCCGAAGCGCGCTGGAAAACGCCATCGACGCGTTCCGCGAGGCAGGATGGGCGGCCACGGATATTTCCGTGTTGCTGCCGGAAAATCTCGGTCCGAGGGAATTAGCGACACAAAAAGAAACCAAGGCACCCGAGGGAGCAACGGCGGGAGCGGGTACCGGCGCAGTGATCGGCGGGGCGCTCGGCTGGCTGGCGGGCATCGGCGCGCTGGCAATTCCGGGCCTAGGTCCTTTCATCGCGGCCGGACCGATCATGGCGGCGCTGGCAGGCGTTGGCGTTGGCGGGGCGGTCGGCGGTGTCACCGGAGCTCTGATTGGGTTGGGCATACCCGAATACGAAGCCAAGAGGTACGAAGGGCGTTTGCAGAAGGGCGGCATCCTGCTGTCGGTTCATAGCGAGACGTCGGAAGAGGTCAGTGAAGCCAAGGACATCATGAAGCGCACGGGCGCGGAAGATATCTCTTCGACGGGCGAATCGTCGGCGGACGTAAAGGCGACGGACGTGGCATCGAAGAGGGCGGGGACGAGCTACTAAGTCCGAGTAAGTTCTGCAACAGAATCGCGAGTGGTTTAGTGGGAATCCTCCTCGTCGAAGCGTGGGGCGGGGAGGATTACCTAACCGGGTCAATCACACATGAAATCTGCTTCTCTGCTGACCGCACGGCCCCAGGTGTTTGATCGCATCGCCAAGTTGCTGTGGGTAATTGTGCTGGCCCTGGCGATCGCGTTTTGTTTTCTGGCGAGTTCTTTCTGCATCACGTTGGTGCTGGCCACGTTCCTGTCAATCCTGATCGATCCGCTGGTAAGTTTTCTAGAGCGCTGGCGCGTTCCGAGGTCCGTTTCGTCGGCGCTGTTGATTCTGGCGGGAATGGCGGGGCTGGGGCTGGCCGCGTACGGTTCTTACAATCGCGTTTCGACATTTGTTGAGGCATTTCCTTCCTACGCGGACCGCGTGAGAGAAATCGTTGAGCCGCTGAATCACAAAATCCAACAGGTGGAAGAGAGCGCGAAGCGGCTGAACCCGGAGCCGGGGAAAAAGGTTACGGAAGTAAAGCTGAGGCAGCCGCCAACGTGGCCGTCGTACCTGGTGCGAGGATTCGGATCGGTCTCCAGCGCCATTCTGATTCTGGGCGTGGTGCCATTCCTGATGTTCTTCATGCTGGTACGCAAGGATAAGTGGTACCAGACAATGGCGCAGCTGCTGGGACCGAAGAATGATCCGCTGGAGTTTTCGAACAGCCTGGCACTGATGGTGCGGCGTTTCATGATCGGGAACCTGGCCGCGGGCCTGTTCATGGCGAGTGTGACGGTGGTGCTGTTGTGGGCGCTGAACATTCAGGGCGCGTTGATCCTGGGGGTGGTGAGCGGGCTACTGAATCTGATTCCGTTCCTTGGTGCGGTGCTGGCCACGCTTGTTCCGGTGGCAGCGGCATTGATTCAAGCGGCGCCAGTGAGCACACTGTTGATCATCGGGTTTGCGGTGATTGGCATTCACATTGTTTCCTCGAACTATATTTTCCCGCGGCTGATTGGGTCGCGAATGAACATCGGACCGGTGGCGGCGACGGCGGGAATCCTGTTTTGGGGATGGCTGTGGGGACCGATGGGGGTGCTGCTATCGATTCCGTTGACCGGGGTAATGAAGTTGATCGCGGATTGCCATCCATCGCTGATTCATCTTTCAAACATGCTGGGGGAATCGCCGGAGGCTGCGCGCATGACCGTGGGTGGCGACAAGGAAATTGATTTGCCGACGATCGTGGCGACGCGTGTTTCGGAGTGAGTGGGCCGCGGCTGCGCTGCTTAAAACTGCAGAGTTCGCACGGGTTTTGGTTGAGGTCCTTCTGGACGCAAAAGGCGCGCCCATCAGGATGACAGCGCGCTTGGCTTCGGTGATCGAGGCGACGCACAAACCGTACAAGCCTCACCCCTGGAGGGGTGAGCTACAGGCGCTACCACAATTCGCGGCAACACAATTCGCATGAAAGAACCGCGGTCAGAATCGGGATAGGGGAGACGGTTGCCCGTCCTCCCCTCCACACCACCGTACCTGCGGGTCCGCAAACGGCGGTTCGGCGGGTTGAGCTACTTGTGAATAGCCGGGCTTTCGATACAGCGCGTCGCCAGATAACGATTCGGTCCCTTCGTAGACGTCCCTCGGAGCTTCACTCCTCCTGGCGTCCGGAAGGCCAAACAAGGTTAGCTTTTCTGGCGCTCGTCGCTTCTGAGATCGCGCGATTTACTCGCCACTCCCTTCCGTTTGGGCCTTCCTCCGATCTTCTGGAGTAGTACGCCCTCTGCTGACTTCTGCGACATGATGAATCGCTTCATCCTCAGTCACGAATCCGTGACATGCCGCAGACCTCCCGAGGTAAGTTCGACCGCCTTCGACGTGTAGCCGCCGGATTTACCACCAGTGAGCTTGATGGATATGGGCTTCGCAGTCCTTTGCCCGCTCGCCCGCCACCGTAGGCCTCCTATCCGGTTCTTGTTCATCGGCTCGCGTCTTTGCTCCACGCTTCTTTCAGGCCCCGCCTCGCGGCGAGTGTTATTTCACCCTTGCGCTTCGCTATCACTTCACGTCCATCACGTGGTGAAGAGGACTTACACCTCCTAGCTGTCAAACCTGCTCGGCACAATCGGGATAGGGGAGACGGTTGCCCGTCCTCCCCTCCCACAGTCGCGGTAGGGACACGAGTTACCCCGCGCCCCCCGCACGGATCCGTACTTGCAGGATTGCTGCATACGGCTCTTACCTTAGATACCTGGCGTTAAAGCGCATAGCGGGACGCGGGTGCAGGATCGTAGCACTCGGGATCCAGCGAGCGACAAGCGGTCCGAAGCGTTCCCAAGTCATCCGACTCTTCTGGCTTCTCCGCTGAAGTGCGCGGAACCAGTGCCAGATGACTTGGGCTCGGAAACTCTGCAGACTATCCATGTTGCCGGGCACTGCATGGTAGTTGAAGTAGCCTTGTACGACGGACCTCAACCACTTCCCGACCTCGGCTACTGGCTCGTGCCAGCATCGCCGAAGCTCCTCCCTTACTGCCTTGAGTTTTGTTGAGAGTCGCTTACGTATAGTCTTGCGATCAATCGAGAAGCCACCGGTCTTCCGGTTTTTCGCGCAGATATGCGTGAACCCCAGGAAATTAAACGTTTCCGGTTTGCCCTCGCCTCGCCGCTTCCGATCTTCGGCTGCGAAACGCCCGAACTCAATCAGGCGCGTTTTGTCCGGATGTAGCTCTAACCCGAACTTACGCAGGCGTTCCCTCCAGTCCTGAAGGAAACGCTCAGCTTCGGCTCGGTGTTCGAACCCCATGACGATGTCATCTGCGTACCGGACGACTGTGACGTCGCCCGCAGCGCGATGCTTTCGCCAGTGCTGTGCCCAAAGGTCAAAAACATAATGTAGGTATACGTTCGCGAGCAGCGGTGATACCACTGCCCCTTGCGGAGTCCCCACGTCCGTTTTCGACCAGGCCCCTTCCTCAGATACTCCAGCCCTCAGCCACTTTCGAATCAGGCGCAGTATTCTTCGGTCGGCGATCCGGTGTTCGATGAATTTGCCGATCCATTCGTGCGAAATTGATCCGAAAAAGTCACGAATGTCCGCATCGAGCACCCAGTTCACTCTCTTCCGTATGAGTCCTACCCAGAGCGCATCCAGAGCTTGATGCTGGCTTCGCCCAGGGCGGAACCCGTATGAGAACCCCAAGAAGTCCTCTTCGTAAATCTGATTGAGGACGGTAACCACTGCGTGCTGGACGATCTTGTCCTCCAGGGCTGCGATGCCCAGGGGTCGTTGTCGTCCGTCCGCTTTGGAGATGTAGGCTCTCTTGGAAGGTTGCGCTCGATACGTTCCCTGATGTACTCGACCGTGTAAGTCTTCCAGTCGTTTATCCAGGTCCGTTTCGTAGTCTTTCCATGTGACTCCATCTACTCCCGGTGCAGCATCTCGCTTTAGAGCATAGAAGCTGTCCAGTAGCAGTGGAACCGTCACATGGTGGAGTAGCGCAGTGAACCGTGTTTTCCTTTCCCGTTTAGCTGCCTTTCGCACACCGAGCAAAGCGCTCGACGCGTTCATCCAACTCTGAGTCTGGGACGCGGTCGTCTGCTCGATGTTCTCTTTGGTCGGTCGCCTTCCCTCCATGCCCTCCGCCAGCGGTTTCCCGCTTTTGTTCGGGCACTTCGCCGGTACTGTACGACCGTCCGACTCCCCACCACCGTACATGTTGGACTTCTGGTTCATGACCTTCTCCAACCGGCCCGCTTACGAAATCGTGGCGGGCGTTGCTGGGGTCTCCCGGTTCTCGCGCGTGGAGTTTCCATGCATGCTTGGGGTCTCTGACTGCGCGGAGTCCTTCGGAAGCTCGCGTTGTCGCTCCCATCGGTGTGGCCTTCCGCCTCGGTGGACGTCGTCGGCACTCCGGATCCACTTATTTCGCAGCTCAATGTCCCGCCTGCATGTGCCCCTGTCAACGCTTCGCGCCCAGCCTTGCGACTGACCGTGCATGACTCGGGGTCAGGGTGGCTCGCTAAACCTTCCCTGTGTGACTCTTTCATTCACTACTCCTCGCCGATTTATTCCCGGCGCTCCCACCGTACATGCGGGTCCGCATACGGCGGTTCGGCGGGTTGAGCTACTTGTGAATAGCCGGGCTTTCGATACTGCGCGTCGCCAGAGAACGATTCGGTCCCTTCGTAGACGCCCCTCGGAGCTTCACTCCTCCTGGCGTCCGGAAGGCCAACAAGGTTGGCTTTTCTGCCGCTAGTCGCTTCTGAGATCGCGCGATTTACTCGCCGCTCCCTTCCGTTCGGGCCTTCCTCCGATCTTCTGGAGTAGTACGCCCTCTGCTGACTTCTGCGACATGATCAGGATGAATCGCTTCACCCTTAGTCACGAATCCGTGACATGCCACAGATCTCCCGAGGTAAGTTCGACCGCCTTCGACGCGCAACCGCCGGATTTACCACCAGTGAGCTTGATGGATATGGGCTTCGCGATCATTGGCCCGCTCGCCCGCCACCGTAGGCCTCCTATCCGGTTCTTGTTCATCGGCTCGCATCTTTGCTCCGCGCTTCTTTCAGGCCCCGCCTCGCGGCGAGTGTTATTTCACCCTTGCGCTTCGCTATCACTTCACGTCCATCACGTTGTGAAGAGGACTTTCACCTCCAAGCTGTCGAACATGCTCGGCACACCAAGAAAAAGGCGGGGCTTGATGCGCCCCGCCTGATGAAGAGAAGTTGGATTGGTTGATTACGGCTTCAGGTGGGGGCTGGCTTGTTGCAGGCGCGATACCAGGGTCTTGCCTGCTGGAGGCGTATCGCTCTTGGGTTCGGTGATGATCTTTGCGGCCGATGCATCGTTGCCATACAAACGGTGATTGGCATCTTCGTCGGGACGGAGAGTGCTTCCTTCCAGCGAAACGCCGGCAAAGGCACCACGAGAGCGCGAGTAGCTCAGCATTTCCGAGCGCATGTAAGCATCCGTGTCGGCTGAAGCCGTGCGCCCCTTGGGACCGGCGGCCACGGAAGCGTCGGCGCCGAGTTTCACTTTGCTGTGCAGCAAACTATCGACACCGCGGTTGTTCATCACCAGGATGACGAAATCGGTTGCTTGTCCGCCGATTTGCAACCCGAAGCTGCCACCTTCGAGCGCGTACATGGCCGGCGCGCCCCAGGGACCAGTGAAGTCCTTGCCGGTGCGACAAACCATGACGCCGCGGCCATAACTACCGCCGGCGATGAAGGCAGCCTTGAGAACCGAAGGAAGCACTACGACACAACGGGCTTTGTCCAGCAGATCTTGTGGAATATCGTCCGGGACATCGAGGATTTCCTTCATGACGGTGCCGGCATTCTGCAGGCGATCCGCTTCCTTGACGTCATCTGCTTTAGGGCCCGCAAACGAAAAAGGCGCCAAGACTAGCACGCCAACTAACGCTGTTTTCCACCGATTCATTTTGACCTCTCTCTTTTGTGTTTTCATTTCTTACTTAGACGACCGGTCCAACACCAGAACAGCAATGCCACCAATCAAAGCAAGGGCTCCCAAAATGGGAGGAAGCGGAACGGTGTGGCGTTCCTGCCGGGTGACCTGGATGGGTCCCAGATCAACTTCTTTCTTCGGCACGGTGTAGGTGAAGCCCTGGTACGCCAGCGCAATGATCCCTAGAATCAAAAGGGCAACGCCGATGATGGTTCTTCCACTCATACGTTCAGTCTCCTAGCGCCAGACGGGCGACATAGCTCACGACAGACATTCACGAATGCTTTAAACGAGCGTGCCTTGCGTCAGGTGCGCCGAATGAGATGGCTGACGAGACTGAGCAAAAAGAGCACGAGAAAAATGTAGAAGAGGATCTTGGCGATTCCCGCTGTGGCAACGGCGATACCGGAGAATCCCAGCACCGCGGCAATGAGCGCAATCACGAAAAACGCGATAGCCATACGTAACATAGGTAGCTCCTCCTTGGCCGATCAAATTCAGCAAATGCAATCAGAGATTAAGACCCACCTCATGGCTGCGATCGGGGTGCCATGACGCCAGCCAGTTTGTTTGAAGCGGGCGATGCTCACCATCCGCTAGTTGCTGTAGTGGGGGCAGTATTTGTCTGCAGCGTCCTGCATGGCGCGGAAGGGTCAGGTAGATTTCACAGGATTCCAGAGGAAATGCTGTATGTGTTTCCGGTTGTCGCTGCGTTCTGATGAGCATGCCTGTTTGGTTTTCCGCCCGCAGGCTGCTGGCGAGCAGGAAGATCGAATCAGAAGGAGGCATTCATGAACTGGGACCAAGTGGAAGGAAAGTGGAAGCAATATGCCGGGAAGATGAAGGAGAAGTGGGGGAAGCTGACCGACGACGACCTGACCATGATTAACGGGAAGCGCGAGCAGTTAGTTGGGAAGTTGCAGGAACGCTATGGCATGGCGAAGGATCAGGCGGAGAGCCAAATCGATGAGTTTACGCGCCGGTTGAGTGATGCTGACCGCGAAGCTCACAAGACGCGCGGCGCCTGAGAAAGCAGTTGACCGCTGGCGTTAGTGTGGTAAAAGCGATAAGCGAAATTCGGGGCAGGCTGAGCGAGCCGCCCCGGATTTCAACTCCACCTCCAGGAGTTTTCGCCACGTGCCCGTGGAGGACCAGACACCGCAAATGAAAAAACTTCTGCGCCGGATCTTAGCGATCGGTGTTGCCGTGCTGATTGTTTCAGCGCCGCCTTGCAGGGCGTATTCCGTGTTGACGCACGAGGCGATCATCGACGTGTTGTGGGACACGAACATTCGTCCGTTGCTACTGAAACGGTTTCCGAACGCGACGCCCGACGAGTTATTGAAAGCGCATGCGTATGTTTATGGCGGCGCCATCATCCAGGACATCGGCTACTACCCGTACGGGAAAAAGTTTGTCAGCGACTTGACGCACTATTTTCGCAGCGGGGACTTCATCCTCTCGCTGATACGCAATTCGCAGGACTTGAATGAGTATGCGTTTGCGATCGGCTCTCTGGCGCATTACGCCGCCGACAATTATGGGCACCGACTGGCCACCAACGCTTGCGGTTCCGCTTTTGTATCCGGAATTGAGGAAGAAGTACGGGCCCGTGGTGACGTACGAAGAGAATCCCATCGCGCACATCAAAACGGAGTTTGCGTTTGACGTGTTGCAAGTGGCCAAAGGGCACTACGCCCCCGACAGTTACCACGCGTTCGTCGGTTTCGAGGTGTCACTGCCGGTGCTGGAGCGGGCTTTTCGGGAGACATACGGACTCGAGTTGAGGTCCATTATTTCGAATGAAGAGAAGGCCGCCAATTCGTACCGCAACAGCGTAAACGGGCTGATACCCAAGGCCACGCGCGTGGCATGGAACCTGAAGCAGGACGATATTCAAAAGGATGTGCCGGGAATTACGCGCAAGAAGTTTCTCTACAATCTGTCGCGGGCGAGCTACGAAAAGGAATGGGGGAAGGACTACCAACGGCCAACCGCGAGCGACAAGTCTCTGGGGTTTTTGATTCGGATTCTGCCGAAGATCGGGCCACTGAGGATCCTGGCGTTTCGAACGCCGACGCCCGAGGCGCAAAAACTGTTTGAGAACAGCTTTAACACCACGGTGGACCGTTACCGTGCTTTGCTGAGCGACCTGGGCCAAGGGCGGCTGCAGCTTGTGAATGACAACTTCGATGTTGGCGAGGCTACGCCGCGCGGCAAATACAAACTTGGGGACAAAACGTGCGCGGAACTCCTCGATCGTCTCTCCAAGCAACGCATGGCGGGAGTGGACCAAGAACTGAAGACGCAGCTGCTGGTGTTCTACGCCACGAAAGACAATTCCAACACTGGGAAAAAGCACGATAAGTCCGAGGCGAGAATCCAGCAGGAAATCAAAGAGTTACAGGGAAGTCCGGCAGTCTCCACAAGCGCCGGGGAATAACCGGGGGCGCGATTCGGCGCCAGAGATGTGCGTTTGCCGACCGGCAATGTACACAGAGACAGCAGACGCGCTACAGCATTTGCTCGATAGCCGTTTCGGTGCATGGAAGCTAGCCTCGCTGGGCTTCGTTGAACCAGATTCCCTGGGGGCTTTCAAGGAGAGAAACATGGACTTGCTGATGACCGTCGGAATCGTGCTTCTGATTCTATGGCTGTTGGGCCTGGTGACCTCGTACACGTTGGGCGGTTTCATTCACATTCTGCTGGTGCTGGCGATCATTGTGATCCTGATCCGCGTTATCCAGGGGCGGCGACCTATCCCATAAGGTGCGGTTGGGAAATCGGCAGCCGAGCCACTCACTGAAACTTCACGAATTAGCGGACCGGAACGAACGCATATTCGGGACGCAGGGAGTTTTCCGCGCAGGGTGCGTGGTTTCTTGAGATGCGTTCAATCGATCCGCAAAAACTTTCTTAAATCCGATGAAATGTGTTGGCAGTGAGTTTCTATCAAGACGCGCTCGCCTTGACACACCGCGAAACGTGGCCTAAACTATGTAGTTTTTAGGTGGACCTTTGGGGCCATCTGGGTGAGGCGAACATGGATAAGAAGCGTTTGGATTACTACAAGAAGAAATTACTGACGCGGCGAGATGAGTTGGTGAAGACCATTACGCGTACGGAAGAGGAAGGGCGGCAGGCGGACGACGATCCGACCGTCGACCTGGCAGACAAGGCGGCGAATTCCTACACCAAGGAATTCCTGTTCGGGCAGACCAGCTCAGACCGCAATATGCTGAATCAGATCGACGAAGCGCTGAAGCGCATTCGCAATAACGCATTCGGTCAATGCGCCAGCTGCCAGGAAGAAATGCAACAGAAGCGCCTGGAAGCGGTGCCCTGGGCCAAGCATTGCATCTCCTGCCAGGAAAAGATGGAACAGGGGCAATTGTAGGAACCTACCTGAATTCTATTACCGATTGAGTACTTAATGAATGTAGAATTAAAGCAGGCGAGCGGAGGCTTGCCTGCTTATGGCCATGCACGCAGCGGAACCTCGTGGTCGCGGCTAAGGGGCAGGCTATCCGGGGCGTTGGCCAGCGTTATTTTTCCGAGCGATTGCCGAATCTGCGAATCGCTACTGACGACGGCCGGCCGGCTGCCCATCTGCGACAGTTGTCTGGCATCGTTTCGCCGGAACCCGCTGGAGAGCTGCGCTGTTTGCGGCGTGCCGTGGGGCGTGCCCGGGGAGAGCGACGAGGAATTTGCGATTTGCCCGCAGTGGGGGGAACAGAAATATGCGTTCGAGCGGGCACGCCGCTATGGCCAGTAGGAAGGCGCGCTGGTACGCGCGATCCTGCTGTTGAACTATGCACGCATCGAGCCGCTGGGCCGGTGGTTTGCCGAGCGCTTGCTGGAAGTAATCCGCGCGGATGAAAAGCGTTTGTGGGGAGACATGGTGGTGCCCGTGCCACTTCACCGGCAGAGAAAAAGAAAGAGCGCGGGTTCAACCAAGTGGAACTGTTCGCGAGGCCATTGGCGAGGCGCCTGGGTATCCCTTACCGGCCGGTGCTGTTAATGCGGACGCGCCCTCGTCCAGAGAAACATTTGCTGGATTACGAGGAGCGTTGGGAATCGGTACATGGCGCTTTTGCGCTGAAAGAAGGCAGGCAAGTTGACAATTGCCGCATCTTGTTGCTAGATGATGTAATGACGACGGGTGCGACGCTAGACGCGTGTTCACGCGCGTTAGCTGATGCGGGCGCAAGCTCGGTGATTGCCCTTACCGTAGCTCGAGCCGTCCGACCCGCAAGCCCCGCCGGCCGATAGAGTTACCGGAAGGGGGCGCGATGAGCGCCAGAAGGCCAGAGGCGGTCGACTACCGGGGGCGAGTTTCCCCCGAGGCAGGCGGCGCGCTTGTGCCCACTGCTTCGGGGAACGTCGGTGGCCGTCACCTGCCTGTTGTACTTCCGCGGCGTGCTTCCTTGATGCAAGAGCCTGTGTTGGTCCTGAACGCCACCTACGAACCCATTAATGTAACTGCAGTGCGCCGAGCCATGGTCCTTCTGCTGAAGGGTGTGGCGCAGGCCGAAGAGATGCACAGTTCCGAAGTGCATTCCGTGGCGCATTCGCACAAGGTGCCGTCGGTAATTCGTTTGCTGGCGTATCGCCACATTCCGCAGCAGAGCCGCGCGCTGTCGCGAAAAAATATTTTGCTGCGCGACCGAAATACTTGCCAGTTTTGCGGGAAAGTGTTCCCCAGTTCAGAATTGACGCTGGACCACGTGATGCCGCGCTCGCGTGGAGGCCGATCGTCGTGGGAAAACCTGGTGGCGTGCTGCTATCGCTGCAACAACAATAAGGGCGACCGCACTCCGGAAGAAGCGGGACTGCGATTGGCGCGCAAGCCGCGGCCGTTTACGTTGCACACCTCGCGGCAGCTGATGCGCTTGATTGGACATCGCGATGAGCGGTGGCGTAAGTATTTGTTTTATTAAAACTTACGGAAAATCGGCGTTTTCTGCATAAAACACGAAATATTTTGGTGGAACGGGAAACCTTTTGCGCTGCCGTGCATCTATATAATCAATACCACTTCGAGGACACACCCCGGGAGGCAGCTAGGGTCCAAACCCTAGCTGCTTCTCTCCTTTTAGGGCAGTGTTTTTCGCGAGAGAGCGCGGTCTAGACGGAGAAGTTACTTATCGTTACCTGGAGAAAGGCTGGCGCGTGCGGAAGCTTCATCGGGGAAATCCGGAAAAACCTGGTGAAGATGAGTGACCTTCAGAATCTCCTCGATTTTTGGCGCGAGTCCGACGACCCTCATCGCGCCGCCTTTTTTTACCACCGCCATGTAGTTGCGCACTAATTCGCCGACGCCGGAACTGTCGAGGTAATCCAGGCCGGTTAAATTCAATACGATGTTTTTGTGGCCTTGATTCAACATGCCGTGGATGGCGTCGCGAAAAGCTGGGGACTCAAAGGAAGTAAGGCGTCCACTGACTTCGAGAAAAGATACGTTATCCGAATGCCGGATGGTCATCGAGAAATTCAAGATAGCCCACCTAAGAACCCGGCTCAAATTTTACAGTGAAAACCGGGAAAGACAAAGGCACTATCGTGGCGGCGCGGCGGCTGTCCGGCCCTTCGGCACATTTGATTGTGAGTGTGCGCGCTGCGCGGCTACTTGGTGTAGTGGTCGGCGCCGAGGAAATGCAGCGATACGTAGGGCTCATCGCCGATCACCCAACTGTCGTGAGGGGTTGGGGGGATATAAAACAAATTTCCGGGAGTCAATTCGGTTTGCGTTCCATCGGCGAAGGCCGCCATGGCGCGGCCGGAGACGACCATTCCCACATGTTCGACATCGCATAGGGGCTTTCCAGCGATGGGAGCCACGTGCTGCGACCATTTCCATCCTGGTTCGTAACTGGCGCGACCGATAGTCATTCCGCCGATTTGGACAATCTCGAACCTGCCTTTGTCGAAGATGCGAACTTCGTCGGGCTTTTCAAAGCGTTTAAGTATGAGTCCGATCATGATGCTGTTCCCTTCTACGGTAAGTGCGGGGCGGCCGGCGAAACGCGCGTTTTCGATTTCAGTATGCATGAGGCAGAGCATATCTGTTGTTTCGAGTGAAGGACTTCCGACTTCCAAATTGGCGGGGTGGCGCGGTCAGGCCGATTAGCGGCGAGTCGAATGTTAACGGTTGGCGCGGCTGAGACGTCCTCACGAAAAGGAAGTCCAGGTCGGAGGAGGTCCGCGATGCCAGTGGTACGACCCGTGACGCTGATCGCGATCGTCACGTTGACGATGGGCCTTGCGCTCGCCGTGAGTGGGGGAGCGCAACCAAAAATGCGGCTGCAGCGCCGGAAAGCTGTGCAACTACGAAAGCTCCGGCGGATCCGTTTGTACCGCCTTCGCCGTACCCCACAAAAGACACACGCCGACTATTTTGGTTTGGTGCGAACAAACTGTGGACGCAATTGCGCAAGGACGGGACATGGCAGGGCTTGCCGCAGTGGGCCGATGGCACCTTCCGGCAGAAGATCTTCTGGTTCCGCGAGGGCTATAGCTGGCGTCGCGATCCGCAGCCAAGATGGAGCTCACCGGGCAACAGTGGATCCCGGCAAGCGCCCTGCCAAACGTGATGTTACCGGGCTGGACCTGATCGAAGATGGCACGAGATAATGAACTTTATGGTGTGGGTGACGGAATGAGCGCGATTTCTGGTATCTTCTGTCCGCAGGAGAGCCGAGAAATATGAAAATGAATGCTGGAAAAGCGCGACCCAAAGATATCGACGAGTACATTGATGTGGCCCCGAAAGCGGCACAGAAGAAACTGCTGGAGATGCGAGCGTGCATTCGCAAAGCGGCGCCCGGAGCGAAGGAGGGGCTGAAGTGGGGGATGCCGGCGTTTTCTTACAAGCGAATTCTGGTGGTGTTTGCCGCGCACAAGGGGCACATCGGCTTCTATCCCACGCCGTCGGCGGTGAAAGCGTTCGCGAAGGATCTTTCGAAATTCGCGACGGCCAGTGGATCGATCCAATTTCCGATGGAGAAGCCGCTGCCGCTGGCGCTGATCCGGAAAATCACGGAGTTCCGGGTGCGAGAGAGCGTGGAGGAAGACGGGAAATGGAGGACGTGAGGGCAGCGCTGCGAATTAATGATTGTTCTGCGGCGAGGTGCCGTAGCGCGCGTTGAAGGTGCGCAGAGCATCGTGGAGGCGCAGGAAAATGCGTTCGCGGCCGAATGTTTCCGTAATGTGGTGACGTTCCAGATCAGCTTGCAGCTCCGGGTGAGCGCGGGCAAAAAGCAGTTCGATTCCCTGTTGCTCGAGATCCTGATAAACCTCGCGCAGCACACGAGCGGCGGTGTAGTCCACATGGACGATGGCCTCGGCGTCGATGACGATCCAATGCAAGGGCGAGCCTCATGGGAGTGGCCAAGCGAATCACTTCCTCCGCGAAAAGACCGGCGTTGGCATAGAAGAGCGCGGCGTCAAAGCGATAGATGATCAAGCCAGGTTCGGTTCGGGCGCCGGGCAAGGGAGGAATGGTCTTCCAGATTTTGTTTTCGTCGCGGAGGAGCACTCCGGTGTGCGGACGATAGCTGTGGCCGACGACGCGGAGGAGCGAAACGATCATCGCGGAGACGATTCCCTGCTCCACGCCGACGAGGACCACCACGGCGGCGGTCATCACAGCAAGATAATATTCGCCGGGACTCTCGCGGCGGATATCGGCGAGGCCGCGGAAATCGATAAGTCGCACCGCGATGACGAACACGATGGCGGCCAATACGCAGCGGGGAAGATACTGCAGCGGGCGGGTAAGAAAAAGAAGAACGAATGCAACCACTACGGCGGTAGAGACCTGCGCCAATTGGCTGCGGCCGCCGGAACTCTCAACCATAGCAGTTTGCGTGGGACTGCCGTTGACGACAAAGGTGCCGCTGATTCCGGCGGCAAGATTGGCGGCGGACAGACCGAGCAGGTCGGAATTTTCGTCGAGGCGCTGATGGTGGCGGATGGCATAGATGCGTGCGGTGGCGGCGCTCTGAGCCACGATCATCACCAGGCAGGAGCCAGCGACGGGAAGAAGCGACTCAATATCTGGCCAGCTGACAGCGGGCAGGCCCAAATGCGGAAGGCCTCCGGCGACAGGTCCGATGGTTTCGATGCCGCGTTTGGCGAAGTCAAACGCAGAGCTGGCGGTGGTGGCGCCCACAACGGCGATCAGCGGCCCGGGGATGCGCGGAGCTAACCAGTGAAGACCAAAGATAACCGCTAGAACCGCGGCGGAGAGAAGCACGGTGGAAGAATGCGCCTGGGAAACGCTGCGAAACACTTCAGCTAGTTGCAGGACAGAACGGCGCGAGTGCGTTTCGATGCCGAGCATTCCACCAAGCACGGCGATGCCGACCTGAAAGCCGACGCCAGTGAGAAATCCGACAAGAACGGTGCGCGAGAGGAAATCCGCAAGAAAGCCCAGCTTCAGCAGCCGAGCGATCAGCAGGAATGCCGCGGTGAGAATAGCGACAGTGGAGGCGAGCGAGACATACCGCGCGCTCCCAACTGCGGCCATGGGAGCAACACCGCTGGCAAGAATGGCGGCGGTGGCCGAATCCGCGGCGACGACCAGGTAGCGGGAACAACCAAAAACAGCGAAGGCGAGAAGCGGCAGCAAGAGGGTGTAAAAACCGGTGACAACCGGAGTGCCGGCAATCTTGGTGTAGCCAAGCGCCTGGGGAATATTCATGGCGGCGAGTTGGATACCCGCGAGTGCGTCTTTGATAACGCCTTCACGAGTGACAGGGCGTATGGCCTGGAACAGAACGGGAGGATGGTTACGGGACGAGGGATCTGTGCTCATTGCGGACCTGAAATGATCAGCGCGCAAGAAGGGGATGGCGCTGAAGAAAGGAGTGCAATGATCCGGGCGAGCAAGTTGAGTGGCAAGTACGTGATCGACAAAGAAGGATCCAACCGCTGCGGAAATTATCACACCCTTCGTGAGGATGGAAATAAGATTCCGCCGGAGATGAGTTTATGAGCTTAGGGAAGAACGCGGGTCAGGCGGGACTGCGGAAAGAAAGGCCGCGCTGCTCGTTGAACTGCGAGGTGGCGTCGAGGTCGAGGGTAGTGAGTGGAATGACTCGGCGAAGACCCTCTTGCGTGATGTACTGCAGGCTGCCATTGCTCCAGGAATAGGCCACGGCGAAGAAAACGGTGCCGTCGCGGCGGACGAAAATGTATTCCGGCGAGGGCGCAAGGGGAGCGCTGGCGCGCTCGCGGCGGGGAGCATAGGCGGGCGGCGCGGAATAGTCCTGTTGCGGCGCGGTTTGCGCTTGCTCTGGCTCGACGTCGGGCTCCGCGGCAGGCTGTTCGGGCGCGGGATAGGGTTCGCTGTAATACTCAAAGGGCACATAGAGGCCGCCGCCGATGAAGGGCACGACGCCTCCACCGTGGAAGTGATGACGAAAGGCACCAGGGTGAACGGCGGCAAAGTGCGCGTAGTCGAATCCAAGACCGGGAACCGGGAAGTTGCCATCATTGAAGCCGTTGTTGAACCCGTTGTTGAACCCATTGTTCGGGAAAGGCATGGTGGCAAACCCAGGCTGGGAGGGGGCTGGGTAAATCCGCGCGGGATGGCGAGGTGAGACCGGCTTCACAGGAACAGGATGATGCGGCACCGTGGGATGCGCGATGGCAGAAGGACCAAGATGCGTGGGGGCATGCGTCCCCGCAGCAAAGTGAACGGCGCCTGCATGCACGGGAGCAGCGGCGATCGGCGCGGCCATGACACGAGGAGCAACCGCGACAGAAGTAGGGGCTCCCGCGCCGCGCTGAGCGTTTGCATAAGACGATACAAGTGCGGAAGAAAGTAGGACGACTGAGACGATCTGGCCGAGGCGTTGCAGCATAGGCTCCCTGATTCAGGGCTCCTTGTGTATCTACATAGTATTAGACGCAGAATGCGGCTGCAACGTTTCTTGTTGAGCTTATGGGAGGAAAGCTCCCGCTGGCAAGCAGCGCATCGGTTGGTCCGATTGCGCCGCTTACTCGCCACCTGGATTGCTTCCCTGCCGAATCGGTTCGCTGCTGGGCGGGCAAGTCCGGATGGTTCCGGGGCTCCAGAAGAAGAAGGCGCAAGAAGAAATGAGCGGCCCGACGACTCTGCTGGCGCGTGGGACTTTTTAAGGCTGACCATGGGTCTCACCCTGAAACCAGGAAAAATGCTTGCGAACAGGGATGAGTGAGCGTCGTCGCTTCCGCCGCTCGTAGGACCGCAACGAGGCGTGACCACTGTGGTAGCGGCAGTCAAATACAAACGGTGCTGTCTGGAACGGGACGAAGCCCTTCGCCGGCAGCTGCGCGGTGCCGCGTTGCCGGAGTGGATGGACGCTTCACGCAGCAAACTCCGCCAGTTCGAAAAGTATGCCTGCAATGTTTTTGCTCTGCCGGATCTGTTGGCCAACCTGACCGACAAGCGGCGAGATCCCAAAATTCCCACCTTCGACGTAGTCAACAGCCTGTTTCACACGGCGGTGCTGCGCATCCCCAGCATCAACGCGCTCGAAGGGGATCTCAAAGAAAGCGACTTCCAGAAGCTGATTGGCCGCCACCCGACGCAGGATGTGAAGGCGTTCAGCGCCGACGTCGTCGCCAACGTTCTGGATAAACTGCATCTGAACAGAGTCCGTGCAGCGATCGAGGAGGTCATCCACAAGGCCGAACGGAACAAAGCATTTCGCGACGGTTGCTACAGCGCCCTGCGCTGCGTGGCCATCGACGGCTGGGAACCATTCGCCTCCTATGATCGGCACTGCCCGCACTGCTTAGTGCGCAAAGTCAAAGTGAAGTGCGGCCGCGAGATCGAAGAAGTGGATCAGTATTACCACAGTTACGTCGTGGCCATGCTTCTCGGCCCGGTCCTCGATGTCGTTCTGGGCTATCGAACCCGTGCTCAACGAGGAGGCACGTCGCGATATCGACAGCGAGCATGCCGGACACGAGGGCGAACTGACCGCCGCGCGGCGTCTGATCGATTCGTTACACGATACCTACGGCACGTTCATCGATGCTTTGGTCATGGACGCTCTCTACGCCAATGGGCCGGTGATGACACAGCTCGATCAGCACGGCTATGGAGGCTTTGTGGTTCTCAAAAAGGACAACAACGAGCCGCTGAAGGAAGCGCTGGCCCTATGGCAGGAGCAAGGGCCCTGTGAGCAATACCAAGACGCGGACAAAAAAGAGCACCTGCAGTTTTGGGACAGCGACGACATCGAGACCCTCGATAGCTACAAAGGAAAAGTCCGGGTGATTCGCGCGGTGGTCACCAAACCGGACGAAGAACCATCCAGGACATGGTGCTTCGCCATCGTCGGCAAGCGCCCGCGTCAGCTCGCCCGCCGAACGGCGCTGCAAATCATCCGTTCCCGTTGGCATATCGAGGACACCGGTTTTAATCAGTGGATCAAATACTGGAATTTCGGGCATGTTTTTCGCCACACCCCGAACGCTCTGACGGCCGTTTTCCTTCTATGGACTCTCGCCTTCAATTTGCTTCAGCTATACGTCTATCGACGGCTGGGTCGTTGCCGCAGGCCGAAGGATCCCACCGAAACCATCCGGCACATTGTCGAAGTCATGCTTGTCCGGGGTCTCCGGGTCGGCTGTCCTTTCGCGCTGGATGGTGGATGTGCTATAACCGGAAGGCTGTGAAAGCTACCTGGAAACAGGAATCGACTCCGGCAGAGTGTGGTGGGACGAATGCGGGAACTGCCGGGACGGACGCTCAGGCGGAAGACACATCCGCGCGAGGGCGAGGAGATGCCTCCCGTTTTTGCCCGGTCTGCTCGCAGCGTCTGGAATCCCGGCGTTGCAAGCTGATTTGCAATGTTTGCGGGTACTACATGTCGTGCGCAGACTATTACTGATCGCAGGGAAGTAGAAGTTCGAGAAAAGAAAAGACTGCTTTGCGAAAGTGCAGCAAAGCGGATATGCTTTGCGGTTCCGGCCCGGTTGCCGCCGGATCTGCGTTCCTATTAGGAGGAAAGTACCGTGGCATTGAAGATGACATCAAGAGAAGTGGACGGCGTAACCGTGGTCGCGCTGGACGGGCGAATCGTGCTGGGCGAAGAGAGCAACGCGCTCAGGGAAAAGATCAAGAGCATGGTGGCGGAAGGAAAGAAGAAGATTGTGCTGAACATGGACGGAGTGACGTTCATCGACAGCGCGGGACTGGGCACGCTGGTGGCGGCGCATCACAGCGCCAAGGCGCAGGGAGCATCCTTGCGGCTATGCCATTTGGGGACAAAGTTCCAGGAAGTGCTGCAGATCACCAAGCTGATGACGATCTTCGACGTGTACAACACGGAAGCGGAAGCCGTCGCCAGTTTCTCGAAGCCGTAGTCAATCGTCTGCGAGATTTGGCTTTTCTCAGGAAGGGCAGGAGTTGCCTGCCCTTGTGTTTGTGTTGCCTCGGGTCGGGGACCCAAGAGCAGAGAGATTCATCGCACAAGAGACGTGCGCATGGCGCGGAGATCCCCACTCCGCAGACTCCGTTCGGAATGACCAGCTTTTTTAAGGTGCTCTCTGCTATGGGGAAACCCTCAGGCCTGAAGGCCGGAGCTACCAGAAGGCGGACCGCTTCGCTTTACTCGTCTACGCGGTACATGGTGATGCCACTTAATAGCTTGGGGTAGAAGTCCGTGGATTTTTGCGGCATGACTTCGCCGGCCGTGGCTACCTTCATGACCAGTTCCACATCCACAGGGTTCAGCAGAAACACAATTTGGGCGGCACCGCGATCCACGGCATCGATCGCAACAGATGCTTCACGCTCGTAAGTGAGATTCGCCTCAGCGGTGACGGCGTGGGGAGTAATGCCGAGAACGGGCTCCAGAATTCCCTGGTGAAGGAGGACAACGTCAAGTTGCCGCTGCAGGGCGGAGAGGCCAGGGAGAATCTGGGCAATTTCCGCTTGCGGACGAAGAGCAAGCACATAGAACGCGCGCGAAGCAGGTTCCGATTTTGGATAGACGCCGATGGCGCGTTGCTCTTTCGCAGCGGTGAGGCGCTCCAGGAACTTTGCCTGGGCTTGCTGACGCTGAGACTCGTCGGGGAACGGGAAAACCTCGGTGGCAAACCAGGGTTCCAGATAGCGGCGGACGTTGCTCCAGGAAAAATCGCGCAGGTTGGCGACCACGCGGTGCGTGGGGAGAATGGTGAGGCCTTCGCTGCGGGTATTGATGAAGGTCATCATAGAGAATTCGTAGGGCGCGTCGGGATTGGGCTTTCCGGCGCGGGCGCGGGCTTCGTTGCGATAGTTCAGGGAAGTTTCGTAGCGGTGGTGGCCATCGGCGATCACCAGCTTCTGGTCTGCCATGGCTTTCTGGATGGAAGCGATCCGGCCGGGATCCGAGATGATCCACAAGCGATGAATGACGCCGTATTCGTCGGTGAGTTGCGCGACGGGCGATTGCGAGGACTGCACCTCATTCAGAATGGAATCGACCGTAAGCTGAGAATCGGAATAGAGGAAGAAAAGTTGGCCGGTGTGCGTGTGAGTGTGACGAAGAAGCTCCAAGCGATCGGCCTTTGGACCGCTGAGGGTATGCTCGTGGCGGAAAATCACGCCGGCGGAATAATCCTCGAGCTTGCCGGCGCCAATGAATCCGCGGCGGGTGCGACGCTCGGAAGTTCCCGGGACTTGGAACTCCTGGGAATAGGCATAGAAGGCCGGGTCGGGGTCCTGTTTCACGACGGATTTGCTGATCCAATCCTTCAGCGCGGCTGCGGCACGCGTGTAGACGTTGTCCTGAGGGGAGTCACTCGGCGAGGTGCGGCCTTTTTCCACGGCGATGAGGTTGTGGGGATCGGCGGAGTAGTACTTTTCCTGCTGGGCAGGAGAGATCTTGTCGTAGGGCTGCGTAAGGACGCGCTCAAAGGGGGCGAGTTCGGGATTATAGCGAAAGGCGCGAAACGGACGAACCAAAGCCATGAGATCTCCAAGAAAGTTTTTTGCGGGACAGACAGCCTACTAGTTTACGTGAAGCGGGCGCGTTTTCGAAATTTGCAAGAGGAGGAGGGGCCGTAGTCGCTTGGACCGGTTCCAACGTTGTGTTAGGCTGAGCGCGCCGTGGAGCGGGCGGGCTGCGCACTTGCGCTGGAGAGTCTGTGTCCAGTTGAAGGGTAAGCACATGCGGTACGACTGAAGAGGCTGCGGAAAAAGTGCTTTGATACGGTCATTCCGAGCGAGGTGAGGAAACTCTCTTTGGCGAAAACCCAAGAAAGGAGAGATTCCTCGCTCCGCAGACTCCGTTCGGAATGACGAAGTTCGGAATCGGCAGGCCCTGAAGTCGCGCCCTCCCGAGTTACAGCAGTTTTCGCAGAGACTACGGAGCCCGCCGAGAAGCCGTGGGAGACGTTCGTGATCTTGAAGCAGTTCTATCTGAATTGTCTGGCGCATGCCTCGTACCTGATTGGAGACGAGGAGACGGGGATTGCTGCGGTAGTCGACCCACAGCGGGACGTCGACCGGTATGTGGAGCTTGCGCGCGAACATAAGCTGCGAATCGCACACGTGATTTTGACGCACTTGCACGCCGATTTTATCGCCGGGCATCTGGAGCTGCGCGATCGCGCCGGAGCGACGATCTATCTGGGAGCCAAGGCGCAGGCGGAATACAAATTCACGGCGCTGGGCGATGGCAGCGTGGTGGAGTTTGGGCGAGTGCGATTGAAGGCGTTGGAAACTCCCGGCCACACGCCGGAATCGATTTCGATCGTGGTGTACGATCTGGCACGAAGTGGCACCGAGCCGTACGCGGTGTTAACTGGCGATACATTGTTCGTAGGCGACGTGGGACGCCCGGATCTTCGTGTGGCGCTGGGCTGGTCTGCCGCGGATCTTGGCGGGCTGCTTTTCGATTCGCTGCAAACAAAGTTGCTGGCGTTGCCGGACGCAAGCCTGGTATATCCGGCGCATGGCGCGGGGTCACTGTGCGGGAAAGCGATCAGTAAAGAAACGGTGTCGACCATGGGCGAGCAGCGGCGTGTGAATTACGCGCTGCAGCCGATGAGCAAAAAGGAATTCATCGAACTGGTAACCGCGGACCAACCTGAGGCTCCTCCGTATTTCACTTACGACGCGGTGCTGAACAGCAAAGAGAGACCCACGCTGGAAGAAGCGTTGGGGCGACAGTTGAAGCCGCTGGAACTGGATCGCGTGCTGGAACTGCAAGCTGGTGGCGCGCAGGTTCTGGATACGCGTGAGCCGGAAGAATTCGCCACGCGCGCATCTTGCGGGAAGCATCAACATCGGGCTGAGCGGGCAGTACGCGACGTGGGCGGGCACGGTACTGAGCCGGGAGCATTCGATCGTGATCATCGCGAACCCTGGGCGCGAATCGGAGTCCGCGATCCGGCTGGGGCGCATTGGGTTCGATAACGTGGTGGGGTATCTGAAGGATGGGATGCGGAGCCTGGAGTTGCGGCCGGATGTGACCGTAAAAACGGAACGCTTGAGCGCGGCACTCTCTGCGGAACGTTTGGCTTCCAGTGAACCGCCGCTATTGGTTGATGTGCGGGGGCCACGAGAGCGGGAGCAGAAGTTTATTGATGGCAGTGTGAGCATGCCTTTGAATCAACTGGCGCAACGCGCGGAGGCATTGCCGAAGAACCGCGAGCTGCTGGTGTACTGCGCCGGGGGCTATCGATCTTCGATCGCGGCGAGTCTGCTACAGCAAAAGAGATTCGATCGCGTGAGCGAGATTGCGGGCGGAATGGCCGCGTGGGACGCGGCGAAACTGCAGGTTCGCACCGGCCAAGGCCAGGCATAAGGGCATAACCAGGCACGAAAAATAAGAGTAGACTCTACAGCACAGAGAAGGGTGCACGTCTACCTCGGAGCATCAAGAGAATATGCCGACGCCCCGGCAAATTTCGCAAAGGATGCGCACACGTCCACAGGGCGATTCCCTGCCCTCTCTGCATTATCGAGAGAACACGACGGGGGAAAAAACATGAAAAAGAAATTAGTGTTGCTGATCGTAGGCATGGCTAGCCTGGCGATGTTGGTGGTAGCCGGGCCGAAACTGGAATTCACCTGGAAGAATTCCAACTACAGCGGCGGGACGTTCAAGAAAATCCTGGTGCTGGCGCTGAATGGGAAAGCGGCGAATCGCGCTGAATTTGAGGATGAACTGGTGGCGGCGCTCACGCGGCCAGGAGAGCAGGCCAGGCCCAGTTATGAATACATGCCGCGTCCGGACCTGACGCCGATCAATAAGGACGATCTGAGGGATTTGTTGGACGAACGGAAATTCGACGCGATTGTGGTGGCGCGGATCACGCAAAAAGATGAAAAAACTACTTATATCCCCGGGCAGGTGTACACTCCGTTTCCTTACTATGGAACGTTTTATGGGTATTACGGAGCACTGGCTCCGATGATTTATTCGCCCGGATATGTGGAGAGCACAAAGGAAGCCCGAGTGGAAGTGAATTTTTACTCCACGGCGAAGCCGGATGGAGAACTGGTGTGGACGGGAACGACCAACAAGTTCGAGAGCGGGTCGCCAATGAAAGCGATCAAGGAACTGGTGAAAGTGGTGACAAAAGAGATGGAGAAGGAAAACCTCATCGCGCCGGAATCCAAGTAGAATAAACGGTGCGTAACCGTTTCGTTAACATCCAAAGGGGGGAAGAAGTATGAAATTCACGAAAGCAGCAGCAAAAGCGGCGGTACTGATTCTGCTGGCGACTGGGGTTTACGTGAGCGCCGCCGATACGCCGACGGTGACGGTGAAGGGCTACGTGCTGGATTCCGCATGCGCGTTCACGAAAGGTCTGAGCAAACCCATCAGCAAGCAATGCGCGACGGCGTGCGCCAACGCGGGGTCGATGCTGGTGATTCTGGCGGATGACGGAACGATTTACTGGCCAATCGCGGACACGACGCCATCGAGCGGGCAGAACGCGAAGCTTCTGCCGTTTGCGGGCGACAAAGTAGTAGCGAGCGGGAAGGTGTACGAACGCGGCGGGTCCAAAGCATTAGTGATTGAGAAGATCGAAGCGCAGGCGGCCAAGAAGTAGAGTTCGCTGGGGTGTTTTGGCCGGCATCGCTCTCGCGAAATTCAGAGTTGCCCTCGACGCATTGCACGGAGCACTTATGGCTCGCCGCGCGGTCCAATCCGAATCTGAAGTTTGCGCGGTGCTACTGGAAACCTACGGCGTCAACGATTGCATGAACCAGCTTTTGCTGGAGCATCTTGATGCGAGAGCCTGGCGCGCCAGTCCAGAAGGGAAAAACAAGCGGGAAGGACGCACGGTTGCCGGAATTTTCGCCCATCTGCACAACAATCGCCTGTCCTGGATCAGAAACTCAGCTCCCCACCTGAAGTGTCCTGCGCCGCTCGACCCCGCGCGTTGCGCGATCAAGCAGACACGCGCAGCTCACCGGCAAAGCGCAGCACGATGCCTGGAGATGCTGAAGGAAGCTCCATCGAACGGCCCCTCGAAACGTGTGACTCGATTCTCACGAGGGAGCTGGGCGCCCAGCTGGCCTGCGGGAACAACGATGTTCAGCTACATGTTCGCGCACGAGGCCCATCACCGGGGGCAGGCGATCATGCTAGCACATCAACGGGGCTACAAGCTGCCCGACAAGGCCACGTATGGGATTTGACGGTGGGAGAAGTTTCGGAAGCAGTGCGGCTTTAAGACGCGGCCAAGGTGATTGGCAAGTAGCCCGTACCAGCACACGCAATCCCAGCAAACCCGCGCCTATTTGGAAACTTAATCGAAGCGGCGGCGTCTGAACAAACTACGGGCCAGTGCGTATAGAGGGAAAGCGGAGTGTGAGGGCACGCTGATCGTTGACTGCGAGCGGGGCGGGCAAGCCCAAGGTGGGATAGAGACGGCCGGAAAGACCTAGTCGCTGCGGAGGGCACGATGGAAACGCTAGGGCAGGATATCCGGTATGCGCTGAGGAACTTACGAAAAACGCCGGGGTTTGCCATTGTGGCGGTACTGACACTGGCGCTGGGGATTGGTGCGTCGACAGCCATTTTCAGTGTAATGGAAAACATCCTGATGGAACCGTTTCCCTACCCGGATGCGCAACGCTTCTACTCCGTACAAATTCACGACACCGAACGAAATGAGCCAGGGGGACGCGCCTCGTTCAGCGGGCCCGAGTATCTGGATTACGTCGAGCAGAGCCATGTGTTTGACCGGGTGATCGCCAACGACCAGTTGGATGTGCTGTACCGCTCCGGCGAAGGCACGCAGATGCTGACCGGGCATTACGTAACGCCGGGAACGTTTGAGTTTCTGGGCATGCCGGCGCTGCTGGGTCGAGTGATGCAGCCCGCTGACTATGAACCGGGAGCGACGCCCGTGTTCGTGCTGCGGTACAAGACCTGGGTGAAAGAGTTTGGCGCGGACCCGAAAATCCTGAACAAAACGTTCGTGTTGAATGACACACCGCGAATGCTGGTGGGGATCATGCCGCCGCGGTTTGCATGGGGAGACGCGGACGTGTGGATTCCGGATAAGCCGAACCGGACGGCGGTGAACACGGCGTACGCAGGCGCGTTTCCGCGTTTCTGGTTTTTTCTGGGGCACCTGAAGCCGGGAGTTTCGGTGAAACAAGCGGAAGCGGATTTGACGGTGGTAGCAAAGCGGCTGGCGACAGTCTACCCGAAGGATTATCCGAAGCATTTCACGGTGGAGGTGCAATCGCTGACGGACCTGGTGGTCGGGCAGTTCCGAACGACACTGTATATCGTGCTGGCGGCGGTGGGCTTGCTGCTCCTGATCGGCTGCGGAAACGTGGCGAATCTTCTGCTGGCGAGAGCCACAACGCGCGAGAAAGAGTTTGCGATTCGATCGGCGCTGGGAGCTGGGCGGTGGCGATTGGTGAGCCAGCTATTGGTAGAGAGCCTGATCCTGGCGCTGGGCGGAGCGGTGCTGGGAACGTTGCTGGCATGGGGCGGATTGAAATTCCTTGTGGCACTGATGCCGCAGAACATTATTCCCGCCGAAGCAGCGATCCGGCTGAATGTGCCGGTGCTGCTGTTCACGTTGGGGATAGCGGTCCTGACGGCGATCCTGTTTGGGCTGGCGCCAGCGCTAAGAGTGGCGCGTAAGGATTTGAACGAGCCATTGCGCGACAGCGGGAAAGGACAAAGCGGCGGTTCGCGGCACGGCAGATTCCGCAATGCCGTGGTGGTGCTGGAAGTGGCGCTTTCGCTGACGTTGTTGGTGGCGGCGGGCCTGTTGATGCGAAGCTTCGTGGCGCTTCGCGAAGTGCACCTGGGGCTGCAACCGGATCACGTGCTGGTGGCGAGGCTACCGCTGCCGGTGGAACGATACAAGACATCGGACCAGCTGGTGGGCTTTTATAGACCGCTGTTGCAGCGGTTGAAAGCGCTGCCGGGGGTTGTGGAAGTGACGGAGACAAGCACGCTTCCGCCCTACGGCGGGATCGGGAGCGAGATCGCGATTGCCGGAAAGTCGCACCAGGAAAAGTGGAATGCGATGTTCCAACTGTGCAGCGAAGGATATTTCCCGGTGCTGAAAATTCAGTTTCTGGATGGCAGAGCGTTCACCGAGGCAGAGGTGAATGGAAAGCGGAAGCTAGCGGTGGTGAACCAAACGTTCGTGAAGAAGTATCTGCCGGGTGAGAATCCCATCGGCAGACAGGTACGCATCGCGCAGCTGGCGGAGTTTGAAGACAAGATGGCGGATCCGACGTTCGAAATCATCGGAGTGGTTGCCGACGCCAAGAATCGTGGACTGCAAGACCCGCCCGACGCGGAAATGTGGGTGCCGTACACCGTGACAGGTTCGGCATTTCGGGGAGTTCTGGTTCGCACGACGCAAGAGCCATTGACGCTATTGGAGTCAGTGCGCCACGAGGTCTGGCTGACCGACCCCAACGTGGCGCTGACGCTCACGGGAACGCTAGAGGGTTACATCAGCCAGTTTTCGTATGCAGGGCCGCGGTTTGGTTTCTTGCTGATGAGCATCTTCGGGTCGATTGGGCTGATCCTGGTGACGATTGGCGTTTACAGCGTGCTGGCCTACACCACGGCGAGGCGAACGCAGGAAATCGGGATTCGCATGGCGTTGGGCGCGCAAGGTTCCGATGTGCTGGGCATGGTGATCCGCGTGGGATTAACGCTGGTGGGGATCGGCGTCGGACTTGGATTGCTCGTCAGCCTGGCGTTGGGGAAAGTGATCGCAACACAGCTGTGGGGAGTTTCGGCTTACGATCCATGGACGTTGACGTGTGTACCGATTTTGCTGATTATCACCGGACTGGTGGCTTGCTGGGTGCCGGCGCGACGCGCGTCGCGAGTAGATCCGCTGGTGGCGCTGCGGTACGAATGAGGGAAGAGGGTTCAGTCGCCGCGCCATACCAAGAGCTTCTTTGCGAGAGTCCGTCCAAATAGCAAAACGCCAAGCCGCCTGTGGTAGGATGGCGTGATTTTTCCATGAATACTCTGGCGCAAGACATTCGCTACGCTCTACGCGCATTCGCCAAGAACCCGGGATTTACGCTGGCGGCAGTATTGTCGCTGGCGATCGGGATCGGGGCGAATACCTCCATCTTCAGTGTGGCCAATGCACTCTTGCTGCGGCCGCTACCCTACAAGGATGCGAACCGGTTGGTGATTCTGTGGAATCGTTCGCCGGGATTGAATATTACCGAGGATTGGTTTTCTCCCGCGCAATATCTGGATATCAAGAATGGGCACCAGGGATTTGAGCAAGTCGCCATCGCCATTGGAGGAAACTACAATCTGACTGGCGAGGGAGAGCCGGAGCGCGTAGGAGTCACGCGCGTGTCGTCGAATCTGCTGCCCATGTTAGGGGTAAGCGCGGAACGGGGACGGTTGTTCGTGCCCGATGAGGATTCGCCGGGAGCAGCGGCAACGGCTGTTCTGACGGATGGGATGTGGGCGCGGCGCTACGGGCGCGACCCCGAGATGATCGGCAAGTCAATTACGATCAATGGACAGCCGTATGAAGTAGTAGGAATTCTGCCGCAGCGTTTTGCTTTGCCGCGGGAAGTGCTGCCGTTACTGGATGGCACGGAACAGGCCGACATTTTTTTGCCTCTACCTCTGGCGCCGAACGCCGCGCAAATTCGAACCAACGAAGACTACAACATCGTGGGAAAGCTCAAGCCCGGCGTTTCGGTGGCGCAAGCACAGGCAGAGATGGACACGATCACGGCACGACTGCGGCGCGACTATCCGGAGAACTATCCACCCAATGGCGGGTTGACGTTCAGCATCGTGCCGTTACTGGAACAAGTGGTTGGCAACGTGCGGCCGGCACTACTCGTGTTGCTTGGGTCTGTAGGGTTGGTGCTGCTGATCGCGTGCGCAAATGTAGCGAATCTGCAGCTTTCGCGCGCGGTGGCGCGTCAACAGGAAATTGCTGTCCGCACGGCACTCGGCGCCAGCCGCTGGCGCATCATCAGGCAATTGCTCACGGAAAGCGTGCTGCTGGCGCTTGGTGGAGGAGCGCTTGGCATCTTGATGTGTTTGTGGAGCATGCAGTGGATTCACGTGTTGGGGACGAAAAGCATACCGCGATTGCAGGATGTGGGGATTGACAGCCGCGTACTGTTGTTTACGGTGTTGCTTTCTGTCTGTTCCGGAATTCTGTTTGGGCTTGCGCCAGCGTTGCGGGTTTCCCGACTGGATTTGAATGCCACTTTGAAGGATGCAAGCCGCGGTTCGGCGGGCACAAGCGCGGTGTGGGGCCACGGGAACAATGTGCGGAGGTTGCTGGTCGTCTCGGAACTGGCGCTTTCAGTGGTGCTGCTGATTGGGGCCGGGCTATTGATCCGGAGTTTCGTGCGGCTGCAAAACGTGTCGCCCGGATTCAACGCGCAGAATGTGTTGACGTTCGATCTGACCATGACGGGCAGGAAGTATGGCGACAAGCAAGCAATATTGAATACCTACCGGCAGCTATGGGATCGTCTCGAGCATGTGCCGGGAGTGAGCGCCAGTGGAGGAGTCACGTCCCTGCCCCTGAGTCAGGCGTACGCGTGGACACCGATTACCGTGGAAGGACGAACGCCACTGCCTGGAGAGAAATTCCTGAACGCAGATGAACGGGTGGTTGGCGGTCATTACTTTGAGGCCATGGGAATACCGCTGCGGCGGGGCCGCTTCTTCAACGAGCAGGATGACGCCAGTAAGCCTGCGCGTGGTGCTGGTTGACGAATACATGGCTGAGCAAGTCTGGCCGGGGCAAGACCCGATCGGAAAACGCATTCACATTGTGGAACTTAAGTCGGATGACCCGTGGCAGACGGTTGTCGGCGTTGTTGGCAGAGTGAAACAAGACACGCTGGACTCCGACCCTCGGATCGCATTCTACCTGCCACAAACGCAGTACCCAACGAGGGCCATGACCGTGGCGTTGCGAAGTGGCAACGATCCATCGGGAGTTTTGAGCGCCGTCAAGAATGAGTTAAGAAAACTCGATGCGGATCTTCCGATGTACTACATTCGGACGATGCAACAGCGCGTGGATGAATCGCTGGCGCGACGGCGCTTTTCGATGTTGCTGCTGGCGGTGTTTGCTGGTGTGGCGCTGGCGCTGGCAACGATCGGGATTTACGGGGTGATGGCGTATCTCGTCAACCAGGGTACACGAGAGATCGGAATCCGCGTCGCACTGGGAGCAACGCGGCGAAACATTGTGAGCCTTGTCGTTCGCCAGGGAATGGCGCTTGCGCTCTCTGGCGTAGCAATTGGCCTGGCGGGGGCGTTTTTGCTGACGCGACTGATTCGGAGCTTGCTGTTTGGAGTGGAAGCGACCGACCCAGTTACGTTTGTGGGAATTGCTTTGTTGCTGGGACTTGTGGCGCTTTTGGCCAGCTATATTCCGGCGCGACGCGCGTCGCGAGTGGATCCGCTGGTGGCGCTGCGGTACGAATGAAGCTACAGGGTCTGTGTGACAACTCGAAAAAGAAGCCCTCAGCGGCTAAAGCCGGGTTGATTTAGCGCCATTTACGGCATGGCTGAAGCCATGCCCTCCCGAGAGACAGACGTTCTCACACGGACTCTCTAGCCTCAGTTCAGAGCAGATGGGGCTAGAGTTTGATCCAGCACCATTCCTTCGAGTAGGGAACGCGGCTCATGCGGTAGCCGGATTTCGTTCCGGTAACCACGCAATCACTCCAGTTGAAGCCACAAAGTGTTTTGGGATCGTAGAGGCCGGGTTCTTCGGAGAAAGTCATGTTTTGTTTGAGCACGGTGGGGTCGCCAAGCGAAAGATACGGAGCCTGGTGGCCTTCCGAGCCTTCGCCGTGGGCGGGGCGATGGTAGATGAAATCCTGCACACCTTGCGCCACCTGGTATTTCAGGATTTCGTAGGCGACGCTGGAGCACGTTGAGCCCTCTTTCTGCAATTCGACTTGCATGTCGCAACTGCGCTGACTCACTTCCCAAAGCTTCTGCATGTGGGAATCGAAATTTCCGGCATTGTCCGCAATGATGAACGCACGATAATTTTCGCCGCCATGACCACCGACGTGTGCATCGCCTTCCACCTGCAAGGGCATGTTGCGCTGAATACGGTTGAAAAGCGGCTGATTGGGATGCGGGTAAGCGCAGAGAGGTCCGACGCGGCAACCGATGTCAACGCCCGAGCCGACGCCATGATGAGAGGCGCCATTGGCGAGATCGAGGTCGGAATAAAGTTGATTGTTGATCCAGAAAGTGGTGGCGACGCCGACTTCGTAATCGGTGACGTCGGTGCCGAAGGTGAGAATGTAGTCGCGCGCGTAGGCATGGGCGCGGTCGAAATAGGTGTAGGCTCGGCGAGTGAGCGCCAATTCTTCCAGAGTCTTGACTTCGCGCATGGCAAGAAGGGTGTCGCTGACGTCGACGAATTGAATGCCGCGGAGAATTTTTTTGGCTTTGTCGATCTCGTCTTTGTAGAGCTTGCCATCGATGCCGATTTTCTTTCCCTGGACACCGCGCTGCTTGATGCCTTGAAGAAGCATCTCAAAGAGGTCGACGGTTTTCCCCTGGACCACCTTGCCTTCCGGAGGATAGGCACCCTCCGCGTGCTTGAAATCGAAATAGCGCCAACCACCGCCGAACCACCAACTGCTGACCAGGTCGCGATCGAGACCGGGGTAGAGGTACCAGGGAGCCGCGTCGTCCTGATTCATGAAGACGGCTTGAGGGCGTTCGGTTTTCGTGTGCCAGTAACCGGTGAGATAAATAAGGTTGAGCTGATCGCGGAGGATGAAGGCATGGATGTCTTGCTGCGCGAGTTTGTCCTTGAAGCGCGCGACGGTCTGTTTGTTCCAATCCAGCGGCAAGCGATCGTACTTGGCGGGCTCGGGCGGTCCCTCTGCACCGGGAGTGGGACCCAGCAGCAACTTCTCGCTGTCTCCAGCGGTGCGAGTCTTGACGATTTCGCGGAGCGGCTCCTTGCCGCCTTGCGTCTGCAATCCATCAACCTTATCGAGCCGAGAAAAGAAACCACTTCCGAATAGGGCTAGACCTCCACCCTTCAGGATGTCTCTGCGATGCATCGCTCCTCCAAGGAAACCACCACATGCTGAGTAATAAATTGTGAGGAAGCTATCACATCCAGTACTGAGGAGGCGAGAACAAATCGGCGACGGGCACCTCCGGTTGCGAGTGAATGATGGCTGTAGTTAGAAGCGGCAGCGAAGAAGGATGCAGCTGGAATCTGATCCGGCGAGAGAAATGCGCTGAGCGTATTACACTAGGGAATATGAGCAACGATAAAAATGGCAAAGTGCGCGCGATACTTTTCGATCTGGACGGAACGCTGATTGATTCGAAGCTGGACATCGTTAATTCGGTGAACGCGATGCTGCGCGCGACGGGCCGCGAAGAAATGCCCATTGAAACTGTGGCGGCGTACATCGGGCACGGGGCGCCACGACTGATTGCCAGCGTGCTTGGGGCGGAGTCCACGGAGAGCGAGCGCGCTGCGGCGCTGAATATTTTCCTGGAGCACTACGAAAAGCACAACATGGACGCCACGCGGGCCTACCCCGGTGTGGAGGATGCACTCGCTTTGCTGAAGGGCAATCCGATGGCGGTGCTGACAAACAAACCGACCGCGGCGAGTCTTCAAATATTGCAAGGACTGGGACTGGCGAAATATTTTCAGGGAATTTATGGCGGCGACAGCTTCGCAAAGAAGAAACCAGATCCGAGCGGGGCGCAATTCATCCTGCGCGAACTGGGCGCTGTGCCGGAGGAATCGGCGATGGTCGGCGACTCCGACGTGGATGTGCAGACGGCACGCAACGCGGGAATGCGCGCCATCGCGGTGAAGTACGGCTTTGGACGCTATGACCGCGACGCGAATCCGGCGGATCAATATATCGATCGACTGACGGAACTAGTGAAGTTGGCTGAAGCGAAGCAGTGGGGATGTGAATGACGGGGACCTTGCGTTAGGGCCTTCAGCTTTGTCACACTCAGCGCGTGATTGTTGGATTGTTCCCTGAACTGAATGCTCCCGGCGGAATCCAGCGAGCCGGCAGGCATCTCGCTTTCGTCCTGAGCGAATATGCCGCTTCGCACGGAATGGAATATCGATTCCTGAGCTTGAACGACACGCAAGAATTGCACCGCATGCACGTTGGGCAATGCGAGTTTGTGTTCACTGGAGCGGCGCGGGGCAAGGCACGCTTTGCGACCACGGCGATGCGAGCGGCACGAAGGCGCCCCAAGCTGGTGCTGGCGGCGCATCCGAATCTGGCGCCGATCGTGCGCGGAATGCAGGTGATTGCACCGCGCATGAAGAGCATCGTGTGCACGCATGGCATTGAGGTGTGGGAACCGTTGCCGGCGTTGCGGCGAAACTCGTTACGGTGCGCGACGCTGGTGCTGTCGCCGAGCCGCGCGACCGCGGATTCACTTACCAATGTGCAAGGCGTACCGCCCACGCAAGTTCGCGTGCTTCCCTGGGGACTGGATCCGGATTTTGAAACGAAAGTAGCGGGCGCTGCCGGCGCAAAACTTCCGGATGGTTTTCCTGCGGGGCGCGTGGTGCTGACCGTGGGACGCTGGCTGACTACCGAGCGATACAAGGGAATGGATACCTTAATGATGGCGCTGCCGAGGCTTCTGTTGCGCTGGCCGGATTTGCAGCTGGTGCTGGCGGGATCGGGCGATGACCGCGAATGGCTGGAGGCGATTGCGCGAGAAAGCGGCGTGCGGCGCCATGTGCATTTCCTGACTGATTTGTCGTACGGGGAACTTGCGGCGTGTTATGCGGCGGCCGAAGTGTTCGCGCTGCCGAGCCGCGGCGAAGGATTTGGATTTGTGTATCTGGAAGCGATGGCGCGAGGCAAACCGGTGATTGGCGGCGCGCACGGCGGAGCGCCGGAAGTGATTGCGGATGGAGAAACGGGTTACCTGGTTCAGCACGGCGATCCCGTGCAGCTGGCAACTTCCATCGACGCGCTGCTGGCCAATCCGGACGTAGCAAAGCAGATGGGGTCGCGAGGGCGGGAGCGGGTGGAACGAGAATTTCGCTTCAATGTCTTCGCCAAATCCTTGCGGAAAATTC
Source organism: Candidatus Acidiferrales bacterium (assembly GCA_963792145.1). Lineage (GTDB taxonomy): Bacteria > Acidobacteriota > Terriglobia > Acidiferrales > UBA7541 > Acidiferrum. The sequence goes on from CAWBVH010000025.1 coordinate 102,874, forward strand.
TGCGCGAATTATGCGAATCCTGAACGTAACGCAGAGCTATACGCCATTTTTCGAGTTTGGCGGGCCGCCGGTAAAAGTGAGGGCGTTAGCCGAGGGACTGGCGCAGAAAGGACATGAGGTAACGGTGCTGACCGCGGATTGGGGGCTGGAGAAGCGCCTGAAGGAGTCGCCAGAAGAAACGCCGGCGCAGGGGAGCCCGTTCGGTCGGAAGCGCGAAGTGAACGGTGTGAAGGCGATTTACCTGGCGAACTGGCTGCGCTACCGGACCACGACCTGGAATCCCGCCTTGGGGCGATATTTGCGCGCGCGGCTGCACGATTTCGACGTGGTTCACATTTTCGGGCTGTACGATTTGCTGGGCCCCCGTGTTGCCAGCGAATGCCGCAAGCAGAGAATTCCCTATGTCGTCGAACCCATCGGGATGTACCGGCCGATCGTGCGCAGTTTCCTGTTGAAGAGAATTTATCACCAGATGTTCGGCAGCGAGCTTATGGCCGAAGCGAACGCGGTTGTGGCGACGTCCGAACAGGAAGTGGCCGAACTGACGGCAGGCGGCATTCCAAAAGAAAAGATAGTTCTGCGGCGCAATGGAATTGAGTTTCCGCGAGAGTTCCCAGAGAGAGGAATTTTTCGGAAGACGCTTGGCATCGCGGAGAACGCAAACCTCATTTTGTTCCTAGGCCGGCTCTCACAGAAAAAGAGCCCGGACTTGCTGCTGAACGCGTTTGCGAAACTGGCTGCTGACGCGTCACTGCATCTGGCATTCGTGGGCCCGGATGAAGCGGGCATGCGAGGAAGACTGGAAACCAGCGCCGGGCAACTGGGGTTGCGATTGCGCGTGCACTTCCTCGGGCCGCTGGAGGGAAAAGCGAAATGGGCGGCTTACCGGGACGCCGACATTTTCGTATTGCCGTCGCAGAACGAAAATTTTGGGAACTCCGCGGGGGAAGCGGTGGCCGCCGGCACGCCGGTAGTGATCACGGACCAATGCGGCATCGCGCCGCTGCTGGCAAATGTGGCGGGAATAGAAGTGAAGCATGAGCTGGAAGATCTGGCGGCAGGAATAAAAGGGTTAATAGAGAACCAGGAACTTTATCAGCGGCTAAAACAAGGGTGCGCCACAGCGGCGGAACGGCTGAGTTGGAAGGTTCCGCTCCAAGAAATGGAAGCGCTTTATGCTAAACTGACGGTCTTCTCCGCAGTCCGAAGGGAGCAGCGCCGAATGAATCGGGATGATAAGGTTGAAAACGAGCACCGGATATTTCGGGTGGTGTGGTGGCTTGTCAACCTGCTGTTATTCGTGGCGCTGCTGTGCACGATTGGAACGGGCGCGCGGGAATATTCGGTTCGGAAGTATCTGAGCGGCTTCTCCGATGCGGTGGTTCCCGGGGCCGCGTCGTCGCGGGAGAAGGTGGAAGCCATCCTGGCATGGATGAGCAACGGACCACCGCGGCTGGAAGCGAACGATGCCAAGAAACTCTCCCCCCACGATCCTACGGACACACTGAATTACCGGCAACTGCTGGAGGTGTGTGGAAGCGCTACGAATGCTTTCCTGAACCTGTCGCGCAGTGCGGGACTGGAGACGCGGCGGCTGTTGCTGCTCACACCCGAACGGACTACCAAGCACGTGGTAGCAGAGGTGCTGCTGGACGGGCGATGGATCATTGTGGACCCTACGTACCGCGTAATGCTGAAAGATGCCCAAGGCAACTTCCTGACGCGGAAAGACTTGCACAATCCAGCTGACGTTTCTCGAGGCAACCAGCCAGATACCGAAATACCTTCCGGAATATAACTACGAGAATTACGCCCACGTGCGACTTTCGGCTGTACCTCTGCATGGATTCCACATCCGGGAACAGTTCGATCGCTTTTTTCCCGGCTGGGATGAATACCTGGACTGGAGCTTGCTTCTGGAGCGCCGGTCGTTCCTGTTTTTCTTTCTTTCGGTGAATGCGCTTGTGTGTCTGCTGATCCTGCGAGTTATCCTGGGAGTCCTCGCCGATCGTCATTTGCGGGTACCTCGTTTTCGCCTACGCAACAAACTTAGCCGCGCAATTGCTGCGTTCTTTAGCGCACCGGAGATAAAATAACCGCGTGTGCGGAATCTGCGGACTAACCTACGCTTCCACGAGTGCGCTGGCTGATGCTCACGTGCGGACCATGGCTGCGGCCATGCGCTATCGCGGGCCGGATGAAGACGGCTTCTTCGTGAATGATGCTCGCGCCCCTGGGCTGGCCTTGGGGATGCGACGGCTGAGCATCATCGACCTGAGCGGAGGTCATCAACCTGCCTGGAACGAAACGCGCGATGTTTGCGTGGTCTTCAATGGAGAACTTTACAACTACCGGGAGCTGCGGCACCGGCTATCGCTGGCGGGCCACCGTTTTTCGACGCAATCCGACACGGAAATTCTGGTACATGGTTGGGAGGAGTGGGGCGAAGACCTGCTGAACGAACTTCGCGGGATGTTCGCGTTCGCGCTGCTGGACCTGAGGAAACACTACGCCACGGTGCCGGTTCTGCTTCTGGCGCGCGACCCACTGGGCATTAAGCCCCTGTACTATGCGCAAACTTCCGAGGGGTTCGCGTTTGCTTCGGAGCTGCGGGCGCTGATTTCCAGCAAGCTCGTGGGGCAAAAAATATCGGCTGACGGGCTGACATCCTATCTGCTGTTTGGAAGCGTGTCCGAGCCCGTCACACTTCTCGAGGGCGTGTTTTCCCTCCCACCCGGGCACCGGTTGCTTCTGCACGTGCCGGATCGCCGGCGTTCTCCGCGCGCGCGCCCGTGGTGGGATCCGCGGCAAAGTTCCGCGGCGCGGGATAGCGAGCGGCCACGCGATTTCGCCTCGGCTGCCGCGCGGCTTCGCACACTGCTGGACGAATCGGTGAGAGCGCACCTGATTGCCGATGTCCCCGTCGGGCTGTTTCTTTCCAGCGGGCTCGATTCCAGCGCCATTGCGGCATTCGCGGCGCGCGCGCAGAGCGGGATACAGAGTTTCACGCTGTCGTTTCCGGATACGCCCTACGACGAGGCGCCTCTGGCCGCGGTGGTGGCGAAACATACGGGAACAAAACACCAGGAGATACCGCTGCGCGGCGCGGACATGCTCGCGCGCCTGGAGGAGGCTCTGGGCGCGCTGGATCAGCCGACGATGGATGGCATCAATACGTACTTTGTATCGTGGGCCGCGCGAGAGGTTGGGTTGAAGGTGGCGCTCTCGGGTCTGGGTGGCGACGAATTGTTTGCGGGGTACCCAACATTCGCCGATACGCCGAGACTGGCGCGGCTGGAACTGGCGTCGCGGTTTGTTCCCGGCGCATTTCGGCGCATCAGCGCGCCACTGGTAAACACGTTGCTGCGCCAAGGAAGTTCAGCGGATGGGGCGCGCAAAGCCAGCGACGCCTGGTTGATGCCCGACGCGCTGCCGCATCCCTATTTTTTCACACGGTTATTGTTTCCGCCGTCGGAGCTTGGCCGCTTGATGGAGGCGCGATATCGCAGCAGTAGCGTTGGGCAGGATGGTGTGACGCTGGAGCCGACGTGGCTGGGATGGTTGGAGCGCGTCGCCGACCAGGCGCAAGCGATGAAACCCGTCGCGGGGATATCGTGGCTGGAGATGCGGACGTACATGGTCAGCACGTTGTTGCGGGACACGGATTCGGTGAGCATGGCGCGATCGCTGGAGGTGCGCGTGCCACTTCTGGATACTCCGCTGGTGGAATTTATGACCGCGCTGCCGGACGAGGCACGCGTACAGCCTGGGCGCGCGAAGGCGCTGCTGCTGGCGGCCGTTGAAGGCGTGCTTCCGGCGGAAGTCCTGAATCAGAAGAAGCGCACGTTCACGCTGCCATGGGAGGAATGGCTGCGGAATTCGCTGCGGCCGCGCATCGAAGCCAGTTTTCAGAATATTGCGCCCGCGCTGGCTCCGCATTTGCATGCTGCGGGAGTGAAAATGGTGTGGGATAATTTTTTGAACGGCCAAACCAGTTGGTCGCGTCCGTGGTCGCTCTACGTGCTGAACGAATGGTGCCGACAGCACCTATCCTGAAGGTGCAACGCAGTCGTCGGCGGCCAATCGAAACTCCATCGCCAAGCTCTGGGGTAAACTGTAAACCTTGACCATGAATATTCTGGGAATCAATGCGTACCACGGCAACGCTTCCGCCGCGATTGTCTGCGACGGCAAGCTGGTGGCGGCCGTGGAAGAGGAGCGATTCAACCGCGTGAAGTATGCGGCCGGCTTCCCAGCCGCCGCGATTCGCTACTGCCTGAAAGAAGCGGGGTTGACATTAGCGGAAATCGATCATGTGGCGGTGCCGCGTAATCCGTACGCGCGGCTGGGGACGAAACTGTTCTACGCGCTGCGCATGCCGTCATTCGCGCGCGAGCGCATCAAGGTGATGTCGAAATTCACGGGGATTCCCGAGGCCTTGGCGCAGGCTTTCGATACGGATGCGGCAAAACTCAAAGCGACATTCCACCGCGTGGAACACCACCAGGCGCACCTGGCGAGCACGTATTTTGTGTCGCCGTTCGAACATGCGGCGCTGCTTTCCGCGGACGGGCTGGGCGATTTCGCGAGTTCGATGTGGGGAGTAGGCGAAGGCAACCGCATGCGGATCGACGGCGCGATCGCGTTTCCGCACTCGCTGGGACTTTACTACAGCGCCGTGACGCAGTACCTAGGATTCCTGAAATTTGGCGACGAATACAAAGTGATGGGCCTGGCGGCGTACGGAGAGCCGTTGCATCTGGACGCGCTGCGCGACGTATTGCGCTTCAGCAGCAACGGAAACGAGTTCGGATTCCAGTTGGGCCTCGAGTATTTCACGCATCACAGAACCGGACCGGAAATGTCGTGGGCAGAATCGGACAAAACGCCGGTGCTGGGGAAGATGTTCTCCGATGCGATGCCGAAGAAACTTGGCGTACCGGCGCGGCAGCCAGACGATCCCCTGGAACAGCGGCACCGCGATCTTGCTGCTTCACTTCAGGCGCGCCTGGAAGAAGTTTATCTGGGGATGTTAAAGAAATTGGCTGCGCAAACTGGGGCGAAAGCAGTGTGCCTGGCGGGCGGCGTGGCATTCAACTGCGTGGCGAATGGAAAAATTTTTGATACCACGCCGTTTGAAAAGGTGTATGTGCATCCGGCAGCGGGCGATGCGGGCCTTGCGGTTGGAGCGGCGTATCACGTGTGGCACCAGACGCTGGACAAGCCGCGTTCGTTCGTGATGGAACACGCGTACTGGGGGCCAGGATATACGCCGGCGGAAGTACGACGCTCGATCGAAGCCAGCGCGGTTTCCGGCGAGGGCTACACGATCCACGAATTGGGCGATGACGAACTGATGCGCCGGACCGCGGGGATTATCGCGGAAGGAAAAATCGTTGGCTGGTACCAGGGACGAGCGGAATGGGGTCCGCGGGCGCTTGGGAATCGCAGCATCGTCGCTGATCCGCGGCGCGCGGAAATGAAGGAGATTCTGAACCGGCGCATCAAGCATCGCGAAATCTTCCGGCCGTTCGCGCCTTCCATCCTGGCGGAGAAGACCGGCGAGTGGTTTGAGAAGTCCTATCCCTCACCGTTCATGAATCTGGCGTATTCGGTGCACGCCGACAAACGCGACAAAATTCCCGCGCCAACGCACATTGACGGTACGGGGCGGCTGCAGACGGTTACGCGGGAAGCCAATCCTCGTTACCATGCGCTGATTTCGGAGTTCGAACGGCAGACCGGCGTTCCGGTGGTGCTGAATACTTCCTTCAACGACAACGAACCCATTGTGTGCCGGCCGGAAGAAGCGCTGGACTGCTTCGTGCGCACACAAATGGACGCACTGGTGCTGGGCAATTTTCTGATTACACGTCCATGAAGCGACCCACCCGAAGACTTGCTCGCTGGGGCGCGCCGGTCCTTCTGGGAATTCCACTGGATGACAACTCCTCGTTTCTTCGCGGGCCTGCGGGAGCGCCCGCGTTGATTCGCGAGGCCCTGCATTCGGATGCGTGGAACCAATGGGCAGAAAACGGCGTCGATATTGGCCGCGAGGGATTGGTCGAAGATGCCGGCGATCTACGCAGACATGCTGGCGCCCGATGCCTTTGCGCGAATCGAAGCGGCCATTGCGAAGATTGTTGAAGAGAAAAAGCGCCCGGTGAGTCTGGGCGGCGATCACTCGGTGACCTATCCAATTTTGCGCGCGGTGGGAAAACGAATTCCAGGAATTACGTTGGTGCATTTTGACGCGCATCCTGATCTCTACGCCGACTACGCGGGGAATCCGCACTCGCACGCCAGCCCGTTCGCGCGAATCTGCGAGGAGAAACTGGTGCAGCGATTGATCCAGATCGGCATTCGGACATTGAATGCCCACCAGCGAGAACAGGCGAATAAATATGCTGTGGAGATTTTCGAAATGAAGAATCTCCCAAACGTGGCGAAGCTAAAACTGGCAGGGCCGATCTACGTTTCGTTTGATATGGATGTTCTGGAGCCCGGGCTGGCGCCGGGCGTGTCTCACTGGGAGCCGGGAGGGCTGACGACGCGTGAAGCGTTGCGTTATATTCAGGCGCTGCCTCCGCCGATTGTCGGCGCCGATGTGGTGGAATTCAATCCGGTTCGCGATCGCTCGGGACTCACCGCGACAGTGGCGGCGAAAATCCTGAAAGAACTTCTAGGGAAGATGCTAGCCGCGTAAGTCTTAGTTCTTGCCCGCGAGGACCAGGCCCGCGACCTTGAGCGAGATTTTGGGCGCGTGCGCGAGAGTATTGTGCACGAGGCAGTTTGCGACAGCCTGACCGAGTCCCTTGCGCTGATCCTTGCTGAGCTCAACAGGCGCGTCGACTTCAATCACAAAATTGGTCATGCGTGCCACCGGGTCTTTCACTTTGTCGCAGGTAACGCGTACGCGCGTGCCTTCTGTGGCCAGCTTATGCTTGCGCAGATATTGCGCGGCGTAAAAGCCGGCGCACGAGCCGAGCGAAGCCAGCAGCAATTCGGGCGGGGTCATGCCTTCATCGAAGCCGCCAGTGTCCACAGGTTGATCGCTGACGATGGAGTGGCCACGAGTTTTGATTTGGAACTGGACTGCTCCTAGATGTTCGACGGTGACTTCCATGAATGCCTCCGTCCTGGAGCGAGCCCTGGCGTCCGATTCCCGGTATTGCCGCGAGCAGGACTTTCTAATTTCCTCTATAGCAAATCGCGTTGCGCCCGCCAAGGGCGCGCGACATAGGTGTCGTTCAAGGCATCTCGAACAGGAAACGCTGCGACGTGTGGTGGTTGGGATCCTTCGGGCGCAAAGAGCGCGCCCTCAGTAACACACCGCGTTGCGGCGTTTTAGTGAAAACTGGATATCAAGCGGGGTGCCGCGTTATCTCTTGTTTCTGGCTTTTTCGCATTCGTCGAAGGCCTGGCGCAATCCATCGAGCAGGTGACCGCTCTTCACTTTGCCACCTTCGGTTTTGTGCAGGTCGGACCACAGCGTGGCGCCAGTCTTCGGATCGACCAAGGCAATCTTCGTGTGGCCTGCGGGGACAGATTCTTCCGTAAAAGCGTTCAGACCGGTGGTGCGGGGAAATTGTCCGTCGGGAATAGCACGAACGTGAGTGCCGCTAGTGAGGACCAGAACGAGGTCAGCTTTATCCTGGCTGGAGACGATGTCAAAACGGCCCCACTTATTGAGCTCCAACAAGGCGGTGTACTCTAGTTCGGGAAATCCGGTTTGGTTCTGGAGGAAGACGGAGTGGGCGCCGGTGACGGCTTGAGGAAGAGTGGGGTGGGCGCCTGCCGGCAAGGTCATCACCCAAAAAACCAAGACCAGAAGGAGTGGCGCCGCCTTCCGAACATTGCTGAGACTCATTTGCACCTCCAACGGGGACTAATTGGGGATGGTCCAAGGTAAAGGCGTTTCTGTCAGTGAGGAACTGGCCGGTCGGCCAGAAATGGTCCACCTGTCCTAATTTCTCAGGCGGGTCGACGGGTGCCGCGGCTTCAACGCAGCTTCAATCGATTTGGTTGACCCTGTACAATGACTTCGTGCGTGTGCTGCTGCTGAACCTCTACTATCCGCCGGACACGTCCGCGACGGCGAAAATGGCCAAGATTGTGGTGGACGCCTTGGCGGCGAAGCACGACATCACCATTCTTTGTGGGCGCCCTTCTTACGATCCGACGGAGCGGCGCGCGTGGCATTTCTTCCAAAGCGAAATAGAAGGACGCGTGAGAGTGATTCGCGTGGGTTCCACGGCGTATCCGCGAATCCAGATGAAACGGCGGGTGCTGAATTATTTGAGCTACGTGTTTCTTGCGGTGCCCCGGACACTGTTTGTGGACTGCGACGTGGTACTGGCGATGACGGACCCACCGTTTGAAGGGATCGTGGGGGCGTTCGTTTCGCTGCTGAAGGGCAAGCCGTACGTGTACAACATCCGGGACCTGTATCCGGACATGGCGGTGGGAGGATCGATCGTCGAGCCAGGGCTGCTGTCGCGGGTGTGGGAGAGGCTGCATCGCTGGGCGCTGCGGCGAGTGACGCGGGTGGTAGTGCTGGGCGAGGATATGAGGCAGCGGATCGTATGCAAGGGGGTGGACCCGGCTCGCATCGTGATTGTCCGCGATGGGGCGGAGATTCCGACGGCAGGAAGTTCGCCTGATGACTGGGATCCAGAAGTAATTCGCGCCATTCGCGGCGATTTCCGATTCGTATTGGTGCACGCGGGAAACCTGGGATTTTACGGCGCCTGGGAGACGCTGCTAGCCGGGGCAGGCAAACTGGCCGATGAGGGGATCGGCCTGGTCTTCGTTGGAGACGGAGCGCAACGAGAGCGGCTACAGGCTGCCGCGGCCGGGATTCCGAACGTGCGTTTTCTGCCGTTTTTCCCTGGGAGCAAAATTTCTTCGGTGCTGGCTGCGGCTGACGCGCACATCATTACCGTGAAGCGCGGACTGGAGGGAGTGGTGGTTCCCAGCAAGCTTTACGGGATCCTGGCTGCCGGGAAGCCGATTGTTGCGGTGGCGCCACGGGAATGCGACGCGGTTTCTCTGGGAGAAAAAGCGGGTTTTGCGATTTCTGCGGACCCCGATGATGCTGGGGAATTTGCGGCCGTGGTCCGTGAAATCTTTCGCGACGCGAGAAAGCTACGGGCCATGGGCGAAGCGGCATTGGCCGTCGCCCCGGAATACGAACGAGGGGGCGAGCTGCGCAAGCTAGTAGCGATTATTGAGGCCGCAGGGCAACGGTAATTGTGGGTAGATTGCTTGAGAGTCGAATGGTTTACAATTGCAGCTACTCCCCCATAGCAAAAAGAGCAACAGACACAACTAAGGTATAATCCCTATGGAAGATTCATGATTTTGGCGTTATTGTTTAGGTGCTGCGCTGGGGCAGCGTCAGCGGTCAACTCCAGGCTGCTGATTGGAGTTGCTTCGACTTGGGAGCCGGACCCAAACCGGCAACGTCTCTGTTAACGCACTGGCCATCTCGCCGTGGGCTGGTTTCGTCAGAACGAGCAATGAGGACGAATGAGTGCGGGCCTGCTGGCTTTTCTAATAGCTCTGTCAGCATCGCTGGTACTGACGGTGCCGGTGCGCGCGTTAGCCATCCGAGTGGGCATGGTGGATCTGCCGGGCCCACGAAAAGTTCATGTAAAACCGATTCCGCTGCTGGGTGGCCTGGCGATGTATGCCGGGGTGATGCTGGCGGTGTTGTTTGCGTTTGACGGCGCGGCCCAAGCGCAAAGTATCGGAATTGTGACTGGGGCAACGCTGGTGGCGCTGGTCGGATTTCTGGATGACCGCGGCTGGTTGCATCACCAGATCAAACTATTTGTGGGCATGCCGTTGGCGGCGATCCTTCTCCTGGTTACCGGGATTCACACGCAGGTATTCAGCGTGTTGGTGGGGGGCAAGACAGGGTACTGGCTGGATGCCGGGCTGACGCTTCTGTGGGTGGTGGGAATCACCGCTTCTTTCAGCATTCTGGATCATATGGACGGGCTGTGCGCAGGGATTGCCGCCATGGCCGCGGTGTTCTTCGCACTTCTGGCATATCTGAACGGACAAACCATAGTGACCGTGCTGGCGGGCGCGGTTCTGGGTGCAGCGGCAGGATTTTTGCGCTGGAATTTCAAGCCTGCCAAGATTTTTATGGGCGACGGCGGAGCGATGTTTCTGGGCTTCCTGATGGCTACGCTGGCGCTGAAGCTGCGCCTGGAGCACACCACGCAGTTGGCCAGCTTTGTGGCGCCCGTCCTGATCTTGTGCGCCGCTATCTTCGACACGACGCTGGTGACCATTTCCCGGTCTCGCCGGGGCCTGCTTCCCTTTGCGACACCGGGGAAAGACCATTCCGCGCACCGGCTTGCCAACTTGGGACTGGGCCAGCGCGGCGCCGTCCTGGTGATGTACCTGGCGGGAGCGCTGTGCGGCGGAGCAGCTGTGCTGATGACGTACCTGTCAGAGCGCGGGGCAGCGATAATGCTTGGATTGGTAGTGTTGGCGGTGTTTCCGGCGATTGCGTGGCTGGAACGCGCGCCATTCGAGCGACAGAAAGCCAAGTCCCTCGGCTGAGGCGGCGCGGTGCACCCCACAAAATGCAAGTTTTGTCGGAATAGCAGGTTTTGTGTGTTTTATGTGTGCCGCTTAATTCGTTATACTTTGTAGCGCTGTCCACACACCACATGCCCAGTGTGTCCCGCTTTGGTGACGTGGACTGGACCCAGGGTGCGGGACAACACTTCCATAGAGTTGGATTGAGCGAAACACGTGGACAAAGCAGGTAAGGAAAACCGGCCGGGCCGGGAAGCCAAGGACATCATTGTCGTAGGCGGCTCTGCGGCAGGACTGTATACGGCGAAGCGGGTGGCGGCCGGGGGGCACAGCGTGCAGGTGCTGGAGTCGCGGCGCGCGCTGGATCCGGCTCGGCGAACGTTGATCGTCACCGATCATTTCAAGAAACAAATCAGCGCGGCGGCGCAATCGAGCATTCTGAACGAGATCCGGCGATTCGAGTTGTTTACCGATGGGCGGTCCGCCCAGGTAGCGCTGCATCGCCCCGACCTGATCATTGAACGATACCGGTTGATTCGAACGCTGGCAGAGGAAGCGGAAGCGGCAGGAGCGAAATTTCGATACGACACGCGTTTTCTGGGTCTGGCGGCAAACGGACGAGGGCTGCGGGTTGACGTGGATGAGGCAGGAGAGCGCAAGGAATTGCACGCGGAAGGCGTGGTGGGCGCGGATGGTGCGGCCAGCCGCGTTGCTCGGGCCGCGGGTTGGCCTGCGGTAGAGACCGTGCCGCTGGTTCAAGCGGTAGTGAAGCTGCCCAAGGACTGCCGGCCCGATACCACCCGCGTGTGGTTCGTGCCCGACGATACGCCTTATTTTTATTGGATGATTCCGGAATCGACGGAGCGCGCGGCGGTTGGCGTGATCGGCGAGAATGGCCGCGCCACGAAACAGTGCTTCGACCGTTTTTTGGAGAAGAAGGGATTCGAGCCTCTGGAATGGCAGGGTGCGCGCATACCGGTGTACAAGCGCTGGGTTCCCATTCAACGCAGCGTGGGCAATGGCGAAGTTTATCTGGTGGGGGATGCGGCGGCGCAGGTGAAAGTGTCCACGGTGGGCGGGATTGTGACGGGGTTTCGCGGAGCGCGCGGAGTGGCGGACGCGATTCTGCAAAATGGCACGAAGGAATTGCGAGCGCTGCGGCGAGAACTGGGCACGCACTGGCTGATCCGGCGAGCGCTGCACTACTTCCAGCAGGAAGATTATTCGCGGCTGGTGGACATGCTGAACGCTTCGACCCGCGAATCGCTCGGGGAGATCAACCGTGATGAGTCCACGCGGCTGCTATGGAATGTAGTAAGAAATCAGCCGAAACTGGTGCTGATGGGGCTGCGCGGATTGTTGCTAGGAAGAAGATAGCACTTCCCGGCGCGGCGAAGGAACAGAAGGAGCGAGGCAGAGTCGCTTGCGCTCTTTGTGGTGCAGAGAAACTCCAGAATAGAGGAGAACGACAGTGCGCCTTGCGGTGATTGGGTGTGGCTACGTTGGACTGGTTACCGGAGCTTGCCTGGCTGCAGCGGGGCACGAGGTATTCTGCACCGACATCGATGAGACGCGCATCGATCAATTGAAAGCGGGGAAGGTGCCGATTTATGAGCAGCACCTCGAGGAAGTGTTGAAGCGTGCCGTGGCGGAGAACAAGATTACGTTTACGACGGATGCCGGAGAGGCGATTCGCGCCGGCGAGGTGATTTTTATTTGCGTGGGAACGCCACCAAGAGAAAGCGGAGAGGCGGATCTTTCCGCGATCGATCACGTAGCGCGGCAAGTGGCTAAGGAAGCGCGCACGTCAAAGCTGGTGGTGGAGAAAAGCACGGTGCCGGCGCTGACCGGCGTGCAACTGCAGAAAGCCATGGCCGCTTATTCCCGCGGGGCGGAACTGAAGTTCCAGGTCGCTTCCAATCCCGAATTCCTTCGCGAAGGCACGGCGGTGGGAGATTTCTTTCATCCTGACCGCATTGTAGTGGGCGTGGAAGACGAGAATTCCGCCGCCAAGTTGCGCGAGATTTACCGTCCCATTCTTGAGAAGAAATTTCATTGCCCGGTGCATGCGGACAAGTGCCCGACGAGCCCGGCCGGGGAGCTGCTGGTGACGACAATCAACAGCGCGGAACTGATCAAGCACGCCTCCAACTCATTTCTGGCGCTGAAAATCAGCTACGCGAACGTGATCTCCGATCTTTGCGAGCGGATTGGCGCGGACGTGGAAGAAGTGACCCACGCCATGGGGCTAGACCCACGCATCGGCACGCAATTCCTGAAAGCCGGTCTGGGCTTCGGCGGCTTCTGTTTTCCAAAGGACATCCAGGCGTTCATTCACTTATCGGCTTCCGTGGGGGTGGATTTTGAGATGTTGAAGGCAGCGGAACGCGTGAATAAGCAACGCATCGACCGGTACTTTGAGAAAATTCGTAAGGCGCTGTGGGTGGTGAAAGGCAAACGCGTTGCCGTGCTGGGCTTGGCATTCAAGGCGAACACGGACGATATCCGCTTTGCGCCGGCGCTGGAAGTGATGCGCAGGCTGCTGGAAGAAGGAGCGGAGGTGCAAGCCACCGATCCGGAAGCGATGGCCCGCACAAAATCGCAGTTTCCGCAGGTTACCTATTTCGATGATCCGTATGAAACGTTGAAAGGCGTGGATGCCGCGCTGGTGTGCACCGAATGGCCGATTTTCCGGAAACTCGATTGGGAACGAGCGGGCAAAGGTATGGCGCGCCGGCTGGTGATCGACGGCAGAAATTTGTATTCGCCGAGTAAAATGCAGCAACTGGGCTTTGAGTATTATTCGTTCGGGCGCCCGTAGGAGCAGAGACTAGCGCCGTGAGACAGAGAGGCGCGCAAACTGCTCCTTGAAGAAGTCCATCGTAATTCTGAGGCCTTCCTGCAAATCCACTTTTGGCTCCCAATTCAAAAGTCCTTTGGCCTTGGTGATATCCGGGCGTCGCTGCTTGGGATCGTCTTGCGGCAAGGGCTGGTGAATAATTTGTGGCGCGTTCGGAAAGAAGCTCAGCACGCGTTGGGCAAATTCGTATATCGTCATTTCCGCGGGATTGCCGATATTTGTGGGGAAGTGTTCATCGGACTGGCTTAAGCGGTAGATGCCGTCGATCAGGTCGGATACATAACAAAAACTGCGGGTCTGCTTGCCGTCGCCATACACGGTGATGGGCTGGCCGCTGAGCGCCTGGAATACGAAGTTGGGAAGGGCGCGGCCATCGTTCAAACGCATGCGCGGGCCGTAGGTATTGAAGATACGCACGATGTGAGTGTCCAAGGAGTGAAAGCGATGATAGGCCATGGTGGTGGCTTCGGCGAAGCGCTTGGCTTCGTCATAGACGCTGCGCGGGCCAACCGGATTCACATTGCCCCAGTAGGTTTCACTTTGCGGCGAGACGTTCGGATCCCCGTAGCACTCGCTGGTGGAAGCCAGAAGAAATTTGGCGTTCTTCTCAAAAGCCAGATCCAGGGAATGCATGGTGCCAAGGGAGCCCACTTTCAGGGTTTCAATCGGGAACCTCAGGTAATCGGGCGGACTTGCGGGTGAGGCAAAGTGGAAAACGTAGCCCACGGGGCCGGTGACGTGAATGGGCTGACTTACGTCCTTGCGCTCGAGTTGGAAGCGCGTGTTATCGTGCAAATGGGCGAGATTGGACTCTTCGCCGGTGATGAAATTGTCGAGCGCGAGAACGTCGTAACCTTCCGCCAACAGGCGGTCACAAAGATGGGAACCCAGGAATCCCGCAGCACCGGTTACGACAGCTCTCATGCGTCCTCCAGAAATTGGCGGTCTCTATTTTATAGCGGCCCGGCAGAGTTTCCCTAACGTGAATGGTGGAGACGCCAGTGGTTTTCTGAGGCGCGTTTGACGAGCAGCGATGTGCGGGATACCATTCGCCAGCATGCAGGGACTCCTCTTCGCGTCGCTCCTGCCAACACAACCGAACCGGCGACCTCGACTGTGGGTGGCCGTGGCGGGATTTCTATTATTTGCGGGCCTGTTCGCATTTTTTAACGTGGGACGCTGGCTCTCAGTGGAAGACCCGCTGGAGAAGGCTGATGCGATTGCCGTGTTGAGCGGGCGAATGCCAGACCGGGCGCTGGAAGCGGCACGCATCTACAAAGGTGGGTACGCACCCGAAGTGTGGCTGACGCATTCGACCGAACCCGGAGCGACAATGCAAACATTGTCGGTTGTGTACACCGGAGAAGATGCATACGACAAGCAGATTCTGGAGCATGAAGGAGTACCGGAGAACGCCATACGGATTCTGAATCCGCCGATTGTGAACACGGCGGACGAAATGAAGACCATCGGGCAGGCATTGAAACAGGGAAGATCCCACAAAGTGATCCTGGTGACGTCGAAAGTGCACACGCGGCGGACTCGCACTTTGTGGAAACGCCTTTCGCGGCAAGATGGCGACGCCGTCGTGCGGGGAGTTTCCGATGATGAATTCGATCCGGCGCACTGGTGGCGAACGACCGGCGACGCGTTGGACGTGGTTCGCGAGGTATTGGGGATGATGAATGCGTGGGCGGGATTGCCGCTGCGGCCCGCGAATTGAAGACACCAGGCTCTAAAAAAACAGAAAGCGCCTGCGTTTGCGAGGCTCCGGCTCTTCAATTTCTGGCACGTAAGGCAAGGAATCGCCATTGAAAGCGGCGAGGGGATTTTCAATCAGCAGGGCGCGAGCGGTCTCTTCACTCAATTGCTGCGCGATGGAATCGTAGGCAAATTTCAACTTCAGGGGACGCCGTGCGGTGTTATGCGCGTCGCTGGATACGAAATGAATCAGGCCACGGGTCATCCAACTCCAGGCATCCTCTTTTGCGCCCGGGCCGAACACTCCGGATAAAGAGCCCGCGGTAATCTGTGCAAAACAGCCGAGGCGAACCCATTGCAACAGCCGCTCCGGGTGCGACCGGAGAATTGGATTGCGCTCCGGATGAGTGATGATGGGACGCAAGCCGGCGAGTTGCAGCTCGTGGAGTGTCTGATCCATGGCCGGCGGAATCGAAAATTCGTTGAACTCCACCAATAGATAGTCTTTCTGATTGATGCAGAAGGGCACGGGATGTTTTCGAACGGCCAGGAGATTTTCGTGATTCAGGTGGAAATCGCAGCCGGTGGCCAGCTTCAGGCGTCCCTGGAGTTTTTCGGCGAGGGCGTCGCGTCTGGCCTGCACGTTTGCAAAATCGAAGAGGAATTGCGAACTGCAATGGGGAGTGGCGACCACGTGGGTAATGCCGTCAGCGATGGCATCCTCGGCCATGGCGAGGGAGTCTTCGATGTTCTTAGGGCCGTCGTCGAGGCCGAACAGGATATGGCAGTGAAGGTCAACCATGTGTTCTAAGTATGCGTCAGGTGCGCCAGGCAGAGAAGGCCTGCCAGATGCCTAGAAGAAACATCAAAGCCGCAAACACCTGGCGCATGCGGCGCGCATTTAGACGCCGCGCGATGTACGCCCCCAGAATGCCGCCGAGGAATACGCCGGGAATGAGCAAAAAACCGGCTTGCCAATTAACGTAACCGGCTTTCGCGTAGGTCAGAAACGCCAGGAGACCGGTAGGCGGAATGAGTGCCACCAGACTGGTGCCCTGCGCGCGATGCTGGCTGAATCCAAACAACAGCCCGAGCAACGGGACAAGCAAAACGCCGCCGCCGATTCCGACCATGCCCGCGGCAACACCACAGAATGCGGCCACGAAGAGGATGCCCACAGTGCGCGCCAGATTCGTACCGCTGGCCTTTTGAGAAACCGCGGCGGCAGGGTCTGCGCTGGGACTGGTCTTGCGCCAAAGCAAAACCGCGGAGAGCATCAGAAAGAATCCAAAGATGCCCTGCAGATCGCGCGAATTCATGGGCACCGCGATGCGTCCGCCGACGTAACCACCGAGCAGGAAGCCAATCGCGCAATAGATTCCGGCGCGCAGGTCCACCTGGCCATTTTTCCAATAGCCACGCAGCGCCCCCAGGCCGATAGGAGGGAGAAGGATGAAAAGAGAAGTGCCCTGGGCCAGGTGCTGGTCGTAGTGAAGGAGGTAAACCATGGCGGGCACCAGCACAACGCCGCCGCCAATCCCCAAAAGACCAACCAGGGTGCCGACAACCAGGCCGAGGGCCAAGATCGTAAAAATCAACATGTTGGGAGAGCGCCAATCCCGTTCGGAAAGAAGAAGGGCCGCACGACGGCTATCTTGATGCGCAGCGCGCAGGAATAGCAACTTGCTTCTGGCAGCGGCATGCGCATCAGTGAACATTTCGGAAACAATCGGCGGATGGTTTCTGGGCGGGCAAAAGAAACTGATATGATGACTATGTCGTTTGTCCCTCGGGCCTTAGGCCTGCGCAAGAGCGGTGCACAATCCAGAGGAGCGCTTTGCATCTCATGGCTACCGAACGAAAACCAGAGTTCTTCAAAAGCAGCCAGTTGAAAGTGGGAATTATCGGGTGCGGTTATGTGGGGCTTCCGCTGGCGCTGAGATTTGCCGAGGCCGGGCATCGCGTGACCGGTTTCGATACCGACGCGGAAAAAATCAGGATGTTGAATTCAGGGAAATCCTATATCGAGCACATTCAGCAAAACAAAATTCAGCAATATGTGAACAGCCGGCATTTTGGAGCGACCGACGATTTCTCGAGGCTCGCCGAAGCGGACGCGATCATCATTTGCGTTCCCACGCCGCTGAACGAATACCGCGAGCCGGATCTGAGTTACGTGGAAAAGACGGCGAAGTCGATCCAGCCGCACCTACAAAAGGGACAGTTGGTGGTGCTGGAGTCGACGACCTATCCGGGAACGACGGAAGAACTGGTTCTGCCGATTCTGGAAAAAAGCGGCTTGCGTTGCCCCATTGCCTCGGGCCTGACCAATGAAAATGTTCCGGGGGATTTTTTCCTGGCGTTTTCTCCGGAGCGCGAAGATCCCGGCAACAAACAGTATGGACTGGCGCAGATTCCCAAAGTCGTGGGCGGCGTGAATCCGCCAAGCGGGCGCGCGGCGCAGGCGCTGTATGCGCAAGTGGTGGCCAAGGTTATCCCGGTCAG
Organism: Candidatus Acidiferrales bacterium; assembly: GCA_963792145.1. Classification (GTDB taxonomy): domain Bacteria; phylum Acidobacteriota; class Terriglobia; order Acidiferrales; family UBA7541; genus Acidiferrum. Next base: position 120,497 of record CAWBVH010000025.1, read on the forward strand.
CTCCACGCGAGCGGCGGAAATGGCCAAACTTCTGGAGAACATTTTTCGCTGCGTGAACATCGCGCTGGTGAACGAGCTGAAGCTGCTCTGCCAGCGTATGGGCGTGGACGTGTGGGAAGTGATCGAAGCGGCTTCATCGAAACCCTTCGGGTTCATGCCGTTCTATCCGGGGCCCGGACTGGGCGGCCACTGCATTCCCGTTGACCCGTTCTATTTGTCGTGGAAAGCGCGGGAGTATGATTTTTCAACCAGGTTCATCGAACTAGCGGGCGAAGTGAACACCGCGATGCCGTACCACGTGGTGGACGCGATTGCCGAGGCGCTGAACCAGCACAAGAAAAGCCTGAACGGATCGAAGCTTCTGGTGCTTGGGGTGGCCTACAAGAAAGATGTGGACGACCTGCGCGAGTCTCCGACGCTGAAGATCATGGAAATCCTCGCAGAAACGCGGCGCCACCTTTGACTACAACGATCCTTACTTTCCGCAGCTGCACAAGATGCGGCATTACGACTACTCGCACATGAAGTCGGTGCCGCTGAGCCCGGCCACGTTGGGAACTTACGATGCGGTGATTATCGCCACGGATCACTCCAGCTACGACTATGCGCAGATCGTGGATTCCTCGAAGCTGGTAGTCGACACGCGCAATGCGACACGGCGGGTGATGAGGAATCGCGAGAGAATCGTTCCCTGCTAGTGGACAAAATCAAGCCTTCGAACGGCGCGGCTATTTTGCCTTGGTGAGTTCGACGCGCGCGCTGGCGACGGGAAGAACCGCCTCCACGAGCACGGGAATGCGCAGGGAGTCGTTGGCGAGATACAGGAAAAAGTGCGCATCCTTCATTTCGGTGCCGTTATCGAAGACGTGAATCTCGATTTTCGTGGTATTGAAATCGCCGGCAGGAACGCTGGCGGGTTGCGACTTGCTCTTTAGCACGGCGCGAACATCGTAGAGTTTGTGGCCATCATAAACCGGGGAGCGCACCTCGGGCGTCTTGTTCCAATCCACATTGCGCAGATAGTGCAAAAAACCAAGCGGATCGCGCGTTTCCGGAAGGACACGGGCGGCGATCATGCCGGCAGGGGCAAAATCCTTCGGCGAAGAATAGAGGCGCTCGACGGAATCCACCTTCTGGCCGCGCTCGCTAAGATGCATTTCGTATTGATGGCTGCTGAGATCCACAGGGTCGCTGTAGGAATCGAAGCGGTCGTCCAGTTCGAAGATCATGCGATAGGGATTTTCCGTGTGGGCGAAGGCTTGAAGATGCCAGACGTTTCTCCCCGCCAGATCCCGTTTGTCTCTCACGAGGATCTTCAGAGTCGCCACGGTACTGTCGATCTTCGTGACGTTGGCGGCATATTCCAAGGTTTCGCCCGGGCGCAGAATCGGCCCGGCTTCCACGGCTGGGACATGCACCTTGGCGCTTTCTGCCGGCGGCGCGCCCGGGCTTCTCGTGGCCGGGAGTCTCCGGAATTGCAGCAGATGGCGAGGTGTTGAGTACGGCAGTGGGATAAGTCTCCGCGGTTGGCGCGCCGCGATGCAGCGTGCGGCGGTGCGCGTAGTACAAACTGGCAACTGCCAGTAGCAGCACGACAAAGAGGATAGCGATTCGTTTCTTGCTCATGTGCAATGCGCATTGCGCGCCGCGAAACATTGCGCGAGAAAGCGTCTTACCATCGTACAATAAGAAAGGTTTTGCGACAGAAGGAGACGGAAATGCGCTACCTGGTTACGGGGGGCGCCGGATTCATCGGCTCGAACACTGTGGATGAATTGGTACGGCGCGGGCATAGCGTCGTCGTGCTCGATGATTTGTCGTCTGGCAAAGAAGAGAACCTCGCGGAAGTTCGCAGCAAAATCACTTTCATGAAGGGTTCGATCACCGATCTGGAAGCGGTGCAGAAAGCCATGCACCAGGCGGAATACGTGCTTCATCTGGCCGCGAGGACTTCGGTGCCGCGTTCGGTGAAGGATCCCATCGAAACGAATCGAATTAACGTGGATGGGACGCTGAACGTGCTGGTGGCGGCCCGCGACAATAAAGTGAAACGCGTGGTGTACGCGGCTTCTTCCTCGGCCTATGGAGAGACACCCACTTTGCCGAAGACGGAGTCGATGCAGCCGGTTCCGATTTCGCCGTACGGAGTGGCGAAATATGTAGGGGAACTGTACGGGCAGACGTTTGGGCGCTGCTACGGGCTGGAAAACGTTTCGCTGCGGTATTTCAATATTTTTGGGCCGCGGCAGGATCCCGGTTCTCCGTACTCAGGTGTATTGTCGCGATTCGCGGCGGCGGTGCTGGACGATACGCAACCGTTGATTTATGGAGACGGCGAACAGACGCGGGATTTTACGTTTGTGGAAAATGCCGTGCAGGCTAACCTGCTGGCGTTTGAGGCGCCCAGCGCGTCCGGGAACGTGTACAACGTCGGAACGGGCTTCGCGATTTCGCTGAACAAAATAGTGGAACTCCTGCGGGGCATTTCCGGCAAAAAGATTGAACCGAAGCATGATCCTCCGCGGGAAGGGGATATACGCGATTCGCTTGCCGACATCCGCAGAGCGAAGGAAGATCTTGGTTACGAGCCGGCGGTGATGTTCGAAGAAGGGCTGCGGCGCACCTTTGAGTGGTACCAGACGAACCATGTGAAGGCGCCGGCGCAGGTAAAAGAAACGAAGTAAGCGTCTGCGTGAGAACGAGCTAAGCTAGCGGCTAAAGCCGGGTTGCAGCGCGGGTACCTACGGTACGACTGACCGGCTTGCGGAAAAATCACAATCCGTTGTCATCCCGAGCGAAGCGAGGATCTGCTTTTCGCAAAAATGCCAAGGAAAAAGCAGATTCCTCACTCCGCAGACTCCGTTCGGAATGACAGAATGAGAGTTTTTCCGCTGCCTGTGAAGCCGTGCCGTCCCGAGTCACACAGCCTCCAAGCAGCGCATCTGCGGCGCTTTCGGAGACTACGGTTTGTTGGTGGCGCCGTACTGCAAAGGCTCGCCGGCCTTTGGCTTATCGAAATCCCAAAACCATAGAGCTTCAAGCTTCTTCTGTTCCGGCCACAGCTGGTTGAGTGTGTCGCCTTCGTACAAGGCACCGTTTTTCATGACCCAGTGGATCGTGTTGGTGTTGTGAATGTCGACGAGCGGGTTCTTGTCGAGGATCACCAGATCCGCCAGCTTGCCAGGCTCGAGGGAGCCGATATCCTGCGGGCGTCCAACAATCTTTGAACCATTCACGGTGGCGCAGCGCAGCACTTCCATCGGAGTCATGCCGCCGCTGGCCAGCATCCACATTTCCCAGTGATAACCGAGGCCCTGCAGTTGGCCGTGACTGCCCACGCCGACGAGCCCGCCAGCACGGACCAGCTTGGCCATCTGCGCAGCATGTTTGGGGAATTCGTATTCGTCTTCGCGTCCCCAAAAGGCGCGGCGAGTGCTCTTGCGATCGAGAATGAAATGCGGCGTGAAATGGTTGAGCTTGGGATCATTGTGCACTTCGGTGTGTTCGTAGAAATAGTTTTCGCCCCACGGGCCGCCATAGCTGACGATCAACGTGGGCGTTTCCGCGATTCCGGATTGGGCGAAGAGTTGGATCACGTCCTTATAGAGCGGAACGATGGGCAGGGTGTGCTCATTTCCGTGGAAGCCGTCGATCACGTGGGTCATATCGAGCTTGAGGTCGAGGCCGCCCTCGGTGGTAGGCATCATGCCGAGTTCCTTTGACGCTTGCACCATGAACTGCCGCTGCTTGCGATTCCCGACGATGTAGCTCTTGATGTTGTGCGTCCCGTAGTAATCGCGATACTTGGTGAGCACGCCTTTTGCGTCGTCGACAGACTGGAAGTCGTTATTGGAAAACACACCAGGCCCTGTGGAGAAGGCGCGAAGCCCGATAATTTCTCCGCTGTCGGCCAGGTCCTGATACGCGAACATGTCGTTGGTGCCGGTCTGCACATCCAGACCGGAGGTGACACCGTAAGCGACGTTCGCGAGGAACGACCAGTTTTGCACGTCGAGAATGCCGCGGCGAATCTCGAACCAGTGCGCGTGGGTATCGACGAAACCTGGCACGATGGTCTTGCCCTTAACGTCGAACACCCGAGCTCCAGCAGGAACGCTGCCGCGTTTTCCGATGCTCTTGATGCGGTTGTTTTCAATCACGATGTCGGCGTCGGGGATCACTTCCGTGTCTTTCATAGTGATGACCGTTGCGCCGCGCAGAACGATGGTGCCCTTGGGAGTTGCGCGATGAACTTCGAGCGCGACATGGATTTCCTGAACGTCCTTGGAGCGTTCGTTGGGCTTTTTCTCCTCTTTTTTCTCTTCCTTCTTTTCGTCGGACTTGGCCGCAGACTGACTGGCGTCTTTCTTGTCGCTGTCACTGCTTGCCGCGGGTTTCTTCTCTTCCTTGTCTTTATCTTTTTCGTCCTTGGGTTTTTCAAAGGAGATGGAGCTCAGCGGTTGCCGAAAGAGACTCGCGCCCACGGCCCAGGAAATGGTCTTGCCATCATCCGACCAGTGAAAATAGTCGGCGCCAATATCGGAAATTCGCTTTACGGGAACCACACCAGAAGTGACGACGATGGTTGGCGCCTCTCCGCCGACCACCGGCATGGCCACCAGGAAAAGCTGGTTCATCACTTGCGCCAAGACCCATTGACCGTCTGGACTTACGCGTAGATCATCGGCGGCGGTGGGTTCTTCTTCGCTGTAATCGCCGGCACCTTTCACTTGCATATGGGTGATCCGATCGGTGCCGTCGTAGCGAAGAGAAACAAGCCCCTGAGGCGTGTTGACGTAAATGCGATCTTTGTCGTGCGTGAAGTGCGGCGAACCGGCTCCGCGCGCCGGCAAAATCAGTTTGGCATCGCCGCCTTCCGATGGAAGCCAGATCAAGTCGGCGTTCGAAGTTTGCCCACCATCGAATTCCGAATGTTCGCGATCGTAGGCATTGCCGCGCAACAGGACAATTCGCGTGCCGTCCGGCGACCACACCGGATTGCTATAAAGGGACGGCGTCCTGGTGAGTTGAACGGGAGTTCCGCCGCCTGCAGGAACTTTCCAAAGCTGGCCGCCGGCATTCGACCAGGTGACATAGGCAAGCCACTTGCCATCGGGCGACCACGCGGGCTGGAACTGGCGGGTTTCGTCGCTCAACAGTTGACGAGGTTTGCCGTTGGGAAGGTCCATCAGGTACAGATGAGTCATGGCAGAAAAAGCCATGCGCTTGCCGTCGGGCGATTCGACAGGATCCTGAATCAAGCGAACCTTCACCGGACCTTCCTCGACGCGTTGAGGAAAATCGAGCTTTGGGCCGAGATCCAACTTCACATTGGCGGTAAAGGGAACGACGGTTTCCGCCCCGGAGGTGAGGTTCAAGCGGCGGATCTTGCCGTCCTGGTTGTAGAGAATTTCCTTGCCGTCGGGGAAGAACGCGTAACCGGGAAAAAGATCGCGCGAGAAAATGGCTTCCTGATCGTCGCGCGTGATGGGATAGCGCACCCAGCGGTCTTCTCCCGTTTCCAGATTGCGCAGGCGCAAGCCGGTTTCCGTCTCGTAGCGGGTTACGTACAACAACTGCTTTCCATCCGGCGAAAGCACGGGGCGGAAACTGCTGCGCAACTGTTCGAGGAGGATGTCTTCGTCACCGGTTTTGCGATCACGGCGTGCAATTTGCCAAAGGGGAAACTGCGCGTTGTAGGCGAACGAACCGGTTCGGCGCGCGTAATAGAGATATTTACCGTCTGGAGAAGCCACGACACCCAAGGCGTTGGCGCGTTCACGGCGAGGTTGCTTAGGCGCCGCTTTCGCCTTGGTGATTTGAACGCCGGAGCCTCCCTGTACGTGATACATCCAGAGTTCATAAGTGGAAAGGGCTTCCGTAGTTTTTGAGACCAACACATAGCTGCTGTCAGGCGTCCATGACGGCGAGGCGAAATCCGCCCAAGTCTCTTTGGAAAGCTGCTTGGGATCGCTGCCGTCCGGTTTCATGATCCAGACGTTTTCGCCGCCATCGCGGTCAGAAAGAAAGGCGATCCATTTTCCGTCGGGGGAAAAGCGCGGCTGGCTATCGAATGGCATTCCGCCGGAAATCAGCTTGGCCTGGCCGCCTTCGACAGGGAGGGTGTAGATATCGCCGAGAAGTTCGAAGACGATGGTGCGGCCATCGGGAGAGATGTCGAGAGACAACCAGGTGCCTTCATCGGTGGAGAATTCGATCTTGCGCTCTGGCTTGAGCTCGAGGGTTTTCTTTTCGTCTTTCTTTTGATCCTTTTTGTCGTCCTTCTTCTCGTTCTTCGGATCCTGGGCCAAGGCCGGCACAGATGCCAAGGCAGCACCGCTGCAAATCAACGCAAGGAGCACACCCCACACGGCATACAGCAACCACTTCGAGCGAATGGCGCTCATGCAATCTTCCTTTCTGTCATCCCAATAGGTGGATCTGAAACCCGACCGAACGAATAGCGCCGTTGGCGCGATGCCAAGCAATCTTTCCCCTTAGACGCGCGTCTCTTCCCAGTCGTTTCAAACGCAGTCTAACCCTCGGACTCTTCCAAGTCGTCGCCGTCCGCGGCATCGCCACCGTCGAGATTCGGGACGATGTGCGGCACGCCGGCTTCATTCATCTTTTTGTTCAGCGCGGGCAACTCTTCTTCTAATAGTTTTTTCACCTGTGCCGAAGCATCGCTGACCTGCGGCTTCAATTCCGCAATTTTCTCGGTCTGTTGCTGGCCGGGAGCCGCCGCGAAATCGTCGATGTCCTCCATCAAGCCCTGCACCTGGCTGGGCAAGGGCGCCGGAAGCCATTCGAAGGGAGGGCCGGCGTTCCCCAGTCCTTCGCGTTCGCGGTGATATTTCTTTGCGAGGTCGTTCACCTTCTTTAGCAGGTCCTCTGCCTGCGTTTGAATATTTTCGGGAATCTTGACGCCATTTTTCTGCTCGGCTTCATGCTTCCACTGTGCTTGCGCGGCTTTCAGCGCAGCCTGGAGCGCCAGAATCTTCTTGCGGTCTGCGGAAGAGGTTTTGGCCATGGCGTAAAGGTCATCGAGGGCCGCACGGCGCGCCACTCGATCGGAGGCGGATAGAGTGATCCGGGGATCCTCTTCCACGGTGACCTTTTGCGACACTTCTTTCTCAGGCGTTTTGATCTTTATGGTGTACTCGCCGGGATCGACCCGAGGCCCGCGCGGACCTTCGTAATAACCCGCAGCCATGGCTTCCTTCTGCTCCGCAGTCGGCTCTGACGCGGGATCGTAGCGCAAGTCCCAGGCCGCGCGATCGAAGCCCGCGGTGCCGGGCCCATCAAACTGGCGGATCAGTTTATTGTCTTTGTCGAACACGGTGATCCTCGCGGGGCCTTCCTTTTTTTCCGGGGCTTCTTTTTTGGATTTGTCTTCCTCCGCGGGTGGCTTCTTTTTGTCTTTGTCCTTGTCGGCGTCTTTGTCGGTCTTCTTAACTTCCGGCGGAATCGCGGTTTGCATGTAGTAGGTGATCAAGGCGCCGTACGGCGGATTTTTTGCTGTGAAGAATTTTTGCCCAGAACTCCAGCGGCGCGTGCGGAGAAACCACAACGTGGCTGTCCGTGGAGCGAAAAAGGTAATTCCGGAGGTTCGCGAGGCTCGCGTCCATTTTTTCGAGGGGAGTCATGATCGTCGAGAACCCAAATCGACCTTCCATGGGTGGCGAGCACCAAATCGTTTTCGCGGGCGTGAATTTGAATATCATCGACGGGCACGGTGGGAAAGTTGTTTTTCAACTGTGACCAGGTGGCACCGCGATCCTGCGATATCCACAGGCCAAATTCCATTCCCGCAAATAGCAAATTGGCGTTTGCGGGATGCTCGCGGATGACGTGAACACTACCCGCGGCGTCGGGAATTCCGTCGCGAAGGGATTTCCAGGTTTCGCCGTAGTCAGTGGTCAGAAAAATGTAAATGGAATAATCGTCGGTGCGGTGGCCGTCGAACGTGGCATATGCGGTGCCTTCCGCATATCTGGAAGCCACGACGCGACTGACGTAGGTTCCTTTGGGCAGTGCGGGAACGCGCGACGCCACATTCTTCCAGTTCTTGCCGGCGTCGCGGCTGACCTGCAGATTCCCGTCATCCGTTCCGACCCACAGAACATTTTCGGTGAGCGGCGATTCACTGATGGTGGTGATGGTGGGATATTCCTCAACGCCATCATGGCGAGACAGTGTGGATTTATCCGGCACCTTGCCGAAGACCGGCAACTTGTTTCGGTCGGTAGAGGAAGTCAGTTCATTCCCGAGGCGGACCCAGGAATCGCCGCGATTGGTGGACTTAAATAGATAGTTGCCACCGTAATAGATGGTCTGATGGTTGTGGGCGGAAATGGCGACAGGAGAATTCCAATTGAAGCGGTAGTGCGGCTCATTGAGTTTTGCCTGAGGTTCGATAGAGCGTTCCTGGCCGGTGCGGATATCGCGGCGGGCCAAATCGCCATCCTGTGATTCGGTGTAAACAATCCAGGGCTCCACGGGATCCGGTTGGGCGTAAAATCCATCGCCGCCATGAATGAGCACCCAGTCTTCGTTGGCGATCCCGTCGGTGGTGAGTGAACGAATCGGGCCGCACCAGCTTCCGTTGTCCTGCAAGCCGCCGCAGACGTGATACGGCCGGTCGTTGTCTAAACCGATTTCGTAAAACTGTCCAATGGCAATGGTGTTCACAAAATCCCAGCTTTTGCCGTTGTCGTAGCTCCAGTGAATTCCGCCATCGCTTCCGGCCAGCACATGGTTGGAATCCGCAGGGTCGATCCAGAGCGCGTGGAAGTCTCCGTGGATTTTTTTGACGCGATCGGTGGCAAAGGTTTTTCCGCCATCTTCGGAAAAATACATTGCAGCGCCCAAGGCCCAGATGCGCAAGTCATTGTTCGGATCGATGCGCACCTGGCTGTAATAGGAAGGGCGGGGATCCGTGTCGCCCATCTTTTTCCAGGTTTCGCCCATGTCGTCGCTGCGGAAAATGCCGCCCTTCTCGTGCTGCACCAGTGCGTAGACGATGCTGGGATTCTTGCGATAAATGTCCAGCCCAATGCGGCCAGTATCACCGCCGTTCTCATACGGCAGGCCCTTCACAAGTTTTTTCCAGGTGACGCCGCCGTCCACGGTTTTGTAGATGGCACCATCGGGGCCGCCTCCATTGAAACCGAAGACGGTGCGCCTGCGTTGATAGGCAGCGGCGTAAAGCGTGTCGGGACTCTGCGGGTCCATGGCGATGTCACTCACGCCGGTGTCGTCATTAATTTTCAAGACCTGCGACCAGGTTTTGCCACCGTCGGAAGTCTTGTACACGCCGCGTTCGGGATTCGGTCCCCACAAGTGGCCGAGGGCGGCGACATAGACCACGTTGGGATTTCGCGGATTGATCACGATGCGGCCGATGTGATGAGTGGCGGCGAGTCCCACGTTCTGCCAGGTCTTGCCGGCATCCATGGATTTGTAGACGCCATCGCCCCACGAGGAGCTCTGACGATTGTTGGGTTCGCCGGTGCCGACCCAAACGATGGAGGGATCCGAGGGAGCGATGGCGATGTCACCGATGGTCGAGACACCTTGCTTGTCGAAGACCGGCTCCCAGGTTGTGCCGTTGTTCGTGGTCTTCCACACTCCGCCGGAAGCCACGCCCACATAAACGATGTTGGAATTGCCCTCGACTACGGCGAAATCGTCGATGCGTCCGCCCATGACCGCGGGCCCGAGTTCGCGAAATTCCAGTCCTTTGAACTTGTCGTTCGCAGGCGGCGCGGGAGTGTCGCCGCGAGCCGCGAAAACCGCCGCGAAACACGCGACAGCGACGAACCGGCTATTCCTGCACAACAAATTCCCGATTTTCATGCGATTCTCTCCCACGAAATTGCGCATGATACTTCTTTAAGGCGTATTTGTGCATCTATTGTTTGCCAGGCCTCGATGTTGGCTACAAATCCTGCGGTGCGCATGCTAGGCTAACCCTTCATCCCATCGAGCCCAAACGCCGCGTGAACAGAACTGATTCCAATTCCGCCCGCTGCAAAATCCAAAGGATCTTCGGGGCCTTGTTGCTGTCGCTGCTGGGCGCAGGGGAATGCGGCGCGCAGCAGATTAACCTGCCCAAGGCGCCATCGGGGGGCATCGCCGAGATTACGGCCAAAGGGCCGCAACGGCGCCAAGGCGATGTTTACCTGGCGGACGACGACGTGGACATTCACTACGGCGAAATGCGTCTGCAAGCGGACCACGTGGAGTACAACAATGCAACGTACGAAGCGCTGGCGCGCGGGCACGTGCAATTCGATTTTGAGAATCAACACCTGGAAGGAGATGACGCGCAGCTGAACATTCAGACGGGCCACGGCACGTTCCACAATGTTCACGGCAACGTGAAACTGGAACGCCATCCGAACCCGACGCTGCTGATCACCGAAAACCCCGTGTATTTTGAGGCCAAGGAAGTGGAGCGCATGTCCGCTGAGGTCTATTTCGTGCGCCACTCCTGGTTCACAATTTGCGATCCGCAGCATCCGACCTGGCAGTTTTACGCGCCAGAAGCCAAAATCACACTCCAAAAAAGCGTGGCACTGATCAATTCCAATTTCCGGCTGTATCGCGTTCCCCTTCTCTGGCTGCCCTATGCCACGACGCCGGCCGGCGAACGCGTACGCCAAACTGGATTTCTGATTCCCGTCGTGGGCAACAGCACCACCAAGGGTTTCACGATCGGCGACGCCTTCTATTGGGCGCCTACTTCCTGGATGGACTTAACCACCGGTTTCGAATACTTCAGCCGGCGCGGACCTAGCGAACGCGTGGGATTTCGTGCGCGGCCCTTCGAGAACACCTCCATTCGATACACCTATTTCGGAGTACAGGACCGCGAGAATCAAGGGGGCTACCAGCAACAACTGGAGGTGCAATCGCTGTGGAACCGCGGCTGGCGCTTTGTTACCGATCTGAATCAACTGTCGTCGATGACGTTCCGACTGGCGTTCGGCGACACGTATGAAGAAACCATCAGTTCCGATATCCGCAGCTCGGTTTTTCTGACCAACAATTTTCACGGCTACAGCCTAAACATCGCGACCTTGAACGACCGCAGCTTCCTGGAACTCAGCCCGGCAAACAGCGTGGTGTTGCGCAGCGCGCCGGAAGCGCGTTTCAACTCCGTGGAGCAGGCTCCGTGGAGCAACTTGCCATTCTATTTTTCGTTCACTTCCTACGCCGGGGCACTGCACCGCGACGATGAATTCATCAACACGCCCAATTTTGTTCCGCGCGTGGAATTCGCGCCGCGGGTTACTTTGCCTCTACACCTTGGGAACTGGCTGGGCGTCACCAGTTCCGCAACGTTTCGCACCACCTATTACGGCGACTCGGTAAACGCCAATGACATCCTGACCAGCAATTCCATATTGCGGAATACCGGCGAGTTTGCAGTGGAGCTGAGTCCTCCGACGCTGGAACGCTACTTCGAGCGCCCGCAAACCAGGCATCGCTACAAGCACACCATCGAGCCCTACGTTACCTACCGGTATGTAACCGGGGTGAATAACTTCGCGCAGTTCATCCGCTATGACAGCGATGCTACGCTGACCAACACCAACGAAATCGAGTACGGCATTACGCAGCGGCTGTGGGTGAAACACGCGAACGAACAACCGGTTGATTTTCTGACCTGGAGACTCGTTCAGAAGCACTATTTCGATCCGACGTTCGGCGGCGCACTGATTACCGGACAACGCAACGTCTTTCAGGCGCTCGACTCAATCACCGCGTTTGCGTTTGCGTCGACACCGCGCAACTGGTCGCCCATCATCAGCGACGTCACGCTAACGCCGGGAGGCAAGTTTGATGCCGAGCAAATCTTGATTTACGACACGCAACTGCACAAAGTAACGACCATTGGGACGCTGCTGAAAATTAAGCCTTACAGAGAGTTTTACGTGACCGTGGCGGACTTCCGGTTGCAGGGCGATCCAATCGTCGAGCCCCCCTCCAACCAGATTCGCGCCATCATCGGCTACGGCGGCCTCACGCGCCAAGGCTTCAATGTCGCTACCGGAATTAGCTACGATATCCTGAATTCCACGCTGCAGAATCAGTTCGTGATGTTGAATTACAATGGCGGATGCTGTGGACTTGCCGTGGAATACCGCCGCGTCGATCTGGGAGTGGTGCGCACAGAAAATCAGTTTCGCGTTGCGTTCGTCGTCGCCAACATCGGTACTTTTGGAAATCTGCGCCGCTTGGACAAGGTCTTTTGATGGCCACCGAATCGGTATTTGCCTTCGCTTCGATTCCAGAAATTGGACGGCTGTACCGCCAACGAAAACTTTCTCCTGTGGAGCTCACGCGCTTTCTGCTGGAACGCATCAAGAAACTGAATGCGCACTTAAATGCTTTCATTACGGTCAGCGAGGAACTGGCGCTTCAGCAGGCCAAGCGGGCGGAATCTGAACTTGTGAGCAAACAAGGGCACAAGTCGCGCCGCGACCGCGGACCGCTTCACGGGATCCCAATTTCTCTGAAGGACAACATTTATACCGCCGAGGTGCGCACCACCGCCGGATCGCGTGTGCTTCGGGACTTCGTGCCGCTGAACGACGCGCCTGTCGTCACCGCATTGAAAGAAGCGGGCGCGGTACTGCTGGGCAAGACGAATATGCACGAGTTCGCGTACGGCACCACCAGCAATAACCGGCATTACGGCGCGGTGAAAAATCCCTGGGACCTTTCGCGAATTGCGGGTGGGTCGAGCGGCGGATCTGCTGCTGCGCTTGCGGCAGGGCTTTGCTACGGTAGCATCGGAACAGACACGGGCGGCTCCATTCGCATACCTTCTTCACTTTGCGGAGTGGTTGGGCTGAAGCCAGGCCTTGGCCGCGTGAGTACAGACGACGTGGTGCCGCTCTCGCCGACGCTGGATTTTGTTGGCCCGCTGGCAAGAAGCGCCGAGGATGCAGCCTTGCTGCTGGAGGCGATTGGCGTACGTGGAAAAGGCGAGCGGCGCCTCCGTTTGGGGCGGGTTCCATCTTCGCGCTCGCGTCGCCCCCGGCTAGGCGTGCCGAAGGAATTTTTTCTGGATGTGTTGAGCCCTGAGGTGGAACGCGCTTTCCAGACAGCTCTCCGCACTCTGCAGAAGGGTGGCGCGCGCCTGAAAGAAGTTTTCCTTCCGCTGCTGCCGGAAACCGAGGATGCGGGCAATCAAATTGCCTGGGCCGAAGCGACGCACTATCACCAACACGCCGGCTGGTATCCAGCGCACGCGGAAGAATACGACGAAGACGTTAGAAAGCGATTGGAGATGGGCGCGAAAGTTCCTGCGGTCGCGTACCTGCAGGCTTTGGAATTGCGCGATCAGTTTATTGCGGCGTTCCACGTGATTTTGGAGGAAGAAGAGCTCGACGCGCTGGTGCTTCCCACTACGCCAATCACCGCAACGCGCGTGGGCGAAGAGTCCGTCGCAATCAAAGGCAGCAGTCACCCAACGCGCGCGCTGCTGCTGCGATTGAATCGGCCTGCGAATCTCGCCGGGGTTCCGGCCATTTCGGTGCCTTGCGGGCTCACGGAGAATGGCCTCCCCGTAGGACTGCAATTCGTTGGCGCGGTGACGGATGAGTTGCTGCTACTAGAATTGGCGTACAATTTTGAACGCGCCTGCCCGCTCGGAGCGCAGCCTGCGTTGGATTCTCTGGATTAATCACACACCTCTTGGGTGGCACTCGTTGCAGGATTCTCGCGTTGTGATCCTTCGGCGATTCTCGTCGGATCGCCTCAGGATGACAATGCTACATTTTTCTCACGGAAGATTGGTTCGAGGTTCGCGCAAGCGCTTGGGCAGGCATCGGCACGGCGCGCGGGCGGCGCATTACCCAGTCTCCGATGAAATAGCCGAGTGTACCGGTAATGATCCCGGCGAAAATGTCGGCGATATAGTGGTAGCGGCCCCAGATGGTCGACAAACACATCAGGAACACACAAGGCAGCATCACCCAGAATAACCAGCGACGGAATTTCCACGCTCCCCACAGCACGGCAATCGATCCCGCAACGTGTTCTGAAGGGAAGGCTGCGCCGCGCACGCGTCCATAGTGCTCAATGAAATTGATGGTGGCGGTAATCGGACCGCCTTCGAGCGGCGCCCTCCAGGAACCGGCGAGCGAAAACCACGGGCTCTCCACGGGGAAAAACATCGCGATCATGTAGCCGATGGAATAGCCCACCATGGAGTAGGTCATCACCGACCAGTAGGCCCGCCAGTCTTTCTGGAAATACAGAATGCCGCCGAGAATCAGCAGGTACGTGAAATAGGTGAGATAGGCGAGCTGTATGAATTCGTTGCGGCCGGGAGTCGCAAATTGCTCCAGCCAGATGGTGGGTTGCACACCCGTCAGCCAATGATCGAAGGCCAGCAGCTTCGCGTCTTGCCAATGCGGCGTGAAGAGCGTCATGAGCTGCGCGAGCTCTTCAAAGCAAAACAGAAAAAACAAGTGAGGATACCAGTGGCGCCAAAAGCGCCACCAGCGGCTGGAAAACGTTAGGCCATCGACCGCCGCGCGTGCTGCCGAGGGCGCCCAGACCCGGCAGAGCGCCAGAATAACAACGACGACGAATGCGCGAACCGCCAACAAGCGAAGTGGATGCTGAAGATTGCGCGCGAACAGCACAATCAAGAAACTCGACACCGTTAGGTACGTGAAGGCCATGCGTTCAAACGCGCCGCATGCCGCCCACGCGGCCGCCAGCTGCTCTCGCATTGCTTCTTTGATTCGCGCGAAACTGAAGTCACCGCCGGTTGGCAACGCGATTTCCTCTCCCATTCGCCCCGGCGCCAGCCATGGCGATGCCATCTCTTTGCTAAATTGCCGAGCTTCTCTGCCGTTCATGCGTGGCTCTCCGTACGTTGGATTTTCGTTTCCACACGGGAGAAGCCCGGGGAAATCATAGTCTTCCGGTGGTGCCAGTGCCAAATGGGCCAGTCGCAGCGATTCGCGAGCGCGGCGAGGTCTCTGCCGGGATTCACCACTTGGGGGCGTCCGACGGCCGCGAGCATGGCGCGATCCATCAGGGAATTGCCGTAGGCATAGCACTGCGCGGAATCCATACGTTTTTTCAACACCAGTTGTTTAATCGCGCGGGATTTTTCTTCGCCCTGCATGGCTCGGTCGGCCACGCGTCCGGTCCAGCGTCCGCGCACTTCCACCAGGCGCGTAGCGCGAATCAGCACACTGGTTTGCAAGCCAAGCGCTTCCAGTTCGCACTCCAGCGCGGTGGCCGCGATTTGCGCCAGGACTTCCAACGTTCCGCTGAGCAGGACGATGGTGTGGCCTTGCCGGGCGTGGCAGGCAACTCGCTCGACGGCTTCTTCGTAGAACGAAATGGTGCCCATCAATTCGAATACTCGGTCCGCGCTGATGCCCTGCAAGTAACGCTTGTTGGCGCCGCGCACGGCAGCGATGCCCTGCGGCAGCAACTGAATCAACTCAGCGAACCACGCCAAGTAATTCCACGCAGGAATCGCTCCGCTGTGACGCAGGCCAGAGAAGAGTCTTTTCTCCAAGGAAGGCTCGGGCATCAGTGTGCCGTCGATATCGAAGAACGCCGCGATGGCGTTCACGGGCAAGTCCGTGGCGATCATGCGGCTTCTCCTCGCGCCGGTTTCCGGGAAGTCTTGCTGGCCAAAGCTGCGGACAGGAATTTCGCGCCTTCCAGGAAAACCGGCAGACCGCGAAGCACGCAAAAGAGAGCCGTCAACCAGGCGAGAGTCTGAGCGCCGGCGCGAATCGCCGCGTGCGCATCAACCGTCAGCGGGCCGAGCAGCGCCACCGGGCCGCGTGTCAAGGCCAGTTCCAAACCCAGGTAGCAGAAGCAGATGCACTTCAGCGCCGCGTAGGTGCCGCGACTCCACCGCGATGCCACCAGCGCGCGTCCCCACCAGGTCTGTAGCGTGGCGTTGGCGCCCCAGCCGGAATGCCCAGCCTTCAGCGCCAGCCCGCGCAAGAAATCCGTTGCCGCGCCACGAGCGAAAAACAGCATGGGAAGCCAAAGCGAGACCATGCCCACAACCGCGAAGTAGGTGAAATACATGTTCTCGATGATGCGGTCGCCCAGGATGTCGATCTGAGCGCCGACGGGAGTAGCCATTTTTTTGCTGCGGGCGAGGTGGCCGTCAAGGGCATCCAAGGCGATCGCCGCCACCGTCAAGGCCACGGCCAGCAGGTTCAGCCAAGCGCCACGTCCAAACAGGCCGACAGCGGTGAAGGCCACGATTACGCGCAGAAGCGTCACTTTGTTTGGCGTCCAGATCATGGCACCTTCCGGGTCTGTTGCTGGCGGTAGAAGGGCAAGGGCCATGCCATTTGGAGTGGGAATAAGCTTTCTATTTATAGCGAGTTAGCGGCTTGAAAATTTGGCGGGCGAGGAAACGCCGCAAGCCAGACACCTCAGTTGTCACCTTTGTGTTGCCGCGAGCGTTCTTGTGTCGTTCGCGTCTAAGCAGATTTCGCGCCCTCTGTAACTTCTGGTGGCGCAGAACGATCAGAGCAGGAGGGCAAGGACCAACCTGCTCAGACCACGCTCGTTTTATGCGAGAATGGAGCTTAGGGGATGGCTGATTTGCCCGTCCGGGAAACTCTCAAATGCTCGCACTAGCTTTGCAAAGAAACGTCGTGGCGGATGTCCCCCTCGCAGGAGCTTTTCTTGCGGGGCTCATCTCGTTCCTCTCTCCGTGCGTGCTTCCACTTGTGCCCGGGTACGTCTCGATGCTTTCGGGGATCGGGGTGGAACAGCTTCGCCAGGGTGAACAGCCCAAATCCAATCTGTTCGCGTCGGCGATCGCGTTCGTCATCGGGTTCTCCGTGGTGTTCGTCGGACTAGGCGCATCGGCCAGCGCGGTTGGCGGCTTCCTGAATCAAAATCGTTCTTTGCTTGCCCCAATTGCCGGAGCGCTGATCCTTTTGTTTGGCCTGCATCTGCTGGGCGGGCTGATCAAGATGAATGTGCGAGCGGGCATCATTATCGGCGTCGTGCTTGTAGCGCTGGGCATCGCGGCACTGGTACATCACGGGCCGTTGTTCCTGGGACTCGGAGCCAGTCATTTCTTTTCGCTGTCGCTGATCGGTTTCTTTGGCCCGAAACTCGCCCGCTGGCTCAATCAGGATGTTCGGCTGCGCAGCCAGGACACCAAGCCGGGAGCCGTCAGCGGCTTCTTTCTTGGGTTCGCCTTTGCCTTTGGGTGGACGCCGTGCATTGGGCCGATTTTGGGCACCGTGCTGGCCCTGGCCGCCGCCAGTGATACGGTGGCGCGTGGCGTGCTGCTGCTGGCCGTGTATTCCGCGGGGCTTGCGGTTCCCTTTCTGCTGACCGCGCTGGGACTAGGCCAGTTCCTGCGTTTCTACAAGAACTTCCGCAAGTACCTGCACGCCGTGGAGCTGGTTAGCGGCGTGCTCTTGCTGTTCGTCGGTGGGCTGGTGTTCTTTAACCGGCTGACGTGGTTGACGGGTAAACTGACATTTCTGAATCGTTTCAATCTGTAAGGAAATTTTCCGGATATGGGTAAGCTTCGATGAAAAAAATTGCAATCATTGTTCTCACTGTTGCGGCGCTGATCGGCGTTACCGTTTATGCCGATCGCGCCACGCGTCTTTCTACCAACCATAAAGTGGCGTTGCGCGCGGATGCCCAGGAGAAGCCCGCGCCAGAGATCAGGCTGAAGGACCTGAACGGCAAAGAGGTATCGCTGGCCGACTATAAGGGCCAGGTGGTGCTGCTGAATTTCTGGGCGACGTGGTGCGATCCATGCCGTGTGGAGATCCCATGGCTGATCGACTTGCAGGCAAAATATGCATCGCGGGGTTTCACTGTTGTTGGTGTAGCCATGGACGAAGAGGGCAAATCGGTTGTCGCGCCCTTCATCGAGAAAGAACGCTTCGACGTAAATGGCAAGCAACTTCCGATGGACTATCCTATTTTGCTGGGCGATGACGAGGCCGGCGAAAAATTCGGCGGCATTCTCGGCTATCCAACCAGCTTCCTGATTTCGCGCGATGGCAAGCAAGTGATGAAAATTCAGGGACTCAGGAGCTACGACGAAATCGCTAAAGCGATTGAAGATCAGCTATAGACAAGGCTCACCAGAATGCTCTCTGAACACGACTTTCAAAAGAAGGCCGACGCGCTGTTTGAAGAATTGAAGAAGCGGTTGTTGCGCCTGGGCGACGAACACGGCTTCGACGTAGAGGGAGAAAGCGGCAAGCTGGAAGTGATCTTCGAAGAGCCGGAGCCCGCGAAGTTTGTGGTGTCGCCAAACACACCGATCCGCGAAATCTGGGTTTCCGCGCTTTCTACCAGCTTCAAACTGGCGTGGTCTGACGCGCGCAATGCGTTCATCCTGGACAAGACCGGCGAAGATTTGTTTGCAGTGATGAGCCGGGTGATTTCCGAGCAGCTGGGCACGAAGGTGATTGCGTGAAACGTTCTCTCGCCACGCTTTTACTCGGTGTCGCCGGTGTGGCTAATTTCACGTCTGGGGTTGCGGCGCAGGCGCCGCCATCGGGCAAGGATGTAGTTGCGCCCACGGCGTACGTCTCGTTCGATCCTGTGGCGCGCGGTGCAGCGTTTCAGGTGGCAGTCATCATGAAGATTCGCCCCGGCTTTCATGTGAACGCGCGCGAAGTGACGGAAGATTATCTGATCCGCACAGATCTGCGCGCGGATGTTCCCGCGGGGTTCAAGGCCGGCGAGGTTGTCTACCCCAAGGGCACGCTGCAAACATTCTCGTTTTCGAAAAACAAGCCGCTGAATGTGTACACCGATTCGGTGACGCTGTTCGTTCCGGTTACAGCGCTCTCGGAAGCGCCGGCCGGCACGCAGCACCTGCCGATGAAGCTGCGCTATCAGGCCTGCAGCGCGGAAATTTGCCTGCCGCCGGTTACCTTGAATTTGGATGTGCCGTTGAACGTAGCCGCAACTCCCAGCGCGGCGCGTCCCGCGCATCCGGAAGTATTTTCACCGCGCAAATAGAACTGTAGAATCTCCTCCGCCCAGAATGGAATTCACGTGACCGCGCAGGTTCGCTCCCGGCGGCGATGGCCGATTGTCCTGGCGATTCTTGGCGTTGTATTGGCTTCCCTGGCGTTACTCATTTATTGGCGCGCGCGCGACATCGACGAAACCACCCGCGCCTGGGTGGTGACGGAACTTTCGCGCCGCTTTGAGAGCGCGGTGGAACTGGAATCGCTGAAGGTGCGTGTTCTGCCCATCGTAACGGTGAAGGGCACGGGCCTCATCATACATTTCCACAACCGGCTGGACGTACCGCCGATGTTCCAGGTGAAGGAATTCTCGTTCGATCTAGGCCTGCTCAGCCTGCTTCAGTCGCGGCACCACATCTCCAACGTGATTGTGCGGAACATGGTGATTACGATTCCTCCGCGCGAAAAAAAGTCTGACGCCGAGAAGCCCAGCAATCCGCCGCGCCAGCTCCCCCAACAAGTGGTTGTGGATCGCATCGAGTGCAACGACACGTTGCTTCTGATTCTTTCCAGGAATCCGGGAAAGGAGCCGCTGGATTTTGATATTCACGGTCTAGTGCTCACCAGTGTTGGTGCCGGTCAGCCTTTCGATTTTCACGGCAATCTCACCAATGCCAAGCCCAAAGGCAATATCGTCACGGTCGGGAAGTTCGGCCCGTGGGATGCCGAGGAGCCCGGCGATTCCGCGGTGTCAGGCAAATACGCGTTCACGAATGCGGATCTCGGACCGTTCCCGGGCATCAAAGGCATTCTGTCGTCGACTGGCAAATACGACGGCCAGCTCAACAGCATTCACACGCAAGGAGAAACGGACACGCCGGATTTTGCGCTTGATCCCGTGGGCCGTGCCGTGCCGCTGCACACGGAATTCGATGCCACGGTGGATGGCACCGACGGCGATACGTATCTCCATCCAGTGACGGCCACGCTGGGGCGTTCCGTGATTATTTCCAATGGCAGCGTGGTGCGTGTTCCCAGCAAGCAGGGCCACTTGATCACCCTGGACGTGAACGCAGCGAAGGCGCGACTGGAGGATGTGCTGGCTCTCGCGGTGAAATCCGCGAAGCCCCCCATGAGCGGGCCCATCAAGATTAAGGCCAAGCTTGTGATTCCCCCCGGCAAGGAAAAGACCATCGACAAGATGCTGCTCGACGGCGATTTCGATGCGGACAACGCCAGCTTCGCCAGCTCCGAGGTGCGGCAGAAACTTGCATCGCTGAGCCGTCACGGCCTTGGCGAGCCAAAAAACGAAGAGGCGGGAAGCGCGCTCTCTGACCTTAAGGGACACTTTCACCTGGAAAACGGGGTGATTGCGTTTAAGGGATTGAACTTCAGCGTGGAGGGCGCCACGATTGTCCTCGATGGCAGCTACAAAATTCGCGAAGGCGAACTTGATTTCAAAGGACAGTTGCGGCTGCAAGCCTCGCTATCGCAAACGCATGACCGGAGTGAAGTCGGTGCTGGTGAAGCCACTCGATCCGTTGTTCAAGAAAGATGGTGCGGGAACCGTCATTCCCATCAGTATCACCGGAACGCGTGACGAGCCGGTGTTTGCCGCCACTGTGTTTCACAAGACGTTTAAGAAAGAAATGAGCCGCGAGGCGCCAGCAAAGCCGTCGGCAAAATGAATTGCACACATGAGCGTGGCTTGCCTGTTGCTCAAAAAGATTAGGGTGTCATCAATTCATACATCGAAGGAACGTTTGAGGTTGCGATCCTTCGGCGATCCTCATCGGATCGTCTCAGGATGACAGCGTCTCGAAAGGGACGAGCACAAAGCGACCTGACGATTTCCAACGTACCTACAATCTCACTTCGGGAACTGATTGAGCGCGGCGCGCAGCCTGCGCACCACGCGCTCCTGGCCCAGAACGACCATGGTGTCGAACAGAGGCGGAGCGACGGCTTGGCCGACGATGGCCACGCGCGTGGCGTTGATCAGCAAACCTGCCTTTACGCCGCCCTCTTCCGCTACTTTCCGCGCGGCGTGATCGCAGGCGTCGTGGTTCCACTCGGGCAGCGCGGCTAGCGTGTCGGCGAGTTTCGCCAGTAACTCCGGCACTCTTTCATCTTTCCAGAATTTCGCTTTGGCGGCTGGATCAATGTCAAAGTCGTCGCTGAAGAACGCGCGCGACCAAGTGGAAAAATCGGGCAGCAGGCGGATCCGCGGACGGAGCAAATCGACCGTCTTTGCGAACCACTCATGCCCGGCTCCGGAAGCCCACTCTTCTTTCCACAATCCGTCTTGCTTCAGTTGCGCTTCCACTTGCGGCAGCAGCTCCTCGATGGGCAGCTTCTGGAGATACTGCTGGTTGAACCACTCCAGTTTTGCACGGTCGAAAACGCCATTCGTGCGGCTGACACCCTCGAGCGAAAACTTCTCCAGCAACTCGTTGGTGCGCAGAAACTCCTGATCGCCGCCCGGCGACCATCCCAGCAGCGCCAGGAAATTCCGGAACGCTTCAGGCAGAAACCCTTCGCGGCGGTACATGTTCACATCCGTGGCGCCGTGGCGTTTTGAAAGACGAGACTTGTCTGGGCCCAGAATCAGCGGCACGTGCGCAAACACCGGCGGCTCTTTGCCCAGCGCGCGATAGAGCAACACCTGCTTGGGCGTGTTGGAGATGTGGTCAGCGCCGCGAATCACGTGAGTGATGCGCATGTCGATGTCGTCGACCACCACGCTCATCTGATACATGGCCTGGCCAAACTCTTCGCGCCTCTTTGCCGGAACGCACCAAGACGAAGTCTTCCATCTCGTCGTTGGAAAACTCGCGCTCGCCAAAAACGGCATCGAAGAATTCCGTTGTTCCGCCAACCGGAACCTTGAAGCGAATCGCGGGTTTTGTGCCTGGTGTGGATGGCTTGCCGTCACGGCAGGAACAGCGCACTACGCGGCGCACTTGCTGCTTTTCCGCGCCTTCTGCGGCGTGATCGCCGCCCACATATCTTTCCGGCGGGCAGTAGCATAGAAACGCGCTTCCGTTGGCCAGAAGCTTGCGCCCCGCTTCCTGATAAAGCGCGGTGCGTTGGGACTGGTAGAACGGCCCTTCGTCCCAATCCACGCCCAGCCACTTCAGGCCATCCACGATGCCTTCGACCAACTCGGGCTTGTTGCGCTCGGCGTCGGTGTCCTCGATGCGCAGAATCATAGTGCCACGCTCTTTGCGCGCGAATAGCCAGTTAAACAGCGCGGTGCGCGCGCCGCCCACGTGTAAATAGCCGGTTGGCGAAGGCGCGAATCGTACGCGCACCGCTCCGGCCTGTGTTGTGCCTGCTTCCGTCATGGTTAGTCCCGCTCGTAGTCATTTTGTAAACCTTCAGTGTAGCGAACCCTCCCCAACGCCGTCCAACGGCCTGGCGGCGGAGCAGCCGATCGGTTTCAGATAAGCCACCCAACCGGGCCCTAGCCCCGAATCGTGATAAATTCAGTCTCGTGAACCGCGGTATTGGTGGGGCCTGCGTTGACTTGTCAGAATCAACGCGCAAGGCAACCTCGGTGGAATTTGAAATGAGATCGCATTAGCTCACACCTTCTCCGGGTGCCGGGGGGCCTGCTACCTCTTACGCCACTAGTACGCGGGTACGCTTGCAAGGGGTTTTTGGGGTGGCTCATAATCGCATGTGTTCTGTTCTGTGCGGTTTCGGAGACCGCGACAGGGCTGGCGGGTGTGTTTCCGAGGGTCCCTAAAATCTAGCGTTCTTTTGCGAATGCCCTCGCCATTCCTTTCGTGGAACAATTTGTAATTCCTCCGATGCGCAGGCAGCGGCGCTCCTAAGCTAAAGCATGGCTCAAAGCATCATCGCGCTCGGATTGCTTCTCGCCACTCTTCTCGTCGGGGTGTTTTTTGCCTACATCTATTCGCTGAAGCGCCAAACTTATCTATTGTTTTGGACCGCGGGCTGGGTGCTTTATGGCTTGCATTATCTGGGGCCGGGGTTGCCGCCCTGGTTCGCTTCCGCGTCGTTTATCGTATCGTTGAATCACACGCTGTTCGGCTTCGCTGGCATCTGTTTCTTTCTTGGCACGCAGCTGTACATTCGCCAGCAGCTTTGGGTTATTCCGGCCATCGGCGCTGCGGTTGTGCTCACCGCTTGGTCCGCGGCGAATGGCCTGCACATTTTCTCGTTGTCCTCCTACATTCCCGCTTCCCTGATTTTTATTGGCGTGGGGTTCCTGTTCTGGCGGGAAAGCCAACACCACGAAACGCTGGCCGACGGTCTTGTTGAGCATCGCACTCGTGGCATGGGGACTGATCTTCCTGGTATTCCCATTCTTACGGCTCACGCCTGAAGACGCCGAACAGGTTCTTCGCCCGATTTCGTCGATCCCCACGGCGTTTGTTTCGATGCTACTGGTGATGGCGGTGTATGAAGAGGAAAAGCGGCGCGTCGAACGCAACATGCTCGCGCTCTCTAACCTCAACCTGGCTACTTCGAGTTTCGTGGGCGGGGAAATCCAGCGCATGCTGGCGCAGGCCCTCGACCGTGTGCTCGGCGTTGTCCGCCTGCCTGCCGGAGCGCTGTTTCTGCACCATGGCGATCCCACCGGACCCACCTCAGTGGTGTCCGCGGGTATCCCTGACGATTTTTGCCGCAAGGCCCAGGAAGAAGGGTTGGACGACTATCTCGTAGGGCTGGTGTCGCGCCTGGGCGGCCTGCTCGGCTTCCGTGATTTGCGCGACGACAACCTGAGCGCGCTGGAGCGCGACGAGCCCATCCGCCGCTTCCGGGAACTGGCGTTGCAGCAGGGACTGCGCAGCGTGGTGGTGATCAGCCTGCAAGCCAAGGAGCAAGCGTTCGGCTTGCTGTTGCTGGGCACACCGGACAATCGCCGGTTCGCTCCGGCGGAACTGCGGCTGCTGCTGGCGCTGGGCCACCAGATCGGCATGGCCGTCGAAAACAGTTTCCTGATTCAGCAGACTTCGCGCCGCTCGGAAGAGCTTCATGTCTTGAACGAAATCGGGCGGGCGCTCAGCTCCACGCTGAATCGCGAAGATCTTCTCCGGCGCATCTGGGAAGAGTTGCGGCGGTTGTTCGACGTCAAGAATCTTTACATTGCCTCGCTCGACCCGGTGCGAGACGCCATCCAGTTTGAACTGGAAATGGTCGATAGCGTGCGCCAGCCGATCCGCTCGCGTCCCGCAGGCAATCACATCACGGAGTACATCCTGCGGACGCGCCAGCCAGTGCTGGTGCAGGAAAACTACGCGACGGAAATCAAGAAGCTGGGCGTCGACCCGATTCGCACCACCGGCTCGTTCTGCGGGGTGCCGCTGGTGGCGTACGATCACGCGGTCGGCACGCTATGCATCTATTCCGACGAGGAGCGCGCCTTCGATGAAGGCCATCTAGAACTCCTTCGCGTGCTTGCGAGTGAAGCCAGCATCGCCATTGAAAATGCGCGCCTGTTCCAGGAGGAGCGCACCAAGGCCCGCCACCTGAGCCTGCTCAACCTGATTTCCCGCGATGCGATCGCCACGCTGAACCCGGATGAAGTGCTAGCCAAGATTACCGAGCAATTGGAAAACGGCTTAAGTTACGACCACATTGGGATCGCGCTGCTGGACTACACAACGCGCGAACTGGTGGTGCAGGCGGAAAGCGGCAAGCGCCGCGGCGCCCTGGGCCACCGCCTACCTCTGGATGCAGGTCTAGTCGGACAAGTGGCGCGCACCGGCAAGCCCGCGACGTATCGTTCGCTGCCCACCACGCAAAGCGGCCCTAAGCCGGTCCTGCAGGATAGCCAGACGGCCATGGCCTTGCCGATCTTCTACGCCGACCATCTCCACGGCGTGCTGTACGTCGAGACGGTGGAGCGCGTGGACTTTTCCGAGGAAGAGTCGCTGCTGCTGCACACGCTGGCCGATTTGATTTCCGGCGCGCTGCACAATGCCCTTACGTTCCAGAAGGCGCAGGAGCAAGCCATCACGGATGGCCTCACGGGCGTCAAAACGCACCGCTTCTTCATGGAAGCGCTTTCTTCCGAGTGGAAACGTTCTTCGCGCGCGGGGCGTTCGTTTGCACTGGTGCTGATGGACCTGGACCGCTTCAAGTTCGTGAATGATTTCTACGGCCACCTAGAAGGTGACCTGGTACTTCAACGTGTTGGCCAGATCCTGGAGACCAATTGCCGTCGCTCGGATGTCGTGGCACGGTACGGCGGCGACGAATTTGTAATCCTGATGCCGGAAACGACGATGGAGCAGGCTCGGCAGCTTGCCGCCAAATTGCGTGGCTGGGTGTCTGCTGATCCGCTGCTTCGCGAGAAAAATATCAGCGCCAGCTTCGGCATCGCGTGTTATCCGCTGCACGGCTCTTCGCCACAGGAACTGATACAGGTGGCGGATGCTTCGATGTATCTTTCCAAACACCAAGGCGGAAACACGGTATCGACCGCTGATCACGTCGATCCCAACGAAGCGCGCCGCTGGAAACGCGATGTCCTGGAAGCCTATCTCGGCGTCACGCTAAAGCGCCTGTTCGCCACCGGGCCCGAAGCTTTCGAAGAAATCTATCAGCGCTTGCGCCAGTTCACCGATTCCTTGCCCGAAACAGAAGTCGCGGGCGCTCCGCAGGATCCCACCTCCGTTCCGCAATCCATCCTGGATACCGTCACCTCGCTGGCCTATGCCATCGATGCCAAGGATCAATACACTCAGGGCCACTCGCAAAAAGTTTCTGCTTATGCCGCGCTGCTCGCCGAAGCGCTGGGAATGTCCGAACCGGAGGTCGAGGAAATTCGACTCGCCGCGGTGCTGCACGACGTCGGCAAGGTGGGGATTCCCGAGAGTATCCTGAACAAGAGCGGGCCGCTGAATCCCGAGGAATGGGACGTGATGAAGGCGCACGTGGTGTTCGGCGGCAAAATCCTGGAACCGCTGGTGCCGTTGGCGCACATCCGCGAGATGGTGCTGCACCACCATGAGTTTTTCGATGGCTCCGGCTATCCCAACGGTCTGACCGGCGAAACGATTCCCCTGGGCGCGCGCATCATCACCATCGCCGATTCTTACGACACCATCACCAGCGATCGCAGCTACAAGAAGGGCCGCACCGCCGAGCAAGCCCTCTCGGAACTGGAGCGCTGCGCCAGCACGCAGTTTGACGGACAACTGGTGGCCGCGTTCGTTCGAGCCATGCGCCAACTTCCCAATCCCATCATCGAAGTTACATCGCTAATCTCACGAAACATCTGACGCTCGTCGGAGTCGCTGGCGTCGCGATTTCCTGTGGCACCCCCACATAAGTTGTGGCATCCTGATGTGGCCATCGCACAGGAGACCCTATGCCTGAATCCAAGCTTGATCTGCTGCAGGGCACGCTCGACCTTATGGTTCTACAGACGCTCGCAGCTTTGGGGCCTCTGCACGGCTACGGCATCGCCCGGCGCATCGAGCAAGTAAGCGGCAACGCAGTGCTGCTGAATCAGGGAACCATTTACGCCTCGCTCGTAAGGCTGCAGCAGCGCGGCTGGATTTCCGCGGAGTGGGGCACGTCGCGGAACAATCGCAAAGCCAAGTTTTATTCGCTCACCAAAAAAGGCCGCAAGCAGCTTTCGGAAGACA
Source organism: Candidatus Acidiferrales bacterium (assembly GCA_963792145.1). Lineage (GTDB taxonomy): Bacteria > Acidobacteriota > Terriglobia > Acidiferrales > UBA7541 > Acidiferrum. Next base: position 147,096 of record CAWBVH010000025.1, read on the forward strand.
CCGCTTACTGGCAAAGGCTTTCCGGCGTGATGGGCCGGGTACTCTCGATGGCGGAAGATGGAGACAGCAAATGATTGACTGGATTCGGGAATCGCTCCACCGCTTCCGCTCTTTTTTCCGCAAGCCGCAACTCGATCGGGAACTTGACGCGGAAATGGCAGCTCACCTGGAACTGGCCATCGAAGAGAACCTTCAGCGCGGCATGTCGCCGGAAGAGGCGCGGCGTCAGGCGTTGATTGGATTTGGAGGCACGGAACAAGCGAAGGAACATCATCGCGAAACGCGTTCGCTGCCGGTGCTGGAGATTTTGTCGCAAGACTTGCGCTACACGATGCGCACGCTGCGGCGCGATCGCGCGTTTGCTTTGATCGCGATCTTGATTCTGGCGCTGGGCATCGGCGCCAACATTGCCGTCTTCAGCGTGGTGAATACACTTTTGCTGCGGCCGCTTCCCTTTCCCGACTCACAGCAATTGGTATGGCTGGCTGGTCTCCACGGAAAGGGAGGCCTCTCTGCAATCACCTACAACGTCGGCTTGTACGAGGAATTTCGCCGGCACAATGAGTCGTTTCAGGAAATAACCTCTTTTCAAACTTTCTGGGGCAGTTCGGAATACAACATGACCGGGCACGGCGAGCCGCAACACGTGCAGGCGGTGATGGTCGCGGACAACTTTTTCCGAACTCTCGGCGTGCAGCCTGCACTCGGCCGCATTTTTCTTCCGACGGAATGCGCAAAGGGTGCGGCTCCAACGGTTCTTCTGACGCATGCGTTCTGGCGGCAGCAGTTCGGCGCGGAGCCCGCCATTGTTGGGCAGACCATTACGCTCGATAACAAGGCTGCGACAGTGATTGGGGTGCTTCCCGCCTCATTCGATTTTCCGTCTGTTTTCTGGCCGGGCCTTCGCGCCGATATTTTCATTCCGGCAGTCATGGATGAGATACGGAATTGGGGAAATACGGTGGCGATTTTTGGCCGCCTCAAGCCCGGCGTCTCCGTAGCGCAAGCGCAGGCGGAAGCGAATGTGCTGCTGCCACAACTAAAGGCCGCGCATCCCGAATGGTTCATGGAATATACCGCGGACATGAGTTCGCTGAAGGACTACGTGAGCGGCAAACTGCGGCGGTCGTTGATCGTACTATGGTGCGCTGTCGGTCTGATCCTGCTGATTGTGTGCGTGAATCTTTCTAATTTGTTGCTGGCGCGTCTGGCATCGCGTAACAAGGAGTTCGCGGTGCGCAATGCGCTCGGAGCGAGCCGCGGCCGCTTGATTCGCCAATTGCTCACGGAGAGCCTGGTGCTGTCCTGTGCGGGCGCGTTGTTGGGAGTGGGATTGGCCTACGCGGTCACTTACTATCTGGCGCACCAGGGGTCGATCGTGCTCCCGTTGCTTAGCAGCGTGCGGGTTGACGGCACGGCGCTGGCATGGACATTGGCCGTCACTCTGGCGGTTGGGGTTCTCTTCGGAATCGCACCCGGCCTGATTCTGTCTGGAGCAAACGTTCCGGAAAATCTCAAAGACGCAGGGCGTGGATTAAGCGAAGGCAGGAAGCACGATGTGATGCGCTCCGTCCTGGTGGTTTCCGAGGTGGCGCTCTGTTTCGTTCTACTCGTCGGCGCGGGCCTGCTGCTGCGTAGCTTTCTTCGCATCCTGGATGTTGAACTTGGCTTTCAGCCCAGCCACGCTGCCGCAATCACCATCAACTATGACGATGGAAACGACGGAGTAAAGCGCGGCGTCATCCTGCAGGAGATTCTCAGGCAAGTGAAAGCGCTTCCCGGCATTGAAGCTGCCGGCGTCGCGGACATGCTGCCACTGGATCGCAATCGAAGCTGGGGCCTGCTGAATCCGTCGCGCGCATACCCCAAGGATGAGGACTTGGGCGCTATCGTGCGAATCGTGACGCCCGGATATTTTGATGCCATGGGCATCCGCCTGACCAGCGGCCGCGATTTTTCCTGGCAGGACGCCGCGAAAAGCGAAGGCGTAGTGATCATCAATGAAACCGGCGCTCGCCGACATTGGCCCGGCGAGAGTCCCATCGGGCGGCTCGCCCGCGGCATGGGGAAAGATCCGGACCGAGTGATCGGCGTAGTCTCCGACGTGCGTGTCAGCAGCCTCGAAACTTCGCCTGGTTCGGAAATGTATCTGCTCGTTACGGAAGCGTCTCCGGAAGGTTCGGAACTCGTGGTGCGCAGCAAACTTCCTCCCGACGTGCTTACTCCCATGGTGATGAGCACGCTGCGCAAGCTGAATCCCGCGCAGCCTGCCACTGTTTTCCGGCCTGTGCAGACTCTGGTGGATCATACTGTGTCGCCACGACGCTTCTTTGTGATGCTGGTGTCGATTTTCGCAGGGCTTGGCCTGGTTCTGGCGGCGCTCGGCATCTACGGCGTGATCTCGTATTCCGTCACGCGGCAGACACAGGAGATCGGTATCCGCATGGCTCTGGGAGCTACCGCCGGGCACGTGCTGTTGGGAGTCCTCTCAAAAACCATGCGGCTGGCCACACTCGGAATCGGCTTTGGCGCAATTGCATCCTTCGCCGTCGCCCGGTGGATCTCGTCTCTACTGTTTCACACGGAGCCCGCCGATCCCGCCACCTTCGTGATCATGATTCTTCTGCTGACTGGCGTGGCCTGCGCGGCCGGCTTCTTTCCCGCGCGCCGCGCCTCCAGCATTGACCCCATGGTTGCGTTGCGTAACGACTGACGAAACCCCGCAAACTCACAGTTCCGAAGCCGGGCGATTTTATGCCATGATATCTGTCCCAGCGTGACCCCAAGGTTCCTGCGTAAGGCCGCCCGCTGAGAGAGAGGCTATGAAAAAGTTCGTTCTGGCACTGACGTTCACGGTTCTACTGGGTAACGCGCGTGCATTGGCCGACACGCAGACCTTCAATGCCTATGGCGCCGCCATTCTCCCCGAGCAAGGAGTATCGATGAATATCGCCCCTTCGGTGGCATTTCCTGGCTTCACGTTGTATACCACTGGCCTGGTGCAGCTTGACTCTCCCGAGTTCGACGGCGCGACAAACTATGAATTGCTCGGGAACCAAGGTGATCTGACCATCGCTTTCACTGTCCCCCAGAATTCGTTCTCGATCAGCCTTCGCGACTTCGCATATCTTCCCGGGGGGGCACCTGCCGGAGGACTTGAAATGATTACCGTCTTCGGAGCAGACGACACCACGGTTCTCTCGACCTATGCTGTCGGACTTAATAAATCAATTATCACTTCGACCGACTCCAGCGAAAGTGCGCCCATTGGAGCAGTGAATTTGTCTGAAATTTCCGGCGAGTTTTGGACTGGCATCCTGCAAAGCGTCACCTTTTCCACCCCGGACCCCACTCCCGAGCCCGCCTCGCTATCCCTGTTGGGTATCGGCGTTCTGGCGCTCGCTGGCATGGTGCGGCGGAAACTCATTCCGTGAAGAATCTGTTTCGATCGTACCGCACCTCTGCGAAATACTATGACGGCGCATATGCCGTGAAGGCCGACCTGGTCGATCTGCCTTTCTATGTGGATTTGGCGAAGAAGTTCGGCGGACCAGTTCTGGAAATTGGCTGCGGAACGGGGCGGGTGCTACTTCCGATTGCGCGACAAGGGATAGAGATTCACGGCGTGGACAATTCCTTGCCGATGCTGGGCGTCCTAAAAACCCACTTGAGGCAGGAATCGCGGGAAGTTCGGCGGAACGTGCACCTTCATCGCGGAGACATGCGCCAATTCCGGCTGCAGAAAAAATATCCCCTGGTGATCATGCCGTTTAGGCCGCTGCAACACATGCGCACCGTGGACGACCAAGTTCGTGCCCTGGCCTCTGCGGCGTTTCACCTGAAGAAGGACGGTATTTTTGCGTTCGATGTGTTCTTCCCAAAGTTTGAGAAGATACCCGTTGGGATCGGCGAAGAAATATTGGAACTGGAGTGGCGCGACTCCGCAGACACGAGCAGAGTAATCCGGCGCTATTTTCGGAAGGATTCCGTCGACAAGATCAACCAGATCTTCACCGCCACGTTTTTCTTCCGGACCTACCTGGGTGACAAACTCCTCAAGGAAGAAACCGAGCCCTTAATCATGTCCTACTACACCTACCCACATCTGCGCGCCCTGTTCCTGCTGGCCGGCCTCGAGCCTTATGAGGAATGCGGATCGTTTGACCGAACTCCGCTGGACAATTCGGCGGAGCAGATGGTGTTCCTGCTGAAAAGGCGAAAGGGAGCTCGTTCGTAGCGGCCGCCTGCCCCCGTCGTACCCAACTCTGCTAAAGTGGTGAGACTCTGATCTATCAAGAGGATTTGCTCATGCAAACAGCAACCATTCAGTGGACCGGCGAACAGAAATTCCTGGCCACCAGTCCCTCCGGCCACGCGGTTCCGTTCGATTCGGACCGCGAGTCCAACAAGGCCCCCGGCCCGATGGAAATGGTGCTGATGGCGCTAGGTGCGTGCACCGCCACGGACATCGTGATCATCTTGCTGAAGAAGCGCCAGAAGCTGCAATCCCTGGAAGTGATCTGCTCGGGCGAACGCGCTGCGGAGCCCCCCACGGTGTGGACGAAGCTGGAAATTGTGTACCGGCTGCGCGGCTCGCTGGACGAAAATGCCGTGAAACACGCCATTGCGCTGAGCGAGGAGAAATATTGTTCGGTCGAGGCCATGCTGAAGAAAACGGCGAAGATCACGCTGCGCTACGAAATTCTTCCTCCCGTGTGAACCACGTCCGCGCTTGTTTCCGGCAAAGCGCATCGCATACAATCGACATTTACGTTCGTGCCCTAAGAACCATCAAGGAGAATCATGTCTCGCCGCATGGCCGCAAAAATTACGGGTGTAGCTGGGTACGTGCCGCCGCGCGTGCTGACGAACGCTGACCTGGAGAAGATGGTCGACACCAACGACCAGTGGATCATGGAGCGCGTGGGGATACGCGAGCGGCATCTCGCGGATAAAGGCGTGGCCGCCAGCGACCTGGCGGTGGAAGCGGTGAAGAAATTGATGGCCGCGCATCCGTTCGATTTGCAGGCGGTGGACCTGATCGTCGTAGGCACGGTGACGCCGGATATGATGTACCCGTCCACGGCATGCCTGGTGCAGCACAAATTGGGAATGGAGAATACTTGGGGATTCGACGTTTCCGCAGGTTGTTCCGGCTTTTTGTACGCGCTGAACGCGGGAGCCAAGTTCGTTGAGTCGGGACAATACAAGAAAGTGCTGGTGATCGGCTCGGATGTGAATTCGTCCATGACCGATTACACCGACCGCGCGGTTTGCATCATTTTTGGCGATGGCGCTGGGGCGGTGATGCTGGAGCCATCGAACGACGGCGAGGCGGGCATCATCGACCATGTGGCGCAGATCGAGGGCGTGGGCGGGCAGTTTCTCTACATGCCGGGCGGAGGGAGCTTAAATCCTGCCACGCACGCGACCGTCGACCAGAAGATGCACTACATCCATCAGGATGGAAAGAATGTCTTCAAGTACGCGGTGAAGAAAATGGCGGAGATGACGGAACGCGTTCTGGCCAAGAATGGAATGACCGGCAAAGATGTGGATTGCTTCATCGCCCACCAGGCGAACCGGCGCATCATCACGGCCACGGCGGAACGCCTGGGAATGCCGCTGGAAAAGGTGATCATCAACATCGAGCGCTTCGGCAACACAACTGCGGGCACGATTCCTCTGGCAATGCAGACTGCCCTCGAAGAGAAGAAACTGAAGAAGGGTGACGTGGTGTTGCTTGCCGCTGTGGGCGCCGGATTTACCTCGGGCGCGACTCTGTTGCGGTGGTCCTACTAGCGGTTCGCCGCCTCCGAAAAAAACAGTGCGCGCGTGGCAGTGCGAAGTTCTCCTCCGTGTAGCGCTGGCTTTTATGCCGGCGGTGAAAGGGAACTCACGTCTTGACGCCAGGGCTAGCATTAAAGCTAGCGCTACATTGAAGAGGCAAACCGCTCTCCGGCCGCAGCGTCTCTGCCGCCAGGAGTCACGAGTCGAATAACAAATCGAGCCGATTGCTGTTTGTGAGGATTTAGCGGAGCGGGAGCAGGACAGCTAGCAAGAGCGAATCGAGGCGGCCTGCACGAGATTGGCTTGCAGCCTGCGGTCGATTTGCACGGCCGCATAACGCGCGCAAAGAGCCATTTCGCGTTCGCCCCAGATCATGACCGCAGGCGACAGTTTGCCGAAGAGAACTTCTGCCTTGCGAACCACGGAAAAGTACAAACTTACCAGTCCCAGGCCGCTTCCTCCCCGCTGGAGCTCGGGAGTGAGATCGTAGAGGCTTGCGAGCCTGCGGAAATCCGAGCCGCGCAATTCGGTGTCGTCGGCATGAGCCGCTTCCAACACCTGGCTCGAAACAGGCACCGAGGCTACGCCAGTCAGCACCGCTCGCCAGTAGTAGATGGCGAACTGGAACAGTGCCACAATCGCGATGGCTAGAATCATGGTGGCGAACATCCCTCAGCCTCCACGCACAGTATTGCGTCCTCAATGTGTTGCGCCAATAGCCCGCCGGTACCCCCGGGCATGGTCCTTTCCGACATAACGGTTTAGCTACCAACCAGGTTCCTCTTTCCAAAGAACCTGAGCTGGCTTATGCTCCTGCGCAATCCCATCTCCCGAGGAAGAGCCTATGAATCGAACTATGCGCCTGATTTTTCTTACAGTTACGATGAGCCTGACGCTTCTGGTCAGGAACGCTGATTCGGACCCCGGAACCGAGCCAGCCACTGCCTCGGAAGAGGCAGCCATGAAAGCGCTGCTAACGCGCCAGCAAACTTCCTGGAATCAAGGAGATGTGGAGACTTTCATGCAGGGTTACTGGAATTCCCCGGAGCTTACCTTCGCCGGTGCGAGCGGTATCACGCGTGGCTACGCTCCGGTCTTGGCTCATTACAAGCAGGGCTACCCAGATCACGCCACTATGGGCCATCTGGAGTTCTCAGATCTTGAGGTTCATTCGCTTGGCGGCAATGCCGCGCTGGTCCTCGGCAAATGGCATCTCACGCGGGACGCTGGGAATGTCGGCGGCGTCTTTAGCCTGGTCTTCCAAAAATTCCCCGATGGCTGGAAAATCGTGCATGACCACACCAGCCAAGCGGTAGCTCCGGCTAAGCCGTGACTGATTCGCTTTTCGCCGCCGCTACAGGATCTCTAGAATTTCTTCGTAGCGCTTGAACGGGGGAATCAAGTACGCACCCGCCAGTTCGGTGCGCGCCCACGCCAGCATTTCTCTCGCGACTTCAAACCCTCGTTCGCGCGCCGAGACGCCTGCCGCTTCCATGGACTTGAGCAAGGGCTCCGGGATCATGATGCCCGGCACTTCGTTGTTCAGGCGCAGCGCTTGCTTGTAGCTGTTCAGCGGCCACACACCGATCAACACCGGAATGGCGGGCTTGCCACCTAGCTTTTTCAGAAAGGCATGCCAGTGCTCGGGATCGAACAACGGCTGCGTCATGGCAAAGTGCGCGCCTGCTTCGACCTTTGCATGAAAGCGCGCGATTTCGTTGTCCAGATCGTCGGCAACAGGATTCAGGGCCACGCCAATCGTAAAGTTCGTTTGGCCACCCAGAGTCTTCCCGGCCCAGTCTGTGCCCTGATTCAGGCGGCTGAGAATTTTCACCAGGCCGACGGAATCCACTTCGTAAACGCCGCTGGTTTCCGGATAATCGCCCACGGAAGGCGGATCGCCCGTGATTCCCAAAACATTGCGCACGCCGCCGACCGTCCACGCGCCCAGTAGCATCGCCTGCAGGCCGATAATGTTCTGGTCGCGGGTCGTCAGATGCGGCACCGTTTCGACGCCGCGGGCTTCCAGCGCGCCTGCCACGATCAGGGCGTCCATGCCAACGCGAGCCATGGCGCCGCTGTTGATGTCGATGCAATCGACCTTGCCCGACGCCATCACTTTATCGACTTGCTCGTAAATGCGATCGAGCGCAATTCCCTTTGGCGGGTCAATCTCCACGCAGACCGCGAACTCTTTTTTCTGAAGCTTTTTCCAGAATTCGCTTTCCGGTTCCTTCTGCTGCACGGGAACCATCGGCTGCTTCACGGTGACAACCGTGCCCGCATGATGCGCATGGCCGGGCTTCAGAGCTTTCACCTGATTGGCCATGGCTCGAATGTGCGCGGGCGTGGTGCCGCAGCAGCCGCCCAGAATGCGTACGCCAGTTTCGGCGGCCTCGCGCGCGAAGAGCGCGAAATATTCCGGTGAAGACTTGGGGTAGACGATGCGGTCGCCTTCCTTTTTGGGGAATCCGGCATTCGGCATGCCGCTCACACACACTCCGTCGACGCTGGCGAGTTCGCGCAGAATCGGCAGCAGAGATTGCGGACCCAAGGTACAGTTCGCACCGATCACTTGGACGTTTTTATCCTTCAGCATGGTAGCGGCGAGGAACGGGTTCACGTCCCCGTAGGTAGTGCCTTCCTCGGAGTACGTCAATTGCGCCACAATCGGCAGGCCGGAGAACGAGCGAATGGCATCAATCGCCAGCATCAGCTCATCCACATACGAAAATGTTTCCAGGATGAAGAAATCGACGCCGCGTTCTTCCAGTGCTAGCGCTTGTTCGTGAAAAACGTCGATGATTTCGTCGGGTTCGGGATGGCGCGCCTGTACACCAATGCCCAGCGGGCCGATGGAACCGGCGATCAGCACTTCGCGAGCCGCGGACTCGCGCGCTTCGCGGGCGATTTTCACGCCACGGCTGTTCAGGCGTTGCACATCGTCGCCAAGGCCGATGGGAGCAAGCTTGAAGCGGTTCGCGCCAAAGGTATTCGTTTCGATGATTTGCGCGCCTGCTTCGATGTAGGACTGATGCACACGGAAAACGGCTTCAGGCTCCGTGGTGTTCAACTCGTCGAAGCAGCGGACCGCGCCTACGGTTTCGTGCAGCAGCGAACCCATGGCGCCATCCGCAATGAGAATGGAATTCTTCAGCCGCTCGTTAAAATCAGATATTTTCAATCAGACCTCGCTAAACTCTCAGCACACCCAAATGCCACCCGGTATCACAACGTCGATACCGACAGCATCCCAACAGTACGACAGCTAGTCCCGCCGATCGCTGCTTTTAGACCTTTTGGCTTATCAATGAACCGGCGGTCAAAATACACATAGATCAAGAATAACCATTCGGCGATTCGGATAGGAAATAACCCAGCAAAAAGACCTATCACCATGCCAGTTACTCCGACGTTCAGCAGCCCCGGGATGCCGCTGCCGTACACTTTTTTCAGCAGCGACCCCGCGACTGTGTATCCTGCAAGTTTCACGCCCACGAAATAGACAAAGCCTAATGGCCCAGGCCCCATTGGCATCCTGAATCACCTCTAGCGTTTTTGTTCCATCAGACTGGCCACGGTGCTCATCAAGTCGTATTTGGTAAGGATTTCAAATTTGCCCTCACCCATGTCCACAAATACGGCGGGATTTTCGTGACTCAGAATATAGGTTACGCGCTCGACTTTGGCGTTCTTGGGTATCGACGGTAAAGGCTTGCTCATCACTTCGCGCACCACCAATTTGCGCAGGTCCTTGCCCTGCAGCGCCAGCGTCAGAATCTGATCTTCATACACGGTGCCGATGGGCACATTCTCTTCGAACACGGGAATCTGCGAGATGTCCTGTTCCTGCATGGTCTTCAACGCATGAAATACAGTCTGATACGGCCTTACGATCACCAACTCACGGACCTTGCCAGACTGTTTCTTGGCGTTTACCACTTCCGCGGCGGTGATGGGCACACTCGATTCCACGTAGCCGCGTTCGCGCATCCACTCTTCGTTGTACACCTTGCTCAGGTAGCGCATGCCGGTGTCAGGCAGCAGCGCCACGATGTAATCGTTCGGCCCCAGGTCTTTGGCGAGGCGCAGCGCGCCCGAAAGGCATCCGCCGCCTGAGCCGCCGGTAAAAAGTCCATCCATCTTGGCCAGGCGCCGCGCCACCACGAAGCACTCTTCGTCGTTCACCTGGATAACATCGTCGAGAATCTTCATGTCCATCGTGGTGGGGAAGAAGTCTTCGCCGATGCCTTCCACGACGTAGGTTCGCGCCTTGGCGATTTTTCCGGTTTTGTGGAAGTCATAGTACAGCGAGCCTTCGGGATCCACGCCGATGATTTTGACGTTGGGATTCTTTTCTTTCAAAAATTTACCGACGCCGCTGATGGTGCCGCCGGTACCCATGCCGCAGACAAAATGAGTGATTTTGCCTTCAGTATCTTCCCAAATCTCCGGCCCGGTGGTTTGGTAGTGCGCTTCGGGATTGGTCGGATTGTCGTACTGATTGGGGTAGAAAGAGTTGGGAATTTCGCGGGCCAGCTTTTTCGCTACGCTGTAATAGCTGCGGGGATCTTCCGGTTCGACGGCGGTGGGACAGACAATCACTTCGGCGCCCAAGGCTTTCAGCAAGTCGACTTTCTCTTTGGATTGCTTATCGGTAGTGGTGAACACGCATTTGTAGCCGCGTACCGCCGCCACCAGCGCCAATCCCATGCCGGTGTTCCCGGAGGTGCCTTCGATGATGGTGCCGCCGGGCTTCAGCAGGCCTTTTTTTTCGGCGTCGTCGATCATGGTGATGCCGATGCGGTCTTTCACGGAGCCGCCGGGATTCAGCATCTCGGCTTTAATCCAGATTTGCGGTTTCAGGCCTTGCGCCATGCGGTTGAGCCGAATCAGCGGCGTGTGGCCCACAGCTTCAATAATGTTGTTGCAACGCATCCGTCGGTCCTATGCCTGGCTTGTCTGGCGCACAGATTGCGCCGACCCCATGCGATACTGCTTCTAAGTTTATCATGCGACCCGGCAGCATTTGAGGAAACGGGGCAATCATAGGAGACAAAGATGGCACGGCAGAACTTCGCCAGCGGAACGCCTTGGGAGCCGATTGTCGGCTATTCCCGGGCGGTGCGCATTGGAAATCACATCAGCGTTTCAGGAACGACGGCGACAGGGCGGGATGGGAAGATCATCGGCGTGGGCGATCCTTATGCGCAGACGGTGCAAATTATCCGCAACTTGGAGTCAGCACTGAAGCGCGCGGGAGCCAGCCTGAAAGATGTGGTGCGCACCCGCATCTTCGTAACGAATATTGCGGATTGGCAGACGATTGGGCGCGCTCACGGTGAATTTTTCAAGGACATACTTCCGGCTACGTCGATGGTGGAGGTGAGCAAGTTGATTTCGCCGGAGATTCTTCTGGAGATTGAGGCCGACGCGATCGTGGAAGGGTGACGGGTCCTTCCCGCGCTGGCCATGAGACGCGCCCAACTTGGGGAGTATCCCGGCCTCTTTCATGAATTAATTCCGTCCACCACTCGGTCCTAGTCGACGATGTCCTGAGGGCCGCGCCGTTTGCGGCCCGAAGGATCTCAACTGAGCAATCACGCAAAATTCCGCGGTCGAGATCCTTCGCTTCGCTCAGGATGGCACTGGAAGTCGGGGCGAGGCTAGCGACTTCCGTTGTTTCCCTACTTCCTTACTTCACTGCGTCATTACTTCCTTACTTCCTTGTTTCATTACTTCTTTCTACCACTTCGCTCGTATGCGGTACTTCAACACCGACTCGCCATTCGCTTTCACCGGCACATCGAACTGCGCCGCCCAGGCCGAGGTCTTCGTGTACTTATAGGTGGACGACAGCATTTCCCAATCGCCGCCGATGGGTTCATTCACCTGAACGGTGATGGGCGCGTCTTTGTGGTTGCGGATGGTGATTTCGAATTCCATTTCCCAAAGACGGTTGCTGAGGGCTTTATAGTCCGTCTGCTTGCGTTCGGAAACCACGTCAAATGCGTTGCCGATTTTCACGTTGATGAATTCGTCTTTCGGGGTGTGATCGATGTGGTCTTCGCCGATGAAGAGTAGCCCGCCCTTGGAATCCTTCTGATAAACGCGCAGATTTCCGGCGGGCAACGGAATGCCAAGCCCGGCCTTCTCTTCATTCTTGAACTTGTAGAAGACCATCACAGGGTCCTTGATTGGCGAACCAGGATTCTGCATGTTGTGGTAGTAAAAACTCTGCCCGTTAACGACAAACAGCTTTTCCACCGGAATGCCGCTACCCTGCAGCAAGCTGATCTGCTTGGTTTCCTTGTCTTCAACGGAAGTGCGCCGTCCCAGGGAATAGAGGTGATATTCGCTGAAATTTTCCTGTACGAATTGTCTAGCGCTCGCCGCAGCCTCCGATTTGGCGACCATATCCGCAGCGCGATATTGCTGCGCTACGGGAAGACGGTTCAGATCCCCGGCTACGAGCTGCAATTTGGCGTTGTGGAACGCCGTGCCGGAATTGTTGACGATGGTCACCCAGCCATCCAGGTCGGCAGCCTTGTCGTCGCGGCCCACCGTCAGCACGTAATCGGAGTTCCAGGACAGGTTGCTCGCCAGGTAAGACGCTTCGATCTTCTGCTTCGGCGAGCCGGAATTTTCCAGCGTCATCAGCAGCGTTGGCCGGTCGTACAAATTCGCAGGGACTTCGGGGAATCGATAAGTTTCGCCGTACACTCCCGTAACGATGTCGTTGCCGATTCTCCAAACCGGGCCGTTGTTGTTGGCCAACAGCGTGGCCTTGATCTCCTCGTGTTTGGTGGTGCCGTTGTCCATATAACTGCGGACCAGGGTCACTTCTTTGCCGACATATTTATTCAGAAGCTTGGCCGGCTCCAGCAGGTCGTACTCGTAATTTTGTTCGATGACGCCGACCTTTTCGGGTTCCGTGAGCGAACGAAAGTGCACCGTGGCGGGATTGACGGTGGCCGCAATATCCATGAATTTCAGCCGGAAGTTGCCGCTGGGCAATTGCAACTGGCGAACGTCGCGCACCAGGGCGATGTTGGAATTGTAGACTGTCACCGCAAGTTCGGTCTGATCGTTCAGGGTAGTGCTGTGGTCAGTCGCGTGGCCGGCGTCCTTCTCCTGCGGCTCAGCCTTTTTCCCGGCGTGATAGGCGGGCACAAACGCCGCCGCCCCGGCCAGTGCGATTGCCGCGGCTGCTATCGAGAATGAACGGGTACGAGCTACGCCTTGCGAAGTCTTCATGGAACCACCTCACCTTGAATTTTCCTTCGCTCTTAGAACGGCGCCAGCGATATTTCTTGCAGTGGAGATTACTTGACGCCAACAGGAGACCAGGTGGCGCCGCCATCGTTGGTCTCGAAACTCTTGGAGTGTGAGACCGTCCAGACGGAAGCGCGCTTGTCGTCCACGGCGTTCACCCCGCCCAAATCTTCTTTTGTGGGCGAAGTGAGTTGCTTCCAATGCTTGCCGCGGTCCGTGGTGAGCAGCACGGTTCCAGCCTTTCCCACCACCCAGCAGACTTTCCCCGAGGTTGCAGAACCCGCGGTCAGGTCCGTAGTGACGCCGCTCTTCTGCAGCATCCAGGTACGGCTGTTGTCGGTGCTGTGCTCGATTTTTCCGTTGGAGCCCACGCGCCAGGAATAGGCATCGTTCGGCGCGACGATAATAGTGCCGCCTTCCGGAAGAACATCGCCCACGGATTGGGATAAGCGCGCCGCCGACCACGGTGACTTCCAGGGTTTCCGTTTTTTGCGCCGGTGCCCTTGCCACCTGATTCTGCTGCCCTAACATCCTGTCCCGTGTTTGCAGCCTCATTGGCCGTAACTCCGCGGGCTCCCGCGGGAGTCGCCTGTGGGTTTTGCGTGGGAGGTACCTCGCGATTCTGTGCGGCGTAGTTGTTGTTCACGTCCAGGGGAGCCGTGGGCGCAGGCGCCGTCATTGACGCGGATAGGTCTTTCAATGCCTTTGCATCTTCCTCCCGCTTCTCTTTGTCTAGCGTCGGAACACGCAAGACAGGTGCTGCGCCTCCCGCGGCTGACTTCTTATTCACAGGGCCGGCGGGTTTCGTCATCGACAAAGTCGTATCCTGTCTGCGCAACTCATCCAAGGACCGGGACTTTGCTGGCGCGCTTTGATACTCGTCCGGCAAAGCCGTTTTTGGAGTGGGCGCTGCAGCCGCGGGCGCGCTCGACACCGACGGACGGTTTTCTGCCACCTCGCGTTGCGCGGATTTCATAGCCTTATTTTGCTGCGTTTCCCGCACGCCAACCCACACGAGCAAACCGGCAGCCAGCGCGCCAACCGGCACAACCCAGCGCAGAGCCGCAGCACGCTTTGGCGCTTGCGTGGCCGCGGAGTCGCGCGACACGGGCAGCGCAGCGGGAACACCTTCGTTCAGCGGCATGTGGCTCACAGCAGCAGCGGCGGCAAATTCCCCTCCAACTAGTTCCAACATTTTTCGATTTTCCTCCTCGCTTCCTTGCAAAACATTGGACTCTTCTACAAGATTCAGGGTTTCCTGGCAACGCGCGCACTCAGCGATGTGCTGTTTCCATTGCGCCATTTCTCCCAGCGAAAGCGTACGTTCATGATAGGCGGCGAGGGTTTCGGCGTCGGGGCACGCGGCATCGATCGCATCGCTGCGCAGGTGGCGCGCGAGCGCCTTTTCCAGTTGCCGATCGCGATCGTCAGACGGCATGGCCCACTCCATCCTTAGAACGTTGCGAAACGTCCTTCTTGCAGTAGTTCACGACGTTTCCTTCCTTCCCGCGCCAGGCCTGCCGGCTTCCTTGCCGGGAAATAGCTTTCGAAAATCGATGGGAGCATCTTCCGCGGCATACTGGAAACACAGGATGATCTCTGGTTCGCTGAGCGGCGGAGGCGCTTTCAGCAAAGTTTCGATAGACCCGCGAAGTTCACGGCGGAGGCGCTCGAGATTTCGCGAGACGCTGGATTCATGTTCTCCCAATTTTTTGCCGATTTCGGCGAGCGTCAATTGGCGCGAATAATACAGTTCCAGGCGCTGCCAATCGTTTCTTGGCAGAGCGGCCAGCGAACTCTCCAACGCCGCCACAAAGCGGGAGACATATCGTTCGCGATGAGGATCGAGAACGGGGTTCCCGATGCGTTCTGCTGGCAGCGATTTTTTCTCTTCGCCATTGTCGCCTTCCAAGGAGGTCCAGCGGCGGCTCTCGCGAATGCAGTCCACGTGGCGCTGCGCCAGAATAGTACGCAGCCAGGTCTTGAGCGAACTGCGGCCGTGAAAATAGCGGAACAACGACCGCTCGCCGCGCTTGCCGTCCACAATCCCAAAAAGTTCCGCAAACAGGGAGTCAGCCAGTTCCTGCGCGTCCGCTCCTGCGTGGCTTCCCTTGGTGATGGAACCGGCGGAGGCGCGCAGGTAGCCCTGGTATTCGCGAACGAAATATTCCCACGCCTGCTCGGTTCCTTCCATACAACCGCAAGCCAACGCCAGATCCTCTGCATAGAGTGTCTGAAGATACTCCTCCAGGCGCTGCTGCGTCGTCAGCCCGCCCTCCGCAAAGCGTTTGCAGACGCTGCGCTCGAGTGCCGCCACAAAGCGCTCGCGAGACACGTTCCAGGCCGCCGCTCCCGATTCCGCATAGACAGAATCCAGCAGCCCTTCAGCGGCCGCCCACAAGGCACTGGGCACGCGATATTTGGCGTTCTCACCCGGGGACTGCGGCACAATCCTCCTCGTCCTACACTAAAGCCTGTATTTTTATTAGTCTAACGGCCTCGCATATTTATCCAACGCCGACAGCAGGCTTGGCATCTTAAAGGGTACCCTTTTGGGAGGAAACCGGTGCGGAAATCAGACGGTCCCCCTGTCCCCGAATACGGTATCCTAGGAGGTGTTGCGAGACCCGCCCCGCAACGAAATTCGCCTCGGCGGGTTAATCCCCGACAGAAGGCGTGTGTGGAAGTGCACTCGCAAGGTCATTAGCGAGTTCGCGACTTTAGTACGAAAGTTCTATTCGGACGGTTCCTAGGCCCAAGTACTCTCGTACTGGTAACACCCACGTCCTATACGGAAACTACTCGACTCCTTAGGAATCGAGATGCGGTGACTAATCTCGCAAGAGGCTGAAGCGGATGACTACGATGATCGCAGATTCCACACAGGGCCAGACGATCGGCGTGGGTTTGAACGCCAATCGCTCCGCCCGCTCCTCGAATCCCGAAGCCTGGAAGCAACACATTGGCACCCGGCAGGTGCCAGCTCGCCTTGCGCTGCTACCCGATTCCAAACCCCGCTGGGATCGTATCGGTGTGAGCGCCGGCATTCAGGTCGCTGCAACCATTTTCTTCTTGCTGATTCCCCTGATGTATCCCGAGGGGATGAAGACTGCTCTGCATTACAACAGCGTCGAGATCGCCCAACCGATGACGGAAATTCCCGTGGCGCCTCCGCCACCTCCACCGGCCGCCCCGAAGCCGGTGATCAAGAAGGCTGAAGTGCCGCCCCCAGTCATCGAGACACCGCAACTGAACCCTAAACAGCCGCACATCTTCCAGAACCTTGCCCCCAAGACGATTCAGCCGAAAATTGAAAAGGTCGAGGTGAAGGCTCCGGACATGGCTCCAGTGTTCGAACAGGCCAAGATCGATACCAAGGACAACGGACCGAAGCGCCCGAAAGAGGATGTGAAGACCGGCTTGATAGCTTCGACGGGTAGCGCAGCACCGGCGACGGTGAAAGCGCCAGTTGACAAAGTGCAGACCGGAGGATTCGGCGATCCGAACGGGATGCCCGGTAAGGGTGATCCGAATCATGCGACCAACGTGAACCGTCTGGGCTCGCCAGCATTGCCCGGCGGAGAAGGTTATGGCAATGGCACCGGCGGCAAGAACGGAATCGCAGGTACGGTCGCCAGCACAGGCTTTGGCAACGGAGTCGCCACGCCTCCAACGGGCGGTGGCGGGAAAAAAGGCGTAGTGGTGGCGGGTGGTTTTGGCGACGCCGCGGCGGCTACCGCCGAAGCACCGAAGAAGAAGACGCAAGCGGGCGGTCCGCCAGACACGGGTATCGTCGTCCAGGACAAGCCTCGGCCGGAGTACACCGCCGAAGCGCGCAGTCTGAAAATTGAAGGCGACGTGGTTCTGGACCTGGTTTTCCTCGCGAATGGAAGCATCCAGATCAACCGGGTAGTCAGCGGCCTCGGTCACGGCCTGGACGAAGCGGCGCAACGAGCGGCGCAACAAATCAAGTTCAAACCGGCCAAGCGCGATAATGAGCCGGTGGATTTTCCGGCCCGGGTGCGAATTGAATTCCGGCTGGCGTACTGAGGGAGACGAACATGCGAACGTTGTCTAGAAATATCCTGGTTCTGGCGCTCAGTGCTTGCGCCAGCGCAGCGGGGGTGGCCTCTCCGGTGCCGGCGGCCGACCAACCGCGAACTGTCGATCAGGTGATCGACCGCTTTGTGGCCAACGAGCAGCGGCTTTATGGCCAGATGCGGAACTATTCTCCGCTAGTCGAGACCTATATTCAGAACCTGAAGCCCGATAAGGACCTGGGCACGGTGCCGGCCGGCGACAAGTACTTCCTTGGCCGCGCCAACTTCACTAAGGGTGTAGCTCTCGTGCCCCTGACTGACACCGGCGGCAAGGGCCGGAAAATGATCGGTTCCATCGGAAACTTCTTCAGCTTCGCCATGCAGTTCTTGCCCGATGGCTTCCTGCAGATGATCTTCATCGATACCAACGGCTTCGATAAGCAGCACTACAAGTTTGACTATGTTCGCCGCGAATTCCTTGGCGAAGTGCGCTGCCTGGTTTTCGACGTGACTCCCTCTGAAAAGGGCAACCATGGCCGGTTCGTGGGGCGCATCTGGGTTGAAGACCAGGATTATCACGTCGTTCGCTTCAATGGCGGATACGGCGGCAACGGGCACTCCAGCTGGTACTTCCATTTCGATAGCTGGCGCACGAACGTACAGCCGGGACTTTGGCTGCCGACGTTCGTGTATAGCCAGGAAAGCGATCTGCACTACGCCATCAGCAAGAAGCTGGACTTCAAAGCCCAGACCCGGCTATGGGGCTACAACCTTGGCAACTCCGCCCAGGAGCAGGAACTCAGCAAAATCCTCGTAGAGACGCCGGTTCAGGACGACACCAAGACCGCCAATGACCTTTCGCCGATCCAGGCGCAACGCTCCTGGGACCGCCAGGCCGAAGACAACGTCACCGACCGCCTGGAGCGCATTGGCTTGATGGCGCCGAAGGGTGAAGTGGACAAGGTTCTGGAAACCGTCATCAACAACCTTGAGGTCACCAACAACATCGACCTCGACCCCGAAGTTCGCTGCCGCGTGCTGATGACTTCGACCCTGGAATCGTTCACCGTAGGCCACACGATTGTGCTGAGCCGCGGTTTGATCGACGTGCTGCCCGATGAAGCCAGCCTGGCCACCATGCTCGCTCATGAACTCAGCCACGTGGTCCTTGGCCACCGTGTCGATTCGCAATACGCCTTCTTTGACCAGATCCTGGTGGAAGATAAGGACACGTTCCGCCACTTCGGTTTCTCCCGCACGCCGGAAGAAGAAGCCGCGGCAAATTCAAAGGCAATTCAGCTTTTGAACAACTCGCCGTATAAAAATCAGTTGGCCAATGCTGGACTGTTCCTGCAGGCCCTCGATAGCCGCCAGAAGGAAATTCCCAACCTGATCAGCGGACATCTGGGCAATCGCATACCCGAAATCAACGATCTGAAGTCCACCATGGCGCTGGATGCGACGCACGGCCCGCAGAACCCGCAGAAGATTGCGGCGCTTCCGCTGGGCGGCCGCGTGAAGATCGATCCATGGAACGACACACTGGCGATGATCAAGAGCAAACCGATTGGCACGGTTGCCGAACGCGAAAAGATGCCGTTCGAAGTGACGCCCTTCATGCCGTACCTGACCCGCTTCGGAGCCGACAACGGGAAGCCGATTGCGGCCAGCGCTACGTCTCCGCAAGAGGTAAAGCCGGGCGAGCCGCCGGATCCGACGAAACCCTGAACTTCTTCATTCAAAATCGAGAGGCCTCCGAGAAATCGGGGGCCTTTTCTTTTTTGCATTGGGGTGCTGTAGCGGACGCCTTCTGCGGCGGGCGCCTCAGTTCGAACCGAGCGCTTTGATAAACCGGTAGCCGAATTCCACGCCATCGTAGTATTCCTGCACCTCGATGCGCTCGTCTTTTCCGTGAGCGCGATCATCTTCCATGTCGAAAAACATGCAGGCAATTCCATACGTGGGTATCCCTGCAATGCGCAGATATTTGCCGTCGGTCGCGCCGGTGGACATCGTCGGCACAACCGGGAGGCCCGGCCACATGGTCGAAAGGGTGCGCTCCAACGTCGCGGTAACCTCTGGCAGAAGCGGCGAAGGCGGCACGGCAACGATGGGAATGAGCTTGCCGTCCGCGGTTTTTTCCGATGCCAGCGTCACCTTTACTTTCGGATTCGCCACTACCCGCTCCAACGTTTTGTGTACCTCCGCGGGATCCTCCCCGGGAAAAATGCGGCAATTCACATTGGCGCGCGCCGTTTGCGGCAACGCGTTCGGCGCATGGCCACCGGACAGCAGCGTAGCGACGCAGGTTGTGTGCAGCAGAGAGTTGTAATACGGGTTCGCCGAGAGCCGCTTGATCGCGTCCGGGTCGGGAGGCTCCTTGGCCGCGCCGCGAAGATCGGCGGCCAGTGAACCCGTTGTCAGCGTGGCGGCGTGCTTAAAATAGTTTCGCGTGATCTCGTTGATTTTCACCGGAAAGGAAAATGATTGTAGTTTCAGGAGAGCCGCCGCCAGCTCATAGATCGCGTTTTCACGGCCCGGCACCGAACTGTGGCCGCCAGGATTCGTGGTCTCCAACTGGAAATCAGCATAGACTTTTTCGCTGGCCTGCAATCCCGCCAGCAGACGCTTGCCTTTCAATTTTTCGAACTCGCCGCCGTCCAGGTTGATGCAGTATTCCGCGTCAATCCAGTCCTTATGCTCCTTCAGCAGCCAATCGATGCCGTTCGCCTTGCCGCCTTCCTCATCGGCGGTGAGCGCCAGGATCAGGTCGCGGTCCGGCACAAATCCTTCCTGCTTGAGCCTGAGGAACGCCATCACCAGAATGGCATCGCCCTCTTTCATGTCCTGCGTGCCGCGGCCGTAGAAGTATCCGTCTTTTTCAACGAACTCAAATGGATTGGTGGTCCAATCCGCTCGCAACGCCTCCACCACATCCAGGTGCCCGATGAAGAGAATGGGCTTCTTCTGACCCGTACCGCGATAGCGCACCACCAGGTTCTTCTTGCGGTCGTTCGGCCCCGCCACCGTCACATCCTTCTCTGCAAAACCCGCCGCGCGAAGGCGCTGGGCCATGGCCTCGGCAGCCTGGCTGACGTTGCCAATGGAATCTGTGGTATTGATCTCGATCAACTGCTTCAGGATCGCTCGCGCTTCCTGGTCGGTCTTCTGGCGGTCTTCAGCCTGCACTCCAGCTAACAGCAATACCGCACAGCTCAACACTGCAATACATCCACGCACTCGAACCATTCGTCGGCTCCTTCGGCAGACAATCAGACTACGGTTCGCGCCGCGCCGCGTCAAATCTCTACGAGCCGGTGCGGTTGCCGACGCATCTCGACTTGCTTAGACTGGGTAGGCTCGAAAATTGGGAGGAACGTGATGGAGCTGAAGAAACGAGGAATGATTCAAATTGCGGCTGCTTGCGCGCTATTTCTGGCAGGCATGGCCGCCGGAAGCCTGGCCTCGCAACACGTCTCGGCGCTAAATAAATTTGGCCAGCCCAAAACCGTGATTCATGTTGTCGCGTACAAATTCCGCGACGCCACTTCCCAGAACGACCAGGATCAGGCCATCGCCGGCATCAAAGACATGGCCGCAAAAATCCCCGGCATCAAAAACATCTGGCTGAAAACCGAGCGGAACCAGATTCGCGATTGGAGCGGCGTCTACATCATCGAATTTACCAGCGCCGAGGCCGCCGCCGACTACGCCGAAAGCCCGATTCACGATGCGTGGCGAAAGAAGTGGGAGCAGCTTCGCGAGACTAGCGTGTCCTTCCAGGTATCAAACTAACCTTACGCAGCCCAACATGCGTCATGTTTCGGCGCGGGGCTTTTCCCGCGCCGAAGCACCGCAACCTCAGAATCTTGCATGGTCTTTAGAATGGAATCCTTCGCGGCGCAAACGGCGCGTCTTTCAGGATGACCCGGCGCAGCGGATATCTAGTCGTTGCGAGTGATGCCGTATTTGCCACGCATGATGGAATCCAGGATGGCGTCTGGCACGAACCGCTTCGCGAATGACACCCACTTGGCCAGTGGCGTGACCGGATACCTCGCTTTTGGGTAAGGCGATTCAATCGCCTCGACAATCACTCGAGCGCAGTCTTCCGGAGTCGTCTTCGAATCACCCCGGCCCTTGTTAGCCCCGGCCCACGCACCCGAATAAATGTTGGCGTACGGCCCAGTTTTTCCCGCTTCGACGTACGGCTGGGCAAGTTCCTTGGCGGTCTGCTGAAAATTCGTGACGATATAGCCCGGTTCAATCAGAATCACTTCCACGCCGAACGGATACATTTCCAGACGCAACGCGTTCGTCAGGCCTTCCAGCGCATGCTTGCTGCTGCTGTAGGCGCCGTAGGTTGGCGGCGTTACGATACCTGCCACGCTGCTCAGCATCAGGATGCGGCCGCGTTTCCGCTCGCGCATCTGCGGGAGAACTGCTTGAGTGACGCGCAAGACACCGAATAGATTGGTTTCAAATTGCTGCCGTAGGTCCGCCAGGCGCAAGTCCTCGATCACCGCCATGTAGCCGATGCCGGCATTGTTGATGAGCACGTTGATCGCGCCAGCTTTCTGGAGGACGTCTTGCACCGCGCGCTCGACCGACGCATCGTCGCAAACGTCAAGTTCCAAACTCTCGAGAGCCAACTTCTTTTCGGCGGCGAGGCGATCGATTTCCTGCCTCTTCGGCAGCGAACGTCCCGCCGCAAACACGCGATAACCGCGCTCTGCGAGCAGCAGTGCCGCGGCCTTTCCCAAACCGTCAGTGCCGCCGGTAATCATGACTGTCTGCTGTTTGCCGCTCATGAGCCTCTCTCAGCAAAGCGCCATTCTACGTGCGAAACCGCGCGGAATCCAAGCGTCAAGAGAGCGGCGCAAGGTCGGGCGGGACCCAGGTAGTGCGCGCGGGCTCACCCAGCAGCTTGTCCTCTGAGTAGTACTTCTCCAAAAGCCGGCGATCGAGAAATTCCGGATGGCTGGCGATCCATTCGCCAAAGGTGTTCTCCGCCTTTGCGTTTTTGCGGGAAGCCGCAACCAGTCGCGACCAGGCTACTGTCATTGTGTATTGAAACTTTTCCGGCACACCTGCTTTCGCCGCAAATCGCCGGATTCCGGCCAGCAGTTTTTCTTCTGCTCCCTCGGCGTCATAGCGCCCGGCATAGATCCACGCCAGGCGCACGTGATCCGCATGATGAAACGCCGCTGGTGAAATTGTGCACTCTTCAAACGCAGCGACAAATTCGTCGTCGCTCAAATGCCCGCACCCAAGATTCAGTTCCATTGCAGCCCCTTAACGAAAATTCTCGCGCAAAAAGAAAAAGGCCCCGTTCCGAAGAACGGGGCCTTCTCTAAAATAATCCCGGCGGCGACCTACGTTCCCACACAGTTGCCCGTGCAGTATCATCGGCCCGGCGAGGCTTAACTTCCGTGTTCGGGATGGGAACGGGTGTGACCCTCGCGGTATGACCACCGGAAAATCGATAAACTCGAACCGCGAAATGCGGCTAAGTCTTGACAACAAAAGGTTGGCGTTTACAAGTTCGGCCCGCTGCCGAACAGACTGTAGATCACAAGGCTTGCTTGTGAACCCTACCCAACCTCGCTAGCGACGGAGCTAACGACGGCTTGGGTAAGTTTTATGATTAAGCCGAACGGGCGATTAGTACTGGTCAGCTTAACGCATTACTGCGCTTACACCTCCAGCCTATCAAAGTCGTAGTCTTCGACTGCCCTTCTTATCCTCCGAAGAGGATTGGGAAACCTTATCTTAGGGCGAGCTTCTTGCTTAGATGCATTCAGCAATTATCTCTTCCAGACTTCGCTACCGAGCGGTGCCGCTGGCGCGACAGCTCGTACACAAGGGGTCTGTTCATCCCGGTCCTCTCGTACTAGGGACAACTCCCTTCAAGTTTCCTGCGCCCACACCAGATAGGGACCGAACTGTCTCGCGACGTTCTGAACCCAGCTCACGTACCGCTTTAATAGGCGAACAGCCTAACCCTTGGGACCTTCTACAGCCCCAGGATGCGATGAGCCGACATCGAGGTGCCAAACCTAAGCGTCGATGTGAACTCTTGGCTTAGATCAGCCTGTTATCCCCGGCGTACCTTTTATCCGTTGAGCGATGGCCCTTCCACGCGGGACCACCGGATCACTAGATCCAACTTTCGTTCCTGCTCGACTTGTAAGTCTCACAGTCAAACCGGCTTATGCTCTTGCACTCCACAGTGGGTTTCCAATCCACTTGAGCCGATCTTTGAGCGCCTCCGTTACAGTTTAGGAGGCGACCGCCCCAGTCAAACTACCCGTCTGGCCGTGTCTCCCCACCCGTCACGGGTGGTAGGTTAGAGCGACAGTTCAATCAGGGTAGTATTTCACTGGTGCCTCCCTCCCAGCCGAAACCAGAAGTTCATAGGCTCCTACCTATTCTACGCAGATCGGACCGTTACTCATGACCAGAGTGCAGTTAAGGTGCACGGGGTCTTTCCGTCTAGATGCGGGCATCCGGCGTCTTCACCGGAACCACAAATTCGCCGAGCCGCTTGCCAAGACAGTCGCTCTATCATTCCACCATTCGTGCAGGTCGGAACTTACCCGACAAGGAATTTCGCTACCTTAGGACCGTTATAGTTACGGCCGCCGTTCACCGGGGCTTCAGTTCAGGCCTTCGCCTTGCGGCTAAGCCCTTGCTTTAACCTTCCGGCACCGGGCAGGTGTCACCCCCTATACGTCGTATTCGACTTTGCAGAGAGCTGTGTTTTTGTTAAACAGTTGCAGAGCGCGATTCGCTGCGACCGCTTCGGGCTATAAACCCTACTGCGGCGTCCCTTCTCCCGAAGTTACGGGACTAATGTGCCTAGTTCCTGAGCAAGCGTTCTCTCGAGCGCCTGTGGATATTCACCTCGTCTACCTGTGTCGGTTTGTGGTACGGGCACCTGGACGACTCCTTAGAGGATTTTCCTGGCAGCGTGAAATCAGAAACTTTGTGACCTAACGGTCTCGTCCCCAGTCTCACCGTTGAATGCCCCCGCGGATTTGCCTGCGAGAACCGGCTTACACTGAGCAACCACCATCCATCAGCTGGCTTCCTTATCCTTCTGCGTCTCCCCATCGTCAAACGTCACCAGGCGGGACAGGAATGTTGACCTGTTGTCCATCAGCTACGCCTTTCGGCCTCACCTTAGGACCCGCCTAACCCTGAGCGGATTAACCTTCCTCAGGAAACCTTAGACTTTCGGCGACACGAGTTCTCATCGTGTTTATCGCTACTTATGCCGGCAGGGTCTCTTGTGTGGCATTCAGTAGTCCTCTCGGTCTACCTTTACACCCCACGCAATGCTCCCCTACCAAGTATACTTTCGTATAATTTCGCAGCTTCGGTCATGTGCTTGAGCCCCGTTGGATTGTTGGTGCATATCCGCTTGACCAGTGAGCTGTTACGCTTTCTTTAAAGGATGGCTGCTTCTAAGCCAACCTCCTGGCTGTCCGAGCGAATACACTTCCTTTACCACTTAGCATATAGTTAGGGACCTTAGCTGGCGATCTGGGCTGTTTCCCTTTTGACCACGAAGCTTATCCCTCGTAGTCTCACTCCCGCATAGTTGTCCGCGGCATTCGAAGTTTGATTGGATTCGGTAACCTGAGTTGGTCCCTAGTCCATTCAGTGCTCTACCACCGCGGCAATTCATGCAAGGCTGTCCCTAAAGACATTTCGGGGAGAACGAGCTATCACGGAATTTGATTAGCCTTTCACCCCTACCCTCAGCTCATCAGAGCGATTTTCAACTCACACCTGTTCGGTCCTCCAGCCGCGGTTAAGCGGCCTTCAACCTGGCCAAGGGTAGATCATCCCGCTTCGCGTCTATTACCACGTACTTGTCGCCCTATTCGGACTCGCTTTCGCTACGGCTCGCTTGCGCTTAACCTTGCACGTGACATTAACTAGCCGGCTCATTAAGCAAGAGGCACGCCGTCAGGCTTTCACAGACCGAAGTCTGTGCATGGCCCTCCGACTGCTTGTAAGCATACGGTTTCAGGTTCTATTTCACTCCCCTCGCAGGGGTGCTTTTCGCCTTTCCCTCACGGTACTGGTTCACTATCGGTCGCTAGAGAGTATTTAGCCTTGGAGAGTGGTCTCCCCAGTTTCCCACGAGATTTCTCGTGTCTCGTGGTACTCAGGATGCCGCTTCGAGTCCGGTACACTTTTCGCTACGTGACTGTCACACTCTTCGGCCCCGCTTTCCAGCAGGTTCGCGTAGTGTCCGGTTTGGTAACTCTACTTATGCGGTCCTACAACCCCCATGTGTAAACACATGGGTTTGGGCTGTTCCGATTTCGCTCGCCGCTACTTTCGGAATCTCTGTGATTTATTTTCCTTCAGGTACTGAGATGGTTCACTT
The DNA here is from genome assembly GCA_963792145.1 of Candidatus Acidiferrales bacterium. GTDB lineage: Bacteria > Acidobacteriota > Terriglobia > Acidiferrales > UBA7541 > Acidiferrum. Next base: position 172,605 of record CAWBVH010000025.1, read on the forward strand.
CCCTGAGTTAGCTCACACCGGCCTATGTATTCAGCCGGCTGTAACGGGAGTTCATCCCGTTGGGTTTCCCCATTCGGACATCCCCGGATCAAAGCCTGCTTGCGGCTCCCCGAGGCTTTTCGCAGCTTGCCACGTCCTTCATCGCCTTCTAGCGCCAAGGCATCCACCGTACGCTCTTAGTAGCTTAATCATAAAACTCACCCAATACGTCGTCTGTTGTGGTGCTCCGATTTGCTTACGCATTTCTTCGCTCGCCGCAGTGGCTAAACTGCAACTTTCCTCAACTCGTACGCCCTGCTTCTTCCAGGTCCATTATTCCGTGGTCCGATTGCTCGGCGCCGGGACTGTCGACCCTGGATTCCACAAGCGCTTGATATGAGTTCGCCTTGTTATCCACAGTACTGCTCAACATCTCGAGCAGAACTTGTAATC
>CAWBVH010000026.1:0-81345 GCA_963792145.1 Candidatus Acidiferrales bacterium
GCCAACTTGATTACGCCCGCGAACATGTACAGAACGGAATGAAGTACAGAATGATTGCCGCATCGATCAAAATTTGGTACGCGCCTCGGGTCGTCTGATTGATCTGGCTGAGCAGGAGGATTGCTCCGGAGACGCCGGCCTGCACAAGATGGAAATGTACGGCGTTTTCCACTTTGGATGAATCTTCCCAAATGCACGAGGAAGATAACGATCGATGCCAACAACAAACGGAACGCGAGCAATTCCCGCAACCGTGCTGCCGACTCCTCCAGCATTCCCGACCGAGACCAGCAGCGCCGCAAGGACGCCGAGGAAACCGATCTTCAGCACGATCGATCCAGCGGTTATTGCATGAAACACGCCGCTCTTCGGATCCAGATCAGCGGCCGGCACGAGCGTAAGAATCGCGAAGGTTCCTGCAATGTACATGAAGGCGATCAATGCGCCAGCGCCAAACACGGCACGCGGCAGTGTGCGGCGCGGATCGCGAACCTCTTCGCTCATCGAAGAGACCAGCTCCAGCCCGGTGAAGGCGAAAGCAATTTGCGACCAGAAGTTCACCGTGTCCCAATTCCAGGTTGGCGCCATGTTGGCCCAGGTGAAGTGGGTCATCGATCCGTGCTTGAAATAGACCAGAAGCGCGACGCCCGCCAGCAACAGCAACGGAACGTAGGTGCCAACGCCACCGGCATTCTGCAGCCATTTCCCGATGTTCAGGCCGATAATATTTAGAACCACCGCTACCAGCAGCAGCACCAGCGAAACGGTCAGCAGGAACGTGCGATCCTGCGCCAGTTCCGAACCTCTCCCGGCAAAAATGTAGGCGCTCATCGACGCACTGGCCAGCAAAAGCCCGGGAAAATAAAACACGGTGTAAATCCAATATGTCCATCCGGCGATGAATCCATGAAAATCGCCGAATGCTTCCTTGGACCACACGTATAAGCCGCCCTCTTCCGGAAAGCGCGAGGACAGCTCGTTGATCACCAACGCGCCGGGAACGAAAAAGAACACCGCCGCAATAACCCACAAACTGATGGAGGAAGTCCCGTTGTGACCGGCGGCAGCAATCCAGCGAGGGCCGAGCACAGTTGCAATGTTGAACAGCAACACATCCCAGAAGCCCATTGTTTTGCGAAGTTGAGATTTTGGGTCGCCAACGGCGGCGACGGGAGCAAACGGAAGTGGTCACAGGGTCACGTCCAGCGCCGGTATCAATTCATCCTGCATGCGGAAATTTTCCAGAAAGGGATCTTTGGAATTTTCAAAATCCTTCCAGGACGCGAAAACATGGGCTCTTCCGTCCTGCAAGAACACAATCGTGTCCGCCAATCGCTTCGCCAGGTGCGTGTCGTGAGTAACGACGATGGAAGTCTTGTGGAACATTTCTTTCAGCCGCAAAATCAAATCGCCCATGTGGCCGGCCATGATCGGATCCACCATGGTTGTGGGCTCGTCGTAAAGGATGGCCTCCGGATTCAGCGCCAACGCCCTGGCGATCGCCACGGCGCGCTTCATGCCGGTGGAAAGCTCGCTGGGAACCTTGTCCAGCACTTCTTCTACTTCCAGCATCTTCGCGAACTTGGCCACGTACGCGTCGACATCCTCTGCCGTCAACCCCACTTGATCTTCCAAGGGAAACGCGATGTTTTCGGCGACCGTCAGCGAATCAAACAGGGCGCCCGATTGGAACACCATAGTCACTTTTCCCGAATCACTTCAAATTGGGTCTCGGTGAAATCCGTCACCTCGGTTCCGTCGATGAGAATGCGCCCCGAGTCTGCCTTCAGGAATCCCATGATGTGTTTTAGGGAGACGGATTTGCCCACGCCGCTGCGCCCCATGATCACGCAAGTTTCACCACGCTTTACTTTGAAGCTGACATCAATCAGCACGGGGCGGTCGTCAAATGCCTTATTCACATTGCGAAACTCAAAATAAATCGGCTCCGCATCTTGCTTGCGTTCGTCGGTCAAGCCGCCGGTATTTTGCAACTCTTCGGTCATGGCTGGCGCACTTCCAGGATGCGTTTTGCCTCTTCGTAGTCCGCCGGCGTGTTGATGTTCCAGAATAAGCGGCCCTTCGTATCAAATCGTTTCCAGACGGACACGTCAAGCACTTCCATGGGCAGGCGTTTCATGGCGTCGCTGACCTTGCGTACTCCCGAGTCGAAGGCCGCCTGAACGCTCGGCATGGAGGTCGTCTTCCAGCAGGCGCAGAGCGGCTCCAGACCATTTGCTGATTCTGCCACGGCGACTTGCGCCGCGCTTCGCTCCGCACGTTGGCATAAGAATTCCAGCCAGTCGCGCGTAAGAAAAGGCATGTCGCAACTTACGATCAAGTTCCAAATGGATTCGGTACTTCGCTGCGCGGACGATTGCAGTGCGGTCAAAATCCCACCAAGCGGACCCTGGCCTGGCCAGCGATCCGCCCGCAGCGGTGCCGGCGCGCCGGGGTACTGGCCTTCCGCGGCGACAATGATCACCTCGCCGCACACGGAAGCGAGGAGTCCAGTGGTTTGCGCGAGCATCGTCTTCCGCCAAGTTCGACGAGCGCCTTATCCGTGCCAAATCTCGTGCTGGCGCCACCCGCCTGAACGTAGCCTAAAATGCTCATTCGTCGTCCTCGGGAGCTTCCTGGCCCGGCCTGACGGATTCCCAACTCGCGCAGGCGTTCCTGCAAGCTTTGCCGGTGTAAGCCAATCGTCGCCGCGGTGCGCGAAATATTCCAGCGATGCGCGCCCAATTGGCGCAACAGGTAAGCCATCTCGAATTTACGCTTGGCGTCGCGAAAATCTTTTTCCTGCAAGCCATAGTCTGCCGCGCCATCTCCGCTTTTCGGCAACACCGGTGAGCCGTGCACCACCTCTTCCGGCAAATCTCCCACGCCAATCTCCTCGTTGCTGCACAAAACCAGGCTGCGTTCGATGGCGTTCTTCAACTCGCGCACATTCCCTGGCCAATCGTAGCGCTCCAGGGTCGTCAGAGCTTCCTTGGTCAGCCGGCCGGTGCGACCGAGCCGCGCGCCATGGATCTGAAGAAAAGCCTCGGCGAGTGCGGCGATATCTTCCTTGTGAGTGCGTAGCGCGGGAAGTTCGATGGTCACGACGCGCAAACGGTAGAACAAATCCTCGCGAAATTTTCCGTCACGAATCGCATGATTGAGGTTGCGATGTGTTGCACTGATTACGCGCACGTCCACCGGGATGGATTGCGAGCCGCCCAGTCGCTCGATGGTGCGATTCTCCAGCGCCCGCAGCACTTTCGATTGCGTTACCGGATTCATGTCACCTATTTCGTCGAGAAATAGGGTCCCGCCGCTGGCCTGCTCGAACTTCCCCTTCTTCTGCTGAGCTGCGCCGGTGAACGCGCCGCGTTCATAGCCGAACAATTCGCTTTCGATCAACGTTTCGGGCAGCGCGGCGCAATTCACGGCCACGTAGGCCTTACCGTTACGCGGCGAGCGCGCGTGAATTTCCTGCGCCATCAGGTCCTTGCCGGTTCCGCTCTCACCGAGGATCAGCACCGTCGAATCGGTGGGTGCGACACGGTCCGCGATCTCAAAGGCTCGACGCATCCCGGCTGACCGCCCGATCATTTGGCCAAAATTTCCTTCTGTTGCCAATCGCCGGCGCAGCGACATGTTTTCCTGCTCCAGCGTTGCCAATTTCAGCAGATTGGCCACGCGCTGCCGCAATTCGTCCAGCTCGAAGCCTTTCACCAGATAATCCGCCGCGCCCAGTTGCAGCGCCTGCACCGCCGACTTCGCGGTATCCAGCGCGGATACCATCAGCACGGGTAGCTCATAGCCTTCCTGGCGCAGCCATTTCAGAAACGAAAGCCCGTCCTCCTCCGGCAGCACAACGTCCAGAAGCAGAAGATCCGGCTTCTCTGATAGCAGCGACGAGCGCCCTGCCGCCGCTGAGTCTGCCTCGACGACCCGGTAGCGGCCCTCCAACGCTCGACGCAAGCCGTAGCGCGCCGCCGGTTCGTCATCCACAATCAGGATTGTTTTCATGATCGACTGTCCTTTGCTGCCAGCGGCAGCAACGCACGGAATCTGCTCCCACGCTCCTCGCGGATCGGGCTGTATACCGTAAGCGTTCCGCCGATTTCCTCCAGACGTCGCGAGACGATTGCCAAGCCTAGCCCGGTTCCACGCGCCTTGGTGGTGAAAAATGGCTGAAGAATTTTCTCTTTCAGCGCTGGCGGAATGCCTACGCCGTCGTCTTCCACGGAAACGGAGCAGTTGCCATCCTGCGAGCCGATAGAGACGTGAACGTACCCGCCTCGCGAAGTGGCCTCCAGCGCGTTGAGCACGAGGTTCGACAGAATATCGTTGGCCACTTCGGCGCTTGCCGCCACTTCGAGCGGTTGCCCGTCCATGCTCACTTCCAGCGCGATGCCGCGATTCTCCGCTTCATGTCGAAGCATGCTGGCCACGCTCTCCGCTACTCCAGCCGCGTCGCACTTTCCGGCCGGGCCGCGGTTGCGCACTCCCGGGCGGCTGAACTGCAGCAATTGATTCAGCGTTTCCGAGAGCCGCCGAATCTCATCGAGCACCATCTGTGTCTCCTGCTTCATCGGCGCGGGCAGCTCCGAGCTCTCCATTTGCACCTGCAAAATGGTTTTAATCGAGCCCAGCGGGTTTTTCAGGCTGTGCGAAATGCTCGCCGCCATTTGTCCTACCAGCGCCAGACGCTCCCGTTCCGCCAATTCCCTCTCCAGCTCCAGCTTTTCTTCGATCAGGCGGCAGAGATCGAAGGCTGCGGGCAGTTGCTCGCAGACGAATTCCAACGCCGCATAGGTCTCACCGGAAACCATCGCGCCATGGGGCCTCACCCGCAGCCGGCCCAAGTACTGTCCTGACCGCGCGATGACAAAGACTTCCTCCAGGCTGCTTTTTGCGGCTATGGCATACTCCGCGGCGGTATCTGGCAGCGGCGTTTCGAGCTTCACTTCTGCCAACTGCAACTGCTCCGCGATCCAGCGCTCGCTGAATGTCTTGAGCTTTTCAAGGTCGCCGCCCCGCGCCACTTCGTTGATCGGTCCCATCAGCCTTTGGGCGCGATCCACTTCCCTTTGGGCTGTCCTGCGCAGTAACTTTCCCATGACCCGCTGCAATGGTTCAAAAAAGACCACGGGGAGAAAGAGCAGCAGTGCGGCGGATGCCTCGGGCGGGAGATAAGGCTCAAGCCACTGGCCAGCGCGGCGAACAAAGCTCAGGTACAACAACGCCACAAACACCATAAACACGGCGTAGATGAGATTCCTTTGCCGGCCAATCTGTAGGAAGTTGAACCGCTGGACTTGGCCGATCAACCCAACCAGCGGTACAAGTGCAAAAATCATGGCAACCAAAGAGCTCCAGGGCGCTTGCGAAGGGTTAAAGCGCCCAAGCGCGACTACGATGACCAACAAGACCGATAGCAAAGCCAGAATCCGCGTTAGGTTTTTGTGAAAAGCTTGCTGCTCTCCATCCGGCGAAGCATTCGCAAATCGCCTTTGCCAGTAAGCGCCACAGAGGACCGCGCCGATCAGCCAGATTTGAAATGGAAGGCCGAGTTGCCGGGAAGGACTGGAGAATGCATACGTCCGGCTCGGCCCGATGGCGGCGATCAAAAACGGAACGAGCAATATCGCCGGCAACCACGCGCACACCAGCCAGGCCATCTTGCGCGAGCCGGGAGCGACCAGATTCCGAATCGAGGCGTACTCGGCATGGAGATGAACCACCAGCGGCGGAATAAACCACAGCCCGAGGCAGAGAAACGTCCAGGCGAAGCGCAGCAGCGCAGGCGGCGGAGTGCCGTAGTAGAGTTCTGCGTTCAGCGCGAGCAGGCTGCTGCCGAAAAAAAGCGTCAGCGCCAGACACAAAAAGAAAAATACGCGCTCGAAATTCCGCTGGCGGCGGTGACCGAGAATCACCACCATCCAGAAAAACGGGAGCAGCGTTCCAGCGGTCAGCAGAACAAGGCGGAGGTTGAGCAGCAGATGCATGAGGCTTTTCCGGGAAGTCTAAGCCGGAAGGAGGAGCAGGGCAATTGCCAAGTGCAAGGAAAATCTGGCAGGAGCAAGGCACTGATAATAGGGTACTTAAACTGAAACAAGGGACGCAGAAATATGAGTGGGAGGCACTCAGATTGCAAGGAATTTGCTTGACTTGATGCGTTTCTCTGCTATATTAGCACTCGGCTGTGAGGAGTGCTAAGTCCTCTTTTGCTCTCCCCCACCGTTTTGTCAGTCACATCGCTAGATCACTTATGGAGGTTTTTCGAGATGGCAGTCAATCTGACCCCGCTGCACGACCGTGTAATCGTGAAGCGTATTGAAGAAAAAGAAACCGTCAAGGGTGGGATCATTATCCCCGACTCCGCGAAGGAAAAGCCGCAAGAGGGCGAAGTAATTGCCGTCGGTGCGGGTAAGCGGGAGAAGGGCGAACGCGTTCCCCTGGACGTCAACGTTGGCGATCGCGTGCTGTTCGGCAAGTATAGCGGCAGCGAAATCAAGATCGATGGCGAAGAACTCCTGATCCTCCGCGAAGAAGAAATTCTCGCGAAGCTCGGCGGCGCCGCGAAGGCAGCGAAAAAGTAGTCAGTCTTCAGTTATCAGTTATCAGTCATAAGTAAAGAATTCAGAGAACTACGCAATCGTTGTAGGTCAGGCCCCCGGGCTTGAAAAGTTTTCGGAACAAATCTCAGGAGGAATTAAGCAATGGCGAAGCAGATTGTTACCGGAGAGAATTCCCGCCAAGCGATTCTACGCGGCGTGAATGCCCTCGCGGATGCAGTGAAAATCACCCTCGGCCCCAAGGGCCGCAATGCGGTGATTGAAAAGAAGTTCGGCGCTCCCATCATCACCAAGGACGGCGTCACGGTGGCCAAGGAAATCGAACTGCGGGATCCGCTCGAGAACATGGGCGCCCAGATGGTTCGTGAAGTGGCTTCCAAGACCAGCGACGTCGCCGGCGATGGCACCACCACCGCCACGGTTCTGGCTCAGGCCATCTTCCGCGAAGGCGTGAAGACGGTTGCGGCCGGCGCCAGTCCCACCGCCCTCAAGCGCGGCATCGACCGGGCCGTCGAAGTCGCCGTCGAGGAAATCAAGAAGCTCCACAGAGACGTGAAGGGCGACATGATCGCCCAGGTTGGCACCATCTCCGCCAACAACGACCGTCAAATCGGCGGCATCATCGCCGAAGCCATGAAGAAGGTTGGCAAGGACGGGGTCATCACCGTGGAAGAGTCCAAGACCATGGAGACCACCCTGGAAGTCGTGGAAGGCATGCAGTTCGACCGCGGCTACCTGTCGCCCTATTTCGTTACCGACCCGGAGCGCATGGAATGCGCGCTGGAAAACGCGCTGATCCTTATCAACGAGAAGAAGATCAGTTCCATGAAGGACCTGCTTCCATTGCTGGAGCAGATTGCCAAGCTGGGCAAGCCGCTGCTGATCATCGCGGAGGACGTTGAGGGTGAAGCCTTGGCGACCCTGGTGGTGAACAAGCTGCGCGGCACCTTGCAGTGCGCTGCCGTCAAGGCTCCTGGCTTTGGCGATCGCCGCAAGGCCATGCTGGAAGACATCGCGGTACTGACCGGCGGTAAGGCTATCACCGAAGACCTCGGTATCAAGCTGGAGAACGTGAAGATCGAGGATCTCGGCAAAGCCAAGAAGGTCACCATCGACAAGGACAACACCACCATCGTCGAAGGCGCGGGCAAGGCTTCGGAAATCGAAGGCCGCGTCAAGCAGATCCGCCAGCAGGTGGAAAACACCACTTCGGACTACGACCGCGAGAAGCTCCAGGAACGCCTGGCAAAGCTGGTTGGCGGCGTCGCCGTCATCAAGGTCGGTGCGGCAACCGAAACCGAACTGAAGGAAAAGAAGGCTCGTGTAGAGGACGCCATGCACGCCACTCGTGCGGCCGTTGAGGAAGGCATCGTTCCCGGCGGCGGCGCTGCGCTGCTCCGAGCGCTCCCGGCTCTTGAGAGAATCAAGGCTGAGGGCGATGAGCTCGTGGGCGTGGGCATCGTTCGCCGCGCTTTGGAAGAGCCCGCTCGTCAGATCGCGCACAACGCCGGCTTTGAAGGCGCGGTAGTGATCGGCAAGATCCGCGACTCCAAGGACGAGCACTTCGGCTTCAACGCAGACACCGGCGAGTATGTTGACCTCGTGAAGGCTGGCGTCATCGACCCGGCCAAGGTCACTCGTCTGGCGCTGCAGAACGCCGCGTCCATCGCGGGCCTGATGCTCACCACGGAAGCCCTCGTGGCCGAGTTGAAGGAAGACGACAAGAAGGCTGCTGCCGCCGGCGGTCCTGGCGGCCCGGGCGGCATGGGCGGAATGTACTAAGCTCATCCAGCTAGCCCAGAAAACTCAATCCAAGAAAGGGCGACCGTTCACGCGGCCGCCCTTTTGTTTTAGAAACGGAGCTAAATATTCCGTGGAGGCTATCAGCACAAGACGACAATTGTGCGCTAAACTCTCGCCGCGAAACGCACTCAAACGTCCGGAGCCAGCGCAATAGATGAGCGAGTTTCAAACCCGAGACGACAGCCAAGTCGCTTCGTCACCGGCACAAACCCCTTTCCAACTTAATCCGATCGCCAGTTACTTCGCTCTGACCTTTGCCATCTCTTGGACCGCAGCGTTTTTGGTTGCTGCTCCAAAACTCCTGCGCGGTGAACCGCTGCCAAAGCTGACTGGCATTCTGATGTTTCCCGCGATGCTGCTCGGGCCGGTCAGTTCTGGAATCCTGTTGACGCGCATCGTCGACGGCACTGTGGGTTTGCGCGATCTGGTATCGCGTGGCACGAGGTTTCGTGTGCCATTGCAGTGGTATGCGTGGCTGCTGGTTCCTCCCATCGCGGTTCTGCTGATTTTATCCATCTTGAAAACCTTCGTTTCTCCCGTTTACACACCGAATCGGTTTTACGTGGGTGTTCTTTTCGGCGTTACCGCTGGAATCCTTGAGGAAATTGGCTGGATGGGTTTCGCTTACCCAAAAATGAGTCAAAGGTTTTCACCATTTCGTGCCGCGGTGTTTCTTGGCCTTTTCTGGGGCATTTGGCATTTGCCGGTGATCGATTTTCTGGGAGCTGCCACGCCACATCGAGCCGCATGGTTTCCGTTCTTCCTGGCTTTCACAGCGGCCATGATGGCGATGCGCGTGATCATTGCGTGGGTGTACACCAACACCGAGAGTCTGCCGCTGGCTCAACTCTTGCACATCAGCTCGACTGGTTCTTTGGTCGCTTTCAGCCCGGCAGGTGTGTCGCCTATGCAGGAGGCGTTTTGGTATGCCGTTTACGCTGCGCTTCTCTGGCTCGTAGTGCTGGGCCTCGTCGTTCTTCGTCGCAACGCCAATTTGGCGGCATTCCGTTGACGAAACGGGTCGATGCCATTTTCAGCGCGCCAAAAATAGTTTATCGGTTCGTTATTTTACACAAATAGTTAATTTGAAGCGTCCGTCGTGAAAACTACAGTGGGTAATAACGATACCGCTTTTTCTTGGCCTGTTTCCTGTACGAGAACTGTACTTGACCTGGCTTGACGCCTCTCACCCGCGGGAATACTGTGCCGTGCAATTCTCCCAGCCGATTATCTATTTCGCGAGTGACCTGGTCATTTCGGAGCCACTTATTCCCAGGCGCGTCGCGAATCAACAGCCCTCAGAAAGGCGGGTCGGCGGTCGATTCACTACTCAACCACCAGGTCCCTGAAAAACATTGGTTCAGCGTTTGGCGGAAAATGATGATCTGAAACCCAGGTTCATTTCCGAAGTCGATCCCCATTGATTAACCCAACCCAGCTCGCAGCTCGGGGTGTGTCTAGCCCCGCTCGAAAAATTCACAAGGGGAGTAAAGATGAGAAAAATCGTCACGCTTGTGGTGTGTTTAGCGGTTGCCACGCTCTTTGCCATGCTGTTGTTCTATCTACCGGCGCTGGCGCAAAGCCAGCTCAGCTTGCAAGCGAAGGATCCTGGAGTGCGCGCTGGTTCTGTCAACGCCGGCCAGGCTCTTTCCACGCTCAGTCCGGGCCAATCACAATACTTCACGGACGGCCTGGTCCGCTTCAACGAAGCGGACCAAGTAGCAAACGGTCTGGGCCCGACATTCAACTCCAACAGTTGCGCGAGTTGCCATGCGCAACCTGCGGCGGGCGGTTCCAGTCCGCGGGCTGACCAGTATCCCAACATCGGCCCCAATCCGCAGATCGAGGCGGCTTCTGCCGGTGGCGCCACGAACCGAGTCCCATTCTTTATTACTTCGGACGGCCCGGTTCGTGAGGCTCGCTTCCCCTTCGTCGTCACTTCCGGCGGATCCCTCACCAAAACGCCGGACGGCGGCGTGCATGCGTTGTTCACCATCGCCGGGCGCGGCGACGCCGGGAATTGTTCCCTGGCGCAACCCAATTTCGAGCAGATGGCGCAGCTTCACAATTTGATCTTTCGAATTCCAACGCCGGTTTTCGGCGCTGGGCTGATCGAGAACATTGCCGATGCCACCATCCTCGCGAATATGCGGGCGAATTCTTTTCTCAAGGGGCGCCTGGGAATCTCTGGGCACCCTAACTTCAGTGGGAACGATGGCACGATCACCCGGTTCGGGTGGAAAGCGCAAAACAAGTCCCTGGAAATTTTCACTGGCGAGGCTTACAACGTCGAGATGGGTGTTACGAACGAACTCTTTCCGGACGAGCGCGGCACGCCCCCAGCGGCTTGTCTCATCAATCCGACGCCCGAGGACGTGACCAACTTTGACTTGTCAGGCGACCAGATTCCCAGTGATGTCGTCGGGTTCTCCCATTTCATGCGATTCCTGGCGCCTCCGGCGCAATCCTCGCAAGGCATCCCGGGCAATCCTCCCTCGTCGTCCATTCAAAACGGACAAGCACTGTTCAGCCAGATTCACTGCGACACGTGCCACACTCCGGCGATGCAAACCGCCACTTCAAAACTCACACCCGCATTAAGTAACCAGACCGCTGCCCTGTTCTCAGACCTGCTCGTGCACCATATGGGTGCCGGACTGGCCGACAACGTCTCGCAAGGCTCCGCAGGCCCCGACGAATTCCGCACCGCGCCTCTGTGGGGTCTGGGACAGCGCATTTTCTTCCTTCACGATGGCCGCTCCGGTCCAGCCAATGGCGGCCTGGTGCACGCTATTGAACAGCACGCCAGTAGCGGCTCTGAAGCCAATACGGTCATTTCCAACTTCAATCAGCTTTCCACTCAGCAGAAGCAAGACTTGCTGAACTTCCTTCGCTCACTCTGAACCTTAGCTACGGGGGCGTGGGCGCGCAGGACGCGTCGTACGCTCCCGTCCGTTTGCCATGCAACTTACTCAAGGCGGGGCATCGAGCCGCCCGTATCCCCGATGTGCCCCTCTTCCTTGCCGCATCCTTCCCTGCTCCGCTACACTACCTACGCTACCAGTGCGCTCCTCAGGGGGGAGCGAGTTGCCATGCCAGGATTCTTGCAGCGGTTGATGCCACACGATGGGGATTTCTTCATCTTGTTCCAGAAACAAGCGGAAAACATTGTTGCCGGCGCGCAAGCCTTCATGAACATGCTGTCCCACTACGCCGGAGTGCCGGAGCAGGTCCAGATCATCAAAGCCATCGAGCACAATGGCGATGAAATTACGCACCAGATTTTCCGCAAGCTGAATCAGACCTTTATCACGCCATTCGACCGCGAAGACATGCACGAACTGTGCGGCACCATGGACGATGTGATCGACCTGATCGACGCCGCTGCCAGCCGCTTCGTTCTGTACCGCGTTGATTCCGTGCGCCTCGGCACACTAGAACTGACCAAGGTTCTCCACGCTGCCACCGTGGAACTGAACGCTGCCATCCACGCCATGGAAAATCCCGACAAGGCGCTGCAGCACGTCATCGAAATCAACCGTTTTGAAAACGAGAGCGACCGCATCTGCCGGACGTTGATCGCCCAGCTATTCGAGGAAGAGAAAGATTCCGTTCAAATCATCAAATGGAAAGAAATATTTGAAGTGATCGAAACCGCAGTGGATAAATGCGAAGACGTTTCCAACGTGATTGAGAGCGTCATTCTGAAAAATGCCTGAGGCCGGGTTTTCCTTGTCAATGTCAACTCACGGTCCGACAACTAAGGGGTGGTCCCGTATGCCCGCGCTCGTACGAGGCTGCCGCCTGTGAGCAGCTTCAATCTCGTCATCATTACGGTATTCCTTACGCTGGCATTCGAGTTCTCCAACGGGTGGCACGACGCGGCCAACTCCATCGCGACGGTTGTCTCGACCCGCGTGTTGACGCCATTTCGCGCCGTTCTATGGGCCGCCTTTTGGAATTTCATTGCCGCTTTCGTTTTTGGAACCGCCGTCGCCTCGACCATGGGCAAAGGCCTGGTGCATATCGAGATGGTGAACTCGAAAGTGCTACTCGCGGGACTGCTCGGGGCGATCAGCTGGAATCTCATCACACTTACTTTGGGCTTGCCCACCAGCTCCTCCCACGCGCTGATGGGCGGATATGGCGGCGCCGCGGTGGCATTTGCCGGGTTCAAGACCCTGATCCTGAGCGGGTGGAAATTGCCGGTGCTGTTTATTTTTTTGTCGCCCGTGATCGGCATGATTGTTGGAATTACAGTGACGATTGCGACAACCTGGATCGTCAAGGACCAACGGCCGAAGAAGGTTGACCGCTGGTTTCGCCGCTTACAATTGTTGTCGGCCGCGGGCTATAGCCTCGGGCACGGCACCAACGATGCGCAAAAGGGCATGGGCATCATCACCGCAGCGCTGGTGGCTGGCGGCATGATGAAAACCTACCACATGCCGTATTGGGTGATCATCTGCTGCCACTTGGCGATGGGCGGCGGAACTATGGCGGGCGGCTGGCGGATCATCAAGACCATGGGTCAGCGCATCACCAAGCTCACGCCCTTCGGAGGATTCGCCGCCGAAACTGCCGGGGCCATCACGCTAATGGGCACGGCACACTTCGGGATTCCGGTCAGCACAACACACACAATTACGGGCGCGATCGTTGGTGTTGGAGCGTCCCGGCGGCTGACCGCGGTGCGATGGGGCGTCACCCGGCGCATCGTGTGGGCCTGGGTGCTGACAATTCCGGGCGCCGCGCTGTTGGGAGCGGGCATTTTCCATCTGCTGACTCCGCTGCTGCGCTAGTTCGGTGCAGCCATTCAAATTCCTGCACACAGAGATTTCTCGTGTGAATCCCGTATGAAAACTTGGCACGATTTGTTACAAGATTTGCATTCTCCATGACGGATTTACATCCTCCAAAAAGCCGTTTACTCATTCGCTGCACCACCCCAAAAAAGCCCTTCTAAGTGCTTGATTCTTGGGGTGCTTCTGGACCCGTGGGCCGATTGCACCGTTGCCCCTGCGGCAATGTTTGGCCCATGAAATGCTCCAGCCCCAGCGACCAATGACTTAAGGCAATAGCGGAAGAGAGTTCCTGAAAGATGAAGGCCACGGGAAAAGCAAGAGTCATCGCAAAGCATTTTCAACGCCTTCTGGCAATCCTAGGCGCACTGGCGCTCCTCGCCGTCGTCACCGTGTTTTTCTTTTTTCTCGGAATTGGTCACTGGCTAGTAAAGGAAGATCCCCTGCAAAAAGCCGACGCGATTGCGGTTTTGAGCGGCAATTTTCCCGCTCGCGCAATGGAGGCGGCCAAGCTTTATCATGAGGGTTACGCGAAGGAGATCTGGCTCACACACCCGGGCGCTCTTTCTGACCCTCTGAGGCGATTCGGGGTTCGTTATCCCAGCGAAGATGACTGCAACTACCAAGTTCTGCGGAAGCAGGGAATCCCCGCAAAAGCGATCCATATCCTCGAATCATCGATATTGAACACAGCCGACGAGTTAGACGTGATCAGTGCCGCGCTGCAGGACACTGGCAGCCAATCGGTGATTGTCGTGACGGACAAACCACACACGCGGCGCGTGTACACCCTTTGGAAGGAATTCGACGCGGGTCGTGGCAGTGCAATCGTCCACGGCGTGAGCAATGACTACAACCCATCTCGCTGGTGGAAATCGCCCGGCGGCACAACGCAAGTGTTGCATGAAGTTCTTGGCATGATCAATGCTTCAGCGGGATTGCCGCTGCAAACCGGGATTCGGCTACAGCGCTCCATGGCGGAAAACAACTCTCACAATTCGCAAGAGCAGCAACCGCAACCACTGAAGATCCAACAGCCTGTCGATTCCGACTAACTGCGCTTCATCATCTTCTCGTTCACCTAGGAACTCAGAAACAGCATCCGCCACGATGGATGGACGCGCATCGTTTTGTCTGCGCGTCCTGGCGACGAGAATTAGAATTTTGGATGGGCTGGGGCGTGTCGCGGCGTCAGGAACTGTGCGCGCCAAACTTCTTCGTTTCGGTTCCTGGCACCTTCGACGCGAGAACGTTCAATTGCAGCACCGCGGGATCGCTTTCCAACAACTCTTTACCCTTGCCGAACAGGGCCTTGGCAATCGGGCCGTTTAGATGGGCATCTCGTCCGGCCTCATCGGCAAACGTGTCAAAAATCGCATACTTGGAAGGGGCAAGTTTCACGGCATACCACGTCAGCGTACCCGGCTCACTTTCCGCCAGCGGTTGCGCCGACTTCAGAAACTCCTCCAGCTCTTTCTCCTTGCCCGCTTTACTTTCGAGAACCACCCACAAAGCAAACTTGGCCATGGTGTCACCTCCAAATCCTGAGATGCACGCGGCCGCGGTTCGGTTCCCAATTTCGACGGGGCACTCCAAAAATATTCGGGGGATACCGTATACT
The DNA here is from genome assembly GCA_963792145.1 of Candidatus Acidiferrales bacterium. Lineage (GTDB taxonomy): Bacteria > Acidobacteriota > Terriglobia > Acidiferrales > UBA7541 > Acidiferrum. The sequence goes on from CAWBVH010000026.1 coordinate 14,796, forward strand.
GGGGAGAGGATTTCTTCCCATGACTGAAACGCGTTTGCCCTTCTGTTCCGTCGAAGAAGCGGCCGAAGAAATTCGCCAAGGCCGCATGATCGTCCTGGTGGACGACGAGGACCGCGAAAACGAGGGCGACCTGACCATGGCCGCCGAGAAGATTACCCCGGAAGCGATCAATTTCATGGCCAAATACGGCCGCGGGCTGATCTGCCTGACGCTGACCGAGCAGCGCTGCGAGGAACTGAACCTGCCGCTGATGTCCCCCATCAACACCTCGCTGCACCGCACCGCTTTTTGTGAAGCGATCGACGCGCGGGTCGGCGTCACCACGGGTATCAGCGCCTCGGACCGCGCCATCACTATTTTGACTGCCATCGACCCGAAGACTCGGCCGCAGGACCTTGCGCGCCCCGGCCACATGTTTCCGTTGCGCGCGCGCAATGGAGGCGTTCTTGTGCGTGCTGGCCAGACCGAGGCTTCCGTGGACTTGTCGCGGATCGCGGGGCTAAATCCCTCCGGCGTAATCTGCGAAATCATGAATGAAGACGGCACCATGTCTCGTGTGCCGCAACTGGCCGAATTTTGCCGCGAGCACAATTTGAAAATGGTGACGGTGGCGGACCTGATCCGCTATCGCATGCAGCACGAGCGTTATGTGCGGCGCATTGCGGAGACCGTTCTGACGACGCGCTACGGTGATTTCCGCATGATTGCATATGCCAGCGACGTGGATCACGACCAGCATATTGCGCTGATTCGCGGCGAACTGGAAGGCCCAACGCCTCCGCTGGTTCGCGTTCACTCGCACTGCCTCACGGGAGATGTGTTCGGCTCTACCTCGTGCGATTGCCCGGATCTGGTTGCCAAATCACTGCAAAAAATTGCCGAGGAAGATCGCGGCGTCTTTCTATATCTCCACCACACTGGCCGCGGCTACACCATCGACACGCCGGAAACCCCCGGCACCTTGCCCAAGATTCATTTCCACTCTCGTGGGCAACTCGATCGCGAGCCGGCGCGCCAGCGCATGGTGCAACATGAGAGCGGCATCGGCGCGCAGGTGCTGATTGACCTCGGCCTCAAGGATATCCGCGTGATCACCAACCACCCAAAGAAAGTGGTCGCGCTGGAAGGCTACGGCATTCGCATCGCCGATCAGGTTCCGCTGGAGTTTACGTTGCCCAGGCCCACGCATCAGCGCTTTTAGCTAGCGCCGTCGGGCCTTCCATCTGTAGCGCAGGCCTTCAGGCCTGAGGCTTTTCGTCAGCGCCGCCGCAAATGGCTCCGGGGGCAGCCATGCCATGGTTGTCGCCAGCGGTCGGAACACCCTCACCCTGAAAGGGGCCGCGTGGCTACCAGTTCGTGTATTCGACTCGGTCGACGACCGCGCCGGATGCATCGAGTCTCCGCCACATCAGCCTACGGCTCCCACGGCGTCGGCAGTCCCGAGCGCACGCTGACCGGAACTTCTCACCTTATTTCACTCGCAAGGAGAACCACGCGAAATTTGTCATGCGGAGGGCGCGGCGCCGAAGCACCTCAAGGTTGAGAGTTTGCGCGATATTTTGGGTTGAGATCCTTCACGACGCAAACTACGCGTCTCTCAGGATGACGGCGTTTTGCAGTATAGGAGGTATGCACAAATCTCGGCTTACCGAAAAGCTAAGACTAGCCCCACCAGCTATGTTTTCTCGCGCGACGAAGCGCCAGCGTTTACTTGTCGAGGCGTTGGCCTTGTGTGTCGAAGACCTCAATGTCCCCAAAGAGCGCGGCCTGTTCCTGAATCTGCTTGCGATCGCCCACGACCACGATCTGCATATTTGCCGAATCCAAATATTTCCGCGCGGTTGCCATTAGGTCATCCGGCGTCAGCGCGCGCACCTTTTCGCGATAGGTTTCCAGATAGTCGACGGGCAATTCGTTCAGCTCCACCGTCGAGAACTGCGACAGCAACCCCTCCTGCGTCGCCAGTCCCATGGAGAACACTCCCGTGAGATAGTTCTGCGCGTCGGCCAGTTCCGCTTCCGGGACGGGCAAGGACCGCAGCTTGTCAATTTCATAGAAAATCTCAGTCAATGAGGCCGCCACAACCTCATTCCTCACCGCCGCCGACACCGAGAAATATCCATGCTGCTTGAGCGGATTCACGCTGCTGCGTGGGCTGTAGGTGTAGCCTTTGTCCTCGCGGATATTCATCACCAGCCGCGAATTGAAGGCGCCTCCATACAAACTATTCGTCAAGCCTAGCCTGATCCAGTCAGGGTGCTTCCTGGTGATGGCGTGGCAACCGGCGAGAATTTGCGTTTGTACGGAGCCGGGATTGTGAACCAGGAAGACGCGGCGCGCGCGCAATTGCGGCGGCGCAATAGTTTCCTTCGCCGCTGGCTTTTTTCCTGTCCAGGTGCCGAATACTTTTTCGATGATTTTGAGCATTGCTTGCGGGTCGAAATCGCCCACCATCATTAATAAGCCGTTTTCCGGGGTGTAAATCTGGCGATAGACAGACTGCAGATCCTCGCGCTTGTAGGCCGCAACCTGCGCCTCGCTGGGCGAAATCTGCGCGTAGGGGTGCGCGCCAAACAGTACTTTTCGCAAGCGCTCACCCGCCAGGAACCCTGGCGAGGTCCGCTCGAGTTTCACCTCTTCCAACTTCTGCCGCCGTTCCCGTTCGAACTCGCCCTCCGGGAAAGACGCTTCACGCGCCAGTTCGTTCACCAGTTGCAGCAACGGCTCGGCAAATTCACTGAGCCCGGCGAATGAAACGGCGCTGGTGTCCTGGCCGGCGCTCGTGCCTAGGTCCGCGCCCAGCCGCCGCAGGTCTTCTTCAATCTGGCGGCTTGCGCGCTTGGCCGTTCCCGTACGTACAACTGTCGCGGTCATTTCCCCCAGCGATGGCGCGCGATCGACCACCAGCGCATTTCCCGCACGGAAGAACAATTCCCCGTGAAACTTGGGAATCGAGTGCGCTTCCGCTAACACCACCTGAAGCCCGTTCGCCAGCCGCGCTCTCGTTCGCTTCGGCCACGTCACGGGGCGTTCAGCCGTCAGCGCCGGCACCAGATTTGAAATTTCTGCCGCCTTCGTCGCCATCACGCTGCCTCCTTCACTTCGGACTTTGCTGGCATACGGAATACAATCGCGCGATTTTCCGGCCGCAGATATTTCTTCGCCACTTCTTGAACCTGTGCGCGAGTCACGGCAAGGAATCCATCCAGGATGGTGTTCACGAGTTGCGGCTCGTTATCAAACAGCGTGAAGCACGCCAGCAAGTGCATCAGCCCGTAGCGCGGCATGTAGCCGCCCCGGCCGCCCTCGAGCGTCGAGTAATAATCCGAGCGCCATTTCACTTTCAATTGCTGCAATTCATCCTCGCTGATGCCCTTTTCCTGCACTTCCCGAATCACAGCGTCGAATTCCGCCAGCGTCTTGTCGCTGGAATATTCCGGCTTGTGCAGAATTCGCGTGGTCATCTGCGTTGGGCCGTTGTAGCCGAAGATGTCGTCGATGCCGCCGTCGGCTTCCACGGCCACCTGTTTTTCCAGCACGAGTTCACGATGGATTCGCCCGGCTCGGCCGCCGTGCAACGCCTGGTCCAGCAGCGCCATCGCATACCATTCCGGCGTCTTCCGTTGCGGCATTACATAGCCGATCGCCATGGCCGGCAGCGTCCCGAATTTCTCCTCCACATGCCCGCGCCGCTCTTCTTTCTGTGGCGGCTCTGCGGGATCCGCGAATGGCGGCGTCGCGCCCTTGGGAATATCCGCGAAATACTTCTCCGCTAGCGCCGCGCCTTCCTCTGGTTTGATGTCTCCCAGCAACAAAAGGACAGCGTTGTTCGGCACATAATACGTTCTGAAAAATTTCTGCACATCCACGAGCGTCGCGGCATCCAGATCCGCAAAATCCCCATAGAAATTGTGCGCATTAGCCCAGTTGCGGAATGCCACCGGCGGCATATCCAGCCAGGGAAATCCGCCATAAGGCTGGTTCATCACGTTGACGCGGACCTCTTCTTTGACGACGTCGCGCTGGTTGCGAAGATTCTCATCGTCGACCTTCAGTGCGCGCATGCGGTCCGCCTCCAGCCACAAGACGCGCTCGAGAGCGTTGGAAGGCACCGCTTCGTAGTAGTTGGTGACGTCGTACATCGTCGAGCCGTTCAGCACGCCGCCGCTCGAATTGATCAGCTTAATGTGCTGCATCTTGGGGGCATTCTCTGAGCCTTGAAACATCATGTGCTCGAACAGATGCGCGAACCCGCTGCGCCCCTGCGGCTCCAGGCGAAATCCAATTTTGTAATAAATGCCCACCGTGACCACCGGGGCAGTTGTGTCCGGTGCGATAACCACTCGCAAACCGTTTTTCAAGGTGCTGCTGTGAATAGGCACTTGCAATCGAGTCACGCGTCATCTCCCTTTTGCTTTGGCGAAACTTGCCCACGTCCCGAAATCGTTTCCAGCTCTTTCAGCATGGTCTCCGTTTCCTCAGACAATACTCGCGCCGCCAGCCGGCTCACCGACTGGTAGGCCTCCAGAAACTCCGACCGGCATTCCTGCAGGGCGTCCTGGTGCGAGGCCACCACTCCATAATCGCCGCGAGAGAGCGGTCCGGTCCAGGCATAATGTGGCCCCAGCTTCTCGTAATTGTCCAGCACCTGCCGGGACAACGACAGCAGCGCTTTCGTCGCCGCGGCGCGCGTAATGCCAGCGTTCATCAGCAACTGTACTCCTGCCTCTTCCATCGCCAGAAGATGTCCCGCGGCTAAGGCCCCCGCCGCGTGATACAGTGCCTTCTTCTCCGCCCTCAGTTGTACCGGCGTTCCTTCCAGGGCTCGAGCAATACGGCGCGCCACCCGCACCGCCGGTTCATCGCCTTCAATTCCAAAGACTCTTCCTTCGAGTGGCGGAGCCCCTACTCCGCTGAACGACTGTAGCGGATGCATCGAGCCCACCGCGGCACCGCACGATTTCAGCGGCGAGAGCACCGTGGAATCCAACGCCCCGCTGGTGTGCAACACGATCAGCCCGCGCCACTCGTCGCCGCCGATTTGAGCAAGCTCACTGGCGACCGCTGGTATCGCATCGTCGGGCACCGTGAGCAGCACAACCCTGCTCGTCAGAGCCTGCACGGTTAAGCCCGCTTGGGGTCGTCCCGCACCGATAAACCGCACGGCGTTCCGCGCGCTGGCTTCGCTGCGGGCACAAACCACGCCAATTTTCCAACCCAACTCACGCAACCGCCGGCCCAATGCGCGTCCCACGCGCCCGGCTCCGACGATCGAGAGGCTCTCAACCATTCGTGCTAGGATACCCCGAGGCTGGCTTGCGACTCCAATTTACATGCATCTCTTCGCGACGGTTTTCTTCGGACTGATTGCCATCTTCTGGCTGACTTACGGACTGAAAGTTGCCTACGGGGCTAGTCGCTTGCCCTGGTTGAAGAAATGCGCTCCGGCTGCCGACGCCGAGTGCCCAGGTATCTCCCTGATCTTCGCCGCGCGCGACGAGCAACAGAAGCTCCCTGGCGCTCTCGCCACGCTCATCGCCATTGATTATCCCAAACTCGAGATTATCGCGGTTGACGATCGCTCCACGGACGCCACTCCCCGCATCCTTGACGAATTCGCCGCCACGCACGACCGCCTCAAGGCCGTGCACGTTCGCGAATTGCCTCCCGGCTGGCTGGGCAAGCCGCACGCGTTGCAGAAAGCCTACGAGGCTTCCACCGGCGAGTACCTCGTTTTTACCGACGCCGACGTAAAATTCCAGCCCGACGCACTGCGCCGCGTCATCACACTTGTGCGGGAACGAAACCTGGATCATCTCACGCTGTTTGGCGACGTCGAGCGCAGCAACTTCTGGGACACCCTGCTGCTCACCTTCTTTGGCATGGGCTTTCAACTTGCCACCGACTCCTATCAGGTCAGTAATCCCAATTCCCGTGCGTATGCAGGCATTGGCGCGTTCCAGATCCTGAAACGCTCCGCGTATGAATCGTTGGGTACACATCGCCGTCTCGCCATGGAAGTGGTCGACGACATGAAACTCGGCAAGCTCGTCAAACGCGCCCGCTTCCGCTCTGGCATCGCCGTCGCGCAAGACGCCGTCTCCGTTGAATGGCACCTTGGCATGAGCAATCTCGTTCGCGGGTTGGAGAAAAACTTCTTTGCCGCTGCGCAATATAGCCCCTTCCTCGTGTCGGGTCAGATTCTGAGCTTGCTCATCTTCAACGTGCTTCCCTTTGCGGGACTTATCCTCGGTCACGGCTGGGTGCGTATTTTCTCCGCCATTGCCGTGCTCATTGCCTTGGGCTTTCACGCCGGCGTGGACATCGTGATGCGCGTCTCGCCGCTCTATTGTTTGACGCTGCCGCTTGGCGCCGTGTTGTTCGCGTTCATCCTTTTTCGGTCGACCGTGGTCACGCTGCGCCAGCGGGGAATCTTCTGGCGCGGAACTTTCTATTCGCTCGATGAACTTCGCCGCGGCAGCGTGTGATCCGGAGCGGAAAGGCCTCACCCCGGAAGGGGTGAGCGACAGTTTCATGCGCTGGTGGCGGATTCCGCGCTCTCTTTCCCAAACATTCCCGCCAGGTCCTGCTGCTTCAACGAGCGGATGCGGTCACGCAGCTGAGCAGCCTTCTCAAACTCGAATTTCTTCGCCGCATCCCGCATCTGCGTTTCCATCTGGTGCAACAATTCCGCCAGTTGCGCTTCGGATCTCACATTCGACGCAGCCGCATCCAGTTTTGCCTCGTCCAACGGCACGGTCACGTAATCCGCTTCCACGATGCGCGCCAGCTCCATGTCCACGCCTTTCACAATCGATTGCGGCGTAATATTGTTTTCCTTGTTGTACTCCCGCTGTTTGTCGCGCCGCCGATTCGTTTCGGCGATCGCCTCATTCATCGAATTGGTCCGCGTGTCGGCATATAGAATAGCTTTACCAGAAAGATGCCGCGCGCAGCGACCCATGGTCTGGATCAGCGACGTGGTGCTGCGCAAAAACCCTTCCTTGTCCGCGTCCAGGATCGCCACCAGTGATACTTCGGGAAGGTCCAGACCCTCGCGCAGCAGGTTGATTCCAATCAGCGCGTCAAACTCACCTTTCCGCAAGTCGCGCAAGATTTTGATGCGGTCCAGTGTCTCCACTTCCGAATGGAGGTACCGGCTGCGCACGCCGATTTCCGTAAAATACTCGCTCAGATCTTCGGCCATGCGCTTGGTGAGCGTGGTTACCAGCACGCGTTCGTTCTTTTGCCCGCGGACGCGTATCTCCTCCAAAAGGTCATCCACCTGGCCCTTCACCGGACGAATTTCCACATCCGGATCGATCAGCCCGGTGGGACGAATCACTTGCTCCACTACCACGCCGCCGGATTTCGTCAGTTCGTACGGCCCGGGCGTCGCCGAAACATAGATCACCTGATTGGTGCGGTGCTCAAATTCCTCGAAGGTCAACGGGCGATTGTCCAGCGCCGACGGCATGCGGAAACCGTAGTCCACCAGAGTCTGCTTGCGCGACCGGTCACCGTGAAACATGCCGCGCACCTGCGGCACCGTGACGTGCGACTCGTCGATGAACAACAGATAATCCTGCGGCACATAGTCCAGCAAAGTCGGCGGCGCTTCCCCCGGTAGTCTGCCGCTCAAGTGCCGCGAATAATTCTCCACTCCGTGGCAGTACCCGATTGTCCGCATCATTTCGATGTCAAACATGGTGCGTTGAACCACTCTCTGCGCTTCGACGAATTTGCCCTGTTTCTCCAGCTCTTTCTTCCACCAATCCAGTTCTTCCTGGATGGTGATGATCGCACGATCGCGCTGCTGCTGCGGCATCACGTAGTGCGTCTTGGGGTAAATCGTCACGCGCCCTAAATTTTCCTGGCCGCTCCGGATTTCTCCCGTCAACGGATCGAATTGCCGGATAGTATCAATCTGGTCGCCCCACATCTCGATGCGATATGCCTGATCCTCATACGTTGGATAGATTTCGATAATGTCGCCGCGAACGCGAAACGACCCACGCCGCATGTCCTCCGAGCGCTCGTACTGAATATCCACAAAACGGCGCAGCAACGCCTCGCGCGTTGTCTGATGGCCTTTCTCCAGAACTACGAGCATCCCGTAATAGGCCTCGGGCGAACCGATGCCGTAGATGCACGAGACCGACGCCACGATCACGACATCGCGCCGTTCAAACAGCGAGCGTGTCGCGCTCATGCGCAGCTTGTCCAGCTCGTCGTTAATCGTGGCTTCCTTATCGATGTAGATGTCTGCCGCGGGCACGTACGCTTCCGGCTGGTAATAATCGTAGTAGCTGACAAAATATTCGACCGCATTCTCCGGGAAAAAGCCTTTGAATTCGTGATAGAGCTGCGCCGCCAGCGTTTTGTTGTGCGCTAAAACCAGAGCCGGGCGGTTTGCTTGCTCGATTACCTTGGCCATGGTGAAGGTTTTGCCCGAGCCGGTGACGCCCAGGAGAACCTGATGCTTGTCGCCAGAGTCCAGCCCGCTGGTTAGCTGTTCAATCGCGGCGGGTTGGTCACCTCGAGGTTGATAGTTGCTTTTCAGCTTGAAATTCATGGCTAGCGTCTCCTGCAGCTTTTGCGGCCTCCGCCGAAACGTTCATTATACTCCGCTTGGCAAGCGCGGTTCGCGGGTCGTCGGTTCTGTGGGGTTTCAACGAAGCTGGGTCTTCGGTTCGGCTACCATCACCATCTCGAAGCGGCTGGTTACATCCAGCTTGTAGTGAACCGCGTTGCTCTTATCGATTTTGGCGATTTCGACGTCCATCGATTGCCTTCCGTCTTCCGTTGCGCGCAGAACCAGTCCGCTCTTCAGTGATATTGAAGTGAAGATCTCGTTCGCGCCGCTGGTGGTGCCGCTGGTCTTCAATTCATGCAGCTTGTACTCCTCCGACGTCGCGTCTTTCGGGGAAGACTTCTGCTTGAGCTTCGCCGTGGTCAGGAAAACCGCGCACTTCTCTGTGGGCGCAGTGGCGCACTTGTCGTTCTGTGCGTACGTGGTCTGCTGGTCCCACACCAGATTGGCGATGGGTCCGGGAGTACGCTCCGGTTCCTCGGTCTTCCAGGTTTGTCCTGGTTTAACGCCGCCCGCGGGCAAGGTCCAGCCGTAGGCAAATCGCGCGATCCAGAATTGCCAAACCAGCCGCTGTTCCGGGTCCAGATTATCCAGGCCTTCCACCTTCTGCACCTGGCCCGCGCCGTCGATGGTGAAGTCCACGCCGGGATTCGCGGCCGGAGCATGCTTACCCCCGGCATCGTTCGGGAGTTGGAATTCACCATGCGCCACGACTACCGGCCGGCCGTTCTCGACGCGAATTTCTCTGATGGTGACTTGCAGCTCCAGCGAAATGTCTTCTTTCAAATCGGCGGGCTTCGCCATGGAAGTGACGCGGCTCTCGGTTGTGACGTCGCGCTGCACGCGCCCATGTATCTCGTAATGCAGGGCCTGACCTGCGTGCAGACGCGGAAGCAACGCGACTCGACGGTCGGCGGAAGAATATGTTGCGGCGGCAAAGCACAGCGCAATGCTGGCCAAGGCCGGCCAGGCTTTTCTTCCGGCGAACATTCCTGGCTTGTGCTTCTGTGCGCTCATTTTTGCGGCATACCGAATTGCCGGTCAAAAAAATCGCTTGTGGCGTGATAGGCCTTCAGCCAATTGCTGTTCAGCATGAAGTCGTGCACGTCGTCGGGAAACACGAGTTGTTCGATGAACACGCCTTTGGGACGCAGGCGCGCGATCAGATCCACCGTCTGCGAAAAAATCACGTTGCGGTCGTCGTCGCCATGGATGAAGAGCACCGGAGATTTCCACGTGTCCACGAAGTTCACGGGAGAAGAATCGTGCGCGAGCTTCGCCAACTCAGGCTTGATGTTCTTGCCTTCCCAGTTGTCCGTGGGCCAGTCGTGCACACCGTGCATATCCGCGCCGGCCGTAAACAGCGCCGAGTCGCGCCCCAATCCCAGGGCCGTCAGGTAGCCGCCATAGCTTCCGCCCCACACCCCGATGTGCTTGCCATCGACGTCGGCGCGCACCTGCAGCCATTTTCCGGCGGCAACGACATCCTGATATTCGCTCGCCCCGCGTCCCGCTCGTCCCGCGGCCTCACGAAACGCGCGGCCGTAGCCAATCCCGCTGCGATAGTTCACCGCCAGCACAATGTAGCCGCGGCTGGCCAGATACTGATTCATCCCATACGCATTCGAGTAGTAGTACATGTAATGCCAGCCCAGGAGCATCTGCCGCATCGGGCCGCCATGCAGGAAGATCAGTGCCGGCCGTTTCTCTCCGGGCTTCAAATTCTTTGGCAGAAACAATTGCCCGTGCAACTCCAGGCCATCTCCCGATTTGAAGATCACCTGCAGCGGGACTATCAATTTCTCCGCTGGATAGGCGGAAGGCACCGCCCCTGCCGGCATCGCCACAGGCTTCGCCTCACTTCCCGCCGCGAGAACGAAAGCCTGCCCCCGGTGCTGCGCATCGGATTTGAGGTAAGCGATGTGCTGGTCGTCGCCAACAAAAACGCCGCCCCACTCAATCCCTTCGCCCTTGGTCAATTGTTGCGGGCCCCTGCCTGTCAGCCCGGTCCGCCACAGATGCCGGCGGTCGATGTCGCCGCAATTCGAATTGAACAGGATCGTGGCTTTGTCACCCGAGAACGACCACTGCTCCACTTCACAATTTCCCGGCGTTAAAGGTTTCGCGCTACCACCATCCGCCGAAACCGAGTACAGGTGCTGCCATCCATCCTCTTCGCTGGCGAAAACCAGATTGTTTTGCGCCGCCCAATTGAGCACTCCTCCACCCGTGCCATTCGCCATGTAGGGGTGCGACCCTTGCAACGACGCGCTGCTATGCCAAACATCGTGTCCCTTTGCGGTCACTGCATCCGCCACCCAGATAGCCCACGGATGCGGCCGGTCTGGTTCAATGAAATAGCCCTCCGGGGAATCGCGCGTCACCGCCGGCTGGCGCACGAACGCAACACGCTTGCCATCCGGCGACCAGACAGGATCGGAGTCCGAATCCACGCTTGGCTCAACAAACTCCACTTTTTGACTCGCCGCATCATAAATCACAATAAAACTGTGATCGCCGCGATCGGAAACCAGCAGCAGCCGGGTCCCATCCGGCGACCACGCCACCGGAGAATTCTTGCCACGCAACACAATCTGCTTTGGCTTCTCGTTGCCTTGCGTAGCAACCAGCCAGATATTTGCGTCGCGCTCGTACGCAATCGTTTCCTTCACCGATACCGTCGGGGAATTGCCCGTGTCGATTTTCGTTGGCGTCCCACCACTCCAGCCAATCATCCACACGGTTTGTTCGACGCCGGCGGGATTGCTTGTGGGATTGGCGTATTGCCCCGCAGAATTCTTGCCTTCGCCCCGCGTGAAAACGATCGAACTGCCATCCTCGGTAAATTGCACGTCCGAGAGTTCTCCGCCATCATCCGAGTTGTACGCGGTTAATTGCCGCGCCGTGAACGACGGCGCTTCCGCAACCCAAATGTTTCGTTTCCCTTCCTGATTCAGCGTCCAGGCCAGGCGGCTTCCGGTTTTTGCCGCCACCAAATTCGACACAAAGGGCGCGCTCAGCACCTGCTCCAAGGTGAACGGATCCTGCGCCGCCGCCTTCGCTCCGAACATCAGGCCCAGCACGATCGCACACAACGCCACTCTTCTCATCGTGTCTCCCCGCTTTGGTTTACGTGCAACCCTCAAACTCATCAACGCTTGGCCTGCTCGGCGATTGTCACCTTAACGGCCACTTGCGGCGCATCCAGCGGCCCTTTCAATTCCAGGTGATGCCCCGGAAGCGGGCTGGCAGCCGAACGTTTATCCGTCGCTGCTTCAGAAAACGTCAAATTCGCGGCTTGCGCGAAATCAATGGTTCCCGCCAGCAAGGTCTTTCCGCGCGGCCCACTCAAGCGAATCGCGTCCAAGGTGATGACGCGGTCCTTCAGCGAGAACTGTCCGTCAGCGTTCGTCCACCGCGACGCGCCCGTTCGCAGCACTCCGGCATCCAGGCTTCCGGCGACGTCCCATCCGCGAAACTCCACGTTTTTTGCAGTGAACTCGGCGTTGCCGGTGACCTGCTTCAACAAGTCCTCGCGCCCAACCCCTCCGGTCGTCAGATGAATTTTTCCCGAGGCCGTCCCTCCCCATCGCTCGGCCCAACGCGCCGCCCACGGTAATTGCCCCAGGCTCACCTGTTCGATCTCCGCCGCAATTTCGTATTTTGGTGCCGCTCCAAATACCGCAAGCATCGATCCGCGAACGTCTCCTCCGGCCCACTGCGCTTCTGCTTCGCGCACATCCAAATGCAAATCCATCAGCAGCAAATTCGCGTGCGCCTTGGAAAGCTTGATCTTCTCAATCACCACAGTGTCGGCGAAAAGGTCGCCGTCAGCCGACACGCGTCGCAAGAGCTCGCTTGCCTTCGCCCGCGTATTGGACTTTCCCAGCAACGACGGCAATAGCCGCTGCAACCAGTTGGGGCGCGCCCGCGGACCAACCCAGCGGTCCAGTTCCGCAGCATCCAACCGGTCTGCATGCAGCTGGAATTTCCATCGCGGCAGTTCCCTTCCGTCCACCGGAAGAGTCTCGCTAATCGTTCCATTCCAGGTGGCTCCGAATGCTCCGGCTTTGTTCACCGTTGTGTTGCGCTGTCCTTTGTCCCACTCCAATCGCGTGTCGTCCAGATGGATCGGCAAATTCAATCCCACAACCTGTAACTCCGCCTTCACAGCATTAATGGAACCGCTGCGGCGGACGTTGCGAAGCAGGCCATGGTCCCATTCCACCGTCGTCGTGCCAGTGAGCCCACCGGTCAATTCCCAGCCATGATTCAACGTTTTTCCGAATGCAGCGGCAAGCTTGAAGAGATTTTGCGCCTTCTCCAATCGCGCATCTATGCGCAGGCTGCCGGCCTGAGCGCTAAAGTCGTGCGCTGCGCGAATCTCCGCCACGTCCTGCGTTTCCGCCACCACCGGCCGCGGCGGCTTCACTGCTGTCTTCTCCGCTTTTCCAGCGGCGGGTTGCTCCACTTTTGCTTCACTCAACGAAAATCGCACCGGCTCGACCGCGAATATCCCTTTTCGCAATTCGCTATGCAGTTCGCCAATTCGTACCGTCCGCGTGAATCCCGGCACGCTCAGCGTTCCCGTTGTGCCGGCGACGTGCGCGTCGTCCAGCTTCAACGGCCAGCCGCTCACCGTCGCGTTTCCCGTCAACAAATCGTCGATCGCCAAGTCTTCGGCAATGTCAGGCTGAAACGCTCTGTACCAGGCCAACAGATCCTCCACCTGCACGGCGGCGCTGGTAACACGCGCGTTCCAAAAACGATTCTCTGAAAGTCGCAACTTGCCCGACGCTTGCAGATTCGAGTGCGGCAAATCGATGTGCAATTCTTCGGCCCGCCCCTCACCCGCAGCGAGATCCCATTTACCCTTGGCGTTAACGTCAATTCGTGGATTGTCGCCACGCTCCGTCAAATCCCAGCGATGTATCTGCGACGCCCGCACCTGCAGCGCAAATTGCCATTTCCCTTCTTCATAACTTTGCCCCGCTACCGGTTTGCCGATGGTCGCCGTTCCATCCACCGCAAGCTGCCCGCGCACTCCGTAGTCATTCCCAGTGATTAGACGGAACAAGTCAGCCAAGGACACTTTTTCCCAATGCACCTGGATCTCCGCCGGTTGTAAGCGCGCCAGCGTTCCGGCCACGTCGCCGCTGACCTGCAAGGTTCCCGTCGACTGCAACTGCACACCACTGCGCCACGGTACGGCTTCGATTCGCAACCGCCATCGTCCTGTGCCCAACTGTTCGACGCTTCCGGAGACGTTCGTAAACGCGAAGGGCAGCTTGTCTGCACCAAATTTGAAATTGATACGCCCTTCGTCAAACTCGATCTTCTGCAGGTGATGAGTGGATTCCGCCGGAAGCTGCGGGCCGTAAGTAACGTAGTTTCCCACTGCCTTCCAGGGGGGAGGCGGCAGCCAACCCTCCAGGTTCCATAGGCCCGAGCTGTTACGAACCAGAATCAGGTGCGGGCGCGTCAGCGACATGGTGCCAAACTCAAAGTCGCCTTTCAGCAGACCCCACCAGCGCAAACTGGCGGTCATGCGCTCGGCCCTCAGGAAATATTCATTCCCAAATGCGGGATCTTCGCCTACGGTGATTGCGTCAACGTCCAGGCGCGGAATCGGCAGCAATTGCGCGGAAAAACTGCCTACGGTCACCGGCCTTCCAAACGCTCTCGATAGATGCGCCACCAAATACTCTCGCACGCGATGCGTCTTCACCAGCAAAGACACCCCGGCTTGCGCCGCCAACAGCAGCACCAACAGCAGAGCAGCGATTTTCAGGTATTTGCGGAAGCGATTCATGCCAAGGTGAGTTCCTGAGACCCGCAACGAATTTGTAGTACAGCCTTGCGATTTGCCCGCAAATGCTAATGCACCGTGTGCAACATCCGGCCCCACCGCGTGCGCGCGGGCAGATGCATTAGCGTATCAAAGATTCCCAGGATCCTTTGCGCAAACGAAGTCTCTCCGTAGTCCGTGCTGTTGGCGTCCACGGACCAATAAATCAGGAAGGGCCGCCCCATGATGGCATCGCGGTCCACAAATCCCCAGTAGCGGCTATCGAGGCTGTGATCGCGGTTATCGCCCATCGCAAAATAGCGATCGGGCGGCACCACCAGTTCGTCACCCTGAATGTATTTGCGGATTTCGTGCGCCCATTCGGGCTGCACCGGCGACATGTAGATCTGGCTGCCTACGGGCGGGAATGAATAGTTGAGAGGGTCGTACCCGGACGAGGGATCGTGGACGACGTACGGTTCGTTCAGCGGCTTATCGTTGATGTACACCTGCTGGTCCACGATTTTCAAGTGATCCCCGGGCAAGCCGATCACGCGTTTCACAAAGTGCGGATGATCCTGGTAGGGATATTTGAAAACGATGATGTCGCCGCGCTGCAACGTCCGGTACGGCAGGAATTTGTCGTACCACTGGCCGCGCCCGCCAAAAATAAACTTGTTCACGAGCAGATGATCGCCAACGAGCAGGGTTCGTTCCATCGATTGCGAGGGAATCTTGAAGGCTTGCACCACGAAACTCGTGCCGAACAGCGCCAGGATTACGGTTACCAGCAGCGATTCCAGATACTCGCTGATAGTCGTCTGATTCGCTTGGGATTCCACCGCTTCAGGAGATTCCTTGGGAGCCGCTTCCGCCGCCACCGGTTCTACTTTTGCCTCATCCAGCGACGCGGCCGCTTCCGTAGCGAGCGGTTCATCCGGCATTCGGACCTGCCTGTTGCTGTTCGCTATGGGATGGCACCATCAGTTTCTCCAGCGCACTGCGAGCAGCTTTCTGTTCCGCTTCCTTTTTCGTGCTGCCCTCCGCGCTCGACATCCGCTCTCCCTTGATCCACACTTCCACCAGAAAAGTTTTCTGGTGATCCGGTCCGGTTTCGCCCGCAAGACGGTATTCTGCCGGCTGGTCGCCTTTCCCCTGCAAGAACTCCTGCAGCGCGCTTTTCCTGTCGGACTCGGAAATGCGTTCGCCATTTTCCAGCGCCTGCAAAAACACCGTGCGTTTCAGCAGTTCCCGCACAGGATGCAACCCGCCGTCCAGGTACATGGCCGCAACGACAGCTTCAAAGGCGTCGGCCAGCAGCGCGGGCTTGTCTCTTCCGCCGGTTTTTTCTTCTCCGCGACCCAGGCGCAGATGTTCGCCGATCCCCAGGCCGCGGGCTGCTATTTCCAGGGAGTGAGCATTTACAATCCGGGCGCGGCTCTTGGAAAGTTGCCCTTCGCTCCATTCCGGAAAATTTGTCAGCAGGTATTCGCTGGTAAGCAATTCCAGTACGGCGTCTCCCAAAAACTCGAGCCGCTCATTGTCCTGGACCATCGACGCGGTGAAAGTTATTTCCTCTCCACGCGCCGAGCGCAACTCCGGCACCGCCGAACTGTGCGTCAGAGCGCGTTCCAGCAAGCCCGGGTTTCGGAACTCGTAGCCGAGCCGCCCCACCAGTTGTTCATCGCTAACGCGGGCCATGTTTCTTACCTCCGCCTTCCGGCGGCACGCGCGGATCTATTTCGGAACACTCAGTTGCGTAGTGCTAAGTTTCTTCGCTTCGTCGATTCCCTGTTTGCAGGTGGCCTGCAATCCGCTCTGGATGGCGGCGCATTTGGTGAACGCCGTGACCGCATCGTCGAAATGCGAGGCCTTTTCATTGGACAACGCCAGCACGTAATAATTCACCGGATCGGGTTCCGGTTCCAGTCCTACGGATTTCTCCAGATTCGGTATGGCATCGGAGAACTTACCGCGCCGGAACGCCACCAGTCCCAAGCCGCTATACGCCATCGCCATGGTCTGGTTCTTTGCTCCGATGAACATGTCGTCGGCCATTCCCGCCGGCTTGGTGATTGTCGGCGCCAGTTCAATCGCCTTGTTGGAGTACTGCTCGGCCTGCGTCAGGACCTTTTCCTTTTCCTCGGGCGAAAGATTCGAAGCCAGGGATCGCGGCAAAGCCGAACCCAGAATCGCCAGGGTTTGCACGTCGTTGGGATTCAGTTCCAGATCCTTTTCTCCCGCCGCCTGCATCTTTGGAACGTCACCCGCGCTCATATAGCCTCTAACCAGCCAGTTATAAACCTCTACGCGGTAACGGCTCGTCGGATATTTCTGCACAAAGTCATTACCGGCCTGGATCTTTTTTTGCAGATCGGCGTTGGTGTTTGGAATATCGCGAAACGCTTTGATCGCTGCGTCTTCTTCCGCGTTCACCGGCGGAGCCGCAGGAGCCATCGTGAGCGGTTCGACTTGGTCCTTCGGCTTTTCCCCTTGCGCCGGAGGTGGCGTCTGCTGCTGCCCCGGCGCGGGCGTTGGCGTCTGCGCCCAGGTGTTGGTGGCCGCGGCCCAAGCCGCAACCAGTATCAGACTTCCCATTATGCGTACCGAATTTTTGCCCATCCCCATCATCCCCATGCTCCTTCTCCTTAGGGCCGCTCCGTCGGCTTTCTGGTGTCTAGTTCTCCAAGCCCCTTTTGTGCCGCCTGATGCGCTTGCTCCGGGGCCCCACTCACTGCAAGCGCCGCCTGGAATTCTGTCTTGGCGTTCTCCACCTGACCTTCATCATCATAAATTCGACCAAGGTAAATATGCGACCACGCCAGCACCATGGGATCCTTGGTAGCCGCATGTTCTCCGGTGGTGAGCCTGCCAAACACGAACTTTGCGCGATCCGCATCGTGATCCAGCAGGGCCACTAATCCGAGTCCATACCACGCGCGCGCCGCCTCCGGATACTTCGTCAGCACGCTCTTGAACGAAGCCTCCGCAGCCCGTGGATTGCGCTCTGCAATTCGCCGTTCGCCCTCGGTCAGCAGCGTGATGGCCTCCTGGTCATTCGGCACCGTCGTTACTGCGGGTGGCACCTCGGATTTCCGCGTACGCGCCACTTCCTCGGCGCTTAGTTTTTCGGAATCCTCCGGGCTTTTGGCTGGCGCGAACTGGATGGCCGTTTCGCGTGGCAATTCCGCCTTCACATCAATGCCGCGCACTAACTCCGGAAAATAGATCTTCATCGAGGACGCGGAGTTCTCGAACGCCGTAAGCCCGGCAAATATCGGGCGGACCAGGGTGTAGCCGTCCGTATCATCTCCATTCAATGCGGTTTCCCGTTCGCCAGGAGACATGCGTTTCAACTTCAGCTCCACCGCCCGCACCAAGCATTCGGAGAACCAGGAAAAGAAATCGTCGCGCAGCTCCGCGGGCAAGCGAGGAGCTTTTGCCGCGTTTACGAACAACGGTTCCTTCACGATTGCCACGTGCGAATACGTCAGCGGCAACGGGTCCAGCAGAAAGTGCAGAAAGGCGTGCCGCACCACGCTTATCGGAACATCCTGGGCGCCGCTCAAAATAATGGCATAGTGATCGCCGAAATTCCGTACGTTGGTGATACGTCCCACGAGCGGGTCCACGATAATGTTGAAGGTGCGTTGCTCGGCAGGATTCAGCACATCGCGCAAGTAAGCGGTCGAGACCATCACCACCTGGGTGACGCTGTCATGAATCTGCTCGATTTCCCGGTTGTACACCGGTTGGGCCTGCCTCCACAGCGTGCCGATGTTCTGTTCTTTGTAATAAGCCGACAGGATTTCGCTGAATCCTTCTAGTTGGATCACTTCGGGAGGGAGCTGATCTCGTGTCAACACGGGCTGAAAGTCTGGCGCGGGCCCGGAAACAAGGCCAAACCAAATGTAGCGAGAGAGTGTCGCGCCCGGATCCTTCAACCGGTGCTGGCCGTAGAATTCTCGAGCCGCTTCCACCGCGGGCCCTTTCTGTGCTCTCGCCGTTTCGCGCACCTGCGCCCGAAAGGTCGTCCACATATCCGCGTTAACGTCCGCCTCGAATCCCGAGGCGTACAGCAGGCACATGGTCGTGAACATCACCTCGCTGCCATCCAGGCGCACCGGAGTGACCGCCGCTGCCGGGCGACGCGCGCGTTCCACAGGCTTCTGCGCCAGGACTCCTGCGGCGCAGACCGCAAGCAAAAGCAAGGCCATGCCAAATTTTGACAACGTCTGTTTCATCATCGAGCTATGCGCGGTGCAGCAGTTCCTACGATTCAGGGGCACTTCAGGCCGGATCATGAGGGGTCTCTGGCGGTGAAGCCTGCACCTAAGGACGACCATGACTAACGCTGCTACAGCCATCTGCCAATGTACAGGCGCCCATTCGATGAGTCAAGGAAACGCCCCTGCCTGTCGGCGCAAAGTGAGAATGTCCGGTTTGTGCAAAGTAGAAATGTCCGCTTTCATGGATGGCAGAGGACCCCATGGAAACGGAGCGAATGACCTTGAGTCAACAAGAACGGGACCGCATGAAAGTGTTGCATGAAGTGAAGCAGGGACAGTTGACACAGGTCGCAGCGGCCAGGCGATTACAGCTGTCCGACCGTCAGGTACGCCGGCTACTGCGGCGCATCGAGAAGTATGGAGACCAGGCGGTGATCCACGGATTACGCGGACGACCATCGAACCGCAAGTTCGCTGCTTGCTTCGAGCAGAAAGTTCTGAAGCGGCTAGGCCAGCGATATGCAGACTTCGGGCCCACGTTAGCGGCCGAACACTTGGCCAAGGAAGGATTGCCGGTGAGCCACGAGACCCTGCGGAAGTGGATGACCAAAGCGGCCTTCTGGCGTCCGCGCTGCCAGCGCGTGAAGCAGATCCACGTGTGGCGAGAGCGAAGAGCCAGTTTTGGAGAGTTGGTGATGCAGGATAGCTCCCCGTTCCGATGGCTGGAGGAGCGCGGCCCGGCTTGTCAGTTGATCGCGCTGATCGATGACGCAACCAGCAAGTTCTGGGCACAATTTACCGAGCACGACAGCACGGAAGAGAACCTGCGAACGTTGGGCGGGTGGCTGCGGCGCTACGGACGTCCTTTAGCCCATTACACCGATAAAAACAGCATTTTTCGTACGACTCGCCGGGCAGGGATCGGAGAACAACTGCAGGGAGAAGAAGCACGCTCGCAGTTCGGACGAGCCCTCCAGGAACTGGGGATCGAATGGATCGCAGCGCAAAGTCCGCAGGCCAAGGGTCGCATTGAGCGGCTGTTCGAGACCCTGCAGGACCGTCTGGTGAAAGAAATGCGCCTAGCGGGAATCGACAGCCTCGAGGCCGCCAATCACTTCTTGGAAACGCGCTTTCTCCCGGAGTGGGAAGAGCGTTTTACGGTGGCACCGCGCAATCCACGCAATGCCCATCGAAGGCTGGGGCGCGAACATCACTTGGAAGAAATTCTGAGCGTGCGCGTAGTTCGCAAGGTGGCCGACGATCACACAGTCAGCTGGGATGGAAACCGTTGGGGTGTGCCCAGGGAAGAGGTTTGCGCGGGCTTACGGGGAGCGCAGGTGGAAATCGAACGGCGACTGGACGGCGCTCACTGGTTGCGCTTCCGGAACCGTTATCTGCGCCTGCGTCACTGCCCGGAACCGCCGCCGCGCGCGGTAAGTCCTTCCGGCCTACGGCCTCCAGGACTTACCGCAAATCAACTATCAAGAGTTCACAAGAGTGCTCCTCCGGACCATCCATGGCGGACATTTCAATATGGCAGAAAAGCGGACATTTCTAATTTGCGTTGACAGGGAAACGCCCCTGCCTGAGGGTGGATTGTCCAGCCAGCTAACGGCCATAAAGCTTAAACGGTTATAGATTTTTCTGGACATCTCTGTCCTGCCCCTGTATCTTCGCTCTTGAATGCGTCAGAGAACAGTGACTCTGCTGCGCGTACGGAACTGCGCGAGATGGTGTGCGACTCGTTCATTCCAGCGAACAGCCCCGCTACCAGGAACTCATGCGAGAGCATCACTACCTGGGCCATTTGCCCAAGATTGGAGAAACGCTTTGGTACGTGGCGAGCTGGCGGGAGCAATGGGTCGCGCTGTTGAGCTTTTCGGCCTCGGCACTGAAGTGCGCCGCACGCGATCGCTGGATCGGTTGGAGCTTCCGCCAGCACTATGCCCGCTTGAAGCTGGTGGTCAACAATAGCCGCTTTCTGATTCTTCCCGACTGGCACCTGTGCAATTTGGGGTCTCGCGTTCTGTCTCTCTGTCAAAGGCGTTTGCCGAGGGATTGGGAAGCAGCGTTCGGGCACGGCGTGGTGTTGCTGGAAACCTTTGTCGACCCGCAGCGTCATCGCGGGACGGTGTATCGGGCGGCGAATTGGATCTATGTCGGGAACACGCGAGGATTTCGCCGGACTCGTGTGGGATACACACCCACACCCGCATCCCCCAAGATGGTCTTTCTCCAACTGCTGCGGGCCGATGCCCGTCGGTTGTTGTGCCGCGCGATTCTTTCCCCACCCTATCATCTAGGAGGCACGACCATGAGGCTCACTGCCGAGCAGATGCGCTCGCTACCCTATTTCTTTTCGCAACTTCCCGATCCGCGCCGGACCCAAGGGCGGCGACATCGTTTGTCCACGGTGCTGGGGATCGCCGCCGGGGCGGTACTCTGCGGGATGCGCGGGTACAAGGCCATTGCGGATTGGGCCCAAAGCCTCGGGCAGAAATCGCGGGAGCGCTTCGCTTGCCGTCGCGAACAGGGCCAGTATGTGGTGCCCAGCGAGTCCATCCTGCGCAACGTGCTAATCCGCGTCACGCCCGCCGATCTGGATCGCGCCTTGCAATGCTGGAAACGAACGCTATGGCGCAGGGGATGAGAGTCTGGCCATCGACGGCAAGACCATGTGCAACGCCCTGGATGAGCAGGGCCAGCGCACGCATGTAATGAGCGTTGTCGGTCATCAAAGCAAGATTTGCTACACCCAAAAAAAGTGGGCACCCTGCCCGTAGAGGGGAAAGAAAAGGAAGAAGTCAAACGCACGAACGAGATCAAGACAGCTATCCCGCTGCTCGAGGCCATCGATATTGAGGGCAAGGATGTCAGTGGGGATGCCCTGCTGACGCAGCGCGAACTAGCCGATTATCTGGTCGGGACACGCAAGGCGCATTACTATTTCACGGTCAAAGGAAATCAACCCGGTCTTCTGGAAGCTTTAGAGTTCTATTTCCGGGATCGCGGCCAAGCGCATTTTGTCGAGCATAGCCCTGCAGACCACGGACGCATCGAAACGCGCAAGATCTGGACGACCACGGAACTGAACGGTTATCTCGATTTTCCTCATGTGGGCCAAGCGTTCGTCATCGAGCGGCACCGCACGAACAAAAAGAGCGGCGAGAGCTCTCGGGAAGTTTCTTACGGCCTCACCAGCCACCCTGGGAAACAAGCCGGCCCGCAACGCGTGCTGCAGGTCAACCGCGGGCACTGGGTGATCGAGAGTTGCCACTATATGATCGACTGGAACTATGATGAGGACCGCAGTCGCATCCGGACCGGCCATGGTCCGGAAAACATCACCCGGCTTCGTCGTTTCGCCATCGGCGTGCTCAAATCCAAAGGCCGAGGGAGCGTGGCACAGAAAATGAGACGACTCACGCGTAGCGTGCGTTTGGTATTCGACTACCTGCGGATGAGCGAGAACTCTTGCGCCTGTCACCTGAAATAGGCGCCATCGGAGAACGACTCAGTTTCTTCCTGGACTGTCGGCTCGCCGCAGAGTGAACACTACACGGCGCGCAGCAGCGCTCTGCGCTGCCGAAAACCTGCTGGTCAGCTGAGGAATCAACAAGGATCGCACCGCATGGCAGAGTGTGACCGGAACCAGCCAATCCTACAAATTTCTCCAGCAATCCGTCAGAACAAATTTACCGTGCCTGCTCTAACGCGGCCTGGACGCGCGCCAGCCATTACCAATTGGATGACCGCGCCAGCCGCAAGGGTGGTCCAGCCGTTCCCCGGGCACAGGCCGGCAATGGTCGGTTCCCGGTAGCTCCCCAGTAGGCTGCGTGAGTCGCCTTGCGTCGCCGCTTGTCTCCTACGTCGCTGTTTTGCATACAATAGGGGATCTGCCCTGCACGAAAGGATCGACGCGATGAAGACAATTGGCAGATTCGCAGCCTCTCTCCCCACGATTGTGTTACTAGTATTGCTGGCCGGCGCGATTCCCTCCGCCGCCCAACTTGTTGGCGACGCACCTCTTCCCGCTCCCTCGGGACAGACGCCTGTCGTCAGTGCGGCGGCGGCCGGCAAGCAACTGCAGTCCAAGGAATTCACACTCGAAGGCGGCAAGTTTTGGACCGATACCGGCATCACTCTGGAGCCTGGGCAGCGCATCGCGGTTACCGCTACGGGCACGCTTCGTTATACCGATGCGAAGGCCGACAATGGTCCGGCAGGCCTTGCCCGCAACTTCAAAGACCTGCTCCGCATCTTGCCTCTAAATGAGGCAGGCCGTGGTGCTCTGATCGGTCGCATCGGCGACGCCGACGTTACGCAGCCTTTTCTGCTGGGTGCCAAGAAAGACGTGGTCTCGCCTATCACCGGAAAGCTGTTCCTGGGGATTAATCAGGCTGGCAGCGACACAGGAGATGGCTCGTACAAGGTAACTTTGCTGGTCTACGCGTCCACCGACATCACTCCGCGCGTTGTGGCGCGCGCGGTTCAAACCATGCCCGGCATTGACAACTCTTTGTTCGCCAAGATTCCCCGGCGAATTGGTGATAGGGATGGCAACCCGGGGGACATGGTCAACTTCCTGATGTTGGGCGACGAGGATCAGATGAAGAAAGTGTTCACCACCGCAGGCTGGGTGAAGGTCGACGCCAACGTGGAATCCGCCGTCGTCGCCGGGATTATCGCCAGCATCTCCAAGGAGTCTTACCTTACGATGCCTATGAGCCCACTGTACCTTTTCGGGCGCACCCAAGACTATGGCTGGGCCCACGCCGAGCCCATTGCCGTGGTCGCTTCGCGCAACCACCTTCGCGTCTGGAAGGCTCCCTTCACCGTCGACGGACACACGCTCTGGGTAGGCGCCGCTACTCACGACGTTGGCTTCGAGAAAGATCAGCGCAACAACGGCATCACCCACAAGATCGATCCTGATATCGATCTGGAGCGCGACTACGTCGAAAAGACACTCTCCAGCACCGGTCTGGTTGCGGAGGTCTCGCATTTCACGCCAAGCAATCCTCTGAAGGAAGCGCGAACCGCAACGGGCGGTTCGTTCCATTCCAATGGCCAAGTTTTGGTTCTTAAGCTTGCTCCTCCCGTGAAGGAGGCTGCCACGGCGAGCAAATAGTGCTTTATCCTCCGGCTCGGCCCAGCGCTTTCCTCTCTACCAGCGCCGTCCGCCCGTAGTGTTCCCCGTCCATGATTCTCACTTCGCACCACTGCGCCCTGTCTTCCGCGGCCAGTACGCGCACGCGATGCCCGCCTTCCACCAGCATCAATCGCTTTTCCGCGATCATCACCGCTATACCCACGTCATCTTCCAGCGATTGCAGCCGCTCCCATTCTTTGCGGCAGCTCTCATCCATGGGCGCCATCACGCAGGGGATTCCCTTTTCCGCTTCCAACGTAAACACTCTCCCCGCGAGCTGCCCCGGCCGGGCGACACTCGCGCCAACGCTTGCGCCGGTTTTTTCGCCGCTCGCTTCCACTTTTCCTCGGAAGCGGTAGCCTCTCCGCGGCAGCGTCTCAATATACTTCGGGCGCGCGGCATTATCTCCCAGGGCTTGCCGTAGTTTCTTGATCGCGGTGTTCAAGCTATGTTCGAAATCCACGAAGGTATCCGCGGGCCAGATCTTCTGCCTCAACTCTTCGCGGGTCACCACTTCACCGGCATTCTCCAGCAGCGAGACGAGTACCTGCGTCGGCTGGGGTTGGACCTCCAGCTTCTTGCCCTTTTTGAAGATTTCTCTAGCGCGTCCGTCGACGGTGAAAGAACCGAATCTGAGCATCATCATTGCTTTTCCCTGAACTCGTCCTTGACATTGCGCTCACGCGTCCAAATTGTTCTCGCGACTATAGCAAACTCTGCGCGAAGCGCGAACCTACTCGTGTCGCACCGCGGATTAACGTGTGCACTTTCAATAACTTACGACGGTTCCTGCGTTCACCTCGCGTCCACCCTCAGTTCACCCCGCGTGCATTGTCCTCCCGGGCGTTCTCTGACAAAGTGCGCACATTGGTCACCCAATGACCGACCGTAAAACCCACCCGAAGGTGGCGTACCATTCCCTGGCGCCGCTCTTCGGTCCCTGAACCAGACAAAGCCCGGGCCCACCCCGGGCTTTGATCTTTTTAGCGAGACGCTTCCTGTATACGCATACACGGCCAGCGCGGTTCCAAGGCTCGGTATTTGTGGATTTTTCACTTCCTGGAACTCTCGCGGCCTACACGGTACGGATGCAGCTCAACTGAACGACCAGCCGAGCAGTGTGAGCGTGAGGAACAACGTGAGCACGCCAAGGCTCACGAGTGACAGAACCTTGCCTTTACCCAAGAGCATGTAGCGCGTCTCCGCCTTGACGCACAGAACGATGGCCACAATCAGGACGGCGCCCCAGGAAATTCCGGATGGCAATCCCGGGTACTGCGATAGCGCGGCAAGCGTCCGCTCCGACGGTTGATTGGCGGGAATCCACCACGGCAGGATTGGCGCGAATCCGGCTGCCAACACAAAGGCCAGGATCTTGCGGCTGACCCAGCCTTTGATCTTGGTTACGGGTTTTAGTCTGCGCATCTTGCGCCAAACAAAAAATTCCCACAACAGAAGCGCGGCAGCCAGCGGCATCCACCCGTACAGCGAACTTTCGCGGTCGGCCCACAGCCACCCACGGAAAAACAGAGATGACGGATGCGCGGCGCATGCTTTGGGCAGCAAATACAGCCCGCAAACGGAATTGCCAATCGCGGCCAGCAGAAATATCGATAGGCTGAACAGCTGCACCCATTCGTGTGGCGCTCGACCACACCGAGTGCAGACCGGTCGCTCCGGCAGGATCTTTAATCCGCAATGCTCGCAGTACACGGCGACCTCGCTTCGTTCCCCGAAGACAGCACCGCCAAGCGAACAAAGCCTAACTGAAGGAAAGGGCGCAGCCTACTGGTCCGAAGGGCAGACCTTGCAAACGAGCGGACAATGGACCAAGGACGGGCACGCTGGTGGCACTACTTTCCTTGCTATGGCTTCGCCGCGCGCGCCTGCGCGGAAACCGCCAGCAGATACCAGGAATCGTGCGGCAACCATTGTTCCTGCCAGCGCCAATCGTTGTCCGCACCGGTTTGTTTGTAGGTAAGGTTGAAATCAATGTCGTCTTCGTCGCGAAATCCACTGGTGATGCCGTTGGAAATTCCGCCGGGTGCGTTGGTGAATTCCCACGAGTCGAAAAAGAGATAGTCGACATTGTTGTGGCCCACGCCGTACAGCATGCAAGAGTCATACGGATTCAGACCCAGGATCCAGTTGAGCTGGTCGGCTCCAAACGTGGCCAGTTGCCGCGAGAACTCAGCGTCGTCTTTAAAATGCGGCTTCGCCAGTCGCGCCGCTGCCGACAAAGACGCCAGCCGCGCATTTTCCCCTTGCCACCACGGCGCTGCATCTGAGTTGTGCGGAAAGAAAAACGCCGTGTGGCGGTTCCCAGTTTTGTCCTGCACCAACTGCCTGCCGTAGCCGAAGGGATTGTTTACTTCTGCGGTTACCGCAAGTTCATGCTGCAGCGACTTCTTCACAGCATCCAGCACTTCGTTCTTCATGCCGGAATCCGCGATTTCCGTATAGTACAGAAGGCTCACCACCGGAAACCCCGCGTCCGAAGCGTGGAAGAACGGCCGCGTGGCATCATCGGCACGCCAGTAGTTTGGGTACGGCCCTGCGGACACCAATCGCGAGACCATGCTTTTGGCGCGGCGACCCGCTGCCTGCTTGTATTGCTCCTTTTTCGTGGCCTTGTAGAGTTCGGTGGCTGCCGTCAGCGCGCAATAATCGTCAACGATATTTTCCTTGCCATCGTTCACCATTTTCAGATTGTTCTTCTCCAAAAACGCGAACGCATCTTCCGCCGCCTTCAAGTAGTCCGCGCTCGCGAATTCGCCGGAGACCGGAACTTTGCTGGCCATCGCCAGCGCCGCGATTGCCAAGCCTCCGCCCGACCGGTAGCTCACTTCGTATTCCATTTCGCTGTTGGCCTGCTCCACCATTCCGCCAGGTTTCTGCGTGCTGTTCTGGTAGATTCCGAAGCTTTTCATCTCACCCGCAACTTTTCGCTCTGACGGAACCTGATTCACGCCCCCGTTGGAAATGGAGCGGTAGAACGAGGCTGCTGGATCCTTCAGCCGGACAAGATAATCCGCGCCAAACAGGGCTTCGTCGAGCAACCGCGTCTTGTAGCGCGCGAATTCAGGGACTCCGCTGGTCTCCAGTAGTTCGTGACTCTTCAGCAGCGAGTACACCGTGAATGGAATTTGCTGCGGATTGAAGTACGTCGAAAACGACAGGTGCGACAAGTGTTTCCCGTAATCTCCGGTGGCATCCCACCAGCCGCCGTGCGCGTCCAGCGTCCCTTTTTTGTTTCCGTCAAAGGGCAGGTGCCGGTCCGCTTTGTCGAATTGCCCGGAGCTTCGCTCTTCCTTGAAAAAATAGATCACGTCGGAGAGGGTTTGCCGCTCAAGAAGCAGCGACTCGACCTTGAACGGATATGACCGCACTGCTTCTTGTCCCGTCGTGCAACCGATGTAGTACTTCCCTTCCTTGTCAAACGAATCGAAATCGATGGTCCAGAATGTCCAGTCTTTCCATTTCTTCACAGGGCCCACTGGCTTTGCGGTCAGAGCGAGCACCGTTTCGTTGTTTCCCTCGCGTTTCAAGGCGCAGTTGGAAACGCTATCGCCCGCCTTGCCCTGCACCACCGCACGCTTCGGTCCCGTTCGTTCATACCCCACATGATTGGTCAAGACTTTCGCGTCGTCAGCCGTCGCTCCCGCAGCAATAAGCAGCAAGGCAGCAAGCAACACCGCAACGTTTCGTTAGATTTCGCATGTTTGTATTTTCTCTTTTCCAAATTCTGAGCGTGTATTGGATGAAGTATGAGCGTGCCTGAGTGTAGTCACGCCCCCACGCCCAGTGCAAGTGCGTGCGTCCACGTTTGTGTAGTGGCCAAGGTTCAGTTTGCTTCAGCGCGAACGTCGATGCGCCGACAGTTTGGAATGCGGCGGCCCGCCGCCGTCTTTTCGCCCGCGGCAGAGCCACCCTGTGTGTGACTTGCGAGTGACGGCTTAGGCCGCAACAGCGGGAGCAAGCTCCCGCACTCCAAAAGTTGCGGCCACGATGCGTACCCTACGTAGTTAGGCGTTATAGTTCGCCACAACTCGAATGACTTTTCCATTCGCTGAAAGCTCCATGAACTCTCCCGTGCGTGTCCCCTTTTGATTTGCGTAGTACAGAATTACGCTATTGATTCCCCAAAGCACGTCCTCAAGCCGAAACTGCAGGTCTGGGTAGGCTTCCAGCCCTCGCTGGAAATAAGCTCGCAAATTTGCTTTTCCAACAACCTTGCCATCAGCCTTCTTCAACAATTGGGCGGCGACGGGCGAAGTCAACTCGACCGCTTCATCATAGTGCGTCATGATCAAGTCCAGATCATGAGCGTTCCAGGCCGCAACCCAATGCCTGGCCAGGTCCCAAGCCTCATCTTTGATCACTGCAGTTTCTCCATTTGACGTTTCGCTACTAGAGCAATCGTACGTCGCGAACCGCGTTGACCATAGCGGAGATTTCACTGGCAATAATGTTTTTGTAGTATTGCGATACTTCTCCCCACCTTGCAAAGTACCGCACGACTTGCACTCGTGTGCGTGCACGCGGGCCGGACGCTGATGTCCCGTCTTGGCCAGCGTTCAAGCGCGGACTAGGAGCCCATCAAATCATGTCCCTACCGACCGAACCAATTGGAAGCATCCCGCGCTCGAAAGAGCTCCTTGCGGCAATCACCGCTCACGCCGCAGGTCGAGTGTCCGAAGAGCAATTCCATGCTGCTGAGGAAGCCGCGCTGCGAGACACCATTTCCCATTTCGAGCAGACTGGTTCTCCCGTGATCACCGACGGAGAACAGAGCAAATCGAGTTTCGCCACCTATCCGCTCGCGGGCCTTTCAAAACTTGCTCCCGACGGCGTGATTATCCCTTTTGCGGATGGGCACACGCGGCAACTCCCTCGGCTGACTGCCGGACCTTTTCGTTATGGCGTGCATGCCGCTTCCTTCTTGCAGGCAGCCCGTCGCTATTCCAAGCGGCCGTTGAAGCAAGCGGTGATCTCCGTGTCTGCTCTCAGCCTGCTTTATCCGAAACACGAATTGCCGGGCTATCCTCGGGAAAAATTCCTGGACGATCTGGTATCCGAGGGAGAACGCGACATCCGGGAATGCCTCACAGCCGGCGCTCATTGCGTACAGGTGGATTTCACCGAGGGGCGCCTGGCCCTGAAACTCGATCCTTCGGGTGGGCTCTTGAACTCTTTCATCGAACTGAATAATCGCGTCCTGAATCGCTTCAATGGAGAGGACCGCAGCAAAATTGGGGTGCACACTTGTCCGGGCGGCGACAAGGATTCCACGCATAGCGCAGACGTGGACTACGCATTGCTCCTACCTGATCTGTTTCGCCTGAACGCCGGGCGTTTCTATGTGCAACTGGCCAGCGAACCGGACCGCAAGCGCGTGTTGAGGTTGCTCCGCGATCATCTGCCGCCGGGCAAGATGCTGTTTATCGGGGTCACGGATCCGATTAATGCCAAGGTGGAATCTGCCGGCGAAGTGCGGGATCGCGTCGTCGAAGCAGCGGAATTTCTTTCCATCAAAGCGCTCGGAACCACCGACGACTGCGGTTTTTCCCCGTTCTGCGATGATGCCTCCACCTCCCGCGAAACGGCTTTTGCAAAGATTCGCAGCCGCGTCGAAGGAACCGGTCTCGCAGCGGATATTTTAAAAGCCTGAGCTGGCGGTGCTTACCCGCTTACCGCGCGGCGGTCGCTAGCTGCGCCTGACGAGACTGCCCCCACAACGAAATATAGGGCTTCAAATCTTCCATCATTTTCGCGAACTGCGTCAGGTCCAGGGACTGCGCGCCGTCGCTGACGGCTTTTTCCGGAGCGGGATGCGCTTCAATGATTAATCCGTCGGCGCCAATAGCGACTCCCGCTTTCGCTAGCGCGGGTACCAGGCTACGCTTCCCTGTCGCGTGGCTCGGGTCCAACACCACGGGCAGGTGCGTCAATTCATTCAGCACCGGGATAGCGGAAATGTCGCAGGTGTTGCGCGTGGCTGTCTCGAACGTCCGGATGCCGCGCTCGCAGAGAATCACGTCCGGATTGCCGTGTGCCACAATGTACTCCGCGCTCATCAGCAGTTCCTTGATGCTGCTGCTGAGCCCACGCTTCAGCAATACCGGCCGGCCGCATTTTCCCAATGCTTTCAATAACATGAAGTTCTGCATATTTCGCGCGCCAACCTGCATCACATCGGCGTAGTTCGCCACAAGATCCACATCGCGGTCGCCCATCACTTCCGTCACAATCGCCAGTCCCGTCGCCTTCTTGGCCTTCTGCAGCAATTTCAGTCCCTCTTCCTCCATGCCCTGGAAATCGTACGGAGAAGTGCGCGGCTTGAACGCGCCGCCGCGCAGCAATTTCGCGCCCGCCTTGGCCACCGCCTGCGCGGAACGCATGATTTGCTCTTCGCTTTCCACGGAACACGGACCCGCGATCACAATGAACTCATCGCCGCCAATTTCCGTACCGTTCACCTTGATGCGCGTTTTGCCCTTGCGGAATTCCTTGCTGACAAATTTGTAGGGCGCGGTGATGCGCACAACATTGTCCACCTGAGGCATGGCCTCCACCGACTCCAGACATGCGGTTACATCGCCAACGCCAACCACGCCGATCACTACGCGCTCCTCCCCCTCGATGGAGTGCACCTTGTAGCCAAAGTGCTTCACGATGGCGCAGACATCGTCGATCTCTTCTCGTGTCGAGTGCAGCTTCATCGAAATAATCATGTCGATCCCCTCGGCCCGGCGGGCCAGCGTTTTGTCCCTAAAAACAAAAAAGCCCACTCATTGCGAGTGGGCCGAAGCTTCTTGATTTCACTCTGCCTAGACGATGGCCCCTCGCTGCCGGTTGTAGGTCCGGTACGTAAATCGCCACCAATACGAATAGGCCATGAACTTCATGGAGGGGAGTTTACCGGGTTCTGGGCAAAACGCAAGCCAGAAATCATTTATGCCGGACATTAGGCATGCGAATGAATCGGGCGTTAGAAGAGCAAAATGGCGATGCGGAATCGCGTAAATCCAGCTGACGAGCCGGCGTCGCATGCACCCACAGCAGCGCTATGGAATTTGCCGCTTTGCAGTCTCTGCGCAACGTCGTCGGGCAACTGGCTCAGGTCTGAGGTTTCGTAGCGCACCACGCTCGCGGGCCGCTGTCCGGACCAGCCGCGATCCATGTCGCAGGTCTTGCGCGCGTCGACGGTGGCGTTAACCAAGCGCAATCCGCGAGCGGACAACTGCGCGGCTACCTGCAGTTCCTGCGCGTCGAGATTCAATGCGGGGACAGCAACAGAGAAGTCTTCTACGGCGAAGAGCGTTCCCCCACTCTGCACGACGGCGATGCCCACTGCGTTCAACTCTGGATCAAGAAGATTGGCGCGGTGCGGCGGAGAATGCATCCACTGCTGATGGAGATGGGCGACGCTGGGGCCTTCCGCAACGTTCTCCGCGATCATGCTGAAACGCGCTCCCGCTTGGGTGGCGCGCTGCTGCACCGGTGGTTCACCGGGAAACTGGTGCGAGAGAGTATTTGCCTGCGCCATGCGTTGCGCGTGCTGGCGAGCGGCGGCGGCTAGCGACATGTCCCACTGGAGAGGGTGCAAGCCTGCGGAGGCGCGATCACGATTGGCGGCTTCGAGTAGCTGGGATTCCGGCGCACCTGCTTGCGGGCGTGCAGAGCGAGCAGCGGAACCGGAGGCGTGTGAGGTCAAGGTTACGAACAGCGCCAGCAGCGCGAGTGCGGTGAGAATGGCGAAGCGGCGGAGCATGGTGGACATTTGGCGAACTCCTGCATCCATTGAACACGAGAGAGACGCAAAAAGTTAGGGGTTCAAGGTACAGGACAGGCTGAAAGATGAAGCTGGCCGGGTGGACAGGATCCGGAGGTACTTGGTTTTCAGATGCTTACGAGTAAGACCGCCGAGTACGCTGAAATGCGAGAATCAGCCGCGAACGTATATGGAGCTGAAGCTGAGAACCACATGCCCACCAGCGGTTGGGCGCCCGAAGCTGAGCATTGGCCGGAAGCGCGAGAAAATCAGGATTTGATCCAAGTGATGGCGGATCTGGGGAGTATCTTCGCCGTTGAGAATCTCGTACTTGATCATTTCTCCTTGCGCATCCACGGTTACGTCAATGCGCAAGTCCTGTTCCAGCGCCACGTCGGGATGCAAAAGTTCCGGCGTGATTCCACCGGGATAATCCGCCAAGGAAATTAGCTCCGCCGGGCGCAGCAGACCCAAAGGCACATCATTCGGATCGGCTTGCACGGTGATGCCGGGCATGATCAAGTGCAGCACAAAAACAAAAATCACGAAGGCACTGAATAGACCGCCGGTAGCAGGCAGAGTCAGCGGCCGGAAGGAATTTTCCATAACCAGCTCGAGGCGAACCTTGAAGCGTTCCCAGCGGCTGGGCCAATCTCTGGTAGTTTGCGCTTGCGATGCAGCGACCTTGATTCTGACCGCCAGATCGGCGGGTGGAACCGAGCGAGGCATACGCGAAAGCAACATGCTCAATTTACGGTAGCGCTGCAATTCCTCGCGGCAAGAGGCGCAGGATTCCAAATGGTCGCGCATCTCGTTACGATCACCGGGACGAGTTGCCGTTGCCACGGCGTCGTCCAGGTAGCCAGCGAGCCGGCTATGAACCTTCTCGCAAGTCATGAGAGTTCCTCGCGCGTCGACAAGGGACGCGTCATTTCCTGAGCTGTGATTCCGGTTGAGTTCTGCACGTAAGCGAGCGGCAGCCCAATCTGTGCGCTAGACGTGTTGTGGACCGCGGATACTGGAGAGGGTTGCGAGTGGTTCGCGAGGTTTGCTCTTGCCGAGACTTCGCGCCGCCGCGATACTTCCTTGTCTCCGAGTAGCGGTTCCAGGATGTCCTTTAGGGCGCGGCGGCCGCGCAAAATGCGCGACTTGACGGTGCCGACGCTGCAATCGAGCACTTCAGCAACTTCGTCGTAACTTAAACCTTCGAGGTCGCGCAGGATGACTGCGCTGCGGAAAACGTCGGGTACCTGCTGCAGAGCGCTTTGCACGGCTTGCTGTATTTCGTGAGCCGCGAGCTGATCGAAAGGAGTGCCGGCGAGATCTTCGATTTCGATTTGCGCCTGGCCTTCTTCGGGTTCAGCGTCAATGGAGACGTTTTTCTGGAGATGGCGCTTGAACCAGCGTCGATTGTTGAGAGCTTCGCGAATGGCGATGCGATAAAGCCAGGTCTTGAGGGAGCTGCCCTGGCGAAAATTGCGAATTCCTTTGAAGGCTTTCAAGAAAACTTCCTGAGCGGCATCGGCGGAGTCTGCGGTATCACCGAGCATTCCCAGGATGAGGTTGTAAACCGGTCCGTGGTAGTGGGTGACGAGCCAGTCGAAGGCGGTTTCCGAGCCCGCTTGCAGCTCGGAGACGAGTTCGCTTTCGTCGCGGCCCCACGAGAGGGCACTAGCCCAATCGGACACGGTTTGCCTTTCTGGCCAACCTCGAGTGCGGCCTGATGGCTCAGCTGGTTGGCAGGAACTGCCCAACCTTTGTCCGCTCATAATATTAGACACCGAGGCGGACGGACTGGTTCCCTGCGCTTTGCAGGAGCGTCGAAAGTAGCCGGCGCGCATGATTCCCTGGGGATAGATGCGCCCCACGAGTGCATTGTGGCACCCGGTGGTGATACGCGCAATGGGTCTGGGTACGGGGGGTACGGGGAGGGTTGCAGGGAAAGAAGATGGTGTAAATGGTTAACCATAACCGCAAGGGTACTTCCCTCTCCGGTGCGCAAGTAATTGAAGGGACATAGGATAGCTAACAGGCTGGTGTAAGTGGCGGAATGATTCAGGTTAGCGGAGATGACAGGCGACGTCGGCAAGAAGAATCGTCGCGAGTCGGCGGTGGCGAGACGTCAATGGTGTGATCGTCGGTGGCGGGGTCGCGGTCGTCGAGGAGGGCGCGAATGCGATCCCAGCGGGGATCGGGCGCCGGTGCGGATTTCCTTTTCGGTGATCATCGGATCGGACTGAAAAAGGACCAGGACGAGAAGAGCGGACCCACCCTTTGCAAAGGCGGCAAAGGGTAGGCCACCGGCCCGATACCTACAGGGGATCGGGTTTTTCGGTGGGTGATGCTGAGCCGTTCAATTTCTGTAATTTTGCCAACTGTACGCGTACCTGCTCCACGTTTTTGGCATTCGGAACTAACTGCAAGTAAATTTGCAGCTCTGAGATCGCTGTGGCGTAGTCGTCTTTTCGAGCGAAGATTTCAGCCAGTAAGAGATGCAACTGCGGAAAAGCACTGAGCATGGCCATGTGTTCGGCCTTAAGCGCGCTCTTTTCAGCCTCTGCGATGTTGTTGAGCTTGTAATTTGCGAGCGCGTTATAGAAATAGGCGTCTGCGCAATTGAAAGGATCGGAATCCACGACGTAACCAGTAACAGCAGAGCGATTCAAGGGATCGAGATCAAAGATATGAGCGGTAAGACTAAGGACTTCGGTCCAGTTTTCTGCCTGGAATGCCATCGACGCGAGCGACAGATATGGCGGGAGGAACCTGTTATCGATCGTGGTGGCCCGGGTATACGCTGCGCGAGCCGCATCCTTCTGGTTGTCCTTCTCTAAAACAGTGCCCAGCTGGAACCAGGCGTTCACGTAAGTGGGGTAAATCTCCACCGCGTTTTCGAAATATTTGCGCGCAATAGGAAGTTTGCCGTGCTTCTCGGCGTCCAGGCCTTTCTCGTACGCTTTTCTGGCATCTTTGGGTGCCCTGTAGGGAGTGGCGCTCAGCGTCATGCCCTCAACCTTCGCAGCTCGCCGTACAACGATGACGCCCACGTCGACATTACTACCGGAAGTATCAAGGCTGACAAGGCTGATGACGCCGTCGCGAAAACCAGAGGTCGAGGCCCGTAGCTCGCATCTCCGCAAGTTGCTACGTGGAATTCCCATGGACGAGTTCTTGCCGGCCAGGGCAGATTGGGAGGTCGGATCGCCGCTAGCGTCCACGAAAGAATCAGTTCGCGATCCCAATTGCATACTGAAATCGCCGCGAAGAGATGCATACAACTGTTGATGCACGCGGTTGTCGCAAACGCGCTCAACCAACACATCGCTTGGAACAGGTGTGCCGTCGTTGGTTGCAACGCGTCCCCGGAGGAACATCACGAGATCGCCCGCCGGTTGAATTGGCTGCGAACTTGGGGGAGGGGGATTCGCAGAGCGGCTTGGAGGCGTCGAAGGCGGAGGAGACGGTGCCGGAGCCGGGGGCTTCTGTGCCACTGCCACTGGTATCAAAAGTGGCATTGTGAGCACCAGCGCGACGAAACTACGCATGCAGTGGCCCATAAGGCGTTTCCAAGGGGAAACTTCGAGATTCTAGGGCGCAGGTCAATGCAAGTCAAGGCTGCCAAATTGGATAAATTGGATAAAGAAAAGTCAGAACCGGACTCTTTATAAACCAAAGGGTGCGGCACCCAACGTCGCTTCCGAACCTATCTCTGCTGCACCGGCTAATTCAAGAAATGCAACGCGAAAGAGTGCACCCACCCTTTGCAACACCAGCAAAGGATAGGTAACCGGCAAGCTGTGTATATTTTCGGCGTTGGTTTCGGCGGGTTATTTTGAGAGTGTCTGAGCGCAAAAAAATGGAATTCGTCCTTGGCAGGAGTGAAATGCGCTGAAACGGAACGGTCAACGGGGATCAACTATGATAATGTCGAACTAACTGCGATGGAACTCATAGCCGCCTCTTCTCTTGGCTGTGACGCGTGGTTACGACCGGAGTTCTGCCAGACAGGCTATTCCTTAAAGACCAAGGGAGGCCCGCTGACGCGCTTGCCATGGAGGTCGACAGTCACCTCGACGCGGTCGGCAATCTTGATGAAGGGAATGCCGGAGTTCATGCCGAATTCCTTACGGTCGAATGCCATCGTCCCTTTAATGTCGCCCGTACCTGTACCCTTGCCGGTAACCGTAAAGCTGAGGGTCTCGGGCTTAGAGACGCCGCGAATGGTAAACGTGCCTGGCATATTAAAGGTGGTGGGGCCAGTCTGCACAATCTTGTCAGAGTGAAACGTGATCAACGGATCCTGCTTGACGTCGAAGAAATCCTTGCTCCTGAGCTTGTCGTCTTTCATGCCACTTCCGGTGTTAACAGTGGCAGCCTGAATCTTGATGTCCATGACGCCGGTTGTAACATCGGTAGACGGAAATGTCAGTGTAGCGTCCCACTTGTCGAATTTACCTACGATAGCCACGGAGGCCTTCACGGAGAACTGGACCGTGCTTACTTCCGGCGTGATTGCGAATACAGGAACTTCTTCTGGAGCTGGTGACGGCAGCAGGCCTGATGCTAAGAGGCACAGGACAGCGAATCTCATAAAATCCCTCCCTACACACGAATGCGCGAAAAAGGTCGCGTTTACCTATGCTTTCACTGGCCACGAGCGGTTGGTAGTGTCAGAAATGACAGGTAGCGGGGGCAATAGCGTGCTGGACCGGCTAGGCCGTGTCGGGCAAATCACAAGAACCCAACCAAAAGATGCCCGTTTAGTGCTAGCGGCACGATGTTTTCGTGACTGTTTTTTGTCGAACAGTCTCTGGTGAATTTGCTCTTCAGCATGAAACAATAATTTCCGATTCACGCGCCAAGCACACTGAAATCAAGTGTTCTCTTGCCAAGAACCAACTACCTGATTGAAAGAAAGAGGCACGCGAATACTCCGGGCGAATTGCTGGCTACGCTTTTGAAGAGCGACTTGGTTAGGGCATTCATCGTAAACTGCCAGCCATGAAACAGGGACTAAGATTGCTAGGAATCGTGGGTTTGGTTGCGAGCTGCATTTTGGCTGGCACTTTGGCGCAGCCTGTGGCCAAGGAAACGGTTTGGGTGGCCAGCTGGGGAACTTCGCAGCAGATCCCGGAACCGCAGAATGCATTGCCGTCTGACGACCTGCGTGATGCCACGGTGCGGCAGATCTTCCACCTGTCCGCCGGCGGTCCGGCCGTGCGGGTGTTTGTATCGAATGCGTTCGGAACCGAGGCACTGCACTTCACATCCGTGCACATTGCGCGAGCAGTTTCGCCTTCATCGTCGGCGATCGACGTTGCCAGCGATCGGCCGCTGACATTCGCAGGCGTGGCCGATGTGACGGTTCCGGCAGGGGCGGAGTTCGTCTCAGACCCACTGGAGTTTGCGGTGACGCCGCTGTCGGACGTGGTAGTAACGTTTTACTTGGAAGTGCCGCCGTCGAGAGAGACCGGGCATCCGGGATCGCGGGCCACTTCGTACTACCAACACGGAAACGCGGTGAGCATGGCGAACCTGACGGACGCGAAGCATGTAGACCACTGGTACCAGATTTCAGAGATCGACGTGCAGGCTGCTGCGGGAGCGGGAACGGTGGTGGCCCTCGGCGACTCCATCACCGATGGACACGGGACCACGACGAACGGAAACGATCGCTGGACGGACGTACTAGCACAAAGACTGCAGGGCTCGCCGGATACACGCAACGTCGGAGTGTCTAACCAGGGTATCGGCGGCAATCACTTGCTGACAGATGGGCTGGGGCCAAATGCTTTGGCGCGCTTCGATCGCGATCTGCTGGGGCCCGCAGGTGTGCGATGGGTGATCGTGTTTGAGGGCGTGAACGATCTGGGCGGACTGGCGCGGGATGGTGAGGTGTCTGCGGCAGAACACGCAGTTCGGGTACAACAGGTCCTGTCTGCGTATCAGCAGATCATTGCACGCGCGCATGCGCACAGCCTGCGCGTTTACGGAGCGACCATTACGCCATACGTGGGTTCAACCTACTACCATCCCGGCCCTTCGAGCGAATCTGACAGGCAGGCGGTAAATCAATGGATTCGCGGTGCGGGGCACTTCGACGCGGTGATCGACTTCGACAGTGTGCTGCGTGATCCGGAGCATCCCGACCGACTCTGGCCTGGGTATGATTGCGGCGACCACCTTCATCCCTCGCCTGCGGGTTACAAGGCGATGGGCAATGCAGTTTCGCTGGCTTTGTTCGCGCAGTAATTCTTGTCGTGGGAGATAGTGCTTTGATACTGACGAGGCTTCACTGTTTTGTTGCGAGCTGCTTGTTGGGTGCGCTGATTGCAAACGCTGCGGAGGTACCTAGGATCGCGAAATCTGCTGTTGGGGGACAACTGATCGTCAACGGAAAGCCTTATCTGATTCTGGGAGGCGAACTGGGAAACTCGTCCGCGGGGACAGCGGCGCAGGCAGACAGCATCCTTCCGCAGATTGCCAAGGTGCACGTGAATACAGTTCTGATGCCCGTCGCGTGGGAGCAGATCGAGCCAGTGGAAGGAAGCTTCGACTTCAGCATTCTGGACCATTGGATCGAGGTGGCACGGGAACAGCGTTTGCACCTGGTGGTTTTGTGGTTTGGAAGCTGGAAGAACGGCGTCTCCAGCCACGCACCTGCGTGGGTGAAGAAAGATACAAAACGCTTCCAGAGAGCCGTGTCGACCGACGGGGATGAGACCGACATTCTCTCCACCCTCGGAGCAGAAACCGTGAAGAGCGACAGCCGGGCGTTCTCCGAGTTGATGAAGCACATCCGCGAAAAGGACGCGGATCAGCAGACGGTGCTGATGGTGCAGGTGGAGAACGAGGTTGGGTATCTGGGGCGAGGACGCGATCGATCAGAAGCAGCGAATCGCCTGTTTCGGAGCGCCGTGCCGCCGGACTTGATTCGTAAACTGCAGAGCCGTCAGGATTCGTTTTCACCTGAGCTTCGCGCGCATTTCAACGCGGCGGGAAAGACGTGGAGGGAAGTGTTCGGAGAAGCCGCGGACGAAGTATTCATGACATGGAATTATGCGAGGTACATTGAGGAAGTGGCGGCAAAGGGGAAACAGGAATATGCGTTGCCAATGTACGTGAACTGTCAACTGCCGGCGCCTGGAGAGCGAGCGGGGGAATATCCGAGCGGAGGCCCGCATCCTTACTACCTGGAGGTCTACCGCGTGACCGCGCCCACGATTGACTTTTACTCGCCGGACATTTACTGGCCGAATTTCGAGTACTGGATCGATCGATACAAGTTCACGCGGGAATGCGGTGTTTGTGCCGGAGGCGCGGCTGGAAAGCGCACCTTACAATGCCTTCTACGCTTATGGAGAGGCCGGGGCGTTTGGCTTTTCTCCATTCGGAATCGAGAGCCAGCAGAGTACTTCGGATGCGAGCGGTTCAGGACCAACAATCAAGGAAGTATACGAGGTGTTGGACAGGATGAGCGACGTGCTCCTTTCGCATCAGGTTTCGGAGGGCACGCGAGGTGTGGTGCTTCACAGCAATAGTCCCCGCGCGACGCAGACGGTGGCCCTCGGCGGTTACCTGTTCGAGGCCACGCTTTCGCGATCCTGGCCGGCGAAGACACTGTTGACGGACGACGGAGCAATGATCATCGTGCAATCGACTGAGAACGAGTTCTACATCGCCGGTACAGGGCTGACGGTATCGTTCTTCCGTAATCCTGACGTCGACTCGGCGGTGGGCCGAATCGAAAGCATCGAAGAGGTCAGCCGGTCGAACGGCAACTGGAGCACGCAGCGGCGGCTCAACGGTGACCAGACGAATCAAGGGCGGCAGCTATTAATGTCGGCTCACCAAGTGCGGGTGTATCGGGTGCTTCTCTACGCAACACCCAGGAACGCGCAAACTCGCTGACTGCGGGCTTGCAACCGGGCACAGGTTCGAACGCAGCCATGGATCTTGGTTTTGTGGCCTGGGCCGAGCGTCAGAGTAGGCGTGAGAATTTGCAGGAGGAAGCCCTCAGCAGCCCATGAGGGCCGTTTTTCGCAGTACTCATACCGACTCTTCAGCTTCGCCCTTCATTCGGTGTGTGTGGAAACATGGGGAGCAGCTTGCGCAGAGGGCACAACGAAATGCCCGGTGCCGCTTTCCAGTTGATAGTCAACGCCGCGCCAGCGAATCGATTTCTTAATAAAACTGGTCAGCCACACAAGAAACGCCATGGCGTCCCACACGGGGATCAGCGGCATCTTTTTCCAGAGAGTTGTCTGCTTCAATCCAAACACCCCGATCAGCCAGGTGATTAGAATTCGGCAGGCAAGATAGCCTCCCCAGTAGGCCGTTGCTATCGGAAGTGTGGGATGCACGGCCACGGCAAGCGTGGTCCAAGGCAATCCCCACGTAAACAGGAGGCCGAAGTGCCCCCAAGGACGCATCTTGCGCATCACCGTCATCCAACGCACCCGCTTGGAAAAAAGCGCGACAACACCTTCGAAATCGGGCACCGTTTCCACCGCGTACGGCAGCAGCTGCACCTCGACGCCCTGCTCGGCAATCAGCCGCCCGAATAGCAAATCATCCGCCGGCCGGCCTTCGAGCACTTGAAAGCCGCCGAAGCCCCGAATACGCTCTTTGCTCGACGCCATCGACGGGCCGAGAGCGAAGTGCACACCATCGAGTTGCCACGCCACCAGAATGCCGGCATAAAAATCCGAGATCATACCAATGGTCTGAAGCCGTTCGACCATGTTCTTGTCTTCGGTTGAAACGTAGAAACACGTCACGCCACCGATTTTCTTGTCGCGAAACGGCGCAATAAACTTCCGCAAATATCCCGGTTCCACGCGCACGTCCGAATCATTGAAGACCAAATATTCGTATTGCGCTTCCCGCACCATCACTCCCAGTTTGGCCACCTTGTCGTTAATCGCGGTGTGACCTGCGCTGTACAGCAGGCGAATCTTACGCTCCGGAAAATCGCGCATCAGTTTCTCGATGACCGGAACGCACGGGTCGCTCTGGTCGGTGGCGCAGAAAATCAGTTCATACTCGGGATAATCCTGCCGGCACAAGCTGGCGAAATTCTCGTACGCTTCCGGATCGA
This sequence comes from Candidatus Acidiferrales bacterium, assembly GCA_963792145.1. Lineage (GTDB taxonomy): Bacteria > Acidobacteriota > Terriglobia > Acidiferrales > UBA7541 > Acidiferrum. The sequence goes on from CAWBVH010000026.1 coordinate 55,432, forward strand.
GGCCGCGAACTGGTTTCAGATTGCTGATCGGCGGCGTGAAATCGCGGTTCTGAAAAGAATATTTCCGGGCTTGCAGAAAGTAACGCGTGGCGCTGAAGATCGCCAGGAAATAATAGATAAAGGGAATGGCGCCCAAAAAGAGGATGGCATACTCGAAGAGCGTCAACAGCACAGCACCTCATTCCCAAATTTCGCGCAATCTGTTGATACTAGCATAGCCTGCTTGTCGTGACCACGAAGCCACCTGAACCGCAAATCACGCTCGCCTTTGCGCGGCTGGCCAATTCGCGTAAACTGGAACTTAGCACTTTTTTGTTAGGAATCAACGGTTCTCACGGCTCGCACTCTGTTCGGAATATTGGAACAACTCATCGCGTGACACACACTCGTCGGCTTCACCTTAAATCCATTCCCATGATTCTGCTCAGCATCGTGCTTGGGCCATTGGGAAACGTCATGCTGGGCAAGGGCATGAAGGGAATTGGCCCTGTCAGCTTGAAGAACTTTAGCGAGATTTTTCCGGTTGCGGGCAATGTGCTCACCTCTCCTTATATCTGGTTGGGAATCGCCAGCTTGATGGGATTCATGATCGTGCACATGCTGCTGCTCACCTGGGCTGACTACAGCTACGTGCAGCCGGCCACTTCCCTTTCCTATGCGACGGTCGCATTGCTGAGCTACTTCCTGCTGGGTGAACTCGTCACGCCGTTGCGATGGCTGGGCATCACCGTGATTTGTTTTGGCGTATTTATTGTGGGCCGCACCGCCCCCAGCACCACGGGGGTTTTTGAATAATGCTCGAGGCGCTGCTCTTCTTTTTCATCGTGGTGGCCGGCACCGGCGGTGAACTTTGCGTCAGCCGCGCCATGAAAGGGATCGGCGAGGTGCACGACTTTCGTCCGAGAGCACTCCTGCGCTTCGTGGGCCAGGCTTTGCGCATTCCCTGGATGTGGCTTGGCGTTGCGCTGATGGCGTTGGGATTTTTCTCGTTGCTCGCCATTCTCTCTTTCCTGGAAGTCAGTTTCGTGGTGCCCGTCAGCGCGCTGAGTTATGCCGCCGGGGCGTTTGGCGCCAAGGCATTTCTCGGTGAACGCATCAGCCGGAATCGTTGGCTGGGCATCGCGGTGGTGTGCGTTGGGGTCACGATCGTGTGGTGGAGCGGCAGATAAGCGCGCCCCATAACCTTTTTTCTCTCCTCACACTCAGATAAGCAGCGACATCCGGGGGCATACGCACATGAGCGAGAGAATCGTTTTCATCACCGGCGCAAATGGCGGCCTGGGAACGTTCGTCACTGAATCCTTCCTGCAGCAGGGTGACCAGGTAATCGGCGCATCGCGGCACGCGGATTCAACCGAATTCCCGAGCCCTAATTTTCGCGCCATCTCCGTCGATTTTACCAATGCGCAGCAGGTTCACGAGGCCCTCGCGAAAGTCATCGCCGAATTCGGGCGCCTCGACGTCCTGGTTCATGTCCTCGGCGGCTTTGCCGGCGGACAATCCATCGCTACCACCGATGACGCCACCTGGAAACGTATGCAGGATCTGAACTTGACCTCGGCGTTTTACGTTTTCCGCGAAACCATTCCTCACCTGCGTAAATCGAAGAACGGCAGAATCGTGGCGATTGGCAGCCTCGCCGCAAAAGAGCCCCAGGCCAATCTGGGTGCTTACGTCACTTTCAAAGCCGCGCTCGCCACTCTGGTGCAAACCGTCGCGCTGGAAAACGCCGATGCGGGCCTTACCGCGAATGTGATTCTGCCGGGCACCATGGATACGCCGGCGAATCGCCAGGCCATGCCGGACGCAGATTTCTCTAAATGGCTGAGTCCGAAACGGGTGGCGGAGCTAATCCTATGGCTGGCCCATGAAAAAGCCGCGCAAATAACAGGCACGGTGATTCCCATCGACGGAAACCGGTGAAGTGTGGGCTTGCCACGTCGCTGACGTGACTTTCCAATCCATCGCTCAACAATTTTCACCAAAAATTCGCGGCGCGAACTTGAAAGGAGAGCAACCAAGCCCGCGCCGCTTTCCGGACGTGTTCAATCGAGTAGACTGTGGGCTCGCCTGATTTATTCCCGGAAGTATGCGTTTCCTTGTAACTGACCGCAAACACGGGAATAAAATCGGGCTCGCCGCAGTTAGTATGAGTAGATGGAAGGAAGGTTCCGACGTGTTGGAGGGACGAGATAGGGTGCGCTTCGAGGAGACTGTGTTGCCGCACCTCGACGCTGCCTTCAACCTCGCGCGCTGGCTGCTGCGAAGCCGCGCCGACGCCGAGGACGTTACGCAGGAGGCGTTGCTGCGCGCGTATCGTTTCTTCGGTACCTATCGCGCGGGAGACGCGCGGGCGTGGCTCCTCCAGATCGTGCGCAATTGCAGCTACACCTGGCTGCAGAAGAATCGTCCGTTGGAGGACATCTCAGAGTTGAGCGAAGCATCCATGCCGCAGGAACGATCGACGCCGGAAAGCTTGGCCATCGCTAGCCACAATCGCGAACGCTTGTCGCGCGCGCTCGAGGAATTGCCGGCGGCTTTCCGCGAGGTTCTGGTATTGCGTGAACTGGAAGGCTGCTCCTACAAGGAGATCGCCGCAATCACCGCGCGTCCGATTGGCACAGTAATGTCTGGGCTGGCTCGCGCTCGCCAGCAACTGCGAACGGTGCTGACCAAATCCGCGCAGAAGGAGGTTGGCCATGGCGTGTGAGCAGCCTAAAACTCATCTGCATGCCTACCTCGATGGTGAACTGGACGCGGCGGGCATGGCTACTTTTGAGCGGCACCTGGAAACCTGTGCGGACTGTGCCGCGGCCCTGGATGCGGAAGAAGGTCTTCGCCGTTCGTTGCAGCAGGCAGAACTGTACGAACGCGCCCCGGAATCCCTGCGCAGGAAGGTTCGGATTGCTACTGCTCCAACTCCCGCCCGCGCTTCCGCTCATCCCGGAGCATGGCGCTGGCTCGCCGTCGCTGCCGCGTTGATCATCGCGATCCTGTGGGGGTCGCGATCATTCTTCCCGACGATCAAATCTCCGCAGCAAGCTGCTTGGACAACCACGCTTCTGGACGCGCATCTTCGTTCTTTGCAACCCGGCCACCTGACCGACGTGGAATCGACGGACCAGCACACGGTGAAGCCGTGGTTCGACGGCAAGCTGGACATCGCGCCGCCGGTGCGCGATTTCGCCGCCGATGGATTCCCGTTGGTGGGTGGACGGCTCGACGTGATCGAAGGCCGCACCGTTGCCGCTCTGGTCTATGGCCGGCGCAAGCACATCGTGAATGTATTTGTTTGGAAGTCCCAGGACACCGTTCCCTATTCCGACTCTGGAGAACGCCAAGGGTATCACTGGGTTTCCTGGAAGAAGGATGGATTCACGTTCTGCGCAGTTTCCGATGTGTCGCTCCCGGAGTTGCAACAGTTGAAAACCTTGTTTTTTCAGCAGTGAAGTCCGCCGGCAACAAATCTCTACTGTAAAAAAGTAAGGTTTGAGTTTAGAATAGCCCGCGGACATTCTCCTGCGGAGATTTGACATCATGGCGATTGCGACAATCAATCCGGCGACTGGCGAAGTCGTAAAACAATTCCAGGCCCTTACCGACGCTGAAGTGGACGGACGAATCGCGAAGGCTGCCAGGGCCTTCCAAAGCTTCCGCAAAACTTCCTTTGCCGACCGCGCCAAGTGGATGTTGAAAGCCGGTGAGATTCTGGAAGCGGAGAAAACGGAGCTCGGCCGCCTGATGACCCTGGAAATGGGCAAGACGTTTTCCTCGGCTGTCGCGGAAGCCGCCAAATGCGCCACGGCCTGCCAGTATTACGCCGAAAACGCAGCGAAATTCGTAGCCGATGAAGTGATCGAAACCTCCGCGACCAAAAGCTACATTCACTATCAACCAGTAGGGATCGTTCTCGCCGTCATGCCGTGGAATTTCCCTTTCTGGCAGGTTTTCCGCTTCATCGCTCCCGGCTTGATGGCCGGAAACGTGGGACTGCTGAAACACGCGTCGAACGTCCCACAGTGCGCCCTGAAAATCGAGGAGATCATTGTTCGCGCCGGCTTTCCTGCGGGTGTTTTTCAGACCCTCCTGATCGGCGCTTCGCAGGTGGATCGCATCCTGAACGATCCACGTGTCGCGGCCGCAACCCTCACTGGCAGCGAACAAGCGGGCATTCAAGTTGGCGTCTCCGCTGCCAAGCGCATCAAGAAAGTGGTCCTGGAATTGGGAGGCAGCGATCCGTTTATCGTGATGCCCAGCGCGAATATCGATGAAGCTGCGTCCACCGCGGTGAAGGCCCGCGTGATCAACAATGGGCAGTCCTGCATCGCCGCTAAGCGTTTTATCGTCCATGAACAGATTGCGGACAAATTCGAAAAGGAATTCGTCAGCCGCATGCAAGCGTTGAAGCTGGGCGATCCCTTCGATGAAAAGACCGACGTTGGCCCGCTGGCGACCCCCGACGCTGTCAAGGATCTGGACACCGACGTTCAAAAGACGCTGCACGCAGGCGCTAAACTGCTCACCGGCGGGAAACCTGTAAACGGTCCGGGAAATTTCTACTTGCCCACGGTGCTAACGAATATTCCAAAAGATTCACCCGCCTACCGGGAAGAGTTCTTCGGCCCAGTCGCCAGCATTTTTCGCGTGAAGAATCTCGACGAAGCCATCGCCATCGCGAACGACAGCCGCTTTGGATTGGGCGCAAGCGCGTGGACCAACGATCCCGCCGAGCGCGAGCGGCTCATCAACGAACTGGAAGCAGGCATGGTCTTCATCAATCAAATGGTGGCCTCTGACCCTCGCGTGCCCTTCGGTGGCGTCAAAGCTTCCGGTCATGGCCGCGAGCTAGGGCCTTACGGAATCCGCGAGTTCACCAACATCAAAACCGTCTGGATCAAAGACCAAGCCAAGTAGCCGCGGAAATAACGCTTTTGGCTTTTGCGGATCCGCTCCATCTGAAACTCCTCTGTAGCAATCCTGTAACTTGACTTTCACCAATGTCGAATATATGAACGGTGAAGTTCTTCACTCCATTTTGGGTTAGCGCCATGGCCTAGAACTTGAGGGCTCAAATGGTCCGGCTGCCTGTGATGGTCATCTGAATCCGCACTGAAAACGGGGGTTTCATGGCGACTCAAGCTGCCGTACTCACTCACGGTGACACCCAATACGGAGTCTGGCGAGTGATTACGGCGTCGTCCGTGGGCACCATGATCGAGTGGTACGACTTCTACATTTTTGGCAGCTTGGCGGTTTACCTTTCACCGAAGTTCTACCCTCCCGGAAACGACACGCTGGCCCTCATCGCCTATCTCTCCACGTTCGCCGTCGGCTTCATCGTTAGGCCATTCGGCGCGCTCTTCTTCGGCCGCATCGGCGACCTGGTAGGCCGCAAGTATGCCTTCCTCGTCACGCTGAGCATCATGGGCGGAGCGACTGCCGTCATTGGCTTGCTGCCGCTGGTTCTTCTGGTCTTCGTCCAGGTGATTTTCGTTTGCATGATTTACGGACCCATCGCCGCGTATCTTGTCGAGGCATTCCCTGCGAGAATTCGCTACACCTCGCTGTCCCTTCCCTATCACATAGGCAACGGTATCTTTGGAGGTTTGTTACCGCTGATTGGTCTGACGCTTTGCGCGCACGGGCAACATTTACGCTGGTCTGTGCTATCCCATGATCGTGGCTGCAATCACGTTGGTGACGGGCAGCTTGCTCCTGAAGGAAACGCACGGCACGCTGATCTGGGACGAGTACCTCCAGGCCAAACAACCTTGATCCGGAGGCCTAAAGGCCTCCGGCCGCGGGAGTCCTGTCGGGGCACGATACCTCGTGCCCTCTTGGGTTTGCGTAGCACAGACTTCAGTCTGTGTAGCCCTTGAGGCAAAGTAATTTTCAAATAGCCGTTTGGCCTCCACGATCCGCGTCACCTGAAGCCCGCTCTGGCATTGTCGTAACTTGACTTTCACGAATACCGAATATATGAACGGTGAAGTTCTTCACCCGACTGAATCCGCACAGAAAACGGGGGTTGCATGGCGACTCAAGCAGCCGTCCTCACGCACGGCGACACCCAATACGGAGTCTGGCGCGTGATCATGGCGTCATCCGTGGGCACCATGATCGAGTGGTACGACTTCTACATTTTTGGCAGCTTGGCAGTGTACCTTTCGCCGAAGTTCTACCCTCCCGGAAACGAAACGTTGGCGCTCATCGCCTATCTCTCCACGTTCGCCGTGGGCTTCATTGTTAGGCCCTTCGGCGCGCTTTTCTTCGGCCGCATCGGCGACGTGGTGGGCCGCAAGTATGCCTTCCTCGTCACACTGAGCATTATGGGCTGCGCCACCGCCGTTATCGGCTTGTTGCCTACCTATAAGACGGCGGGATGGTTCGCTCCGATTACTTTGCTCTTGATTCGCGTCCTGCAGGGTCTGGCCCTGGGCGGCGAATACGGCGGCGCCGCGGTTTACGTCGCCGAACATGTGCCCGACAACAAGCGCGGCTTCTACACCAGCTTCATCCAAATCACCGCGATCCTCGGCCTGTTCGTATCCTTGATGGTCATTCTTGCCACGCAATCTGCCATGACCAAGGAACAGTTTGCCAACTGGGGCTGGCGAATTCCTTTCCTTCTGTCCATGATCCTGGTCAGCATTTCCTTTTACATCCGCCTGAGGATGCGTGAGTCTCCCATCTTTTCGCGCATCAAGGCTTCGGGCATGACCTCCGCAAAGCCGTTAACGGAAGCCTTCACCGTGTGGCCGAATCTGAAGCGCGTGTTGATCTCCTTGTTCGGCGCCACCGCGGGCCAGGGCGTGATTTGGTACACAGCGCAGTTCTACGCGTTGTTTTACCTCCAAGCCATTCTGAAAGTGAATCCGAAAACATCCAATATCATCGTGGCCATGGCGCTCTTGCTCGGCATGCCCTTCTTCACGCTTTTCGGCGCGCTCTCTGACCGCATCGGCAGGAAGTGGCTGATGATGGCGGCCTGCCTCCTCTCCATCGTGTCTTACATCCCGATCTACAAGCAGATGCAAGTGGCCGCCGGAAACAATGTTGTCACCGTGCGATCGACAACCAATAAGCTCACCGGCGCCATTAACCTCACCCCCTTCACCACCGACGCCACCGGTCAACAAGTTCCCGCGAAGGAAGCATCCAACCCGAACATCCCCATGCTCGTTTTTCTGGTCTTTGTCCAGACGATCTTCGCCTGCATGATTTACGGGCCCATCGCCGCATATCTCGTGGAGGCCTTCCCCGCGAGAATCCGTTATACCTCGCTGTCGCTTCCCTATCACATCGGCAACGGTATCTGTGGAGGCTTGTTGCCGGTGATTGGCCTGACGCTCTGCGCGCGTACGGGCAACATTTACGCCGGTTTGTACTATCCCATGATCGTGGCTGCGATCACCTTGGTGGCGGGCAGCTTGCTCCTGAAGGAAACGCACGGAACCCTGATTTGGGACGAGTACAACCAGGCCAATCAAATTCACCAACCTTCACCCACCGCCGATTGACGGCACAACTCTCCTGGTAGCATGATTCTTGCCTTGGGTGAGGCAGGCGTTTGGCAGCATTCGACGTTTTCGCCGCCTTAACTTACGGCAGTGGCAGCTTTGGATCTAGCGAGGGAGTGAGTATCGTGGCGACCGTCGAAAAAAAGCACGCAGACAAGAAGCCTCAAACCAAGAAGCACGGCTTGACCGAAGCGCAAATCGCCGTGCACTGGAAGGAAGAAGCGTATATTCGCCCGCCTGCCCGCTTCATCGCACAAGCAAATCTGAACGATCCGAGCATCGTCGACAGGTTTAGCGAGAAGAATTTCCCTGAATGCTTCCGCGAATACGCGGAATTGCTGCACTGGGACCAATACTGGCACACCACTCTAGACACCGATCATCCGCCGTTCTGGAAGTGGTTCGTCGGCGGAAAACTGAATGCCTGTTACAACTGCGTGGACCGGCATCTGGCTAAGTACAAGAACAAGGCTGCGCTCATCTTCGTTCCCGAGCCAGAAGATGAGCATCACGTGGTGATCACGTACCAGGAACTGTACCGGCGCGTGAATGAAGTCGCCACAATGCTGCGCGAATTTGCCGGCCTGCAGAAGGGCGACCGCGTCACCATCCACATGCCCATGATCCCGGAATTGCCTATCACCATGCTGGCTTGCGCGCGCCTTGGCGTGATCCATTCGGTGGTGTTCGGCGGCTTTTCCGGTGAAGCCTGCGGCTTGCGCGCCGCGGATTCCGGCAGCCGCGTGCTCATCTATGTCGACGGCTACCACCGCAACGGCCGCTGGGTCGATCACAAGGCCAGCGCCGACCTCGCCGTGGAAACCGCCAAAAAAGAAGGCCAGCACATTGACAAAGTGCTCATCTGGAAGCGCTATTCGCACCGCTATTCTTCCGATGCGCCGATGATCATGGAACGCGACTTTTTCATCAATGACCTTCTGAAAGATTTTCGCAATCGCGTTGTGGAACCCGTTTCCATGGACGCGGAAGATCCACTCTTCCTCATGTACACCAGCGGAACCACCGGCAAGCCCAAGGGCTGTCAACATCGTACCGGCGGCTATCTGGCCTACGTCACCGGCACGGCAAAGTTTTACCAGGACATTCATCCCGAAGACGTTTATTGGTGCATGGCAGATATTGGTTGGATTACAGGCCACTCCTACATCGTGTATGGACCGCTGGCGCTGGCAGCCACCAGTGTTCTCTACGAAGGCGTGCCGCAATTCCCCGATGCCGGGAGGCCGTGGCGAATTGCTGAGCGGCTGGACGTGAACATCTTCCACACCTCGCCGACCGCGATTCGCATGCTACGCAAAGCCGGAGCGGACGAACCGAAAAAACACACCTACCGTTTCAAGCACATGACCACGGTGGGCGAGCCCATTGAGCCGGAAGTTTGGCGCTGGTATCACGAGGTAGTTGGCAAGGGCGAAGCAGTGATTGTCGACACTTGGTGGCAAACCGAAACGGGCGGCTTCCTCTGCACCACCAAGCCAGCTCTCGATCCCATGAAACCCGGCAGCGCGGGTCCCGCCTGCCTGGGAATCTATCCGGTCATCTGGGACGAAGAAGGAAACGAATTGGTCACCGCTGACCACGCCGCGGGCAACATCTGCATTCGCAATCCGTGGCCAGGAATTATGCAGACGATTTGGGGCGACCCGCACCGCTTCGTCAGCAACTACTACAAAAAGTACAACAAGAATCCGCAGAGTAAGGACTGGCGCGACTGGCCTTACTATGCCGCCGATGGTGCGGTCCTTCCGCCGGACGGCTACTACCGCATCCTCGGGCGCGTCGATGATGTTATCAACGTTGCCGGCCACCGACTGGGCACGAAAGAACTGGAGTCGGCTTGCCTGACCATTCACGAAATTGCGGAAGCCGCGGTCGTGCCGGTCGTCGATGAAGTCAAAGGGCGGGTGCCGGAAATTTACATTTCGCTGAAGCCGGGCGTTCTGCCGAAGAAGGCCATCCTGGAAAACGTGATGTCGACCATTGAGACCATGATCGGCAAAATCGCCCGTCCGAAACGCATCCACATCGTGCCTGACATGCCCAAAACTCGTTCCGGCAAAATCATGCGCCGCGTGCTCGCCGCCATCTCCAATCACATGGACACCGGCGACATCACCACGCTGGCCAATCCCGACATCGTTGAACAAGTGCGCCAACTGGTTCAGGGCCGCGACATCATGCCCCTCAACGAAGGCCCCGAAGACATAAAAATGTTCGGCGACGAACGCTAAATTAGACCGACAACTCTCGCTCACTACCAAAATCATGCGCAGGCGGGTGGCGCATGCCTAGAGCCCATTGCATAACCCAGCTAACTCATTGATTCTATGTGAGGCGAATTCGGGGTTGTCGCAACAGCTTCTAGTGACTTGAGACAATTTGCGTGCACCATCCTTGCGGTTTTACTTCATGCAAGGTTGGGCACTGGTTCCTTCCGGCCTGGCGTAGATAACACTTGACATACAGTACCAATTGTTTCACACTCCGATATGTACACCCGACCCGCGCTCGAACACTCATCGCAATTTCCTTGCCCACCTCGATCTTGCTCGCCGCAATCCCCATCTGCCCTCTTGCCTTCTCGCCGCTCAGCCCTCCATTTCCACTCCCCTCGTGCTCCGGCAGATTCAACACTACGCTCTCGGCAATCCCACTGCTCCTCTTCAATCCTTTGTTTTCAGACACCTCCGCACTCTTTCTTTTTTCGTATACCACCTAACTCTTGCCTTCTCTCTCAGTTGCGCACTCTTCGCGAAAAACACCGGTGGCCTCCACGGAGGCCATGGCTCTCCCAGGCCTGGCCTCGCTACGCAGAGCTACAAGAACCGAGTCACTTTCATGTATCATTCTTCGAGGCCGACATTCTACCACGGATCCATTTCACTCGGCGCTGGCCACCGCGCACTTGCCTTTCACGAGTCAAACTCACGAATCACAGATCACGTTCGCTGTCGGCCCGCCGACATGCCTGGTGTCACAAACCTGCCGAGGTGGGCGTATAACTGATGAAGAGAGCAGGAGGCGGCTTTGTTAGAGGGCGTAATCCAAGGGATTCAGGCGTCCAAACCAACTATGCAAGAGCCCGGCGCAACCTCCCGGTCGATTTCACCCCAGGCCTTCGACGAACTCTTTTTGAGTACGTACCCAAGTATTGTCGGGATTTTGCGCCGTATGCTCGGCGACTGCGGCCGCGCGGAAGAGTTGGCCAACGAAGCGTTTCTGCGCTTGTATTCCACGGTGCTGCCGCCCTCCGCCAATCAGAATGTGCCCGGATGGCTTTACCGCACCGCCATGAATCTTGGCATCGACGACCTTCGCGCCCGGACGCGCCACGACCGTCTGGAGCGGGAAGCAAGTGCCGCTGCGGCTTCAAATAGCCGGAACGAGGACGGGTTACAACTTCTACTGCGCGCGGAAAAACAGCAGCGCGTCCGCGCAGTTCTGGCGAAGCTGAAGCCGCAGTGGGCGCAACTCCTGATGTTGCGCGCTGCCGGACATTCCTACCGGGAATTAGCGGCGGAGCTAGATCTGTCACCCGGATCCGTAGGAACAATGCTGATGCGAGCGGAAGCATCGTTTGAAAAATGCTATCTCGAACTTTTTGGGGAAAAGGAATCGGAGGCTCTATGAACTGCCCAACTGATGAAATCTTGCGCGCACGCGTGGACGAAGAATTGGCTCCGGCGGAACGGGCTGCGGTGGACCAACACATCGCGGAGTGCCCTGCCTGCCAGTCGCGCAGCAAAGCTGTCTCCGCGGCCGCGGCGCGCGTGGGCACGCTGCTCGGGGCGCTGGATGTCCCCGCATCGCCTGCCGAGAGCAATCCGCAAATGGCGCTGGCGCGCTTCAAGGCGCTGCTGAAGCCGCAAGAGGAACGCGTGCCGTTGCTGGCCCGAATCTTCGCGCCGCGCTGGCGGTTCGCCTGGGCCGCTTCCCTGGCGGCTGTAATCCTGGCAGTCTCTCTAGCGTTTCCTTCGGCCCGCAGCTTTGCCCAGCGACTCCTGGCAACGCTGAGAATCGAAAAAGTGCAGACCGTGAGTCTCGATTTTGCCTCCATGGATAGTTCCAGCAATCGCAAGCTGCAGCAGGGCCTCGGCCAGATGATTTCCGACAACGTGGTTGTGACTACAGACGAAAAAGAAATGGACGCTTCCTCGCAGGATGCCGCCAGCAAGTTGACCGGCTTCCCCGTGAAGGTGCTTTCTTCACGCCAGGATTCACCGAACTTCCGCGTGTCGGGCGCGCACGCGTTCCATATGACCGTTGACCGCGCGCGGCTGCAGGAAGTTCTGGACGAAGCCGGACGCACAGACCTGATTCTTCCCGCAAATCTCGATGGCGCGCAGGTTTCGGTGCAAGTGCCGCGTTCGGTGGAAGTGAGCTACGGAAACTGCAGCGATCGGAAATCGCGGCATCATGAACCTCAGGCGGATTCTGCGGACGCGAACCCGCCGAGCGCACCACCAAGCGATTGCCTGGCGCTGATTGAGGCCCCAAGCCCCACGATTAATATGCCGGCAGAACTGAATTTGCAGCAGCTTGCCGAAACTGCTCTGCAGCTGGCGGGAATGACTCCAGTGCAAGCGCGCAAGTTTTGCCAGACCATCGATTGGAAGTCCACGCTGGTGTTGCCGATTCCGCGGAGCGTGAGTTCCTATGAGCCGGTCAGTATCAACGGAATCCAGGGCACATTGATGCGCCTCCCCAGCAAAAACCGGCCATCCTATGCGCTCATCTGGGTCGATGACGGGATCATTTATGGTTTGGTTGGCTGGGGCGACCCCAACATGGCGGTACAATTAGCCAGTTCGCTCGATTGACGGGGAGGAAGCTCTGCCATCGCCGGACAGCCTGGCTATTGAAACGCGGAATCTGCGAAAAGTATTTGGGAGCAAGGTTGCGGTGCGCGGCCTGTCTCTGCAGGTTCGGCGTGGCGAGATATTTGGATTTCTCGGGCCCAACGGAGCGGGCAAAAGCACCTCCATCAAAATGCTGCTGGGCCTTGTGAAACCCAGTGCCGGTGAGGCCACAATTCTGGGGTGCCCTTCTTCCAGCGTCGAAGTACGCCGCAGAATCGGATTCCTGCCCGAAGATTTCCGATTTTACGATTGGTTGACGGCTTCGGAGTTGCTCGCGCTACACGGACGTTTATGCGGACTGACTCCGGCGCAATTGCGTGAGCGTGTTCCTGCTTACATCGAACTGGTCGACCTGACCGCGCATCAGAATCGTCGCCTGCGAGGTTTTTCCAAGGGTATGCTTCAGCGAATCGGCTTGGCCCAGGCCCTGATCCATCAGCCTGATTTGATCTTCCTCGATGAACCTACTTCCGGCCTCGATCCAATGGGTCGAAGACTGGTGCGTGATATCATCCGCGCGCAGCGAAGCCGCGGCGCCACCGTGTTCCTGAACTCCCACTTGCTGAGTGAAGTGGAAATCACCTGCGACACGGTTGCCTTCATCAAGCAGGGCGAAGTGATTGCCATGCGAGACCTGCACGAATCGCCGGAGGGCGAAATCCACGTAACCATTCGCGCGCGCAATCTTTCGCCGGAAATTCTCGCGGGCCTGTCGCAGTGGGCTTCGTCGGTCAATGGCGACGGCGAGCGCTTGAACCTTGCGACCAATTCCCAGGAGCATTTGCCGCAAATCTTGCGATATCTGGTCGCCGGCAACGTGGAAGTTTACGAGTTCACGCCAAAACACGTCTCGCTGGAAGAGTCGTTCCTGGAAATCATGGGTGATGAGCAGGGCGCCGAATGAATGTCTGGATCATCACCCGCGTAACTTTTCTGGAAGCGTCGCGTCGGAAGATTCTGTGGACCGCTCTTCTGGCCGGTGCCGCTTTCCTTACACTTTTTGGGATTGGCATGCACTATCAGGTCAAGGACCTGCAGGGTTCCCGGATTCCGCCGCTGGTGCGTTACCAGCTTGAGAGCACAGTCCTTCAGGTGGGCTTTTATGCCATCGACATGCTGGCGGTGATCATGACCGTGCTTACAAGCGTAGACACCATTTCCGGAGAAATCGCTTCGTCCACAATTCATGCGATCGCCACAAAACCTCAGCCGCGCTGGCAGTTGCTGATTGGGAAATGGTTGGGGTTTGCCGGCATGATTGCGATGTTCGTTGCGTTGCTGTTCGGTGGAGTGCTGGCGATTGGACACTGGATCGCAGGCGTGGTTCCCCATGGCGCGCTTCAAGGGGCGTTGCTGATTTATCTGGAATGCCTGCTGGTACTGACCGCCACATTTTTGTTTGGGACATGGTTTTCCACGCTCACAAATGGGGTGATCGTTCTCGGCCTTCATGGGCTGGCCTTCGTGGGCGGTTGGCTGGAGAAGATCGGCTCGGTGACGGACTCTCAGCGCCTCGTAACCGTAGGCATTGTTTCCAGCTTGCTGATGCCGAGCGAGGCGCTGTGGCGCCGCGCGTCCTACGTGATGCAATCGGCCATTGGCCGGACGCTGGACTTTTCACCCTTCGGAGCCCAGTCTGCTCCCAGCATGGCGATGGTGGGATACGCTGTTTTCTATTTGCTGGTGGCACTCGCGCTGGCCTTGTACCGCTTTCAGGAACGCGATCTGTAAGATGGGCTGGGGCGAAAGACCCTGGCCTCTGTAATTTAGATTTTTCTTCCAAGATTTTCCTTCCCCACCTCAGACGATTTCAGGTCACCAACGCTCGTAATCCATCACAAATACGGCATTTATCCCGTCACCTACAAATAGGACGCCGGTGATTGCCCCTGCATTGAGGTAGCTGGCGTGGCGCAGCACCTTGGCTCCGAGAGCCGCGACTCTCGGAGGCTTCCATGGTCAACAAGCCACTCTCGCTCCTGGCTTATTGCGCAATTCTGCTGGTGGTCACCACAAATGCCCTTGCCAGCCCCAAGGAGGCCGACCCGAGATGGCTGATCCTCTCCGTGTTCAATGACGCTTCGGTGCCGGCGGAGATTCTCGCTCAGGGAGAAGCCCGAGCCGCCCATATTCTGGCTCAGACCGGGATTCAGGTGGAGTGGCTGAATTGCGCGGCGGGAGGCTCTCACGTTCCCGACCAGTTTGAACAGCCATCACCTTGCAGCCGTATCGCCTACCCTTCGCATCTCTCCGTACGGATAGTGCTCGCTGGGCCATCCGTGCGGGAAGACATTTTCGGCGAAGCATATACCGACAGCGAAGGCAAAGGAACGTATATCAAGCTGTATTACGCGCACCTGGCCGAGCCAAACGCTCACCTACCACTCGGTGAAGGCGAGTTGTTGGGCTACGTGATTGCGCACGAGGTGGGTCATTTGCTACTGGGCACGCATTCACACAGTCACGAAGGGATCATGCAAGGGCGTTGGGAAGACGCTCAGTTGAGAGAAGCGGGAAAAGGCAATCTGCAATTCACGCCGTCGCAGGCCGGATTGATGCGCGAGCACCTTGCGGGGGAAGAGAAGAAGAAGGAGTCACGCCGTTGGACCGGCAATCAGTTCCGGTAGCTCACCCCTTCAGGGGTAAGGGTTTCCCGATCCACGCCAGAATTTCAATTGTTGCCGGTGCTTTAGGCGTCGGGACGTGCGAAGTGTGATCCACCTTCAAGTCCAAATCCT
Organism: Candidatus Acidiferrales bacterium; assembly: GCA_963792145.1. GTDB lineage: Bacteria > Acidobacteriota > Terriglobia > Acidiferrales > UBA7541 > Acidiferrum. The sequence goes on from CAWBVH010000026.1 coordinate 70,570, forward strand.
CAGGCCTGAAGGCCTGAGCTACAGGAGAACGTATGGCGACTTGGGACTGATCATTTACGCCGCGTGTCCTGAGGTGGGGTGGATACTTGCGGGTTACCGCAGCTTTGCTCCACGGCCTGCTTGACGTCGAGGTCAAGTTGGGCGCCCCGCCAGCCTTGCGCTGAACAGACCTGCCAGGCTTCCAGGCCGAGTGCTCCGCGAAGATCTGCGCCATCCAGGCGCGCTCCATCGAGTTTGGCCTGACGCAAAATCGCTCCGGTCATGGTGGCGCCGCGCAAGTCGGCTCTGGAAAGATCCGCTTCTAGGAAAATTGTGCCCTTGATTTGCGCGCCGGTCAGGTTTGCACCCATGAGTTTTGCGGCAGACATGTCGGTCTCTTCCAGCACAGCCAGGGAAAGGATTGCGTCCTCAAGCTTGACGTCGCGGAAATCGGCATGCGACAGATCGGCGCGCAATAAATTCGCATGGCGTAAATTCACGGAGTACAAGCTTGCGCGCGACAGGTTCGCCGTCGTCAACGTCGCGCCTTCCATATTTGCAAACGAGAGGTCGGCATTGCGGAAATCTCCGCCCGAGAAATTGGCCCACTGCGCGTCCACCGAGACGAGATTGGCTTTCGCGGCCTGCAAACGGTCGAGTTTTGCGGAGCGCAGAATCCCTTCGCGCAGATTCGCTCCGCGAAAATCTGCTTCCGACAAGCTAGCGCCTTCCAGATTCGCGCGCCACATGCGAGCGTTTTGAAAGTCGGCGCGATAGCCGCGGGCGAAACGCAGGGTCATTTCGTTCAGATGTGGCCCGGTTCCTTCTCCAGCGTTGGAGTCCTTCGCGTTGGAGTCTTTCGCGTCGTCCTTAGCCGCCGGTGACGCAATACTCTCCTCGGTGATATCGGCAAACGGGCGGAATCCCACGATGCGAAAGGCGGTAGCGGCCCAGCGCCGGGGATCACCGCGGCTGACCTCAGGCCGAATGGTGGGATCGGAAGGCAAACCATGAATCACACCAAGCGACAAAGCAAAGAGGAGGAATCCAACGGCCACTGGAGCACGCAAAGTGGAAAGCACATCCTTCATGAAACTTGCGGTGGTTTCGTCGGTCCAATCTCCCGGGCGCAGGACGCGTGCGACGACGCGAGGCAAGCCGCAAGCTGCGCCTGCCGCCAGCGTGAAGAGAAACACCTGTAGCAATGTGCCGCGATAGTCCTGCATGACCAGATAGCGCAGCCAGATGAGCAAGATCGTTGCCGGCACAGCCCAATAGATCAATAGCTTCGCGATGAAGCTTTCCAGCAGCGCCAGAGGAGAACGCGGGTCGCGCGACCAGCGCAGATTCGGCCGGATGGGGCCCATCAGATACCACGAGCCGTCTTTTTCCGGGGTACGCCCATCAGGGAACACTGCCGGCAAAGCGCCCATGCTGCCCCACAGGCGCAATAGCAGGAATTGCAGGCGTAGGTACAACACGGTGAGGAGCAGCGGTGCGCCGAGATAGAAACCCTGCAAGGGGAGGAAATTCGGGATGCGATCGATAGGCAATGCCGCCTTGTCGAGCAGCAAGCGAACATCGGTGGTGAGAGCGACAAGAACGGACGACGCCACGCACAGCGATATCACCAGCAGATAGAACCAGCGCGCGGACTGTGTTGACTGCGTAATGGTCTTGCCGCCATCCTGAGAGGCAACTCCTTCGGGCAGCGTGGCGTCAAACAGATTCGTGCCGCCAAGCCGCCCCGCCCATAGACCTTCCGCCAGGTAGAGATTCGCGCCCATCAGGTTAGCGCCGGAAAACTCAGCTCCCAGAAGATTGGACTCGCGCAGATCCGCTTCCGCCAGATTCGCGCCGCGGAGATTGGCCATGGAGAGATCGGCGCCGCGGAGAATAGTCTTTTGCAGGGACGCGCCCTGCAGATTCACGCCCGTCAAGTCTGCGTCGCTTAAGTTCGCACCAGAGAAATCGCCGCGCGTTCCTTCCTCCCCGGCGGTCTCCACCCACAAACGGTGCTGGTCCAAAGCTTCTGCAAATTCCAACAGATCGACACGTTCTGAGGATTGGAGTTCAACGTGAGTATCGGAAGCCGAAGGCGGAGGATTGGGAATGAGAAGCTCCGCTGGCGGCAGGGAAGGCGTTGAAATGTATTTAGGAATGGGCAATTCTTCCGCAGCGTGGGCGGTTTCCGTCACTGTTTCAATTGCAAAGGCTTGCGGCACGGCTTCCAGGTTTTTTCCTGCAGGCTCTTCAAGAGGTTCATTTACGGCTTCGGGAATGGATAGCGCAGAAGCCTCTGCGAGGTCCATCGGTTCAATTAGGGCCATGTCTTCTTTCATCTGCGCTTCCAGAAGTTCCAAGATGCGCGCTTCGATCTCGGGATTGGCCACAACGCCGCCAAATTCGGCCAGCTCCGCTGGTGTGGCCAGACGCTCGGGCGTGCCCTTCTCAAACACGTTGCCAGTGTTCCCGTTGGGTCCGGGACTTTGGTCCGCCGGTAATTCCGGCATAGTGGTCTTTCCTGTCGTCTCTCCGAAGAGAGGCAAAGATCAGCACCCGAGGGCGGGATAACTCATCTTGGCCTACGGGACCTGTGGAAATCGCCTGACCCGAAGTACAGGTGCGGCGCGTGGGACAATGGTGAGTGGGGGCTAGGCCAAGATGGATGAGTGGGGAGATATGGCTAAGGCGAGGGCAAAAAAAATTCAGCCGGGGCGCTCCGCTGAGGGGCCGAGGCACCCCGGCTATTCCTGCCCGCCTCCGCAGTGAGCGAGCAAGGAACTCTTACCGAAATCCGCGAATTAGGGCGAGGGGCGAACTAAACTTCTTCGCTGCCCCGCAGGAACTCGTAGCGTTCGATCGCGGCCACAACGCCGACGGCGCCCTCTTCTCGAGGTTCGGTACGCTGAACGCGTCCTAGACAACGAACGCGTACGGGGCCAGCCAGGGTAATTTCGTTGGGCAAGGTCAGTAGGATTTCAACCGGTGACCCTTCCTTCACATCCTTGGAGAGGAAAAAGTAGACGCCACGGGAACTCACATCCCGGGATTCCGTCGCGGTTTCGCCAACTGCCGCGCCAGTAGTCCAGCGGACAGTTAACGGCAGCCGCATCGAGAAACGTTGGGTCGTGCGGCGTTCTGAGCCAGTCACGGGAAACCTCCCTATTTGAAGGACTGAGTGTAGCCTTGGCCCGCCTGGAGAACAATAGAACTGGCGATACAAAATAAAACGCAGTGGAAAAAGTACGAATGTACTAGGACCCAAGCGAAAAATAGGCTAAAAGTGCCAAAAATAGGGGCGCCCTAAGGAGAGCCGCGCATCGGCATGGTACCCTGCCGGACAGGTGGCCGCATGCTATGAAGACTATTTCAGGAGGACAAGAACCGTGTGGCGTTTACTTCCCTGCATTGCATTCGTGGCTTGCTTCGGGGCGGCGGTTTGGGCGAACGCCTCCGGCACGAGCGATCTAGGCGAGATTGTCGGCGCGTGGGAGGGCGAATCGATCTGCCAGGTAGCCAATTCGCCGTGCCACGATGAGCACGTGATTTACGAGATTGCCGAAAACAACGGAGCGGCCGGCAAGGTCAAGATTGAAGGCTACAAGGTCGTGAACAGCGAAAAGCAGTGGATGGGCACGTTGCTGTGCGACTACCGAAGCGCGGACCACATACTCACCTGCGCACCAAAGGAGGGCAAGCCCAGCGACTGGACCTTCGAAATTAAGGACGGAACGATGAGCGGGACGCTGGTGCTTCCCGAAGGCAAGACGTTGTACCGGAAAATGAACCTGAAACGAATTCGCAAGAGCGCATAGGCGGTTAGAGTCAGGCAGCAGCGCCGGCCAGGAAACTACGACTGGTCGATCAAGCGGTGATGGATGGCGTAAAGGGCGAGTTCCAAGCGGTCAGAAACTCCCAGCTTGTCGAAGATGTTGTGAAGATGGTTCTTCACCGTCTGTTCGGAGATGAAGAGCTTCTCGCCAATTTCCTTGTTGCGGAAACCCTGGGCGACCAATTGCACGATTTCTTTTTCGCGGTCGGAGAGCAGCGGCTTCTCCCGGCGAGGGCCGGACTCGGAAGATTTTGCGAAGGCTTTCATGACCTCGGCAGTCATGCGATTGTCCAGCCAGATTTCGCCGGCATGCACGCGGTGAATGCTTTTCACCAGCAGGTCGGTGGCGGACTGTTTGAGAACGACGCCACGGGCGCCGAGGCGCATGGCCCGAACCACGTCGCGGTCATCTTCCGCGGCGGTCAGGACGATCACGCGAGTAGGAATCTGATCGAAATTGACTTCTTCGAGGACGGCCAAGCCATCTTTATCCGGCATACGAAGATCGAGAAGAAGAATATCGGGTTTGAGTTTGGCCAGCAGCTTGATGCATTCGGCACCATTCTGCGCTTCGCCGACAATGGTGATTTCTTCGTCGCCGTCGAGCAATTTTCGCAGGCCGTCACGGAAAATTGCGTGATCGTCGGCCATCAGTACGCGTATCTGTTGTTTTGTCTTAGCCATAGATCTGTCAGCCGAGCGGCACCTCAATCGTTAAACGCGCACCATGCCCCGGGTTTGACTCCACCGTCAAAACTCCTCCGACCGTTCGAGTACGTTCCTTGATGGAAATCGGACCCAGCCGCAGGCGGTCGAGCTCATCCCCCGTGAAGCGCCCGGCGAAGCTGAAGCCTTCTCCGTTATCGTCCACCACCAGGACAAGCCGGCTGTCGTCCTGCGACAGTTTTACCACGACATGGGAAGCCTTCGCATGCTTTTTTATGTTGTTGAGTGCTTCACGGTAAATCTGGAAAATCTCCCTGCACACCCGGTCAGGTGCATGGAGATCAACCGAATCAACGAGTAAATCGAGGGCCAGGGTAGATTCGTTACGGAAGCGCTCGCCGAAGCCACGCATCAGATCGACCAGGTCCGCGGATTGTACCCGCAGCGGACGCAGGTCGGTTACTAGGTGGCGCAGTTCCGCGCCCTCGTTGCGCACAGTTTGCTGCAACGATGCCAGGCCCGATTCCACTTGTTCGGGATGGGTGGTAACCCGGCGGCGGAGGACGTCCAACTGGATCTCAATGCTCAGCAGGGTCTGGAGAATGCCGTCATGAAGATCGCGAGAAATCCGGGAGCGTTCGGCTTCGATTGCTCGTGCCCGCAAATGGCGCAGGAGAAAGACGTTTTCGAGGGCGCTGCTGACGTGGCTGGAAATCTGCTCGAACCAGGACAGGTCATCCTTGCTGTAGGGCAGACGCACAGGCTTGCGATTCACCAGGAAGAGGCGTCCGGCGGCATGGCCGTCCTGATCGAAGGCCACCGATAGCAGATTGCGAATGCCGAACTCCTGCAAAGTGGGGCCGGGGATTCTTGGAACGGACTTCAAGGAGCGGCCGTCGCGGCGATCCCAGCCAAAGCCGGAACCGCGGCCGGCGACGGTGTTCCAGCAGACAGAGGCTTCCATATCGTCGAGCAGGAAGCCATCGGCGCGGGTCATGGGCAGGTTGTCGGGGATCAGGCGCTCGCTCTCGCCGGATTTCAATCGCCACAGGAAGATTCGTTCCAGGTCCGCATCGCGATAGGCCAGGATAGCTTCCTCGGATTGAAATTCGATGGCGATTTCTTCGAGCAGGAGGCGCAAGGATTCGGCCAGTCCCAGCTCCACGTGCATGGTGGTGGACAGTCGCGCCAGAAATGCTTGTTGCCATGCGAATTGGCGATTGCGATCGCCGAGAAACGCCATGCCGGAAACGCCGAGGAACGTCGCGCCAAAAAACGGAAGCGAATAAATGACTGTGCGCGAACCGTCGACCGGGCCACTGCGGTTCATCGCCACCGCAATCGCCAGAAGCAATAACCCAAAGGAAAGCAGCAGGGAGGAGCGCAGATTCCAGCGATAGCCTGCAGAGAAAGCCACAAAGAATAGCAGGAACCAAGCCGGCAGGACTTCATGAGAGAGATAGAGGAAGACGCCGACAACGAGAATGTCGCAGACCAACGGAAGGTGCCAATTGGCGCGACGCAAGGCACGTTCGATCAGCAGAATGATGACAGCGAGGAACAGGTATGCGATCAGGAAGGAAAGGGGGCGCTCTGCCTGTCGCGCGGTGCGCAGTTCCAGCAGACACAGAATCGCGAGCAGCGCGATCACGGGACGCGCGTAGGCGAGTTGCAAATCGAAATAGAGACGATCCGTCGGTTGCGGGTTCATGCGCGGGGACACACGCCGCCCTGCCTCAGTCTAGCAAGGGCACTGGTGGCTGGCCGGTGCGTGTGTGCCGCGCGTTTCCAGCTTGCTAATATGCAGGACTGATATCAGTGATCAGGGATCAGATATCGCAACCAGTGGCCCTGTACGACAGCAACCCTTTGGAGTGCGGCGGCTAGCCGCCGCTTTCGGTCGAGCCCTCATTTATCATCCAAAAATCGTGTCTCGGGCAGACGAGGCATGTGCTTACTCTTCGTCTCCTGGTGGCTGGTCGCTGATATCTGCTGTCGTCCAGCCCCGCCACAGGGCGCGGTCCCGGCACTATTCCTCGCACTATAAGGTCATGTTAAACTGGATAGCAGTGGTGGGAGTAGCTCAGCTGGTAGAGCGTCGGTCTGTGGCACCGAATGTCGCGGGTTCAAATCCCGTCTCCCACCCCAAACCTTTCCAACTGAAAACAAAGTCTTTCCCGATTCTACCTAGCTCACCCGAGGCGAAATTCATTGCACAACTGTTGCACAACAGCTCTCGGGACCCTCCCGATCAGCAAGTTTTCCCACAATGAACTTGCCCGATTTGCGGAGGAGCCAGATGAAACTAACGGCGAGGCAGAAATACGACTACAGAGCCCTGGACAGAGGCGAAGCGCAACTCATACGGACTGGGCATGCCCTTTGGAGAGATCGTCGCAAATTGGGCGATACGGTGGCCGAAAGAGAGAGCATTAACGCGGCACTTGAGAGCGTTTGGAAGGCAAAGAGAGAATATCGGGTGGAATTGCTGCCGCGAAGTTTGAATGCAGTATCGAGTGCTGCGTGCCTGATGCCTAGTGCTGCGACGCTGATTCGCTTATCGCCGTCTTTGAAGAACTTCGTTTCCTTTGCTTCAAGCAGGGGAACTAAATAATTCTCAATGAACGCACGGTCCGTGAGCCCTATCTCGTCCATCAGAGCGGCCGCACGCCCTTTGATTGCCTTGAGCGCTTGATAGCCTGACTGATCAGCGTTTTTCTTTGAGTACCCAGCTTCGATGGCGGCTTGCTTGAGAGTCTTGCCTCTGGCATAGGCTTTTAGGAACGCATGTTGTCGAGAAGAGAGGTCTTTTCTTGGCTTATCCGATGTCTTTGCCGCCATGATTCGCTAAGGGTATCACTTCTTGCTAGGCTTGGGCGCGACCACCACACAGGTGACGCATGCATAGATCGGTCCGGCGGCATGTCTTTCAGTGATTCCTCAGGATTCTGCCCTACGGAAAACCTCGGTCAGCTATAGCATTTTCTTGTAAAATGCGTAAGTTTTGGGTGATTTGACCTCGTTGAGTTCCTGCGCTCGTCTGGTTTCGCAGACGAGAAACGTGCTAAATTGTTGAAAGAGAGCGCCCGTAGCTCAACTGGATAGGGCACCGGACTTCTAGTGCCCACGATGGCCATTATGCAGGGCCGGGCACCAAGCCGCAGCACAGCGAAAATCGCCTGTATTCATGCGCCTTTAGCAAACATCGTCCAGCGCAGGACCGAGCACCATAGCGAAATAAATAGCAAACCCAACTGACACCAGAACTGACACCGGCAACGCATGCCTGTCGGGTATGGGGTAGGAAGACAACGACCCCGGGGGTCAACGCGAACGAGTATGGGTGCGTGAATTTTCTCCGAATTTCGAACTTCTGGTTGGGGTCGGTATCAATTGCAGAACGCGCATCCGGTAAAGCGCTATAACGTTAATCTGGCATGTTCCCAATCATTACATGACAGAGCGGGCCGGACTGCCTAGACTGGTTCTCTGGGAGGAGCCAGCCAAATGCGGAATATGCCTCTGGTAGTTCTGTTCTTCACTCTGACTTCCATTTCAGCTGCGCAACAGTCCTCTGCGACACGGCAAAACGGTGTACCCGAACGCGGCGACCATGTGATGGGCTTTTCCCATGATGCAACGACTCATCACTTTCACCTACTCAAAGATGGCGGCGAGATAGTTGTCACGGCAAATGACCCCAACGACAAGGCAAGTATCGACCAGATTCGGACGCACCTGAATCACATCGTAGAGATGTTCTCTAATGGGAATTTCGATGCACCGATGTTAGTTCATGGCACGAACCCACCGGGAGTCGCAACAATGACACGCCTGAAGTCGGACATTCGATACAGCGTTTCCGAAGTGCCGCACGGAGCAATGATCCGCATCCAGACATCAAGCTCTGAAACCACAGATGCTGTACACGCATTTCTGCTCTTTCAAATTGTGGACCACAAGACAGGGGATGCTCCGACAATTGGGAGCTAAGCGTGAGTTGCCGAGAGCCCACAAAGCTGCTCCGCCCAAGCACCACGAACTCCCGGCGGCCATAGAATATGTGCTCAGCACTCTTTGTCAACCGGTACTTCTACCAGTGCTTATTGATTTCCGTTTTAGCCTTACAAACCTTTACACGGCTAATCGTCAGCCGCAGGCACGGTCCACACCCTAACCCGATAGACGCTGGGTGAATCAATGGTTTGCTGGGGTGTCACTGATTCCACCCACATCATACTCGCTCCGATCGAGACTATTTGTGTGGCTTCGGGAATCGGAAGCTTGTCGTCCGGGTCAGTTATGGAATGGATTTCGACTCCGTTTGTGTCAACGAACGCAAAAACTCGCACCACGTATGCTCCCTGGTAGACAATTGTTAGAGCAACTTAGGGGCGGAAGCTGCTTGCGGTGTGCGCCTCAATTAACTTGCAACAGGTTGTTTCAACAGGAACCGAAAGAACTAGATCGCAATCCAGAGAAACTCTCACAAGAGTTGCTGCCGAGCAATAGTGGTTTTCTATTAGCTGCTGATTTTCGGCGTTGATCAGGACCTGAGGCAATCTGCTGCATGGTCAAACAAGGCAATCTCAAGTAGCTTGAGGTCCGATATAAGACCTATCGTTGTTACACTTTCCGCGTCCAACCATTCAGTGACTCGAGACGAGCTTGGATTTACGCCCAACCGGAGAACGTTACCAGGAAAAATCACGGCTGATGGATCAGAACTCTGCGAACCCGCGAAAAGTTTTGTGGTTCCTTGTCATTGTGCTTGCAGTAGGCGTGTTGACGGGCATGTCTTATGAAGCGCTCGCGACACGGCGCTCACGTAGTCGTGGTGCGCCAGGGCGGCTAGTTGAAGTTGGAGGATACCGCCTTTACATCGACTGCCAGGGACGAGGATCGCCGACGGTGGTGATCGACAGCGGCTTGGGGGACGCTTCCGACGTCTGGAACGAGTTGCATCCAAAATTTGCGGAGCTGACAAGAACTTGCGTCTACGATCGAGCGGGACTCGGCAGGAGCGATAACGGGCCTCTCCCGCGAAGTAGCGAGCAGATCGTCAAGGAATTGCACACCCTGCTCACTAACGCTGGTGAATCCGGACCGTTCCTATTTGTGGCTCACTCCATGGCGGGGTACGACGCCCGTATCTTCGCGCACCAGTTCCCCAGCGAACTCGCGGGTCTTCTGCTCCTCGACGTCTCTCATCCCGATCAAAACGCTCGAGAGTCTGCGGCTGCAAACAAAGATCGCGACGACTTCATGATTCGCCAGGCCTGGTATGGACGGCTGGCCCCCTTTGGCATCACTCGCCTGCTGGGCCGCTGTGAATTTCATCCGCAGGACTGTAGCCGCAGCTTTCGGACCACGCTCGAGGAATACGACGCTTTTACAAATATCAGTCCCGCGCAAGTCCGCGCCACCGGCAATCTCGGTGACTTGCCGCTTATCGTCGTCGCCCATGATCCAGCCGCGGAAATTGCCCTCGACCCTAGCGTGCAAGTTCGCCAGGACGAGGCTATCGATTTGCAAATGCAAAGAGAACTCAGTGAGTTGTCCACGCGTGGTTGTCTGCTCATTGCGGTGGGGAGTCGGCACTATATCCAAGATTCAAGACCAGACTTGGTACTGAGGAGTTTGGAGAGGCTCGTCCAAAGTTCAGGCTCCAAGATCACAATCAATAGTTTATGCGACGGAATCCGCTGAATCGTTTCAAAAGGGCTTCGTGTGCGCAACGGTCAACTCCTAATTTGTCGCGTACTCGGAAACTTGAAACAATCTAGATGGAAGTGTACGGCGTTTTCAGGCCCTAGCCTCGAAATGTCTTTGGATTGAACAAAGGAATGCTAGTCTGGTGAAATTCTGCCCCAGAGAGGCTGACGGGTATTCGTGCGGCGCATCCACCTCATCACCGGATTGCTCGGAGTCATCGCTTTTCTGCTGACCGGGCAGGTCATGAAACATCACTATCCAAGGATGGAAGGGCTATCGGCGGAAGTGCGGATGATGTACGTTTCGCGGCATATCTACTTGCTGGGAGCGTCGCTCGTCAATGTAGTTCTAGGGCTTTATCTCCAGGTGCATCCGCGAGGGTGGCGGCGAGTGTTGCAGCAGATCGCTTCTGTGGTGATTCTTCTCTCTCCTCCGGCGTTGCTGATTGCGTTCTTTGCTGAGCCGGCGTTTGGCTTAGCCGGGCGAAGCTGGCGAAGCTACTTTGGGTTAATTGGGCTCTTTGCGGGGGTGATGACGCACATCGTGGCGCGCGCGGGCCTGAGCAGTGCGCTGGTATCCAA
>CAWBVH010000027.1:0-75259 GCA_963792145.1 Candidatus Acidiferrales bacterium
TGAGCAAACCGTTGCCGCGCATGCCATGCTCGCCCATGATACGGGAGTGTTGGCAGCCACGACCGCCTTCGGAAAGACCGTGGTTGCCGCGTGGCTGATTGCGCAACGGGGAGTGAATACACTCGTATTGGTACATCGGCGGCAGCTGCAACTTCAATGGATCGAGCGCCTTTCCACTTTCCTCGGAATGCCGGCGGGCACTATTGGCCGGATCGGCGGCGGCCGCGCGAAGGCGACCGGCTTGCTTGATGTAGCCGTAATACAAAGCATGGTGCGAAGCGGTCTCGTCGATGATCTCGTGAGCAATTACGGTCACCTGATTGTGGATGAGTGCCACCATCTTTCTGCCCAAAGCTTTGAGCAGGTTGCCCGCCAGGCTAAGGCGAAGTTTGTGACAGGCCTGTCTGCGACCGTCACCGGAAGGATGGCCAGCATCCGATCATCTTCATGGAGTGTGGCCCCGTACGCTACCGGGGCAGTATCCGACATAGTGTCGCAACTCATCCCTTTGAGCATAAGGTAGTGGTTCGTCCGACTGCTTTTCGTCCGCTACGACCAGCGGATCCTGATGTGCGGGTACAATTCCACAAACTCTATGAAGAACTAATTGCCGATGAGGAGCGCAATCGACTCATCTGTCAGGACGTCATCCATGCCCTTCGGGAGGGGCGGTCGCCGCTGGTGTTGACCGAACGGAATGAGCATCTTGACTCTCTGAAAGAGCAATTGACCTCTGAGGTATCGCACCTGATTGTGCTCAGAGGAGGGATGCGCAAAAAGGAGCTTGATGCTATTCAAGCTCGCTTGGCCGCGATTCCCAGCGACGAGGCTCGGCTGCTCTTGGCCACCGGCCGGTATGTGGGCGAGGGCTTTGATGATGCCCGACTCGACACCTTATTCCTGACGCTGCCGGTCTCTTGGCAAGGGACGATCACGCAGTACGTCGGACGATTGCACCGCCTCTCTGACAACAAGCGAGAGGTGCGCGTCTACGACTACGCGGATCTCAACGTGCCGATGCTGGCGCGGATGTTCGACCGCCGCTGCCGCCGCTACGAAGGTATCGGCTACAGGATTGAGCTTCCCGGAAGTGCCGTGCCGGGATGGCCCGCAGATGTGCCACTTCCCGTCGATCCCGACTGGAAAAGCCAGTATGCAGCCAGCGTGCGGCGTTTAGTGCGCGATGGTGTAGATTCTCGTTTGGCGAAGCTGTTTGTCCGCACTGCCGTAATCCCGCCGTCCGACGCCGATCGTCCCGATCGAGCGCGAAGTGCAACCGATGCGTTTCTCTACCGCCGGTTGGAAACATTAGCCGAAACGGCAGGGAGGTTTCGCTTGAACGCAGAGCTAGCGATTCCGTTCGATGGCTGGGGCCGTATGGAAGTTGACCTGCTTTGCGAGCCGTCGCAGATCGCTATCGAACTGGATGGCAGACAACACCTGGGCGACGCTGAAGCCTACCGACGAGATCGTCGCAAGGATGCTTTGCTGCAGGAGAACGGCTATCGGGTTCTCCGGTTCCTGGCAGAAGACGTCGGCAAGTATCTCGATCAAGTTCTGGATGCCATCCTGCGAGCTTTAGCACACAAAAACACCAGCCTTGTTGTGGGCCATTAGGCTGGCAAGGCCAACATGTCGATACGGGGTTGCGGTCACCAACGATTCCGATTGCTCGAGGCTTCAAACATAGTGAAATTATCACGTACGCTGGTAAATCACGATCGAACCTGGCAAGAGGGGCAGCAAACCTTGTGTCCGGGGCCTGCGCATCACGGTGTATGATGTGCTCGAATATCTGGCCAGCGGAATGACCCACACCGAGATTTTGCGTGAATTTCCCGATCTGACCGAAAAAGATATTCGTGCCTGTCTCGCGCATGCCGCTGATCGCGAACGCAAGCTGGAAATTTCGAACGCGTGAAGCTTCTGTGCTACCGGATTTCCTACTCAGATTGTGGAAGTTCGTATTCTGAACACTGGATTTCGTCCCCCACGAATCGAACTTCCACGACGGTATTCGTCAAGTCCCGCGTGCCAATGTGCTTCAGGGCTGCTGCGAAGAGTTCTTGCTGTTGCGTAGGGATGACATTCCGAACGATAACGATCACGCCTGCGTGGAGCGGTTCTTTGCCGTGCAGATCAAGGAAGTCGGAGCGATTGTTGGTGACGAACCTGTACTCGTCCTCGCGGATGACTCGCATAAGCTACCAATCTTTTAGCCCGCCGAGTCCGCGGTGACTGACATGGCCTGCGCTGTGGCCCGCCGAATGGGCGACGGTGACAAGAGATGTGTGAAGGCATTCATCGATCAAGAGCTTCACGTTGACCTTGCCATATTTCGTCGATGGCGAGTGGTGCGAACTGCCTTTCGTTTTGCCCAGGGACGCGAAGCTGGCCGGCCACGGCGGGGAAAGGCCTGCACGTAGAGAGAAGCAAGTTCAATTTTCTCTCTGTCTAGTGCAGGATAGCCCTCTAAGATTTCGTCAATGCTTGCGCCCTGATTCAGCATATCGGCGATAAGTTCGACAGGGATTCGAGTGCCACGATAGACAGGTGTGCCGCGCATCGTCTCTGGGTCTTCGACAACGACTCTCTCTGCACGCTCAAGTTTTTTGAGCCTTTCATCGAGTTCTTTGCGGACAGTCTTCACCTGAATCGATAGCGCCCGTCCCTCTGAGAGCGAGACCACGTCGATCCCTGCGTCCGTTTCAATCTGTTTTGCAATCTTGCGCCGGGCCGCAATGGGCAGGAGGTATAGCCCCTCCGCCTCAAGTCGCAGATATACCAATTGCTCCCACGAGAGAAGTCGCTTGACCGAACGCCCGGTCTGAAGCCGTCTCGGACGAATGAGACGGCGATCTATTAATCTGCGTACCGTGCGAACCGGAAGATTCGTCAAGGCCGAGGCCTCTGCTGGAGTGTATTTCATGGTTGGCATAGCTTAATTGTACCCCAAACGGAGTACAATTAGAAGCGCAGCACCCGCAGGTCGCTCAGAATTACCTTGCAGGGTGTCCGAAACGTGTGCGGGGCCACATTCAAAATGAATTTCCGCAGAGGCGAATACAGGAACTCAGATCGGTGTAACTCCAGCCGGCTCAGTCCTCTTCACTCGCGACATCGGCCTGCAGGAAATTTACGCGTTGGACGTTAAGTGGCCCTGAAATATCGCTGGCGAAGCCCGAACGCCCCTCCAGCGAACATCCTTGTGGTATTGCGCTGCGATCACCGCTGCCGAGTCCGCTCGACTAATCGCTACAGAGCTAGGTCGTGATGGTACGCCTTCTTAGCGTTACGTCATTCTGGAGAGCCAACCTGTTGTTAGCGGCGCTCTTCATAATACGGGTTCACCCAGCGATTGTGGCATCAAGATGCCCGGTGCTATCGATACCCGAAGAGTCGGCCGTTCGATAGATGGGCCACTTGGCCGCATAACGCCCGACCCTTACAGGCGGTTACGCGCTGCTTTCAAAAATTGTGGTCGGCTGACCGGAAGTGATCTGATGCTGGCTTACCGCGATTAGTAATGGGAACTCGGCTCGTGTTTACCGATGGAGCGACGTGGCGATTGCGGTCTGCCTGTGTCACGGTGCAACGGATGCGATAAATGATGCGGACTTTGACGCTGGCCCGAAGTGGGGTTCGGGGAGATAATGCACTGATGAATTTTACGCGCCAGCCGATCTCCCCGAACCCCGGGCGTTGAGTCCATTTGCTGATGGGATTGGTGGGCAGTTGGACGCTAAGTGATTATCGGCTGAAAGTAGGAAGATGCATTATGTCGGTCTGGGGAACCGTCTCTAACGGATTCCCGGCTTTGCGCCATGCTGCTAGGCCTCCAACAATCACAAACGCGTTAAATCCTCGTTCCCGTAGCAGATGCGCCACACGGGCGCTAGTCGCTTCGCGTGGTCAAGTGCAGTACAGGTAGATGTCTTTGTCCCTGGGAAGTGTTTTGACTTCCTCCGACAGATTATTCGGCTCCAGTCGAATCGATCCTCGAATGCGGTCCGCACCAGGATCATAGTAACCGTGACTGCGCACATCGGCCAGCAAAACCCTTTCTGCATATTCACTTTGCAGCTTTGCGGCCAGTTCTGTGACCTGTATCCGTGGAACGATGCGGTCCGCCCGATGCTTCCAGTACAGCGAGATGCGATACGCGGTGAATGCAATCGCGGCGATAATGACCACGATCTCGACTGCGTGTCCCGCCGCTCGAAAACCACGCGCAATGGTTGCCACGAAGTCGCGAAAGATAAATCCGGCTCCGCCATACGCAAGCGCATAGGCAGAGGCGCCGAGGAAGTCCAGTCCCAAAAACTGCGGGAATGGCATTTTCATGCTCCCCGCCAGCGGAGGAGCCATCGAATTAATTCCGGGAATGAACTTCGCAATCACCAAAGTAGCCCGGCCATGCTTGTAGAAGGACTCCGCAGATCGCAGGATGCACGTTTCCGGATCGACGGAGACCCGGCATAGAAAACCCAACAAGCGCCATCCCATGCGGCTTCCAAGGACGTAGAGCAACGAGTCGCCCAATAGCATCGCCGTCACCGCAACCAGCGTTGCCGCCAGCGCGTGCAGGCCACCCGATGCCACCGCGGCTCCGCCCGCAAGAAGAGCCAGTGCCGCTGGTACTGGAATCCCGAGTGCTTCTGCCAAAACGATGAAGAAAATGACAACGTATCCGTGGTGCAGGATCTGCGCAAGGAGCTCATTCATAGCATCAAGTCAAAAAGACTCTGGTGGTTAGAAACTACGCCGATGTGGAAGTGTGACAACGATATGTAATTCATTCCTTTTCACCCTGAGGTTTCGGCAGCAACGTGTATCAAGGATTGCCTGTTGTGAATTCGGTCCATCGTATAGAAGTGCCCTCTCGGTCAGGGGTTGTTGACCGCGCCAGGCGCAAGGCGTGGGCTACTCCAGCGTGACGGAATCACCACGGCGAACCTTGCCACTCTGCAACACAGAAGCATACACGCCAACATTAGCGTGGTGGTTGTGCTGGGCTGCCGTACGCAGGATCCCCGCATCTTTGGGGAGATCGCCCTGAGGGAGCGTCGTCATCACGTACCGGGCGCAAGGGCCAGTGATGCTCAGGCGAACAGCATCTCCAATCGCGACGATTTGCCCAATTCAAGCATTCTCCGTGAACTCCTTGTGTCGCCGTTCGCAGTCTCTCTGGGCCACCGCTCGTCAACACTTCGGCATTGTGAGTTAGCGCCTGCCCCCGCGCGGAGTTGACGACAATGTCCGATCGGGTGCTGTTGACGATTGCCTTCACCTCGGCTTGCTCCCCGGCGGATACCTTGAACTTATCCAGCGTCTGTTGAAAATCGTCCAGGAACGCCTCCCACTCCTTGCTGGTAATCTTCAAATCCCCGTGCGATTCCGCCATCGACTTGCCCGTGTATTTCTGCGGACCGCCTGTAGCCCAACAGACCATCTCGGTCACCAGGTACTTGAAGCCCGCTGGCGGCACGCGATGGTGCGCTTCGTCCACCAGCGGATTGGCATTTAGTTTTGGGTCGACCATGATTCGGTTGATGAAGTCGTCTACCACAGTAGCGATGCTATAAACGCCGCCAAGTCTGAGAGAGGGCTTTTCTTCTGGCTGCACGATGAAACTCCATTGGCTTTGGAGTGTACCACGACGGCGTGGGGGCAGAAACCTCGCCAATAGCCGCCACGTTGTTCGCTGACGATTCCGCAGGCCAATGCGAGACTCCGGGCCGATCACGGGCCACCCTTCCGTATTCCGGTAAGGGAAGGCGAGGCCCGCAAACCTGGGGAAGAGATCAACGGAAGCCGATTGGCGCTGACCGTATCTTGTTCTCTGTTGACTATCCTTTCGAGGATACGGGCCCTCGCGTCGGAGTGGTTCGATCACGTCGCAATCAGCGAAGCCGATCGCTCGAAAATTGGCCGCTCTAATGCAGGCCGGCTGTTCCGAATATAGGCCGCCGCTGCCAAGACTGTTGCGACTGCTCCTTGGTTCTTGCGAATCGTCCGCCATCCGGAAGCTCTCATTCACTGCCCCTTGGTCAACGAGTTTGTCACGCGGTTCTGATACAGTACACTGCCATCGATGATTGTTGGACTTTTGCTAGCCGCCGCAGCCGTGTTAGGCGCGCCATGCACGATTTGATAGAAACCAAATCCTGTAAGTTTGATTTCTAGAGAGTTTGCCGTCAATAGGCAACAATCGTCCCCAATCCGTCGGTAAGGTAGCAGAAACTGGAGTACACCGTCCGAATTCGGGTTTGTGGCAGCCACGAGGCACTGCAAGAACCCCTCGGTTGAGGTTACGCTAAGAAGGCGGTGTACAGAGCCGATCGGTAAGCCATCGGGCAACAGTTTTCCGAGGAGCCCTCCAAAAGGGGCTCTGCAAATCCGTCGATAAGCTCTCCCACCTATGTTCGCGTTAGGTACGAAGCGGTAGGAATCGCAGGGCGTCCGACCACAGAACGATGCCCTCCGCCTTCCTAGCCAGTCGCAAGCACAACTGTCGGGCGTGATGCACCAGCCGACCCGCCGTGTAGAAGATCAGAAACCGCAGTCGCTTCGGGCGGGCCCGCAATAAATCTGCAGGCAACGCCAAGCGCTTCAGGGCCGTCAGCACGTTGTAGGAGATCACTGCCAGCCGCAACCAAGCGGCGTTGGCCCCAAAGTATTTCGACGGCAACACTCCGGTCGCCAATTCATTTTTCAGCACATCGTGGACCCCTTCGATGGTGCCGGCTTTTTCTCGATGCCACTCGATCAGTTTCACTGGCTGCCAGTCCCAAATGTTGCTGAGTACCGCAAAGTGTAAGACGCTACTGCCGTCCGCAAATAATCCTCCCTGCCGCTTGCGCAACCGGATGGCCACGTAGCGCAGCGGTTTCGTTCCTTTCGGCTCTAACTCCTCGTTGGAGACGAATACCACCTCGGCGCATTCGCGATCCACATCCGGCTCCGGCTTGCCGTAAACTTTCCATCCTGACTCCGGAACTTCCAGAATCGCCGCGTGTAACGCCTCACTCATCCGCGCGCTGACCGCAAAACCAATGAATCCGGCCGGCCCGCCTTCGCGTTTCTCGCTCAACAACCAGCGCAACAACTTGTTCTCGTGGCAGGCGGAGTCGCCCCGAAAGTAATAGTTCGTCACCGTTGCAGGCGCCGCCGCGAAGGCCGCTTTGGCTACGGTCAACGGAGCCATCTGCGCCGGCACATTCCCGTCGCGAAATTCGTCCGCCAGCACCACATCCATCTCTGCCCACACCGCCAGCATCGGTTGGTAGCCGCGCGAGCCTTCGTAGGTGTACAGGGCTTCTCGTTTGCGGCTTTCGATAATCGTGGCGTCTTGATCGACCGTGAAGATCTTCTGATCTGCACAGCGTTCACCCAACCGCTGAATCAGATCCCGGTTGACGCGCCCAAGTCCCTCGAGCGCGCTGCTCTCCTCGGGAATGTAGGCTAGGGCATCCGGTAGACGCCGCTGCTGTGCTTCCTCAATCTTTTCCTCTTCGTGAAAGGCGTTCAAAAACTTCCGCGCCGCTTCCGGAGAAGGCAGCTCATGTCCAATGAGCTCCACCAAACCCGCATCGCTGCGCAGGTGTGCGAAATCGTCCACGCACTCTCCCCCGGCCGCGTTCAGAATCAGAAAACTCTCAACGAACGTGGCTTCGTCGTAGCCCCGCTCTCGTTCCTTGACGGTCACGTGTTGCTGCACGCTGCCCGGCAACCCCAAAGAACGGAACGCTTGCACCACCAGCGGGATCCCGCCCAGGGCGGTCAAGGTCTCTTCGAGTGGCTTGGGATCCACTTCGAACAGTAACGGGGACTCGGTTGGGGAAGGCTTCTGCATTCGGCGCATGCCCGCCATCGTACGCGAATCACGCACCTGACGGGTGTGAATTGCTGAGCAAATGTGTTCTCTTGTTGGGGCGCCTTTTGGGCCTATCCATAGGCTCTAACACCCTTTTCGCCGACCACCGGGCTACCGCACGTCCTCGTTATCGACGGATCGGGGATCGTATAGGGTCAGGGATGACCGCATTTCGGTCGGCTGACTAGGACGAAACGGCTGGTGAGGTAGATGCTGCGAGAGGGGTGAGGCCAGAAATTCGAAGTGTGTTATCGCGGATTACAGAAAAAGGCATCTCTGCAAGCTAATGGGCAATGCTCACCCTTGCCTGCCCTTTCTTCTCCCACCCTTGTTCGTTTTTGTCTTTCGTACTGAAGAGTTCATGATCAATTTTCTAAGCTCCTCGGTGAGACGCGCCAATTCGGATTCGAGGGTCCTAAAGGCTTCACCAGCATTATCAAGGTTTCCGTCTCTTCCCATGATCTCCAGCCGCTGGGCAGCTGCAAACGCACTCTTTCTCGCGAAGTTACCAACTGAACCCTTCAGTGTGTGCGCGGCTCTTCCCAACGCTCCGGCATCGCCGCAGCGAATTGCGTCCTTGATTTTCGCCAGACCTTGTGGACAATCGGCAAGAAAAAGGTGAATAAGTTCGCGCAGAAGTCGACGATCGCCATCAACTCCCGCCAGGAGTGCCGCATGATCAATCACGCCGTCTGCTTGCTCCGCCTCCGGTACAGACACGCTCGCCGAATTTATTGGGCTGATCAGTTGAGCGATCGCCTGCTCAAGATCTCTGATGCGGATTGGTTTGGAGGTATAGCCATCCATTCCAGCCGCTAGGCAACGCTCGCGATCTCCCTTCATGGCATGAGCGGTCATGGCGATGATGGGGATGTGTGTGCCTGCCGCCCTCTCCACAGCCCGGATGGCCCTGGTTGCGTCAAGCCCATCCATCTCCGGCATCTGCACGTCCATGGCGATAAGGTCGAACTTACCGGCATGGACAGCAGCAAGCGCCTCGCGGCCATTGTTGACAACGGTAACTTGGTGTCCCAATTTCTCAAAAATCCGCGTGGCTACCAACTGGTTGACTTGATTATCCTCGGCCACTAACACTTGCAGCTTACGAAGCGCAGGCCGCGATCTCTTGCGTCGTTTTGGAGTACTAGCCCTCTCTTTCACTGGCTGACCGATGGCGCTGACAATCACATCAAAGAGTTCGGATTGTTTGATCGGCTTAGTAAGATATGCCGAGATGCCCAACTTGCGACAACGCGCAACGTCCTCAGGCTGACCGGCCGAGGTCAGCATAACGAGCTTGGTACCGGCGTAACGGCGGTCCTCCGAGATGCGTTCCGCCACCGCGAAGCCGTCCATGTCAGGCATGTGTCCGTCGAGCAGCACCACAGCGAACGGTTGGTCCGTGCGCATAGATTTTTCCAAGGTGGCAAGGGCAGCCACGCCGCCTTCGACAGCAACCGGACGCATGCGCCAGTTGGTAAACACCTCTTCGAGGATGCGGCGGTTGGTCGCGTTGTCGTCCACGATTAGCACAGGCAGGTCGGTGAGAGTGCGCCAACGAGAAGGTAGATTCTCCATCCCAGGCTGTTGCACTTCAAACCGTGCCGTAAAGTGGAACGTGCTGCCCCGGCTGGGTTGGCTTTCCACCGAGATGCTGCCGCCCATGAGTTCCACCAACTGCGCCGATATAGCCAGCCCCAGCCCTGTTCCGCCGTAACGCCGTGTGGTGGAGCTGTCGGCCTGTGAGAATGCCTCAAAAATGACTGCCTGTTTGTCCGGTGGAATGCCAATTCCCGTATCGGCGACAGAGAAACGCAATTGGATGTCACCATTGTGGTGCGTCTCGACTTGCACGCGGAGCACGACTTCGCCTTGTTCAGTGAATTTGATGGCATTGCCTACAAGGTTCACCACTATCTGGCGGAGGCGCAAAGGATCTCCCACCAGCGCGGGTGGCAAATCCGGAGTCACATGGCACGCCAACTCCAGGCCCTTCTGGTGAGCGCGTGGAGCCAGCACGCGCATGGTGTCTTCGAGCGCATCGCGGAGGTTGAATGCTACGTGGTCGAGTTGCAACTTGCGCGCTTCGATCTTGGAAAAGTCCAGAAGATCGTTGACCAGGGTGAGCAGGGCGTCGGCTGAGCCTTGAATCGCATTAAGATACTCCCGCTGTTCGCGAGTGATCCGGGTCGACAGCGCCAACTCAGCCATACCGATCATTGCGTTCATCGGTGTACGGATCTCGTGACTGATGTTGGCCAGAAACTCGCTCTTGGCGCGGGTCGCTTCTTCCGCTCGCTTTCTGGCTATTTCCAGGTCGCGCGCGTACACCCGCAGGGCATCCTCCGCCTCCTTCCGTTCCATGAACTGGCCAATCTGACTGCCGATCGCGCTCATCATGTCCAGCAGCCGACCGTCAGGCTTTTGGATCTGGTCACTGAAGAATTCGAGTACGCCCACGACCTCAGTCCCAAGGAGGACAGGAAATCCGAAAGCTGCATGCAGTCCTTCCTTAGCCGCGATCGACGCACGAGGAAAGTTTGCATCATGGGTCACATCTTCTATCCATGCGGGCTGGGTTTGTGACCAGACTCGGCCAGGTAGGCCTATGCCCCGCGGAAAAGTCTGGGAGTGCGTGCTCTGATCGAACTCTTTAAGCTGCGCCGATGGTATGTGCCAGGTTTCCACGCAGCGCAGCAGATTCTCGTTTTGGTCTACGCGCCAAATGGCGCCCACGGACCAATCAAGACTCTGACAAACAGCTTGCAGGATCCGCGGCGTAGCACTAGCCAGGGTCGGTGCCTCGGCAAGCACACGTGTGACCGCGTACTGCGCACTCAAACGCACCTCTTCACGCTTTCGTTCCGTGACATCCGCGGCGACAGCGTAAATCAGTCCTCTTTCCGCGTGCACAACGGCAGACCATAGTAGCCATTTGTAGGACCCGTCCTTACAACGGTAGCGATTCTCAAAAGAAAGAGTACTGCGGCCAGATGCAATGCTCGCGGCTTCAGCGGTCGTGGCCTTGCGGTCCTCGGGATGCACGAACTCAAGATAGGGACGCGAGAGTAGCTCTTCCCTGCTGTAGCCGAATGTCGTTTCCCAGGCAGGATTAACATATTTGAAGTAGCCATCCGTGCCGGCGATACACAAGAAGTTTAAGGACAGGTCGATGAACTCGCGCAGGTCGTCTTCAGTTGGCGGATTAAAACGTACAGACGCGCTCATTGCTCTTCCGATCGGGAACATTCAAAAATCCGGACGAGGCGCTCATTTTGGTACAAAGCTGGGAATCCTGCAACTTGGTGGGTTCTAGCCGGTCACAGGGATCGCCCGCAGTTGCTCAGCGTTTCTCGAGGATGTAGCATCTGTGGCGAAATACCGGGTTCGTCGAATCTTGGGCATGAGGTGGCATCCATGAGCCGAACTTCGGTCTTGGCAGAGAAGATCCTTGTTGCCGATGACGACCGCGCGACGCGCTTTGCCGTTTGCAGCATGCTAAAGAAAGCCGGCTATGCGGTTACTGCTGTCAAGGATGGCGCGCAAGCGTTACGCAACATCCAGCGAACAAGTTTTGCTCTGGCATTTCTGGACATCTGGATGCCAAAGCTGACTGGCCTCGAAGTGCTTGCCCGGGTTCGCGCAGGTAAATCCCATCCGAAAATCATCATCATGACCTCCGACGCCACGCCGGACACTCTGTTGCGCGCGATACGAGAGCAGGCCTATGAATACCTAAGTAAGCCTTTTCCGCCGAAATTGGCGGTGGAATTGGCCGAGCGAGCACTCAAACAAAACGCTTCTCCTCCGATCGAAGTCATTTCCGCTCGGCCCTATTGGGTGGAGCTGCTTATTCCGTGCACACGGGAGGCCGCGGAACGCATTCAATCCTTTCTGATGAAGCTGGAAGCCGACCTTCCGGATGACCTGCGCAACACGATCGGAATGGCATTCAGGGAGTTGGTGCTCAACGCAGTGGAGTGGGGAGGAAAATTGGATCCGAATCGCAAAGTGCGAATTGCTCACCTGCGCTCCTCGCGCATATTGCTGTATCGCGTTGCAGATCCTGGTTCAGGCTTCAGCTTCAAGAGCTTGACCCACGCTGCCGTTGGTCAGCCTGCGGAGGAACCCATCGCACATGTGGCCGTCCGCGACCAACTCGGAATGCGCCCGGGCGGATTCGGCATTGCCATGACCCGCGCGATGGCCGATGAGCTGCTCTACAACGAGGCACAGAACGAGGTGATCTTTATCAAATATCTTACTGCACCTGCCAACGTTTCTGGGACTGCGCAAGTTCCCTCGTGATTGCGATACTGAGGAAGCAACAGGATTCGCCGCGGTATCAGACCAGGCGCATTCGGAAGTTGGCCGGAAACGGGGTTCGAGCAGATCGGAGCGCGAGCGGCACTCCTTTAGAGCGCATTCCCTCGAGCCGGACTTCTGGCCCGGAATAGCTTTCGAGTACCCCGGCGTCATCCGTTCCCAATGGAATTCCCCGACTTCAATGGAAAGCACGGGGCAAAGATCACCGCGTTAGGTCAGAATTCGCACCGGTTGTCTTGGTAAGGAAAGCGTTGGTGCTACTGTAACGTCGGCCGGATGGTGAATCCGACAAGACTGCAACCTTAACTCGAGTGCGCGCTTTCAAGCCGCTAGTCGGAATCGTTCTTGAAGAACACAGGCGCTGACTATAGTCATCAAGACCTGGTCATTGGCAACGCGAGAGCCTTCGTCCATTGTGTTCAAGCTGTCCAAAACGCCTAGAACCTTCTTCTGATTGAAGAACGGAAGTGTGGCGAGGACGGGACTGCGGAGGGTATCCTGCACGAACGTGCCGAGCTTCTGTTTTGGGTTCAATGTGGCCGGTGGGCTCAAGAACGGGTGCTTTTGTCTTCTGTAAACCGTGTCGGTGATGACGTCGCGAACCGCCTCTCGAAGAACGTATTTCTCCGTCATTCCGTGGATTTTCTGTGTCACTGGCTGAGAACGGACCAATTCGACAAGATGGTGATCGAGGAAAGGCACACGGCCCTCAACAGAATGCGCCATTTCCATGCGGTCTCCTAACATGGTCAGGATGTAACCGGGCAAGAAGGTTTTTGACCACAGATAAAGCGACTGATGCACAGGGTCTCGCCCGATCAGCTGCCCGCGGACATCAATGCTGCTCAGAAGTGCCTGGTATCCGCGGCGTTCGCTATATGTGCTCCAAAACTCTTCCGCGAATAGCTCCTGCATTTTTGCCGATCGGGCGGAGAAAGTCTCGATCCAGGACGGAACAAAGCCCAGAACCCGCTTTACGTTATCGAGCGGTTTTGCTTCTCCATCTGGCAGGAGCAACCCGCGAGAGACAGGATTGAGCCTTTCGAGATCATCAAGAAGCTTGGCGACCTCGCTTGGGTCCTCGCCTTCCCGGTTGTAAAGAAGCATGTCGCGGCGAAAGTGCGCGTAACCGCCCAGGATTTCGTCAGACCCTTCTCCCGTCAGCACGACCTTGTAGCCAGCGTCGCGAACGGCTCGGCTCAGAAGGTACTTGGCGACCCCGTGCGCATTGAAACAGAGTGTTTCCGATTGCAGGATTGCGTCTGCAAAATGATCGGCAAGATCGTCTTGCTTGATGGCGATTGGGAAGAATTCAGCGCCAACTTTCCCGGCCATCTCCCGCGCTTCTTTTTCTTCATCATATTCGGCGCGATCGAAGCTAAGCGTGAACGCCCGGATGGGATCGGAGCGATGCTTAGCCGCCAAGCCCAGCACAGCGCAGGAGTCCAAGCCGCCACTAAGGTAGCAACCGACGGGAACATCAGCGCGCAAGCGAATCCGAACGGCTTCTTCAAGCGCAGACCGGAATTCCGCGACGTAGTCAGCCGTCGAACGGCGTGTGCCACTGCGATCGGCTCTTGGGTAGTCGAAATCCCAATAACGGCTGAGCTCGATATGCTTCTCTGTGGCAATCAGGTAGTGGCCAGGCGGAACTTGGAACACTCCTTCAAACAGCGTACGAACCGGATGCCCTCCGAATTCGACGGACTGAGAGACGGACTCTGAATCCCACCGTCTCGGCACGCCGGCAGCAAAAAGAGCCTTCACTTCAGAAGCCAAATAAAGCGTTTCATTGTGGAAGGCATAGAACAGCGGCTTGATGCCAAACCGATCACGGGCCGCAAACATAGTGCGATTTCTCTCATCCCAAAGCACAAGGGCGAATTCACCGCGCAAACGGTGCAAGCATTGCGTGCCAAAGTCCTCATACAGGTGCAAAGCGATCTCACTGTCCGACCGAGTACGGAGACGATGGCCTGTCTGTTCCAGCTCCTTTTGAATGCATTCGTAACCGTAGAATTCGCCATTGACAATAATCCGGGTTCTGCCGTCTTCGCTTGCGATCGGCTGATCTCCCCTCGTCAGGTCGATGATGCTGAGCCGTGCATGCCCAAGGGCAACTCGTCCGCCGAACCCAATCCAGTGCCGCTGCCCATCGGGTCCGCGATGGTAAAGACTCTCGGTCGCACGCTGGATCAACCCTGCCGAGATCGGACTACGCCGGGAAAAAACACCCACTATTCCGCACATCTTGGTTCACTCCCTACTTTCCCTTTAAATTTTCTGACTCGATTAAATTGAGTCGCCTGGTCCCAAAACTCTCTCGGTTTGCAGCCTCATCTCACGGATCGATTTTCAATCTCCGGCGCCACTCGTTCTCGAAATGGTTTTTCATTCCTTAGGAAGCCGCCTTTTGCCCGCAAGCGGTCGGCAAGGGCTGTCGTGTCAGATCTACCGGAGATGGCCTGCTTGACGACCCGCACAACAACGGATGGCCGGAAGATTGCGCTAGGACCTTTCAACATTCCTTGTACTTCGAGGAAGCTCTTCCTAACGGATCGATGGCGGGTCGCGAGTTGCAGCACCCAGGCGATGTAGCGGTGCATGAGTTTCGTGCTGCGATTAGCGATAGCCCCTTCGGTACCGGCAAAACGCAGATCCTCGCTCGTGGCCAGCATCCAGGGTGCCTTGTTGGTTCGCGCAAGACGTTTCTGGAATCGTTTCGCAAGTCCGTTGAGCCCATCTTTCTGTTTTGCCAAGCAGCCCCGTAGGTTCTCTGACGCGAGCGCGGCGGCCGTCATCCCCTGACCATAGACCGGGTTAAAGGCGCACACCGCATCGCCCATCACGAGAAAACGTTCCGGCCAGACTCTCAGTCGCTCGTAGTGCCGGAGCCGGTTCTCCGTTGCGCGATAGCTCGAGATGGGTGTCAACGGCTCGGCATCCGCAATCGCTTCATAGAGCATAGGGCTTCGCAAACTCCCGGCGAACTCGAGAAAGCCATTGTCATCGGATGGCGGATGGTCGCGGTCGCCGCCTTGCAGCGTGACGAGCCAGCGATCCTTCTCCACCGGAAAGAGAATCCCAGCCCGCTTGAGTTCCGGCGGCGCGGCCTGAACGAAGATCGCGCGCCAATCGCCGCGAGGATTCTGCGGCCGAAGAAACATCCGACTGGCATAGCCGACGTGTGCATCGATGCAATCAACTTCCGGTTCCGGTAAACCTAACTCTTTTAGCCACCGAGCTGCCCTCGAATGTCTCCCGGTTGCGGCAATAACGATATCCGCCCAGAGAATCCCATCGACGAAATCCATCTTCTCGCCCTGAAGCCGCAAACGCACACCTTCGACGCCGTTTCGTTCACCAACAAGACCAATGACCTCGCACCCCTGCAAAACCTCCACGTTCGGTATCTGCTTCAGTCGGGCGCGCACAACGGAGTCGAGGAGATCCCTCGTGCTCGAAAGGCCCTCGAACTCGGATCGGAACCGCGTACCCCATCCGTACGCGGTGAGCCATGCTATATCTCTTGCGATGTCCAACATCTCGGCGCCGGCCGCCTGCATGTCCGCCGTAATTCCGGGAAAGTAACCTTCCAAAATTCGGCGGCCGCGGGGCAAGAGTGCATGAAGGTGCTTGGCTTGAGGCACTCCGGTTCGAGACTCGGCACCATCAGGCAACGCGTCACGATCGAGAACTGTGACTTGCTCGAAAAAATCGGCGAGTACGCGTGCGGCTAGCATTCCCGCCATGCTTGCCCCAACGACAATTGCCTGTGCTCTTCCTTTTTTCAAAGTTCTTCTCCGCGACAGTGACCTCGCGCAGGGGGCGGACCAACCGCCCCCATACGCGTCCAGGGTTAGGGGTTGCAGCTGACTGGCGTGGTGCCGTCGTTAGGATCCGTGCAAAGCGGCCCGAGCTTCGTAGTGGGGTCGATACCGCTGATCATGGCAACCGGACCAGCCTTATGCTCGCCATTGAACGGCGTGGGTTTCGTCGGGTCGAACTTGCATGAAGGAAGAGCGGCAGCGTCCTGCGGGTTGTTGAACCAGAAGCCCACATTGAACGTGTTCGTGGGGGGCAAACCCGTGTCCGCATCGAAGCCGAAGATCTGGTCGAGAAGAATAGTCTTGATGCGGACATGGCCGTCATCGGTGCGCTTTCCGATTTCGATGTCCGACTGGTACCAGGCCAAACCGAAACTGCCATTGAACTCTGGATTTCTGCTGCCGTCGGCAAAGAACGGGCTGTGCTGCACGGTGAAGAGATCGAATGCAAGGCCCGGCTTGATGCCGTCGAGGTCGAGAATGAGCGTGTCATTCAATTTGCCACGGATGACGGTAGCCTTCGCTTGCGGCTCCTCGTAAGAGTTGGCGCGCAGACAGTCAATGACCGCCGGATTCGGGATCAGGTTAAAGGTTATTTCGTCTTTCTTGTCCTGCGCCGCGGCAATGCCACTCAAGGCTACGGCAGCTAGGGCTCCTGCAATGATTTTTCCTACGACTCCTATATTCCAGAACTTACTGATGCTATTGGTATTCACTTCCGGGGACTCCTTACTTTCTATTGTTATCTTGTCTTGACGAAGACTCGCTTGAGTTCCACGCCCGCCTTCAGCTGAAGACTTCCATCCGGCCGGGCTATCATTCCCGCATGGCCCGGTCAGCAGCGTCGTAAATCTAAGAGGCACGGCCCGGGATTGTCCTTAAGTCGGACGAAAAGTTTCCCAAGGAAATTCCAAATTGCTAAAATAAGGACCTATTCAGCTTTGATTCAATGAGTTACGCGGTGAGGGCAGACCGTAAGGCGGGCCGTCAGAAAAACGCCTTTGCGAAGGCCAGATGGCGTTGCCGTGCCGTGTCAAGGACGTGAAGGAACTCCGGCTCCCGCCGCAGAGAATCGAGCAAAGGGTCGTTCGCGAGATAAGGATACGGGAAAAACCCGCCATTCACACTGCTGTTCAGGACGCGGAGCGCCGCAGTAGAATCCCCGAACGCAGCGTACGCTTGGGCGATTTTGTAAGCGGCTTCAGGGTCGCCGACCGCCCGCTTGTTGAACCGTGTCTCGACCGTAAGCAAAATGTCTTCACCTTGCGACACCTGATGTCGAATCGCGAAGCTCAGCGCACGACCGATCTGTGCCTGCAGAAGCGTGCGGTCTAGTTCGTATGCGCGATCAAAGTCTCTTGCCGCAGCGTCCCAATTTTTTTTGTAATATTCACCAAAACCACGATAAAAAACGATCAGAGGCTGGTCCACCGAATCGGGAAGACTTTCGAGAAACCTGTCGTATTGACCGAGATACAAGTAGCCATTCAGCATGGAGCTGTTGAGCTTTACACCGGGATCGAGCCGGCGGGCGAGCTCGGATTCTGCGACAGACTCCTGCAGCATGCCCGCAAAGCGATACGCATAACCAAGTTCCCAGTGAATCTCGGCGTGATTAGGATTCGTGCGGAGCGCTTCCCGAAGAAGCGGAACAGCCTTTTCGACGTGCCCCGTGTCCGTGAACATGTTTGCCATGTAAATGCGCGCATCGATTTGATCGGATTGTAGATCGAGAGCGCGTTCAAACGCGGTCTGCGCTTTTTGATATTGTTCTTCACCGGCCAACTGAAACGAAGCGGTGGCGGTGTACGACCTACCTAGGTTGGCCCAAGCCAACGAATAGTTTGGCGCCAGCTCAGTGGATTTCTCGAGCATTCGGATGGCCATGGGAAAATCACTGTTCGCGTACAGATCGACGCCGCGCAAATAGTATTCATAGGCGAGTGGACTCACCGAGGAGACGTCTGATCTAAGGCGACCAACCTCGGAAGGCGAAAGCGTTAGCTCGAGGCCTCTGATGATTTGCGTAGCGACTTGATCTTGGACGGTGCGCAGTTTGTCGTACTTAAGGTCGAATGTCCCTTTCCAGAGAATCGACTCCGCATTTGCGTCCACGAGCTGACAGCCGATGCGAATGTCATCTCCCTCGCGAAGAAAACTACCGGTCAGAAGGGCGTCGACTTTTAGCTCGCGCGCAACTAGGGGAATGTCAATCGGCTGTGCCTTGTATTTTTGTACGGCATACGATGGACGCACGGAGAGCTGACTCACGTAACCGAGTTTCGTGATAACAGCGTCGGCCAGGGAATACCCGAGAAAATCAGATTCCGTGTTCTGGCCAAGATTTTGAAAAGGCAAAACCGCAAGCCGACGCGCTTTGGCGGGGCCAAATTTCGTCACCTTGGAACCACCAACGAGGAGATAGGCGACGATCACAAGGATCAAAACCGCACCCACCGCGCTGAGAATCCATCGATTTGAGGCATGTTTTCGTTGGGATTGCTTTTCGCTTCTTCCCGCGGTTGGCTCCGGATGGAGTGTTTCAAGTGCCGAAAATGACAACGGACCTCGCTCGTCGCTCCGCGCTACGATTTCCTTTCCAGGATCCTGCTCCGCCGCGTCTTCTTTCACTTCGTTGATGGCAGCGACGAACCTATAGCCCTTTTTCGGAACAGTTTCAATGTATCGCTTACCGTCAGTCATTTCTCCGAGCGCTTTCCGCAAAGCCGAAACCGTCACCGTGAGGTTGGCTTCTTCGACGAAACTATCCGGCCAGACCTTGGTCATCAACTCCTCTTTCGTGGTGAGACGCATTCCGTTCTGAACCAGTACGAGGAGCACATCGAAAGCTTTCGGTGTGAGAGCAATCGCGCCGTCTTCACTTAGCAGCAGGTGACTGGCGGGATCGAACCGAAATTTGCCAAATTCGTACAACGCGTTGTTTCCCAACAAGAAGGATAGGGCCGAGCCATTCAGGGAATTCGTACAATTTTCCCGGACCTTCTGACTGCTACTCGGGGCTCGCTCCAGCTTGGCGTTTGCTAAGGCTTACCTGAAATTATCGGCTTACCTATGATTGTAGTGGCGAGAGAGAAGCGCAGCAAGGAAATCACGACAAACCTCAACAGCAGGCAGGTGCTTGCAAATAAACCACTTATTCGGGAATTGACACGGTGGGTTCGCACTTGGCGTCGCTCTGATGGGATTCGGCTCTGTGGCGGCGCGGTTCGGATGGTCTGAGGAAACGTTACTGATTTCGTGAGATCTGCATTGCTTCCTGTTAGGACTACTAATCCCACCGTCGAAGCCGGATAGCGTCCGTTTTGCCGACCGTCAGCGCGATCTGCGTTCCTACCCCCTTCACCTGTTTGAGCAGCTCCGTGTAGTTCGTCATCCGTTTTCGATTGCTCTTGGTGATCAATTGCACCTTTTGTGCATGCGCCACGATCACTTCGTATCCCAACTCTGTTAACAGCCGACTGACCCAAGGGGAATGTGTTCCGGTCTCCATGGCAATGAGATTTCGCGGTATCTTCCCAAATGTCGATTTCATCGCTTCCCGTGTCGTCGGTACTTCCTGTTCCAGAATGATTTTGCCGGCTTCATCCAAAACACTGTAGGACGACCAGCGATCTCCCAGAGCCATACCGATGGTGAGCTTTTGCTCCTTGAGAATTTCGTTAGTCTCAGTGCTGCATCGGGATGCGCGAGTGGGCAAGATGCACGCAGGCGGTGCACCCAGGTTCTGAGACCGATTTGAAGGTTGTCAACTCACGAGAACTACGCAGAAATTGCATCGGCCAGGACGCCCACAAACGATTCTCTCGGCTGACCAGACATTTGCCACGTCCCAGTTTCCACTCTCCTTCGGTAAGACTCACTTTTTCAATAGCCTGAGATGATTTTGGGTGCTTGTCCCAAGGACTCTCCGTTCCGCCACCATGCAGGATGCCCCTCAAGGAGTGTACCGTTCCCCATGTTACGATAGTCGCCAATTTCCCGGAGGTGCCCTGTGCCGCTTCCTGCTTCACCCGATTTTGGACAAATCCGCATACGACATTTTGTCGGATTATTTCTGCTTTCCTTGGCCACACTTCTCCTGGAGTTGGCACTCACCCGAGTGCTCTCCGTGACGCTGTGGTACCACTTCGGCTTTCTTGTCATATCGACTGCGCTACTTGGTTTCGGCGCTTCAGGCGTGGTTCTTGCGCTATGGGCGGGACTAAGAGAAAGGTCCAACCTGGATTTGGGACTTGGATTGTGCGGACTGGCCTTTGCCGTGTGTGTCGTGTTCAGCTTCTGGCTGATGCAGTTGATCCCTTTCGATCCTTTTTCCGTGGCGGTGGATCATCGCCAGTTTTACTTCATGCCAATCTACCTTCTGTTGGTGTCGCTCCCTTTTTTCTGTTCGGGACTAGCGATTTCGTTATTACTCACACGAGGCTTGAAAGAGATTAACCGCCTGTATGCATTCGATCTGTTGGGTGCGGGAATCGGATGCGCCTTGGTGACACTTGTGATTCCACGATTCGGAGGAACAGGAAGTGTACTGCTTGCCGCTTTTGTGGGTGGCTTGTCAGCCTTGTGTTTTGCATGGCCAACCCGGCGACCGCTGGCCACCGCAGCGGCCTTCGTTTCACTGATGCTACTAATCGCAAGTTTTCGAGGAGAAAAGATTATACCGATCCACGTAAGCGCGAACAAGGTTTCCCAGAGATTCTCAAAAGTTATGTCGATCTATTCTGCATGGAACACCTTATCTTTCGTGCAGGTCGTGGAATTTCCAGCTCAGGGAAAGGACCCTAGCGGGAGAACAATGTTTATCGATTCGGGGACCGCCGCGACCGGCATCGACGACTTGAGGCCCGACGTACGGACAGTTATCGCTGGGCATCCTGACCAGGTTGGCGCGGAATCCACGATCGCCTACGTTGGCAAGCGGAATCCGAAGATTCTGATCATAGGTTCAGGAGGTGGTTCGCAGGTTCTAGAGGGATTGAAGGCCGGCGCAAGTTCAATAACAGCGGTCGAGATCAACTCCATCATCAATGACGTAGTGGCAGTCCGAATGAATGATTACTGGGGAAATCTGTATCACCAACCGGAAGTTCATCTGGTCACAGACGAGGGGCGCAGTTTTGTGCGGCGATCGACCGAAAAATACGATGCAATTATTTCAGTTCATACCATCAGCAACGCTGCCATTGCATCCGGTGCGTTGGGCTTGGCCGAAAATTACGTATTGACGCGTGAAGCATTCGAGGATTACCTCGACCACCTCGCGCCAGATGGAATGATTTTCTTTACAAGGCCGGAGTATCAGATCCCGCGACTGTTCGCGACTGCTCGGGAGGCTTTCACCCTTCGCGGGATGGGGCCGATTGCCAATCATGTGCTCGGGTTCAGCATGGTGGAGAAACGTCAGCTGCCGGGACGGCTATCTTTCTCCGCTGGTTTTCTACTAAAAAAGAGCGCGTTCCGGCCGGAAGAATTAGTCGAGATTCGCCGGATACTGACGGCCGAGGCAGGTTCCGGTGAGGACGCTAACGTCTTAAAAATCCTCTATGCCCCAGATGAGAGGTATTCGGATAGCCTGTATGCTCACATTGTCGAGGCACCGGATCTTGAGAGCGTGTTTCAAAGTACCGACACACAACTTGCAGCTGCGACGGATGACAAGCCATTCTTCAATCAGCATACGCGATGGTCAAGAATCCGGTGGAACACGATCGTCGATTTGTTTTCACAAAAGCAGCCGTTTGGCGCACGGCTGGCCCTGGAGGATCGGCCCATCGCCGAGGTTACGTTGCTAATCCTTCTGCTCCAATCGGCGGTGGTGGCAGGCGTATGCATACTCTTGCCGCTTGCGGTAATTGACCGTGGGAGCCTGCGGTCCGAAGGGCGGTGGGGCTGGCTCACATATTTCGCCGCACTCGGCCTTGGTTTTATCATGGTTGAAATCGCGCTGCTTCAACGTTTTCTCTTATTCTTGGGACAACCAATCTACACGTACGCCGTGGTTTTGGCGGGGTTACTAATTTTCACGGGCGCCGGTTCCTATACGTCTGGAAAACGGGGGGTTGAATCCACTGGCAAACTGAAACGGGTGTTGCTTTCCGCAGTAATCGTCGTGCTGGCGCTGGCAGTTATCACTCCAGTGGTTTTTCGTGCATGTTTGGGGTTTGGGCTGTTCTTTCGGATTGCAATTGCCTTGTTGCTAATCGCGCCCCTTGGTTTTGTCCTCGGGATGCCTTTTCCCCTCGGGTTGCAGGTAGCAATGCGGCGTTCTTCCGCTTTGGGAGCATGGGCGTGGGGCGTCAATGGATTCTTTACTGTGATTGGCACGGTGCTGGCGCTGATGCTTGGAATGATGGTTGGTTTCCGAATGGTGCTGTTCCTCGCGTGTGGCTGCTACCTCGTTGGGCTGCTCGTGATAAGGAGGATTTCAGGCAGGACTGACAGTAGTGCCGTTAAACTCCGCGAAGCTCCTGCATTTGCGGAATGAATCGCTAGACACTTGAGATTCATGGACGCGCAATCCGAATTTGATAAGACTCTACTCATTACCAAGAGGATTTTGGATTCGGCCAATGAAATATAAAGCTTCGGCCTCAGCTGCCGAGCTCCGTCCGCAACAGCATCCCATTCAGAAATAGTTTCTGGCACCACTTACAGCGCCCCGCTGCCCCTGCTCGGAAGTTATCCGGAAAAACGGGGTTGTGGGAAGTTTGCGCCTATGACGCCACTGGTGCCCGTTTCCGAATATGGCTTCCGTTTCTGGCGATCAGTGATTTGGTGGCAGTCGACTGGCTTCGGCAAGTTGGCTCGACCCCGTTGGAGAGTTTCATAAGACCGATTCGCAATCGGGCCGAGTCCGTCGAACTTCACCCTACTCCTAGCCTCATCGTTCCGCCGTTCCACGGACCCCGTGCAGCGGGTCACAAGCGGATCCGGCGATATTGAAGAGTGCGGACAGCGAAGTAATTCCAAAGGCGCATGGTAATGAGCGGCGGTCAATTACTTGTGAGCGTCCACCAGGCTAGGTTCGGTTTGTCTCTCGTAAACACCTACGGTTGTTACGCTCTTGCCGAACCGGTCTTTCGAAGTCGTCGTGATCGTCATTCGCCGCCCGTCGTGGGAAACGACTCTACGGCTCGTGGCGACAACTTCGAAGGAATTGAAATAGGAAGCAACAACGGTATGCAAGTCGAGTCGCTTCAGGGACACTGGCAGCAGCATCCCGTGAGTGCCCAACACCAACACTGGCTTGCCGTTGTACTCGGCGGTGTATTGTGAGTGAGTGGTACCACCATTCGCGTAAACGGCGTCGGACCGGTATCGAATGCCCTGACCCGTCGCTGCGATTTCGATAACCATGCGCTTCGGACATTCTCCGGCGGGGTACTTCGACTGCTGTCGATCGAGTACCCATTTGCCGATGAAGGGATCACTGGACGCGGTTGCTGTCGTGATGAGGACAGCAATCACCATCACGAGATATATCGGCTTTCTCATCTTTCGCCTCCGAAATGGACTTCCGCCCACCGAGTCTCCGTTCGATTTATAGCGATCGCAGGAAATCCAGAATCGCCTGCTTATCGGTTTCCGACAAATTGTTGAAGCGTTCCACGACTCCGTTCGCCTCCGAAGGACCGTAGGTGTACGATCGGAAGTCTTTGGCCGGATTGTCACCGCCATCAGAAAAGCGGCCCGAGAAGTGGTCCCGGATCGCCACCATCAAGTCATCCGTTCGCCCGTCGTGAAGGAAGAACAATCGTTGCCCCAAGCCCCAAAGCGGGGTGGTACGGAATTCGTCGGGTCCAGCACGTCCTTGCACGATATTGTCGGCCAGAGTCGCGCCCATGTGGTGGATCAGCAAATCTGAAAAGAGGTTGACAGTCTGACCGCGGAGCGCCACCGAGTGCGGTCCGATTTCCTCCAACGGGGAGGCCGGACTGGTGGTTCCAGGTGTTTTGAACGACGGAGTATGGCAGAGGGCGCAGCCAACGCTGCTGAACAGTTCCTTGCCATGTTTCGCGCTCGCCGACATCGGTGCGGGTTGGGGAGCGTCGACGAACCGCATGAACTCCGTGAACATCAGCCACGCGGGCATGATTTTCAACGGATTGTTGTAAAGCGTCGGCTCGGTGCGCGGGATATCGAATGGTTCGTACACCTCACTGCAGGTCGGATCTTCACTGCGACCCATGGGGAAAGCGTCATTACTAATACCCATCTCCACGTTGTAGGCCTCACCGGCGAAGATCGTGATCGAGCCGTTCTGTGCTTTCCAGCCAAATCGGCTGATGGTACCGTTGTTGGGGACGATATTGGGGTGCCCCGCGATTCCAAGCTCCCGCTTCTGCCACAGGTTGGCATTCATGTTGGAGCGAATCGCGGAATCCTGAATGCTTTCGATTAAGCCCAGTCCGAACAGTTGAAGAGGAATACGGAAAGCAATGTTGCGCTCACGGACCGCGGTGGCGAAATCCGGTTGTTTGAGAGTGCAGGTTGGAGTGTCGGAGCGTCCCTGGAGCGTGAAGAGGCTATGCACTCCGCCGTCGCGCGTGCCGTCTGAATTGAACTTAAAGCGAACCTCGCGAAATGCTCCGTCCGGTTCTTCGAAATCCGGAACGATGTTTGTCCCACCCAAGCGATGCGCAATCTTCTCTGCCGGACTATGCGCTGGGGAACTGCCGCCTATCTGCGGCTGTGAGTGGCAGATAAAGCACTGATCGGCGTTAAAGACCGGACTCATGCCTGCGGAGTTCACCAGCGACTGTGGCGATAATGGGTTGTCCGGATCGGGATCAATCGGAGGAACATTTGGCGGCTGCTGCGAGCACGTATCGCAAGAACCTTCCAGCTCGGAAACGCGAAGAAGGCTTTCATTGAACAACGCCGTCTCATTCTCATTTAGCCCCGGCACCGGATTCGGAACGGGAGATTGCGCATTAGGCCGGGGACCAGGATCGTGTGCCTTAAACGCATTGCCACTGTTCTGTCCGACAACGATTAGCGTAGGGCCTCCCGCTAACAGAACAGTTACAGCCAATGATTTGAGAGAAATGTGTCTCATTTTTTTGACTCCTCTTCAATCCTAATCCGCAGGCGGTTCTTTTTCCTGTCGTGGCCCCTAGAAACGGGCGCTTAACGCGTACCGCTGCGGAGAGCAAGCGCGTGAGGCGCGTTGTGAATCGTGAGTTCCAGCCAAAGAGGCGAGCTACCCGCCTATACTGGTAATTGCGCGAAGACGAAGAGAAAAGGTCCACTTACTGATTGGATTGACTCGCGGACCACGCAGGGCTATCTTTATTGCAATTTCGGCATTTTCGAGGGTCGCCTTGTCCCGCGAACCGTTTCCAACAGTCAGCGAATTACTCGAGCGGTGGAGGGCCGGTGATCAGCAAGCTCTGGAGACGCTAGTACCCCTGGTCTACAACGAGCTGCGCGGTTTAGCACACTATCACCTGAGAAGAGAACGTCCCGGACACACCCTGCAGACAACCGCCTTGGTTAACGAAGCATACGTCCGTCTGGCACGCGGGCGTCCTTTTGAAGCGGAGAATCGCACGCATTTCGTGGCCGTCGCTGCGCGGGTGATGCGGCAAATCCTCGTGGACTATGCGCGCAACCGCGGAGCAGCCAAGCGAGGAACAGACCGGCTAGTAGAATTGAACGGGATGCAGGACGATCCGGGCGACCGGAGCGGCAAACCTCTTGCCCAGGAGGTACGGAGCCTCGATCTGGTGCAGCTTGACGATGCATTGAGAGAGCTAGCGAGAATCGACGAACAGCAGAGCCGTCTTGTGGAGTTGCGCTTTTTTGGTGGCCTTACCGTGGAAGAAGCGGCGGAAGTGCTGCGAATCTCACGATCTACAGCAAAACGTGACTGGAACGTCGCCAAAGCATGGCTCTCAAGGCAACTAAAGCGGGGTACGCATGGAGAAGAACCAAAATTGGCTCAGGATTAAAGCAATAGTTGCAGAGGCATTGGAACGTGCGCCGCAAGAACGAGAGACTTTCGTGAGCGAGGCCTGTGCAGCAGATCCGCTGGTTCGAGCGGAAGTCAAATCGTTGCTGTCGGCTTACGAGAGTTCGCTAGGTCTTTCGGACAGCGAACTACCCGCGCAATTGGTCGACGCTGCACAAATCTCAAAACTCGTCGGGCCATACCGTCTGGTCAGCAAGCTCGGAGAGGGCGGCATGGGACAGGTTTGGTTGGCGGAGCAAACGACGCCGGTGAAGCGGCGAGTCGCTCTGAAGCTCATCAAGGGAGGGATGTTCGACAGCACGGCGTTGGTGCGGTTTCAGAATGAACGCTAGTCGCTCGCGCTGATGGACCATCCGGCGATCGCGAAGGTTTTTGACGCCGGAGCAACGCCGGACGGGCAGCCCTACTTTGTGATGGAGTACGTTGCGGGCATGCCCATCACCGATTACTGCGACCAAAAAAAGTTGAAGATCACAGACCGGCTCGGTCTATTCATACAAGTTTGCGACGGAGTGCAGCATGCACATCAAAAGACCATCATCCACCGGGACCTGAAGCCCGCCAATATTCTGGTGGTGGACGTCGACGGCAAGCCGTTGCCGCGGATCATCGACTTCGGGCTGGCAAAAGGGGCGGTTCCGGAGTTCGTAGGAGCCGCGCAGTTCACTGTGATGGGCAGCTTTCTGGGGACGCCGGGATACGTCAGTCCGGAGCAGGCGGATCCGGCAATCCAAGACGTGGATACCCGGACGGACGTGTACTCGCTGGGAGCCGTCCTGTATGTTTTGCTGACGGGCTCACTGCCGTTCGACAGCGAACGGTGGAAGAGGCGCCCGTTCCATGAGGTATTGAGGCAACTGCGCGAGGAGGATCCACCTCGGCCGAGCGCGAAGGCCGGGCGGCAGCACGAACTAACAGAGACCGTGGCCGAGGTGCGCGGCACCGAGCCGAAGCACTTAGTGACTACGCTTCGCGGTGATCTCGATTGGATCACAATGAAGGCGCTGGAGCGCGACCGCCAGCGAAGGTATGCCACGCCAGCGGAGCTCGCCGAGGATCTACGGCGGTATCTACGCAATGAGCCGGTCCAAGCGCGTCCAGCAAGCGTGCTCTACCGCACGCGCAAGTACACATGACGACATCGCGTATCGGTGGCCATAGCGAGCATGCTCAGTGCCGTTCTAGTGTCGTTCGTCGCACTACAGAGCATGGAGTTGCGCAGGATTACGCGCGAACGTGATCGCGCCGATCGCATCGCCGAGTTCATGACCGGGATCTTCAAGCTGTCAGACCCGAACGAACGGGTGGGGAACGAGGTCACTGTTCGGGAAGTACTCGACAAAGCCTCACAGGACATCGAAACCGGGCTGGCAAAGGACCCCGTTCTACAGGCTCAATTGATGCATGTGATGGGCAATGCCTATTTGAATCTCGGGTTGTATTCTCGTGCCCAATCGCTGTATGAGCACGGCATTCAGATCAGCGGCTCCACCGGAGGACAAGAGAGCCGCGACACGCTAAAAATCATGCATGATCTCGCATGGGCGCTGATGCAGCAGGGACACCTCTCCGACGCGGAGAGCCTGGAGCGCAAAGTTCTTGAGATGCAGCGGCGCGAGTTTGGCGCCGACGATCCGGACACACTTGGAACCTTGAGCGAATTGGCCTTTACTCTCTGTGAAGAAGGCAACTGCAAGGAAGCGGTGGCATTGAATACCGAAGTGCTCGAAAAACAGAAGCGGATCCTGGGACCGGAAGCGGAATCCACACTCCTGACGATGGATAATTTGGCCATCAATCTTGCCGGAGCTGGCCGACCCGCAGACGCCGTGAAGCTCCAACAACAGGCTTTGGAGATTCATTTTCGCATTGACGGCCGGGATAATCTGGGAACAGTCAATGGCATGACCAACTTGGCTGGGTTTTATCGGGACTTGGAGCAGTATGAAGAATCCGAGAGGGAATTTCGCGATGCTCTCGAGATCGAGACTCGCATCTTCGGACCCGACCAACCAGAAACAGCTCAGACGAAATATGACTTGGCATCGCTTCTCGCGCGGAAAGGTCAGATCGAAGAAGCGCTATTGCTTTTGAACCAAGCCGTCGGCCACGGCCTCCCTCCGCTTGTCGCCTTGGGAATCGACAAAAATCCGTTTTTCGTACCGTTTCACGGCAATCCCCGATTCGCCGAATTGATCGCCCGTGCCAAAAGCCAGGACGCTACCCAAACCACTCATTAGACATTCTGTGCTGGTGTCGAATAACCCCGACGTTTGCGGTGCCCTTCATGTCCCGCAAGGATCGGTCGAAAAACTAAGAGCAGACGCTCGGACCGCCGGGCAATTGGGGGAAAGGAGCAATGGGGTATCTACTTGGGCGAAAAACGCGCTATCCGTAGAAATAGTCGCACTTGGCGTCTCGCAAGCTGCCATGCCAGATAGCTCCCAGTAGTCGGCAAACAAAAAGCAATTCGAGTACCCTATGAATCGCCTCGGAGCCCGTTGCGCTCGGCCAAGTCCCTGGCGGACGCGATTATTCATGCGCTAGCTTTAGTGGGCTGGTGGGTAGCTAGCCTGCCGTCTCTTGTGGAGCCACAGCCAGCCACAGCGCCTTCGCTTGACAGGCACCGCACCCCGGAGCAGACTTCACCGACCAATTCCTTCGATTATTGTGTGGCTGTTTAGCCACGATAAGGGGATTTCATATGAGCGCGACGCGATTGCTTGTTGCGTGTGCCCTGCTGGTGATGGTTGTTCCGCCAACTCCCGCTTTGTCACAACAGCCAGAAGCCAGTCCGCGGGTTAACGTTAGGAACCATGGGGTCAGCTTCGATTATGCGAGCGTGAGCACACCGATCGCGGGCGTGGCAGCGGGACAGGACGTTGTCTTTGTCGGTGAACCGCTCAACGCGAGCGTCATCGTGCTGTCAAGACTCACTGGAAAGCAGGTTGGCGAGCTGCCTCCGCCCCCTAATGGGTTCGCGCTCCCGTTCATCCTGCATAACATTGGAAAAAATAAAGTTGCCATTCTCGATGCCGGCGGTCTTCCCCAGCCGAGTCCTTTCGTTCCGGCGAGCCCGACCATTTACGAGTACTCGTATAGGTCCAATTTTGGACAGCACTTTTCTGCGCAGCTGGTGCGGACTGTGAGTTTCGCCAGTGTGCTGATTGGCTTTTCCGAAGACTTTATATTGTTGGAGGACGGGCGCTATCTTCTATCTGACGCCGTGCTGGGGAGCGTTTGGGTTGCTCAACTCGATGGGACGATCACTCCGGGCATTGTTCCGCAAAGCTTCGATCCTCAGGATTTGATCCCCACGCTCGCGTTCTGTCCCACGATGCCCAAGGTCACAGTCAATGGCTATCCGTTCTTGTTTACCGGGTCGACGCTGCCCGGCATATCACCCACCGCGGTGCGTGATGGCAACGTATATTATTACTCCCCGTGCGCGCGAGGAATTTACACGTTTCCACTTTCTATCCTATCCGATGATCGGCAACCTTATCAGCGCGCGGCGGATATTCGGCTGGTAGCGCCAACCCCTTCCAACGTGGCAGTCGAGGAGCTTCTTGACTTCAGCTTCAACCCGTACAATCCGTTTGATCGATACCTCTACGCCGCTGATCCGCTACAGCTTCAGGTAATTCGAATCGATCTCATGAACGGTGCTAGGCAAGTGGTCGCGCATGACCCAAGGCTCTTCGATTTCCCCTCGTCATTGGGCTTCGCGCCTACGATTGGCTTTGTGTCAGAGCTCGTGGTCGTTTCGAACCAACAGGAGCGGTCGCCTCTGACGAACGACGCGGTGTCACAGACCACTTTCAACCTCCCATTTATTGTGGCAAAAGTTCTCGTGCTGCCCTAAACCTCGCGTCCGAGTGAAATTGTGTTCCAAGCCCGTATATCGAGGTAGGTTTGCATTAAGGGGAACCTTCCTTCGATGAAGTTGGTGCTGGGTATCTAGAGTTTGAGAATCGCAGCGGCCCCTGCGCTCCACGCCTGTGTCATCGCCAGTTTTTCAGACGTGACGACCCAGAAGTCATACCCCAAGGCAAACCAGCGATCGAAGCTGCGGGTTGCGATGCAGCGAATCAGCAACAGCACAGCGCCGATGCAGAAGACTGGTCCAAAGAGCCCGATCCAGCCGGTGGCGCCGAAGGCCGGATGCAGAAATGACATGCGCGCAGTAAAAGGCTGGCCAACACCATCGCGGAACGATGGATCCTCGGCTTCGTGCGGGCGAAGATTACTATCGTAACGAAGGCCGTATAGAGGGCGATCTCTGTAAGCATCACCAGCAGGAAACGGGAATATTGCATGCCGAAAAAGTGGAATTCTGGTGGAGTGATCTGCACCGAGCGGATGGCGACCCACGGTCCTGTGACGAGATCGCCAGACCCACGCCGACTGCGCTCCAACCCAGCTTAAAATGGAGTCGACGATTACGCACACCAATCAAGAGCGATTGAGCGAAGAACAGCACGTACCACGCCGCAATGGCGAGGCCGTGGACGAGGTCGAGGGGGAACATGCCTCGGTCAATTACCCTGCCGCCATCCGCAGTGCCGCTCGTAACGAACCAGCGGAAACCCACGAGCATTATCACGATAAAGCTAGCGCCAACGGCGCTGTAGAACCAACGATCAGTTTTCACTTTGCACCTGGAGCGAAGCTGGCCTTGAGACTTACGCAATTGGAGGACTCAGGCGAGTCTACTATACGAGTGCCTTAGTCAAACATTAGCACCGGAATGTCGGCTTCTCGATCCTCGCGCCCGGGGCTGCCATCCGTCCCGGTAGGCTCACCTCCGCATGTTTTCGTCAAGAAAGCCAAATACGTCGGGTTCCCAAATGCTCACGCCAAGATAGAGGAAGTCGTGCCCATCGTCCACCGTGTGGCCGATTGGCGGATAGATCTTCAAGCGATGTGGCTTACCAATCTGCTCGCGGCGAGCATCCAGCACCTTGCCTGACGAGAGGGAATAATCGTTCTCGGCGTGAATGAAGAAGACCGGCGCTGTGACGTGGTTAATGGCAGCCAGGAGCCGCGCTCGCAACTCCGGAGAGCGATCAAAACTATAGCCGGCTCCGGAGAAGACTACGGCCGCTCGCAGGTTCGGTTCACGCTCGGCCAAAAGCACCGTGAGCGAGCCTCCAAACGATTGGCCGACCACGGCGACATCCTGCGCATCAACGTAAGGGAGCGCGCGCAAGAATTTGAGACCAGACAGGGCGTCGTCCATTTCCCTGTTTTCCAGCAACTGCAACTGCAGCGCGTTGCGCGCCTCTTGCCCGTGGGCAGCAAATTCGCTGTTCATTAGGTCGACGGCGTTTGCGCCCTGGTCGGTGGAAAGGCCGACGCCGCGTCGGAACAAGTATAGGAATACGTATCCATGGCGAACGAAGACCGGGCCGAGTTTTTCGGCATTTTGTTCGTACGGTCCGAGGCGTTCCAGATCTTCGCGGGTACGGCCGCTGCCGTGATTCAGCAGGATGCCAGGGAACGGTCCGCGCCCCTGCGGCCGCCAAAGCACCGCGTGCAGGGTAGCCGACCCACTGTGGATGAGTACGGTTTCAGGCCCGCCAGACGTCTGGCCCCAGGCCGTCGCGGATGTGAGCGTTAGAATGAGCAGCGCCAAGACGAACGCATACACCTTTGTCATTTGGCACTCCTCAATCACTGGTTAGCACTGATGCGACCGACACTGTCGGAATGCGCCCAGTATATCTGAAGTTGAGATCGCGGGAAGTTCTTCGAGCCAAATCTGGTAAGTTCGGCTTTTCACCAGGGATTTAATCGTCACTGTTAGCGCGTGATGGGGAGTTATGAGCTCGATATGTCTCGCATCTATTGGGACACTATAGTAACAAAAAGAAGCGGTCATGGCAGGATTTGCTGGAGGGAAGGTAGGAGTGCAACGTAACCACTGATCCCGAAAGCAGAAAGACGAGCGACGATGAGAACGGAATTTGCTGTGATTCTATGGCGCTGTCGAGCGGTATCCCGCCATCGATGCGTGGATGAAAGAGCATGCAGTTGCATTGGGAGCCATCGCGCATCAGTGGTTTGAGCTGATGCGAATGTGCGGGGACGAAGTCCGGGAGCTTTTGCATGACGGCTACCCGGTTGTATGTTTAGGAGATGCGCCCTTCGGCTATGTGAATGTATTCACCTCGCACGCAAACGTGGAGTTCTTTCACGGCGCAGCGCTGCCGGATCCGGCTCGCTTGTTGCAAGGCACCGGCAAGTTCATGCGTCATGTGAAGCTGAGACCGGGAACGGCCACAAACGCCGCAGCGCTAAGCAGGCTCATCGATACGGCGTACTCGGATATAAAGGCGCGCGTCGAAACGGCTAGCTACCTAATGTTGTTGTGTATCGTTCCGATCAAGCCTTCGGCCGCAGCCCTTGAACGGCTCGAGGCCCCGCCGCTCGATGATGCGTTGCAAGCGGCCGGCAATGAGGCCTTTTCTGTGCTTTGCCGACTCTCAGCGTAGCCGCGTGTGTCCTATGCCGGTCTTGAAGCGTGGAGGTCAAATTCCTATCGATCATCGTGAACCTGTGACCTGCTGAGTGTCTCGTCCGGAGTTTTTCCCTCATCTTTCAGGAGCCCGTCGAGCGTCGATTTGGAGCGTTCGTCCATGGCGCCGACCGCCGTGACCAAGCAGGTGTACAGGAAAGCCTTGATTCCTTTGTGGAATTGTTCCGCCACCCGTTCAGCGGAACGCGCCACTTCTATCTCCAGCGCTTGGCGACGTGTATCACAGATGGTTCGACTTTCCGCGTCAAGCGAAGAGAGCGCGGAAACTGCCCGTTCCTTCGTCTCCGCAAGCGTCATATTCACATGCAGTTCCGTCTCCCGCCGAAATTCCTCCAGCCCGGAATTTACCGCACTTTGCACGAACGCCTGGACTTCCGCTGAGCGCGCATTCAGCTTCAAAAGCGCGTCTTGTGTCACGATCTGCACATTCTCCAGCAGTCGTTCGTGGCGGCGGTCTGCAATTACGGCTGTCGCACTCTCAAAATCCGATGTCGCTTGGTTCACCGTTTCCTTCAGGCTGGCCGGAATCGACGATTCAACGTCTCGCGTCAACTTGTCCACATATGCTTGCGCACTCGCCAACTCGCGTCGCAATTCGTCTGCCTGTTTTTCCAGGCGTTGAGCGATCTCCTCGGCCTGGCCTCGATACATCTGCATGTCCTTTTGCCATTGCGCGGCCATTTCTCCGGCGGATTCTTCCTTTAGCGACAGTTTCATTGCTGCTAGCTGCTTCGGGAGAAGTTCTTGCACCTCTCGCACGCTCGACCGGCGGGCATCATCAATCGAGCTGACTGCCTCCCGAATTACGTCGTTCACCTGCTTCGCTACCGCAGCCTGCACCGCTTTCTCCGCCTCTTGTTGAAGTTTCCCTTGCAGTGCGGAAATAAGCTGATCGGGTGTGACCACGACACGTGGTGGTCGCGGAGCCTCCGGTACTTTTGGGG
Organism: Candidatus Acidiferrales bacterium; assembly: GCA_963792145.1. GTDB lineage: Bacteria > Acidobacteriota > Terriglobia > Acidiferrales > UBA7541 > Acidiferrum. The sequence goes on from CAWBVH010000027.1 coordinate 33,509, forward strand.
CTGGTCCGGCTGGGGGGCGAGACGCAGCCGGAGACGGGAAACTGGTGATCTCGGATACCTTAGGCTCTGGCTTCATCAGGATTTCGCCTGCTTTCTTCGTCGCAGATTCGTGCGCGGGGGCAATCACCCCTGCGAGTTTGGCCGTCGACGTATTCTTTTCTTCGGTGCTCAGCCAATCCGCCGGCGGCGACACAATCCCCCACACATTCGCAGGGGTTTCCAGTTCCACGCCGACCTGCTGGAGTTCGCGCAAACTCCCGGGCGGCTGGACCGACCGAACCATCGCGCGCACTGTCGCAGGTTTTTCCTCGGAACTGATTAATCCCACCATCTGCAGCGTAACCCATGTTCCAACGCCGTAATCATGGCGCGAGTGGTACCTGCAACCATGCATATTGAGGCTGACCGCGACCGTTCGCTCCACGAAGGGCTCTCCCATCCGATTCTGACCTAAGACGATCAGTGGGACGGATTTTTCGAGGCGCGTGCTGCGGCGCAACCCTGTCGCGACGAAATTCCCAGGAGTACTGACGAGGGGTGATTGGCTCACGTGACCTCCCATGCAACCGATTTCCGTAAGCCATTTGGCTTGACCGTATGTTTGTATTTTAGACTTTCACGCCAGGCGATTACCCTCTCAAATTGTCAGCCAATTTCGCATCGGTTACCGGTAAAGTAGAGCACGGTACTGAAGCTGAGCTGAAGTCTCAGAGAGTGGTTGCCCACAAACGTCTGAGTCTGTTGAAAAACTCAATTTGGAAAAAGATTTCATTTGGGTTGACTAGCCCCTGTTGTGCTACTGCGTACAGCAGGGAGGAACAACGCCGATGATGGGTCAGCAGAGCCGGACTGAGTCGCTGTTTTATTAATTTCCGTTTGGAAGAGCAGATCCCCACCGATCATTGCTGCGAATAACCGACAGCCACGTCGATTTCGGTTTCGTACGTGAAGAGCTGAAGGACTTTTACAGCCCCACGGGCCGATCCTCGATCGATCCTGAAGTTCTATTGCGACTGCTGCTGGTCGGCTATCTCTACGGCATCACCAGCGAACGGCGTTTAATGGAAGAGGTGCGCATGCATCTGGCTTATCGTTGGTTAACGCGTCTCGGTTTTGAGCAAAAACTTCCTCAAGCACTCGACATTCTCCAAAAATGGTCACGGTCGATTTCGGCAGTCGAGTGTATTTCGGAAAGTATTGAGCCTGTCAATGATGGCTACGCAGATAAGATACGTCTATTACTTCTGGCATGGCGTTGAGCTCAGCGGTCAATGTAGACGGTCTCCCGAATCGATACTCGAGTAAACAAATCAAGAGTCTCTCGCTAGGCCTTTGCCCCTCAACAGTTTTTGGACTACCTCCACGGGGTCCAGTTTTTCAATACAGCATCAAGAAACTCCTGCAAATGGGCCTTTTGTTGGGTGTCCTTTTTCCCGACCTCCTGTTTTTTTCCTTTAGACATGTCTATTTACCGTCTACTCTAGATGGCTGCTCAGGCGACGAGCTCAAACCGGAATTCTACGAGAGGGACCTAGGGTGCGATTTTGGCCCCCGGCACCACCCGAAGGAAATCGCCACAGAAACTTCAGCTTTAGTATGCTTCGCGCGCAGCGAGTCCTGCACACGAAGCGAAAGAGTATGGATTTTCAGGATCGCAGCGTGACACGGGATATGCCGTCCAGATTGACTGGCTGTTTGGCTTCAGCGCTTTGCCTGTTGGTAATTGCGGCAGAAACCGGCTGCGGGACAGCGTCTTCGGCCACGAACCGGGCTGCCGGTGAGGTTCTCAACTGGAAGGGGCACACATGGAACGTAACGGCGGGCGGCATGGCTGGCGTGGCCAAGGGTGATCCCGCCAATGTTTTCGTCGATCAGAATGGATATCTGCATCTGAGAATCATCAACCGTGGAGGAACCTACACCGCTTCGGAATTGTTTTCTACGGATAAGATCGGCTTCGGAACCTATCAATGGCAGGTCGAAGGTCACGCAGACAACATGGACAAATCTACGGTCCTTGGACTTTTCCCCTATGGTCCGAAAGCTGGGATTGGGGTGGACGCCGAAAACGAGATTGATATCGAGTTTTCGAAATGGAACAACACGTGTCACGGGTGCAACGCGGATTTCACTTTCTATCCGGCTACTGGAAATAAGCGCCTGGGTCCCAAGGAAGACAACTTCACTATTAGCTTGAGTGGAGGAACGCTAACGACGGCTCGCATCGAATGGAGTTCGACGCGAATTGTTGCAACGATTATGGGCGGCCTGCAGCCTCTCGGAACGACGGCTAATGTTTTGCAGACGCTAACCTTCTCGCCATCCGACTACACTGCGCGAATCCCCCAGTTTCCGTTGCCCCTGGGTATGAATTTCTGGTGTTTCAAGACTACGCCAGCAAGCGACCAGGAGATTGTCATTCGAGATTTTCAGTACGTGGCGGCATCAGGAACAACAGAGAATCATAAATGAGGCCGCGATTTAGTCCGACTCTTGTCCAAAGCGACCCAACGTCTGCGACGGATCGACGGCAAGCCACGCAACAGCACCCAGAGCGCTCAGGGTCGCAGCGACCAGGAAGGGATACGTCCAGCCAAAATGCTGGGCGATGACGGGCGTCAGCAAAGCCGTCAGGCCGCCTCCCAGTTGCGCCCCCATGTTCATGAACCCGGAAGCGGAACCAGCCCTGGGACCCGAGATATCGGCGGTCACGGACCAGTAGCTGCTCTGTGCGAGGTAGAGAGCCCCGGCGCCACCCGCAAGGACGAGGCTGGCGAGACGCGCGCTCGCCGCTTGTGAACCGATCACCAGCAGAGCGGCAGCGAGCGCAAGAGCGAATACGGCAATGCCGCAACGTCCCGCGCGCTTGCCGCGAGACTTGGTCAGTTTATCGTTGATCACGCCGCCCAGCAGGCTGCACGCCACCATAGCCAGCGGAGGAAACGTACTGTAGAACGCACTGGCTTTCAGATCGAGGCCGCGAACTTTGGCGAGGTAGATATAAAACCAGCTAAAGAAAATCCACGCGACATACCCGAAACAAAAATAACTCAGGGTAACAAGCCAAACTTCCTTGCTCGAGAGAATAGCGCTCCAAGGAAGAAGGCGGGCATTGGCAGCAGGAGTCGCCGCTGTTCCCGCGCCACGGCCCGTTTGGATGTGTAGCAGTTCTGGAGGGCGAACGCTTGGGTGAGTTTCGGGTGTGTCGCGCGCAGCGAGGAACCAGACCAGCCCCACGAGCAAGCCGATGAGCGCGCTCAGCCAGAAAGACCAGCGCCAGCCATAGTGAACCATGATGTACGTAACCATGGCCGGAGCCGACCCAGCGCCGGCGCCCACGCCAGCGAAGATCACGCCATTGGCAATGCCGCGTTCCTGCGTGGGAATCCACCGGGAAATAAATTGATTGGAGGCAGGAAAGATGATGGCCTCTCCCGCGCCCAACAAGAAACGCACCAGCACAAAAAGAAAAACGGCTCCGGCCATGGCCGGGGAGACAGCGGCGGTGAGTGCCGTGAAGATGCCCCACCAAACGACGCCAGCAGTGAGCACGCGGCGCGGTCCAAGGCGGTCCGCGAGCCATCCGCCGAGCGTCTGAAACAGCGCATAGCCCCAAAGAAAAGAGCTGAACACCCAGCCTAATTGAATCTGACTGAGATGATATTCCGCGGCGATGGAACTGCCTGCGACCGAAATATTAACGCGGTCCAGAAACGAAACAGCACTAAGTACGAAAAGCCAGAAAACAAGATACCAACGGACGTGCCCGCGCCGTGCCTGCTCAGACATCGCGGCACCGCGCGTCGGAATCTGCTCCGCCACAGGTCATGCAGAGTGGGCTTTCAGCACTTCATAAAGCTTGTCCGCCAGGATATTTTCTTCGCCCGGCTGAAGCATGAAGGAATTCAGCGAAAGCGCGTCAGTTCTCTCCCCTGTGGAAACCACCACCGAAGGACTTCCCTTTCGCAGCGCCGCGCTGGCCTCGGGTGGAGTAATTTTTATCCGCTGCGGATCCCACTTTATTTCCATGTGCGGAACGTGGTTAGCCATATCGGGAACGAAGTACGCAGTCGTTACCGAAGGAAGACTGATAAGTTTGCTGGAAACGAATTCCAGCCGGCGCTGCCATTCCTTGTTTAACGCTTCGTGGTCTTCGTTCAGATAGCATTCAAGTGCCTTGACCATACCAACGATTTCTTCCTTGCCCACTTTCTGGCTGCGCCCAATCGTGTCTTCGTGAGGACTGTTGTTGAGCAGCGCGTAAGCGACCAGATCCTTGCGCCCAAGCAACAGTCCGGCGCACTGCGGACCGCGCATGGCCTTGCCACCGCTGAACGCGATCAGATCGTAGCCCATGTTGGCATAGTCCCACAGATGCGAGACCGGAGGAGTGTCGGCAGCGGCGTCGATGAAGGTGGGAATCCCGTTCTCCTTCCCCAATTTCACCCACTCATCGACCTTGATTTTGCCATCCTCGTTCGCGAAATTGGAGAAATGCATCATCGCCGTTTTGGGATTGATGGCCTTGCGGAAATCATCTCGCGTTTCAATGACGACCAGTTTCGCGCCGGTGTTGCGGAGCTGGTGGTCGAAGGGATTGCGATGTGACTTCTGTATGAGGACTTCGGACTTCATGCCCGTTAGATCGGGAATCTGTTCGATGAATTTAGGATTGTCTCCGGTAAGAATGCCGGCGAGTCCGGATTGCATGGCCGCGGCTGCGCCAGATGTAACGATGGCGGAATAGTTTGGCGGAAGTTTCAGCATCTCTGCGATCCGCTTTCCTGCGGCGACTTCCAGGTCGGGGATGCTGACAAAGTGCTGGCCCCCTAGCGCCATCACGGCTTCCACTTCCGGGCGCATCAGCGAGCCACCGAGAACGGTCATAGTTCCCTGCCCATTGATGACGGTGGTGACCCCGAGTTCCTCGTAAACATTTCCTGTCGAACCAAAGCCCGTGATCTTTGTGTCGGGCGGTAAAGGCGGACGCGGAGAGGAGAACAGCCTCCGGGAATTCAACAGGCTCCCGGTTAAAACCCCGAGGCCGCTCACAAATGATCGGCGAGTCCATTTCAAGTTGAGTCCCATCGGGGTTCTCCTCGTCTCCGGTCGCCTTACTTCACTACCGCAGCGGTGCAATTGATTTCCACCAGAGACTTGCCGGGAAGAGCGGCAACCGCAACAGTCGTACGCGCGGGACCACCCTTCGGGAAGTACGTCTTGAAGACACTGTTCATGCCATCGTAGTGGTCAATATTGGCCAGAAAGACGGTCAGTTGCAGGATGCTATCCATTGTTCCGCCGCCGGTGGTGACCAGGGTCTTAACGTTTTCCATCACTTTCTTCGTGTGCGTTTCGATGTCCATTGGGAATTCGCTGGAATCGTGAGAGTGCGCGCCTTGCCCGGCAATGTAGATCACGCCGTTGTGAATAATCAGCGGCGTGATGAAACCAGTGCCCGCGGGCTTTCCTTCGTAATCGAGCTTCTGCACACCGCCGGTTGCTTGCGCGGCCGTAGCCGTGGAATTGGAAAGCAAGCTTGCAGCGCCGACACCCGTAAATAGTGACGCGAGACGAGCGGCAAAGCCCCTGCGAGATGTAAGGTTCGAAAACATAGCGTTTCTCCTTTAATTAAAGTGAACGAAATTGATTCGTACCGCAAAATGAAAATCCCGCGCCAAACTGAAACCACTCCCCTGCCCCGAAGAGTCTGCGTGAAAACCCGGTAACCGGAGGGCATGGCTTTATAGCATGCGGAAAAATCACAATTCGTTGTCATCCCGAGCGAAGTGAGGGATCTGCTTTTCGCAAAATGCCAGGTTCTTACACCGACTCTGCCCCTCACAGCCGGCCAAATTTCTTCACCGCCTCCTCAATGGATTTCAGCTTCTCGATGTAGGCGTACATGGAGTGCTCCTTGAAATCCATTTCCTGGGCTAAGGCCAGAACCTTTTGCGCGTCCGCTCGCGGCACGACGACAACGCCATCCTGATCCGCGGCAATAATGTCGGCAGCTTTCACTTCGACGCCGTCGCAAACAACCGGGATATTGGAGCCGCCAAAGCGGTAGTGATGAATCGAAGTAGAAGGAACGATTCCCAGCGAGTAAACGGGAAAGCCAATCTTCTTGAGATAAGCAACGTCGCGAACGCCGCCATCAATGACCGCGCCGGCGTATTCGCGCGAATACATGGCGGTCCCCATCAGTCCACCCATGCCGGCGATGTCGACGCCATCTTCGACCACCATGACGTAGACGGAGTCCTTCGTTCCCTGATCGATGGCAGCCAGCATCCCACTGAGCGCGTTGGGATCATCGTTGGCCTCTTTTTTCAGGAGAACGGTAACCGCGAATCCGGCAAATTTCGTGGCGAAGATCGGACGCATGCGGTGCGACATGTACATTTTGCGGCCCGTGAGTTGCTCGATCGCATCGGAGACGGAAGCAACTTCCACGTGGCGAAACCCTTCGAGCAAAGCCGCGGCGCTGTCCGCTGGGGCCGCTTGCGGGCGAGTCCGTGCGAAAGGATTCCCCGCAAAGGCCAGAACGCCGAACAAGAGAAAAGTAAGAACAACGAGTGCCTTGCGGGCGGTGCCGTGGACGGCGAGAGACAGCAGCCGACTCATAGTTCCTCCAAATTGCAACCGCACTGGACTTTATCATCAGAACGGATGAGAGGAAATACCCTTGAAACGATTTAATTGTGAAAAACCAGACAATGCGACGACTGTGTCCCTGCGTTCGGCCTCGCGCAGATTCACATCGTGAGCGCGCGAACCGGTGCCCTGCCTACCAGCCAATCGTGCTAGCTTTTTAGCGCTGCCTGAAGAACTTGGTGCAGACGTTCGGCGACGATAGCGTCTTCGCCGGGCTGCAGCATCCACACACCCACAATGATGGTATTCGCGCCGCCAGGCAAACCAGCGCTGGCCGGAGCGCCACCGGTGCCGGGATTCAATTCGATGCGCGGACTTCCCTGCCGCAATTTCTGGGCAACATCGGTGGCCGAGATCGCGAAGCGATTCTGATCGTAAGTGATCAGCAGATGAGGGACGTGATTGGCAACCGGCGGAATGAAGATCTTTGTGTCGACGGTGGGGATGGTTTTTACGCGAGTAGCGATCAACTCGGCGCGCTTCCGGAACTCGGCCTCGAGAGCCGCATCGTCCTGACTCAGGAACCAATCCACGGCCGCCACCAGTCCGACCACTTCTTCCTTCGCCACTTTCAAACCGCGACCCACGGTGTTGGAGTTCGGAGAATTGTTCAGCTTGGCGGCTTCGATCAGATCCTTGCGCCCCAGCAGCAGGCCGGTGCACTGCGGACCGCGAAGGCCCTTGCCGCCAGAAAAGGTGACCAGATCAAAACCCATCTGCGTGTAGTTCCAAAGATTCGAAATCGGCGGGACATCGGCAGCGGCATCATTGAAGCAAGGAATGTTGTGTTTGTGAGCGACGCGGATCCAGTCCTCACGAGAGATTTTTCCGCCCTCAGCAGCGTTGAAGAACAGGGTCATCACGCTTTTATCGTTGAAGGCCCGCTCGTAGTCATCCAAGGTTTCCACTTCCACGTAGCGCGTCCCGCAATTGCGGATTGCGTGGTCGTAGTCGTAGCGATGCGCTTTCTGCACGATAACTTCATTCTTCAGGCCGGTCATGTCGGTGGGGATATTGAGGATTGCATTCTTGTTGCCCAGAGTGATGCAAGCAGCAGTGCCAACCGTAAGAGCAGCGGCGGCTCCGGACGTAACGAGCGCAGCTTCGCATTTTAGACGCTTGGCAAGATATTCGCCGGCGGCATCGCGCAGTTCCAGGATGTTGACGGGCTGGCGAGAAGCCAAAGCGATCGCGGCCTGCACCTCGTCGGGCATTGTCGAAGCGGAGAACACCGTATACGTGCCGGCAGCGTTGATGAAGGGAGCCACGCCAAGTTTCTGGTAGTAGTCCACACCTGTCGCGGGAGTTGGAGCGGAGGACGGTTCGGACGCGCGGAGCGCCGGCGACGCGCAGGCCCCCACGGCTCCTGCCAGCACACCGCAGCCACCTTTGTGCAACAGTTTTCGACGAGACATTTTTTCGGCCATGAAAGCCTCCTGAGACCAAAGAACCTAAACCCAAGCACCCACCTGAAAGAGTCTGTGTGGCAACGTCTATTCCTCGGCAGCGAACCGCTTCACAGCTTGCGGAAAAACCCTGCTCTTTACGGGGTCAGAGCTTTAGCTCCGACAACAAGTGCTTGGCCATCACCCACTCTGAAAGCGGACAACCTCCCCACAGGGCAAGCAGAAGGCCACCCTTACAAGTGCAAACCTAAGTCTAAACCATGAGATGCAACCCTGGAGATGCTAACCCTGATGCAAACGAACAAAGTGTACCCGGGGTAAGATGGCGGCGTAAAGCCGCCTCTAGAGAAAAATGTTTTTGACGACGCCGATGATTGACGCCGCCGCCGTTGACGCGACGGCCAAGAGGATTTTGTCCAGAGAGAATTTGATCGACGAAGGCCTGGTTTGCGACCTGGATTCCGAGGCCGATCGAGAGTACGACGGAAAGGACGAAGCCGGGCGATTTGGGAAGACGCCGCAAGGAGTGGGATAGGGGTTGCCGCCAGGACGCCAAGGTCAAGGGCAGTTCTTCTTAGTATGGAAGTACGAGACGCAGAACGGGAATGTTCCGTGGATCGTGTTGTCTGTTGGATTGCCTTCTTGGGTTAGCAAGTTTTCTTGCGTTGTGATCCCGACGGAGGCGCGGCGCTTTTTGCTACGCCGTAGTGCAGGGATCGTGGCACAATCGCGCCGCATCACGAAACAGCGGCGTGTGGGGCACTCACGTTTTGGGGCTGGCCGCGGCCACTCAGGCTTTCGCGGTCGCGGCGCGCATTTGGGCGATTTGTTCGTTAGATCGACGGGTGATGTGGGGCACGATGCCGAGCTGGCGCTCGATAAGCATGAGTTGAGCGCGGTGGTGCATCTCGTGTTCCTTGGCGCCGAGGAAGCGTTCGAAGCGAGTCTTCTCTGTTTTTCCGTCTGCATCGGTCATGATCTCGGCGAGGAACTCGGGAGTGAGCGTCTCCATCCAGGAAGCAAACTGCTCGCCTTCATTAGCGCAAGAGCTCGATGATTTCGGCTTTGGAACGGGGCTTGTTTTCTTCAGCTTTGAACTGGTCGACGATGCCGAGAAAGTTGAAGCCCACGAGAGTGGTCACACGCTGGTTCTTGTGGACTTCTTCCCAGATGCGAGTGGCGATGGCGATATGGGTGAGCATCTGTCCGACAGAGCGACAATCAGGAGCGGCGACGAATTCGTATTTGGACTCGGGAATGTCTTCGGCCACCTGAATGGTGTTCTTGCGTACCGTGCGAAACGCACTGGCGAGTTCTTTTCCGCCGTAAGAATTCATTTGGACACCTCGTTCGGAGAGTTCTGCGCACAGCGGCAGACTGCTGAGTTCGATGCACGGGTGTTGCAAGCGGTCACGCGCCGGGCGGGTTATTTCTTGAATGTAGCACTGGCTTTTATGCCGAGCCCTGGTGGCGCACCTGTAGTTCATCAGCCCTTTCATTTCAGGTGTGCGGATATTGCTTCAGCTTTAACGAGGTGCCTCCCTTTGGTGCTGGGACGGCCTTCTCAGGCTGTCCGCCAATCCAATTGCTTTAAGATGTGGCAAGAGGAACTATAATCGCCGCCATGGGTAACTCACCTCTTATGGATGGAGGGAACGGAGCCGGTCCTTTGCAGGGCCGAGAGGAAAAGTATCTTCGGCTGCACTGCGTAAACATTTTTGTCCGCGATCAGGACCGCAGCTTGCGGTTCTACCTGAATCAACTGGGATTCCACCTGGCGTTCGATGCGAAGCTGCAGTCGGGAGACCGCTGGGTCGCGGTCGCGCCGCCGAATGGCGAGGCAATTCTTGTGTTGGTGGTGCCCAAGCCCGACTCGCGCGAGTACAAACTGATCGGGCGAGCGACGCAGATTTCGTTTGTCACCGAAGACGTTACCGCGAAATTCAAGGAATGGTCTGCGCGCGGGGTTAACTTCTTGCAGACGCCGCGGCTGAAACGAATCAAGTTTGATTCTAAGGCACAGGCCGTGCCTACCAGTGGATCGTCGTCCATGCTACTGGGCGAGCAAACGCCGATTTGGGGCGGAGTGTTCGCACGATTCAGGGATATTGACGGAAATTCGTTTTCGCTGGTGAGTTTTGACGAAGTGACTCACGCCCTGGAGGAACAGCGACGAGCGACGGCGGAAAAACTGGAAGTGGAACGCCGCGCGGCGCAGGAGCTGGAGATTGCCAAGCAGGTGCAGTCGCGCCTGTTTCCGCAGACATTGCCACCGGTGAAAAGTCTGGAATATGCGGGCATCTGCATCCAGGCGCGCAAAGTTGGCGGCGATTACTACGACTTCCTGAATCTCGGCGGAGGGCGGCTGGGGCTGGTGATTGGGGATATCGCAGGAAAAGGAATTGCGGCAGCGCTGTTGATGGCCAACCTGCAGGCGAATCTGCGGAGCCAGTGCGCGATTGCCCTGGACCAGCCACAGAGGCTGTTGCGATCGGTGAATCAGCTGTTCCGGGAGAATACGCCGGACGGATCGTTCGCGACGCTGTTTTTTGCGGAGTATGACGACGTGGATAGGCGCTTGCGCTACGCGAATTGCGGGCACCTGTGCGCTCTGCTGCTGCGCAGCGATAACACCATGGAGCGGTTGGATTCGACGGCGACGGTGCTAGGGGTGTTCCAGGATTGGGATTGCGAGATCGAGGAATGCCGGGTGCATCCGGGAGATACGCTAGCGCTGTACACCGATGGAATAACGGAAGCATTCGACCACGCGGGCGATGAATTTGGCGAGGCGAGATTGAGCGACGCGCTCAGGCGGCATCGGGATTTGTGTTCGCAAGAGTTGCTGAGCGCAATCGTCGGCGAGGTACGGCGATTCAGTCCGCACGAACAAAATGACGATATTACCCTGATTGTAGCGAAGGGGAGATAGCGCAGTTTTCAGTTGACTACGCCGCCAGTTCCTGCCTGACCAGCCGTAGTGGCGCACCTGTAGCTCACCCCTTCAGGCGTGAGGTTTTGTCTTGCCTTCCACCTGTACCTCGACAATCTCCAGTGTGACGCTTTGTCCTGATTCCTCTCGTGCCGTTGTAGCAGCCGCCTTCTGCTCTCGCCCCGATGTCTCCTGACTTTCGACTTTCCGATCTTCCTATCTTCCAATTTCTATTCCCCGCCTTGACGCTTCCCCTCCCCTCCATATACTGTTCTCCCCATTGGAGAAAATGAATGTCGATCCGCAAAATTGCGTTCCTGGCTATAGCTCTGTTCCTCGCTGCCTCCACCGCCCGCGCGCAAGCCGCGCCCAAGCCAGACGCCCCCGAATTCGACGTCAAGGAGCATTACACCAAATACGAAGTTCGCATCCCCATGCGCGACGGCGTCCGTCTCTTCACCGCTGTCTATGTCCCCAAGGATTCTTCTCGCCCTTATCCCTTCCTCATCAATCGCACGCCGTACAGCATCTCTCCCTATGGCGTCGATCAATACCGCACGCAACTCGGCCCTTCACCCGACTTCGATAAGGCTGGCTACATTTTCGTCATGCAAGACGTCCGCGGCCGCTTCATGTCCGAAGGCAAATTCATCGAAATGCGCCCGCACATCGACGTCAAGAAATCCACCACCGACGTCGACGACAGCAGCGACCTCTACGACACCATCGACTGGCTCCTGGAAAATATTCCCAACAACAACAGTAAAGCCGGCATCTGGGGTATTTCCTATCCCGGGTTTTTCACTTCCGCCAGCATGATCGACACCCATCCCGCGCTCAAAGCCGCCTCGCCTCAAGCTCCCATGACCGATCTTTTCAGGGGCGACGACGCCTACCACGGCGGCGCCTTCATGCTCGCCGCGAATTTCGGTTTCTATGCTTTCTTCCGCCCGCAAGCCAATCCCGAGCTCCCCGCAAAGATCACCGTGCCTTTCAATTTCGGCATTCCCGATGGTTACGAATTTTTCCTGAAAGCCGGCACGCTACAAAATCTCGGCAAACTGCTTGGCGGCCAGGAAGATCTCTGGCTCGATCAAGTCCATCACGACACCTACGACGACTACTGGAAAGCTCGCAACCTCGCCAACCACGTCAAAAATGTTCATTGCGCCGTGCTCACCGTCGGCGGCTGGTTCGACGCCGAAGATTTGCAAGGCCCGTTCACGCTCTTCCACGCTATCGATCGCGACGACCCCGAAATCTTCAACGCCCTGGTCGTCGGTCCCTGGGTTCATGGCGGCTGGTACCGCTACGAAGGAAATCATCTTGGCCGTGTCAGTTTTGCCGCCAACACTGGCGATTACTACCGCAAGAACATCATCTTTCCATTTTTTGAGCAGTACTTGAAAGGTAGCGGTGACGCCAAATTGCCGAAGGCCTACGTCTTCGAGACGGGCACAAATGTCTGGCGCCAATATGATTCCTGGCCACCAAAGTCCGCCGAAAAGAAAACTTTCTATCTCCACAGCAACGGCGTGCTCTCCTTCAACCCGCCGAAAGACGAAGCCACTACGTACGATGAATACGTCAGCGATCCCAACAAGCCCGTGCCCTTCGTCAACTATGTCACTCAGACCGTCCCTCAGGAATACATGGTCTCTGACCAGCGCTTTGCCGCCTCACGCAACGACGTCCTCACCTATCAGACCGACGTCCTCCAGGAAGATGTCACCATCGTCGGCCCAGTCTCCCCGCGCCTCTTCGTGTCCACCACCGGCACCGATTCCGATTGGGACGTGAAACTCATCGATGTCTACCCGCCCGATTATCCGGAAAGCAAGCTCGACGGTCCGCGCCCCGATGATCGCGCCAGGCCAACCGACGTCGCTCCCCCAACCTTCATCATGGGGGGCTATGCGCAACTCGTTCGCGGCGAACCCTTCCGCGGAAAATTCCGCCACAGTTTCGAAAAGCCCGAGCCTTTCACTCCCAACAAGGTTGAAGAAGTCACCTTCGCCATGCAGGACGTGAATCACACTTTCCAGCGCGGTCATCGCATCATGGTTCAAATCCAATCCACGTGGTTCCCTCTAACCGATCGCAATCCTCAAGTCTTCATCAACATTCCCGACGCCAAGCCCTCCGACTTCGTCAAAGCCACTCAGCACATCTACCACGCACCATCGCAAGCATCAGCCATAGAAACCAACGTCCTACCCACGCCAACGACCAAAAACTAGTCCAATTGCTCGTATCCTGTAGCTCACCCCTTCAGGGGTGAGGCTTTCTCTTGGGTTTCTTTCTGTAGACGCGGGCTTTACGCCGCCATCTCTCTACGCTCACCTACGCCATCCTGAAGCTGACATAAGAGTCATCGCTGCATACAAGAACGCCCGAGACCGAGCGGTCGCTTTTTCTGTTACAAGGTAGCGCTGGGTTTATCCCAGCCCGGTCGGTTAGCGAGATTTCTTAGATTTGAGAGGTCGCTTGGGGTTGGTTAAGGCATCCACTACGCGCTTGTCGAGCAGCCGGTAACGGCCGTTCGGGACGCCTTCCAAAGAGAGCGCGCCCAGGCCGATGCGTTTCACTTTTTCTACGGGATGATTTTCCTTGAAGAGGGCCCGCTTCAGGGTGTCTAACCTCGCGCCGGCGAATTGCACTTCATACCAGAAATTGGCGGCGTGACCGCGAGAGGCGTCGGGCTGACGAAGCGTTCGGAGCTTTGTGCTGGTGTGCTTGCCGAGACGCTCGAGATCTTCGAGGGTGAGCCGTCCCTTAATCTTGATGTGGAAGAACTGCTGTAGATTCGACCAATGCTTGAGCATGGAAGACGTGAGGTCGCCGTCGTTGGTGAGGAACACAAGGCCGCTAGCGTTGTAGTCGAGAGAGCCGACGGGATAGACGCGCTCGGGAAAGCCGCGAAGGAAATTGCGCAGTGTCTTGCGTCCTTCGGGATCGGCAAGAGTGGAGACAACTTCGGGCGGCTTGTGCATGAGGAGATAAACGTGGCGGCGCTCTGATTCGACGAGGCGTCCGCCGGCTTCGATTTTGTCTTTGGAGGGATCGGCCTTAGAGCCGAGTTCGGTGACGACTTTGCCGTTGACGCGAACCTGGCCGGAGAGAATGAGCTGCTCGGCGTGGCGACGGGAAGCGATGCCGGCGTGAGCGATGATTTTTTGAAGGCGTTCGAGCATTGAAAGGTTATCAGTGATCAGCAATCAGGAAACGGAGTGCCGGATGATGGTTGCTTGGGGATTATACAGGCGAAGGTAGGACGGGGATAGGCGAAACGTGGGGAGACAGGGGTTCCGCTGCTGGCAGAAGCCGCGTTTGCCGGAGGCACTGAGCGATCCGGGCAGAACTGCGCGGAGCGCGTGGGCCTGTCAGCGCAACTGGCGGTTCAATTGTAGCGGGTGAGTTGTCTCTAGCTTGGTAGGTTGCGAGCAGTTACGAGGCCGGTGCTTCCGCGTCGCCCACTTGGGCGCGGCTCCGGCGCGGCGTCAGCTGGTGTTCAGCAGAAGAGTCGCCCAAGGAATGGGTTCGGGTAGGGTAGCTACATCGCGAAGCATGACTTCGACAATGTGCCGGATGGTTTCGGTGGGATCCTTCGGCCTGCGGCAACGACCCAGCCGTCGATAGACGTATAGCTGAAGCAAATTGAAGGCGAGAGTCCATAGAAGGAAAACGGCCGTCAGAGCGTTCGGGGTGTGGCGAAAAACATGCCCGAAATTCCAGTATTTGATCCACTGATTAAAACCGGTGTCCTCGATATGCCAACGGGAACGGATGATTTGCAGCGCCGTTCGACGGGCGAGCTTACGCGGGCGCTTGCCGACGATGGCGAAGCACCATGTCCTGGATGGTTCTTCGTCCGGTTTGGTGACCACAGCGCGAATCACCCGGACTCCTCCTTTGTAGCTATCGAGGGTCTCGATGTCGTCGCTGTCCCAAAACTGCAGGTGCTCTTTTTTGTCCGCGTCTTGGTATTGCTCACAGGGCCCTTGCTCCTGCCATAGGGCCAGCGCTTCCTTCAGCGGCTCGTTGTTGTCCTTTTTGAGCACCACAAAGCCTCCATAGCCGCACTGATCGAGCTGTGTCATCACCGGCCCATTGGCGTAGAGAGCGTCCATGACCAAAGCGTCGATGAGCGTGCCGTAGGTAGCGTGTAAGGAATCGATCAGACGCCGTGCGGCGGTCAGTTCGCCCTCGTGTCCGGCATGCTCGCTGTCGATATCGCGACGTGCCTCCTCGTTGAGCACGGGTTCGATAGCCAGAACGACATCGAGGACCGGGCCGAGAAGCATGGCCACGACGTAACTGTGGTAATACTGATCCACTTCTTTGATCTCGCGGCCGCACTTCACTTTGACTTTGCGCACCAGGCAGTGCGGGCAGTGCCGATCATAGGAGGCGAATGGTTCCCAGCCGTCGATGGCCACGCAGCGCAGGGCGCTGTAGCAACCGTCGCGAAATGCTTTGTTCCGTTCGGCCTTGTGGATGACCTCCTCGATCGCTGCACGGACTCTGTTCAGATGCAGTTTATCCAGAACGTTGGCGACGACGTCGGCGCTGAACGCCTTCACATCCTGCGTCGGGTGGCGGCCAATCAGCTTCTGGAAGTCGCTTTCTTTGAGATCCCCTTCGAGCGCGTTGATGCTGGGGATGCGCAGCACCGCCGTGTGAAACAGGCTGTTGACTACGTCGAAGGTGGGAATTTTGGGATCTCGCCGCTTGTCGGTCAGGTTGGCCAACAGATCCGGCAGAGCAAAAACATTGCAGGCATACTTTTCGAACTGGCGGAGTTTGCTGCGTGAAGTGTCCAGCCACTCCGGCAACGCGGCACCGCGCAGCTGCCGGCGAAGGGCTTCGTCCCGTTCCAGACAGCACCGTTTGTATTTGACGCCGCTACCACAGTGGCACGCCTCGTTGCGGCCTACGAGCGGGGGAAGGACGACCTCACTCACCCTGTTCGAAGTTTCCTGGTTCAGGGTGAGACCCATGGTCAGCCAAAGAGTCCCACGCGCCAGCAGAGTCGCGGGCCGCTCATTTCTTCTTGGCCTTCTTCTTCTTGGACTGTCGACGCCAGAGCGCCAGCAGTTGAGCGTTGGCGGCGAAGATCTCGGCAACGGCGTCCTTGAACTCGCGTCCTTGCTCGACCAGTGGGCGAATCTGCTCCACCCATTCCTCTGGGATATGTTCGACGCGCTTCTTGCCGTCAACCATGAACGTCAGCGACCACGCCGCATGCCCCTCTCCATCGGCGCACCAGCAGGTGGGTTTTCCGCAGCGTTTGTGAGTTAGGGAGAGCGAGCCGGGCAGAGCGTCGGGAGGAATTTCGAGACTACGGAGCAAGGCGTACTTGCGCTGACGCAAGCGGGCAGCGGAATCGCTTTTGGCGTCGTACCAATTCATCTTACCGTATTATTACGGACAGAAGACTACATGTCAAGGTCATTCTCTGGCTGGGGGAATTTGCGTACGGCGCCGGCACGGAAATCCTCAATCCCTACGTGGCATTGCAGGTGTGGGCCGGAACTCCTGGTGGGGAGAGGGGATCGGTTGCCGCGAACGCTCCGCTGTGCGACGGTTGAAAAGCGCCAGCGTTTCGGCGGGATCACAACAAACGCGAGGAACCGACCTGAAGGTCGGCCACTGCAAAGGCTAAGAAACGGCAAAAGCGAAGAAGCAAAGACAAAGAAGCTGCAGAAACCACGAGACGCTGGGAAATTAGCGGAGGTAGCCCCAGTTGTGGAGTTTGTCGGAATCTTCTACCCAGCGGTCGCCGATGTCGGTGCGGTAGTACATGTTGGGGATGAGAACGTTTTTGATGCGGGAATAGACCTGGGCTTGCGTTTGCTTCATGGTTTGGCCGGTGCCGATGACGATGAGGACGACGCCGGAAGTGCCGGCGACAAACCACTGACCGTTGACCTGCTTGACGTCTTCGATGTGGATGCCTTCGTTCATGGGCCGCTTGAAAATGATGGCGGCGTTTTTGGAGAAGGAGTTAAAGGTTTCCTCGTCGTCGAAGGGAAACGGCGGGACGACGATGCGGACACCGATCTGGAAGCCGCTGCGAGTGCGCCACTTGGGATCGAGACCGTTGGCGAGTTCCCAGAAGAGATCGCTGATGGGAGTGAGAATGCCTTCCTGCTGAATGCTGATGGTGGGATAGCCGAAGCGCGAAGTGAATTCGAGAGGGTAGATGCCGTTATTGTTGACGATGCAGTTGACGTCGATGTAGCCGACGTAGCCTTCTTCCGCGAGCTTGGGCTCCATTTTCAGGAGAGTGCGATTAAAGAGCGCGTTGGGCTCGCTCCAGAACATCGCAGTGCCCATTTCGCCAGTGGGAGGGCCGACTTCACCGGGGAAAAGTTTTTTGTGCTCGAAGTTGATGTTGATAGGAGTGATGAATTTTTTGCCGTTGAAGAAACCGCCGACGGCGACTTCGACACCGTTCACCCGACGCTGCAACTGGAATACCTTGATTTCCTCGGAGAAAGCCTTTTTGTAGGCTTCGAGCATGCCGATGACGTCCTGGCCATCTTCTTCCTCACCGACGAACAGGCGGCGCTTGACGTTCTGGGCTTCGCCGCTGGGCTTGATGACATAGCGATCCGGATTTTTCTTGACGAATTCGATGGCGGGATCGAAGGAATCGAAATCCTGGTAAGGAATGATGGTGACGCCGGCTTTTTTGAGTTCCTCCTGGCCGAAGGAGCGATCATCTTCGAGATTGTCAGTGTAAGGAGTTCCGCCGATGACGGGTTTACCGGAAGTTCGCAGTGCTTGCGCTTTGGCGCCCTGGCCAAGCGTGTCGTCGAAAACGACGATGTCGGCCCATTCCGTGGCGTCCTTTTCCCAGTTACTCGATTTGGGAACGAAGCCGTCGGCGATGTCGCGCTCTTTTTCGGCTTCGATGTAGTAGCGGACGTCGTGACCTTCCTTGAGAACCTGCCAGGCAATGTCACCAATCAAACTAGAAAGAGAAACAAAAAGAAATTTACGTTTGTCCATGAGTGGGCCTTCGTCCCTGAGGAGCGAAAGGCAATAGGTTATTGTACTTAGAGAAGAGTGGGGATGATATTACAAAACATTAAAAAATGTGGAAGCGGCGCGGGAGAGATTTTTATCAGCATGGCGATCGTGGGAAATTTTATCGCCGAAATCAATTTGCGCCAGCGCTGAACAAATACTGTAGCTCACCCCTTCAGGGGTGAGGATTTTCTCTCGGGGTCTCTCGGGCTTTCGCTTGGCTTTGCCCTTGTAGTGGCGGCTTTACGCCTCCATTCCCTTACCTCGTCGTGATCGCCGCGCCGATAGGGCTTTTCTGTCACTTAGTTAGCCCTCGTACGGGCGGCCTTTTGCTTGTCCACAGCAGCAGGGAGGCCGTCCGCCATTTGCAACATAAACCGCACATTGGGCAGAAAACCTATAGCCAGGGCCGGGGCATCACACCGGGCGGGGGTGGGTGGCTGGACGAAGGGGTAAGTTTGGTGTCCGACCTGTCCGATAGTTCAGGTTATACTAACAGGGTCCAAGCCGGTGGCGAGGTGCCCACCCATCGAGGAACATCGGCCCGGATCGATGCGTGTACTGTCAAAATGAGAGGTGAAGAGTGCGGCGATTTGCGCTTCTTCTGATCTGTGCACTGACGTTGGTGGGATTCACGGCCAGCCAGTGCTCCGCCCAGATTCTCCATAAGAAGAAAAAGGTGGACAAGTCCACCGAAACGACAAACACGGTGGAGCCGGATAAGCAGCTCTACGATAAGGCCATCGAGGATATCAAGCACGGAAAGCACGAAATTGGCCGCCTCAGCCTGCAGACGCTGATCAATACCTATCCGGACAGCGAGTATCTGGCCAAGGCCAAGCTGGCGATCGCGGACTCGTATTACAAAGAGGGCGGGACGTCGAACATAACGCAGGCAGTCAACGGGTATAAGGATTTCATCGTGTTTTTCCCGTTCCTACCGGAAGCCGCGTACGCGCAAGCGCAAGTGGCCATGTGCCATTTCAACGAGATGCCCAAGCCGGACCGGGACAATGCGCACGCCAAGGCCGCCGAAGAAGAGTTCCAGACATTCCTGACAAAATATCCGAAGGATCCGCTGGCGCCGGAAGCGCAGCAGCATTTGCGGGAAGTGCAGGAAGTACTTGCGGAAGGACAGTTTCGCATCGGGTACTACTATTACGTGAAGCAAGACAAGCGAGCAGCAGCGGGACGATTGATCCCGCTGACCAAGCGGTATCCGTTGTACAGCAAGACCGACACGGCGCTGTGGATGCTGGCGGACGTATTCGAGAAAAGCGAACGTAAAGACATTGCGGGCAATTACTACGCGCAGATCATAAAGAACTATCCGCTGTCGAAATATGTGGACGGATCGAAAGAGAAATTGAAGGCGTTTGGAATGCCGATTCCGCAGCCGGATCCGAAGGCTGTGGAGTGGATGACGGCAGAGCAGAATGCGCCCCGACCTAAAGAGAACGTGGTCCACAAATCATTGGGCATATTTCATCCCGGCCCGGATGTTCATACCGCGGCCAAGAGCGGAGTGCCGCAGATGGAAGCGGAGAGTGATCAGCCGGGAACGGATACCTTGGCAGGAGCCAAGGGGTCGACGATGGGGAATGGCGGAGGTGCGCCAGGCTCGAACGCGGTCATCGAAACCGTGAAGCCGGGCGATCCAGCACCAGCGCAACCGACGAATACCAGCGGGGCTAGCGAAGACACGTCCGCAGCGCCCGCGAGCGAGAGCAGCTCGACCGACCCGGCGGCGAGTTCCAGCACCGATGGCACGGCAAATGGAACGACGGCCGCGTCCGCGACAGACGGGGCGGCGAGTACACCGGCAGCGGATGGGGCGTCAACCGACGCGGCGAAGAGCGGTGCAAGTACGACGAATCCGCCGGCGAATCAGAAAGAATCGAGCAGCAAGAAGAAGGGGTTGAAGAAGCTGATCCCCTGGTAAAGAAGACCCAAAGAAGCAATGAAGTAGCGAAGTAAAGAACTCAAGACAACACCGCACCCTTAACATCCAGGGTCCACATCCGGCGACAACTGCTTCTCCTGATTTGGCATCCCTACCGGAGTGCCGCGTCGTTTGCGGCACCAGCGCAGGAATCGAGAGGGCGCCACAAAGTCGACCAGCAACAATCAAGCTGGACCCGGTCCTTTGGTACAGGTAAGCGATTGAGAACGCGGCATGTCTACTTCCGACACACCTACGTGGTGCGGAGATTGACGCCATCGGAGCGGAGTGCTCCAATACGATTTGAATCTCCATCCGTGTAACGCATGGGGTATTTGGAGGACGTGCGGTGGCTAAGATCCTCGTTGCCGACGACAACAGTAATATCCAAAAGATGGTAGGGCTGGCCCTGAAAGATCAGGGTATAGACGTTGTCGCGGTCGGCAACGGAGAAGCAGCCGTGCGCAAGATCGCGGACATTCACCCGGACCTGGTGCTGGCGGATGTGTTCATGCCAGTCAGGAATGGATATGAAGTTTGCCGCTATGTAAAAGAGGACCCGAAATTTTCGCATATTCCCGTGATTTTGCTGGTTGGAGCGTTTGATCCTCTGGATGAACAAGAAGCGCAGCGTTCCGGCGCCGATGGCGTGCTGAAAAAGCCGTTTGTTCCCCCTGATCCACTGATTTCGATGGTGAAGTCTGCGCTGGCACGCGCGGGTGTGTTGATTGGAGCGGCGGCGCACGCGGAGAAGCCACCGGAACCGGTGCGTCCGGCGGTGGAAATGTTGACGCCAAGTCCGAAGGCGGCGGCACCGGCACCGCACAAGATTGTCGAGGCAGAGCCGGAACCGTTGGATGACTTCCCTGCCCCTCCAGCGCAGGTGAAAATCGCGGCCGGACACGAGCCCGTGGCGTTTGGCAGCTTGCTGCAGACACCGGATGTGGAGGACGACGCAGCATTTATGCCGAAAGGCCGTGAGGAGATCGAAGAACGGACCTGGGGCACCGAGGAAACCGAAGAGGAAGAAGTGGCGGAGGAAGAAGAATCGCCACGAGGCGGTTGGCGCAAGGAAGGCCCCGAGGACGCAGCGGAGGAAACGAAAGAAACTGCAGACTGGCGCGAGGCCGCATTCCACGGAGCTTCACCGGCGGAAAGCCTGAAGTCTTCCAGGTGGACGCCGGCAGTCGAAGAACCCTCGCTTGCAGAACCCGCACATTCGCCAGCGGTGGCGGTGTCGACGCTCGAGAAGCCCGCTGATGCACTAGCGCCGTTTTCAGGTGATGCGTGGGCGGCGGCGATGGCTGCGGGCGTAGAAGAGAAATTGGCACGCGCGGAAGAAGCGGTGGCGGAGCGCAAAGAACCTGAGGTTGTTGCCGAGGCCCAGGCGGTCGTAGAAGAAGCAGCGGCGCAAGTGCGGGAGCCGGTGAAGGCAGAAGAACCGCTGAAACCTGCGGAGCCTTCGAATGGGTGGTACTCGATAACGTCTTCGCCATGGGATGCGGAGGCCAAGAAGGCTTCCTTGTTGGCGGCGACATGGGATACACCCGTTGAGGAGCCTCCTGCTCCCGCAGTGATCGAGCAGCCCGCGCCAGTGGGACCCGAGCCGTCTGTCGAAGAAGCTACGGCGGAGGTAGAAGAAGCGGCGCCGGTGGCGGAAGAAGAAAGCCACTATGCGGGATCGGAGCCCGAGACGGTGGTGGGGCACCACGAGAATGTTGTAGAGCACGAGAGTCATACGGAGAGTTCTGCGTTGGCGTACGCAGAGGCGCCGATTGAGGTTCACAGCCACCACGAGGTTCCCGCGGCGGAGGCTGAAGCAGAGCAACCGGCGGAGAGTTGGCAGACCACGGAGAGTTTCCACGCCGAGGAAACGCCAGCGGCTGCGGAGATGCAGGAAGAAGAAGCGGCTCCCGTTCCAACGACAGAGAGCAAGGGTTGGGAAAATACGTGGGAGGCAGGAGCGCTTCCTGCGGAGAAATTCGCTGAGGTAGGGCACGAAGTGGCGGCCCCGGTGGTCGAGGAGTCCGCGCCCGTAGATGAGGAAGAGCATGTTGCGGCGGCGGAAACGGTTGAAGAGCCGGTGCCGATGTTCGGGCAGATGGCCGAGAGCGTGGCGGCGGAAGAGCAAGAGGCAAAACCGGATATGGACGCGCTAGTGGCGCGGGTGATCGATAAGATGAATCCGGAAGTATTGAAGAAGATGACGCACGAATTCCTGAGGCCAGTGATCGCGGCGATCATTCAAGAAGAATTGAACTCCAAGAAGTCGTAAGAACCCTGCTACATTTTGGTTTGCAGACTCGTGGTGGATCTATACGTGTCCGCCAACTCAATGCTTAGCTCTACGCTATCTCCGCGACTCGCTTCTCCGTGTAGGGGCACAATACATTGTTCCCTCTTGGGCCTCGACTTTCCTGGTCTGTCGCGCCTCGCCGCGCTGGGTGCCCCACACGCCGCTGCTGTGTGCGGGTTCTTGGGGTTGGCTAGCTTAGCTAAAGGCTGTTGCAAAACCCACTCCTCAACTCCTTGTATTGACACGGTAGCTGACGCAACGGCGTGGCAGATCTGCTGGTTCGCTCATCTTTAGTCGCAATTTTCCGGGAAAAATGTCTTGGCTTCATTTTTTCCTTGACGAATTTTATCTTACTCGATATAGTCGAGTACGTAATGATCAACTCTTCCTCCCATCAAGCCTGGCTCTTCTACTCCCCTTTGGCCAAGCAAGCTGCGCTGCTCAAAGACGATTTGCTCGATCCTGTCGATCAGTTCCTGGACGATCCCGCTTTACTCGAGCTGGTCCAGCAATGTCTGGCGGCGCGCTTCCCCGCTTCGGCGCGCACCGGGCGGCCCGGCATAGCCCCCGATCGCCTGCTGCGCTGCTGCGTCATGAAGCACCTGAAGGGCTGGAGCTTCCGCGATCTGGAACGGGAACTCCGCAGCAACCTGGTGTACCGGCGGTTTACCCGCTTCGATGCCGAAGCCACACCCGATTTCACTACCTTCAGTCGAACCTTCGCGTTGCTGAGTCCGGAGATCACCGAACAGATTCATCAGCGTGTGGTGGGCCTGGCGCATGAGCAAGGTGTAGCGCAAGGACGCAAACTTCGCACCGACACGACGGTCGTGGAAAGTAATGTTCACTATCCCACTGACAGCACGCTTTTGGGCGACGGCATCCGGGTGCTCAGCCGCAGTCTTATACGGATCGCCGCCGAGTGTAAGGACGGGGCTTTGGAGGTGGTGCATCACGGGCGCGCAGTGAAACATCGTTTGTTGGAGATCAGCCGCGCCGCCAAGTCCCTCACCGAGGCTAACCAACAGCGGATGCGGGATAGTTATCAGAAGTTAGTGCAGCTGACTCGGGGCGTGGTGCGGCAGGCCAGCGAAGTTGTGCAACGATGGGGGAAGGGACGGCTGAAAGTAGTGGGCAAGCTCCTGCGGGTAGAAGCACAGATCGGGCAGCTGCGGCATTTCGTCCCTTTGCTCGAGAAGGTGATCACGCAGACCAAGGAACGAGTGTGGGGTGGAAACTGCCACGTGCAAGGCAAAGTGTTGAGTCTGTTCGAACCACACACCGAAGTGATTCGCAAAGGGAAAGCGCACAAGCCCAACGAGTTTGGTAGGCTGGTGCGGATTGACGAGGTGGAAAACGGCATCGTGAGCGGTTACCAAGTTCTCAAGGGCAATCCGGACGATCACACGGCCTGGATGCCGGCCCTGCAACATCATCAAGCTTGCTTCGGGCGAGCGCCAGAGATGGCTACGGGCGACCGAGGTTTTTTCTCCGCCAAAAATGAGCGCGCGGCGCAAGAGCTAGGGGTAAAGAAAGTAGCGCTGCCGGCGCGCGGACCTCTCTCGGTCAAGCGGGTCAAGCAGCAGAAGCAGCGCTGGTTCCGGCGAGCGCTACGTTGGCGAGCTGGCTGTGAAGCTACCATCAGTACGCTGAAGCATCCCTTCTCGATGTTGCGAGCCACGTACAAAAGAGACCCTGGATTTCAGCGCTACGTGGGCTGGTGTGTGATTACCAAGAATCTATTTTCCATCGCTCGCTATCAAAAGCACAGGAGGAGCCATGGCCAGGCCGGTTGATTCCGCTGCCCAACGACGCAAACTGCTGGGCGAGATTGCACGTCTGGCAGAGATCGCTATTTTCGGAACTCTATCGGAAACTTACCGCAGCTGTGGACAAGTGGGCTGCCACTGCCAAGGAGACGGGCCCAAGCATGGTCCGCATCTGAACGTGAGCTACCGCGGGGAGAAAGGTAAGACTACCGGCTACTATGTTCCCAAGGCAGCGCAAGAGGCCACGCGCCAAGGGGTTGCCGCTTGGCAAGAAATGCAGGAATGTTTACGAAAACTGGCGGAGCTGAATAAGGAACGCAATCTGCAGCGTGCCCGCGAAGCCGATTCGCGATGAAGTCATGCTTCACTTTAACCATCGTCTGCTGGACATTGGTTTGTCTGCTGCTCAGCCTCAGTCAGCAAGCCGGCCTGAATCACCCGTTGCAGGTTGCCGGCTCGGGACCATGGATGGATCAATGTAGAGAGGTCGCGTCCGGCTCGCCCACTGCAGCGGTTCTCACAAGCATGGAATTCGATCCAGTTCGCGCTGGACCGTTCGCATCTATTGGTCCACCCGGCCAGCGACCCTTAGACCACAGGAGCCGATCGGAATTTGGCAAGCTGCCAAGCCAAGGCCACCAGCTCAATGCAACATCCAGCCGACGTAACTCCACGAAATTGCTGGCTGAACCGACAGAATTTGAAAATCAGGGTTTTGCAACAGCCTTTAGCTACTTTCCGGCGCAAAAATAAGGACCGAGGAGAAGCAATTCCCTGAACCCAGCCCGTGGGTTCCTTCCGGGCTGCCATTTTGCCTCCATCTTTTCTCTTTCCCCTTTTGGTGATCGCCGCTCGCGGCTCGATCTCTATCCGCTGTTCGTGACTGCCAGGAACCGACCGATATTGATCAGATTGTCTGCGATCACCCCCAAGCCCACCCAGCGTTGCATGCCAGCCTCTCCGCGATAACGACAGCGATTCAATCCATGGCGTCGTTTGAGCACGCTGATGCGACCTTCTGCTCCCGTTCGCCACTTCTGGCCTCTACGGAAGGATCTCTTCTTCTGATGTCGTCGTCGTTCGGGACTCTTCGTGGAGCGGTTCGGAACCGAGATTTGTCTCACGCCCATCTTTTGCAGTTCGGCTTCGTTTTCCGCAGAGTAGAACCCTGCGTCGCCGGCTACTAGTTGAGGAACACGCCCGAATTGCTCCTCATGCTTGCACACTGCCGGCACCAGCAGGTCCGCGTCATACGGTCGTTTCTCGAACACCTCGTAATGGGTGATGATCTGGTTCTCCGCTTCTTGAACCTTAACCATCTTTCCAAATTCGGTCGGCTTGCTGGCTTTCCCCTTACGGATCACTTCCGTACTCGGTTCAAACACACTCACCAGTTTCCCCGCTACATGGACGTTTCCACCCAGCACGCGAGCCTTGGCTTGCCGAATCACCTGTTGCACGCGGGGCAACATGGTTTCCAAATCTCTCCGCAGAGCTGCGAGAACCAATTTCTGGTCGTGGTCTTTCGCGCGCTTCACCCCGCTGGCGATCTCCTCCCGGAAACGCTTCGCTTGGTTGACGACCTTGCGTGTCACGGTCAACAGCTTTCGGTAGCCCTGCTTCAGCTTTTTCTGCACTTGCGGTCCCTTGCTGCGGCTGGTCCGCGCGATCTCCATCGCCCGATGCCCGATCGTGCGCATGCGGTTGCGCAACTTCGCCCCCGCTCGCCCGGTCAGCTCCGTAATCTTCTTCATCGTGCGAGTCAGTACCCGCGCGCCATCGCTGAGCAAACTGCTGTCCGTTGGGTAGTGAATGTTTTTTTCCACGACCGTCGTATCCAGGCGAAGCTTGCGTCCCCGCACGACCTTCTTTTCTTGGGCTATGGCAACCAGTCGCTGATGTACCTGTTGCACCACTTTCGGGCCCAGCGCTTGCATCAGCCGCCCAAGGGTCTTGGCGTCGGGAACTTTTTCCGCTCCAATCCGTGTAAACTGTCGGTACACCACATTCGCCCGTACTTCCCGCTCGGTTTCCTCAAAGCTCCAGTTCCGCACATGCTTCAACACCGCTAAACGCAGCACCACCTCGGCCGGCGTTTGCTTCCGCCCACGACAATGGCTTTTCGGTCGGCGCTTTCCTTGGGCGTGGTAGACGGCCTCCAACAACTCGTCATCGTCCAGCACCTGATCGGCCTGCCTCATCCACTCTTCCCACCATCCTTGTGCTTGTTCCGGAAACCACCCCTCCCACACCAGCCGCTGGTGATGACGGAGTTCAACCATTGGCTGCCCTTCGCTTGGCCGGGGCCGCTTGCTCCTGCATGTGCTCGCGCAGTTGTTCACGGTTCTTGGCGGCCAGCGCACACGCCACGTCCCAAAACTCTTTCCAAGCCGCTTGTGCTTGGCGAGCCTGCTCGGCATGTTCGCGCGGTACATACAAAGCGCAGCTTTTGCCTTCGCTGCGATAGGTCAGGTAGAGATGCGGGCCATGCCGCTGTGCGGGGTCGCGATGACAAATGCAGTTTCGGTTGCCGCAGCGGCGAGTGGTCTCAGACAATCCGCCCTGCACCATGAACCGTGTGGCTTTCAGGAGTCGACGAAGGAGTTGGTGGTTGCTTTGTATCTTACTCATGCATAGATAGTAGGCCACCCTTTAATTCTGTCAAGAAGAAAATGACATTTCGGTCGAACAATCAAACGAGAATCCGCGCTAATCTACTATTTTGCAATCCTATTTTGCGCCGGAAAGTAGCTAGGGACCGCGTTCCGATCCGGTCCGCGAACTCGAATGCCTGCATGGGTCTTACTGTAGGCGGTTTTGAATGCGCAAGTTGGCGGAGTCAAGCCGTCTATGCAAATTGACGGGGCGGCGAGGTGCCCGTATATTCAAGAATTAACGTGCCAGGACGAGAGTGCGCCTTGCGCGTCTGCGCTGGACGATTAGGAGATGAGGGTGGGATGGGGCGAGAGATAGCCAAAGCGTACGAGCCGCAGCAGATTGAGCCGCGATGGGCGGAGTTCTGGGTGAAGGAACAGCTGTTTAAGGCCGACCCCAGCGCGCCCGGGCCGGCTTTCTCGATGGTGATCCCACCGCCGAACGTGACCGGGTCGCTGCACATCGGGCACATGCTGAATCACACCGAGATCGACATCCTGACGCGGTGGCACCGCATGCGCGGGTACAACACCCTGTATTTGCCGGGGACGGACCACGCGGGAATTTCGACGCAGCGCGTGGTAGTGCGACAATTGTCGCATCAGGGGATTCACTACCGGGATTTGGGGCGGGAAGGGTTTATCAAGCGCGTGTGGCAGTGGAAGGAAGAGAGCGGCGGAACGATCCAGCGACAGATGAAGCAGATTGGGGAGTCGTGCGACTGGTCGAGGGAGAGGTTCACGCTGTCGCCGGAATTGTCCGCGGTGGTGCGGGACGTATTCGTGCGCCTGTATGAAGAGGGATTGATCTACCGGGAAAAGCGAATTGTGAACTGGTGCCCGGGCTGCCGGACGGTGCTGAGCGATCTGGAAGTGGTGCACGAGGAGAAGCAAGGGCATCTGTGGTACGTGAAGTATCCGGTGGTGGGCTCGCAGGAATTTCTGGTGGTGGCGACGACGCGGCCGGAGACGATGCTGGGTGACACGGCGGTGGCGGTGCATCCGGAAGATGAGCGGTACAAGCACCTGATTGGAAAGAAGGCGCTGCTGCCGCTGATGAAGCGCGAAATTCCCATTATTGGCGACGAGATGGTGGACCGCGAGTTTGGCACCGGGGCGGTGAAGATCACGCCGGCGCACGATCCGAACGACTTCGAGGCGGGCAAGCGGCATGGCTTGCCACAAATCGACGTAATGACCGACGACGCGCACATGAATGAGAACGCGGGCGCGTATGCGGGGCTGGAGCGATTCGCGGCGCGGAAAAAGATTGTGGAAGACCTGCAAGCACAGGGCTATCTGGAAAAGATCGAAGAACACATCAACGCGATCGGGCACTGCGAGAGAAGCCGAACGATTGTGGAGCCACGCATCTCGACACAGTGGTTTTGCCGGATGCAACCGCTGGCGGAGCCGGCGATTGCGGCGGTGGAGCGGGGCGATATCCAGATGGTGCCGGAGAACCGGCGAACGGAATATTTGAACTGGATGAGGAATATCCGGGACTGGACGCTGTCGCGGCAATTGTGGTGGGGACACCAGATACCGGCGTGGTATTGCGGCGATTGCAAGCACATTATCGTGGCGCGGGAAGAGCCAAAAACGTGCCCGAAATGCGGGTCCAGCAAACTGCGGCAGGATCCCGATGTGCTGGACACATGGTTCAGCTCCGGACTGTGGCCGTTTTCGACGCTGGGTTGGCCGGAGAAGACGGCGGATTTCGAACGATATTATCCGACGAGCTTGTTGATTACCGCGTACGACATCCTGTTTTTCTGGGTGGCGCGAATGATCATGATGGGGCTGCATTTTACGGGGCAAGTTCCCTTTCGCGCAGTGTATCTGCATTCGCTCGTGCGCACGCCGAGCGGGGAGAAAATGTCCAAGTCCAAGGGCACGGGACTGGATCCGGTGGCTCTGAATCAGCAATACGGAACGGATGCGATGCGCTTTTGCCTGGCGTCGATGGCGGCGCCGGGAACAGACATCGTGCTGACGGACGACCGATTGCTGGGGGCGCGGTCGTTTGCGAACAAGATCTGGAACGCGGCGCGATTTTTATTTGTGAACCTGGAGAAATTCGAGCAGGCGGGAGTTGGACTGGAGGAGTTGGCAGCGCCGGCGGTGCGCGAGCAAGCACCCTACGCGTACAAGGGAGAGGTTCCGCTGATCGACCGCTGGCTGTTTGGGAGGCTGGCGGAAACGGTCGAGACGGTGAATGCTGCACTGGAGGATTACCGATTCCACGAAGCGGCGCAAGGCGTGTATCAATTTTTCTGGGGAGACTTCTGCGACTGGTACATCGAATGGGTGAAGCCGGAGTTGCAGAGCGCGGACCGCGAGCGGGCGACGGTGGCGTGGAAGAATCTGTTCGCGGGATTTGATGCGGCGTTGCGGCTGCTGCATCCGTTCATGCCGTTTCTGACGGAAGAATTGTGGCACCAGTTGCCACAGAAGGCCGGGGCCAAGTCGATTGCGCTGGACCGCTATCCGGAGGCGGGTGCTTCGTGGAAAAATGCCGAGGCGCTGCGGGAATTTGGAATGATGCAGGAAGTGATTCAGTCGTTGCGCACGATTCGGTCGGAGATGAAGTTGGATAAGAAAAAAGTGGCGGCGGAATTTTCTAGCGCAGCTGCCGGTGCGAGAGCGGTGGTGGAAGCGAACAGCGAAGGAATTACGCGGCTGACGTTTCTGACGGAGTTGCGCGTGCTTGAAGGGAAATTGCCGGAGGGTGGCGGAGGAGTGCGGTCGACCGCGGCGTTCGATATTCGGATACCGTATGCGGCAGAGACCGTGGATGCGGCGGGAGAAGTGGCGCGATTGAAGAAAGAGAGTGAAGGGCTGGAGAAGGCGATCGCATCGAAGGAAAAGCAGTTGGGGAACGAGACGTTCCGTAGCAGGGCTCCGGAGAATATTATCAAGCAGATGGAAGAGACGTTGGCGGGGCAGAAGGTGGAGTTGAGGAAAGTGCAGGAACGGCTGCGGAGTTTGGAGAATTAAGGAGAACATGGTGGGGCGCGTGTACCTGGCTCCGACAGAGTCTACTCCCCACGATGCTTATCGGGCTCCCACGCCGTACTAATGCCCCACATTTTCATTCCGAGCGAAGCGAGGAATCTGCTTTTTTTCTTGCGGCCTGGGACAGTAGCAACTTCGCTTCGGAAAATGCTTCGTATGGAGTGCGGCGGCTCGCCGCCGCTTTTCAGTCTCTAGTTGTACAAGGATAGAGATGGATTGGAATTCGGAAGAAGTGGCGAAGGTGATTGAGCGGGCGCTGGCGGAGGACGTTGGGGCCGGCGACGCTACGGTTGCGGCTACGATTCCCGTTGGCGCAACGGGGCAGGCGCATATTGTGGCGAAGCAGGAACTGGTTTGCGCTGGATTGCCGCTGGCGGAAATGGTGTTTGGGCGGCTTGACCTGCACATGAGAATGGAATCGCGGGCCGCGGATGGGCAGGTGGTGAAGAACGGCGAGGACGTGCTGCGGCTGTCCGGCAAAGCAGCGGCCATACTGACCGGAGAGCGGACGGCGCTGAATTTTCTGGGGCATCTGAGCGGAATAGCGACGTTGACGCGGCGGTTTGTGGAACAGTTGAAAGGAACGCAGGCGAGGATTCGGGACACGCGGAAGACCGCGCCGGGATTACGGCAATTGGAAAAATACGCGGTGAAGATGGGCGGCGGGGCGAATCACCGGTTCGGGCTGTATGACGCGATCCTGCTGAAAGAGAATCACATTGCGCTGGCGGGCGGAGTGAAGGCGGCGTTGGACCAGGCACACGCGTATGCATCATCGCAGATGAAACCGCGGGCGATGACGGCGTATGAGGCGGTGGGGTCGGCGCCATCGGCGGCGGAGGCCAGTTCCCTTTCGATTCAGATTGAGGTGCGTAACGAAAAGGAATTGCGAGAAGCGCTGGAGGCGGGGGCGGAATCGGTGCTGCTCGATAATATGACGCCGGAGGAAGCGCGACGCTGCGTGGAGATCGTGCGCTCGGTGTGCGCGTCGTGCATTGTGGAGATATCCGGAGGGATTACGCTTGAGAATGCGCGGGCCTACGCATGGAGCGGCGCGGACTACCTTTCGTCGGGCGCACTGACCCATTCGGCGAAGGCCGCGGATTTAAGTTTGCTTGTGGAGAGCATCAAGGAAAAGTAGGATTAGCAGTTGAACCGCAGAGCCAGGGCTGATGCCGCAACCACCGTCTTTACCAGGAACAACCGACCGACGACTGGCAGCGCTGCTAACGCTGCTGTCGGAGAACGCTACCATCGTGATCAGCGGCGAGAGGATCGCGCGCGAGATTGGCGTGTCGCGATCGATGGTGTGGCGATGGGTGCAGCGATTGCGCGAGCTGGGCGTGCGCGTCAAGGGTCAAACGGCGCACGGATATTTCCTGGAGAAAGTGCCGGACATTCTGCTGCCGGATTTGCTGCGTGGAAGGCTGAAGGGAAACCTGTTCGGGAAGCGGTTCTACCACTTTTTCAAGACGGATTCGACGAATCGCGTGGCGCTGGAGCTGGGCTACGCGAATGAGCCCGAGGGTGCCGTAGTGCTGGCGGAAGAACAGACCGCGGGCAAAGGGCGAGCAGGGCGAAACTGGCATTCCGAACGAGGAGCGGGAATATATGTGACGTTCTTGCTGCGGCCACGGCTGGCGCCGGTGCAAGCGCCGCTGCTGACGATGATGGCGGGGCTTTTGGCGTACACGGCGGTGAAGGAACAGACGGGGTTGAGCGCGGAATTGAAATGGCCGAATGATTTGCTGTTGGACGGGAAGAAGGTTGGGGGAATCCTGACGGAGATGCACGCGGAAGCAAACTCGGTGCGGTTTGTGATCGTGGGGATGGGGATCAATGTGAATCAGGAGAAATTTCCAGCGGAGTTGTCGGCGATTGCGACGTCGTTGCGGATGGAAAGCGGCAAGGTACATTCGAGGTTGGAATTGCTGGTGCGGTTGCTGAGGGAATTCGAGACCGACTACAATCGGTTTTTGCGGGAAGGGCCGGGATTTGTGACCGAGCGGTTTTTGAGCTTGTCGAATTTCGCGAAGGGAAAGCGCGTAAGGGTGGATACAGGAAGCGAAGCGTACATTGGAACGACGACCGGATTGACGGCGGAGGGATTGTTGCAGGTGAGGAAGGAAGAAGGGGCGGTGGTTACCGTAATTGCGGGGGATGTGACGGAGGTACGGTAAATTTGGCGTGGTGCGGATGCAAGGTTGAGAGTCCGCAGAGGCTAAGCCCCATTTTGGCAACGGTTTAAGTCGGACCTAAAGGTCCGACCCCCTAGAGAGGGCGTGAGGCTTACGGGCACGGGGACATTTCAGGCCGGGCGTGAGAGTTGAGGGCAGGCAGTGAACAAAGAAAAAACGGTAGCCAAGCATTTGAGTTGGCGGACCGACTCAGAAGGCGGTTCCTACAAAGGCGAACCCAAGCTGGCGGCGTAAAGCCGCCGCTACAGAGGCTAGAGCAAGGGCAACGACAAGAACAACAGCGGGAACAAAGATGACGGTTGGGCGGGAAATTTTCTGGACTGGGAATACTAGATGCTGCTGACGATTGATGTGGGGAATTCTAATACCGT
Organism: Candidatus Acidiferrales bacterium; assembly: GCA_963792145.1. Lineage (GTDB taxonomy): Bacteria > Acidobacteriota > Terriglobia > Acidiferrales > UBA7541 > Acidiferrum. Next base: position 65,787 of record CAWBVH010000027.1, read on the forward strand.
GCTGGGGGTGTTTCGCGGGGAGGAGCTGATCGCGAACTGGCGGCTGACCACGGAACACGCGCAGACCGTGGATGAGTATGGAGTGTTGACGCGGAGTTTGCTGTCGTTGGCGAATCTAGATCAGAAGGCGATCGCGGGAGTGATGATCAGCTCGGTAGTGCCTCCGGTAAATTGGACGCTGGCGGAAATGGCGCGGGTGTATCTGGGGAGGAAGGCGCTGTTCGTGGAACCCGGCGTGAAGACCGGCATGGCGGTGTTGGTGGACAACCCGATGGAGGTGGGCGCGGACCGAATCGTCAACGGAGTGGCGGCGTTCCAAAAGTATGGCGGGCCGTGCATCGTGGTGGATTTTGGGACGGCAATTACGTTTGACGTGATTTCGGCGAAGTGCGAATACCTGGGCGGAGCAATTGCCCCGGGGATCGGCATCATTTCGGAGGCGTTGTTTACGAGAACGGCGAGGTTGCCGCGAGTCGAGATCAAAGACCCGGGAAAAGTGATCGGAACAAATACCGTAACGCATATGCAGGCGGGACTGTACTACGGGTCCGTGGACATGGTGGATGGCATGCTGGCGCGGATCAAGGCGGAGCTGAAGAGCGACGCAGTGGTGGTGGCAACTGGAGGACAAGCGCGGCTGGTGGCAAAGGGGTCGAAACAGATACAGCATATCGATGAATTTTTGACGCTGACGGGATTGCGATTGATTTGGGAAAAGAATCAGCATCACGAGGGACACAGGGAGCCACGCACCGGGGCTGCCGAGCACGAAGGAACGCACGGAACGAAAAAAGCGCAACGCTAGCGCTCACGTTAGAGCGAGCGCATAGCAGCACCGCCCACTTATGGAAGACTGGAACTATTTCAACTATTTCACGGAGATCGAGGAATATTTTTGGAAGAAGCGTGGCGCACATTTGCTGGTGTCGCCGCTGGATTGGGCAATTATGGAAACGTGGCAGAAGGCGGGAGTGCCGTTGGAGGCCGCGCTGAAGGGAATTGACCGGGCGTTTGAGAGTTACCAGCGTTCTCGACGTGGAGCGGGAAAAACTCTGAAGAACCTGGCGTACTGTACGGACGCGGTGCTGGAGGCGGCGGAAGAGAGCCAGGAAGCAGCCGCGGGGGCGGTGCCCAAAGGAAAGGCTGCGTCGACGGAGATATTTTCCCGAGAGGAATTGCGCGCGCACGTGCAGAAAAAAGCTGAGCAGATCGCAAAGGCGGCGGAACGCTGCAAGAAGTGTCAACCGGAACTGGCGGCGGTGCTGGAGAATGTAAGGGAAACGCTTGCGGGAGTGCACCTGGTGCTGGACATGCCGGGGAATATGGATCTGGAAGACCTGGAGCGGCGGCTGACGATCATCGACGACAAATTGCATGCGGCGGTGCTGACCCACGCAAGCGAAGAACTAATGTTGAAGGCGAGGCGCGAGGTGGACTCGCAACTGGCGGCGTACCGGCGCAAAATGAAAGCGGCGCAATTGGGGATGGTGGAGAGGCAGTATCTGCAGAAACGATTGCTGGACGAATATCTTTTGCCGCGTGTGAGCCTTTACTACTTCGCCTGATGGGACGACGAACGACTGCGGCGGCCGCGGGCTATTACAAGGGAACAGGACAATTATGGCTGATGAGTTACTCTTATCAATTGAGAAGTTGCTGTACAAGGGAGACGGCTTGGCCCACGCCGCGGGGAACACGGTGTTTGTGCCGTTCGTGTTGCCGGGGGAGCAGGTGCGCGCGTCGATTGGGACGCGGAAGAAGAACCTGATCCACGCGAAACTGGAGGAAGTGAAGCAGGCGTCGGCGGCGCGGATCAAGCCAAGGTGCCCGCATTTTGGCGTGTGCGGCGGCTGCCACTACCAGCACATTGAGTTTGCGGAACAAGTTCGCCAGAAGCGAGAGATCCTAAGGGAAACGCTGTCGCGGCTGGGAGGCGTGAACTGGACCGGCGAGATTCAGGAGCACACGGCCGAACCGTTTGCATACCGCAACCGCGCGCAGTGGGCGTTTCGCGATGCCATGCCGCGGGCGTTTGGATATTTTTTGCCGGAGAGCGCGCGGATTCTGCCGATTGATGAGTGCCCGGTGCTGTCGCCGGGATTGGCGAAGGCGTTTGGGCAATTGCAGGAATTGGCGAGGGCGAATTCCCTGCCCCCGGGAATATTGGAGGTGGAGGCGTTCGTCGATTCCGGGGACGCGAAACTGGCACTGAACGTAGCGTTCGAACGGTTCGCGAAGCCGGCGAAGGATCTGACCGCCATGTTTCGGGCGGTTTTGCCAGGGCTGGAGAGTTTGCTGTTGCTCGATCAGAGCAAAAACCGGTTTGAGCTGACGGGGCCGGGTTACCTGGAGCACAAGGCCGGAACGTTTTCGTTTCGGGTCAGCCACTTGTCATTTTTTCAGGTGAACCGATTCCTGATTGAGGATTTGATGAAGACGGTGCTGGAGGGCGCGAAGGGCGGGTACGCGCTGGACCTATACGCCGGAGTGGGATTCTTTACGCTGCCGCTGGCGAAGAGATTTGAGCGAGTGGTGAGCGTGGACGCGAATCTGGCGGCGACTCGCGACCTGCAGGCGAACGCGGAAGCGGCTGGGGTGCAGGTGGTGTCGAATAACGAGCACACTGAGGAATTTCTGAAGAAGGAGCAGGAGACGCCGGAGTTTGTGGTGCTGGATCCGCCCCGTTCGGGGCTAGGAGCTGACGTGGCCGCGCGACTGGCGAATTTGGGTGCGGCGGAAATCGCGTATCTTTCGTGCGATCCCTCGACGTTGGCAAGAGACCTGGCGGTGCTGACGGGGTCGGAACGAAAACCGGCAAGCGAAGTGGCGGCGACGCATCGCTACGAGATTGAGAGAGTGGACTTATTTGATTTGTTTCCGCAGACATTCCACATCGAAGCGTTGGTGAGGTTGCGAAGAAGTTCATGAAGATACCGGCCGTAGCGCTTGCCGCGGCATTTGGTGGCGGCATAGTGCTTGCCCTGCAAGCGCAGATTGCTGCCCACATAAATCCGGGTCTGTTCGTGATACCGGCAATTTTGAGTGTTGCGGCCGTGGTGTGTCTGGCCTACAAAGCAATGAACCCCACACAACGACGGCGTGCGGGGCACCCGACGGTTCCGACCAGAGCAAAACAAGACAAAGATGACCCAAGAAGAAAGCCGCACCCTTAGAAACCAAGGGTGCGGCACGCACGAAGAATACGTGCGGCGATGGGCGGGCTAGGCGGTGTGGATGCGCCAGATGATTACTAGGAGGAGAAGGAGGAGAAGGAAGCCTAGGGCGGCTTGGTGTTCGTGATTTTTTTTGTATTGGGACCAGGAGAAGCGGGATTCGGATGAGGCTGGTCGCGGTGCGACTCTGAGGCTTGGAAAAAAGAGGGGGACCACGGCGGCATAGGAATCGAAGGCGGCGCCGTGTTTTGCGCGGAGTTCACTTTCTTCGCGGCGCATGACGAAGGAATAGACCAGGGCGAAAGAGAGGAACAGCAAGGCAGCGACAATCCAGGAATGCATGGCGATGGCAGCGCCGAGGGTGAGAAGACTGCTGCCGAAGTACAGAGGATTGCGGGTGCGGGCGTAGGGGCCGGTGACGGTGAGGACTTCCTGCTTGTGGAGATAACCGGCGGCGTAGGCGCGAATGATGAGGCCGAAGAAGCCGACGGCGGCACCGAGAAGAATGGAGTGGAACGTGGGACGCGCGAGGAAAAGCACGACGATGGCCAGAAGATAGCCGAGGCGAACGCGCCAGCGCGCGAAGAAGTCGGCGGCGGTCACGAGAGCGCTCCGAGGCGGCGTTGCACGGCGTCGAAGACCTGATCGACGGAGAGATCCAAAAAAGATGGGTCAGTGGATTCGCGGCGCTTGTAGGTGGTAACAGCCTTGGGGCTGCGCAGGACGATTTCCTTAGGAGGATACGGGCCATTGCGGGCGGGGTCAGTGGGGCCGAAGAGGGCGACGGCGGGAGTGCCGAGGGCCACGGCGAGGTGGAGCGGGCCCGTGTCGCCTCCAACGATGCAGACGGCGTTGCGCAAAAGAGCCATGAGTTCGCCGAGTTCTCCATCGTAGATGAGCGGCTGAGAATTGCCGCTGGCTGATTTGACGGCGGAGGCGAGGGCGTCTTCGCCTGGGCCATAGTTGATGATGCAGCGAATTCCAAGGGAGTCGCGGATTTTCTGGCTAAGCTGGCCAAAACGGTCGGCGGGCCAGCATTTCGAGCGCCAGCCACCACCGGGGCTGAGGACTAAGTAGCGAGCGGCGCGATCCTTGGTCAATTGCTCGCGGACTGAGGTTTCGTCGGAAGAAGGGACACGGAGAGAAACATTCCCGACCGCGGTGGATGCGCCGGCGCGGAGGGTGAGTTCGCCATTTTGATCGGCGATGTGTTGCGTTCGGCACACGACGCGGTCGGTGTAGAGAATGGGAACGCCGTACTCGCGTACCGTTGATGAGGAAAAGCCGATGCGTACATTGACGCGGCCGAGGAACGGAAGCAGCGAAGACTTCCAGAGGCCCTGATAGTCGATGGCGGCATCCCAAGCTTGCGAACAGATTTTGGCTAGAACGCGACGAACACTGCCGAGGTCGCGCGAATCGACGGGCCAGATTTGCGAGGCCAAGCCGCTGGACTCGACGAGCGAGACGAAACGGGGATGAGTGAGCCAGACAATTTCAGACGAGGGAAAAGACTGGCGTAGACCGGCAACGGCCGGAAAAGTGTGAACAATATCGCCGAGTGAGCCGAGGCGGACTACTAGGAAGCGCTTCTCAGGCATGCGGAGCCTTGCGAACGGAAGCGAGCAAATTGCGCGTGGAGTGGCTCTTGGGGTCGCCAACGATAGCAACGCGGATGCCCAGGCGATCGGCAACGGCGCGTTCGGGGACGGTTTCGAGCCGTGTAGTCGGTGCCCTTGGCGTGAACGTCAGGAAGGAATTCCTCGAGCAACTTTTCCACGTTGGGTTCAGAGAAAACCAGGACGAAGTCGACAGCGCGAATTGCGGCGACGAGTTGAGCACGGGCTTGCTCGTTGAGGATCGGGCGGCCAGTGCCTTTCAGGTGACGAAGGCTGGAATCGGAATTCACGGCGACGACGAGGATGTCGCCCTCAAGCCTAGCGCCTTCGAGGTAGCGGATGTGGCCGACGTGGAGCGTGTCAAAGCAGCCGTTGGCGAGAACGACGCGCTTGCCAGCTTGCTTGGCTTCACGAATCAAGGCACGAAGTTCGTGGCGAGGGACGATTTTGGTTTGGGCTCGGCGCATGGATCAGGCAGTCGTCTCCGAAGCGGAATTGTGAATGGCTTCGAGGAGTTCGGCGCGAGAAACGGTGGCCGTGCCGCGTTTCATGACGACCAGGCCACCCGCAATGTTTGCGATGTGGGCAGCCTCGAGTGGAGTTGCACGGCTGGAAAGAGCGAGAGTGTAGGCGGCGAGGACGGTGTCCCCGGCGCCGGTGACGTCGACGGCTTGATCGCTGCCGTAGATGGGGATGTGAGCGGGCTGAGAAGATTGTTGGAAGAGAGCCATGCCGTCCTTGCCGCGAGTGACGAGGAGGGAGCGCAGCTTGAGATCGCTGAGAGTAGTGGAGGCGCAGCGTTCGAGTTCGGTGAGATTTTTGCCGATGACGGTGTGATGAAGAGCTTCCATTTCCGCTTCGTTAGGAGTGGCGGCGGTGATTCCGGCGCGCTTGTAATCGGTGAGGCGATAGCGGGAGTCGAGAGTGATGGGAATGTCTTTTTTGATGCGGCCAATGGCGGTGCGCAGGTCTTGGAGATTGACGATGCCTAGGCCGTAGTCGGAGATGGCCAGTGCGTCGGCGCGAGCGATTTTTGCCAGGAGGGCGGCGCGTAATTTCTTGCGATCGGCTTCGGAGAGAGGATGGGTGGGTTCATAGTCGACGCGGAGAACCTGCTGCGCGACGGTGTGGGCCCAGCCAGCGAGGAAACGCGTTTTAGTGGGAGTGGTCCAGCCTTTGGCACGAACGATGCGGGACGTGTCGATGTGGCGTTCACGGAAAGCGTTGATGAGGCGGACGCCGGCGTCATCGTCGCCGACGGCGGTGATGGGGATGACCTTGGCGCCGAGGGAGGCGAAATTGTTGGCGGCGTTGGCGCCACCTCCGGGAACGATTTGTGTTTCGCGATGGCGGAGGATCAGGACGGGAGCTTCGCGTGAGACGCGAGTAATTTCGCCGTATTGGAATACGTCGGCAACAAAATCGCCGAGAAGGACGATGGTGCGAGAGGGAAAACGTTCCGCGATCTCGGCGAGTGCGACCAGGTCGACAGCAGGTGAGGCGACTGTTTGTTTTTTTGTGCGCTTCATCGCAAACCTTAGAAAGACGGATAGAACAGTTCAGCCCTCAACGGCTAAAGCCGGGTTGCACAGCAAGCAAATACGGAACGGCTGAGCAGCTTGCGGTTCACCCCGAAGGCGGTCCTACGAAAACAACCGCGACAGCAAGCAAGATCGAGAAAGTGCTAGAGGTCACGATACGAAATCCGTGCAGGGGATTCAAGTTGGCAAGACCGCGAGCCACGGGTTTGTGGCGGCTTCGACCATTTCCGGTGTGACCTGTTTCATGCAGCGATGATCGGTGGGACAACGACGGAGGAAGCAAGGGTTGCAATAGGGCTTTTGCTGCACGATGGTGCAACGCGGGGTGACGGGAGCGGTGCCGAACGGATCGGTGGGACCGAAAACCGCGACGACTGGCAAACCAACGGCAGCGGCGACGTGCATCGCTCCGGAATCGTTGCCCAGAAACAGGTGGCACTGCGAAAGCAAGCCGGGGAGATCGGCGATGGCGGTTTTGCCGGTCAGGTCGATGGGCTTGCGATGCATGTTGGCGACGATGGCGTTGGAGACGGGCGCCTCGGCGGCGGTGCCGAAGAGGATGACGTCAGCGTCGTTGTGCGCCAGAAAGCGGTTGGCCCATTCGGCGAAGCGCTCGGGTGGCCAACATTTTGCGGAACCGTAAGAAGCGCCCGCGCCGATGGCGATGCGGCGAGCGTGTGGGCGTGCGCCAGCGTCGATCAGGACTTGCGCGGCGTGGACCCTGGCGGAATCGGAAACTCGCAAATCGATATGGTCGACTTGCGGCAGGGTGTCGAGCCAGCCGGCGCGACGAACGAGTTCGAGGTAGTAAAACTTTTCGTGGGGCGGAATTTCGCCGGGCTTGGGTACGGCGATGGCTTTGGTGAGTAGCAACCTGCGAGCATCGCGGGCGTAGCCGATGCGTTGGGGGATTTGGGCGCGCCAGGCGAGCCAAGCGGCGTCGAAGGCGTTCTGCAATAACAACGCAGCATCGAAGCGGCGCGAGCGTAAGTCCGAAATGAGGCGCCGGCGGCCGGACCAGCCACGGTGTTCACCGATGGGATTGTAGGCGATGAGTTCGTCGGAGACGCCTTGGCCGCGATAGATGTCCGCAACATAGAGGCGAGCGAGAATACTGATGTGTGCGTCAGGAAATTTGGATCGGACGGCGCGCAATGCAGGGAGGGCCAGGATGGCGTCGCCCACCCAGTTGGTGGCGCGGATCAGCATCTTCATGCGGGCCTCGGGCGGGAATCCAGTTGCTGCTGGATGGCCGCGAGAAAGGCATCTTCCTGAAGCACAGCGAGATCGATGATAGCGATGTACACGGGAAAATCCTGGAAGTCGATATCGCGCAGATTGTGAGCGTCCTTTTCTGTGGTGATGAGCGCAACTGCGTCGGCGTGCCGGGCCAATTCGAGGAGTTCGGCGGCTTCGGAGTCGGAATAACGATGATGATCGGCGAAGGCTTGCTTTCCGGCGATGGAGAGTCCCCAGTGTTCGAGGTCAGCGACGAAGGCGCCAGGATTGCCGATGCCGCAAAAGGCGTAGAACGGGCCCGCGCCAAGTTCGGAGGTGGAGAGAAGATTTTGTGATGCTGCGGGGAATTTGCGAAAGCCGAGCAAGCGAGTTTGCGCGGCGAAGACAGCGGCGTTCTGGAGCTTGCCGATGGCGGTGTCGGTGCCGGGATTGGTTTCGGTGCGAGTGAAAACGAGGACATCGGCGCGAGACATGGCTGAAAGCGGTTCGCGAAGACGTCCGGCGGGAAGGAGGCGGTCGTTGGCGGCGGGGCGAGAGGAATCGAGGAGAAGAATGTTGACGTCGCGGGAGAGTTGGAGATGCTGGAAGCCGTCGTCGAGTAGGAAGATGTCGACGCCGGCTTGCTGAAGGCGAAGGCCGCTGGCGTAGCGATCGGGGCCAACGCCGAATTGCACGCGATTGCCCAGACGAGATTTCATGAGCTCGATTTCATCACTGGTGCCGTCGCTGCCTTTGTAGCCACGCGAAAGAATGGCGACGCGTTTGCCTTGGGCGAGAAAACGTTCTACGAGCCAGATGACCATGGGGGTCTTGCCGGTGCCACCGAGAGTGAGGTTACCGACACTGATGACGGGAGTTTGCAATCGCTTGGCGCGGAGGATGCCTCGTTCGTAGAGCCAGGCACGGAGTTTCACGATGGCGGCGTACAAGACGGATAGCGGCCAAAGAACTACCCGCGCCAGTGGCGCCAGATTCATCGCGCGGGACCACCCAACTGTTTGGCGACTTCGGCCAAGGCACGATCGAGAGCACCGCGGCTGGATTCGACCAACTGCCGCGCGGCGTTGCCCATGCGCTGCATTTTCTGTTGATCTTTGAGGAGATGGATCCACTCAACGCCGGCGTCCTCGGGATTGTCAACCTGGATAGCGGCGCCGGCTTCAAGGAATCGCGCGGCAATGGCGGCGAAATTTTCCATGGAGTCGCCGAAGACAGGGACTTTGCCGAAAGCGGCCGGCTCCAGAATATTGTGACCGCCGGAGGGAACGAGAGAGCCGCCGACCAAGACGCCGTCGGCAACCTGATAGAGGGAGGCAAGTTCGCCGATGCTGTCGAGGAGGAGAACGGTAACGTCATCGGGGATGTCGCGGCCAGCACCATTGCCGGAGATACCTGGGCCGGGAATGGCGAGCTCGGAGCGGCGAATAAATTTGCGATGAGATTCGTCGATGAATTCAGCTGCGGCAGCGAAGCGTTCTGGCTTGCGCGGTGCGAGGACGAGAAGAGCTTTCGGAAAATCGCCCTGAACGACGCCGAAGGCGATGAGCGAGAGAGGTTCTTCGGTGGCAACGACGCTGCCGGCGACGATCACAGGCCAACGTCCGCGGCGCTTGGATTCTTCACCTAGCCAGGAGGCAAGCGGCGTGGAGGCGGGCAGTTCCATGTCGTACTTGAGATTGCCGCTGACGGTGACTCGATCGGCGGGCGCGCCGAGAGTGCGCATACGCTCGGCGTCCTGAGGAGTCTGCATCAGGAAGGCGGAAGCGTTGGAAAGAGCGGAGGCGAGGAAGGGCTTCAGATAAAAACCAAACACGCGAAGGTAATGTTGAAAGCGGGCGAAAGACTTTTCGGAAATGCGACCGCTGACGAAAACAACCGGCACGTTTCGCTGCTTGGCTTGG
>CAWBVH010000028.1:0-159352 GCA_963792145.1 Candidatus Acidiferrales bacterium
CTTTCTGCTCTGGGCATCACCGAGCCGAAGTCAACCAACCGTCATAAGGCAGAGAGGTAGGCGTGGACTCCGGCAAAACGCAGTGCTAGATTCCGGGGAAATCCGTGTTGGTCCCTGACGTGGGATGTTCGTTCTGGTAAGCGCGGGCATCCCCTCGTTTAGAAACAAGATTGCGTTACTAAGGAGTACGTAAGAGGAACCAATTTATTCCGATAAGAATAATGATGGTGGCGCAAACGATAAGAACTCTAGCAAGCTTGTTTTGTGAATCGCGGATTATTTCGGGGGACTTTCGAGGATTCTCTCGCTCCACTGCCAACTCGATCTGTCCCACCTCTGAGAGAATACGCCTCTGTCTTGCGCGAGACCGGTGCCAAAACTCGGTAAGCATCGAAACTCCTCGGCCAAAGCCCCCCGTCCGATCTGTCGCCATCCTCATTGGGGTGCGGAGATGTGAGGCGGTAGAAATGGACCGCCGATAATGGCGTCGGGAAGCATCACTTCAAAGTGTTGACCGCACCTCAGGCACTCAACAGACTGATGAGCCGTTGACCAAGTTCCGGTGCGAGCCTGTACATGAACTAGCTGCTCCTGCTGGCAGTTCCCGCAGGAAACAGTCATCACAGCATAATCCTGTTTCAATTGTGTCTGGGGCATGACCAACCTCCGGCATCATCCTGCATCTCCGGGACGAGTGCGTCAATCCTAGCTCCTCCCCTCAGCTCAGCCTCCAATTCACCACTCTGCTCATCGCTCTGGTTTATGTGATGCTTGTCACGGACAAGCGCAACCTCCGACCGAGCCTCAGTGTTGGACGCTTGGCGCACAGGTTTGCAGGTTTGATCGCTTACAACTTGAAGCCTTGTTAAAGAGCGGCGGAGACATAAAGGCAATCGGTGGAATATGCCATCACACGTGGAGTTTATCGGAAAACATAAAGGATAAACTCAGAAGGACTTTGGCTCGGATAGATAACCCGTGAAACCATGAAGGCCGCAGGCCCGGGGCTGGGGGCCGGACCAATACGGTGAAATGGTGTTTTAAGCGGAAGCTGCCCTGGATGCAGGCAGAGACTTGATCTCCACTCTCTTGGGTAACGAGGCAGCGGCGATCGGAGCCGTGATCTCCAACATACCATTCCGGTATTCTGCGGAGATCTTGTCTTTATCCACTCCCTCAGGTAGCACCAGGCTGCGCATGAAAGATCCGTAGCTGATCTCCCTCTGCAGGAAATCTGCTTCCTTGGTTTCGCGCGAGCTGGCTCGCTCGCCGCTGATCGTCAGTGTGTTGCCATGCACCTGGACATCAACATCTTTGGGGTCAACGCCCGGCAGCATCACTTCACAATGGAATTTCTTATCGTCTTTATCGATAAACGCTTCGATTGCGGGAGTGAATTCATTCGCGAGCGTGGACTCCTCGCGGGCTGAATGGCTATGTAACAAACGATTGAAAACTTGGTCGAAATTTCTCCGGAAATCAAACAGATCCTGAAAGACAGTGTCACGGGGTACCAAATTTGCCATAGTGAACTCCTCAGTTGAATTAGCCGGGGTGGGAAATACATGGGCTGGGCTCTGCAGGAATACCCTTTCCAGCCGGAGCTTCCTTCTTAACAGATGTATTGGCTCTGTCAAGAGAGATTCGCTATCAATTCGCTATCAAACTCAAGAAGGCTCCTGCCCTTTCAGACAGGAGCCCCTCATTTACGACGCACGCTGACCTCGATCTCTTCCGCCCACCAGGGAGTCCGTTACGAAGAACGGGGCCCAGCCGTCACCAAACAATCGAAGCAAAGGCGCACCGCGAGAATGATCCGGCAACTGCGAAGCCTCGGCTATCGGATCGAACCACCGAATCCTCAACACACCAGTCCAGCACAAATACAGTGATTTTCGACCCTGGACCACCGCCTTTTCACGGCGCACCCGAGTTGCCGACAATTCTCCCGAGAACCGGCATAGTACGGTCCGCGAGCGCTCCATGCGGCGAATCTTGCCGGTTACGGCACAATCGGGAGAACCAGTGCCGAAGGGCGGGATTTGTCGTGGTAAACGACGTTGGTTGCTTTAACCATGTGCGTTCCACGCGCTTGATCCTCGCCCGCGTTCAGGTTTCGATCAAATCGCGGGAAGTTGCTGCTCGAAACCTCGAGCCGCAGTTTGTGTCCGGGCAGAAACACATTGCTCGTCGCCCACAGATCCACGCTGATGTGATAAATCTCCCCGGGATTTGCCAGTTCCGGTCTCTGCTGCGAGTTGCGGTAGCGCAAGCGCAGAATGCCTTCTGTCAAATTCTGAGCAAATCCGTTCGGCCAGACGTCAACCAGTTTCCCGGTAAAATCTGTATCCACCGCAGAACTGCTGACATAAAGGTCGAGCGAAATCGGACCCGTTACTTCCATGCTCTGCGTAAACGCTGGCGTGGAGAATACGAGCACGTCGCCGCGGGCTTCCGCCGGCCGCTGGTCCTGCGGGCCGACCCCGGTCGGCAGCGCTTGGCAACAGAGCGGTCCGCCAATCGTAGGAACCGCGTCGTTCGGATCGTACACATACTGGTCGGGTTTCTCCTCGGCAGGCGCAGCCGTACTCAGCGCTCCTCCTCCTTCCAGACCGTTCGCCGGTTTTGTCGAGTGCAGGTAATACCGCGTCGCCTTGGCGCGCTCCAGCGGCCAGTCATCTTCGTCGCGCCATCCGTTCTTGCCCATGACGAAGATTCTTACCGACTTCTCCTCATCTGATCCGTTCCCGATCCCTTTCAGCAGGCTGTCGTACCAGCGCAGCACGGCTTCATCCAGATCGAACGGCAACTTGTCTCCAAAATCAACTGCGCCAACCTTTCGATCCTCCGATCCACCTGCGTGTCCGCCCACATAGATCTTCAGGCGCTGGCCACGACGTGCTGCCTCCGTCCCTGCCTCTTTCTTCAGACCTGCATAGTTCTTCAGCGTCCCGCCCAGAAAAATGTCGTACCACGCGCCCAGGCTGAAGACGGGAACTTGAATCTGCGAATAGTGATCTTCGATCGACCAGCGCTTCCAATAATCGTCATAGTCCGGGTGCGCCAGCCAGTCGGTGAAATAAGGAGCCAGCCCCGCCGCTGAGGGTGCTTCGCGCACGGGATACGACCACAACGGCAGCTTTTGTATCCAGCCGAGCGCGTCGCTGCCTGACTGTGCTCGGCGTTTCATGGTGTTTTCCGCCAGTCCCGTCGTCCACGATTCGTCGAACCATTGCTCGAACGCGCCGCCCTGATAGGTCCAGCCATCGTGATAGTTGGACGCCGTGACGTCGGGGGAAATCCCCGCCAGATGAGGCGGCCTGGCGATCGCGGCGAGATACTGCGTCGCACCCACGTAAGAGCCGCCGAACATGCCGACCTTCCCGTTCGAATAAGGAAGCGCAGCCGCCCACTCCACCGTGTCGTAACCGTCCTGCGATTCGTACTTGAACGGATACCATTCTCCCTCCGATGCATATCTCCCCCGAACGTCCTGTGCGACGACCACATACCCGCGGGCCGCCGCCTTCAGGCAAATATCAGCGTTCCATCTCTTGTCATATGGCGTGCGTGTTAACAGCACCGGAAACTTGCCGTCCGCCTTTGGCCGGCAAACATCTGCGCGCAGGATGATGTCATCACGCATCTTCGCCTCTACATCTCGCTCGATGATCACTTCGTAACGGTCGGCCGCACTTACTCCGGCCGGAGTCAAGATCGTCAGGGCCACGAAGCAACAGGCTAGCAGCCTCCGGGAACGCACTCTGGCGCGATTTGCTCGCTCGTCCAACAGCGCTCTTGTCATTCGTTCCACCTTAGTTGGATTGCTGAGACCGCTGGTCGGTTCGCAGCCTAGGCCGCCGATACCGCCCCTGTCAAGGCAAGTCCGCGCCTGGCAACAATTGCGGACGGATGAAGGTTTGCCGACGATCCGTCCCCAAATCCGGGAACAAAGATTTCCCTCTGGCCACACGAGGTAAGAAGAGAAAATGCTCGCGACAAGCATTGCGACTTTCATAATCGCTATCACTTCCGGCCATCGCGTCAATGCTGCAGAATAGACCAATGCCGATTGAATTTCGTCCAGCTCATGACCACGACTTCGAGTACTGCGGGCGTCTCTATTTCGTCGAAATGACATGGATCATTGAAGAATTACATTTGGATAGAATCGCTCAAGAAAGCAGCTTACAACTGTCGTCCGCTGGCACCGGGCAGGTTTTCGTATGTACTGGAGGCTAATTTCCAGAGTCCAGAGACAGGTCGGAAGGAAACAGACGCCGAAGGGGATTCGGGAATTGATCTTCCAGATGGTTGCCGATAACCCAACCTAGGGAGCGCCGCGGATCCATGGGGAACTCCGCATGCTCGGTTTTGATCTTTCCGAGAGAACCATCTCCCGTTCGATGAAGCGGGCGCCGAGAGGTCCTGACCAGGCCAAGCGCTGGCTGGCTTTCCTTCGCAACCATCGGGAAGCGATTGCGGCCATGGATTTCTTCCCGGTGCCAACCATCACGTTCGGCGTGCTCTACTGGCATTCCGCTTTGCCGATTATGCCGACTTCGGGCAAGTGACTTCCCCATTTCCGCTGTTTTGCGCGAAATTCCTCGCTCTACTCACGAATTGCATTCGGCATAATCCTGCGGTCTTCTCGGATCTGGCAGTAAGTCCAGGAAACGGAGGAGACCAATGCAGGACGATTCTTTGCAAGCAGGTCAACGCCTTCAAGGCAACCCGTTGGGGTCTCACCTGCGGACGTTTGTCACATCCCTGTTGGAGGACGGCTATGCAGATGCGACCGTGCACGACAAATTATCGTTGCTGGATCGTTTGGGGGCAGTGGTTGAGACGAACCGGACTCGCAGTTACTCATCTTGATGAGCGACTCGTGAGGTCAAACACAGGCAGCGAGTTCAGAGGGGCGATTTAAAAAACGCTCCAGCAGTTTCTCGATTATCTCCGAGAGCTTGGCGTAGTTCCCGCTCAAGAGCCGGCGCCCTTGTAACAAGCCACTGAGCTTCTTGGAAGGCCTCTGATTATGCCGACTCTGAAGACTATTCGAGCTCCTCCCAGCCGATGACTCCGGCAAGGAGTCGGCATAATCGGCAATACGGCATGCCAGTACTTATGCCGCGCGCAGCATAACTACTGCTTCTTCATCATCAGCCACGATCGTCGACGCATCCTGCACGTCAACGTCACGAAGCATCCGACGGGCGGTTGGATCATCCAGCAGCTGCGGGAGGCATTTCCATTTGAAGCGTCTCACAAATACCTGATCTTTGATCGCGATCAGAAGTTCGGGTTCGAGCTGATCGCAGCGGTGAAAACCACGAGGATTATTCCCAAGCGAACTTCATTCCGCAGTCCTTGGCAGAATGGCATCGCGGAGCGCTGGGTGGGAAGCTGTAGACGAGACCTGCTGGATCAGATTGTTGCGCTGAATGAACGCCATCTGAAGCGATTGCTCTGCGCCCCGCCCGTTTTGGACCTTGACTGAAGTTTTGGCGTACTACAAGGGGCGCGCTAATCAAGAGACTACCGAACCTCAGCCTCTCTTCTAGCGAGAAAACGGATACATGGCCCAGCCGATTCCGATTCCGACTACCAGGAAAAGGAAGAAGGACCACAAGATATATTTCAGGCGATCTTTTGGCTGGCGCCTTCCCAGATAGCCGAACGCTACGGAAATGACTGCGGCAAAAAACAGAAAAGCCTGAATATGTGTCAGCGTAAGACTGCCAGTCACGCTCACGCCTTCCGCCCCCGCGCGGCCTCAAAGGCATGCAAAGCCGCCAGCAGGTTCAACACGCCCGCAGTCGCCAGAAATCGCGTCCCGTAGTCGCCACCGGCGTGTGAAACGTCGGCTCCATTTACTTCCAGAGCTCGCGCTGCCAGATAAAAGCTGCCTGTCCCCAGATCCGCGACATATCCCAGGGTGTCAAAGGCATCGTTCCCTTTCGACGTAAACACGTTTCCCTTCATCCGCGCGCCTGTGATCACCAACAGTCCCACCGCAAGGAACACCACCCCCGCTCGTCCCCACATTCGTTGAAGTGCGTGGCCAAGTCCCGGCACCAGCCAGCCCGCAATTCCAATGGCCCAGGCGCGATGCTCGTTCAGAACCTCGGGCGCCTGCTGAGCATGCTGGGTTGTTTCTTCGATTGTGTGGTCAATCAATTCTTCTGCCATTCATTCACTCTCTCACGAACTCAAGCCAGCAGCGGGAGTATCTCGTTTTGGATTGCGCCGGTCACACGCGCGTCTTTCTCATCGACATAAACGTCCACCTCAGTGCGGATGCCGAACTCCTTCAAATAAATCCCCGGTTCCACGGAATTGCAGGTTTGCGGAATCAGGTGGCGTTCGTCACGCGTCTCCAGTCCATCCATGTTGACGCCATTTCCGTGAACGGTTGTGCCGATGTTGTGGCCGGTGCGGTGGAAGAAATATTTGCCAAAGCCGGCTTTGTCCACAACGCGCCGCGCGGCATTGTCAACTTCCCAACCCTGCAACGGCTTCCCGGCTTTGACGCGGGAGCGAATCAATTCCACAGCAGCGTCACGAGCGTCGCGCACCACCTGGAATACCTTGGCGTATTTCTCCGGCACTTTCCTGCCCAGGTAGCCCATCCACGTCACGTCGTAGTACACGCTTCCTTCGGCCTTCTGCTTTCCCCACACATCCAGAAGCAACAGGTCGCCTTCGCGTATCGGAGCCGCACTACCCTTCTTCGGGCCATAGTGAGGATCGCTGGCGTTCGCGTTCACGGCAATGTCCGGGCCTTCTTCCGTGGTGATTCCTGCTTCCTCGAACTGGCGAAGAATCCACTGCTGCAAATCGTATTCCGACAGCGGCGCAGCCTTCTTCACGCCCTCAGCCGCTTGCGCGAACGCACCCTGCACAATCTGATCGATGGCTCGTCCCGCGGCCATATGCGATTCGAGCTGCGAGTTGCTCCAGCACGCCTCATACTTCTGCACCAGGTCCGCCGAGGTCGCAATTTTTGCCCCAGCGCTGCGCACCAGCTCGATGGTTCCCGCATCGACCATCGAAACATACGGGATGGCGTTCTTCGGCGAATACTGCATCGCCACGGTCTTCCCGCGACCCAGCAGCTTCTTCAGGTTTCCAGCAAGCTCCTGCTGCGCGGCAAAATACAGCGTTGCTCCCGGCAGGGCAGCCAATGACGCCGATTCGATTTTGTGCACCAACTTCCGCGGCTCGCCTTTCACGGGAATGAAATAGAACCACCGGCGCGTGCGCATGCCGGGCGGCAAGCCTAGGATGCGCTGCGCGATTGGATCGCGTCCGCGGAAATCATAGAACAACCAGCCGTCGAGTTTGGCGGCACGCAAGTCCTTCTGTACTTCCGCAATATTCAGGCTCATCGGATTCTCACCCACGTGGACAACTTTGCAGTTTTACGCATCTTGTTGAAGGAGGCTAAGCACCTGCTGCTTCGATACTCCACGAATTTCCACGCGTTTGGTGCGGGAATGTTCGCCGCTCTGGATTCTAACAGCGGACTTCGCGGTTTTCAAAAGACTGGCCAGGAATTCGATCAGCGCCTCGTTCGCGCGGTTCTCCACCGCCGGGGCACAAAGCCGCACCTTCAGCGCGCCTTCCAAAGCTCCCGCAATTTCGTCCTTACTGGCGCGCGGCTGCAGGCGCACCGTCAACGTGATGGTTCCCCGCGCCGCATCCTCGTTCACGTCCAGAAAACTCATCCTTCACCACGCTCTTTCATATTGCGGCGGCGCTTTGATCTTTACGTTCAGCGCCTTAGCCGCTCGCCTCGGCCAATACGGATCGCGCAGCAACTCTCGCGCCAGGAAAACCATGTCGGCTTGCTCGCTCATCAGAATCGTGTCGGCCTGCGCGGGATCGATGATCATGCCCACTGCACCGGTGGGAATCTCCACCTCGCGTCGGATGGCTTCGGCGAACTCCACCTGATATCCCGGGCCAACCGGGATTTTCACGCCCGGTATCGCTCCACCGCTCGATACGTCCACCAGATCGACTCCCAGACCCTTGAACCTTCGACACAGTTCAATGGACTGGACGATGTCCCACCCACCCTCTTTCCAATCGGTCGCGGAAATGCGTACCAACAACGGCAAATTCTCCGGCCACGCCCCACGCACCACCTGCGTCACGCGCACCACCATACGAATCCGATTCTCGAAACTGCCTCCATACGCATCTTTGCGGTGATTGCTGAACGGCGAAAGAAACTGGTGCAACAAGTAGCCGTGCGCCGCATGGATCTCCACTACTTGAAAACCAGCCGCCAGCGCGCGCCGCGTTGCATTCTGGTATTCGATCAGGATTTCCTCGATCTGGCCGATGGAGAGTTCCTCTGGCACCGCGTAGCCTTCGTCAAACGGCAGCGCGCAGGCCGAAACCGGAGTCCACGCCCCTTCTCCTTTGCTCAGCGGCCCGCCTCCAAGCCATGGCGCCTTGGTACTTGCCTTTCGGCCGGCATGGGCTAACTGGATCCCCGCCACTGCCCCCTGTTGCTTCACAAAATTCACAATCGGCCGCCATGCTTCCGTGTGCGAATCCAAGTAGATCCCTGCATCCTGCGGAGAAATCCTGCCAATCGCCGAGACCGCGCTGGCCTCGGTCATTACCAGCGCCGCGCCCCCAACGGCTCGGCTGCCCAGGTGCACCAAATGCCAGGTTACGGGATGTCCTTCTTCCGCGGAGTATTCGCACATCGAAGAAACCGCGATGCGATTCTTCAACTCAATATCTCGCAATCGAAATTCTGTGAATAGCTTCATGCGCCTTCTGTGTTCTCCCTGGCTCCCTTTTCGGTTCCCTTCACCGGCGCGCGGCTCCCAAACAACGCCGTTCCTACGCGCACTTCTGTCGCTCCCTCGGCAATGGCCGCCTCAAAATCATGCGACATCCCCATCGACAACGTCGGCAAGCTTCCATCCCAGCCGACTCTCCAGTCTATCCCGCAACGCGCGCAAACGTGCAAAGTATGGCCGCACCTGCTCCGGACTCTCCTGGTACGGAGGAATGCACATCAATCCACGAAATTGCAGCCGTTCGAGCGCGAGAATTTTCTCCGCCAATTCTTCCAAGCCTTCCTCGGCAACGCCTGTCTTCGTTTCTTCACCACCCAGGTGTACTTCGACTAACACGCGCAATGTCTCCCCAGCAGCTTTCCCCTCGCACGCGCGATTTAATCTCTGCGCTAGTTCCCAATCATCTACGGAGTCCACGGAATGAAAGAGCCTCGCCGCCTTCCCAGCTTTATTGCTCTGCAGGTGTCCAACCAGCTGCCACGTGGCGCCGTGAAGATCATCGAGCCGCGGCCGCTTCGTTTCCCACTCCTGAACGCGATTCTCTCCAAAATGCCGCAACCCCGCTTCGTACGCTTCGCGAATGGCCTCACTCGGATGCGTTTTGGATACACCAATTAGCGTAATCTCATCCGCTCGGCGTCCAGCCTTCAACGCCGCGGCTTCGATCCGTTCCCGCAACCTCGCCAGGTTTTCTCGAATCGTCATCAGCATTCCAGGCCGTAGTTTCGAGTCTGTGATAACGCCTGTTCTTCGGGAGGGCACGGCTTTAGCCGCTGAGGGCCGCTTTTCGCGGTCCTCACACAGACACTTTAGCTCTTCTCGAAATCGTAACACGGCCTTTTCATTGCCAGTGCTCCGTTCTCCGGTTACACTTGCTTGAAAATGGTGGCGTCCCCTCCGCCACGGAACGGTGCTATGACCACGCATGGATTACTGATCGCCATCGAGGGAATTGACGGCAGCGGCAAACATACCCAGGCGAATCTGCTGGAACATTCTCTTCGCTCCAGCGGGTTTCCCGTTTATTCCACCGGGTTCCCGCAATACGATTCCTGGTTCGGCCAGATGGTCGGCAAATTTCTCAATGGCGACTTCGGCCCGCTGGAGAGCATCGACCCTCGTTTCACCGCCTTGCTCTACGCTGGCGACCGCTTCGAGGGCAAACCGCAGCTCGAGTCTGCGCTGCGCGAAGGCAAAGTGGTGCTCGTGGACCGCTATATCGGCTCCAATCTTGCCCATCAGGTGGCTCGCGCTCCTGCCGAGAAGCGCGCCGAACTTCTTCGGTGGATTGAGCACCTCGAGTATTCCATCTACGGCCTGCCTCGTGAGAACCTGATCCTCTATCTCCGTGTCCCGCCGCGTGAAGCCCAATCGTTGGTCGCCCGCAAGCCCGAGCGCAGCTATACCACCGCCAGACACGACATCCTGGAGACCAATCTCCGGCATCTCGAAGACGCCGCCGAAATGTACGATATGCTTTCTCGCAGCCGCCCCTGGGCCACGATTCAGTGTTTCGATGCGCAGCGCAACGCCATGCGCCTGCCCGAAGAGATTTCCGCTGAAATGTTGGAAGCGGTAAGAAGTCTACTGGTGACGAAAGGCGTAAGCTGAACGATGGGCTTTACCGAGTTCACCGGAAACCACAAGATTGTCGCGGCTCTGCGCGGCGCTCTGCGCTCCGGCCGCGTTCCCCATGCGCTGCTCTTCACCGGGCCACGCGGCGTTGGAAAGTTCACCCTCGCGCGCATGTTTGCGCAAGCCGCCAATTGCGAGCGTCTTACCGACGACTTTTGCGGCGCGTGCGCAACCTGCCTTCGCATCGCTCAGCTCTCAGACCCTCAGCGCCTCATCGAGCAAGGTCTGGCCGAACGCGGTGAGAGCGCCGATGCCGCCACCGTCGAGCGCATTCCGCTGATCCTGCAACCTCATCCGGATGTATGGGCTCTGCTGCCCGACCCTGTCCGGCTGAAGAGCCCAGTGGCTCGTCCCGTTCTGCGGATTGGTCAGCTTCGGGCAGTCCAGCGCGCTGCCTACTTTCAGCCCGTGGGCCGCCGCCGCGTGTTCATCCTCGATGGGGCCGAAACCATGCGCTTTGACGTTTCCAATGTTTTTCTGAAGGTCCTGGAAGAGCCGCCCGGTTCCGCAACTCTAATTCTTACGGCTCCCTCCCCCTATTCCCTGCTGCCCACCATCGTTTCTCGCTGCATGCAGTTCCACTTCGCGCCCTTGCCGCTATCCGAAGTCGAGGAGATCCTCAAGGCGCACGGCGGCCGAAAGCCGTCCGAGGCGAAGCTGGCCGCTCAATTGTCGGAGGGGAGCCCGGGCCAAGCGATGGAGCTCGATGTCGAAGTGGCTGTCTCCAAGCGGAAGATGGCCTTGCAGACCTTGGAACGGGCAGCTCGTGGTCAGGGATTTAGGGAACTCTTTTCAGACACCAATGCGTTGGCCAAAGATCGCGACTTCCCTTTCGAAGAGCTCATCGCCATCTACTATGGCCTGTTATCCGACCTGCTGGAGCTCACGTCCGGCGCAAAAACCACCCTGCTTCGCAATCCCCATCTCGCCAAGGAATTAGAAGCTCTCTCGCGAGTCGTCAATACTTCCTGGGTCATGCGCGCAATTGCCGGCATTGATGAAGTAGCTGCCGGGGCTCGCCGCAATCTGAATCGCCAACTCGGCTTAGACGCATTGGCCGCGAGTTTATCTTCTTCCGGGGCGCCTGCCCTCCAAAAATAATCTTCCTCTCGCCCTCCCGGGCAAAACAGGTGATAATGGGCGAAACGCAATTCCCGCCCGGCGCATCTAAACGGGTAGAAATACCCTTCTTATCCCAAGGAGCAGTCATGGTTAATCGCCGCATGTTCCGTCCCAGCTTCGCGGACGTTAAAGAGGCACCAGCGCCTCGCCCCCAGCACAACGGTCCCGCACCAAGCAAAAAACCCGCGCCTCCAGAAGTTACTCACGCCGAAAATTTTTACTGGGTCAAGCAGATGCAGAGCCGCACGCCGATGCTGGTGGTATTGGAAAGCGGCGAAGAACTCCGTGGCGTGATCGAATGGTACGACCGCGACTGCATTAAGCTCACTCGTCAAGGCTCGCCGAACCTTATGATTTTCAAACGCTTCATCAAGTACGTTTGTAAGGACGGCGAGGAAAACGGGCAGGGCAACGAGGAGTAATTCTCGATAGGTTCAGCGTCCGGCGCTGACCCAGCTGTGGTGTGAAAGTATGCTCACTATTTAGCCATCGTGTGGGCGGAGGCCGCCGAAAACGTTAACAGCGCCTTCGCCGCCAGCGACCCGGATTCATTGAATATCTCACACTCTGTAACAATAAAGTTGCGCCCGGCGCGCAGGACCTTCGCGTCCGCTTTTACCGTCCCACCGGGCACCGGCTCCAGGTAGTTGATCTTCAATTCCAGCGTGGCCAGTTCCACGCCCCGCGGCACTGCCGTATACGCCGCGATGGCCGCGGTTGTGTCCGCCAGCGCCGCCAATATCCCGCCGTGCACCACGCCGTGGATCTGCTTATGCCGCGGATGCACGTCCAGCCGGAAGATCGCCCGCCCGTCGTGCACACTTTCCACATCGAATCCCAATAGCTCCGTAGCCATGCTTTCCTTCATGCGCTGCCGGACCAACTCCGTCACGCGTTTTTCTTCCTTGCTCATTTTCCGCGACATTCTTGTCTGGGCTCCTCAATAGGCCGTAAGGCCTCCATCCACCGGAATTGCGGTCCCCGTCATCCAGGATGATTCTTCCGAAGCCAGAAAGACCGCCAGCTCCGCAATATCATCTGGCTTGCCGAATCTTCCCAGCGGCAACGTCGCCAGGCGTGCGTCTCGCACCCGTCGGCCTTCCTCGCTCTTCGAAAATAGTTCGCCAATCAGACCTGTTTCCACAATCGCCGGACAAATGCAGTTCACGCGTATTTTGTCCTGTGCCTGATCCAAGGCCATCGCTTTGGTCAGCATTGTAACGCCGCCCTTCGATGCACAATATGCCGCGCGGTCTTTCATCGCAACAAGCCCCAGCACCGAACCCACATTCACAATCGCGCCCCCGCCCGCTCGCCGCATCGCCGGCAGCACCGCTCGCGACATCAGAAACGGACCTTTCAGATTCGTCGCCATCAGCCGGTCCCACTCTTCCACGGAAATACCTTCGACCGTCGACACGCTCAACGCCCCGGCGTTGTTCACCAATACATTCACGTGCCCGAATGCCTCTTCCGCGTCTTTCACCGCTCGTTGACTATCCGCTTCAATCGATACATCGCACACCGTGACTACCGCTTCGCCTCCAGCTCGCCGTATGGCCTGCGCCACCTCCTCCAACTTTTCTCGCCGACGGCCAGCCACCGCGACCTTCGCCCCTTCTCGCGCCAGCGCCAGCGCGATCGCACGTCCTATGCCCGTCCCTGCGCCTGTAACAATCGCTGCCTTGCCTGCCACCCGTGTCACGGAATCCCCCTAACCTGCGTCTAATCCGGTGTACCATGGCAGGCAATATGGTACGCCACTTTCTGGCCTGTCACCCGGGCTAGAGCGCAACATCGGCCTGTCAGTGGCTGGGATGTAGCGCGTCACGAGAATCACAAGAATTTCAGGTCCTCACTATGCGAATCGGCATCACTGGCTATCCTACATACGGCGGCTCCGGCGTCGTGGCAACCGAACTTGGCCAGGAACTTGCCGCTCGTGGACACGACGTTCATTTCATCACTTATGCCCCGCCGATTCGCATGAACCAAAATGATCCTCACATTCATTTTCACCAGGCAGCCGTCGTCTCCTACCCGCTCTTCGATCATTCGCCTTACACTCTCTCCCTTGCCACGGAGATGCTTGAGGTCTTCGAGAAAGAATCGCTCGACCTTCTTCACGTTCACTATGCCATTCCCCACTCCGTCAGCGCCTTGCTGGCGCGCTCCATGGCCGCTCCCCGCCGCCTTCCCTTTATCACCACTCTTCATGGCACAGACATCACTCTCGTGGGCAACAACCGCAGTTTCCTTCCCATCACCCGCTATTCCATCGAGCAGAGCGACGGCGTCACCTCGATTTCGCGATATTTGCTCGATCGCACCCTGAAGGATTTCGACATCAAACGCCCCATCGAGGTAATCCCCAACTTCGTCAATTGTGATCTCTACTTTCGCCAGCCTGATCCGAAATTGCGCGCTGAGTGGGCCCCGAACGGCGAGGTCATCCTGATGCACCTCTCCAATTTCCGCCCCGTCAAGCGGATCCTCGATGCTGTCGAAATATTCGCCATGGTCCGCGAAAAAATGCCTGCCAAGCTCGTCATGATCGGTGATGGACCTGACCGCGGTCCGGCTGAAGAGTTGGCGCGTACCAGAGGGGTGGAGAGCGATGTAATTTTCCTCGGCAAACAAAACGGCGTGCAGGCCAAGCTCAGCCAGGCCGATCTATTTCTTTTGCCCTCTCAGTTGGAATCGTTCGGACTAGCCGCGCTGGAGGCCATGGCCTGCGAGGTGCCCGTCATCGCCACAAATGTCGGCGGCGTCCCCGAAGTTGTCGAACATGGCGTTGATGGCTACCTGGTAGAGCCGGGCGACGTGAAACTTGCCGGGAAGTACGCGATCGATCTGCTCTCTCGCGCCGACCGCGGCCGCGAAGTTGGCCAACTCGCCCGCGTCCACGCCAAGGAAAAATTCTGCGCCAACGACGTCATCCCCAAGTACGAGCGCTACTACGAACAAGTTCTTGCCCAGCAGCGCTCAACGGCTCGCGCCTAACCTTGCGTCTTCCTCCGCCAGCCTTTTCACGTGCCGAAACACCCTGCCATGGATTTGATGAACGATCTCATCCGTCCACAATCGCCAGTACATCCCCGGCCACATGCGATTCTCGTATGTCGTCCATCCATCGAGCCTCGTCCGTCCACCCGGCAGTGCCGTAAGATAGAAATCCGCACGTTCGGGCTTGAAATCGTGGTCTTCCAGATGCCGCACGTGGATATCGCCGTAGGGCGACCACTCTTTCATCAGTGGCGGCTCTTCTGACACTCCAAAGGCAAAGTGCTTCCCTTCGTCCCACGCAAGAATCGGCTCACGAAAAGCTCCCGTGGAAAAAATGCACTGGCGATCCGCAGCTAAGCCCCGACCCAACCGTGCGGGCCTCGAGTGGATATGACATCCCCAATCGGAATACCCAGTGCACCGGCTCGTCGATTTGTGGAAAGGCCACAATTCTTCGCCACACCACTTCCGGCGGTGCCGCAATTTCAATGGCCGTGTGCACTTTGAATCGAGGTGTTTCCGCGGATGCCCAGTGTTCGGCTCCCGCCAGCAAAGGGATGACTAGGAAGAGACCGAGCATCGTGTGAGGTTGTGGTTGCAGGTATCGTGGCTCCTGGATCTTGTACGCAAGAAGTGCCCCCAGTAGCGCGAGGGGAATGGCGATCGGAGCAGCCATTAAAATGCAAAAGATGCCTTCAATTGCGATCCCCACAAGGATTACCGCCTGTGAGAACTACACTTAAGATGGCAACGAAGGCACAATCGTCAAAACTTCTTGGCTCGCGATAGCAGTGCAGCCACGCCGAGAAATAGCCCATGAAAAATGGAATCGCCAAAAACAGGGTAAAACCGTACCCGCCGAGCACGCGAATTGAGAACAAGGTCAAGACAGTCCCGAAAATAGCACCCGCGAATGTCCCCAGCGTTCCGCTGCCCCACTTTGAATTCGGCAAGTAGGTCTCCAGAATGCCCCAGCCCCCTTTTGCTGCCATTTCTTGGTCTTCGCGACTTGGCAAGAGACACAGAAGCAGAAAGAAAACTACGTTCACCGCGGGAATGAAGAACAGAAAGACCAAGCGGCTCGCCACGCCAGCATCGCGAAGCCGCTTCACAGTCATCGCAACACCGACCCAGATAAACGGCACTGCCACCAGCGCCATCGTCACGAGAAATCGTTTCTCGTCGGCGGTGAGAGGATTCGGCCGGTTCAGCACACCGAGGGGAACAAGGTAATTTGTCAGTCCCCATTTCTGACGGTACATTTGCATGGCTAGAACGCGATCGATGTTGTGTTTTATGAGAGTGCCGATAATCCCTGTGAGGGCGTACGCTGCGCGGCTAACTCGGCCTTGAAACGTGAACAAGTCCTGGATCTTCATGGCCTCGCTCTCCTCTCGGGGCACAAGCTCAACTGCGCTTCAAGTCGCACAGTGTTGAATTCGCGCCCGCGCAACTGCGATGGGCAGCCACCCAACGGTACGCCGCATGCCAAAGCGGCATCATTCCCGGGATCTTCGCCAGCCATGCCAATGGTTGCGCCCACCAGATTTCGCGTGTCACGGCCACCACCGCATCGGCTCCGCCAAATTGCGTTCCGTCGAAGAGCAGGAATCGCAGTTCACGCAAAACGTCTTCGCCGCTCAAGCCTAGAAGCGCGCACACCCGGGGATCCTGGAGCGGTGCCACAGCAAAGCCCCGCCGCCGCAGCACGGGAGCCAGCCAACGCGCGATCCGTGTGCAGAACCCGCATCGCGCATCAAAGAACAACCAACCCTGCGCGTGTCTTCCCTTTCCGTCGGTGTACTCGCTCGCCAGTGAAATCATGTCCGCTTCCTCTTTGCTTCTTGCTGTCTGCGTTTCTTCCTTTGTTTCTGGGTTTTTCTCTGTGGCCCTTTGTGACCTCGGTGGTGAAGCTCTTGCCTTTGGTTTTCTCTTTTGTCTCCGCCCCTCAACCCACCTTCTTCTTCTCGCTCCCCAACAGCGTGATCACCTTCCCTCTCAGTTTTCCCACGCCTTTCAGCGCTCCGATCGGCATTCGCAGCACTTCCTCAAACAGTCCGCTCATCGTCGTTAGAAATTCCAGCATGCTTTCCAATCGCTCCCTGGTGTACGCGTCGCCCTGCCCGCCCGCTTTCACTTCCTGCACGCATTCATTCAAAACGCGCAGCGTCGGATCGATCTCGCGCCGCTTTCTCTCCCCTGAGACGGTCCGAAAAATCTCCCAAACGTCCTTGGCCGTCTCGAAGTGGTCCCGCCGGTCTCCCAGCACATGCACCACCCGCACGATTCCCCAGCCCTGCAGCTCGCGAAGACTGGTGCTGACGTTCGACCGCGCCACGGAAAGGGTCTCCGAAATCACATCGGCGGGCAGCGGCTTCGGCGACAGGAACAGCAACGCGTGCACCTGCGCCACCGTACGATTGATTCCCCACTTTGTGCCCATCTCGCCCCAGTGCAGGATGAATTTCTGCGCCACCGGTGTCAGCGTTGTTTGCGTCTCTCTAGGTTGTTCGCTCACGTGTTTCCTCCAGACTTCTCTGTATTCGCTCTTTCGATTTCACGCGCACTTCTCGTTCACGTACTCTTCGGACAAGGTCCCGCGCCGCTTCCGGCCACGTCGCAAATTCAAATTGAAAACCATGCTCGAGAAGTCTGCCGGGAACCACTCGGCGACTTTTCAGCAGCAATTCCGACTCCGTGCGGTGGACAAACGTCGCCACACCCAGCATCCACTCGCGCGCAGGAAGCCCAAATCCGATTCCCCACGCTTCGCGTACCGCTCGCATGAAATCGCTATTGGGCAATGGCGTCGGCGCGGTTACATTCACCACGCCATCAATCTCTTCATGTTCAATCAGGTAATCCACCGCCCGCGCAAAATCCTGGTCGTGAATCCAGGACATGTACTGCTTCCCACTTCCCGCGGCTCCGCCTAAACCCAAACGCACCAGCCGCAGAAACTGACCGAAAGTGCCGCTGGGATCGGGACCCATCACCATGCCCCCGCGCAGAGCCACCTTCCTTGTCCGCGGTGTGACCGCCCCAAAGAAACTAGCCTCCCACCGCGTGGCGACGTCGATGCTGAATCTCCAGCTTGCCGGCGCATCGGCTTCCCTTCCGCCAATCTCCCCCGAGGCCTCGTCCATGGGGCGATCGAAACTGTGTCGGTAGATGGTCGCGGTACTGGCGTTCATCCACACCTTGGGTGGGTGCGCAAGGCCACGAATTGCTTCTCCCAAAACCTCAGTCGAGCGCAGTCGCGATTCCAGGATTTGGCGCCGGTTCCCGGCGTTGTAACGGCAATTCACGCTTCGCCCGGTGAGATTGATCAAGACGTCTACGTCCTCTAGGGCACTCGCCCAGTCGCCAAGGCTTTCCGCGTCCCAAGGCAGAGCCCGCCAAAGAAGCCCATTCTTCTCCAGTCCCGGTGGGTTCCCCATAGCCCTGGCGCGACCTGCGCTGCGGGTCAGGACCGTCACATGATGCCCGAGACCGGAAAAATGGCGCGTTAGAATCCGGCCTATCTGTCCTGTTCCTCCGGGAATGACGATTCGGAGCGCCTTGGTGGTGGTTTCCATTGAGCCTCCTCCCGCTTAGCCTGAATCAGCAGTAATATCAGGTTATTTCTGTTAATACAGAATATACAGCACACACGAATTGCTGTCAAGCCCTTTCCTGGCTGATGGTTTTTGGGATTTCTGCTAGAACACGCTGACTTCCGGCAGCGCCGGCACCAGTTCCGGGACGTCGATCCGGATCGTAGTTCCCTGCCCTTCGTGACTCTCGATTTCCAGGCGGAAATCGGTTCCGTACAAAACACGTAAACGCTCGCGCACGTTGCTCAATCCAATTCCCTCCACGTAGACGTGCGGCAATTTCTCTTCGGAAATGCCCACACCGTTATCCACGATTTCAATGTGCAGCCGTCCGTCGCGATTCGACGTGCGCAGGTAGATCCGCCCGCCCTCAAGTTTCGGCGCCAAGCCGTGCTTCAGACTGTTCTCCACAATCGGCTGCAGCAGCATGCTGGGGATAAACGTATCCAGCGTGTCGACATCGATCTCCTTCACGATGTCCAGGTTGTCCTGCCCGAATCGCGCCACCTCAATATCCAGGTAATCATCGATGAACGATAGTTCCTCCCGCAGCGGGACAAACGTCTCGTGCTTGCGCAGCAGCCTCCGCAAGATGTTGCTCAGCTTCAGCACCACGCCTCGCGCCGTGTCGGGATCCAGGCGAATCAGCGCCGTCACGGTATTCAACGTATTAAACAAAAAGTGCGGATTGATCTGGCTGGAAAGCGCATCCATCCTGGCGCGCAAAAGCAATTGCTGGTGCCGTTCCAGGTTCATCTCAATGCGCGTGTTGTTCCAGATTTTCAGCGGCGCCGCGACAGACATCAAAGTTCCTATTACCACGATCGGGAGCTGCCAGTTCCAACCCGGATCGATCGCGAATAGCCACTTCGGATTCGTGGCAAGCACCAGCGCCACGCGGCCAAGCTCCAGACCGACACACGTCAGCAGCGGCAACATTTCCCAAAGAAATTCCCGTTCGCTCACGAGGCGCATAATAGCCTTCGGAATGTTCAGGAAGGTGAAGGGACCGAAGTTCCACAAATCTTCTTTGTCGGGAATCAGTTGCCGGATTAATCCGCCTAGCAGTCCCGCGGTCGCCGCAGCAGGCATCGCCAGCCATTCGTGGGCCATCAGCGCGGGAATAGCCGCAATCGCGCCTCCCAGCGGGCCCACCACGCGGCCTCCCAGCAGTCCCATCAGGAACGCGCCCTCCAGCGACAAGTCAGCGAACCGGTAAGCGGGGCTCACCAGCCGCAACGTCACGCCGACGATCAAGGGCGGCGTCATAAACAGCATCAATTTCAACTTTTGGTCGGAATCGCGCTCCTCGGTGAACAGCACCCGCCGGAAGGTGTTCCACCGCGCCAGCAACGCGGCGATCGACGACGCCACGCCCACTTTCAGCAGCAGCGTGAACAATATCTCTTGAAGTGTCGGTGAGTTTTCCATGTACTTGGGCAGTCTCGTTTACGCTAGCCAAACGCTGCCCTATTGTAAAGAACTCCCTCGGTCGAGATTGCCCCACACCTATGGCAGCCGCGATTGGCGCGCCGCCTCCCTGCTATACTGGAGCATTCTTATGAACACGAAATCATCCGCAAGAAGGCCCAGGCGATCTCCCCAGCAACCTGTGCAACAAATTGCGCACGCCGTTCTTCCCACGCGCTACGGCCCATTCACGATCTACGGTTTCAAAGGAAAGGGTGCTCTGGAAGAAGCCGTCGCGCTCGTCCGGGGAAATCTAAACGGCCGCAAAGCCCCGCTGGTTCGCGTGCACTCGCAGTGCCTGACGGGCGACGTGCTGACATCTTTGCGCTGCGACTGTCGCGCTCAACTCGAGCTTTCGCTCAAAAAAATCGCGCAAGCCCCCTCGGGAATCCTCCTCTATCTTCCGCAAGAGGGCCGCGGCATCGGCCTGATGAACAAGCTGCGCGCCTACCAGCTGCAGGATGGCGGCATGGACACCGTCGAGGCCAACGAGTCACTCGGGTTTCGCCGCCGACGCCCGCGAGTACGAATTCCCCGCCAGAATCCTGAAGAAACTCGGCGCCCGGCGCATTCGCCTGCTCTCCAATAATCCCGACAAAGTTCGCCAACTCGAATCCGCGGGAATCCACGTGGCGCAGCTCGTGCCCTGCCAGCCGCGCATTTCCAGGATTTCGCGCCGCTATCTGGAAACTAAAAAGCATAAGATGGGCCATCTGCTCCAAGGCGTCTGACGTCGCTCTCTTCTCCTGCAGGAGGCTTTTATGACACCGGTGATCCAACAGCGTGTGCGCTTCCGCACGCTCTCCTCGCGCCCTCTTCGATCTTTATCTCGATTCGCGCCGCCATTCTCTCTCACCGGCGCGCCCGCTACCATCAGCCGCAAGGCCGGCGGAAAATTCAAGGCATTTGAGGGGCAACTCGAAGGCAAGAACCTCTTGATCGTTCCGGGCAGGCAAATCGCGCAACTCTGGCGGGCCACTCACTGGGAGAAGACGGACTGGTCAATTCTGATTCTAACCTTCAGGGCAGTAGCAGGCGGTGCGCCAGTCGATCTCATCCACGTCGCGGTACCTGCGTGCCACCACAAGGGCGTCAGCAAGGGCTGGCCGCAATACTATTGGCGCCCGTGGAAGAAATACCTCAGCAAATCCGTCGCGAAGTAGTTCGGCCCCACCGGCTGATAAATCGCATTCGCCAGGACACACCTTCACAGTCGGCGAAAAAACTCGAATTCTGTCATTCCGAACGGAGTCTGCGGAGTGAGGAACTCTGCGCCATCGCACGTCTTTTGTGCGATGACTCCCTCTTGGGTCTCTTACCTAGCCCCCACCAACGAACTGCACAATCTCCAACTTGTCCCCGTTAGCCACCCGCGTCTCTTCCCACTTTGTCTTCGCCAGGATCTGCAAGTTGTATTCAATCGCCACGCGTCCCGCATTCAATCCCAGCTGATCCAGCAACTCCGCACCGTCGTGCCCGCCGCCGTCTCGCGGCTTTCCCCGTTCACCTGAACCACAATTCCGTTGGTCATGGCCTGCTCACAACTCACACTGTAGGCACTTTCGGTTTCGCGCGCAACGCAAACCGCAAGTGCCCCTCGCCATCTTGCTTCACCGCGCGAATCGCGAGCGCCGCTTCTGCCGCCACCAATTTTCGGCATCTCAAATTCGATCTGCGCCTGGCCGGACTCTCCCGCCTCTGCCGCATAAACGAGCGGTTCCACGCTGCCCTCGATTTGCGCTTCCACCTCGGCCCCGGCCGCCGGCTCGCCATTTTCTTCGTTCACAGATATCTGCAACGAAGCGCGTTTCCCCGTGAGCCACGATTTGGCGTTCGTTAGTTCCACGCGCAGTTTCCGTGTCGTTTCGGGCCATCGCAGGCGGTTCCGGCGGAATCGCAGCCGCTTCTCCCGCCGGTCCTTCCGCTCGCGGAATGCTCAATTGGATCACCCCGGCGCGCATCTCCTCCAGCACCGTGCGGTGTTGCTCATCCAGGCGCAACTTCAGCGCTTGTTCACGATCACCGTCCAGGGGCAACAGATCGAAGTAACTATTTGTGCGCCGGTGCAGCACGCGTCCACGGTAATAGACCGTCGTATCGATCAGCGCATGCGACGCGCCGCGATCTTCCGTCTGCACGTGATAAACAATCGTTCCCAGCGTGACGTTTGTGTTGTGCCCGAATACCATTCTTCCGGCCGTCCCCATTCCCGCCTCAGCGCTACTTGCCACCGACTCTTCCGCTTTTTCACCGGAACATTTGACCCGGTGGCTCCCGAATCGTTATTATAACCCTTCGACCATGACGCCTTCCGGCCTACATTCGTACGTTCCCCTTCTAATACACCTCATCGTGGCGTCAATTCTTGCGGGCGCGCTCATCACTCTCTCCACGGTGATCGGCTGGCGGCGCCCTAACAAGGCCAAACAGCAGCCCTACGAGTGTGGCATAACACCCACAGGCGACGCGCGCGAACCGTTCTCCGTAAAGTTTTACCTGGTAGCAATGGTCTTCATCCTTTTCGATGTGGAAGCTATTTTTCTTTACCCCTGGGCTTACATTTTCAAGGATTTAGCTCGCAACGTAGAGACGCGGTGGTTTGGCTTCATAGAGATGATGATGTATGTAGCCATTCTCCTGGTCGGTTATATCTATCTGTGGAAGAAGGGCGCGCTCGACTGGAACAAATCGAAGAAGTAGCGCCAGCCCCTCAAGGACCTCAGTAACGTGAGTAACGTGACGCAGCTTGTCGACGCAAAAGCTAATGTTGTAGTCGAGCAACTTCGCAAGTGGAACGCGAGGGCGGTTTCACAGGTCATCGAGTATCACGGCCAAACCACTCTCGTCGTGCCCAAGGAGCTTCTGCGGGACACCGCCCTGCAGTGTAGAGACAATCCCGCCCTGAATTTCAATCTATTGAGCGATGTCACCTGCGTGGATCGCTTTCCCTTCGAACCACGCTTTGAATTGAACTACCAGCTGATCTCCATCCCTCGCACCGCCCGCATTTCCCTACGCACCAGCGTGTCCGCCCAGCACCCGGTGGTTGATTCGCTCATGCCCGTGTGGCCCGGTGCCAACTGGCTGGAACGCGAAGTCTTCGATCTTTTTGGCATTCACTTTGAAGGACACACCGATCTCCGCCGCTTGCTCTTACCCGAGGGTTTTGTTGGTTTTCCTCTTCGCCGGGATTTCCCGACGGAGGGTCAGCGCTAATTTCCGCCGCGCGAGTTGAATCTCATGACTACTACGGTTGAAACACCACTCGGTACCTCCAAAACAATGGTCCT
The DNA here is from genome assembly GCA_963792145.1 of Candidatus Acidiferrales bacterium. Taxonomy (GTDB): domain Bacteria; phylum Acidobacteriota; class Terriglobia; order Acidiferrales; family UBA7541; genus Acidiferrum. The sequence continues at coordinate 22,945 of CAWBVH010000028.1, forward strand.
CAACATGGGACCTCAGCACCCTTCCACTCACGGCGTGCTGCGCGTCCTCCTGGAACTGGACGGCGAGAACGTCGTTACTTCCGATCCCGATATCGGCTATCTCCACACCGGTATCGAGAAGAGTTGCGAAGACAAGACTTATTCCCAGGCGATCACGCTCACCGATCGCATGGATTACCTGAACCCGCTGGGAAATAACCTCGTCTATTGCCTTGCTGTCGAAAAACTTCTCGGCCTGGAAGTACCCAAACGCGCGCAGTACATCCGCGTGATGCTGGTCGAACTGCAGCGCATCTCGTCGCACCTGGTTTGGCTGGGCACGCACGCCCTCGACATGGGCGCAATGTCCGTGATGCTCTATTGCTTCCGCGAGCGCGAAGAAATTCTGAAAATCTTCGAGCGCTTCGCTGGACAGCGCATGATGACCAGCTTCATCCGCATTGGCGGACTCGCGCTGGAACCGCCGGCAGGCTGGCGCGAAATGGTCAAGCGCTTTCTGGACATGATGCCGCCGCGCGTCGACGAGTATGAAGGGCTGCTCACGGAAAACCGCATCTGGCAGGGGCGCCTGAAGGGTATCGGCTATCTGCCGCCCGAGCAACTCATCGCTCTCAGTACCACCGGGCCGGGCCTTCGCGCCGCAGGCGTGGCCTTCGACAATCGCAAGGCATTCCCTTATTCCTCGTACGAGGAGTTCGATTTCAATGTGCCGACGCGCACGGAATCCGATTGCTACGCTCGCTACCTGGTGCGTGTCCTGGAGTTACGCGAGAGCCTGAAGATTGTCCGCCAGGCCATGGACAAAATCACTGACCAGGGCCCGTTCAAAGCCGAGGCTCCCGGCATTGTTCCGCCAGCCGCGCGAAAAGATGAAAACGGAGATGGAAGCTCTCATCTACCATTTCAAGATTTTCACCGAGGGCTTTTCTCCGCCGCCGGGCGAAGCTTATGTCGCCGTTGAATCACCGCGTGGCGAACTGGGCTGCTTCGTCGCCAGTGATGGTTCTCCGAAACCGTTGCGCGTGCATTTCCGCGCGCCATCATTCGTCAATCTGCAGGCTCTGCCATTTATGATCAAGGGCCAGCTAATCGCCGACGTCGTCGCCTGCATTGGTACAATCGATATCGTCCTGGGAGATGTGGACAGATAAGCCTATGGAACTTTCCCCCAAACTCGCCGCGAAATTCGAGAAGCTGCAGAACGCCTATCCGGTCAAGCGCAGCGGCTTGATTCCCATGTTGATGTACGCGCAGGACGAGTTCGGGTACATCACCGATGAGATCATTCACGAAATAGCGCGCCGCCTCGATCTGCGTCCCGTGCAGGTGGAAGAAACCTTGGAGTATTACTCCATGCTGCACCGCAAGCCCATCGGCAAGCACCACGTGCAGGTTTGCACCAACGTGGCCTGCATGTTGCGCGGCGGCACGGAACTCCTCGAACACGCGAAAAAGCGCCTGGAAATCGGCAACCGCGAAACCACGAAAGATGGCATGTTCTCTCTAGAAGAGGTCGAGTGTATTGGCGCCTGCACCGGCGCGCCAGCCATGCAGGTGAACTACGATTTCTACGAGAACGTCACCACCCGCAACTTTGATCGCCTTATTGAAGAGCTCGACAAGGGCCAGCACCCCGCTCCCGTACCCATCACTTCCGGCGCGCTTCACGAACGCAACAAGCTCGAGACTCCTCTCATCAGCAAACGCTGGGGCATCCAGGATTCGCGCAAAATCGATGTTGCCCTGCAACTCGGCGCCTATCAGGCCTTGGACAAGGCACTGAAGCAGTTCACTCCGGAACAGCTCATCGACGAAGTGAAGAAATCGAATTTGCGCGGGCGCGGCGGCGCGGGATTTTCTACCGGCATGAAATGGTCCTTCGTGCCCAAGAACTCGCCCAAGCCCAAATATGTAATCTGCAATGCCGACGAGTCCGAACCGGGTACCTGCAAAGATCGGCCGCTGATGGAGATGGATCCTCACCAGTTGATCGAAGGCATCATCATCGCCGGCCGCGCCATCGACGCGCATCGCGGATTCATCTATATTCGCGGCGAATATCGCTACGTCCTCGACATCGTCGAAACCGCCATCGAGGAAGCCTACTCCCGCGGCTACTTGGGCAAGAATATCTTCGGCTCCGGCTTCGATTTCGATTTGCTGATTCACACCGGCGCGGGCGCCTACGAGTGCGGCGAAGAATCCGCGTTGATGGAGTCGCTGGAAGGTAAGCGCGGAAATCCTCGCATCAAGCCTCCCTTCCCTGCCGTCGTGGGCCTGTATGGCTGCCCGACGATCATCAACAATGTCGAAACGCTCAGCGCCGTGCCTGCCATCATTCTGGAAGGTGGCGAAGCCTACGCCAATCGCGGCACGCCGAAAAATGGTGGCACGCGCCTGCTTTGCGTATCCGGCCACGTGAACAAGCCCGGCATTTACGAAATCCCCCTGGGCATGAACATGAAGAAGTTCCTGGAGGAAGTTGCCGGCGGCGTTCGTGGCGGAAAGAAACTCAAGGCCATCATTCCCGGTGGCAGCTCCTGCCCGGTGTTCAAGGCCGACGAAATCGATATCGCCATGGACTACGACACCGTCGCCAAGGCCGGCTCAATGCTCGGCTCCGGCGGCATGGTGGTCATCGACGAAGAAACCTGCATGGTCGACATGGCCCGCCGCATCATGCACTTCTACGCTCATGAATCCTGCGGCTGGTGCATTCCCTGCCGCGAAGGAACGTCCTGGCTGCAGAAGACCCTCGACCGCTTCCATGCGGGCTACGGCCGGCAAGAGGACATCGGCCTCATCGGCGATCTTGCGTCGAACATGCTGGGCCGCACATTCTGCCCGCTCGGCGACGCCGCGGCCATGCCGACCATCAGCATCGTGAAAAAGTTCCGCAACGAGTTTGAAGATCACTTACAAGGACGTTGTGCTTACAAATCCGCTGAAGCTTTGATCGGTTCGCGGTAGGCTCTCATGGCAGAAACCAAGCTCATCAATATGAAAATTGACGACCGCGAGGTTCAGGTGCCCGCCGGAACGCTGGTAATCGAAGCGACGCGGCGTCTCGGTATCGAAGTCCCATCGTTCTGTTACTACCCCGGGCTGGCCCTGCAGGCCGCATGCCGCATGTGTCTGGTGGAAGTGGAGAAAATGCCCAAGCTGCAGACCGCATGCACGCTGGTCGCGGGCGAAGGCATGGTGGTTCGCACCGACTACGCAACCGGTTCGCGACGCGCGCAAGTTCATGCTGGAGTTTCTGCTGTCGAATCATCCGCTCGATTGCCCGGTCTGCGACAAAGGCGGCGAGTGCGAATTGCAGGACATGGTATTTCGCTATGGCGCCGATTCCAGCCGCTTCACGGAAGAAAAAATTCACCGGCCGGAAGAGAAATGGTCTGACCTGGTTTATTACGACGCGCCGCGCTGCATCCTTTGCTATCGATGCGTGCGCGTATGCGACGAAGGCATGGATGTGAAGGCCCTAGGCGTGGGCATGCGCGGGGCGCACTCCATCATCATTCCCAATGAAGGCGATCATCTCGATTGCGAAGAATGCGGCATGTGCATCGATATCTGCCCGGTGGGCGCGCTCACCAGCGGCACCTATCGCTACAAAACCCGGCCGTGGGAGATGAAATATGTCTCCACGATCTGCACGCATTGTTCCAACGGCTGCAAGACCACTCTCAGCGTGCGCAATCACGAAATCATGCGCGCCAACAATCGCGACCTTTCCGGCATTAACAAGGAATTCCTGTGCGTGAAGGGCCGCTTCGGATTTGATTTCACCACGCATCCGGAACGCATCAAGCAACCGCTGCTGCGCAAAGACGGAAAACTCTATCCCGTTTCCTGGGAAGAAGCCGCACAAGCCGCCGCGCAGCGATTGAACGAGTTTCATGGCACGTACGGCCCCGATTCGGTCGGCTTCATCGGGTCCAACCGTACCTCGAACGAAGAGAATTACCTCTTGCAGCGCCTGGCTCGCGCCACCTTTAGCACCAACAACATCGATCATCACCGCACCGCCGATTACGCCGGCCTGGTCACAGCGCTCGGCGATCGTGCGGCGGACTCCTCGCTCACGATGGAGCAACTCTATCAATCGAAGGCCGTCCTGCTGATTGGCAATGATCCCACGAATCAAAATCCCTTCGTGGCGTGGCAGATTCGCTCCGGTATTCGCCATCACGGTACCAAACTGTTCATTCTGAATTCGCGCGAAATCAAGTTGAAAGACAAGGCCCACCAATTCGTGCGCGTTCCCTCCGGCCAGGAAGCCACCGCGGTTCGCTGGCTCGCGTCTGGCGAAGGACAATTCCCGCAAGAAGTAACCGAGCAGCTCGGCGCACTGAAGTCCGCGCTCGCGAACGAAAGCGACGTCGCAATCGTCTTCGGCTCCGAAATTGTTGGCGCGGCCATCGCAGATTTGGTTGCGTTTGGCTCCTCGCTGCCCGCTGGCCAGGCTCGCTACATGGCTCTCGGCGACTACGCCAATTCGCGTGGTGCCGCGGATATGGGTTTGCTCCCCGACCGGCTGCCGGGCTACGCCTACCTCGACAATAAGGCCGCGGCGGAAACCCTGGAACGGTATTGGGGTGCGAAGCCTCCCACGAAGCCTGGCCTTACCACTCCGCAAATGGTGGAAGCCGCGCAAGCTGGAAACTTGAAGGCTCTCTATGTCGTCGGCGCCAATCCTTTCGCTCATTTCGGCAAACCAGGAGCGGGTCGCGGCAGTTTGCAGCTCCTTGATGGTTCAGGAAATGTTCCTGACCGAAACCGCCCAGCTCGCCGACATTGTTTTTCCTGCGGCCTCGGCCTATGAAAAAGAGGGCACCGTCACGAACACAGCCGGCGAAGTGCAATTGCTGCGCAAGGGTGCTGAAGTGATGGGCACGCGCTCGGATTTCGATCTGCTGCGCATCTTGTCACACCAGCTCGAACGCCTCGGCCTCGGCAAGGCTTTCCATTTCAAGGATCCGCTTCGTCGTGTTGGACGAAATACGAAAGACTGTCCCGGGCTACAATCTGCATCCCGCGGAACTGCTCACCGGTGGCGCCGAACCAACGAAGCTGCAATTCAGCAAGAATGGTCATGCGCCCTATGACGTTCCCGTTCAACTCATTCGCTCCGCCAACGATACTCTCTTCACTAGCGGCTCTCTCACCCGTTTTTGCACCATGATGCATTCTCTGCCGGAGGCGGAAGCCAAACCGTGAGCGAATTCCTGCACCAGTACGCGTTCCTCATCGTTCCGATCATCAAGGTCGCCATTCTCGTCCTCGTGGTGCTCACCGTGGATGCCTACCTGACGTGGCTGGAGCGCAAAGTGATCGCGCACATCCAGGCACGCTGGGGACCGCACCGCGTCGGACCTCATGGCCTGATGCAACCGCTGGCGGACGGATTGAAGTTCATCTTCAAAGAAGATCCCATGCCGGCCAACGTGGACAAGCCGGCATACTTCATCGCCCCATTTGTTGCGTTGATGTTGGCGTTGACGTCCTTGGCGGTAATTCCTTTTGGCCCGCAGAAATTTACGCTCTGGGGATACGAATCGTCCCTGGGCATCGCGGACGTAAACATCAGCTTGCTGGTGCTGTTCGCCATCACCGCGCTGGGCGTATATGGCGTTGCGCTGGCCGGTTGGGCTTCCAATAACAAGTACTCCCTCCTCGGCGGGCTGCGTAGCTCCGCCCAGATGATCAGCTACGAACTGGCGCTGACCCTATCCGTAGTCGGCGTCTTGTTGATTGCCGGCAGCTTCAGCCTGCGCGAGATTGTGGAGCAGCAGGGCACCTCAAACCTTGGTTTCCTCAGTTGGAACCTGTTGGGCTTTGGCCATGGCATCGGTTTTACGCAAATCATTGGATTTTTCTGCTTCTTCATCGCGGCTATTGCGGAAACAAACCGCGTGCCATTCGATTTGCCGGAAGCGGAATCGGAACTCGTCGCGGGTTTTCACACTGAATACGCCAGCATGAAGTTCGCCATGTTCTTCATCGGCGAATACACCAGCATGGTCGCCGTTTCCTGCCTGGCCACCATCCTCTTTTTTGGCGGCTGGCTCTCGCCGTTCCCCGCTTCGTGGACGTTTACATACTACGTGCCGTCGCTTCTGTTCATTCCTTTTGGCCTCTGGATGATTTACGATGGCATCCATTATGAGAATATTTTCGGACGCATCGTGCTGCCTGGAATCGGTACCGTCCTCACGGTAATCGGCATCGCGCTGATCCTCTTTCCGCCAGCGAACCATCTCCTGCAGGGGCTCTTCTGGTTTGTGCTCAAGGTGTTTATCTTCATGTTTGTATACATCTGGATGCGCGGCACGCTGCCTCGCTTCCGCTATGACCAATTGATGAGCTTTGGCTGGAAGTTTCTGCTGCCGGTTTCCATCGCGAACGTGGTTCTCACGAGCGCCGTGATTCTGTGGAGAATGCACTAATGAACGCGTCACTGGCGATTTTCTTCGTCCTCGCTGCCGTTGCGGTAGCTGCCGCGGTCAGCCTGATTCTGCAGCGCCATCCGATTCACAGCGCGCTCTCACTAATCGTCGTCATGGTCGCGCTCGCGGGCCTGTACCTTCTGATGGGTGCCGAGTTCGTTGCCGCCGTTCAGATCATCGTGTATGGCGGCGCGGTCATGGTTCTCTTCGTCTTCGTCATCATGCTCCTGAACGCCGGCGAAGAGGAACACACGAACTTTTCCAAACTTGCGGCCTACGCGGGCATTCCCATGGCGGTTGCCGTCGCCGGACTGATCGCCGCGGCCATCACGCGTTCAACCCTGCCGCCCGCACAGGATCCCACGGCGCTCACCTCCACCAAGTCGCTCTCCATGCTTCTTTTCCAGGATTTTGTATATCCCTTCGAACTTACTTCCTTCCTGATTCTGGTGGCTATCCTCGGCGCGATCGTCCTCGCTCAGCGGGAGGGCAACTAGCATGATCCCCACCAACTACTACCTCATCCTGAGCGCAATTCTGTTTGGACTGGGCATGATCGCGTTCGTTTTCAAACGCAACATCATCACCATTTTCATGGCCATCGAACTGATGCTCAATGCCGTCAATCTGGCCTTCGTGGCCTTCAGCAAGGCCTTTGGAAAGTCCGACGGCGAAGTTTTCGTACTCTTTGTAATCGTGGTGGCGGCTGCGGAAGCGGCTGTGGGTCTTGGAATCATCATTCTGACGGCACGCAATCGACGTTCGCTCAACGTCGAGCGTGTGGATCTTCTCAAACTCTAATGCATCCCATACTCGATTATCTGTGGATCATTCCGCTGCTGCCGCTCGTGGGCTCAGCGATCAACGGCATTTTGGGTTGGAACTGGTCCAAGACCACCATCAACGCCGTGGCCCTAGGTTCCACCGGACTTGTCGTTTCTCTGCGCTATCGAAGCCGTTCGCGAATTCCTCGATTACTTCGCCCAGTACCATCAGCCATTCACGAAACACTTCGTTGACTGGATCGTTGCTTACAAAGACTTGACCATCGGCTTCGATCTGCAGATCGATCATCTGACCGTGGTGATGCTGCTCGTCGTCACCGGCGTTGGCTTCCTCATCCACATCTACTCCACCGGCTACATGGCGCATGAAGAGGGCTACTTCCGCTTCTTTGCATACATGAATCTCTTCATGTTTTTCATGCTGATCCTCGTCCTGGCAGCAAACTATGTTCTGCTCTTCGTAGGTTGGGAAGGCGTGGGGTTGTGCAGCTACCTGCTGATTGGGTTTTACTACCTGAAGCATTCGGCAGCGCAAGCCGGCAAGAAAGCGTTCATCGTCAACCGCATTGGTGACTTCGGCTTCATGCTGGGGATGTTTCTACTGTTCCGTACATTCCACTCGCTCGACTTCCACACGGTTTTTGACGCCGCTTCGCAACCCAACGTGGCTCACGAGGGCCTCGGCCAGTTTGGCGTCCTCACAGTAGCCTGCCTCTTGCTCTTCATGGGCGCGACCGGCAAATCCGCGCAGATTCCGCTGTACGTTTGGCTGCCGGACGCCATGGAAGGCCCCACGCCAGTCAGCGCCTTGATTCATGCCGCCACCATGGTCACGGCCGGGGTGTACGTCGTGGCTCGCTCGCACGTGCTCTTCCTGCATTCCGAAACCGCCATGTACGTCGTGGCCATCGTCGGCTGCGCCACCGCCTTCTTCGCCGCCACGATTGGCCTCGTTCAATCCGACATCAAGAAGGTCCTGGCCTATTCCACCGTCAGCCAGTTGGGGTACATGTTCCTTGGCTGCGGTGTGGGCGCCTTCAGCGCTGGCATCTTCCACTTGATGACCCACGCGTTCTTCAAAGCTTTACTCTTCCTCTCCGCCGGTAGCGTGATTCACGCCATGGGCGGCGAGCAGGACATGTGGCAGATGGGCGGCCTGGCTTCGAAAATCAAAGTCACCTTTTGGTGCATGCTCTTTGGAACCATCGCCATTGCCGGATTCTTTCCTTTCGCGGCGTTTTTCTCTAAAGATGCCATCCTGTTCGCGGCCTTCAATTCGCAGCATGACGGAAAGGCACTCTACGGCGTGGGGTTGTTCGCCGCAATTCTCACGTCGTTCTACATGTTCCGCCTGGTCTGGCTCACGTTTTTCGGCAAAAACCGCTACGACGAACATCATGTCCATGTCCACGAGTCCCCCAAGAACATGACCGTGCCGCTGATGATCCTGGCATTTCTCTCGCTGACCGGCGGCTGGTTCGCCTTCCCTGCCCTGTTTGGGGGCAAAGATTACTTCACGGACTTTCTGTCACCGGTATTCGGCTCCGGCGAAATCGCTGGCGGAGAGGCGCTCCATTCCCTCGAACTCACGCTTTCTGGCGTAGCGATGGTTGCGGCCACGCTGGGCTTGGTCGTGGCATGGCGCATGTATTCCAAGGACGTGAAGCGCGGGCCCGAGACAGGCTTGCACAAGCTTTTGTACAACAAGTACTACGTCGATGAAATCTATCAAGCGGCGATCGTTGGCCCGCTGGTCTGGATTTCCCGCAACATCCTGTGGAAAGCCGTAGACGAGGGCACGATTGACGGCGCCGTCAACGGCATCGGTTACGGCGTCAGGGAAATCGGCGATGGCGTCCGTCACGTGCAATCCGGCAATACCCGCAGCTACGCCGTGTGGGTTCTTGTGGGCGCCGTCGTGGTCTTCGGCATCATCTTCTGGCCGATTCTCCATCCTGCCCTGTTCGGAGGAGTACGCTAATGGCCATCAGCGGAAACCTCCTCACCGTCCTGCTGTTCTTCCCGCTGGTCGGCGTCCTTGCGATTATGTTGCTGCGCAAGGACGACCATCCGTGGATCCGCCGCATCAGCTTGCTGGTTGGCATCGTGGAATTCCTTCTGTCGTTCCTTCCCGTTTGGGCCATCTCGCCGGGAACCACAGGTTACAAGCTGGAAGTTTTCCATCAATGGATTGCCACGCCCGCGATCAACTATCACCTGGGCGTTGACGGCATCAGCATTTTCCTCGTCCACCTGATCACCCTACTCACCCCCATCGGCATTTTGGCCTCGTGGAACGACGTCAAGCATCGCGTCAAAGAATTCCATATCATGCTGCTCCTCCTGGAAGTCGGCGTGATTGGCATCTTCCTCTCCCTCGATCTCTTTCTGTTCTTCCTGTTCTGGGAGTTCGGCCTGATTCCTTTGGCATTCCTAATCGGCATTTGGGGTCATGAACGCCGGATCTACGCCGCCATCAAATTCATCCTGTACACCATGGGCGGCTCCATCTTCATGCTTGTCGGCATGATCTGGCTTTACAACAAGACTGGCACATTCGATTTACCGGCCTTGCAGGCCATGGTGCACAGCGGCGCGTTAATGCTCACGCCCGGCGCGGAAATGTTGCTGTTTTTATCTTTCTTCGTCGCCTTTGCGATTAAAGTCCCTCTGTTCCCTTTTCACACCTGGCTGCCCGACGCGCACACCGAAGCTCCCACCGCCGGTTCCGTGGACCTGGCCGGCGTTCTTCTGAAAACTGGAGCGTACGGTCTTATTCGCATTTGCCTGCCTCTGTTCCCGGATGCTGCTCGCCGCGCCGCTCCTTATGTCGCGGTGCTTGCCATCATCAGCATTATTTATGGCGCGCTCGTGGCCCTGGTGCAGCCGAATCTGAAGCGCCTGGTAGCCTACTCTTCGGTCAGCCACATGGGCTTTGTGGTGCTCGGCATCTTCGCGTTCACCAATGTGGCTCTGCAGGGCGCGGTCTTCCTCATGCTCGCTCACGGCATCTCCACCGGAGCCTTATTCCTGCTGGTAGGCATGCTGTACGAGCGGCGGCACACCTTTGAAATTTCCGAGTTCGGCGGGCTGGTAAAGCCCATGCCTCGCTACGCAGCTTTCTTCCTGTTTGCGGCGCTCTCTTCACTCGGCTTGCCGCTGCTTGAATGGCTTCGTGGGCGAATTTCTGGTGCTCATCGGGACTTATCAGGCGCACTGGAAATGGGCGGCTTGGGCCGCAACCGGCGTAATTCTCTCCGCCTGCTATCTGCTGTGGGCCTACCAACGCGTGTTCTTCGGCGAGATCACTCACGCGAAGAACCGCGATCTGCCCGACGTTAACCCACGCGAAAAGTGGGTTCTCGTAGCCATGTGTTTCTTTATGGTTTGGCTGGGCGTGCACACTCGCTTCTTCACCCTGCGCTTCGCCGCATCCTGCCAGGAAATTCTCATGCAGATGAATCGAAATGTTATGCACGAAGTCGCGCTCCCGGGCGCCCTCGCGCACCCTGCTCGAACCGCTGCCCTCAACTCGACGGCAATCTCCATGGAGAGGCCTCGCTAATGATACCGCGCACCCAAGACATTCTTGGCGTCCTACCGGAGCTGATTTGGTGCGGCTTCGGCGTGTTCCTGATGCTCCTCCAGCCGTTCCTGAAGAACCGCCAGGCACTCACGTTCTTCGCTATGCTCGGCGCATCACTCGGAACCCTTAGCACCTTTTTCGCCGGCAGTGGGATTGGGTTCGGCGGGCTCGTGATGTTCGACACCTACAGCCTGTTCTTCCACTGGCTCGTAGGACTGGTGAGTTTCCTGGTCATCTTGAGCGCCGATTCTTATCTTCAACGGGAAGGGCTGGACTCGGCGGAGTTCTATGCGCTGATTCTGTTTGCAACCGCCGGCATGGGTGTGCTGGCGTCGGCCCAGGAACTATTGACAGCATTTATCGGGCTGGAAATGTCCTCGATCTCCAGCTACATCCTGGCGGGCTACCGGCGCGACTCGATCAAGTCCAGTGAATCGGCCATGAAGTATTTCCTGTTGGGCTCGTTTGCCACCGCGTTTTTTCTGTACGGTATTGCCCTCGTCTATGGAGTGACCGGCTCGACCACTCTGGGCAAACTCGCCGACGCCGAGTCCTTCGAGCACCCTTTTGCACCTCGGTCTCACGTTGATTCTGGTAGGGCTGGGCTTCAAGGTGGCCGCCGCGCCCTTCCAGGTTTGGACCCCCGACGTATACGAAGGCGCACCCACGCCGGTTACCGCGCTCTTCTCTGCCGGTCCAAAGGCCGCTGCGTTTGCACTTGCTGTTGAGAATTTTCGCCACCGTACATGCGGCCACCACTTACTGGTTCTGGGCATTCTGGGTTTTGGCTGCGCTCACCATGTTCGTCGGGAATCTCGGAGCCGTCGTGCAGTCGAACGTGAAGCGCCTGCTCGCGTACAGCTCCATCGCGCACGCGGGATATATTCTTGTGGCCATGGCTTCTGTAACGACCCTTGCGGCCGATGAACGGCTCGGTCCCATTGGGGCATACGCGGCGGTGTTGTTCTATCTCTTGAGTTATTCCCTGGTTTCCGTCGGTGCGTTCACGATTGTCTCGGAGTTGGGCGGACGCGGCGAGCGCTACTTGACCGTCGACGATCTCGCCGGACTCGCAACCCGCCAGCCCTTCACTGCGGCTACTCTGGCGATCTTCCTTTTGTCTTTGCTCGGACTTCCCATCACCGCCGGTTTCCTCGGGAAGCTTTATATCTTCACCGCCGCACTCAACTCCAACCTGTACTGGCTGGCAGTTCTGATGGCGATTAACAGCGTCATCGGCGCGTACTACTACTTTCGCGTCATCGTCGTCATGTACATGCACGAGTACAAGGGACCATTGCCGGCCGATGCGCCCGCCGGACTGAGCGCGACCGCCCTGATGGTGGTGGCGGTCACGGTGATTGCAACGATCTATCTCGGCTTGTGGCCGAATCAGATCTTGTCCCTGCTGACGTCGCAGAACCCGATGCTCACGGCTCGTTGAAAACGCTCGTAACGCCCGCCGCACAGTCAGCAGCGAGAGATTTTGTAGCGGCCGCCTTCTGAGGTGGGCGGCTTTTCAAATGCTCAGCCTGCAGCCTCACCAAATCCCCGGCGCCAGCCGGTATTTCACTTTCGCGGCATACTCTTTGTAACCGGCCAGTCCTTCCCGCAGCATTTTGTCCTCAAGCAGCGTGCGGCGCAGCAGAATCACAATCATGGGTACGCCAGCAATCAAAGTAGCCAGCCACGAGCCGAGCGCGAGGCCGCCGAATGCAAGATACGGGATAGCTCCCGCGTATCCGGGATGCCGTACCAATCGGTACGGCCCGGAGTCGACCACCACCTGACCGCGGTCCGTCTGCAACCGCACCGCTGAAGAAAAGAACCGGTTGGCCAGTCGTGGCCCACGCCATGAACAAATATCCCAGAACCACGAAGACCAGTGCGGCGATCTGCAGCCACGGGGCGACCGGGCCGCTCCGGTGGTACCGGCCCACATCGAGCCCCGCCACAACCAGCATCAGAACCGTCAGGATGCTGCTGGCAATCTTGAAGACTCGATCCTGCTCGCCCGGTCCCGGTTTGAACCGTTCCGCGATCAGCCCTGGATTCATGATTTCTAGAATGACACTGAAGATCACTCCCGTGCCCAGGTTGATCAGGAAATATGCCCAGGCGAGAGGAAGGTCCGTGCGACCGGCGCTCGCAAAATAGCTGGCCGCGGACACACCAAAGTAAAGAATCAGAAAAAGAATTCCCAGGATTGCCTTGCGCATACGGCTTCCTCACCGATTCGACTCAAAGCGTAGCGATTCCCCTGCTTCCTAGCAAGTTCGTCCATCACCGTTTTGCGTGGACACGCCGTTACCCATGTGCAGCTCAAAAAGAAAAAGGCCCGTCCGGGATTACCGAACGGGCCAGAATCGCAAAAGTCTTGGGTCTGTCGTCAGACCTTCAACATGATGATTGCGAGCGTGAAGAGCGAAAGGGTCTCAATAAACACCAGACCGAGAATCATCGCCGCGCGAATCGCGCCAGCCGCTCCCGGGTTCCGCGCCATGCCTTCGCATGCCGAGGACGCAACCTTGCTCTGTCCCAACGCACCGCCGAACGCCGCGAGGGCCATACCGAAGCCAGCCGCAATCGCCAACGTTCCCCTTCCTGCAGGTACTGCACTGTCCTGGGCAAACGCGGCTGGTGCAATGATCATCACCGCCACGAGAGCCGCCAACAACATGACTGCTTTCTTCATTACTGCCTCCTTGAACATGCCGCCAGTGGGTGGTTCCCGGCTCTGCGCCCTGCAACCGGTCTCACGCTGCAACGGCAAAACGAAAACCGCGAAATTTAATGCTCGTCGGCAATGGCCGTCCCGATGTAGATGGACGGAAGCACGGTGAAGACATACGCCTGAATCACCGATACAAAGATATGCAGGGCCACAAAAACAATTGGCACAAGGGCTGGGAAAATGCCGAAAGCGATTCCAAGAATGGGGCTCTTTGACCAGGCCCACTCCACGGGTCCAAGCAACAGCCCCAGAAAAATCATGTAGATCAAGTCGCTCGCGAAAATGTTGGCCCACAGACGAACCGTGAGCGAGAGGATTCGCGCGGTGGTGCTGATGATTTCCACTGGGAACAAAAGGATGGCCAGAATCCAGCCGCTGACATCATGTGGCGAGCCCGCAAACGTCTTCAGATACCCGCCGATCCCATGGTGACGGAAGCCCTGATAGTTGAAATACAGGAATGTAAGAAGCGCGCAGCCCAGCGGCACGATCGCCACGCCCGTGGGCGACCGAAATGCCGGAAACAGGCTCAGCAAGTTGGAAAAGAGAATGAAGATCGAGACGGAGCCGGTGAAGGCAATAAATCGATGCGCTTCATGCCCCACGTTTTCTTCCAGCAGATCCTTGATGCCAAATCCCATCGGGTTGGTCAGCAACAGCTCGGCAACTTGCTGCATTGCTCCCGGACGTTCAACGGAGAGGCGCGAGCGTAGAATGAGCGCAAGGATGGTGCAAAGCACGAGCACGATCAGCGACATCACTACGTACTCGGGAATGGGCCGCTCGAAATCCTTGGGCTGGATATGCAGTGCATGCAAGAGCCGAAGAGCGGTCGGCCCGAAAACATGATTAAACCAGTGAGTGACTGCGCTTAACTGTTCTTCCATGAATTAGTCCGGAGACTGCAATAGTTCGTGCACACTAACCGCGATTGTGGCCGCTCCCAGGGCACACAGTCCAAAAATCATGCTCAAAACGGGAACGCTCAGATACCTAAAAATAACATAGACGCAGAGTGCTATCAACCCATAGCGGAACATCACCTTGAAATACGTCAGGAACGGGACTCTCGCCTTTGGCTGGTCGGCCTGTGCCGTGGCCGCGCCCGCGAGCGCATCGACTCCCTGCGTCAGCCAACGAAAATTTATCCAGGCAAGAATTGCTCCAATGAAGATGCCCAGCCCCCAGCGCCATCCGCGAAAATAGCCCACGGGAAGACCAGCAAGAACGCCCAGCAGCAGCGTAAGGAAGGAAATCCGCGATTCAGATCGCACGTAAGGGGGCGCGTCGATGGCAGCGTCAGTCAAGGATGCAGGCCCTCGGACTCTTGCAGACGATCATAGACCATTTCACGATGCATGCGTTGCGAGCGATCTGGCTACTTGGTTGGAAGCCGCCGCAGCACATCTCGAACGCCACCAAAGAAACCCAGCGCGCCAAAAATCAGCATCAGGAATGGCTTGGTGTGCAGCCAGCGGTCAAGAAAGAAGCCGATCAAGCCGCCAACGACAATAGTGCCGACTATAACAAACGGCAGTTCCATCGCGGTGGCAAACTGTCGAGAAAATCCCCTGGCCTGCTTTTGGTCAGGCGTCAGATCGTCGTTCCGCTCAGTGTTAGGGTCCGAAGGCATAGCGAGCCAGATGTGTGAACGGTTCAGGATACAATCCCGCCGCCAGCGAAACAAACAGCGTTACCCCCAGGGCCAACGCCTGTGCGCTGCTGATTTGCGGGATGGGAGCGCCTTCGCCAGGATTCTTCAGCCAGGCATGCTTTACCACGCGGAAGTAATAGTAAAGCCCTGGAACGATATACAGCGCGGCGAAAACGGCCAGCACCGGGTGATGCGTTTCAATGAGCGCCTGGAAAATGAAGTACTTGCCCACAAAACCCGCCATGGGAGGAATGCCGGCAAGCGAAAGCATAAAGATCAGCAGCAGCAGCGCCGCAACGGGACTACGTTGATAAAGGCCGTCGAGATCCTCAAGCTCGTCGCCAATCAGCCCGCGCTGCCGAAGCACGATAACCACCGCGAAAGCGCCCAGCGTCATGAACGCATAAGCAATCAGGTAGTAGAGAATTCCTGTCAGCCCTGTAGCGTTCCCCGCCGCAAGCCCGAGAAGAATGTACCCAACGTGCGCGATCGAAGAGTACGCCAGCATGCGCTTGATGTTGGTCTGTGTGAGCGCAGCCAGATTTCCCCAAGTCATCGACGCGATGGCCACGCCCGCAATGAGATAAAGCCACGAAGGATAGTAGTCGCGGAACGCGCCGACCATCAGCCGCAGCAGCATCGCGAAGCTGGCCGTCTTGGACGCCACGCTGACAAACGCGGAGATCGGCGTAGGCGCGCCTTCATAAACATCGGGAGCCCACTGGTGGAATGGAACCGCCGCGATCTTGAAGAACATCCCGGCAGCCACCAGCACGAATGCCAGGATCGGCAGAATCTGCAGCAGAAACGGATCGAAGTGCAGCGCCGCGGGAAACTGTGACGCGAGAGCCTGGCGGATTTGCTCTGCCTGCGGGCCCGCCTGGCGGCTCAACGCGACGTAGTGGACAAGCTCGTCGCGCGACCGCAACGCCTCACTGATTGCGCCCAGGCTCGTGGAACCGCTCAAGCCGTACAGGAGTGAAAAGCCGTAAGCTAGAATGCCCGTGCTGAAGGCCCCGAGGAGCAGATATTTCAGAGCGGCCTCATTGGAGCGCTTCTCGTGGCGCAGATACCCGCTCAACACATAGAAGCTAAGCGCCATCGTTTCCAGGCCGAGGAACAGTACAATGAGATCTGTGCCGGAAGCCATAAACATCATCCCGATGCAGGCCAGCAGCAGCAGCGCGTAGTATTCGCCTTCCTGCTCCTCTTCAATATTCAAGTAGCGCACAGAAAGAAGAACCACCAGCCCGGTGGCGGCAAGAAAAATGCACGAAAAAACCAGCGAGAAGCCATCGATGAGCACGGTATTGTGGAAGCCGAGCAAACCGGGAACGCCGAACGGGCTGGCTCGCTGCACAGTGTATTTCTGATATTGCATGTACAAGCCCGCGCCGCCCGCCGCCACGCCCACCAGCGCAAGGATGGCGTTCCATTCCTTCTCTTTCTTGTCTAACAAGAAATCAAAAATCAGGATGCCAAGAGCAAACAGCAGCAATTCCATTTGCGGAAGGATGACCAGTCCATCCCCGTGAATGTAATTGATGATCGAATCGAGAAAGGAGAGGTGCATCGGGGTTCCTTACTTGACATCCGCCGGTACTGAAATTGCGCGGGTCTCGGCCGATTGCGCTGGAACTGCCGGGTAGAAGCCTGGATTCACTTGCCTGACGATTCGTTCGACAGGTTTCTCGATCACCGCGAAAAACGGTTTGGGATAGATCCCGATCCAAAAAGCCATCACCACCAGCGGAAGAAGTACGGCGTGTTCGCGCAGATTCATGTCCGGGAGCGTCTTGTTCACGTCGTGAGTAACAGGGCCGAACATGGTTCGCTGGTAAAGCCACAACAGATATGCGGCGCCCAGAACGATGCCAAGCGACGCCCAGGCGGCCCACGCTTTGCTCACCACAAACGTGCCCTGCAGGATGGTCACTTCCCCGATGAAGCCGTTCAGCAGCGGCATGCCCAGCGAACTCAAGCTGACAATCAGATAAATCGCCGCGAACGTTGGCATCGGCGTCGCCAGACCGCCGAACTCCGAGATCAAGCGGGTGTGTCGCCGCTCGTACAAAACTCCGACGATCAAGAACAACGCGCCGGTTGAAATACCGTGATTGATCTGCTGAAGCACACTGCCGGAAAGCCCCAGCGGTGTGAGCGCAAAGATCCCCAGGGTGCAAAATCCAAGGTGGCTGACGGAACTGTACGCAATCAAACGTTTCATGTCCTTCTGCATCAGACAGACAACCGCACCATAGATAATGCCAATAATGGAAAGCACCACAACGATATGCACTATTTTCGCGCGCATCGTGGGGTCCGCCGGCAGCAACGGCAGAGAGAAACGCAGAAATCCGTACGTACCCATTTTCAACAGGACGCCGGCAAGAATGACCGAACCCGCCGTAGGCGCCTCGGTGTGCGCATCGGGAAGCCAGGTATGAAACGGGAACATGGGAACCTTAATGGCAAACGCAAAGAAAAATCCCCAGAAAAGCCAGGCTTTGAGAGAGTCCGGGAACTGCTGCGCGGCGGCCAGAAGCGTGGGAATATCAAATGTGCCGACACTGCCTGCGGGCAATGTCTTCGCGTAATTGAAGTAGAGCGCCAGGATGGCCAGCAGCATCAGCACCGAACCGGCCAGCGTGTAGAGAAAAAACTTGATGGCGGCGTACAGCCTGCGATCGCTTCCCCAAACACCAATCAGGAAGTACATCGGCACAAGCATGACCTCCCAGAAAACATAAAACAGGAAGAAATCCAGCGACATGAACACGCCGAGCATTCCCGTTTGAAGAAGCAGCAGCAGAATGTAGTACTCCTTGGTGCGCGTTTTGATCGCGGACCAGGAAGAAAGTATGGCCAACATGCCAAGGAACGTCGTCAGCATAATAAGCAGAAGGCTAATGCCATCGATGCCGAGCGCATATTTTGCGCCAATGGACGGAATCCAATCAGCCGTCTCCTTGAAGCTGAACCCTTCGCTGCCGACCACGAAACGCGTCACGAGCGGAATGGAAACGAGGAAGCCGAGCGCGCCGAAAAACATTGCCGACAATGCGATGAAGCGTCTGCGCCTCGCGGGGCACCAGCAAGAGCAGCAGCGCGCCCACGAGCGGCGTGAACAAAACCACGCTGAGGAGATGGTTAGTAAAAAGCACGATGCATTCAGCCTTTCAGCGCAAATTGCGCAACCAAACCTGCATGTGATGGCCGTAGTAGCCCAGCAAAATCACCACGCCAACCAAAATCCACATGGCGTAGGAGGAAAAAACACCTGTCTGGAACATGCGCACCGGCACGCTGAGGCTCTCCGTGATCTTGCCAACGAGATTCACGAGGCCGTCGACCACCCACTTGTCCCACCACATCGATATCCGCGAGAAATACCGCGTAAGCCAGCTCGCTCCATCCACTCCGAGCCCATCGATGATGTGCGCATCCACCCAGGCGAGAGCGGTACTCAAATCCTTGATGCGATTGACGAACACCGCATCGTAGATTTCGTCCACGTAATACTTGTGAACAAGAACGTTGTGGAGACGCGGGAACGACGCCGCAATCTTCTCGTGCAATTTCGGATTCTTCAGGAACATCTGGTAGGCCGCCCAGAGGCCCAATCCGACGACCGCGAGCGACAAGATCATCAGGAAGTATTCCTTGAACAGCGTGTGCTGTCCCAGCTGCACCGCGCCCGTCTCGGTCTCTACGCCCCCCAGAACTGGCGCGAGGAATATACCAAATGTATTCTTCTCGCCCCATAAAACCGGAAGCGCGAACCAACCGCCGCTGATGGAGAGAAAAGCAAGAATCATCAGCGGGACGGTCATGGTCTTTGGAGATTCGTGAATGTGTTCCTCAAGTCCTGGCGAAACTCGCGACAATCCAAAAAAAGTGAGGAACAGCAAGCGGAACATGTAGTAAGCGGTCATGCCCGCGGTAATCAAGCCGACCAGCCACAGGAAAAGGTAGCGATCCATCATTTGCGAGCGATGGAAGGCTTGGCCCAGAATTTCATCTTTGCTGAAAAAACCTGCAAACGGAAAGATGCCGGCAATCGCCAGCGTGGCGATCAGAAAAGGACGCGAAGTGGCTGGAATCGAGTTCCACAGGCCGCCCATTTTGCGAATGTCCTGCTCGCCGGAAAGCGAGTGGATCACGCTGCCCGCGCCAAGGAACAGCAGGGCTTTGAAGAACGCGTGCGTCATCAAATGGAAGATTCCTGCGGCGAAGGCGCCCACTCCGAGCGCCAGAAACATGTAACCCAACTGGCTGATGGTGGAATAGGCCAGAACTTTCTTGATGTCGGTCTGCACAAGGGCCATGGAAGCAGCAAAAATAGCCGTGGTGGCGCCAATGAACGCGATCACGTCCATCGCAATGGGTGCCAGTTGGTAAATGGCATTCATGCGCGCGACCATGTACACGCCCGCGGTAACCATGGTTGCGGCGTGGATCAAAGCGCTTACCGGTGTCGGGCCTTCCATGGCGTCAGGAAGCCAAACATACAGCGGAATTTGCGCGGACTTTCCGGTGGCGCCCACAAAGAGCAAAAGCGCGATGATCGTAAGAACAGGAGCGCCAGCGACCAGCCGGCCCTGACTCACCATCGCCCCAAGCGTTTGCACGATTCCAGAGAACGCGACCGGATCGCCGAGACCCTGCGAGCTGAATCGAATGGTCCCAAAGGTTGTCGCAATCAGAAAGATTCCCAGGATGAATCCAAAATCACCGATGCGGTTGACGATGAAAGCCTTCTTGCCCGCATCAGCCGCCGATTTCTTCAGAAAATAGAAGCCGATCAGAAGATAGCTGCACAGCCCGACGCCCTCCCAACCAACAAACAGCAGAAGCAGATTGTTAGCGAGGACCAACGTCAACATCGAAAACATGAACAGATTCAGATACCCGAAGAAGCGGTAGTAGCCGCCCTCGTGCGCCATGTATCCGATCGAATAGACATGGATCAAAAAGCCCACGCCGGTCACCACCAGAATCATCACGCAGGACAGCGGATCGAGCAGATAGCCCCAATCGGCAATGAACGGGACAAGCCCTCCATGGGCGGGCGTCATGCCAGGAGTAATCCATTCAAACAGGATTTGCTGGTAGACGCGGTGCTCCGGATCAGCAGCGAGAAGCTGAAAGACGGCGCCCGTGGCATGCACAAATGAAAGGAATACGCTGCCGACACAGAAGAAACTCACGGCTGATTTAGGGAGTCGCCGGCCAAAAAAGAACATCAGCGCAGCAGTGATCAGCGGAAATAAGGGGATCAAGTAAATATGCGAAAGAAAATAGCCGGAGGGGCTCATGGATGCAGGCTCCCCAGGAAAACTCTTCGCGTTGTGGCGGTGACTACCATTTCAGAAGGTCCATTTCGTCGGCCAGCACGGTTTCGCGATTGCGGAAGAACGCGATAATGATGCCGAGGCCTACCGCTGCTTCGGCCGCCGCGTCAGCAATAATGAAGAGCGCGAAGACCTGGCCGTGGACGTCGCCGAAAATACGCGAGAACGCCACAAGGTTGATATTGACCGCATTCAGGATGAGTTCGATGGACATGAGGATGACGATAACGTTGCGGCGTGTAATCACCCCGATGGCGCCGATGATGAACAGCGCAAAACTGAGGAACAAATAGTGGCCTACGGGCATCATCGTAATTAGGTCCTTTTCTTGGCCATGACCACGGCACCGATCATCGCTACCAGCAACAGAACGCTGGCGATTTCAAAGGGCAGCAAATAGTTGCTAAAGAGAACTTTGGCAAATTGTTCTGAGTTGGGCGGGAGCTTGTCCGGGGACGGCGCAGGCGGCGTCAGTAGGCCTGCGCTTGGGAGTCGGCGGACATACCAGAACATAACCCCGACTTCGCACGCGAGAGCAATGGCGACAAAGAGGGCCACCCATTTCTGGAAACGAAACGTGATGTGGTGTAACGGAACATCGAGCCGCACCAGCATGATGACGAACACGAACAACACCATGATTCCGCCAACATAAAGAATGATCTGCGCGATGAACAAAAACTCGGCCCGCAATTGCAGGAAGATCCCAGCCGTCGCCAGAAGCGTGGTGATCAGAAAAACCGCGCTATGAATCGCATTGCGGCGCGTGACCATTAACGCGGCGCTCAGAATCGCGACGCCCGCAAAGAAATAGAAAATGATGCTATCCAGCATAAGAGTCCGAGGTTTCGGCAGCTGCCGAAGAAGCGGCCGCCGTTCGTTTGTCGTTCAGGTGCAACAAAAACGCGGCGGCGAGCAACGTAAAGAGCAGGGTGACGACCAGCGCCAGCCAACGATTCCACCCAAATTCGCTTTCCAGCATCATGGCCATGCCGACGGAAAACACATTCACGATGGCCAGCGGAATCAGCAGATACCACCCGAGATGCATCAGTTGATCGAAGCGGTAGCGCGGCAGCGTAAACCGCAACCACATAAATACATAGATATATCCGCTGACTTTCAGCATGAACCAGAACGCTCCCAGAAAACCGGGCCTGGCAGCTTGCAGCAGTGGGACGAAAACAGTGGCAGCCAGAATGAGCGCGACGAGGAAACAGAGTGCCGCCACAGCCCACATGAACAACGTTTGCACGCGCACCGGTTGCTTCCCTGCCCGGTAAACGCAATACGCCCCGACCCCGGCGGTGAACAGCGCGGGAAGAACGTCAAGCCAGTTTAGCCATCGCACATTGGGAAACGGCCGGAGCCAGCCGCCCAGGAAAAGCGTGGTGGCGACCGCGGCGACCACAATCATGTTGGCGTACTCGCCGAGGAAGTATAGCGCCCAGCGGAAGCCGCTGTATTCCGTCATATAGCCGGCAACAAGTTCGGATTCAGCTTCGGGAAGATCGAAGGGCGCACGATTAGTTTCCGCGATGGAAGCGACCAGATAAATAAAGAACGCCACAGGCGCCAGGAAAATAAACCAGACACCATAGTGCTGTTGCGCGTCGACGATCGATCGAATCTGCAGTGTGCCCGCGAGAAGAAGTCCGCTGATAATGGCGAGCCCTGCGGCGGTTTCGTAACTGACCAACTGCGCCGTGCTGCGAAGCGCGCCGATCAGCGCGTAGTGGCTGTTGGACGCCCAGCCGCCGAGCACGATTCCAAAAAGTCCCAGAGAGCTGACTCCAAGAATAAAGAGAATGCCAATATTAATGTCCTTGGCCACTTGAAACCACGGTCCAAAAGCGACCGCTCCCATCGAAACCAAAGCGG
The DNA here is from genome assembly GCA_963792145.1 of Candidatus Acidiferrales bacterium. Taxonomy (GTDB): domain Bacteria; phylum Acidobacteriota; class Terriglobia; order Acidiferrales; family UBA7541; genus Acidiferrum. The sequence goes on from CAWBVH010000028.1 coordinate 45,391, forward strand.
CCGTCATGGAGACGACCGGCGCGAGCCAGAAAATCACCTTGTCAGCATTGTCGGGAATGATGTCTTCCTTAATAAGTAGTTTCAGCGCGTCGGCAATTGGCTGCAGCAAGCCATGCGGACCGACGCGCATCGGTCCCAGCCGCGCTTGCATGTCCGCCATCAGTTTGCGTTCAACCAGAACCACGTAGCCCGCGATCAGCGGAACAACAGCGACGATGAGCACGCCGGAGACGAGTTGCACCCACCAGGTTTGGAGGAAACTGACAATGGAATGAAGGGCGGGGCTCATAGGCTAGCGGTCCACCTCGCCGAGGACGATGTCGAGAGTGCCGATGATGGCGACCACATCGGCAACCAAGTGCCCGCGAGCCATTTTGTCGAAGGCCTGCAGATTAATGAATGAAGGGGGACGGATACGCACGCGATAGGGCTGCGTGGTGCCGTCGCTCACAATGTAGTAGCCCAGAATGCCCTTCGGCGATTCAATGCAGTGATGGATCTCGCCCGGTGGCGGCTTCAAGACCTTGCCGACTTTGCCCAGAATCGGACCTGCAGGAATATTCTCGATCGCTTGCAGACAAATCAGCCGCGACTGCCGCATCTCCTCCATGCGCACGATGTAACGGTCATACGTGTCGCCCTTGGTGCCAACGGGAATTTCAAATTTGTACTGGTCATATGCGGCATAGGGAGTAGCCTTGCGGACGTCCCATGCCAAGCCACTTGCGCGGAGGACGGGTCCGGAAACGCCGAGCGCAATGCAGTCTTCCGTCGAGAGTACGCCAACGTTCCGCGTTCGCCCGATCCATATACTATTGCCGGTGAGCAGATCGACGTATTCCTGGATGCGGCGCTCGAAATCCTTGCAGAATCGCTCGACATCTTTCTCAAATGTGTCGTAGGACTCGTACTGCAGCCCGCCAATCCGGAACGCGTGCGTGGTAAGCCGCGCGCCACAATACTTCTCGAAAATTTTCAAAATCTCTTCGCGTTCACGCATGCAGTAAAAGAGCGGCGTAAGCGCACCAATATCCAAAGCGTGCGTGCCGAGCCACAGAAGATGGCTGGCGATGCGCTGCAACTCCGTAAGAATTGTGCGGATCACTCTTGCGCGCGGAGGCGCTTCCACATTCAGAAGCTTTTCGACCGCTTCGCAGTAGCCTAAACCGTTGCTGACAGCCGCCACGTAATCCATGCGATCCACATACGGCGCAAACTGTTGATACGTACGATTCTCGGCAATCTTTTCCACGCCTCGATGCAGGTACCCGATAACGCACTCCGAACCAATCACGCGTTCGCCATCGAGCTTAAGCTTGACGCGCAGCACTCCATGGGTGGACGGGTGCTGCGGGCCCATGTTGATGACGAGCTCATCGGCGCCAAGGAGCGTGTTCTGTTTCTGTGTTGTCTCGTCGTGCAAAGTATTTCCCAAGTTCTTAAAACCCTATTGCCCCGATTCGATGCCGAGATTCTCGCGCACCCAGGCATCGTCTTGCTTCAAGATGTCGTAATCCTTGCGAAGAGGATGCCCTTGCCATTCTTCCGGCAAGAGAATCCGCTTTAAATCCGGATGACCTGTGAAACGAATGCCAAACATATCGAAAATTTCGCGCTCCAGCCAGTTCGCCACAGGCCACACGGAAACCAGGCTGGCGGCTTCCTCGTTCGCGGCCAAGGGAATCTTCAGGCGCAAGCGCGTGTTGTGCGGGAACGAATAAAGAATTGCGACAAGATCGAAGCGCCTTTCGCGACGAGGCCAGTCGACAGCAGTGTAATCCTCCAGCAAATCGAACTTCTCTTCATCACGGGAGTAACGGGCGATTTCCGCGAGCTGCGCGGCGTCAATCACCAGGTAAGGCTGCTTGCGATCTTCCAAGGCATCCAGAATCGCGGCGCCGAAGCGCTCTCGGTACCGCCGAGTGAGATCGTTGTCGAGCGGAACCTGGGAAACAACGGGAGGCTTCGGAGGTGGTGCGGCGGGCTTGGGAGCAGCAGGAGACGCGGGTGCAGTCGGGCTCTTCGGCGCTTCCGGTGGAGTGACGGAAGCGCCGGTTGACTCCGGCTTAGCACTATCGGGCGATTGGGGTGGCTTGGACTCGTCTGCCATGAACCTGAGACCATTGCGCTGCAAGATGAAGGCTTGCGAGAAAACAGCGAGCAAACCCTCCAAACATTTACTCCTGAAAATGCCGCAAAAAAAGGCTGCGCGTGAAAGGAAGGAGCGAGAACGCGCAAGCCAAACGCTACGGCGGCCACACGCATCCGCGACTTAGCAGCCAGTATTGTCGCTGAGAGAGTTTCTAACACACGAGGTAAGGGCAGTCAATGAGGCGCAGCACAGAAAAGCTGACATGTGAATCAAGCCCAATCGAGGGCACCCTTTTTGTACAGCCAAACGTAGCCGACAAGGAGGATGCCGAGAAAGACAAACATGGAGACAAGGGCGAAAGCTCCCATGTGTTGGGCAATCCAACCACGATATAGAATGGCCCAGGGAAACAGGAACATGGTTTCCACATCGAAGATGACGAACAGCATCGCAACGATGTAGAAGCGCGCGGAGTAACGGCCGCGAGCGTTGGATTCCGGAGGGATGCCGCATTCGTAGGGCAGAAACTTGGCGTCACCGAGACGCGATTCGGGACGAATGAACTTGAAGACAATCAGCGAAATGACGGGAAAGGAAAGAACCAGGAGCGCGAAGATCAGAACCGGGATGTAGGCGGCAGGCATAGTTTTGCGTCTGAGTGGATGCTAGCACAGAACCGGGCCCAAAATTCAAGAGCGATGGTCACAGCGCGATTACTTCTCAAAAAGAAGTTCGCCGGCGCGCTGCGTGGCCTTCACTACAGCCTTGATGAGCGTGACGCGAAGCTTCCCTTCCTCCAATTCCATGATGCCGTCAATGGTGCAGCCCGCGGGGGTTGTCACCGCGTCTTTCAGAAGCGCCGGGTGATCGCCGGTTTCGAGGACGACGCTGGCAGCTCCTTTCATGGTTTGCGCAGCCAGGAGAGTGGCGACGTCGCGAGGAAGACCGACTTTGACGCCAGCCTCGGCGAAGGACTCCAGGATTATGTAGGCGAAGGCGGGGCCACTAGCGGAAAGGCCGGTGACGGCGTCCATGTTCTTTTCGTCGACGACGACGGTGCGGCCGACGGCGTTGAACATGGCTTTCGCAATCTCGAGGTGCTCCGGGGATGCGTGCGTGCCGCGACAGATCCCGGCCATGCCGCAGCCAACGGTGGAGCAGGTGTTGGGCATAACGCGGATGACGGGAATCTTGTCGCCAACGCGCTGCTCGATGTAGGCGGTGGGCACGGAAGCAGCGACGGAAATGATGAGCGTGTCTTTGCCAAGTTCCGGCTTGATCTCTTTGAGGACGTCACCAACGACCTGAGGTTTGACGCCAAGAAGCACAATGTCGGCATCTTTGACGGCTTTGCGATTGTCGGTGGAAACCGAAACGCCGAGTTCTTTGGCGAGATTGGCGGCTTTCTCCTCGTGGCGAACCGTGGCAGTGACGCGCTTCAGCGTGAACAGGCCCTGTTTAAGATAGGCGCGAAGAAGGATTCCACCGAGTTTGCCGGTGCCTAGAACCGCGAGATTTTTGTCAGAAAGTTTGTTTGGCATGGTGGAACCATTGTTATGGAGGAGTAGAGGAGCGTCAAGCGGAGGGAGCTGTAATGTCGGCGCGCCGACAGAGTAGTTTAAGTTCACAGTTGTCAGAGGATTTAAAGTGAGAGAAGCAAGAGAGGCAGCGGCGATTCGGGAAACCCCAAGACCCACCCTTGCATAAGGCAAAAGCGCAAGGATGGGGCACCCACAAACCCAAGAAGAGGCAAACCCAAGAGAACAGCCTCATCCCTGAAGGGGTGAGCTACAGGACGTGGCGGTGCGAGGGTGGCTACTGGGGTAGGGGGACGGAGAGGTGCTCGTGGACCAGGAGCCAGGTTTTGCCGCGGCGTTCCCAGATGCCGGTGTAGCGGACCTGGAGGTCGATGGATTTGCCGTCTTTGGTTTTGTCGAGGAGATGCATGGGGACGACGGTCCAGGCGACGTTGCCGCGGCGAGTGGTTTTCAGTTCCTTGCCGGCGGTGAGAGAGATGTTGGCAGCGCTATCGAGAAATTCCTTCTGAACGCCCGCGGCGTATTCCTTCCAGCCGTTGTATTGAAATGGCGCTAAATCGTAGAACACCGAACCGGAATCCTGGGCGTAATACTTCGCGGCGTTTGCGGGATTGCCGGAGCTCCAGGCGGTGCAGTAGCCATCGATTAATTTGCGAAACGTGGCGTCGTCGGAAGCTTTTTGTTGAGCGCGAGCGCCGGCGAACGTGAGGAGACCTCCGAAGAAGGCGACCGCGACATAGATGAACCAGTGATGACGCGGGCCAGCGGCGCGCGGGGTCTCGACCAGGGCAACGGACATGAGCACCTCTCCTGAAGGCGTCCGCCGAATGCGAAGAGCATGGCGGTGATTGTGTGTGTTCCACTCATCGGATCGGGTAGCTCTCTCGGCGAAAACCCAAGAGAGATTCCTCACTCCGCAGACTCCGTTCGGAATGACAAAACTAACGTCTTTCCGCTAACGGAGAAGCCGTGCCCTCCCATGGGGAGCAACGGCCTCACCCCTGAAGGGGTGAGCTACAGGAAACTCCCAAAACCGAGTGATGAGGGAAAACTTGTAGGGATAAGGTAGACGGGATTGCGCGAGTTTGCAAGCGGCCGGGCGGAAATGCGGGAGGCCACAAGCAACGGAGCGAAATGCCGGGGCGCAATGACCGGCGAGTTAGCGGCGTTCGCCGGTAAGGAGGGGACGTTGGCCGAATAGTCGGTGCGGGGCAAAAGTGGAGGACCTAGTCTGGCTGTGGGCAGCCGAGATGGGCAGCCTGGAGGCGGGCATGGCAAGCGCGAGGGCAAGCGAACGGAGCACGAGGAGCTGGATGATGTTGGCGTTATTGATAGGGGGCATCGGGCTGCTTGTAGTGGAAATGAGCGCGGGTATGGATTATGTTCAGGCGAGCCTGAAGCAAGAGATGGTGGACTTTCTGGACTGCGTCCCGGCGATGGGAGTGACGGTGCTGAGCGTTGCGCAGAAGGCGTTCTGGAGCTGCGGGAGCGTGGAGGGCACGCTGCGGGTAATGCCGCTGGTGACGCTGCCGTTCGTGCTGGTGGGAGTGGGGTTGGCATTGGGAAAGCGCACGACGCGGTAATGGTTGACGAGAGGGAGTGAGACCAGCCTGAGGCTGGCCACGACAAAGGCTGAGATGGACGAGCAATACAAAGACAAATTCAAACGCGATCTCGAGGACGAGATCCATCAGAGGGCTCATCGGGATATTCACCAAGGCATGCAGGAAGCCATGCAGCGGAGCACGCGGCCGCCTGGGATGGCAGCGGGACTGATTCTGATTGCGCTGGGGACACTGTTTCTGTTGGGTCACATGGGGTTCGTAGACACGGGGAGATTGTGGAAGTTCTGGCCGCTGATCATCGTGGTGGTAGGGCTGGTGAAATTCTTCAAAGAGCGAAGCCAAGTCGGCGGCGCAATCACGATCGTGGTTGGCGTGATGCTGCAGTTGAGCCAGTTGGGATATTTGCAGCTGAGCTGGGGGTCGATGTGGCCGCTGATTTTAATTGCGGCGGGGATTGCGATGATCTGGAGCCGGTTTGAAATGCCGAAGTTTCCGCCACCCCCGGTCGACGCCGGAATCGCAGGCATGGGGACAGTAAGCGGAACCAGCGGTTACGAAACGTTGAACGAGTATGCGTTGTTCGGCGGAATCGAGCGGCGGATGCACACGAACAGTTTCCGGGGAGGAAGCATCGTGTCGGTGTTCGGAGGAGTGGAAGTGGACTTCCTGTCTGCGGACATCGAGGGCCAGGAAGCGGTGATTTATGTGGAAGCGATTTTCGGGGGAATCGAATTGCGGGTGCCAGAGCGATGGAAAGTGGTGTTCCAGGGACAGAGCATCTTTGGAGGTTACAGCGATGAGACGAGGCCGCCGCTAGCAGATACGCCTGGAAGCGCGCCGAGGAAGACGTTGATCCTGCGAGGCAAAGCGGTTTTCGGCGGAATCAACGTGAAGAACTGAGCTCGCGATGAAAATAATCCCACTGAGCAAAACGCATCACGTGGTGTTCTGGGTTGGCTGGTTGTTTTTTGGGCTGGTTTTGGCGGCGTTGCTGCGGTCAGCGGGAGCTATCAGCTGGAAGCAGGCTTTAGCGCTGGCGGCGCCGCTTTCGGGAATGGCACAAGTCAGCGCGATGTCGGCGGGCTTCTCCTGCAAGACCACACCGCTGACAAAGACATCGCTGTGGCGGCTGCTGCTGACGCATGTGACCGCAGCCGTGGTGCTGACGTACTTCTGGGTGAGTATCGGGGACTTTGTCGCACGCGGGTTTGATTCCATGCAGGGATGGGCAGGACTGTACAACGAATACGCGCGAAAAACGGGACTGCTGTACGCGGCGGGAGTTTTTTACTACCTGCTGAGCGTGGCGTTTAATTATGCCGCGATTGCACAGAAGGCTTCGAGCGATGCACAGGCACGGGCGCTGGAATCGAGCATGAGGGCGCGCGAAGCGGAACTGACTGCTTTGAAGGCGCAGATCAATCCGCATTTTTTGTACAACAGCCTGAATTCGATCAGCGCGCTGACGAGCATCGATCCAGCGCGGGCGCGGGAAATGTGCGTGCTGCTGGCGGATTTTTTGCGGATGACGCTGGGAATGGGAGAGAAGGCGCTGATCCCGTTGCGCGAGGAGTTGGCGCTGCTGGAGAAGTACTGCGCGATCGAGAAGGTGCGATTCGGGGAACGGTTGACGGTGCAAGAGGAGATTCAGGAGGAAACGAAGGAGTGCGCGGTGCCTCCGTTGCTGCTGCAACCGCTGGTGGAAAATGCGGTGGTGCATGGAATTGCGCAATTGCCGGAAGGTGGATGGATCCGGCTGAAAACGACGCGAAGCGCAGGGAGAATCGGCGTGACGGTGGAAAATTCGTGGGATCCGGAAGCCGGGCCGTCGCGGAAGAATGGCGTGGGATTGAAGAACGTACAGCGGCGGCTGGAAGCGCGGTACGGGACGGAAGCACGCCTGGAAGCGAAGGCGGAGGAGGAAGTGTTTCGGGTGAGCTTGTCGTTTCCGGCAGAGGCGGAGGGCAAGGCGTGAGTGCGAATCGGAAGTGGAAAGCGCTGATCGTGGATGACGAAGAGCTGGCGCGGAAATTGTTGCGGGAGATGCTGGCCAGTCATCCAGAGATTGAGATTGTTGGGGAGTGCGGGAACGGGATGGAAGCGGTGAAGGCGGTAGCGGAGCACGAACCGGAGTTACTGTTTCTGGATGTGCAGATGCCGAAGTTGAGCGGTTTTGATGTGCTGGAGCTGGTGGATCCCGCGGGGCTGGCGGTGATTTTCGTGACGGCGTTCGATCAATATGCGATGAAGGCGTTCGATGTGCACGCGGTGGATTATTTGCTGAAGCCGTACAGCAAGGAGCGATTCGAGGCGGCGCTGGAACGAGCGAAGAGCCAGAAAGCGGAGAAAGCGCCGGACGCGGCGGCGCTGGCGGCAACGGCGCGTCCCGCGGGGCAATTTCTGGAACGGATCGTGGTGAAGGATGGGACCAAGGTGACGTTGGTGCCGACGGCGAAATTGGACTATGTGGAAGCGCTGGATGATTATGTGTCGCTGGCGACGGAAGGAAAGAAATTGTTGAAGCAGCAGACCATTTCGAGTTTGGAGGCGGCGCTGGATCCGGCGGTGTTTGTGCGGATACACCGATCGTTTGTGGTGAATTTTGAGCGGGTGAGCCGGATTGAGCCGTACGGGAAAGAAAGCAAAGTGGCGGTGCTGGGGAATGGAGTGAAGTTGCCGGTGAGCCGAGCGGGTTATGAGAGATTGAGGAAGGTGATGGGGGAGAAGGATTAGCGGGCGAGGTGGTGGCCCCCCGGGTCGGGATAAGTTGAGAATCGAAAGTCAACTGGTTGAGAGTTGAAAGTTAGGAGTTGAAAGGCGAAGCGGCGGCGAGCCGCCGCACTCCAAAGCGCCCGCCTCAGAAGGCGGCCGCTACACAGGCAATAAACACAATACGCGGGTCAGGCTAGGGCGTAGAGGTACTCGACGAATGAGCCGACCGCTCCATCGATGCCGGAAACTTTTGGATTGGTGGAGTCGATTAGGTAGTACTCGTTGGGAGCGTGGGCGCCGGTGCCGTGACCTAGGCCAAAATGTCCGGCGGGAAGATTGAGCGGTTCGGAAGTGAAGATGTATCCCGGCCAAGAGCCAGCGGATCTGGGCCAAAGCACGGGATTGAGGCCGAGTTTGCGGTAAGTGGTGATTTGGGCCTGAATGAGCTTGGAGTCCGGGGAAGTTTGCGTGGGATCGTAGCCGCCGGTCATGTTGACTTCGATGTCGCCGAAGCCGTGTTTGGCAAGATGGTCTTTGAGAAGCGCGAGAGTGCCGGCGGCGGTCATGTCAGGAACCAGGCGCATATCGATTTTGGCGACGGCGCGGTGAGGGAGAACGGTCTTGCCACCGGGACCGGTATAGCCCGCGACGAGTCCTTCAATGTTGATGGTGGGCTTGGACTCGAGAAGAATGAGGGAGTCCAGCCAATTGGTGTCTTGCACCCAGTGTTCGACACCGAGTTGCTTTTTCACCGTGGCCTCGCTGCGGACGGCGGAAACATCCTGAATCATTTTGATTTGCGCGGGAGTGAGCGGCTTGGCTTTATCGAAGAAGCCGGCGACGGCGGGAGTGTGACCGTCGGGCTCGATGAGTGTGTTGAGAGCTTGCACGAGATGCCAGGTGGGGCTATCGACTTGCGCTTCGAGACTGGAATGGACGTCGTGCTTGGGGCCGCGTCCCCAGCGCTCGCCGGTAGAGACTAGTTCGAGTTCGACGACGCCTTTCGCGCCGAGTGAAATTTCGACGCCTCCGTTGGCATCCTGGCCAGCTTCCGGAATAAAAACGCCCATGCATTTTTTCAGCGCGGCGGTGACTTTGGGTTGATGGACAACCTCGGGAAAGTGGGGAGAGCCGATCTCTTCTTCGCCTTCGCAGACAAGCACGAGGTTGACGGGGAGCTTCTTCCCTGCTGCCTTGAACGCGTGCAGCGCGCCGAGGAAGGCAGTTTCCGGACCTTTCTGGTTGACGGCGCCGCGGCCAACGCAAGTTTTGCCCAAGCCTTCCTTGTCGACGAGACGAGCTTCGAGCGGAGGCGAAGACCACTCGGAAGGGTCGAATTGTTTCACGTCGTACATGAAGTAGATGCCTACCCATGTGGGCGCGCCGGAGTCGAGGAGACCAAAGACACCCGGCTTGCCGGAGGTGGGAATGATTTCGACGTTGGAGAATCCGGCATCGCGAGCGAGTTGCGCCATGTACTCGGGGCCTTGGGGAAAATTGCGGTTTTCAGCGGCGATGGATGGCAGAGCGATCCAGTCCTGGAGGCGCTTCACGTTTTCGTCGTGGAGCTTGGGGATTTGGCTCAGGACGGACTGGAGATCGGGATTGTCTGCAGCAGCGAAGGCGGGGATTGGCAAGGAGTTGATGGCAACTCCCGCAAGGGCGCCACCGATGAATTCGCGACGATTGAAAGCGTTATCGTTCGACGTGGTCACTGGGTCTCCTCTCGAATGGGCGGTTGCACTGGTCCCGATGGTCGGGGCGTGACCGGTGAGCCCGCTAGAAAGAATGGTTTGAGATATAGGTAGAGCAATTCTCGAAAACGCACCGCTGGCTGTGCGTCGAGGGGGGTCATGGTAGTTGATTTTGAGAGGGGCGGCAAGAGTGGCGAGGAGTGGTGGGAGGAGTGGCGAGAGTTGAGTGTCAAGAGAGTTAAAAGTTGAAAGTTGAAAGTTGGAGACAAGCGGCGGCGAGCCACCGCACTCCAAAGAAGACCGCATTAGCCAAGTATTTTTGTTGGCGGACGGCCTCAGAAGGCCGTTCCTACAAGGGCAAGAACAAAACTGCGCTAGGCGGGCTATGCAGACTGCGGGCGCAAGATAGATTTCGAACACTTGGCAAAGTAAAGAGATTGCCGGTGAGCCACGAGTCCCTGCTGAAGTGCTTGAGCAAAGCGAGCTTCTGGCGTGTGCGTTGAGAGCGCGTGAAGCAGATTCACGTGTGGCGAGAGCAGAAGAGCCAGTTTTGGAGAGTTGTTGATGAAAGATAGCTCCCCTTTCCGATGACTGCAGGAGAGATGCCCGGCTTGTCAGTGAATCGCGATTATCCTGACCGTGCACCACGAGCTTCTGGGCCACCGCCCGCACACCCGGTTGTTCCGTGCTGCACGGCGGCAGCTCTTCGGTGGCTCGCTCGCGCAACTCCTGCGGCGCTTGATTCCACGGCAGGGCGGAAATCCATCCCACCCCCGCCTCTGCGAGTTGCACGGTGTTGTGCAGTGCGGCCGTGCCCTTGTCGAAGACCAGCGTGACCGTGTCGCGAGCAATCTGGTTTTGATCCAGCAGGCGCACAATGCGTGCCAACGCGACGGAGAACTCTTCGACATCGGCTACGTTGCCCGGATACACGTGGTGCCATAGGCTCAACCCACTCTCTCCGTCCAGAACATAGCTCAGTCCCACTTGGCGCAAGTTGTGCCGACCTTGTTTGTTGTGTCCGCGCTGCGCCAAATGGTTCCGCGTGTTGGTGCTAGCAATGTAGGTGTAGAAGTTGGTGGTATCGTAGGCCAGTAGTCGACGGCCGACCAGGTGCTTCTCTTTCCATAGACCGAGTAAACGCAACTGCGCTTGATCGAGGGGATCTTCCGCGTGAGTCAGAGTCTCACTGGACTCCGGAAGAATCTGTTCGAAGGCGTCCCAGAAGGCTTGCGAGGTAAAACGCCCGGAAGGGAAACCCCACTCGGAAGCGAGGATGGTCTGCTCGTACCAGTTACGAACTTCGGTTTTCGGACCGGAATCACAGATGCGGTGAATGGCCGCGAGCAGGAGATAGTGAGCGGGAGCGGGTCCGGAACGCGGAGCAGGCCACAGGGATTCGAGCAGCAGCCACACGCCGGACTGTTTGGCAGCCAGCCACAAGGCGCCGGGGAGACCGAAGTCTCGCAAGGTGGCGGAGAGGGGAACCGGGGCGGACTTTTGCTCGATGAGTTCGGCGACTTTTTCGGCGGTGCCGAGATAGGCCTGATGAACGATGCGAGGTTTGCCGTCGACGCGAGCGCTTTCGACGAGGTAGTAGTAGAGGCGGTTGCCCTTTTTCTTTTTGATGAGGCTAGCTAGGCGGCGGACCCAGATGCGGCTGGTGGCAGGTTTGCCGAGGTACATGGTGTGGCCGGCGGCGCGAAGAGTCATGGTCTCGTCGTACTCGCGCTTTAGGACTTCGACTTTTGTGGAAGGGCGAAGATGAAGGTTCTCGAGAAATTCGAGGAAGCCTTCTTCCTTTTCGTAGACACAAACAATTTCGGCGGAATCGTGAAGTTGCAGTTCGGAAAGAAGGACCGCGCCTTCCTTGCGAAGCTGGGCGAATCCGCCGCGCAGGGGAACGCCATGAGGACAGGTTTTGTGTCCCGCGAAGCGCTTCATGAGGAGAGCTTCGACTTCGGGGGAGATGGCGTGCTCCATGCGTTCGGCTTCGGCATGCGCTTTGGCCCAAGATAGGCCGATGACTTCGGTGAGAAGCATTTCGGCGAGTTGGTGGCGAAGCGAGAGATGCTGGGCAACTTTGCGGCCCTTGGCGGTGAGAAGAATACGTCCACCCCGCTGAACTTTGACGTGGCCATCGCGAGCCATGCGCTTGATGGCGGCGGTGACGGCAGGCGGGGTGACGTCGAGCTCCTCGGCGAGGCGAGCGCTGATGGGCACCTGGTTTTCTTCCAGCATTTCCCAAATGGCTTTGAGGTAGTCTTCGCGCGAAACGCTGGTTTTGTTGCGTTGCAAGGTGTCTCCTGCTGGTGCTGTGTGCCAAAACTTTTTTCGGAAGAAATTCGGAGTCCTCAGGGGCTAAAGCCCCTCAGGAAAGTCTAAGCGCCTACAGGTCGGAGCTAAAGCTCCGAGCACCGCTAACGAGAGAATCCAGACCGTTTCCAACGCGACGGAATCGACTGTGACAAGATGAGGTTACTTTGATTTGCGTTGCTGGCGCAAGCGATCGGCGAGGAGACGGATGCGCTGTTGGAGTTGCTCGAGGATTGTTTGGTAGAAGGCGGGGTTGGCGCCGTAAGGATCCGCGACGTCCCAGTCTTCGACCTTGGCGGGATCGTCGAAGGCGATGTCGCGAATGCGGCCGCTGAGATTGATGACCAGATCGGCTTCGTTCCAGGTCTTGTTGGTAATGGGCTTGGAGGAAAGACCGACGGCGGAATAGCCATTGCGCGAGAGTGTTTCCTGGGTTTCGTCGGGGATTTCGCCGAGCGGATAGAGGCCGGCGCTGGAGGCTTCGAGGACATCTGCGGCTTCGCGCTTGGCAATGGCTTCGGCCATGGGGCTGCGGCAGGCGTTTCCAATGCAGACGAAGAGGACACGAAGTTTTTTAGTGGGCATGAGCTGTCTTGGAGTTAGATGCGGCCATGGAGAGGAAGTGTTGGTGGACGGTGGGATCGTCGGTGAGTTCGGGATGAAAGGTAGCGGCGAGAAGATTATCTTTTTGGACGAGTGTGGGCTGGCCGGAATGGCGCGCGAGCACATCGATGCCGGGGCCAACGCTCTCGATAATGGGGCCACGGATGAAAACCATCTCGAGAGGGTCTTTTTTCAGGGTGCAGGGGCCGAAGAAAACGTCGCTGGCAAGTTGGCGGCCGTAGCCGTTGCGGAGGATGGTCATGTCGAGAAGGCCGAGCGAGGGTTGCGGCGGATTGTTGACATGAGTGGCGAGGAGGATTGCGCCGGCGCAGGTGCCAAAGACGGCGTTGCCGGCGTTGGCGAATTTGCGGATGGCGTCGTAGAGGCCCTCTTCGCGGAGAAATTGCAGCTGCGTGGTGGATTCGCCGCCGGGAAGGATGAGGCCGTCGCAGGATTCGAGATCGTGGACGGTGCGGACCTCGACGGTGTCCGCGTCGAGGGATTGCAGAGTGGCGGCGTGGGCGGCGAAGTCACCTTGGACAGCGAGGATGCCGATTTTCACTGACGGAAATCCTCGATTCGTGGAAAAAATCGAAAAACGAAAAGCGAAATTCGGTAAAACCAACGCCGCCTAAAGCCCGGCCACTACAAAAGCTCGGGAGTCCTCAAGGGCTAAAGCCCGTTGATAGCTAAGCGCGGAATGTCGGACCTGAAGGTCCGACCCCTGAAGAAAATTCGAAACACGAAATCCGGCGGAACCCAGAGCACAGACGGAAGTCTGTGCTACCTACCAGCCGCGAGTGGAGAGTAGGTCCTTCTCTTCCATTTGGCGGACGTCCAGGCCGGGCATGGCTTCGCCTAGTTCCTCGTGAGCTTCGAGGACGGCTTTGGCGTCTTCGAAATGCGTAGTGGCCTTCACGATGGCCTTGGCGCGGGCTTCCGGATCGCTGCTCTTGAAGATGCCCGAGCCAACGAAGACGGCTTCCGCGCCGAGTTTGCGGACGAGAGCTGCGTCGGCCGGAGTGGCGATGCCGCCAGCGGAGAAATTGGGGACCGGAAGCTTGCCGGTTTTGGCGACGGAGCGAATGAGATCGAGTGGAGCACCGTGTTCCTTGGCTTTGCGCATCAGTTCGTCTTCGCGCATGGTGGTGAGGGCGCGCATTTCGCTAACGATGGTGCGCATGTGACGGACGGCTTCGACAACATTGCCGGAGCCGGCTTCACCCTTGGTGCGAATCATGGCCGCGCCTTCGGCGATGCGGCGAAGCGCTTCCCCAAGATTGCGCGCGCCACAGACGAACGGGACGCGGTAGTCGTGCTTCCAGATGTGATTTTCTTCGTCGGCGGGAGTGAGGACTTCGCTCTCGTCGATGAAATCCACTTCCAGCGCTTGCAGAACTTCCGCTTCGGTGAAGTGGCCGATGCGGACCTTGGCCATGACCGGGATCGTGACGGTCTTCATAATCTCGCGGATGATTTTGATGGAAGCCATGCGAGCGACGCCGCCTTCCTTGCGAATGTCGGAGGGCACGCGCTCGAGAGCCATGACAGCGCAGGCGCCAGCGTCTTCGGCGATTTTGGCTTGCTCGGCGTTGGTGACGTCCATGATGACGCCGCCCTTGAGCATTTCGGCGAGGCCGACCTTAACACGCCATTCGTTGGAACCTTTGGCGTGCTGACCGCTACCGTTTACTTTTTTTGAATCCATAGTACTTCTCCTATTAAATTTTGAAACTCCCTTGAACCAATCCCCAAAAGCTCTTCTCTGCACCTCAGGGGTTAAAACCCCTGAGGGTCTGGGGGCTTACGGCACGGCTAAAGCCGTGCCCTCCCGCATGACATCCCACCAACCGGCACTGCGCAAACCCAAGAGAGATTCCTCACTCCGCAGACTCCGTTCGGAATGACGGAGTCGTGGCCGTTGCGAAATGCTCGGCGCCGACGACCACGAATCTTCCTTTGCCACGGGCGAGCACGGTGCCGTGGGCATCGCGAATTTCCGCTGTGCGAAAGCGGTTTCTTCCCTTCTCTTCTTCTTGCCAGCCTTCGACAAGAATTTCCTGATCGACAGGAACGGGCTTGCAATAGGCGATGGACATTTCCGCAGTGACGGCGCGCTCGCCGGTCAGCTTGGATAGTTTGCCCATGGCTTCGTCGAGAACAACAGCGATGATGCCGCCGTGAGCAAAACCAGCTCCGCCCGCGTAATTGGGGCCAAGCGAGAACTTGCCACGGGTTCGGCGATCGTCGAGATCGAGTTCGAACGGGAGCTTCATGCCCGCCGGATTGGCGGCACCGCAGCCGAAGCAGTGGTTGCTAGGTTTCGGATCGAGTTTGAGAGTGCGACCCATGTTCAGACCAGTGCCACGCGGGAGCGTTCGGCGCGACGAGTGCCGCGCTGGCGCTTGCGCATTTCAATGCGAAGAAGATCGGCAAGCGTGGCGACGCCGCGAGCAAGCTGTTTTTCGTCGAGACTGGCAAAGCCCAAGCGGAGCGTGTTGGGCAACGGCGATTGCACGTAGAAGTAACGGCCGGGGGCGAAGAGCACGCCACGTTCCCGCGCGTGAATCATCAGTTCGCTGGCGTCGAAGCCGGGCGGAAGTTCGAGCCATAGGCACATGCCGCCTTCGGGACGGGTCCAGCGAGTGCCCTCGGGCATGTGCTTGCGGAGGGCTTCATCGAGAGCGAGCAAACGCAGGGCATACGTTTTGCGCATGCGAGTTAGATGCTTTTGAAATAGGCCGCGCTTCAGGAATTCGGCGAGAGTGGCTTGTGCGAGTTGATCGGTGTGAAGGTCGGTCATCTGCTTGACGAGGCGGAGGCGTTCAATGGCGGCGGGGGGAGCAACGACCCAGCCAACGCGCAGGCCGGGGAAAGCGACTTTGGCGAAGCTGTCAATGTGGATGACGAGGTTGGAGCGGTCGAGCTGCTTGAGCGAAGGGACCCGCTCGTCGCGGGCGTGCAGGCGGGCGTAGATGTGGTCCTCGACGATGGGAACCTGATAGCGCGCAGCGAGTTCAAGAACGCGGCGGCGCGAGGCGAGCGGCATCGACATGCCAGTCGGATTGTGGAAGTCGGGAGTGAGGACGAGAAGCTTGACGCGATTGGCGGCGAGCGTAGCTTCGAGCGCTTCGAGGTCGATGCCAAGAGCGCTGCCGGGTTCGGCGTGGGTGCGCACAGGAACGCCGAGGCATCGGGCGCGAACGCCGTTGAAGACAGCGGAAGCGCCGGGATAAGTGGGATTTTCAAGGATGACAGTGTCGCCGGTGCGCACAAAGGCTTTGGCGATAAGGTCGAGCGCTTGCTGGCAGCCGTCGGTGATCAGCAGCGTGTCGTCCTTGGCAGGGATGCCGTCCTGGCGCAGAAGTTCGAGCACAGCTTCTTTGAGCGTGGGGAAACCGTCGGAGGCACCGAGGTTGAGAATGTCCTGGCCGTCGCGGCGGAGCGCGGCGTGGGCGCAGGTTTGCAACTCCTCGACAGGAAAAAGCTCCGGGTCGGGGCGGGCCATCACAAAATCAAGAGCGTCTTCAGGAGCATCGGCGGTGAGACGCGTGAGAATTTCTTCGCTGCGTTCGTCGGCGAAAAGAAGCTCCCAGCGCAGGCCATCATGGCCATTGAGGGAAGGAGGAGGTGGCGGCGTGATTTTCAAGCCGTTGCCATTGCCACGAATAAATGTGCCGCGGCCAACGTGTCCCTGAATGAGGCCTTCGGACTCGAGTTCGGCGTAGGCGTTGGCCACAGTGGTGCGATGGACACCGAGCATTTGCGCGAGTTCGCGGCTGGCGGGAATGCGGTCGCCGGGGTGAAGGTCACCGGCGTGAACCAAAGAGCGAAGTTGATCGCGAAGCTGGACATAAAGGGGAACGTGGCTTTCGGGCTGAAGGTGTATTGGCAGCATTGTCTCTCACCCTGAGGGTATTTTAGCAGGGATTGGACTGGCGCAAGAGCCAAATTGTCTTTTGGGAGGAAGGGGCGGTGGTGGCTGTTTTTTGGTTGGGAGGCGGCGAGAGCGTGAGTCCCAGCGGAGAGATATCAGGTATCAGCGATCAGGAAACGTGAAGTCCGGCTTAGTGCCGCGCCTACGGCGCTCGCGGTGTGTGCACTCATGTTCCCAGGCCTGACGGCCTGGGCTAAGTTCTTTCGCGCTTTCGGCGTTTCGCGTTTTGCGGCCGCGCAGGAGCTGCAAAAGCTTAAAAGCGGCGGCGAGCCGCCGGGCTCCAAAGGAGGCGCGCCGGGGATTTAGGCTTAGTCCTTGTCCCAGGGGAAATGGGGCTTGTAGCCTAGGCGGCCGTTGAGTTCACCGGCGACAAGGTCGCGGATGCAGAGTTTGGTGAGGTCGGAGGAGTCGCACTGATAGAGCTGCTTCAAGGGGAGATCGTCTCCCTGGACTTGGTAATTGCCGAACTGGAGGGCTTCGCTGTCGTCAACGGTGGAGGCGACGAGAGGGCTGCCGTCGGGATCGACACGAACGCGGAATTTCAGCGTGGACGGCTCGTAATTAGAGACGAGGAAACAGTGGGCTATGCAGGAACGATCGATGAGGTGCATGTAGAGTGTGCGATACCCGGGGGGCGCGTAGACACTGCTAGCGACGCGAGTGCCGAAGGGCAATTGGTGGGTGATGGCTTCGGAATTTTTCTCGAGGCGATCGAGGAAGGCGGTGTCCTGGTAAAGAAAGACGAAGAAGAAAGCAGCGCTGAGTGAGAATGCAGCGAGGTGCCAAGGGTGAGGGCGAAGCGAGCCGAGTACGGCGAGAGCAAAGATGGCGCTGACGAGCGTGAGGCGAGTGACGATGCCGCCGATCCAGCTACCTTCGGGGACGGGGCGGATATTTTCAGGAAGGAGCGTCATGGCGCAGAGAGAAATGAGGTAGAACTCGACGAGGAGCCAGCGGTCTTTCCAACTGGCGGAGGGCTCGGTGGCGGACGATGGCTCGGCGGAAGTCTTGGGAGAACGCCAGAGTTCGAAGAGAACAGCGAGGAGAGCGACGAGAATGATGGCCAAAGAAAGGTAGACATAGCGCTGTCCGTAAATGGTGAATTGATCGGCGCCGTTCCATTGGTAGAAAGGCGGGTCGGGCCAGTCGCCCTCGAGTTCCGGATGATGAACGGTGATCCAATGGACCGCGTAGAAAACGACGAGAGAGATGGCGGGAAGGATGAGGCGCGTCCAACCTTTCAGGAGAGGCCAAACGAGTCGATAGGCGCCAACGCCGAGAACAAGAAGGACGCCGAGTGGATGCGCGAGGTAAATGACGGGAAGGAGAAGCGCGGCGGCGATAATGCCGCGACGTTTTGCCGGCCAGAGGAAGGCGAGTGCGAAACAGCCCAGGCCGATGGAGAGGTAGTAGTTCATGTAGCCCATGTTGAAAACGTAGCCGTAGGAAAGCATGGCGATGAGCGGAGTGAGGAACCAGGGAGGGCGGCGCGTGGCGGCGTGGATGAAGGAGAAGACTCCCCAGAAGAAAGCGAGAACGCAGAGGGAGACAGCAAATTTTTCGGCGAGGGCGAAGCCGACGACTTTGGAGAAATAGTAGAGGACGAGATCGAAGAGGATGTTGTCCCATTGCCAGGCGAGATAGAGACCGGGGGCTTTGCCCTGGTGGATGAGTTCGGCGAGCCAGGCGTTGTAGGTGTGGCTGCCGAGATCGCCGGCCTGAATGTGGGAGTGCCAGAAGCAGGGGATGAGGAGAAGGATGGAGACGAGCGCGAAGAGAAGAATGGGGCGGCGAGAGATCGGTGTCATTGCGACGAGGACAGTATAGCGCGGATGGGCAGGAGAGTGGCCGGTATCAGGCGACCGGTGGCCAGTGAAGAGACTAGCGCGGGCGCCGTGCAGAAGGAAAAGCAGATCCCTCGCTTCGCTCGGGATGACAGATTGGAGAACGACAAAAAAAGGTGCAAAAGAACCGGTCTAAAGACCGGCCACTACACGGGAAAGCGGCAGCCCTTCGATGCTCAGGGTAAACGAGCCGGCGCACTGCAAAGTTAGTTGCTGGGCTGATTGTCGCCCAGGCGCTTCAGGCGGTCGCGGAGCTTGCGCTGCAAAGGCGACGGCGTGTTTGGGTTGAAGGCTACCAGGTACCAGAGGGGTTGCGTTTTGTCCCTGCTGAGATAGGTGAGGGTGTGGGCGTCGGCGTTGGGATGACGGGCCACGTTTTCACGGATGGCGCCGTAAGGATGCTTGGCGAGACGCGAGAGGGTTTTGGCATTGGCGCGAGGATGCTCGCTGATCAGGCGCAGGAGGTAGAAATCTTCTTCGGGAGCTTGCTTGGTAAGTTTCTCGAGCATTTCCGGCTTGGCTTCGGCGCTGAGGACCAGACCAATTTTTTCGTCCCAGGCAGTATTGATCTGATTCAGTTCCCGGGTACGCGCGTGGATCAATTCCTCCAGAGTGCGGCGTTCCTGCTGCATGCGTGCGATGGGCAGTTGCGTGCCTTCGAGGGAATCGAGGACGCGGAGAAGGTGTTGGCGTTCGCCGAAAACAATTTGGGAGGTGCGGCCAATACGGCCATTTTCCTTTTCTTTGTGTTGCACAAGGTCTGAACGTCGCATGTTCGGATGCTCCCAATCGCCCTTGGGGACTTCCCCGAAGGGAACATAGGCACTCATGGAGTGAACGGAATAGCTCATGGTCGTCCTGCAGCTCTCTTCTGGGCTAAATGGATTATGGAGTCGTGGTGGAGTAGGGTAAAGAATTGCGGGACGGGTTTGTGCCCGATGTGCTACCACCCGGGTGGGGCGCATCGAACGGGGGAAAGAGAGTTGCGACATGTCGGCATTCAAGGAATACCGGGAAGAGCTGGAGCAGTACGAGCAGATGTTCGGGCGGGAACGCGGAAGGCTGGCCGTGTCGCTGGACCGAATGACGAATGCGCTGGTGCTGGTGGGACAGCACGGGGTGTATTGCACGAGCCAGAGGAATCCAACGCTACCGGCGATGGACATACGAGTGATCGCGCAGGAATTGACGCACGCGAAGGAGTTGGTGCAATCGGTGATGGAAGAGTTGAAGAAGTCGAGAGAGGAAAAGAGGGGCGGGGAGGGGCAGAAAGAAGGGCGGTAGGAAAAGGCAGAGAGACAAGTCGAAGAAGAGAGATTCCTCACTCCGCAGACTCCGTTCGGAATGACAATGAGATTTTCCCGGTAGGTGTGATGATGTTCGGGCTGAGGCTGCGGTTTGGCTGAGATCCTTCGCGGCGCAAAAGGCGCGTCGCTCAGGATGACACGGTGTCGCGATGTGCGCGAGATTTTGAGCTAGCGGTTGGCTATGGGGATGACGAATTTCAGGGCGGTGTGGGTGGAGCTGAAGCTGGCGACTTTGACGTCGGTAAGGCCGGAACGGAGTCCGGCACCGCGGACGTCGTGTTCGGTGATGGATTTTTGTCCCTTGGGATAAATGATCCAGAGGGCGGCGGAATTTTTGAGGGCGCTGGCGGCGGATTTGACGCTGGCGAGATCGGCAAGAGAATCGACAGCGAGGAAAATCCAGGAAGGCGCGGGGGATTTTCCGCGAATGATTGCGGCACCGCGCCGCTTTAGATCGGCGAGGAAATCGGCGGAGAAAGAACCTTGGAGAGAGACCGAATCGCCAGGTTTGACGCCGAGTTTGTCGAGAAGCGATTTGGGATTGGTGATGCGGTCGCGCCACTTTTCGGCTTTGGGGCCAAGATCGAAGACGTAAAGGGCGTCTTTGGTGCGGACGCTCAACTTCCCTTCCCCAGCTTCCATTTTCTTGATGGAGGCCAAAGGAATCTTCAAGCGCAGGTCGCCGCGGAAAAGGATCTCGTTGGATTCGAGCAGAGCTTTGCCACGATGCGATTTCCCATTCGAGAGAACGGAGCAAGCGAGTTCTTGTCCCATGAGCGATGTCTCCAAAGAGGAATTTGGGCGGCGAAAACGAATATCTCCTATTGATTGAGAAAGGGATTGGAGGCGCGCTCGCGGCCGATGGTGGTGATTTCGCCGTGGCCCGGATAGACGAGCGTGTCGTCGGGAAGTTGTAGAAGCTTCTGGGTGAGCGATTGCATGATTTCCTCGAACGAGCCGCCCCAAAGGTCGGTGCGACCAATGCTGCCCGCAAAGAGCGTGTCTCCGGCAAAGAGTTGCGGCTGGCTGAGCTTAATGGTGCCGGCTTCCTTTGGCAAGAAAAGGCAAACGCTGCCGGGAGTGTGGCCGGGAGTGTGGAGAACGTCGGCGTGGTAGCCGCCCCACTCGAGGGAATCACCATCCTTCAGGAGTTGATCGACGGCGGTGAGTTCCGGAGGGCGCATACCGAGGAAAGCAGCCTGGACCTCCATGGCGTTGTACAGAGGGAGATCGTCGTTGTGCATCATGACCGGGGCGCCAGTATATTGATGGAGTTTGGCCAGGCCGCCGACGTGATCGATGTGGGCATGGGTGCTGACAATGGCTTTGACGGAGAGTTTGTAGCGGCCGAGAAGGCTGAGGATGCGTTCGACTTCGTCGCCGGGGTCGACCACGATGGCTTCATGAGTTTTGGGATCGCCGATGATGGAGCAGTTGCATTGCAGCATGCCGACCGGGATTTTGATGTAGATCATGTCCGGATTGGCGGCGTCGGGTGTGTGGAGTGCGTCGGGCATTGGGAGAAGTATAGCATTGCGGGAAAGGGGCGAGATTTCGCCGGCGTGGGATCGGCACGGCGGATCGGTTGAGAACTGGCAAGGTAGGGTGCCATGATCCCTCCGCTCCGAGCCGCAACAGGCGCGGCTCTCCGGTCGGGATAGGATGACCGGCGGGGAAAAGCGAAACTCGAAAATGGAAAATAGAAATTCGGACGCTGGAGGTTGACACCCTGGCTGGCATCAAAGCCAGCGCTACATGGAAGACAGGTCGAACGTGATGGTGGTGCTGAATGATTCAGTTGGCGGACAGCTTCAGAAGGCCACCCCTACAAAACCGAAGTGGGTTGGGTTTGGTAGACTGGACGGGAGGAGAAGGAAATTGGATTCGCAGAGTGCGGCGATTGAGACGCCACTGGCGGAGTTGCATCGCGCGGCGGGTGCGCGAATGGGGACGTGGTTCGGGTGCGCGTTGCCGGACGAGTTTGGCGATTGGCGGGAGGAATACCGGTTCGCGAGAGAGAGCGTGGCGCTGGTGGACAAGAATTACCGCGCGTATCTGGAGTTCACAGGGCCAGACCGGGTGCGCTATCTGAATGCGATTTTGACCAACAACATCAAGGATCTGAAAGAGAATCACGGGAATGTATCGCTGTTTTTGAATCCCCAAGGACATATACAGGCAGAGATTGAAACGTACGCGATGGCGGACAAATTGTTTTGCGTTTCGTACGCGATGATGCGCGAGAGGCTCGTGGCCGGGCTGGACAAGTACATCATCATGGATGATGTGACGCTGACGGACCAAACGGAGGAATATGCCACTGTCGCGATGGAAGGTCCGAAAGCGGCGGAAGTGGTGAAGGAAGTGAGTGGAGTGGATTTGCAGGAACTCAGCGAGCTGGAATCGCGGGAAGTTTCGGTGGGCGCGATCTCGTGCGGGTTGGTGAAGCGTTCGCCGGGCGGGGTGAGTGGCGGCGAGTTTCTGGTGTTGCGGGAGCAAGCGGAAGCGCTTTGGAAAATTCTGGCGGCTGCAGCGAGAAAGCATGGCGGCGGGCCAATGGGCTACACGGCGCTGAATGCGCTGCGGCTGGAGCTGGGCGTGCCGTGGTTTGGCTACGACTTTGGTGAGAAGCAGATACCGCACGAGGCGGGATTGCAGGATTCGCATATCAGCTACACGAAGGGCTGTTACACGGGGCAGGAGATTGTGGAGCGAGTGCGCTCGCGAGGACAGGTGAACCGGGCTCGAGTGGCATTGAAGTTCGATACGAAGGAACTGCCGGCGGCGAATGCGCCGCTGTTGGTGGAAGGAAAAGAGTTTGGATATGTGACGCGAAGCGCGTTTTCACCGGCGAGGAATGCGTTCATCGGGATGGGGTATGTGCGGAGGGAGAAGGCCGCGGCGGGGGAGGTGCTGGAAGTTAGTGGTGGAACGGCGACGGTTTATGAATTATCGAAGTAGATGCTCTGGCTATCGTGATATCAGATATAAGGTCAGTGATCAGGAACCTTGGAAAACGCGCGACTTCGTCGCGCGTTTTTTTCCGGGGCTTCGTTCTGGGAACTTCACCGACAAAGAGACGTCGATTCCTTGCGTACGCACCCAAAGATGGGATGGCCGCGCGAGGAACTGGGCGTGTTTGGGACAGGTGCGTCGAGACTGCGCCATAGGCGCTGGGAAGACGAGGGTGCGGGGACGGAGGGGGTTCGGGTATGATGCGAGGCTTGAGGTTAGGAGAACAATGGTGGCGAAAAAGAGTGCCGGGAAAGCATCGTTGGGCGCGGCAGACAAGGGTATCGCAAAGATTTTGAAGAGCGAGATTGTTTACCAAGGGCCGGTATTTGGAGTGAGGCGGGACGAGGTGCTGGAGCCAGGAGGATTGCAGACGACGAGAGAGGTGATCACGCACCCGGGGTCGGTGGTGGTTCTACCGGTACTACGAGATAAGAGGATCGTTCTAATCCGGCAATACCGGCATGCGACGCGGCAGTATTTGTGGGAGTTGGTGGCGGGGCGGATGGACGAAGGAGAGAGTGTGAAAGAGGCGGCGGCGCGCGAACTGCTTGAGGAGACAGGTTATCGAGCAAAACGATTTAGTGTGTTTCTGGACGTGTTCCCTACCCCGGGATTTCTGGAAGAGCGCATGTATATTTTGCTGGCGGAAGGGTTGACGGAGGGCGAAGCGGAACCGGAAGAAGATGAAAAAATTGAGGTGCGAGCGTACAAGCTGAAAGAACTGAAACAAATGATACAAAAGGGGAAGCTTCGAGACGCCAAATCGATCGCCGGGATTCTATACTATCTGACATTTATTCGAAAAGCCTGAGCGGGACATAAGCGATTTCAATCGATTTATTCGTATAAATATGCACACCCGCAGAAATTTTCTTCGCAATGTAGTGTTGACTACAAATACCAGTTTGATACACTCCGCGCAATTCGTGCTCATGGCGGCGCTTGGTAAGATTTCCGCCCCCAAGAGTAAGAAACACTTGAGTCACCAAGGAGACACGAAGTGCAAGGAACGGTTAAGTGGTTCAATAACTCAAAGGGTTACGGATTCATCGGTCGGGAAGACGGACCAGATGTATTCGTGCACTACTCAGCGATCGTCGGAGATGGTTACCGGACGTTGCAGGAAGGAGATGCGGTCGAATTTGAGATCGTGCAGGGTCCCAAAGGGCCGCAGGCGGCGAACGTAGCCAAGCCGAGTTAGTGCGAAGCGAAGTAGGTTGATTCCAGCGATGCCGGCGGGAGCGAAAGCTTTCGCCGGTTTTTTTGTGTGGCAAGACGCGTGGAGCGAGGTGGCGGGGAGAGATATCAGGGATCAAGGATCAGAGATCAGGAGGCCAGCCAGCAAAGAGCTGGGTCTTCGGTCGGGATGACATTTGAACCAGTCGGAATGGTCTCGGTGGAAGGCTATAAACCCGCACCCGGGAAAAGGCCCGGTGGGATGGGCTGCAACCCGCAGCGTCAAAGAAGCGGAATAGGGCGCGGATGACTGGGAGCAAGACGTCACGGTTGAGATCCTTCGCGCGCAAAAGGCGCTTGCTCAGGATGACAGGTTGCTTGGCGAGCAGAGCTGCTCAGAATCACCTGTCGCTTTTTCGCTCGGCTCACGCATGGTTAGAGCAAGAGCGGCGGCGAGGCGGCGTACTCCAAAGTGGGGATATAATCGCGGGATGGACAACAAACAAATTGCACGAATACTGCGGGAAACCGCGCAATTGCTGGAAATTGACGGCGCGATCATCGGACGGTACCGGAGTTATGAGAAAGCGGCGGAATTGATTGAAAGTCTGCCGGACTCGGTGGCGATGCTGGTGGACACGCCGGACAAGCTGGAGGAGCTGCCGGGGATTGGCGAGCGGATGGTGGAGCATCTGACGGAAATTGTGAAGTCGGGCGACTACAGCTTGCGGAAAAAGCTGCTGAAGAAATATCCGGCGACCATTCTGGAATTGCTGAGCCTGCAATCGTTGGGACCGAAAAAAGTGGCGTTTTTGTGGAGCCAGTTCCAGTGCTGTACGGTGGCGGACATAGAAAGGATCGCGCGCGAGGGCAAGCTGCGGGACCTGGCAGGTTTTGGCGAAAAGAGCGAACAAAATATTTTGAAGGCTGTGGAGGTATTCAAGAAGTCCACCGGAAGATTTTTGACCAGCACGGCGGAGGACGCGGCGGAGAAGATTGGCGTGCACATTTTGAAGGCCAGGAACTTGGTGGAGAGCGTGACGCCGGCGGGATCGTTGCGGCGCGGGAGAGAGACCGTAGGGGATTTGGATTTGTTGGTGACGCTGGCAGAGAAGAAACCCAACAGTGGACCGCCTCCCTCGTCTGGGGGCAAGCAGAAGACGGTCGTTACAAAAAAAAGGCGATGCTGGCATAAAAGCCAGCGCTACATTGAAGATGGAAGGCAAGAGCGGACAGGATGCCGGCGCTGCCAGGCAGGCGGAAGTGGATGCATTGGCGGAACATATTTTGAAGTTCCCGGGGATCGATCAGGTGTTGGCGCACGGCGAGAACAAAGTGAGCTTCACGCTGGCGAATGGGCTGCAAGTGGATGTGCGGTTACTGGAAAAGGAGAATTTTGGAGCGGCGTTGCTTTATTTCACTGGCTCGAAAGAACACAACGTGAAGCTGCGCGGGCGCGCGAATGACATGGGGTACACGTTGAATGAGTACGAGTTGGCTACGTTGGGAGAAGGCGACGCCTCAGAGAAAGACGGGAAAGGCAAACCCAAGAGCGGACCGGCTCCCTCATCTGAGGGCAAGCAGAAGGCGGTTCCTACAAAACCAGGAAAAGGCGCCGAGCGAGTGGCGGGTAGGACCGAAGAGGAGATTTACGCGAAGTTGAAGCTGGACTACATTCCGCCGGAATTACGGGAAAACAGTGGGGAGATCGAAGCCGCGGAAAAGCACACGCTGCCGAAGTTGATTGAGCGGCGCGACATCAAGGGCGACCTGCAGATGCATACGACGGCGAGCGACGGAAAGAACTCAATTGAGGAGATGGCCGAAGCGGCGAAGGCGTTGGGTCACGAATACATCGCGATCACCGACCATTCGAAAGCGGTGACGGTGGCGAACGGGTTGGATGAGAAGCGCATGGCGGCGCACATCAAGAAACTGCGCGCGGCGGATGAGAAGGGGCTGGGGATACGAGTGCTGGTGGGCTCGGAAGTGGATATCTTGAAGGACGGCAAGCTGGATTATCCGGACGAGATCCTGGCGCAGGTGGATGTAGTGGTGTGCTCGGTGCACTCGTACTTTACGCTGGATCGCGCGGCAATGACGGAGAGGATGCTGGCGGCGATTGAGAATCCGTACGCACAGATTATTGGGCATCCTACCGGACGGCTGCTATTGCGGCGGGACGCGTTTGACTATGACATGGAGAAGGTGCTGGATGCGTGCGCGAAGCACGGCGTAGCGATGGAGTGCAATTCGTATCCGGACCGGTTGGATTTGAAGGATGTGTATTTGCGGATGTGCAAGGAACGCGGGGTGAAGGTGGTGATTTCCACGGACTCGCACAACACGGGGAATCTGAGTTACATAGGGTATGGGGTGACGATGGCCAGACGGGGATGGCTGGAAAAGAAGGACGTGATTAATGCGTTGCCGGTGAAGGAGTTTTTGGGGGCGCTGAGGAAGAAGAAGTGAGGAAGTAAGGAAGTTGAAAATTGAAGGTTGTGCACGCGGGGCGACGGAGGTTAGGAGGGATGTTGCCACGATCCCTCCACTGCGAGCCGCAAAAGGTGCGGCGCTCCGGTCGGGATGAATGACTAAGTAAGAGAGACCGACCCCGGACAGAGGCCACCGGCTGGGGCGGGTACAAAGGGAACATTTTAGGGGTGGGTTGCGTTACATCGGGTAGTTGAGGTGGGTTGAATTTTCAGGAGAGTGGCTATGAATTGGATGACGAAGACTTCCCTTCCCCTGGTGGCGGGCGCCGTGTTGCTGGTGGGAGCGACGGCGGTGAGGGCGGATGAGGTAGCCAAGACGTATAGCGTGAGCGGGCACGCACGGGTGCGGGTACAGACCGACGATGGAGCGGTCCGCGTGTCGACGGGCGACATTAAGCAGGTGGAGATTCGGGTGGTGTATACCGGCTACCAGCTGGATAAGAACTTACGGGTGACCACGGCGCAGAATGGCGACAGCGTGGAAGTGGTGGCCAAGACCATGGGAAATTGGGGATTCCACTGGGGAATGAATCATACGAACCTGCGGGTGGAAGTTCATATGCCGAAGGACGCGGACCTTGAAGTGACGTCGGGCGACGGGTCTGTGGAGGCCGATTCGATCAACGGAAACCTGGATGTGAAGACTGGCGATGGCCATATTACGGTGCAGGGCGCGAAGGGGGACATCCGGCTGCATACGGGCGATGGGGCGATTGAAGGGCGGGAATTGGATGGGAAAGTGGACGCGTCTTCAGGAGATGGACACATCAACATAGAGGGACGATTCGATTCCCTGAATATCCGGACAGGCGATGGCAGCGTGACGGCACGGGCGAAGGGCGGGTCCAACGTGCAGTCGGAATGGAGCATCAAGACGGGCGATGGCAGCGTGGACCTGGAGCTGCCGGGGGAGTTGAGGGCGAATCTGGATGCGAGCACGCATGACGGACACATCAGCCTGGGGATCCCGGTGACGGTGGAGGGGATGTTCAGTTCGTCGCGAGTGAGCGGGAAGATGAATGGCGGCGGGCCGGCGATCGTGGTGAGGACCGGAGATGGATCGATCCATCTGAGCAAGAGCTGAGAAGAGTTTTATCCGTATCCAGTTGTAAGTAAGCAAAACCAAGAAGCGGAACCCTGGCAGTTGCCGGGGTTTTTGCTTTTTGGGGACGACTAACGGGGGCCTGTTGGTACTTCTAGAACTAAGGAATGCCGAGGGAAATGGGCGACACATGTGTTGATTTGCTTCTACACAGAAGACGGGATTATGCGCTGTAACTTATTGAAAATATGGCGCTGGAGATTGGCCCGAGGGTTGCAAGTAGAAGGCGCGTTGGAGGGTTAACCCGTGATTGTTGTCATTCTGGCGGCTGCGGTTTTGGTGGTGTTTGTGGTTAGTTTGCTGGGGTCATTTGCAACCAGCCAGCGGCGAAGGTCGTAGCGGGCACGTCGCCCGGTTGCGTCGCCGAAGCATCGAAGCGGTCTCGTACGCAACTCTTGCCATGATCCCTCCACTGCGCACCGGAAAAAACTCGGCGCTTCGGTCGGGATGAGACCGCAATTAAAGACTAAGCCCATAAAAACCCGCGCTACCAAGTGCGAAGGTTGCAGTCGCCAGCCATTCATTTCGCCGACACCAAGAAAAAGCAAACGCAAAAATAGAGGCTCTAGCTTGTACTACTCAGGCAGCTACGGCCGTGGCAGTAAAAACAAGGCACCAGCCTCACCCCTAAAACGGGTGAGCTACAGGAGACCTGTGGCAACTATTTTCACTATTTTGGGGTGGACTTGGCGACGACGGCGTCCATTACACGGAGGGAATAGATGAGGGCTGCGCCGGCGTTCATGGCCATGGCGACGCCGAGGGCTTCGGCGATTTCTTCTTTGGAGGCGCCGGCTTTAAGGGCCGCGTCGGTGTGGAACACGATGCAACCATCGCACCGGGTGGTGACGGCAACGGCGAGGGAGATGAGTTGGCGGATTTTTTCGCCGAGGTGAGAGTTGGCGGAATTGGCACCGGAAAGGGTTTGGTATCCCTTGAGGGAGTCCGGCGAGAGTTTGGCGAACTGCGGAATGGTCTTGCTGAGTTCCGATTGATAAGCGTTCCAGTCGAGCATCATGAGAGTCTCCTGTGAGAAGTGTTAGTTGCTGAGTGCGGGAGTATACGACAAGAAACAGGGTGGATAAAATGCGATAGGGCAGCCCTACTGCCTCAAGCCATCAATTTCGGCGATGTCACAATAGCTGGAACTTCGGTCCATCACGAATCGCACCTCCACCGGCTCAGTTCCTGACAGAACACCGTCTACTTACGGGCAGTATAACTGGGAGCAAGCCGTGCCATCACGACCTATCTGCACCGCTAGATTTGGGTGCGAGGTTGATTTCGGAGAAATGGCGGCGTGTGGTAATGTTTTTGGTTCGCCTATCGTTGGCGAGAACGCAGAGAGACACTCAAACCAGAAGAATGGTCCGCAGGGGGCCCTTGAACATGAAACATTCGTACAACGGAGTGGCGGTACCGGCCGATGGGAAGGCAATTGGGTATGGCAACGGAGTGTTGCAGGTGCCGGATAATCCGATCATTCCGTTTATCGAAGGAGATGGCACGGGAAGAGACATCTGGAAGGCGTCGCGACGAGTATTCGATGCGGCGGTGGAGAAGGCGTACGGCGGAAAGCGGCGCGTGGCGTGGTTCGAGGTGTTCGCAGGAGAGAAGGCGTTCAACACGTTTAAGGAATGGCTGCCGAACGACACAGTGGACGCGGCGCGGGACTTTCGCGTGTCGATCAAAGGGCCGCTGACGACGCCGGTGGGCGGCGGGATCCGTTCGTTGAACGTGGCGCTGCGGCAGATATTGGATTTGTATGCGTGCGTGAGGCCGGTGCGGTATTTCACGGGAGTTCCCTCCCCTGTGCGCGAGCCGGAGAAGATGGACGTGGTGATCTTCCGCGAAAATACCGAGGACGTGTACATCGGGATCGAGTGGAAGAGCGGCACACCGGAAGCGAAGCGGCTGCTGGAGTTCTTGAACAACGAAATGCTGGCGGGCGGGAAGAAGCAGGTCCGCATGGATTCGGGAGTAGGCATCAAGCCGATTTCGCCGTTTGGCACGAAGCGGCTGGTGCGGCGGGCGATTCAGTACGCGCTGGAGAACAAGCGGCCGCTGGTGACGCTGGTGCACAAGGGCAACATTCAGAAATTTACCGAGGGCGCGTTTCGCGATTGGGGATACGAACTGGGACGCGAAGAGTTTCGCGGCGAGACGGTAACCGAGCGGGAGAGCTGGATCCTGGACAATCTGGACAAGAATCCCGGGCTCAGCGTGGAGCAGAATGCGGCGATGATCGAGCCGGGACTGGAGCAGGCGACGGAAGATTTCAAGAAGTCGATCTATGCGGAAGTGAAGCGTACGCTGGACGCGATTGGCGGGACGCACGGAAAGGGTCAATGGAAGAAGAAGTTGATGATCAATGACCGCATCGCGGATTCGGTGTTTCAGCAGATGCTGCTGAGGCCGAATGAGTATAGCGTGCTGGCAACGCCGAACTTGAATGGAGATTACTTGAGCGATGCGTGCGCGGCGCAGGTGGGCGGATTGGGGATTGCGCCGGGTTCGAACATTGGGGATGGGTATGGAGTGTTTGAAGCGACGCATGGGACCGCGCCAAAGTATGCGGACAAGGATGTGATCAATCCGAGCTCGGTGATGCTGAGCGGGGCAATGATGTTTGAGTTTATGGGATGGAAGGAAGCGTCGAAGCTGATTGAGGACGGGATTGCGAAGACGATTCAGCAGAAGCAGGTGACGTACGATTTGGAGAGGTTGATGACGGGTGGGACGAAATTGGGGACGAGCGCGTTTGCTGGGGCGATTATTGGGAATATGTAGGGAGAGAGTCACCAGTGGCCAGCGAGGGAAAAGCAGTAGGGCGCGGTCGGCGATATCAGGGAGCAGAGAGCAGGAGGAGGGATGATTTAGCCACGATCCCTCCGCTCCGAGCCGTAGAAGGCGCGGCTCTCCGGTCGGGACGACAATTCGGGTTTGCTGCCTTGGGCTGGATGGGGCTGGCATGAAAGCCAGCGCTACATTGAAGAAGAGCGGCACACATGGAAGAAAAAGCACGGCGGTGAGTGTGGCCGAATGTGGCCCTGGACGGCAGGAAAGAACTTTTAGAAGTTGGAGTGGCTCGGAAAGCGGCAGCAAGCTGCCGCACTCCAAAGGAGAAAGAGATGAGCAGAAAGAAAGTGACGGTGGTGGGTGGGGGATTTGTGGGGTCGACTACGGCGCAGCGGATTGTGGACCGGGAGCTGGCTGACGTGGTGTTGACGGATATTCTGGAGGGGGCACCGGCGGGAAAAGCGCTGGACATGGTGGAGAGCTGCCCGATTACGCGGACGGATTCGTTCGCGACAGGCGTTTCGACCGCGACGGGAGATTACAGCGCGACGGCGGGAAGCGACGTGGTGGTGATTACGGCGGGATTTCCGCGCAAGCCGGGGATGAGCCGCGACGATTTGCTGAAGGCGAATTATGACGTGGTGAAGGCGGTGGTGGAACAGATTGTGAAGCACTCGCCGAACTGCATCCTGGTGATTGTGACGAATCCGCTGGATGCGATGGCGCAGGCGGCCTTGAAGGTGAGCGGGTTCCCGAAAAATCGCGTGCTCGGGATGGCGGGAGTGCTGGACTCGGCGCGGATGAGCGCGTTCGTGGCGATGGAGTGCAAGGTGAGCGTGGAGAACGTGCACTCGTTCGTGCTGGGTGGACATGGAGATGACATGGTGCCGCTGCCGAGATATTCGACCGTGGCTGGGATTCCTTTGCCGGATTTGCTGCCTGCGGACAAGATTGAAGCCATCGTGACCCGCACCAGGAAGGGCGGGGCGGAAATTGTGAATTTGCTGAAGACGGGGTCGGCATATTATGCGCCGTCGGCAGCCGCGGTGGAGATGGTGGAAGCGATTTTGAAAGACAAGAAGAAGATTTTGCCGTGCGCAGTGTATTTGGAGGGGGAATACGGAATTAAGGGGCTCTTCGTTGGCGTGCCGGTGAAGTTGGGAGCGAAGGGCGCGGAGGAGATTGTGCAGATTAACTTGACGCCGGAAGAGAATGCGGCGCTGCAGAAGTCGGCGGCGTCGGTGAAGGAATTGGTGACGGTGTTGGGAATTTGAAAGAGTTCTAAGTTGTCAGTTTTAAGTTTTCAGTAAGGCATATGGTGCGCGCTGTGGAAGCACACGGATTGGTGTAAGCGCGAGAGAAAACAACCCCAAGAAAAGGCAACCCCAAGAAAAAGCAACCCCAAGAAAACTTCACCCCTGAAAGGGTTAGCTCCAGGATGTCGCTAGAAGCCGAAGAGTTTGCCTGCTGCCATTACCAGGAGCAGGGTGAAGGCGGCGATGGCGATTTCGCCTATGAAGCCTACCGCGAAAGGGCGAAGGCCTTGCTTGCGCATCTCGCGGAAATTGGTGCGGAGGCCGACGCCGGCGAAGGTAAGAAGAAACGCCCAGCGGGAAAGATTGGCCAAGGCGAGGTTGTTATCCTTGGTGAAGAAGCCTGCGGTGGCGAGCGCAGAGATCAGCAGGAATCCCAGAACAAATTTAGGAAATTTTTGCCAGAGAAAGGCGGCTTTGTTGCCGATGGTTTCGGCTTGGCCGCGGCTCGCCCAGTAGATGGCATAGGCGAGGACGACGAAACCGATGAGGGCATTGCGAGTGGTCTTGGTGAGGACAGCGAGTTTGGCGGCAGCGTCGGAATACAGAGCGCCGGCAGCGGTGGCTTCGGCGGTATTGTCGACGGCGAGTCCGGCCCAGACGCCATAGGCGTGATCGGAGAGATGAAGGGCGTGGCCGATGAGCGGGAACGTGAAGAGAGCGATGGCACCGAGAGCGAGGATGGCGGCGATAGCGAAGGAGGAGTCTTCGTCGTCGGCATCGATGGCGCCTTTAGTGGCGATGATGGCGCTGACGCCGCAGACAGCGGAGCCGACCGCGAGAAGCGTGGTGAGTTTGGGGCGAAGACCGAAGAGGCGGCCGAGGAAGGTCATGAACGCGATAGCGCCGAGGATTTCGATGCCGACGAGGAGCAGGCTGACTCCGCCAAGCTTCCAGACGTCGCCGAGAAGAAAGCGCGCGCCGAGAAGCACGATGCCAGCCTTGAGCCAGAATTCGTAGGTGGCGACACCGGGCTTGAAGATCGCGGCGAGGCCGAAGACGTTGGAGATGACCAGGCCAAGAAGGATGGCCCAGAGGACGTATTCAATGTTAGGGAAGATCCAATGGTGGGCTTTGGCGTAGGCGTTGACATTTTTTTCGAGGAGTTTGCCGGCGTAGCCGATCACGGCGAGAAGAGCGACGCCGGGAATCAGGCGGAGGAATTGGGAGCGCAAGGAGATGGATGGGGATTGCGGAAGTGCGATTGCGTCTGCCATTGGAAACCTCGAAAGTAGAATAGAAATTAGAAAATCGAAAAACGAAACTCGAAAAGCGGACGTGCTAGCGCGTCATAGAGACCTCGGAGACCTTGAGGCATTGCCATGATCCCTCCGCTGCGCGCCGGCTGGAATGCGCCGGTGCTCCGGTCGGGATGACACGCACATCGTGAGCCTCGGAGTATCGGGTGCCGCAAAACAAGACCAACCACCGGGCAGCCACATGACGGCTCTACCAGGGGATCCGGGGGATTATGCCCATGCGGATCAGGAGGGCGGCTGCTAGGGCTACGAGTACGGCCCAGGTGTCTAGCGAGAGATGAAAAGTGCGTTTCTCGGTGGATTGAGATGGTTGAGACATTGCTGTGCTCCTTGAAGCCGATCTAAAGACCGGCCACTACAAAAAACAACAGAACCTTCGAGCAAACCCAAGAACACAGGCTGAAGCCTGTGCTACCCAAACCCAAGAGCCCAGGTACAAAGGCGGTACCTGGGGCACACCCACATCGTGCACCCGCGTCGCATTGCTACGACGGCAGGTGCAGATCGCGCTCGGCCGCGCTGGCGCTTTCGTGCCAGGCACTCACGGTGGATGGATCGCGGAGCGAAGCCACTACACGACCGACCAGAACGAGAGCTGGCGCGGGTAATGGAGCGAGTGAGGCTAGGCCGGCCAGAGTTGTTGCGAGCGAAGACTGGTCGCGCTGCGAAGCTTTGGAAATGACCTGGCAAGGCATGTCTGGCGAGAAACCAGCGTCCAGAAGCCATTGCGAAACTTCGTTGTATTGAGGGCCCGGCATATAGATTACAACAGTTGTTTCGGGAGTGAGAGAAAAAGCGGCGAGAGCGCGAGCGTCGGCGGATCGGGAAAACGTGGTGAAGAGGACGTTGGAAGCGACGCGGCGGTCAGTGAGGGAAATCTTCGCGGCGGCGGCAGCGCCGAAGGCAGCCGAAATGCCCGGCACGACTTCGAAATCGATGGAGGCTTCGCGAAGAGGCTGGATTTCTTCGGCGGCGCGGCCGAAGAGCATGGGGTCGCCGCCCTTGAGACGCACAACGGTTTCGTGAGAAGCAGCGGAGGCGACCAGGAGTGAGTTGATGTCTTCTTGCGAGAGCAGGCGGAAGCCTCGGCGTTTGCCGACATCGATGAGCTGAGCGCGAGGGGAGATGAGGGCGAGGATCTCCGGGCTGACGAGGGAGTCGTGAAGAACGATGTTGGCGGATTGCAGAAGGCGCACGGCCTTGATGGTGAGAAGTTCGGGATCACCGGGGCCGGCGCCGACAAGGAATACTTTGCCCATCAGGAAACTCCTTCGGTGTCTGAAGCTGAGCGCGAGTGTTTCAGAAACTCTTCGAAACTGGGTTGGCTGGCGAGTAGATGGAGCCAGCGCTTGGTGGTTTCGGCGTCGGAGCCGGGAGATTGCGCACGAAGCAGGTCTCGGGCAGCGCCGAGCCATTCGAGCCAGGCGGCGTATTCTGGGCCGAATTGCTGCTCGAGTTCACGACGAAGGCGCTGGGCAAGGGCAGGGCTTTTGCCGTTGGTGGAAATGGCGATTTGCAGATCGCCGCGTTGGACGACGGAGCCGTAGTAGAAATGGCAGTGGTCGATGTCGTCGACGGAGTTGCAGAGGATGTTGCGGCGTTCGGCTTCGGCGAAGACGGAGGCGTTGAGTTCGCGAATGGAGGTGGCGGCGATCACGAGGAACGCGCCTTCGAGATCGTCGGGAGAGAAAGGCTTGGGATGCCAGTCGATTTCGCGGCGGCGGACGTATTCGGCGAGGTGCGGGTGAAGTTTGGGGGAGATGACACGGACACGAGCGCCGGCTTGGAGGAGCGAAGGGATCTTTTGCATGGCGATGGAGCCGCCACCGATGACGATGACCAGACGGTTTTCGAGTTTCAGGAAGGCGGGGAAAAGGGTCATGGGATGATCCTTTCGGAAGGCGCTGGAAGTTGGGGTGAGACGTCGTGGTGGAAGTTTTGCCACGATCCCTCCACTGCGCGCCGGCTGGAATGCGCCGGCGCTCCGGTCGCGATGACATCGTAGGAGGAGGAAGAAACCCAAGACCCACCCTTCGCCAAAAACGCGAAGGGTAGGCCACCCAGGACAGAAGAGGTGAAGGACGGGGTACCCAATGCCAAGGCAGAAGCGGTGGTCATCGGTCCTCCACAGAGTGAGGGACTTGAGATTCGGAGAGGTCGCGGACAGCGACGAGGGTCGGGCCGCCCGCCAGGATGGAGCGGAGAACATCGTTGGAGTGGCGGGCGAGGAAATGTTGAAGCGATTCACCATGGCGGCGATCGGATTGGAATGCGTCAAGAAGGCGCGAGATGGCGTCGGGAACTTCATCGGCGCGGCACCGGAAGCCAACGGGACGCGCGATGGAAGCGATGTGGCCAACACTGCCGCCAACGCAGAAATAGTAGGCGTCGACAAGCTTGCCATCGACCTTGATTTTCTTGCCTTCGATGCCGATGTCGGCGATCCAGTGTTGGCCGCAACTGTTGGGGCAGCCGGTGATGTGCAGTTTGAGTTGATGCTCGAAACCGGGATAGCGGTCTTCGAGAGTTTCGGTGAGCCAGCGAGCGAAGCTCTTCGTTTCGGTGAGAGCGAGCTTGCAGAATTCGGAGCCGGTGCAGGCGACCGTGCCGCGAACGAAAGCGGAACTTGCGACGGGGAGTCCGCCGGCGGCGAGTTCGGAGACCACGGTGGAGACGTGAGCCTCGGGGACATTGACGAGGAGAAGATTCTGCATGGGAGTGGCGCGAACGTGGCCGTCCGCGTAGCGTTCGGCAAGATCGGCGGCAAGGCGGAGTTGTGAGGGAGTGATGCGCCCGCGAACGACAGAGGCGCCGACGGACAAGAGGCCAGGCTGCTTTTGCGGAATGACTCCGAGATGATCGCGATGAACGTCGGACGGGAGGGTTTCAGGCTCGGCGGGATCGAGAGTGAAACCGAGACGCTCGTGAACGGCGGCGAGAAAAGTTTCGGGCGTCCACTGATGCTCGAGGAACAGATATTTCATGCGGGCGCGCTCGCGGCTATGGCGAAGAACGTCGCTGGAGCGGAAGACTTCGGTGATGGCGCGGACGACGGGAATGACTTGATGTGGCTTGACGAAGGCGTTGAGGTGGACGGCGAGATGCGGTTGCGTGGAGAGGCCGCCGGCGACGCGCATGGAAAAGCCGAGTTCGTGACCCGTGATTCGTGACTCGTGATTCGTGCCCTCGCGCACAGGGCGGAGGATGGCGGTCAAGGCAATGTCGTTGATTTCAGGATAAGAGCACCATTCGGGGCAGCCCGTGACAGTAATTTTGAATTTGCGCGGGAGATTGTAGAAGTCGGGATTGCCGCCCAGTTCCCTGTCGAGCGCGAGGACGATGGGAGAAACGTCGGCGATTTCATGGGCGTGAAGTCCGGCGAGAGGGCAACCCGTGATGTTGCGGACGACGTCGCCGCAAGCGCCGGTGGTGCGCAAGCCGACGGATTGCAGGCGTTCGAAAACTGCGGGGAGAGATTCGATCTTGAGCCAGTGGAGCTGGATGTTCTGGCGTACCGTGACGTCGGCGACGCCGTTGCCGTGTTCGTCGGAAAGCGCGGCGATGGTTCGGAGTTGCGTGGAGGTGAGCAGGCCGTTGGGGACGCGAATGCGGAGCATGAAGAATGGGACGGCGCGACCTTCTCCACCAGAGCCGCCGGTAACGCCTGCGCCATCGCCCTGCGTGTAGACGCCCCAAGTGCGGAAGTAGGTGGAGAGCCATTCGGGAGGGATGGAATCAAAACCGAGGCGCGCGAATTCGCGGATTTCGTCGAGATGGTCCCAGGCGTTTTTGGAGCGTTTGAGGCGCTCGATACGTTGGGATTTGGTTTCCTTTTGGTCGGGCATTTGGTTGTCTCAACCACCCCTCAGGCCGCGGGGCCTGGATTTAGGATCGAAAAGCCTCAGGCCTGACGGCCTGAGCTACAGCAGAGAACCCAAGATGGCGGCGTAAAGCCGCCGCTACAAAAACAACCCGCAAAAAAGAAAAAGCCCGCGTGCGGGTTGACTGGCACGCGGGCTTCGAAAGTTATCGATCGTCGAAAGAGCTAAATTCGAATGCGCCGGTAGCCAGAGGTGCAACATGGACAACAACAGAAGGTTGTTGAGAACGAGCAGCGGGTCTGGCAGTAATTGCGCATCTTCAAAAGAGGTTACGCAGGGTTGAGAGGAGAGTCAACGGGGCGTAGGCCTCAAAAATTGGATGATGTCCATAGGGGAAATGGATACATGGCGCGGGCTCGATGCGCGATGCGGTAGAGGTTAAGGGGTACCTGCCGGTAACGTCGTGTAAATCCGGACCTTAGAGGCGCTGGCAGCGGGGCACCCGAACCCACAAGCGGATGGGCACGCCCTACGGGGCCAGGAAAACCTTCAGGCAAACCCAAGAGCCCAGGTACAAATGCGGTACCTGGGCACTCGCAACTGCGAGTCCAAGATGGCGGTTAAACCTGCCTCTACGGTTGGGGAGGCTTGGTTGCTGGCTTTGGCGTGGATGTGGCCGGCTTGGTTGCGGGCTTCGTGGTGGTGGCTGGCTTGGCGGGCGCGGTGGCGGCGGCGCCTACCAGGGTGACGGACTTAATCATGTCGAGACGAGGCCACTTGGCGTCAATGTATTTCTTGCCGCCCTTGGTGATGGCGTCTTGATCCATGCCAGCGGTGTCTCCGTACTGGTCGTAAAGCATTTCGACGACTTTCATGCCGTCGCCATCAACCACACCGAAGGGGGTGAAGCCCTGCGAGTCGAGGGAGGAGCCATTGTCTTTGAGATTGATAAAGAGCTGCGTGGTGCGGGTGTTGGGGCCGGCAGTGGCGAAGACGACGGTGCCGCGCTTGTTGCTTTGGCTGTGGGGATCATCCTTAATCGTGGCCTTTTCCCAAACGGCGGAAACCGGGGGATAGGCGCTGATACCAAATTGCGCGACGAAATTGGGAAGCACGCGGAAGAAATGGGCGTTGTCGAAATAGTGGTGCTTGACGAGATTGTAGAAGCGGTCTGCGCCAAGAGGAGCCCATGCGCGAGTAACAGTGATGGTGAACTCGCCGCGGGTGGTGTCGAATTTGACCTGGTAGGTGTCGGGAGCTTTGTCTTTGAGGAGATAGGGCTTGAGAAGAGTGCGGTCGTAGGTGGAAGCAGCGGCCGATTTGGCGGTGGTGGTGGATTTGGGCTTCGCGGGAGTTTGCGTGGTGGCAGGTGCTTGAGCGAAAGAGGTGAAGCAAAGTGTCGCGGACAACGCGGCGGTGAAGACGCACTTCATGAGTTGCATGACGAAAATTGCCTCCGTACTTTTCGGGAATGCTGATTCAGGTCCGGCCAGGAAGTATTTTTGCACGTTTGCGGTCGATTCACCACAGAGAACACAGAGGGCACAGAGGAAAGAAAGAGAGATTCATTGAAGGAACGACGGAGAGAGACGGAGGTTGAGATCCTTCGACCCGGCAAAAGGCGCCGGGTCTTGGGATGACAGCGCTATTTTCGTGCGCGTACCAAACTTTGGTGCGCGTGGCGAATTTGAGTGGGCGTACCTGGATTATTTGCGAGTTTAGCTGGCGGCTGACGCGCTCGACCTCGGACATTACGCGAAGAGTATTTTCGCCCAGAATCTTGCGGATGTCGGAGTCGGAATAACCTTTCTGGAGGAGCGCATCGGTGATCTGCGGGAGATGGGTGACGTCCTGCATGCCGATGGGCATGACGGCGCCGTCGAAATCAGAGCCGAGGCCAACATGATCGATGCCGGCAATTTTAACGGCGTGATCGATGTGGTCGATGATTTTGGTCCAGTCGACCTTGGGGAGTTTACCGGCTTGCATGAGGTCGCGGACGACCTGGTCGCCGGTGACGAGGGTGCAGGATTCATTGTCGCCGCAGCGCTTTTTGACTTCGTCGTTGATTTCTTTTTCGGCTTCAGGATGAGTTTTTTCGAAGTCGCGAAATTCCTGGCTGAGGAAACCGACGTGGTAGTTGATCTGGATGACGCCGCCATTTTTGGCGAGGGCGCGCATCATGTCGTCGGTCATGTTGCGAGGAGCTTCGGTGAGAGCGCGTGAAGAAGAGTGCGAGGCGATGACGGGCGCCTTGGAAGTGGCGATGGCGTCGTAGAACGTTTTGTCGGAGACGTGAGAGATGTCGACCATCACTCCGAGGCGGTTCATTTCCAGGACGACTTGCTTTCCGAAATCGGTGAGGCCATTGTGCGCGGGCGTGTCGGTGGAGGAATCGGCCCACTCGGTGTTGCCCATATGCGTGAGGGTCATGTAGCGAACGCCGAGAGCGGCGTAGGAGCGAAGCACGGCGAGGTCGTTGTCGATCATGTGGCCGCCTTCGACGCCCATGAGCGCGGCGATTTTGTTTTGCTTCTTGGCGGCGCGGATTTCGTCGGCGGTGGTGGCGAGGACGAGATCATTGGGATGCTTGCGGACGGCTTCGCGGACTGCGTCGATCTGGTCGATGGCTTTCTTGACGGCTTCGGGACCGACGGTTTTGCTGGGGATCCAGATGGAGAAGAAGATGGCGTTGAGGCCGCCTTCGCGCATGCGAGGGACGTCGATGTTGCCGTCGACGTGGCGCGTGCTGATATCGAAGGTGGAATCGAGAAGACGCTGCGTGGTGTCGTCGTGAGTGTCGATGACGATGGAGGAGGCGTGGAGTTTTTTTGCTTTGTCGGAAACGGATTGCGCGCGAGTGGATTTGGGCATAAGAGAAAGACCGAGAAAGACAGAAAGCTGCTAAGAGCAGGAGTGAGCGGAACATAGTCCCCCGGATGTAGAAATTTTGATCGTAGGTAGAGTAGCAGA
The DNA here is from genome assembly GCA_963792145.1 of Candidatus Acidiferrales bacterium. GTDB lineage: Bacteria > Acidobacteriota > Terriglobia > Acidiferrales > UBA7541 > Acidiferrum. The sequence goes on from CAWBVH010000028.1 coordinate 84,952, forward strand.
AGTGTGGGGTTGACGGTTAAAAGCCGAAAGTTAAAAGTTGAAAGTAAGTCGGTTGGTCGCGCATCCAGCGGAAAAGCAGATCCCTCGCTGCGCTCGGGATGACAAATTAAATTTGGTTACCGGGGATCAGGAGGCGGAGGCGCGAAGTGACCGTTTGGTTTAGGTTGAATTGGGAGTGAGATCCTTGAGCCCAAGAACCGGGCTCCCGGATGACAACATTGCGACGATTACGAGAGCCAATCTGGAGATTGGCGTTAGCGCGTTAGCCTGCGCCGACTACTGTGGATTCGGGGCGGTCGGTGAAGGCGGCTTTGATGTAGTCACGGTTGGTGCGGGCGATTACTTCCAGCTTGATTTCTTTCGGGCAAGCCGCCTCGCATTCGCCGATATTGGTGCAGTTAGCGAAGCCCTCTATGTTCATTTGTTGAACCATGGCTAGGGCGCGACGGTCCCGCTCGACTTGCCCTTGCGGCAAGTGGCCAAGATGGGAGATCTTTGCGCCGACGAAGAGAGCTGCGGCGGCGTTGGGACAGGCGGCGACGCAGGCGCCACAACCGATACAGGCAGCAGCATCCATAGCCAGGTCGGCATCCTGTTTTTTTACGGGAATGGCGTTGCCGTCGGGTGCGCTGCCGGTAGGGGCGGATATGAAACCGCCGGCGGCGATGATGCGGTCGAAAGAGGTGCGGTTTACGACGAGGTCCTTGACGACGGGGAAGGCTTTGGCGCGCCAGGGTTCGAGGTAGATCACGTCACCGTCTTTGAAGTGGCGCATGTGAAGCTGGCAGACGGTGGTGCCTTTGAAGCCGCCGTGGGCTTTACCGTTGATCATCATGCCGCACATGCCGCAGATGCCTTCGCGGCAATCGTGGTCGAAGGCGATGGGGTCCTCGCCCTTGGCGATGAGGCTCTCATTGAGGACATCGAGCATCTCGAGAAAGGACATGTGCTCGCTGACGTTGGGAACGTCGTAGCGGACCATACCGCCGGAATCCTGGGGATTTTTTTGGCGCCAGACGTGAAGAGTGAGGTTCATAGTTGCTTGTGGCTCCGGTGAGACCGTTGATGCGTAGCCAGTGGAATTGAAGATTGTGGCAAGACGCAAGGATCGAGGCGGGATTCCTCACTCCCCGGACTCCGTTCGGAATGACAGCACGTTTTGGTGTTGGGAAGCGCCAGAATCACTTGTAGCTCCGTTGAGAAGGCTTCACGTAGTTGAAGGTTAGAGGCTCTTTGGTGAGCACCGGAGCGCGACCTTCTCCCTGGTAGCCCCAGGCGGCGACGTACGAGTAATGCTCATCGTCGCGAAGGGCTTCACCTTCAGGTGTCTGATACTCTTCGCGGAAGTGCCCACCGCAGGATTCGTTGCGATGCAGCGCGTCGATGCACATAAGTTCGGCGAGTTCGAAGAAGTCAGCTACGCGGCCTGCTTTTTCCAGGGACTGGTTGAACTCTTCGTTGGCGCCGAGCACGCGGACACTCTTCCAGAACTCTTCGCGAAGCGCAGGGATGAGAGAGAGAGCCTTATTGAGGCCGCCCTCATTGCGGGCCATGCCGCAGTAGTCCCAGACGATTTTGCCAAGTTCGCGGTGGAAAGAATCCACGGTGCGCTTGCCGTTGCCGTTGAGCAGCTTCTTCGTGATGGTGGTGGCGTTTTCCACGGATTGCTTGGCGGCAGGCGCGTCGGCGGAAACCTTGGCCAGCTTGCCGGTGGCGAGGTAGTTGCCGATGGTATAGGGAATGATGAAGTAGCCGTCGGCCAAGCCCTGCATGAGGGCGCTGGCACCGAGGCGGTTGGCACCGTGATCGGAGAAGTTGGCTTCTCCGAGGACGAACAGGCCGGGAATCGTGGACATCAAGTTGTAGTCGACCCAAAGGCCGCCCATGGTGTAGTGAGTGGCAGGATAGATGCGCATGGGCACTTCGTAGGGATTCTCGCCGGTGATGCGCTCGTACATTTCGATGAGATTGCCGTAGCGCTCGGCAATTTTCTGTTTACCGAGGCGCTTGATGGCGTCCGTTAAATCAAGATAGACGCCCAGACCAGATTCGCCGACGCCGCGGCCAGCATCGCACTCGGCCTTGGCGGCACGGGAAGCGATGTCGCGTGGCACGAGGTTGCCGAAGCTGGGGTAGCGGCGCTCGAGGTAATAGTCGCGCTCGTTTTCTGGAATCGAGGTGGGTGGCCGCTTGTCGCCAGCCTTTTGGGGGACCCAGATGCGGCCATCGTTGCGGAGCGACTCCGACATGAGGGTGAGCTTGGACTGATACTCGCCGGCGACGGGGATGCAGGTGGGATGGATTTGCGTAAAACAGGGATTGGCAAAAAGTGCGCCGCGCTTGTAGGCGCGCCAGATAGCAGTGGCGTTGCAGCCCTTGGCGTTCGTCGAGAGGTAGAAGACGTTGCCGTAGCCGCCGGTGGCCAGGATGACGGCGTCGCCCATGTGGACTTCGATTTTGCCGTCGTAGAGGCTGCGGGTGACAATGCCGCGGGCCTGGCCATCGACGACGACGAGGTCCAGCATGTCCATGCGCGAATACATTTTTACGGTGCCGAGGCTGATCTGGCGCTCGAGTGCCTGGTAGGCACCGAGAAGGAGCTGCTGGCCAGTCTGGCCGCGCGCGTAAAAGGTGCGCGAGACTTGAGCGCCGCCGAAGGAACGGTTGTCGAGAAGACCGCCGTACTCGCGGGCGAAGGGCACGCCCTGAGCGACGCACTGGTCGATGATGTTCACGCTAACTTGGGCGAGGCGGTAGACGTTGCCTTCGCGGGCGCGGAAGTCGCCGCCCTTCACCGTGTCGTAGAACAGCCGGTAAATGCTGTCACCGTCATTGTGATAGTTCTTGGCAGCGTTGATGCCGCCCTGAGCGGCGATGGAGTGGGCGCGGCGGGGACTGTCCTGATAGCAGAAGCACTGCACGTTGTAGCCGAGTTCCCCGAGGCTGGCGGCAGCAGCGCCACCGGCGAGGCCGGAACCGACGACGATGATGTTGTACTTGCGCTTGTTGGCCGGATTGATGAGCTTGAGATCGAATTTGTGCTTGTCCCAGGACTGCTCAATCGGACCGGTCGGGACGTTGGAGATTAATTCCATGAAATCGGGCTCCCTAAACGGGCTTGATGAAGCCGGCCAGAATGGCGACCGGGATGGAGATGTAGCCGATGGCGATGAGTATGGCGACGATCTTGGCGATGCGCTGCAGCCAAGGGGTGTAAACGGGATGGCTGAAGCCGAGCGATTGAAACATGCTCCAGAGGCCATGATAGAGGTGATAGCAAAGCATGGTCATGGCGATGATGTAAAAGAGCGAAACGGGCCAGACCTGGAAGCCGAGGACAACGTTGTTGTAAACGTTGTGTTCGTCGAAAGGCGCGCCGGGATGGACGGCTCCGAACGTGAATTGCAACAGGTGAAAGATTACGAAAGCCGCGATGATGGGGCCGCTCCACAACATGGTGCGGGAGGCGTAGGTGGAATTGAGATTGGCCTTCTTGACGTATTTAACAGGCCGGGCGTCGCGCTGCAGCAGCCAGAGCTGGAACGACGACCAGATGTGAACGCCGACGGCCAGGAGCAAGGTGATCCGCGCTGTCCACAAGAGCGAGGGCACTGATTTCAAAAACGCCGCGTAGCGATTCAATTTTTCAGGCGGCTCAAAAACCTGCAGATTGCCAGCCAGGTGGCCAACCACAAAACCGAACAGGATCAGTCCGGTGATGGCCATGACTGCTTTCTTGCCGACAGTGGTCTGCCAAAAGCGCAACGCGCGGGGCTGAAGGTTTACGGCGGTAGCGCTCATGGAATGGTTTGGTCCTTCTGCCTGCTGTGAGCAATGCCGGACAAAGAATGAAACTCTTGGAGCAGGAAGCTTGAGTCAGGCTCGGTTGTCGTAGAAGACATGCCCTCTCCGCCGCAGGAGATCCCGAAAATTTGAAAGGAGCGCAAAAGCAGAAGCGATGGGAGAGCGGCAACATCAGTATAGAGGAGTACAGAGGAACGTGGCAAGGGTATGGGTAGGAAAGGCACAAAGAGAATGAAAAAACGTTGCGAGGGATGGCGGGAAAAAAGAAGATAGAGAGAGCAAAAACGGACTGAAGGTCTCCACACAGGCCCCCGCGCTCCCCCTGTAAGCGAGTGGAGACCCATAAAAGGACAACATGGCGAGCAGCCTGGTTAGCGAACTGGAACGCATGTCGAATGCGTTGGAGAAGGAAGAACTGACGCTCGAGGACATTTCCCTGCCCGCGATCGCAGACCGTGTGGCGAAACACGTGGGAGTGAATACGGACGAGGTGGCCGTTCTGGGGGTGTCGCATCGATGGAGGCATTTGCACTTTATCGTGCCGGCGGCGCTGAAGAACGTGGGATTCATTCCGTTGACTAGCAACTCCGCACTGGCGGCTCGGACGGTGCGAGACAGCCGGCCGGAGATTAACAACAATTTTTCGGCGGTGCGACACGCGACGGTGTTTGAAGGGGTGAAGACCGCCACAACATCGGGAGAATCGATTCAGAAGATCGTGAGCGCGCCGATCTTGTGCGATGGGAAAGTGGTTGGGGTGATGCAGATCAGTCGGAAGGGCACCTCCGCGAGTAATGCGGGGCCGGATTTTACGGCGGAAGACCTGGGGAAGGTGCTGGCGATTTGCCGGCCGTTGGGGGAGATTGTGATGAGGCTGGCGGGAGAATAGGCAGTTTTCAGTCATCAGTTGTGAGTTTTCAGTTTCGAGAACAAGTGCGCGGAGTTGATTCACAACCCAGGGTAACCACTCTAGTCCGATGTTCCTACGCTTCCTGATTTCTGATGACGGATCTCGGATATCACCGTCATCGATTCCACAAAAACAATCTCCGAGTCGTTCCCTACCGTGATTGAGAACGCAGCAGGAAGATTTTCGGCGCATTGTGCATTGACAGTGAGGAATAGACTTGTTACTTTTCCACAGGACGCAAATATTTTGCGTGAGATCAAAGACGGAGGCCGCGAGCCGACACTATGGCGTTTGTTGCTAAGAAGATATTTTTAACCAAAGGCGTCGGTAAACATCGCGAGAGGCTTTCGAGTTTTGAGTTGGCATTGCGCAACGCAGGAATCGCGGCGTGTAACATCGTGCGCGTTTCTTCGATCTTCCCGCCGAACTGCAAATTAATTTCCCGAAGCGAAGGGTTGAAACTGATCAAGCCGGGGCAGGTGGCGTTCACGGTGATCAGCGAAAATTCCACGCGGGAGCCGCACCGGTTGATCGCGGCGAGCATTGGACTGGCGCTGCCGAGCGAACGGCCGATGTATGGATATTTGTCGGAGCACCACTCGTTTGGCGAGACGGAAGAAGTGGCGGGCGAATACGCGGAAGAGCTGGCGGCGGAAATGCTGGCGACAACGCTGAACGTGGAATTCGATCCGGATTTGTCGTGGGACGAGAAAAAAGAAGTCTACCGGATTTCGAACAAGATTGTGCGGACGATGAATATCACGCAGTCAGCAGTGGGGGACAAGCGCGGATTGTGGACGACCGTGTTGACGGCAGCGTTTTTGATTGGGGAAGACGATTGAGATTGTAGGGGAAAAATAGAAATTGCCGCGGGGCGCGAGAAATCGTGCCCCGTTTTTCATTTGCAGTGGGAAGGATCTCTTTGGTTAGTCTTGCCACGATCCCTCCACTTCGCGCCGCAAAAGGCGCGGCGCTCCGGTCGGGATGACAGACTGCACAGAAGACGAAATCCTCGAAAACGGGCGGGACTATTTTGCGGCGGGGAGGGAGTAGGAGAAGTCGTAGGAGTGTTTGCCATCGGTGGTGGTGACGTTCATGGTGCCTGTAAGGCCGGTGAGTTGGCCGGTGCCGGAGTCGGCGACGACGGTGATGGAGAGATGAGGCGTACCGCGAGTCATGACGCCGCTGTGCTGAAGAAGGAAGGTGCCGCTGCGGCCGTGGAGAGTGCCGGCAACGCGTTCGACGGCGACATAAACGCCGGAACCTTTGATGGCGGTGCCGCCGGTGAGCATTTCGCCCTTTCCGGTGGCGTCGAGATCGCCGTGATATTGCTTGTCGATAGACATACGGCCAAGCGAGTTGTCTTCGGTCTTGAAAGCGGGATCAAGAGGAGCGATCTTGACATCGAAGGGTCCGGTGGCGTGAGCGGTCACAAGCGTTTCCTTTTGTGATGAGTTGGGAGCCGAAGAATTCGATTGCGATTGTGCCGCTAAGGAAAAGGCCAGGAGTAAAGAAACAGCGGTGAACAGTTGTTTGTCATGCGCGGCGTCCTTTAGGTGGCAAACGATTCTTGCATAAAGGCCGCGGCGGGCGCACGGGAATAAGAGCGTGGAGAAATTTGAAGTTGAGATCCTTCGACCGGCAATCTGCGCCGGATCTCAGGATGACAGATTCGATGGAATGAGATGGAGCTTCGAATTTGGGCAAATACCAGGGCGTCGTATTGCTGCATTCTGTAGAATGGCAGCGGTGTTGTTTCCCGACGTGCTGGAGGATACGACAAATCTGATTCGGACGCGAGGAGCGACAGAGGGAGTCGAGGTGAAAGTGCTGCCCGGCGTGAGCTTTCTGGATCAGGTGCTTGCGGAATCGCGTTCGACTTTTCACTGGGACTGCAGGTGGTGCTGCCGTTGACGCATTTGCAGGATGAACTTTTCAACGAGCGATTGGCTTTGATGGTCTGCCAGATTGCGGCGAGGAGCAACCGTGGATAAGCCGAGAGTGGATAACCGTGGAGTTTTTGTTGAAAACGTACCCGCCGGAACATGTCGTGACACTGTTGTGGACGGATGGATTGCCTGAGTACAAGACGCAGGCAAAGAGCATGGCGCTGAAAGATCTGACACGGGAATATGGCGAGGCGAAATTCTTCGCGAGTCTGTACGTGCCACCGCTGGCGTAGAAAATCCCTGCGTCAAGCGTTGAGGTCGTAGGCGGCGCGGAGCCATGTTCTCAGCTCGGCGTCGACGTCGGAGGGAGAAGAGACTTCGATCCGGTGCGTGATGCGATCTTTTTTGGCGAGGCCGCCGGTGTCAATCAGGCGCTTGGGAAGTTTGCCTTTGTAGGTGGTGAAGCAGAGGCCGAGATCGATGCGGGAGTTGGTGGCGGGCTTGATCTGGGCGAAGACGTGTTCGCGATACAAAGGAACCATGGTTTTGCAGGGGCAGGCTTTGACGTCGGGGCCGAGCGATTTGCCCAGCGAAAGAAGCTCGTCGTAGATGGGCCGAAGTGCGGATTTTTTGGCTGAGTATTGTTCTTCGACATATTGGACGGCGGAGGCGAGATATTTCGCGGGCGTGTCTTCTTCCCCTCCCTTCCCTTCAGCACGTTCGGCGATCCACCAGGCGGAGTTGGTGCCGAGCTTATGCTTGGACTTGAGCCAGGCGCGGCGCGACTGAGAATCCTTGGGGCCGTCCTTTTTCACCAGCGCAATCCATTCTTCGAGAGAGCGGCCAGTTTTGGGTTTGAGCTCGGCGATCCATTTCTGGACCATGGCGACACCGGGATGAACGTCGTAGAGAGAAGCGGATTTTGCTTTTGCGGCAGATGCGGGCATGAGGACCTCCAGGTGAGCGGCAGAAGGATTGAGAGGGAGTGTAGCAAAAGTGTAAGGCCAGAGGAAGATGGGCGAGGGGTTCGCGGTCGAAGGATTTTCTTGGCGCAGAGATGTTGCCATGATCCCTTCACTGCGCGTCGGCTGAAATGCGCCGACGCTTTGGTCGGGATAACAAGGCACAGAAAGGCGAAATTCGAAAATAGAAAATCGAAATTCGCGGACACCAAGAGTGGCGACAACATGCGCACTCTTCGAAAGATGGCAAGCACTTGTGTTGGCGGACCACCTCGGACGGCGGTCCCTACAAAAACGAGAAAAGACAAAACCCAGAGAAGAGAGACCGAGGCCTTGGAGCGTAAGAGCCCACCCTTCGGAAAAGACGCGAAGGATGGGCCACCCCTCAAGATTATTTGTGTCGCAGTTGCGAGGAGAACCCAGGACCCACACGCAAAAGCAGGTCAGGGCTTGAGGTAGCCGATGCGTTGGAGTACGGCGCCAACGATGAGCGGAAGGGCGACGGTGGCGTCTTCGAGGACTTCGGCGAGTTTGCCGCCTTCTTCTGGGGGAACAAATTTGCCCCAGGAAACGGCTTCGGTGTAAGTGCTGCCGCTGAGGCCGCCCCAGTTGACGGGTTCGGGACAGATGCGAACGCCGTAGGCGTAGCGCTTAAGCGGAAGTTTTTTGTAGCCGCGACGGGCCATGAGTTCGGCATAGACGCCGAACTGCTGCGACCAGTTGCGGGGAACGCCGCCACCGACGGTAAAGATGCCCATTTTTTTGGTGTTCATCATGATGTCGGCAAAGGTCTGGAAATCTTCGAAGGGATCGAAACGGAGGAGCGGGCGTTTGTCGCGCTGGCGACCATATTTATTGAGAGCGAAGTCGAGACCAAGTTCGGAATCGCTGAAGGCGGGAACGAAGACGGGGACATTGTATTCGTAGGCGGAGCGGAGGATGCCGCGTCCCTTGGTGTCGTTGTGGAGAAATTCGCCGATACGTTTGTGAAGTTTCCAGCTGCAGACAATTTCCTCGGGATCCCATTTTTCCAGGATGGCTTCGACGACTTGTTCGACGTGATCGAGATTGGTTTCGGGCTCCAGGGAATCGTAGACGCGATTGTAGCCGGCGAGGAAAAGTTCGTTGTCATCCATTTTTGAGGGATCGTAGCGGAAATGAGAACGGCCGGTGGCTTCGACGAGGCCGTGAGCCATGAGAGCGCCGGTGGAGACGATGGCTTTAACGATGCCGGATTCGATGAGATCGCAGAAGATGAGTCCCATTTTGCCTACAGTGAGAGCTCCGGCGAGAGTCATGACGACGAAACAGTCCTTGTCGCGAGCCATGGCTTCGAGGACATCGGCGGCGTCGCCGATTTGCCGGGCGGTGTAGGCGGTGTCGCCCATAGCGCGAACGAGATCGTCGATGGTGTGACATTTGGAGAGATCGAGGGGAAAGATGGGGCGGAGTTTGTCTTTGACAGGGTCGTGAAGAACGCGGCCCGTGACTGTTTTATTCCGATGCTTCGCCATCGCGGCTCCTCGTGAGACAAAAATGAATGCGATGTTGCAGAAAAAAAGAATTTGCTCGGATTAGTTTACTCGAAATTGAGCGAAGGAAATCAGAAATCGGTGATCTGGGAAGGTGAAAACGCGGCGAGGAGAAATCGCAGTGCGGAAGAAAAATTTCTCCGTGCTAAGATGGCGGATGCGAACGTATTTTTTTGCTGCGAGTTCGGATGTGAGCGAAGGGAGTGCCGCACCTACGGGGCTTGAGATTCTCCGCCGGATTCCCAGCCCTTACGGGCTGGGCTAGTATCTATCGCGCCGCCGGCGCTGAAATAGGAGATTGCGAAGAAGCGTGAAGCAAAGGATTTACCACAGAGTTCGCAGAGGGCCGCAAAGAGATTGAGGTAACGACTGAAGGTGAGGACAGGCACGATGGCGGATAAATTTACGGTGGGGATCGTGCAGATGAAGTGCACGACGAACAAGGAAGAAAACCTGACGCGGGCGACGGAAAAGATTCGCGAAGCGGCCAAGCGCGGAGCGCAGGTTATTTCGCTGCACGAATTGTTTGCGGGTGAATATTTCTGCCGGACGGAAGATGCGGAGCTGTTTGACCTGGCGGAGCCCGTACCCGGACCGACGACGGAGCGACTGGCAAGAGTTGCGAAGGAATTGAAAGTGGCGCTCGTGGTGTCGGTGTTCGAGCGGCGCGCGGCGGGCGTGTATCACAACACGTGCGCGGTGTTGGACGCGGACGGGTCGTACTTGGGGAAATACCGGAAGATGCATATTCCAGATGATCCGCTGTACTACGAAAAGTTTTATTTCACGCCGGGAGATTTGGGGTTTTTGAATTTCGATACGAAGTATGCGCGCGTAGGAGTGCAGATCTGCTGGGACCAGTGGTATCCGGAGGGATCGCGGCTGACGGCAATGAAGGGCGCGCAGGTGATTTTTTATCCCACGAGTATTGGGTGGCACCCGCACGAGAAGGGCGAAGTGGGTGCGGCGCAACTGGATTCGTGGAAGACGATCCAGCGGGCGCACGCGGTGGCGAATGGAATTTATGTCGCGGTGGTGAATCGCGTGGGATACGAGGGGAAGCCGGAGAAGGGCGATGCGGGGCTGGAGTTTTGGGGAAATTCGTTTGTGGCGGACCCATCGGGGCAGGTGATGGCGGAGGCGGCACAGGACAAGGAAGAGATTCTGGTGGTGGAATGCGATCCGGGGAAAAGTGAGGATACCAGGAGGAATTGGCCGTTTTTCAGGGATCGGCAGGATTGATGCGTTCGGGGGACTATTAGAGAGGTGGAGTGATGAGAGGAAGTGATGAGGTACTGAAGTAAGGAGCTAATGAAGGTCGTTGAAGTGCCGAGAACGCAACTGTTCAACACAGAGAGCACAGAGAAAGAAAGAAAGAAGAGAAAAAGGAAAGAAAGAACTTCAGAGAAGCGATGACGGCAAAAGACCAAGAGAAGAAAAGTCCTATGGAAATGAAGGGGCAAAAGACGCCGGAGGAGATGGGGTACCGGATGCCGGGGGAGTGGGAAGCGCATGCCGGGACTTGGCTGGGATGGCCGCATGAGTTGACGGATTGGCCGGGGAAATTTGCGCCGATCCCATGGGCGTTCGCGGAAATTGTTCGGCACTTGTCGCGAGTGGAGAGAGTGTATTTGCTGGTGGAATCGCGAGCGGCGGAAAAACGGGTGCGCGGGATATTGAAGAAGGCCGGAGCGAATCTGGAGGCGATGGACTTTCTCCTGGTGCCGACGGATCGCGGATGGATGCGGGATTCGGGGCCGATCTGCGTGAAGAACGCGGAAGGCGAGGTGGCGTATAACCACTTCGTGTTTAATGGCTGGGCGAAATACGCGAATCATAAGAAGGATGCGGCGGTGGTGGCGAAGGCCAACAAGAAATTGAAGCGGCGCGTGTTTTTGCCGACGCACAAGGGGCGGCGGGTGGTGCTGGAAGGCGGGTCGATTGACGTGAATGGAAGAGGGACGCTGCTGACCACGGAAGAGTGTCTGCAGAGCAAGGTGCAGGAGCGGAATCCGGGATTTACGAAGCAGGATTATGAAGAAGTGTTTCGCGCGCAGTTGGGAGTGACGAATGTGCTGTGGCTGGGAAATGGAATCGCGGGGGACGATACGCACGGACATGTGGATGATTTGTCGCGGTTTGTGAATGCGACGACAGTGGTGACGATTGTGGAAGAAGATCCGAAAGATGCGAATTACGCGCCGCTGCAGGACAATCTGGCACGGCTGAAAGATATGAAGGATCAGGACGGAAAGCCCTTGCGAGTAGAGACGCTGCCGATGCCGCGGCCAGTGTGGTTCGATGGGCAGAGATTGCCGGCGAGCTATGCGAACTTTTATATCGCCAACAAACTGGTGATTGTGCCGACGTTTAACGATGCGAATGACCGTGTGGCGCTGAATACGCTTTCGAAATTGTTTCCGCAGCGCGAGGTTGTGGGGATACACTGCCGTGACCTGGCGCTGGGGCTGGGAACGCTGCACTGCATGACACAGCAGGAGCCGGCTGCGGGAAAAGCTTAGGCCGAACCGGAGACTACAGGATTCCTGGGATAGAATAGGCGGGCCCAGATTGCAAATCATCTACCGAGAGCTGCAGGAGGGTTCATGTTCGCGAACAGTGCACTGGCGTTTCTTCAAGAACGAGTGGTGATCGTGGAATGGCAGCGCGGGCTGATTGGATGGCTGCTGATCGGGCTGATTGCGGGATGGCTGGCCGGGAAATTGTCACGCGGGCGGGGATTTGGGTGCATCGGCGACATTGTGTTGGGATTAATCGGGTCGGTAATCGGCGGATGGATTTTCACTAGACTGGGGATTGTCCACGATAATACGTTTCTGTTTTCGTTGGCAGCCGCGACGGTGGGGGCGGTGATCCTGGTGGCGATTGCGCATTTGTTTTTTGGCGGGGACAAGGGATAGGGATTGGAAAGTAGAAGCTAGGGAAGGACGGTCCCGTGGTCCCAATGGACTGGTGGAGCATCAATCAAGCCACGATCCCTCGCTGCGCTCGGGATGACAAACGGGAAGATAACCCGAGGACACCCCGCCTCATAAGGCGGCCGCTACAAAAGCCACGACAGAAGAAGAAACCAAGAGGGCACGATGTATCTTGCCGCTACACAATGCGGCCCGCCGCCCGGAGGCGGTGATTAGGATTTGGGGAAGTTGGGATCGGCTTTGACTTCTTGAATTTGCTTGGTGTGGCGTTCGCTGTGCGCGCCGATGAGAAGGATGAATTCGTAGGCATCCCATTTCGTTCCGACGGGGCTGTCGACGGCGTGGTCGCGGAGTCCGGGAGTGTTCTTGAGAAATTCCTCGGTCTTGGCGCGGCTCTCGACGAAGTGGTCGATGGAACCTTGTGGCGAAGCGAAGCGGTTGGTGGGCTTGAGCGGATCAGGAGCCTGAACCTTGGTGGTGCGGTCCGGGACACCGGTCAGAATGCCGGCGTCGATCACAGCGACATCGCGGCCGGGAACAGCGGGGGCGATCATCACCTTCTCAACAATCATGCCACGGATAAAATCCTCGGCAGCAGCGATGTGCTCCATGCATTCAGCAACGGACCAGCGATCGGGAGCAGATTTGAAGTTCCACTGAGCTGGAGAGAGATCCTTGGTGGCGTCGAGGACCATCTTTTTGCTGGTTTCGAGCAGTTGAAGGGCCTTTTCTTTGTCGGCCTGAGTGAGTTCCTGAGCGCGGACGGCGACTGAGAAGAGCAGAGGAACAGCCAGAGCGAGTAGCGCCAATCTGCGAGCGAAGGTCTTCATTTTTTCTCCCGTTACGATGCGGATTCCGAGGCTCCTGCGGAAGCCCGGCGATAGATCTCATCCATGGAGAGATCTTCAATGTGCGTAGCAATATACCAGTGATTGCCCCAGTTATCGACAAGACCGCCACCGCGATCGCCGTAGAACTGGTCTTTCATGGGGAGACGGAGTTTGGCACCTGCGTGCAGGGCTTGATTGAAAACGTCATCACAATTTGGCGTGTAGTAGTGCAGAGCGACGGCGCGCGGTCCCCATTGGCCATGGGCTTCCGCGAGTTCGAGGACGGTGTCGCCAATCTGGAATTTCGCGTGGCCGATGGTGCCTGGCTTGGGCTCGTGTTTCGCAAGAATTCTTGCGCCGAAAGCGGATTGCACGAAGGAGAGGAAGCCGGCGGCGTCTTTCACACTGAGGCCGGGGTTGAGGTCCTGGAGAAGAGCGGGACGATAGCTGGAGCCGGCGGTGTGCGTGGCGATGAACCAGTGATTGCCGACGGGATCTTCGACGCCAGCTTCGCGGTCGCCGTAGTCCATCTGCTTGGGAGGGTAGATGGATTTGGCGCTGGCGTGGATGGCGGCATTGTAGGCGGAGTCGACGTCGCGGACGTAGTAGTGGAGTCCGGCGAGGAGAGGTTCATGCTCGGTGCCGCCAACGTCGCCCATTTCCAGCATGGAGTCGCCGAGTTTGACGGCGGCGTGAGAGATGCTGCCGTCGGGATTCTCCGCGCGAGTGGTTTCCTCGGCGTGAAAGGCGGACTTCAGGAAGTCGAGAAGACGAGAGACGCCGCGAACGACGAGATACGGAGTGACGTTGCGGTAGCCTTGGGGTACGGGAGAGAGCGATTTGGTCATGGCGTAGTTCCCTTTCTGTGACGGGCGAAATTCGAAAAGCGAAAAACGGACAGCAAACCTCAGTCGAACCGGCGTTACCGTGGTGCGGCTGATCTCGCCGTGATCCCTCCACTGCGCACCGGCTGAAAGGCACCGCTGCACCGGTCAGGGATGACAAGACGAGAAAGGCGACCTGAGAAGCGCGAGCGGGTCGATTATGGCGCGGGTTGCGCGGTGAGTATTGTAAAAATTTGACTTGGCCGGCAGGAGAATCGAGGTGCGGCATCAGTTGAGATCCTTCGTCGCGGCAAACGGCGCCGCGACTCAGGATGACAGTTGGGGCGGGCACGGCAGCCCACGCGGACAAGAACTAACCATGACAGGTGTGGCGGCAGACTAAAAACCTACGGGAGGATCGGTAGATGGTTGTGGTGGCCGGGAAAGCCGGAGTGGTCAGAGAGGTATTTGGAAGGATTGATGCCGGAGAAGGCGCGGAAGTCGTGGATGAAGTGTGCTTGATCGAAATAGCCGCAATCGAGAGCGACATCCGTCCAGCGAACGGGACGGCCCGACGTGATGCGGCGAAGGACAGATTGGAAGCGGCGAACGCGGCAGAAGAGCTTCGGGGTCAAGCCAACGTGATGCTTGAAGAGTTCGATGAAGCGGCGGGAGCTGAAGCCAGTTTCGGAGACGATTTTGGTGATGTTGGCCGTCTGCGGGGCGTGGAGAAACGTTTTGACGGCGTATTCAACCGTAGGATGGTCGTCAAACATGCCGGCGGCGCGCTGGAGGAGAGCGATTTCGAGAGCGCGGAGTTTGCCGAGGGGAGTGGGAGCTTCGAGGACGCGGTCGCGGAGTTGTCGCGCAAAGAATCCCCAAAGATCGCCGAGTTCGAGATGCTGATCGCAAAGTTCAGCGCTGGGAAGTTTGAGAAATGGAACCGCACCGGCGGGACGGAAGGAGATGCCGACGACGTGGTTTTGTTCCTCGGTGTCGATAGCGAAGGATTTGGTTTGAGGGCCGGAGAGAGTGCAACCATCGAGGGTGAACATTTTGCGAGTGTCGTCCGGATCGTAGAGGCGGGTCTGGTCTTCGGCGAGGTTGATGACAACGGAGATGCAGCCGTCGGGCATGAGGCGTTCTTTGGCGTGGGGCTGAGGGTCGTTCCGGTAATACCAAAGGAGCTCGACAAAGCGAGAGAGAGGAGGGCCGGGAGCGAGAAGCAGCCGTTCCATGGGGGAATGGTACGACAGTCGGGAGGGAGTGCGAAAGAGGGGGATGGGAGGAGACGCGGAGATCGAAGAGGGATCCCTCGCTTCGCTGGGGATGACGGGGTGAGTTAGTCGAGGGAGACCTCACGGGTAGGGACCTTGCCACGATCCGTCCACTGCGCGCTAGCTGAAATGTGCTGGCGCTCCGGTCGAGATGACAAATTTCACCCAAGAGCGAGTTCAAGGACCCACACACCGAGACGGCGTGTGGGCCACCCGCGAAAGTCTAGAATCGAAAAGCGAAAGGCAAAGAGTGAAATTCGGCAGAGCCCGCATTCTTCTGCGTCTGGTCGATCTCCCAGCCGCCTTTATGTGTAGTGCGTAAAAGCGGCGGCGAGCCGCCGCACTCCTTACGACGCGAGCGGGGGAAGAGGCAGTGTGATACGCTTTTGAGTGCGAGAAAGATGGAGATAGCCTGCCTTTGAGTAAAAACAATCAGACATTGTTAGCGATACCGCTGGGAGGACTCGGCGAATTCGGCATGAACATGATGGTGTTCCGGTATGGGGACGACATCATCGTGGTGGATGCGGGAATGATGTTCCCAGAGTCGGAGTTGCTGGGTGTGGATCTGGTGATTCCGGACATTACCTACCTGAAGCAGAACCGGCATCTAGTGCGGGCGATTGTGCTGACGCACGGGCACGAAGATCACATTGGGGCGCTGCCGTATATTTTGCGGGACTTGAACGTGCCGATTTATGGGACGCGATTCACGCTGGCGCTGGTGAAGAAGCGGCTGGAAGAGGCAGGGCTGCTGGATTCGGCGACGCTGCGGGAAGTGCTACCAGGACGCAGGATTGAGCTGGGACCGTTCGAGATCGAGTTTATTTCGGTGACGCACAGCACGATCGATTGCGTGGCGCTGGCGATTCGAACGCCGCTGGGCGTGATTATCCACACGGGCGACTTCAAGATCGATCAAACGCCGGTGGATAAGGTGCCATTTGATCTGCACGCGTTTGCGAGGTATGGGAACGAGGGAGTGCTGGCGCTGTTCAGCGATTCGACGAACGTGGAGCGACCGGGATTCACGCCATCGGAGCGAACCATTGTGCCGCGGATAGAGGAGTTGGCACGATCGGCGCCGCGGAGAGTGGTGCTGTCGTGCTTTGCGTCGTCGATCCACCGGATCCAACAGGTGATCGACATTGCGGAGCGGGTGGGAAGAAAGATCGCGTTTGTCGGGCGAAGCATGATCGACAACGTGGAGATCGCGCACAACCTGGATTGTTTGCGCATCCCGGATGGGATGGTGGTGCGGCCGCAGGATATACGGAGCTTTGAACCGAAGAAAGATCATCATACTGGCGAGCGGGTCGCAGGCCGAGCCGATGTCGTCGCTATCGCGAATCGCGGTGGACAATCACCGGTTCGTGAGCGTGGATGAAAATGACACGGTGATTTTGTCGGCCAGGATTATTCCCGGAAATGAGAAGGCCATTTTCCGGATGCTGGATCACATGTTCCGGCGACGAGCGCTGGTCTATTACGACAATTCGGCGGGAACGATTCACGTTTCGGGGCATGGCAGCCAGGAAGAACAGAAACTGATTCTGCGACTAGTGAAACCGAAATATTTTATTCCGGTGCACGGGGAATACCGGCACTTGTTCCGTCACGCGGCGCTGGCGCACCAGTTGGGCGCGGTGAGCGAAGAGATCATGTTGATGGAAGATGGGAAATGCATCGAGTTCACAGAGGACGGCGCGTTCCGAAGGGACCCGGTGACGGCGGGGCGCGTGCTGGTGGATTCGGGTTCGCTGGAAGAGATTGAAGCGATCGTGGTGCGCGACCGGAAGCATCTGTCGGAAGAAGGGGTGGTGATCCCGATTATCGCGATCGACAAGCATACGGGCAAACTGGAGTCGGCGCCGGAAGTGGTGTCGCGCGGATTGATGAGCGAGAACAACGGGGAGTTGCTGGAGGGCGCGAAAGAAATTGTGATGAAGACGTTCGAGTTGTCGAATCTCGAAGAGCGCGCGGACTGGTCGGTGATCAAGGAGAAGATTCGCGTGGATTTGAAGAGATACATCAGCAAGCAGACGTCGAAGAGGCCGCTGATTTTGCCGGTAATTTTGGAAGTGTAGGATTGCCGCATGAAGAAAGCGAAAACTCGCGCGCGCGGTTCGGTGCGGAAAGTCAAGGGCGGCCCATATCAACCGTTGAGGAATACCTTGCGGGCGTGCCGGAACCTGCCCACGGCATGTTGACGAAGATTCGCGATGCGATTCGTTCCGTTGTGCCGGCGGAGTCCACGGAGATCATCAGCTACCGGATCCCTGCGTTCAAACACAAGAAAGTGCTGGTATGGTATGCCGCGTTTTTGGACCACTGCAGTCTGTTTCCCACTGCTGCGGTGATTGAAGCGTTTAAGAAAGAACTTAAGGGCTACTCCATGTCCAAAGGGACGATCCACTTCCCGATCGACAAGCCGGTGCCGACTGCGCTCATCAAGAAACTGGTGAAGGTGCGGGTGGCGCAGAGCGAAGGCAAGAAAGCGCGCTGAAAAGAACAGCCTCGGCCATGGCGCAGCCTACCTGAAGCCACGAGACGAGGCCGTCGCAACGATGGTTGCGCACCAAGTGCCAAATCAGGCGGCGGCGAAACCTTGTCCCCGAAATGACGGGTGAGTGCAGACGGCGCTGATTTCGGAGTAGCCGTCGAGTTGCAGGCGCTCGCCTCCCATGGCGATCAATTCACCGGAGGGGGATCGAACACCATTGTACGAACCCATTTCGCAGGTCCTGCTGCGGAAAAAGCCGGGGAACGCGAGCGTGGTGAGATCGACCATCTTTTTTGCGCCGGCTGCGACACCCACAGCAGAACGGCCGCACGCGCAACCGACCGCGGTGCAAGGGACGTTCTGCGTACTGATGTACGGGCGGTGATGAGGCTAACGGTGATTCTAGGGGCTGGGTGTTACTGCTAACTGATTATTTGGGCGAATCGGTGACTCCGAAGGTGGCTTGGAGCAAGTCCGAGGGGCGGGATGAGCTACCGACTAGAATCTGGTGCAGGACAGGTTCGACGCGCCAGACGGAAGATTCGGGATCGTAGTAGGCAAGATCGCGTGCGTGCAGAGTGAAGGTGACGGACTTCTTTTCGCCAGGGGAAAGAAGGATCTTGCTGAAACCGCGCAAGAGTTTTACTGGACGATCGACCTTGGCGTTCGGGAATCCCACATAAAGCTGGACAACTTCTTCACCGCTACGGGCACCGGTGTTCGTGACCTCGACGGATACGGGTAAATCGCCGTCGGGCGCGATTTCGGTTGTACCTAGATGGAGGTTGGAATACTGGAAAGTGGTGTAGCTGAGACCGAAGCCAAAGGGGAAAGAGGGTTGATAGCCTTTTTTTTCGGCGAGGGTGTAGCCGTGGTAGTAACCGTAGTCGACGGAGGCGGTGTAGGGAGGAGAGAAGGGCGGGAGTTGCGAGGGATTCGCGGGAAACGTGACGGTGAGTTTGCCGCTGGGATTGACATCACCGAAAAGGATGTGAGCGAGGGCGGTGCCGCCCTCCATGCCGGAATACCAAGACATGAGGATGGAATTGACCTTGTCCTTCCATTCATCGATGAGGATGGCGCTGCCGCCGACGAGAACCACGATGGTTCTGGGATTGTCGGGCGCGAGCTGCTGAATCACGTTTACGTCGTCCTTGTGAAGATGCAGATCTTTGCGGTCGCCGCCGCGATCTGCCGGAATGGGCACGGCCGGAGTGTATTCGCCTTCGTCGAGAAAATCATAGCCAGCCATGATGACGACGGCATCGGAGGACTTGGCTAGCAGGTGCGCGCGGGCAAGATCGGCGCCGGACTCATAGCTGATTTGCGTGTTCGCGCCAAGATAACGATGTAGGCCCTTCAGGGGAGTAATCACGTAGGGAGGATAGACGCGGCTGGAGCCGTGGTCACCGATGTCTTCGGTGTCGGCCAAACGGCCAATGACAGCGAGAGTTTTCAGGCGGGACTTGTCGAGAGGAAGGAGGCTTTTGTCATTTTTGAGCAGGACCATGCTTTTTTCGGCAGCTTCGCGAGCCAGTTCAGTGTGCGGCTTGGAGACCACCAGTTTGGAGTCGTAGGTCATGGGATCGGGGCGCGTGGAGTAATCAATTTTCTGGCGGAGAATGCGGCGAACGGAATCGTCGACGAATGCGCGGGGAACAGTTCCCTGCTCGACCGCGGCGATGAGGGCGGTGCCATAGGCTTTGGTATCCGGCATCTCAATGTCGAGACCAGCGTTGGCGGCTTTGGCACCATCGTAAACGCCGTCAAAGAAATCGGACATGACGAAGCCGCGAAAGCCCCATTCGTCCTTGAGGATTTCGCGCAAGAGATACGCGTTTTCGCCCGCAGTAGTCTCCGCGAACGCGGTTGTAGGAGGACATGATCGAAGCAACGCCCGCATCGACGGTGCGCTTGAAGTGCGGAAGGTAGACTTCGCGGAGAGTACGCTCGTCCACGTTGACGTTGAGCTGGGTACGGTTCATTTCGATTGAGTTCAAGGCAAAGTGCTTGGCGCAGGCCATGACGTTGTTGCGCTGCACACCTTCGAGTGTGGCGACAGCCATCTCGCCAAGAAGGTATGGATCCTCGCCGAAAGTTTCCTGAGCGCGGCCCCAACCCGGATGGCGTAGAAGATTCACGCAGAGGCCGCCGTAGAAGTTGGCGTGCTGCGCGCGAATCTCCTGGCCGATGGCGTCGCCGACGCGGCGTTCGAGATCGAGGTCCCAACTTGCTCCGCGGGCCATCGCAACGGGAAAGCACGTCGAGTGATGCAGGACGACACCGCGTGCGCCATCGGAAAAAGCTACGGGAGGGATTTGCAGGCGAGGATTGCGGCCGGAAAGGATGGGGTTATCGTTGTATTTCAGGCGATCCAGGACGACGAGCTTCGCCAATTCCCACCAGCCGGTGTCGCCAGACATCTGATGAACTTTTTCCGTGAGGGACATTTCGGCAAGGAGTTTGTCGGCGTATTGATCGATCTCTGGCGGGGTGAGAGCGCGGCTGCGCGGAATATCGGACATTTTGAAGACGCCGGGTCCGGCGGGACGAATGAAGATATTGTCGGTGGAAAATTTAGGGTGACGAAGCCAGGCAAGGAGTAAGAAGATGAGGACGGCGAATGCGAAGAGCGCGGCAATCCCTTTCAAGAACCAATAGGCGACACGCTTGAGTTTCATCGGCACCCGGGAAATTTCGAGCGAGTGAGCGAGAATATTCATTTTGATTTTGTTGCTGGCAAGAACTATACGTCGGAAGGCGGCGGCACACAAACGAAGGGGCAGGTTTCGCGGAGGAACTGCAGCCACGCGTGGCATTGATTCGTCATTCCGAGCGAAGCGAGGAATCTCTCTTCAGCAAAAACCCAAGAGAGATCCTCACTCCGCAGACTCGGAATGACAGCAAGAAAGGAACGGAGATGGGAAGCACGGAAGATTTGCTGCAGGGATTCGAGCTGCACTCCCCAGAAAAGATTCGGGCGGCGATTGCGGCGGGGGCGGATGCGAAGGCGCCCATCCACGGGAAGCGGCCCATCGAATGGCTGATGGAAATGTACTTGCGGTCAGGGCGTTTTGTGGAGTGCGTGCGGGTAATGCTGGAGGCGGGAGCGACACTGGACGATCCCATGCTGGAAGCGATACTGCTGGATGATGACATGCAGTTGCGCAAATTGTTGCAACAAGAGCCGCAGAGCCGCGGGAGGAAATTCCACCTGGAGTGCGCGTACACTCCGCTGCACGGAGTTTCGCCGCTGCACGTTTGCGCGGAATACAACAGCGTGAAGTGTGCTCGGGCGCTGTTGGAAGCAGGAGCGGATGTGAACGCGCGCGCGGAATTCGATGGTGAGGGGCTGGGCGGACAGACAGCGGTGTTTCACGCGGTGAACTCCAACGGAAACTATTGCCGGCCAGTGATGGAGTTGCTGGTGGAAGCGGGGGCGGATTTGGACGTTCGCCTGAAAGGGCTAGTGTGGGGAATGGGATTTGAGTGGGAGACGACGATCTTTGATGTGACGCCGATTTCTTACGCGCAATGCGGGCTGTATTTCCAGTTTCATCGGAAGGAACAGAATGTGTACGGAAATATTGCGTACCTGTGGCGGAACAAATATGGCAGCGAGATGAAGGTGCGCAATGTGCCGAACAAATATCTGGAGGATGCGCGGGTGTTTCCGCCGCGGATGTAGGCAGCGCGTCGGCGGTTCGGCCGGTTGCATGGATCAGAGGTGTTGCGCGATCCCTCCACTCCGCGCCAGCAAAGGACGCTGGCGCTCCGGTCGGGATTACAAATGACGAGCGAAACTCGAAAATGGAAAGCAGAAATTCGGGAAACCCGAGGCATCCGCGTGGGCTGGCAGGAAAGCCAGTGCTACATCGAAGACAGTTCGAACGGAATGATCGCGTCTATGTTGGAGTTGGCGGACCGCCTCAGAACGCGGTCCCTACACAAGAAAGAGAAACCCCACGAGCGGACGGCATTCGTGGGGTGCGTAGCGAAAAGCCTCACCCCTGAAGGGGTGAGCTACAGGAGCACTACCGCGCGGACTAGCGGAGGACACGGAGGAGCATGCCGGTGGAGTTGTCGATCTTGAGGTCGCCTTTGTCCTTGGCGAGAGTGATTTCACCGAGGGGTTCGGTGCGGCCCATGCTGACGACGGTGAGGCCCTTCGAGTCGTAAATGCCGCAGGAGCTGGCGGAAAAAACCCATAGGGCCTGAAGGCGGTTATCATCGTCGGAGTCGCCCTGACAAAGCGATCCTGGCGGGTTGCTGATGCGAACGAGCACGCCGTTGGGAACGCCTTTGCCCACCGTTTGCTTCTTGAGGTTTTTCACGTCACCGCCGGTTCCGTATCGGATATCTCCCCCAATTTGCGTTGTATTGGCCCAGGCCGAAGGAGTGCCTGACTGGCCAGGCGAATCGGGAAACTGCGCCGCTTGAACGTCAACCATGGGAGCCATGGCGCGGAGAGAGGTGACGACCGGAATGGTCTGGTGGTGAAACTCGAGCTTGTCAAAGCGGAAAGTAATCTTGCTGCCGGAGCCATCGGAAGAAGGAGTGGTGGAAACGACGACGCCGGAGAGGGTGGCGCCAGCGGGAATCTTGTCGCCACCGGGGAGAGGAACGTCTTGCATAATGCGCGCTTCGATGGGGTGGTTTTTGGAGGAGTCGTTGGAGGAAAAGGTGTGCTTGATGCTGACGGGAAGAATGGTGCCGGCGGGAATGTGGAGCGATTCCTGAACGTGGGCAGCGGCGAAAGAAGCGAATAGCAACAGAGAAAGAGCGAAGGCAGCGAAGGGCGAGCGGAAGAAGGCCAGCGGTGGCATGAAAAGGGCTCCTGAAAACAAGTGGTGAACGATCCGCGGCGCACGGATGCTAAGAGGAACTTAGCAGTGGGAATGGAGCGAACACAAGTGGGAATGTGTTGCTGCGATCCCTCCACAGCGCGATCCGACGCGCCAAAAAACGGCGCGTAAGAAACTGCCGATCGCTCCGGTCGGGACGACAAAGACAAAACCAAGAGCAGACCGGCTTCGTGGGCAGCGTAGCGAAACGGCTCACCCCTTAAGGGGTGAGCTACAGAATTTGTACGACAGCACGCCTCGGGGCTAGGGTCTGGCCTGAGTTGGGATGGCGTGAACGCCGGAAGAGGAGAAGTCAAAGCGAATCAGCCATTCGCTGGGGACGGAGTGACCGTCGGATTCGGGCGATGAGAACTGCCACTGGCGAGCGGCTTTTTCGGTGAGATTGGCGAAATATTTACTGGGGCCGGGATCTTCGAGCGTGGCGTCGGTGACTTTTCCGGAGGGATCGACCTGCACGCGAGCCGTAACGTGGAACGTGCCTTGAATGGATGCCATAGCTTTGGCGTTGGCGGTAGGTAGAACCTGATCGAGAACTTCACCACGAGCGAGAGTAGATGCGGCAGGCTTTGCAGTTGCTGCGGAGGATGGCGACGTTGAACGAAGAACGGCAAGGGCGGCTCCCTTATCGCGAGCGGGGAGAGCACCGCTGACCGGCGCGTTTTCAGCGGCGACGGAATCAGACGCGGGGGAGGCTCGGAAACTTTCAGGGAATCGGACTTGGGAGAGCTAACGTCGGCAGATGAAGAGGAAACTGCCTTGCTGGCCGCAGCAGGCTGAGAAGGAGAGCTGTCGGCAGAGGCCATCTGAGGTGTGGATGCAGTGGTAGGTTCAGTGTGCAGGCGGAGAAAACGCGGCAGGCCGACTATGCCAACGACAAGGATCAGTGCGCCGACGAGTGCCGGAACCACGAAGGTGGCGAGGCCGGGAGTTCGCCGGGGAAAAGGAGTCGACGACTCCGTGGCGTGCAACTTCAACTTGGGTAGGCGGGACGAGGGGGCCGCCGGAAGTTTGGAGAGAGGAACGGCCGGCTCTGGCGACAAAGGAACGCTGAGGGGAGAAATGGCGACGGGAGAAGCGGGCAGAGGTGAACTTGCTTGTGCGGGAGAGGGCTGGCGGGATGAGCCTCCGCCGGGGGCAACCGTGGATCCGACTGCGGCGGAGAAGGCTGCTGAAGGTGCGGGAGCAGCAACCGGTTCAGCAACGCCGCTGAGCCGCGCTGCGATTTGCGCGGCAGCCCAGCGATCCGTGGGATCGCGACGAAGCGCGTGTCGCGCGATGTCGAGGAAGGGCTGCGGGAGTGAATTGGGGACGAGGGGCTCGGCGGTAACGTCGAAAGGAAGAGCCGGAGCGGCTTGCGTGAGTGCTTCGACGAGGGTGACGCCAAGAGACCAGACATCGGAGGAAGGAGTGGAAGGTTTGGCCGGAGAGGAGGCGGCTTCGGGAGCGTCGTAAGCGTCAGGTTCGCGGAGGGCCTCACGCGGCTGAGTGATTGGACAGATGGTGTCGGAAGAAAGCTTGAGCTGATCGCCGACAGCAAGGAGATTGGAAGGCTTGATGTGGGAGTGGACATAGAACTTGGAGTGGAGATAGGCGAGAACGTCGACAACGGGATTGAGCATATCGCGTGTTTCATCGGGAGTAAGGGGGCGTTGAGGAAGAATCTGCCCCAGATTTTCTTCGGCGCATTCCATGACAACGTAGAGAAGGTTCATGCCTTCCAGGCGGCAGCGGCCCCAGTGAAAGAGGCGCAGAAGATTAGGATGAGACAGCTTCGCGACCTGGTTCCAGACGGCAAGTTGCTGGCCGGCGGTGGGATCGTCGGCCGAAATAAATTTGATGGCGGCCTGACGCGGCTGAGGGTCGGGGAGTTGCGTGAGGAAGACGGCGCTGTGATTGGTGGCAGCGAGGAAATGGTGAAGCGGGAACTTGTTGTCGGCCAGTTGGCCTTCCCATTGTTTCCAAACATCGCTCATAGCGCACCCCTCCCTGTGTGAACAGGCCAAGCAAGAAAATAGCGAGGCGTTTGTGCAGGGCTGGAAACCACTGAACGAACTGCAGACGCCGGGGGCTGGGCGGCGGTCTACGCGTCCATTCTCGCACGAAATGAGAGAGAGTAAAGGGAATGGATGTTAATTATTTGGAACATGGCGGAGGCTAGAGAGAACGACCGGCGGCTGCGGCGGAAGCCCAGGCCCACTGGAAATTGAAACCGCCGAGGTGCCCGGTGACGTCGACGACTTCGCCGATGAAGAAAAGGCCTGGGACGGTGCGCGATTCCATGGTTTTGCTGGAGAGCTGGCGAGTGTCCACGCCACCCGCGGTGACTTCCGCTTTGTCGTAGCCTTCGGTTCCCGCGGGAGTGATGGACCAGGCGTGAATTTGTTGCTCCAGCGCATGCAAAGCGGCGTTGGTGAAGGATGCCGGCTGGTGGAATTCCAGCCAACGCGAGGCCAGGCGGGCAGGGAGAAATTCATTAAAGGCCGTGCGAGCAGCGACGAGGTTGCGGGTTTTGGCGGCGCGGATGGAAGCAGAGACATCGCGGTCAGGGGCGAGATCGAGGGAAATGGACCGGCCTTCTTTCCAGTAGGAAGAGATCTGGAGAATGGCAGGACCGCTGAGTCCACGATGGGTGAAGAGCATCTTTTCGCGGAATTGATGATGATCGGCGGAAGCGATGACTTCGGCGGAAACGCCGGCGAGGTCAGAATAGCGATGGCGGTCGGTGGACTGGAAAAGAAGCGGGACAAGAGCGGGGCGGGACGGAATGATGTTGATGCCGAATTGTCGGGCGAGGTCGTAGCCGAAGGAGGTGGCGCCCATTTTAGGAATGGAGAGGCCTCCGGTGGCAACGACGAGGACAGGCGCAAAAAAGTCGACTGACTCACAACGCACGATGAATTCCGTGGAGCGCCGGACTTCGCGGATACTGCAATTAAGGAAAATCTGGACGGAGGCGGCGCGGGATTCTGACTCGAGGAGGTTGGTGATGTCGGTCGCGGAGCGGTCGCAGAAGAGTTGGCCGAGGGTCTTCTCGTGATAGGGGATACGATGTTTTTCAACGAGAGCAATGAAATCTGCAGGGGTGAAGCGCGCGAGGGCGGACTTGGCAAAGTGCGGATCGGAAGAGAGGAAATTGTCGGGCGCACAATGAATGTTGGTGAAATTGCATCGGCCTCCGCCGGAAATGAGGATTTTTTTGCCGAGGCGGTCCGCGCGCTCCAGCACGGCTACGCGGCGTCCGCGCTTCCCTGCTTCGATGCCGCAGAAAAGACCGGCGGCGCCGGCACCGAGAACGATGGCGTCGAATTTGCGCGAGGATGACAAAGGGGCCCTCCGGCAAGAGAAGAGTTTCACATAGAGTGCGAGGAGAAAGGAAAGAGAGTGCGGCGTGCCGGGGAGAGGAAGAGGCCGCGGCAGCGTGGGTCATTCGCGCTTGCGGATGACAAGCAACAGTTAAGACAAGTTGAATTAGATGACAGTGAGATTCTGGGTGCATCCTTGGAGGATGCACCCAGAATGACAAGTACAGTCCTTTGCGAGCGCGAAAAGCGGCGTCGGTAGCAGGCGAGCGCAGCGACGTAAGGAGATCGCGGCGTAAAGCCGCCGCTACAGAGACAAACCCAAGAGAAAAGCTGAACCCCCAAAAGGGGTGAGCTACAGGAAGGAACGGTCGGGTTCGCAGTGTGTCGCATTGGCGGACGGCCTCGAAGGGGTCGACAAAGGCAAGAGTGAAGAGAGATTGCGGCGCTACAGGGTAAGAGCCCACCCTTCGCGAAGGCGCGAAGGGTGGGCAAGATCAGATGGAGTGCCCGCCTATGTGGACGGAAAGATCTTGAAATTCTGAGGTTTGGGAATAGCAATCCTCCGGCCCTGACCTCCCTCGTTAACATTTTTCGAAGCCTGTTGGCCGGTGAAGCATACGAAGAGGAGGCTAAGAAGCCAAGCGTAGGGATCATCGATGCGCAGGAAGAGCACGCCGAAGCCGACGAGAAGAAAGAAAGCGGGAAAAAGCGTGCGAGGTAGCGAACCGAAGCGAGAAGAATGCCCTCATTAGGCTTGTCGGGATTAGTGGCACGAAAGATGAGCGTGTTCAACGTTATAGACGGAGATGCAGGAGGACGAAGAATCGAAAGTGGTGGCGCGGGAACGATTAAAGCCAATCTCTACGGGATAGTTAACTGCGAAGCGGACATCGTACATCCACAGGGAAGCGTAAAGAGAAGTGATAAGACAAAAAACTACCGCAAGGAAATAGAGGAGCGGACGAGGGAGAGAAGTCCACGGGCGCATGGGAAACACCATTGTAAGGCAGGACCGATAAATCTAGAGTAGTGCGGGGAAAGATGAGGGTCAATGGTTGGGATTAAGCGAGCACGAGGTTATTCCGTGATGACGCGATCGGACCACTCAACCAGGTTCACAAAAATTGTGGGATTGCCGAATTTTGCTCCCCACTGCGCCAAATCTGCTTCCGTGATCCCACGGGCCCGGCTGCAGGCGCCTCAAGCAAAGACGGGAATGTGTTTGGCGGTAATTTTGTCGAGAGTTTCGCTGAGGGGCGGCCAACCGACGGGGACGACGGCGTTGGCGGTGACCTTGCGCATCAAATCCGTGGCTTCGCCAAGAAGAAAAATTTGGACTTCGTGGCCGGCTTCATTGAGGGCGAGAGCATGCAAAAACGGGAAAGCGGCTTTGGTGGGATCATCGGAGCCCCAGGCACTCTTCATCATGATTTTGAGATTCTTTTTGGGCTCATCGGATTTCGCACCAAAAGAGAGAAAGGGCAGGCTCAGAATCTGAGCCAGGAATTGACGTCGCGCCATGGAGTTCTCCGTTGAACAGCGTTCCAGCGGGATTAGTGGGTGAGACGGTACACTTATCAGGTAAGTGTGACAAGCAAAAGATGGTTGGAGGAGCCGAACGCAGCGGGAATCCGAAAATGGAAGAAAGAGCGTAGTACCATGAGGAGCGGAACTGAGGCGTGGTGAAGACGGAAGGCGAAGCCGGAGGCGCGGCGAGCGATTGGTCGTTGCTAGAGAGAGTGGTGCGCAAAGATGAGGCGGCGCTCTCTGAACTGTACGACCGATACAGCGGATTGGTGTATTCGGAGGCCAAGCGAATCCTGAGGGACTCGGGCGCCGCCGAAGAGATTTTGCAGGATTTATTTTATCAAGTATGGCGGACGGCCAGCCGATTCGAACCGGCGCGAGGATCGCTGGCCGGGTGGCTGCTGGTGGCGGCGCGGAACCGGGCAATCTCCAAGTTACGCCGGAAAACAGGGAAAAACGAAGAACTGGACGAGAACGGAGCGGATCTGCGCGTAAACGTGGAAAGCAGCGCGGCGCAAAAGCTACTGTTGGAGAAGGTGCGGGCGGTGATGGGAAGGTTGCCGGATGGGCAACGGTTGGCGTTAGAGTGTGCGTATTTCGAGGGCATGACGCATTCGGAAATTGCGGCGAAGACTGGGGAGCCGCTGGGAACGGTGAAGACGCGGATCCGGTCAGCGATGGAGACGTTGAAGCAGGTGCTGAGTTGAGTAACGCAGAGCACATACGGGAAGAAGAGCTCGAGCTTTTGGCGCTGGGCGCGTTGCCAGAGGAAGAATCGGCAGCGGTGCGCGCGCATGTGGCGGGGTGTGCGGACTGCGCAAAGAACCTGGCGGGAGCACGGGGACGCGCGGCGACACTGGCGTTCGGAGTGCCACAGGAACAACCAACGGCAGGCGCGAAGGAGAAATTGTTTGCGCGAATTGCGACGGAACGAGGGGAAACGCGCGAGGGTGCAAGCGGCGCCGGTGAAGTTGTACCAGGTGGACGAGAGAGTAAGGGGCGAGGCAAGAAAGAGGAGTTGGTGGAATTGGGTGCTGGTGCCGGTGGCGGCGGCGCTGGCGCTGGTGAGCCTGGGATTGTGGCGAGAGAACCAGCGACTGGCTCGCGAAGTGAGGCAAGTGCGGCTGGAGGCAGTGCGACTGCAGCAAGAACGGGTGCGCGTGGAGAGGCTCGTGAATGTGCTTGCGGCGCCAGAAACGATCACCGTGAAACTGGCGGGGACGGCGGATGCAGCGCAAAGCAGCGGAGTGGTGAAGTACAACCAAAGAAGCGGAATGGTGATTTACACAGCGGAGCTGCCACCGCTTCCGGCGGACAAGGTGTACCAGATGTGGCTGGTGCCGACCAGCGGTGCGCCGATAAGCGCAGGGACATTCACGCAAGCCGAACCTGGGCAGGCACGGGTGTGGAGCGCACAAGTTCCGGCGAATAGCGAGCCCAAGGCGTTCGCGGTAACCATTGAGCCAGCGGGCGGAGTGCCGCAGCCGACGGGACCAAAGGTGCTGCTCGGCGCGAGTTAGCCGCGACTGGGAGAAGCCAGCGGCGCAGGAGCGCCCAATTCCCTTCCCGGTTGAAGAAAATCCAAACACGCGGTGGGTGACGTACTCAGGGTGGAACTACACAGTTCCGCTCCGGCGGTGACTCGGGGGTGGGCCGAATAATGGGCGGTTTTCATGGGCTCATCGGCTCCCCCTCGTGTTTTTATCCCCAATAAAGTCGAAAACGGTGCCACCCGGGATTCTGCCATTTTTGGCAGGACTGAGACCTAGCTCACAGCAATCGACGTTTTTTGCACATAGGCTCGTTTCGGGGATTGGTGTCCCCCACGGAACGAGGTCTAGCGGCCGGGAGACGTCCATGAAACGAAGTGCGCGGATGCTGGCAGGGTTGGGGTTTTTGTTTGTGGCTTGGGCGTTTGGTACGTGAGCGAAGTGAAAGTTAAGGGAGATCAGGGAATTGTCCGGACAGATGAGAAGAGAAGCGCGAGACGGCGGGAAAAAAATTGAAAACTGGAAGTCGCAGTGAAAGTGAGCGCCTAAGGCGCTCGAATCATGACTGTGAAGCTCAAGCTGGGCTATTCTTTAGCTCTGCGGTCGCTGAAGCGAACAAGCGACGAGAGAGCGGCATACTAACAGCCGGAAGGATGTCTGAGGGAAACATGAACCACAGTGCAGAGGCTGCGGACAATCCCACGAGGAAGTTGGAGCAATCCAGCAGATCCCTCACTTCGCTGGCATGCGCGGCCATGAAACGACGAAAACGCGCCGATTTGATCGGCCACTACAAAAGGAGGAAAATCCCCGCCTCAGATGCCCACAAAAACAAGAACAGTCAAGCGGCGAAGTGCTGCTACATCTGGATCGGGTCGTTTAGGTGGCGGGCCAGATACCAGCAGGGTGCTTGTCCCGAGTGGGGAAAAAGAGTGCGTGAGCATGGAACGTCTTCTTCGGGGCGCAACGAATCGATTTCGTATTCGACTTTGTTGTTTTTGCCGGGAATGGCGATGATGCGCGTACGGTGCATGGAACTGGCAGCAGTGCCCAAAGAGGGGAAGCTGAGGCGCAGGTGGTACCAGGAGAAATCGAGGGCGTAGGCGAGTGCCACAACGGCGAGGGCAGCGAGAAAGGCGCGACGAAGGAGATCCATCGCACGGGAACGAGTGGGCAGGTCGGGGTCGGGCATGGAGTTAGTCTACAGGCCAAGGGGAAGAAATGGGACTCCGATAAAGGCGGCTGAAGAGGTGCGTGGGAAGGCGCAAACCACGTCGAAAGGCGCAGGTGGCGCGAATCGGCGCAGGTGTCAGAAGTAACATTACATGTGTTGCATGGGTTGGAGTTAGCGAGCGCGTGGAAAGACGCAGACTGGGGCCGTGACGTGCAAGAGTTATTGAGGACCAGTGTAGCGTGGGGGAATCTTCACGCACGTCTTCGGTCCTATTTCACGTTCCAGGCCTTCCCCTGCGCTACTCTTCTTCGTTAGACGGACCCCGGTGTGTCCCTCCCTGCGAATCTGGCCAAGAATCTGCTCGCACAAAATGATTAGCCTCGTCGTTGTATGCTGAGGGGGTGAAGCGGGCAGGAGGCGGCATGAAAATCCTGATCGGAGTCGACGGCTCGAGTGCCTCGGATGCGACAGTGCAGGAAGTGACCTTGCGTCCATGGCCGAAGGGATCGGAATTCAAGCTGGTGACCGCGGTGGACCCGTTCTTTTTCGTGCGGGCGCCGCAACTGCTGGACGAAACCAAGAAGTCAACGAAAGAGGAGTTGGAAGAAGATGCCGCGGGGCTGCGCGAGAAGGGCTGGCCGGTGAGCACAGACGTATTGCTGGAGAATCCGCGGCACGCGATTCCGAAATTGGCCACGGAATGGAAAGCTGATTTGGCGGTGCTGGGTTCGCACGGAAGAGGCACGTTCACGCGCCTGTTGATTGGAAGCACGGCGCAGGCGGTGCTGCGACACGCACCGTGTTCGGTGGAAATTGTGCGCACGCCACGCAGAGATCGGGCGAGTCGCGACTTGCACGGGATGCGTGTCCTGCTGCCGACCGACGGGTCAGAATATGCGGTACTGGCGGCGAATAAAGTTGCCGAGCGGCCGTGGCCCGAGGGCTCGATATTCAAGGTGCTGGCGTGCCCGGAATATCCCGTGCTGATCGGGGAGTATCCCTACTACGCGCCGGAGCAACTGGTGGAGCTGTCGAAGGCGAGCGAGGCGCACGCCAAAGAAGCGGCAGAACAAGCAGCCGCGGTGTTGCGGAACAGCGGACTTGAAGTGAAAGCAGAAGTGACGGAGCCGCGGGATTCACCTGCGCGAACGATTCTTTCCTCGGCGGAGCTGTGGCAGGCGGATTTGATCGTGATGGGATCGCATGGAAGGCGCGGCTTTGACCGGCTGGTGATGGGAAGCGTGTCGGAGTCAGTGGCGATGCACGCGCACTGCTCGGTGGAAGTGGTGCGGCAGTTTTTGATTTTATAGGGCCACGCCACAAAGACGCAGCCGCGCCCTGCGATGACCAGCAACAAAACGGTTCCGGAAGGTAGCGCCCAACAGCGGGCCAAGGCAGTCGCTGCAAAGGCAGAACAAACTCATCCCTAAAAGGCCGGAGCTGCAGAATCGATCTAGTAAGCTTTTAGGGAAGCGACTTCTTCTGCGCCTCCGCGATTCCCGCCTCCGCAAGGGGCGCCATGATTTGATATCCCGCTTTATTCGGGTGCACACCATCCGGACTCAGTTCTGTCCTCAGCCCGCCTTCGCTGTTGGCCATCGCAGAGTAGTAGTCCACATACACGAAACCATTCTTCGCCGCGTAGTCCTTGATCCAAGTGTTCAGCGCCCGGATCTTGGGAGCGGGCTCAAGTCCGAGATGCCAATGAAAATCGCTCGCGGGCAGGACGGAGCACAAGACGACGCGAATTCCATTGGCGCGCGCTAGCTCGCCCATGGATGCGATGTTGCCAGCAATCTCAGGGAGCGTAGTCTTGCCAGTGTTCTCAGCGATATCGTTGATGCCCGCCAGCAACACCACCACTTTCGGTTTCAGATCGATAACGTCCTGACGAAATCGCACCAGCATCTGTGGCGTGGTCTGGCCGGAAATGCCGCGGTTGATGTACGGCTTGCCCGGAAAGAATTCGGCGCGATCCGGAGATGTTGCTGTTCCCTTCTGCCCCCAGCCTTCGGTGATGGAATCTCCCATGAACACAACGCGGGTTTCACCGGCTGCCGGAGGCGGCAACTGCTGATCAGCGTCTCGATACTTTGCCAGGAAGGCCCAGTCGGTGAACGTGCGCACCAATTGGGATTTCTGGTAAGGCGTCAACTGCTCCAAGCCCGGTATCGGTTCCGAAGACTTCTGATCGGGAGCGGGAGACGACGGTGCGGGCGCCTGTGAATAAGCCACCCGGCCAGACACCAAAATTGCCATGACCAAACAAAGACCACAGAGTGCGCGCACAAACGTCGATTTGCTATTCACGTCGTTCTCTCTCCTCTCGACCACACGTCATCTTAATACGCCGATCCAGTCGCCGAGAAGAGTGGCCTGACCGTGTTCCCCTCCGTGGCGGCAGTTATTTCTTTTTGCTCGGATCGTCGTCAGGGTTCACGTAGTTGAATTGCAGCGGGGACATGCCGTGGACCTGGACAACCACCTCTCCGCTGGCCATCGCGTAATGATGCATCTGGGGATCGAGATAGGCAAAACTGCCCGCCGGAAAAGCACCCATCTTCGCTTCATCAAACTGATCTCCCATGCCCACTTTGAATGTCCCAGAGATTATCGTGACGTTCTCGCGATTTGGATGCCAGTGGGGCGCGATCCGATAGCCATCCGGCATTTTTAACCGCACGGTATAGTCTCCGCTCGCGGCACCTGGGTTCCCCTCCACTACCGCAAGCTGTGCGCCCGGTGGAACGAATGCGGGTGCCGGGCCGTAAGGAATCGTGTCCGGGGTAAACGCGTTCTTTTCGGTGGAGTTCGCGTGCGCAGCAATCAAGACCATTCGACCTGAACAACTCAATACCGCCGCTACAACGAGTCCGAGAAGCAAATTCCGTTTCATTGTTATTCCTCCGTAGTCCGTCTGGGACTGGGCAGCATCTTCTCTTGGCTACATAGGAGTTTCAATGGAGAGGTTGTAACGGCTGTATATCTTTTCTATATCGTCGCAAATTACTGAATCCTGGCGCATAATGCCGAAACGGAACCTGATGCGCACCCCGCAATCCACGACTGGCGATATCGAACTCGACCTTGGGCGCTATGAACTTCGGCGTCTTGGACGGCGTGTGAAGCTCGAAAAAAAGCCTATGGAGCTGCTGATCTTTTTGGTTGGCCGCCGCGACCAACTCGTTTCCCGGAGAGAAATTGTTGCGAAA
This sequence comes from Candidatus Acidiferrales bacterium, assembly GCA_963792145.1. Taxonomy (GTDB): domain Bacteria; phylum Acidobacteriota; class Terriglobia; order Acidiferrales; family UBA7541; genus Acidiferrum. The sequence continues at coordinate 117,992 of CAWBVH010000028.1, forward strand.
CTGTGGCGCTCCGATCTGTTCATCGATACGGAGCGAAATATCAACAATCTGGTGCGAAAACTTCGCACTGCGCTCCATGATGATTCAGCGAAACCCCGCTTCCTGGAAACGGTGGTCGGCAAAGGCTACCGATTCATCGGGCCCGTGCGCGTCATTGATCCCCGTTATCTGCACTCTGATTTCCCAAGTGCAGCGGCGGTGTCAGTGAGCGAGGAAAGCACCGACACGTGGAACCATCATTGCTCCCTCGCTGTGCTCCCTCTCTTTCTTCTTGGTAATGCCACCGACGAGCGTGGCCTTTGCCTTGGATTCGCGGACGCGCTGGTTTCGCACCTTGGCAATTTGCCGGGTGTAGACGTTCTGCCCACCTCCGCGGTGTTGAATGTGCCTCCCGATGCTGCCGGTTCCGATCTCGCTTCCCGCCTGGGTGTGCGCTTCGTGGTGCGCGGCGCGATTCAAACATCGAAGGGGCAGTCGCGTCTTTCCGTGGAAATGTTTGACAGCCATTTAGCGAGTGTCTGCTGGAAACGGACTTGCCACCTGGATTTGAACCGCTTGACCGAACTTGAAATTGATATGGCCAAGCAAATCGCCGCAGCGCTGCACAGGCCATTGCGTCCATCCGTCAGTCAGCGACGCACGCGTTACAGCAACGATCCCTTGGCCTATTCGGAATTCATGCACGGTTATCGGCTCAGCTCCTCCGGCGATCCCACGCTTCTGGACGAAGCTGCAGCACACCTCACGAACGCGGTCACGCGCGATCCTGCTTTTTCGCTGGCACACGCCACGCTTTCGTTCGTCTGGGCTACTCGGCACTTCGAATACGATCCGGCGAGGACCTGGCTGGAGAAGGCCGAATTTCACTGCCGGCGCGCGCTTGAGGTGGATCCGGATTTGCCGGAAGGACACGTTGCCAATGCTTTTCTGCTGTGGGGGCCGTCGAAAAACTTCCAGCATTTGGAAGCTATTGCTGAACTGCGGCGCGCCCTGGCCCTACAGAAGAATTTACCTCATGCCTACAATCGTCTGGGCACAATCCTGGCTCACATTGGCTTGCTCGATCATGCTCGTGAGATGTATGAGCGCGGACGATCCTTCCATCCTCAAAAGGCTGTGAGCCACAGCATTGTGCAGGTGTACATCTGGAGTCGCGACTACGATCGGGCCCGCGAAGGCATTCGCCAGTGGCGCGCCGAAGTTCCCGGCAACAAATATCCGCTCTATTTTGCTCCGCTGCCGGCAATGATGAGTGACGATTGGAAAGAAGCGAAGCGCCTGCTCGATGAAGCCATGCAACTGCTGCCTGAAGAGCCGCTGATAGTCAGTCTGCGTGGTCTCTTTTTCGCGCTGACGGGAAAGGCAGAACCGGCACTCAAGTGCTTAGCCCAAGCCTGTGCCAATCCAAAGTCCTTTGGGCACGCACATCACACGTATTACCAGATCGCGTGCATTCTCGCGGTGCTCGGGAGACGCCAAGCAGCATTCGAATGGCTTGAGCGGAGTGTCGGCACAGGATTCGCTTGCTGGCCGTTTTTCCTGAAAGATCCTGGCCTGAAGAATCTGCGTGGTCTTAGTGAGTTTGAGACTTTGGTGAGCTCTCTGCAGGCGAAGTATCCCGACCATCTCGGGCTGCTTTAGTTGAGCCTCTCCTTATTTGTTCTTGGCGGGAGCAGTAGCGGACTTCGCATTTTTGGGCTGGCCGCGCTCCGAGAGCAAAAGCGGCGCGAGTCGCCATCGTCGAGCCCGGCGCGGAATCGGCTGGATTCGCGGACGCGGGTGCGCACACCATCGATCGTCAGCGGGATCGCTTCGCGGGCGACACCTCGAATGAGAAACAGGATCAGCGCGGCTTCTCCTGGAGAATCCACACTGGACCCGATGCCGACACCTTGTACGCCGGCCTTGCTCATCCACTCATCCATGTGGGCCTGATGGACGGCTTTCGCTCGGGCAAACTCCGCCTCTGAAATCGGGTAAACATTTTGCGCCGTGGCAGCCGTTTGCTCCAGCGCTGCGCTCTGTTCTGGCGAAAGGACACCGCGCTCCGCAAAAAGTTCTCCTTCAACAATGCGCGTGCGAATTCCATCCACCGACGCGGGGATTCCCGTGCGCGGCTGGCCCCTGGCGACAAATAACACAATCGCTGCTTCGCCGGGATTGTCCAAGCTTGCGCCTACTCCCACAGCCTCCACTTCCGGGTGCGCCATTAGCGCAGGCGCATTTGCGTCGCCCACCGCGGCAGCTCTCTGCATGGCTTCTTTCGCGATTGCGCTCAATGGCACGTGGAGAGTAGCGGATGCGGGTGCGGTGGGCAACGAGCAACCTATCACGGCATGCTTGGCTCCTCCCACAAACGTCATTGCGTTGCTACCACTTTGAAAAAAATTCAGCACAGCGCCGACCGGGTTGCCTACAGTTTCCTGATCCGAGCCGCCGAACAGCAGCGCGACGGCTTCGGCGGTATCTTGCGTGACGATAAGCGAGCCGGAATCCCCCGGAGCGCTGAATCCACCGCCGGTTACAGCCACCTGATTGTTAAATGTCTCGTTGAACGTTGGTCCGGTGGCGCATCCCTTCTGATACTGAACCGAAGTCATGGTGCTGACGGAAAGAATCGTGGAACAGGTTAGCCCGGTCGTTCTTCCGGATTTCGCCACGGCCCGGCTCAGCAGACCTGCAGTTTCCGGCAGGCCCGCTCCTGCGGCTGGCGGGCCGGGCACCGGCACATTGTTCGCATCGGAGGTGGAGCCGAGATAGAGGATGTTGCCGCTGGGATCGACAGCATTCTGAGCGACTTGAGCGATCGCAGCGTCGATCTTGGGAGATGGCCCAGTTTCCAGGTTATAGAATTGCGTCAGAGTTCCGACAATGTTGTTCGCACCTTGCCCACAGTTGCTATCGATCAGTCCGGGCTGGATGATGCTCTCGCCGGCTAATGCCTGATCGGTGCGCGCCAGCACGTGGTTGTTGCTGAGGAGGTATTGCGTGCCACCGCGCGTCACGAGCGAGCCCAGAGTGCCGCTGCAACACGTGATCGTCCCCCCGCTCGTCTGCGAATCTTTCTGGTTTCCGCCGGAGGTGCCCAATGCGATGGCGCCACCTTGAAGATTCTGATTGGTCGGGGAAACCGTTACCGTGGACGATCCGGATACCGACGAGTTTGCCTGGGGAACCGCCGTGACCGTCGCCGTAGTCGTGATGCTGTCGCCTTGTCCATTGGATTTTGTCGGGACTGCGCCTGGCGCGACGTACAAACCCGTGCTGGAGATGAATCCAAACTGCTTGCTGCCTCCGGGCGTTCCGTTCACTTGCCAAGTTACGGCGGTATTCGAAAGACTGCTGACGGACGCGGAGAATTGCTGCGTTGCGAAAGCGGCGACGCTGGCAGGATTCGGGCTCACGGTAACGGACGGCACCGGCACGACGCCGGGTTGGACGGTCACTGTTGCTGTTGCAAATTTCGCGGAGTTGGCCTGCGACGTAGCCGTCACGGTGACCGTAGCTGGGTTGGGCACGCTCGCTGGGGCGGTATAAAGGCCGGTCGTCGCAATTGTGCCGTTCGACGGGCCGCCGGCAACGGTCCACGTCACGCTGGTATTTGTTGTGCCCGTTACGGTCGCCGTAAATTGTTGGGTATGAGCGACGTTGACTGCCGCAGTGCTGGGGGAAACCGTGACGAATATTTGCGGCGGAGGTGTCGATCCGCCTGAACCGCCGCAACCTTGGAACACGAACAGGATTGCGCAACACAAAGGCAAAGCGATCGGGTGGCGCATCAGCACCCCTTCGGGGACTCTGATGGCTATGCTAGCACACGCAACCCACGCGCTTTCGGCAGGGATGCCCGGGTGTGCTCGGGGCGGCTCTGTTCACTCAAGCGCGATTCCGGCAGCGCAGAGCGGACATTCCGCGGGCTGCCATAAATTGTGCGGCATGCGTTCCAGGAGTTCGAGGGCAACGCCGTGCTTCGCCGCAAACTCGGTAATCGACTCTCCCAGAGCGAGCAGCGCACCAATGGCAACAACTTCCGCACCAATTTCGCACAAATCAAAAAACGTTCCCCTGACCGCCGATCCCGCACTGATAACATCATTCACAATCGCGACACGTTTTCCTGACACAACTGGCTGCAAAGATTTCGGCAGGCGGTACTGCACCGGGAAGAGTCCGTCGCGGGTTGTGTCGTCAACTCGTTCCGCATAGGTGAACTGGCAGCCTAACTCCAGTGAGACGAGCAGGGCAACGAATGCGCCCTCAACCAGAGGCCCGCACACGACATCAACCTGATACTTCTTTAGTCGAGCCGCGAGGCGCTCGGCGAACGCTCGGATTTCGCGGGAGTTCAGGCACAACGTTTCCAGGTCAAACCACAAGTCAGCGTGATGACCCGACTCCAGCTTGAAATGTCCGTGGCGTCCGCGCACTAAGGAGAGCAAATGATCTGCCATCAAACCCACGCACTCACGGTGAACGGAGACCGCCCCTTTAATTTGGCGATTTCTCTTCCGCGGCTTTCTCTTCGGTGGCTTTCTCTTGCGGGCCCTTAATCGGCAACCTGACGCGAAATCTGGTATCTCCGGGCTGCGATTTCAGGTCCATCGTGCCATGATGTTTTCGCACAATCCGCATCGCCGTATCCAAACCGAGGCCCGTGCCTTCTCCGACCTTCTTCGTAGTGAAAAAGGGCTCGAAGATGCGCGAGCGAATTTCCGGCGGAACTCCGGGACCGTTGTCGCCGATCTCGACGATGGCGCTATCCAATTCCCGGAACGCGTGGATGCGTAGCTCACCCTTGCCGTCCATGGCGTCGATGGCGTTGTCGATGAGATTCGTCCAAACCTGGTTCAGTTCGCCACCATATGCGCAAATGCGGGGCAAGTCCGGATCGTATTCCCGGATTACGGTGACGCCGGTTTTCAGACGGTGTCCAAATATCTTCAGTGTGTTCTCGAGATCCTCTTTGAGATCGACTTCCTGGATGGGCGACTGGTCCATGTAGGAATAGCGCTTGATGGCAGTGACGAGATCACTGATGCGGCGGGTGCTGTTGTCGATTTCCTGTATCAATCCAAAAATCGTGATCACCGCCGCGATCCGTTTCGCCGCCGGCCCCACTAAGTCTGGTCCAACCAATTCCTTCAGCGCATCCAATTTCTCCGTCTTTGCTCCTGCCTCCGCCAGCACCGGTGCTATCTTCCAGGCTTCTTCGACGCCGTTTCGTTCCAGCCACGCAGTAATCTGCTCTTCCCTGTCGCTCAGCTCGAGTGGATCCTCCGGCGGCCCCACGCGCGAGGCAGCATGTTGCGCCGATTTCTTCTCCAACATCAGAATGCCTTCCCGTTGCGCTTCGCTCAACGGACGCTCCAGGAACTTAATGCTTGCCGCGCGGACGTCGTCCATGGCCTCGGTGAGGTTCAACGCCGCGCGACGGGCAGCGCTCGCCGGATTATTCAATTCGTGCGCCAAGCCGGCCGACAGCTTTCCCAGCGCCATCAACTTCTCCTGCTGCGTTTCCATCCGCGCCACTTCGCGGATGCGATCAGACATCAATCCTACCAACCGCTGCCCCAACTCCGGCACGCGCTGCAACATGTCCGGAAAGTGGTCCTTGTGCAGCCGCAGCACTCGCGACGGCATCGCTGCCCTTGCCATACCGCCAAATTTCTTCAGCCGAGAAAAGGGCAGCAGACCCGTCACGTCGCCAGCCCTGGCAGTCAACACCGGCCCACCCGGCACATCCTTCCGTTCAAACTGCAGCTCACCCTCGAGCAACACAACCAAATATTCAACCGGGTCTCCTGGCTTGCCGTAGACCTCACCCGCGTGGAAGCGCACTTCGTCCATGCGTTGCGCGACCCATTCCAGTTCGTCCTCAGGCAAATCGCTGAAGACGCTGACTTGGCGCAGATCCGCCGCAAAACGTTCCGCATGGTTATTCACTATCGCTTCGCTCATTTCACACCGTGCTCAGATATTGATGTACGAATTGCACTGCGTTCGCGCCTTCACCGACGCCGCTTGCTACGCGCTTCACCGATCGATAGCGAACATCCCCGGCCACAAAAATCCCCGGGACGCTCGTCTCCAGCAACCACGGATCGCGCTCCAGCGGCCAACTCTTCGGCGGCTTGCCATCACGCATCAGATCCGACCCGCTCAGGAGAAATCCTTTTTCCTCGCGTTCTAAAACTCCCGCGAGCCAGTCCGTTCCGGGCATAGCGCCAATAAAGATAAATAGCGAATTCGCGGGAACCTTAGTCGTTTCGCCGCTGGTGGCGCAATGAACGGCAATCGCTTCCAGATGCTCCTCGCCAAAGACTTCCACCACTGAGGAATTTAACTCCACCGCGATGTTGCTGGTCTGTTGAATCTGGTCGACCAAGTATTGGGACATTCCGGCTTCCAGTGTATTGCCGCGCACCAGCATAATGACTCGCCTGGCGTGCTGAGAGAAGAACACCGCCGCCTGACCTGCCGAGTTTGCGCCTCCGACAATGTAGACATCCTCGCCTCTGCAGCCTACGGCTTCGGTCATGGCCGCGCCATAATATACTCCCGCTCCGTACACGCGATCCATTCCCGGGACATTCAGCTTGCGATACGAAACGCCGGTAGCGATCAACATGGCCTTGGCGCCGATCTCTGTGCCATCGCCCAGGGTGACAAATTTTGATCCGGCTTCCACGCGTAACTTGGTTACCTCTTGAGGCGCGAGGATTTCTACCCCAAAACGTTTCGCCTGTGCCACGGCGCGCCGTGCCAAGTCCGCTCCGCTTAATCCCGACGGAAAACCCAGATAGTTTTCGATTCGCGAACTCATCCCGGCTTGGCCGCCGGGCGCTTCCCTCTCAATCATCACGGTCTTCAAGCCTTCAGAGGCGCCATAGACGGCTGCCGCGAGCCCTGCCGGTCCACCGCCGACAATCAGGAGGTCATAGAAGGAAGTTCCGGCGCGAGTCTGCAATCCCAATCGCGCTGCAATCTCTCCGGTGGAAGGATCGGCCAGAAATGTGCCGTCGGCGAACAGTACCGAGGGATATTTGGCCGCCTCGCCACCTGCGAGTTGCATCGCCGACAGCGTCTCCGTATTGTTCTCCGCGGTTTCGACATCGAGCCAGTGATAAGGGACCTGATTGCGCGCCAAAAAATCCCGAACGGCGTAAGAACGCGCCGACCACCTGTGTCCCAAAACCCTGACGCCATCAAACGCTGGGCGGAACGTGGCCTGCCAATCATCCAGGAGATCATCGATCACGGGATAGAGTTGTTGCTCCGGGGGATCCCACGGCTTCAATAGATAATGATGGATCTTGGCCTGATTGATGGCCTGGATGGCCGCGTCCGTATCGGCGTAGGCGGTCAACAAGACGCGGCGCGCCTCCGGGTAGAGGTCGATCGCCTTGCTGATAAACTCCACACCGTTCATTTCCGGCATGCGCTGGTCCGCGAGGAGCAATCCTACGGCTTCATTCCTCTTCTTCAGACTGTTCAGGGCTTGCAGGGCGCTCGAACCGGAATCGGCGCGCATGACGCGATATTTCTCGGCATAGCGTTTGCGGAGATCGCGCTCCACGGCCCGCAAGACTTCTGCGTCATCGTCGACGGTCATCAGTACTGGTTTCGCCATTGGTCTCTCTTATTCCAGGGCCTTCTTGTCTACCGCGATTTCTACGCCATGTCCACCCGCGTCTATTCCCCGTTGGATGCACGACCGCGTTTAAGGTCACGTACTAGTTCTGGCGGTTGACCGCTTGCCTGGGATGGGGCACCGGCCTACAGGCATCAATTCCCGGCCGCCATTTTCGCCACAGCCTGCTCAACCGGCGGCGGCAATTCCTTGATCCTTTTTATATAGGCCGCCGCCTTCCAAAGCTTCTCGTCCGATTCCCATTTGCCGTTAGCAAACATTCCGGTCCGTCGTATGCCGTGTTTCGCGATCCAGAAGATTTGAGCTTCCGTATATTGGGTGCCCACTTTCGGCAATTGCGGCGCTGGTGGATACAAGGTGTCTGAATAGTCCGTGGCCTTCCCCGGAGTGCCATGGCAGCCCGCACATTCATTCAGGAAGATTTTTCCTCCTGCAATCAGAGTTTCATCCGTAGGAGGAAACGGATTGGCCAGCTCCGGTGCGTGCCTCTTGACTGAGGCGTGAACCGCCGCGGTCATCAATCGCGATTCCAGCTGCGTCCCCGGAACATCGCCACGGACTTCCGCGAATCCCAGCAACAAATAGGCCAGGGCACCCACGATGAACACGGCAACCGTGAAGATCACTCCAAGCACAAAGTTTTTCATGGCAACCTCAATCGGAGAACCCGTCCGTTTTACCCTGACTCTCTCATTAGACGTGCCAAAGCTGCCTCCGCCCGCCCCCGTAATGCTTTTCTACTATTCCCGTCGACGCCGGGAGCTTGTAGAGTCCTGCAAATTCATTGGCCGTTTCGGTCCGAATCCCTGCAAAGGGGGCTAACGTGTCGGTCCAGGCTTCCGCTTTGAATCTTAGTCCGTCCGTTGCATCCACCAGTTCATGGCGCAGCCGCAGTCTGGCTATCCTTCTTATGGTGGCCATCGCTGGCATCTTCTGGGTGGACTCCCGCTATCCGGCGCTGTTGAAGCGCTATCATTCCGGGACACAGATTAAAGCGTCGGGAGCGCTCACCTTCGGCGCCGTATATCGCGTCGACCCTGGCATGCCGCTTGCTACGCGGGTATTTCGCACGACGGTGAACTGGCTGGACGCCAATCGCATTGGCATGACGTTCTCGTTTCTGTTTGGCCCCGCTGCACTTACTTTCCTGGCCACGTTGCCGCGGCGGCGCAGCAATTCGCGGTATTTGAACACCTTGTTCGGCGCGGCTGCGGGCGCTCCTCTGGCCGTGTGCACGAATTGCATCGCTCCGATCGTCCGAGGCCTGTACGCTTCCGGCGTAAGCACGGAATCTGTGCTGGCCACTATGTTCGCTTCGCCTGCGCTGAACGTCGTCGTACTGGCCATGACCTTCGCGCTGTTTCCCGTTTCCGTCGCGCTCGTGAAACTTGCTACCGTGCTCTTCCTGATCTTCGTATTCGCGCCTCTGGTGTCTTCGCGCCAACACACCGCCGCCGGAACCATTGCCTGCCCTATCGCGTTCGCGGCGGCCGAAACATGGGCGCAGGCCGTCAGTAACACCGCTCGTTCGTTCCTGAAAAGTTTCTGGTACGTTTTCCGCGTTGCCTTCCCGCTGATGATCCTGGCCGCACTGCTCGGCGCACTGGTGATTGAGGTTCTTCCGTCGCAACTCCTGCTCGCTCAAGTCACGATTGGCGGAATCGTTCTGGTGGCGCTGGTGAGCGCGTTCTTGCCCGTTCCGATGGCGTTCGACGTTGCCATCGCCTACATTGCGATGAGCAAAGGCGTTCCGCTCCCCTATGTCGTTACCATTCTGTGCACCCTCGGCATCATCAGCGTTTTTTCGCTCTCGGTAGTCGGCAAATCCATCTCGTGGAAAATTGCCTTGGCTGCGTATTCGACCGTCGTGCTCCTGGGCACCCTGGCTGGAGTCCTTACTCGCGCCTTCTCTTGAACCGGCGCTGGCCTTCACTGGCAAGCTCCTTCCAATGGAATCTGCAGCCTGTACAATAGGCTTGTGACCAGGTACCGCCTAGCGCTCTCGATTCATTTTTGTTTAGCCATCACGTTGCTTGTGCTGGTGGAACGAACGGGCGCGCAGGAACCGGTTCAGCAGAAACCGCCGTCATCCAAAACAGAGAATCAGGCTTCGCAAAAGGGACAGCAACCGAAGGGCAGCACGGAACAGCAGGATCTTCAGAAAGCCATCGATGATGCCGGAAACGACCGTGCTGCGCTGGCGCGTAATCTGGAAGCCTTCCTGAAGAAACATCCGGAATCGTCGCAACGGGCGCAGATTTATCGCGCGCTGGTGGAAGCGACGCTGCAGCTCCGCGACTATCCGCGCGCAACGGAGTACGCGGAAAGGCTGGTTGCGCTTCGGCCGGACGACACATCGATCACCGTTCTTGCCATTCAGTTGCTGGATAAATATAGCGACAGCTCGGGCTGGCGCCGCGCGATCACCTACTGCACGCGAGTGATTGAACAGGTGAGTGGGATCTCCACGACGGAGAAGTCACCGCGTGTTTCGAGCGAAGATTGGGAAACGGAGAAAAAACACGATAAGGCTGCGCTATTACTGGTCCGAGGCAGGTTGTACCAAAAATTGAACGATCTGCCAAATGCGCAGAAGGATTTTGAGGACAGTTATGCGATGGAACCGAGCGCGGCGGCCGCCGAGAAATTGGGCGAATTAGCGGAGCTTCGCAAGGACCCAAACGCGGCGATTCGGGAATATGCGATCGCGTTTGCGCTTGCGGATGGGACGAAAGGCACATCGAGCCGGCGCGAACTGCGCAACAAGATCGGAAATGTCTGGCGACTGGCGCATGGTTCCGAAGATGGTTTGGGTGACTATCTCCTGCACGCATTTGACGACGCGTCGGCAGTGACGAAAGCGGCAAAGCCTGCACGAAATGCCGGGCTGAAGAATCCTTATGAATTCATGCTGCGGAAGGCACCGGACGGATCACCTTTCCCGTTCGCCGACACGAAAGGAAAAGTGGTGGTGCTGAATTTCTGGGCCACTTGGTGCGGCCCTTGCCGGGAGATGGAGCCACACTTTGAAAGGGTGGCAGCGCACTTCGCCGAACAGAAAGACATCGTGTTTCTGGGATTGAACTGCGATGACGATGAAACGCTGGTTGGGCCCTATCTGGAAGAGGAAAAACCCAAGACGGGAGTATTGTTTGCGGATGGGCTGGACCGGTTGCTCGCGGTGCATTCTTTTCCGACAACGGTAATCCTGGACCGTACAGGAGCGATTGCTTTTCGCACGGATGGGTTTGATCCAGACACGGTAGATAAAGTTTTGGTGGAAGCGGTGGAACGGGTGGCGCATCCCGCCGACGCCACGCCGGCCGCGGCCGCTGGCCAGACCGTGAGATGGGACGTCGTCCGCCTCGGGAGGCGGCCGCTACAACGGCCAACCCGAAACGCAAAAACCGTAGTCCACACCTCTCAATACCGATGTGAGATCGGATGGCGGCGCAAAGCCGTCTCTACCGAGAGGAGAGCACACAGGCGAAGCCTGTGCTACTACCGGCCTTCCAGCAGACAAAGAATTGCTAGCTCCCGGCGGCTTGTTGGTGGGGATGGAGTTGAGCGACTTCGCGGGCGGCGAGAATGGTGTTGACGTGAATCTGGACGGTATCTTCGATGCGACGGGCATAGCCGCCGGCGAGTGTGGTTACTACCGGGATGTTGCGCCTACGGGCTTCTTCCAACACATTTTTGTCTCGGGCCGCTAGTCCGTCCATCGTGAGCGACAGTCCCCCCAACTGGTCGTCCTGGTAAGGATCAGCGCCGCCGACATAGAACAATATTTCGGGTTGAAAAGAATCCATGCCGGCGCGAACGGCGGGCAATAGGGCGACGAGATAAGCGGCATCTCCAATTTGATCCGGCATGTCGAGATCAACGGTGGAGGGGGGCTTGTAAGCGGGATAGTTGTTGAGTTGGTGGATGGATAGTGTAAAGACGGACGGCTGTTTGGCGAAGATAGCGGCTGTACCGTTTCCATGATGAACATCGGTATCGACGACCATGGCCTTGCGGATAGCGCCGTCGGCCTGCAGTCGACGAATGGCCACAGCAACATCGTGAATGGCGCAGAAACCTTCGCCGTGATCGGGATGGGCATGATGGAAACCACCACCGAGGTTGCAGCCAAAGCCATCGCGCAGGGCGGACTGCGCGGCAGCGATCGTTCCGCCGGCGGCTAACCAGAACGCGCTGACGAGTTCCGGAGAGTATGGAACCTCGAGCTTCATGACATCGCTGAGGGTTAGCGTGCCGGTCTTCAGCTTGTTGACCCAGTCATCGGTATGGACGCGCAGAATATCCGTATCGGATGCCGGTTCGGGGTGGAGAAAATCTTCGCGCGAGGCGACGGCGTCCTTTGTCAGCTTGTCGGCGATGAGACGGTATTTCTGCGAGGGGAACACATGGGCGCCGAGGTTCAAATCATAGCGCTCGTGATAAATGAGCTTGAAGGGCAGCATGATTCGTCACATGGTAACAGAAGAGAAAGGCGGAAGGCGGCCCCTGCAAAAGGAAACCGACACCCTCACCAACAAAAGAGACTGGTGAGCTACACGACAATCAAGGCTGGCATAAAAGCCAGCGCTACATTTCAGAAAAAGGCGCACGCCTCGGAAGGCGGCCGCTACACGAGCAAAGAAGCAACAGCCTCACCCCTGAAGGGGTGAGCTACAGGATACGGCGGGCAGCAGGAGGGCTAGTTTTCGCGCTCCAGGATGAAATCGGGGAGGGTGCGGAGGGCGCGGGCGTATTCGGAGTCGCCGGCACCATTGATGCAGGATTTGGCGCGGCGAGCATAATCGTGAGCGAGATTGCGAGTGCGGTCGAGGGCGCCGGAATCGCGGACCAAGGCAACGAGCTTTTCCGGCTGGACGGATTGGAATTCCTTTTCTTCCAAGACAAGCGCAACCATTTCGCGGGCTTCGCTGTGGCCATTTTCCATGGCGTAGATCAACGGCAAAGTAACCTTGCCCTCTTTCAGGTCGCTGAGGACGGGTTTGCCCAGCTGTTCGCTGGAAGCGGTGAAATCGAGGAGGTCGTCGACGAGTTGAAAGGCAAGACCTGCGTAGCGGCCGTAGTCGTCGAGCGTCTGTTCGTCGTGTTCGTCGAAACCACCGAGGACGCCGCCGAGTCGGGCGCATCCGCTGAAGAGGCAGGCGGTCTTGTAGGTGGCCAGCTTGACGGCATCGTCTTCGGTAACATCCATGCGGCCGATCTTGGCGAGCTGGATGAGTTCGCCTTCAACCATTTTCTGGGTGAGATCGATAAGGATGTCGAGGACGCGGAAGTTGCGTTCTTCCAGCGCGATCTGGAACGACTGCATATAGAGCCAGTCCCCGGCCAGAACGCTGCGATGGTTGCCCCAGCGGGAATTGGCAGAGGGACGGCCGCGGCGCGTGTCGGCGCTATCAATGACATCGTCATGAATCAGCGTGGCGCTGTGGAGAAGTTCAACAACAGCGGCGAGCCTGATGGCGCTGCGACCATCGGACTTGCGTCCGGCGGCGTAGCCATGACAAAGCAGCAAGAGAGCGGGCCGAAGGCGCTTCCCTCCCCCGCCGAGGAGATAACTGGTAATTTCGGAGACCGGCTGAAAGGCAGAGGCACTTTGGCGAGATAGTTCCTGCTCGACCTTAACGAGGTCTTCCCGCACCAACTCGAAAATTTCCCTGGCGGTGAGTAAAGCGATGACCGTTCTCCTGGGCTCGCCGCCCTGACTCAGCGAGACTCCCCAACGTGCGATGCACCTGGCCGGGCGATGGGAAAGAATCGCCAGAAATTCTCGGTGGTTTGTGCGGCGATGGCCTCTACCGGTAAGTCTCTCACATTCGCAAGGACCTTCGCCACTTCCGCAACATAGGCGGGCTCGTTGCGCTTGCCGCGGACGGGTTGCGGCGCCAGGTACGGAGAGTCCGTTTCAATCAAAACTTTCTCCAATGGCAAAGCTTTCGCAACGTCGCGGATGTTCTGAGCTTTTGGATAGGTGATATTGGCGGTAAAGGAGACCAGGAAGTCCATGTCGATGCCGCGATAGGCGTCTTCGAGGGTGCTGGTGAAGCAGTGCAGGATGCCGCCTAAGCCGGTCGGTTTCCAGACTTCGTTGAGGAGGGCGAGGCAGTCGTGCCAGGCATCGCGGCAGTGAATGATGATGGGGAGCTTGGCGGCGTGGGCGAGTTCCATTTGTTGGCGGAAGACACGTTCCTGGAGGTCGCGAGGGGAATGGTCGTAGAAATAATCGAGACCGATTTCGCCCCAGGCGATGACTTTGGGATGCTGCGCGAGGCGGGCAAGTGTGTCCAGATGGGCCGGGGTGACCTCCTTGGCTTCGTGGGGATGGATGCCGACCGTGGTGTAAATCCAATCCTTGGCTTCGGCGTAGGGGAGAGCGGCGTCCAGTTTCTCTGGGCCCGGGCCGGTACCGATGGCGAGCAGCGTGGTTACACCCGCGGCTTGGGCGCGAGTGAGCATGGCGTCGCGGTCAGCGTCGAACTGGGGGAAATCGATGTGCGCGTGGGAGTCAATGAGTTGCATGACAGTTATCAGCAATCAGTGATCAGATATCGGGAACCTGCGGGTCAGGAGTTTGATTCCTTTCGCGTTATCACCTTACTTCAGACGCGCACCTACTTCTACGTCTTCGAGGAAACCAGCTAGGACGGGCCGACCGTCGGGGCCAACGGAAGCGGCGACGATCATGCCGTTGGACTCGACGCCGCGAAGCTTTCGGGGGGCGAGGTTCACAACGACGACGACTTTACGGCCGATGAGTGATTCGGGTTCGTAAAATTGAGCGATACCCGCGCAGATCTGGCGCACTTCAGTGCCGATGTCGACGGTGAGCTTCAAGAGCTTGTCTGCGCCCACGATACGTTCCGCGGTTTTCACCTGGCCGACGCGCATCTCGACTTTGCTAAAATCCTCGATGCCGATCTTTTCCGGCGTGGTCGCAGCCGGAGCTGAGGCTGCGGCCACCGTTCCCGCAGCGGCGGGAGCGGCGGCAGGTGCAGGCGCCGCCGGTTTGGGATTTAGTTCTTCGTTTGCCATCGATTCAATCCTCTCTATTGCTTCCGCTTTATCAACGCGCGGGAATAGCGTTTGCGCCTTGCCCAGCTGTGCGCCTGGCGCAAGTTGTCCCCAGCGCAAGCCATCCAGCTCAAAAGAGTCAAGGGAGCCCGCCTGGCCGAGGAGTATCCAGACCTTGGCGGCAGTGGCGGGTAAGACCGGATTCGCGAGGGCGACGACAACACGTAGGAGTTCGGCGGCGGTCCAAAGTATCGTAGCCTTGCGGGCTTGATCTGCCTCGCTGGAACCGAGCGCCCAAGGTTGCTCGGCGGTGAGATATTTGTCGGCGGCGCCAATGACGCTCCAGATGGTTTCCAAGGCGCGCGCAAATTCCATCTTGTCGTAGCGCTCCAGGACTTCGCCGATTGCGGCCTGAGCTTCTTTGGCGAGGGCGTCGTCCTGAGGCTGCCGAGGGCCGGGTTTGGGAATCTTGCCGGCGAAATTCTTTTCGATGAGGGCCACCGTGCGACTCGCCAAATTACCGAGCCCGTTGGCGAGGTCGCTGTTGTAGCGAGTGACGAGAGCGTCGTAACTGAAATTGCCGTCCTGGCCGAAAACGACTTCGCGCAAGAGGAAATATCGCAGGGCATCCATGCCGAGCATGTTGGCGATGGGGCGCGGCAGGACGACGTTGCCCTTGGACTTGCTCATTTTGGCCGCATCCATCAGGAACCACCCATGCGCCCAAACCTGCTCGGGGAGTGGCAGCATCGCGGCCATCAGGAATGCGGGCCAGTAAACAGTGTGGAAACGGATGATGTCCTTGCCCACGACATGCAGATCTGCCGGCCAGTACCCACGCTTCTCGTAATCGGGCCCGCCTACGGCGCTGAGGTAGGCGGTCAGGGCATCAAACCACACGTAAAAGACATGCGGTTCCTCGCCGGGCACGGGGATGCCCCAGCGGAGCGTGGTGCGGGTGATGCTGAGGTCTTTTAGTCCACCTTCAACAAAGCTGACGACTTCGTTTTTGCGGGTTTCCGGCTGGATAAAGTCGGGATTCTTCTTGTAGAAATCGAGCAGCGGCTTCTGAAACGCCGAAAGCTTGAAGAAGTAGTTTTCCTCGGTGACTGTTTCGGTGGGACGGCCACAGTCGGGACAGTTGTCGCCGGGCTTGGCATCGTTCACGAAAGCGTTGTCGTAGATGCAGTACTGGCCGGTGTAGTGGCCTTTGTAGACGTAGCCGTTCTCTTTGAAGAGCCGAAAGAGCCACTGCACCGTTCGGACGTGTTGAATGTCGGTGGTGCGTACGAATTCATCGGCGGCAACGCCCAGTTCGTCCCAGAGGGCACGCCATTCGCTGGCCATCTTGGCGACAAACTCCGACTCGGGAATGCCGGCCTTCTTTGCAGCACGCTCAACGTTCACGCCGTGTTCGTCGGTGCCCGTGGTCATGACAACGTCATAACCACGCATGCGCTTGAAGCGGCGGATGGTATCGCACACGACCGTCGTGTAGGTATGGCCAATATGGGGCAGGCCGTTGGTGTAGTAGATCGGCGTGGTCAGGTAGTATTTTTCTTTTTTCTCGGGCATCAATCTTTCTCTGTAAACCGTTGTGATGCGTGACCAAGCCCGAAGTCCCCAGGGCTAAAGGCCATTGGAAACCGAGCAATTAATGTCGGAGCTGAAGCTCCGATCCCCTAAGAATCGCACACGCCTAGGACTGCTGAGACCAGTTGCGCATCGCTTCTTCCATAACCTGCTGGAGCGGGACATTTTGCTCCTCTGCCAGTTTACGGCAATCGTCAAACTCTGGCGAAGCCTGACGGACAATGCCATTGAGGCGCGCGACCTTTACGCGAACCTGGCCAAAGCGAGTGGCGACCGTTTCCCAAGCGCGAGGCAGAATGCGCCGCTCGGCGGTGTGCGAGCGGATACCTAGCGTGGTTGTCTCGGCGAAGAGCATCTCCTGGAATTTCTGTTCATCGGCCGGCTTGCAGAGGACCGTGACCAGCATGCCGGGGCGACTCTTTTTCATCTGGACGGGAGCCGCGAAAACGTCCAACGCACCGGCGGCCAGCGCTTTGTCCAGGAAATAGCCGAAAATCTGAGGATTCATGTCGTCAAGATTGGCTTCGAGGACTCGGATGGTCTCTTCCGTGCCGAGCACGCTCTTCTGCGCCGCTTCCCCAACCATCAGGCGAAGAACATTGGGCTGGCCTTCAAGATCGGCGGTGGCGGCGCCGTAGCCAATCGCGGAAACGGTCATGGGCGGCTGCGAGCCAAAGGCCGTGCAGACGGTTGCCACAATCGCGGCCCCGGTCGGCGTCACTAATTCCCTTTGTATGCCACTGGAGTACGTCGGCTTACCTAGCAGCAAGCGAGCCGTGGCGGGTGCGGGAACGGGGAGAACGCCATGAGCCATCTTGGCGGTGCCACCACCAACGTTCAAGGGGGAGCAGGCGAAGGATTCGATGCCCAGGGCCGCGAAGCCGATACACGCCCCGACAATGTCCACGATGGCGTCGATGGCGCCGACTTCGTGGAAGTGAATCTTCTCGAGAGGCACGTCGTGGACAGCGGCTTCGGCGACACCGAGATTGCGGAAGATGGCGGATGCCCGCTGTTGCACGGCAGGCGGAAGTGAGGATTTTGCAATGATGTCGAGAATCGTGCTCAGCGAGCGGTGCGTGTGCGTGTCTTCGGTCTGGACCTTGATGTGGGTGGCGGCCATCCCGTTCTTCCAGACCTTTTCCGCGGTAAGGGTCCAGCCGGGAACGGCAGAGAGCGGCCAGTTCTGTGCGGAGTTGCTCGACCGGGCACACCCGCATCGACCAATGCGCCAAGCACCATGTCTCCGCTAATGCCGCTAAAGCAATCAAAAAAGGCCAGTTTCATAGGAGATTGCGGAAAGCCGCTTGATGATACTATCCGCACCTCTTCGTCAGCGTCAAACCGCGACTTGCTAGATTGGAGCGCTGGCGGCGAATAGGAAGTCTTCCTCCGAGTTCACCTGTCGGAGAATTTCTTAGGTTGAGCTTCTTCGGGCATCCTCGTCGGATGCCCTCAGAATGACACGTCTGTCTCTCCGTCGGACGAGAGGCGATCATGTCCCTTTTGGAAACTCGGTGAGCAAACAGCGCGCCGACCACGCATCTCATCTTTGCTTTCTGGCACTGTTAGCTTGTGCAATACTTGGCCGGGAAAGAACCCATGAGACTGGCGACCCAGTTCCCCAACCAGCGACGAATTCTCACTCTATGCGGATATTTGCCGCGCCATGCGCGTGCACTGGGTGTTGGTGTGTTGATCGCTGCAAGTGCGGGAAGCGGGCGATCGGTGGCGCAAGGATTGAACGCGGAGGAGAAAAAAACCGAGACGATCAGAGGAACAGTGGTGAATAGCGTTACGCATGAACCGATTGGGCGGGCGCTGGTGTACTCCCTGGATAACCGTTTTGCGATGATGTGCGACGCTGGGGGGCACTTTGAGTTCAAGATTCCACGGGCTAAGAACGAAGCGGAGACGGGAATGGACCCGGATGAGTGTCTTATAACGATGCCGGTGGCCCTAGTACTATCGGATGGCTGGCCCGATTGCACTGATGGCGCGAAAGCCGGGATTTCTGAGCGATGAAAAAGCAGAACGAGGGCGCGCTTCCAAACGAGGCAGGGCAGGGGCTCACGATCCAACTCGTGCCGGAGGCGCTCGTCATCGGTCGGGTGAATCTGCCGACAGCCGACGGAACGGACAGGCTGCAAGTGGAACTGTACAAGCGAGCTGGTTCAGGATGGCCGCGAGGTGGGAATTCAGGCCGGAAGTAGCAGACGACGAGCGAACGGAGAATTTCGTTTTGCGGAATTTGCAGCGGGAACTTACAAGATATTCACGCAAGAAGAGATCGACCGAGATCCGTTAACGTTTGATCCTCGCGGGACAATTGTATGGATACCCGCCAGTCTACTACCCGTCGTCAATGATTTGCGAATCGTCAAGCGCGATACGGGTGACGGCGGGAGCGGCAGTGAATGTCAACCTATCGCCGATGAGGCGGGAGTATTACCCGATAAAGTGGGATTGCGAACCTCCACAAGGGGCCGGGCTGCAGATTGAAGTGTGGCCACAAGGTCACCCTGGCCCCGGCTATTCGTTCGGCTACGACCCGGACGAGCAAGCCATAGTGGGGATGTTGCCGGACGGAAATTACACAGTTGAGGCCACGGCGTTTGGGCCGACGGTATAGCGGGCAAATGAACATCAGCGTGAAGGGCGGCGGCGTGAACGGTGCCAGTCTGAATTTGGTACCAGACGGTTCGATCCGCGTGGAGCTGAAACAGGAAATCACGGCGGCGGAAATGGCATCGCAAATGGCATCGATGGCGTTATGAAGGTGAATGGAAAGCCTCATCCCAAAAGCCAAGAGATCCTGCGTAGCGTACAAGTGAAGCTCTTGCCGGTGGATGAGTTCCCTGGCAGAGGAGGGATTGGGTCGATCGGTCAGACCGGGCCGCGACGGCGAAACTCGCGGCTGATCGAGAATGTGTCGCCAGGGCAATACTGAGTGCAGTGAACGCACATCATGGGATACGTGGCAGCGGTGAGTTCGGGCGGCGTGGATCTGTTGCACAATCCGCTGGTGGTGCCGCCGGGTGGGACGAGTTCACCGATTGAGATTACGCTGCGGGATGATGGCGGGACTGTGGAAGGAGCGATTGAAAACTGGCGGGCGGAGACGCAACGAAGGAAGACATCCATCCGGGCCAAAGGCCGTCTGCGTGTACTTGGTGCCGGTGACGGGGAACCATGGCGCCACCACTGATTGGCTGGGTCCAGAGGATGGCAGTTTCAGTGTTCAACAAATTCCACCCGGGTCGTATCGGGCGATGGCCTTCAATCGCCAGCCGCGGGAATTGGAATTCACGAGTGAAGAAGCAATGAAGAAGCACGAAGCGAAGAGCCAGATGATTGAGTTTGAGGCCGGGCAGAGAACAACAATTGAGATTGCAATCTGAATTCAGCGAGCGAGTGAAAGTGAAC
The DNA here is from genome assembly GCA_963792145.1 of Candidatus Acidiferrales bacterium. Taxonomy (GTDB): domain Bacteria; phylum Acidobacteriota; class Terriglobia; order Acidiferrales; family UBA7541; genus Acidiferrum. The sequence continues at coordinate 137,691 of CAWBVH010000028.1, forward strand.
CGTAACGCAGGGCAACTGCATCGGGCACGTTTGTGCTGAGTGTGTGTCTACAGTTCGGCGCAATTTGCGCCGGACAGAGCCCAATAGCGCTCCGCCTGCGGAGACGATTGTTACTGTGACGAAGATTGCCGGGACTGTGGTTAGCGCGGAGACAGGGGCACCACTTGCGCAAGACTCGCGTATCCATCGCTGACACGAGGAATCGCGCGAATATGCGATGGATGATCACCAACGAAACCGGGCGATTCGAATTCGATCGGATACCACCGGGTAAATATTCGCTGGTGGGCGCCAAACGAGGGTTATTTGACCGGGGCTCTACGAGCAGCATGAACAGTTTTCAACGGCGATCGTGACGGGCACAGAGTTTGCCACCACACAATTGGTGTTGCGGTTGACGCCGATGGCGAGCATTGAGGGGAAAGTGGTCGACGAGGCAGGGGATCCGGTGCGGCAAGGGCAGGTGACACTGTACCGAGAGAACCAAGGAATCGGGCATCGGGCGAATTGCGCCGGTCAACCACGGAGCAACAGACGATCTGGGCACGTTCGAATTCGCACCGCTGGCTCCCGGGAAATACTACGTGGCGGTTTCCGCAAGGCCCTGGTACGCGGTGCATCCCGTCATTGATTCAGGGGATGGCACCAGCAGTTCGACACCGAGCGTCGATCGATCTCTGGATGTGGCTTACTCCCACAACCTACAGCGGCGGCGCTACGGAGTCCGATGGCGCACTGCCTATTGAGCTGAAGGGCGGAGATCATACCGAGGTCGAGATGCATCTGTCCCCGGTGCCCTCGCTGCACATAATATTCCGGGTTCCCGATGATGACGACCCAGCACGGATTTGCCCCGCCGATGTTTGAAAGGCGAGTTTTTGACTCCGGCGAGTTCATCAATCCGTTGAGGAAACTGGATGTCGCAGGGCGTGTATGAAATGACTGGCGTGCCGGCCGGAACCTACAGCGTGAGAATGCGAATCGCGGATCGCACAGGCATCGATGCGAACGAGCGAGATCGATTTGCGGAATGACGGGCAGGAGCTGGACACGACCAGAGGCGAGCCAGAAGGCAGCTTGAAACTGACGATCCAGATGCCGCAGCAGGAAGGGATCCCCAAGGGAATGAGGATCATGCTGCTGGATAAGCAGAATCGCAATCGAACGTTCCAGGAAGTTGATGCGAGCGGACAGGCTACGATTCCGAGTATCTTCCCGCGGGCAAATATTCGATACGGGATCTACTTCGCCGGGAAAGCGATATTCGGTAGTCAGAACCTTTTCGGAAGCGGGAGAAACAGCGGGGCATGACGTGGACGTGCCCGCGGGTGGAACGCGGCCCTGACAGCGGTGCTGGCCGCAGGGAGCGTGAACATTGAAGGGTTCGCCAAGCGCGGAGGCAAAGGCGGCATCGGGCGTGATGGTGGTGCTGATTCCGAAGGAGCCCAGTACGCGAGAAGAATTGTTTCGGCGAGACCAGAGTGACTCGGACGGAAGCTTCAGATTTGATAGGCGTGATTCCCGGGCGAGTACAAGCTAGTGGCGATCGAAGATGCGTGGGGCTTCGATTGGTCGAAACCGGGACAGTTGGCACACTATGCGCAGCACGGGCAGGCGGTGACGATTCCTGAGGGCGTGCAAACTACGATTCAGCTTCCCGAGGCAGTCGAAGTGCAGCCGCGATGAGGCGAGCACGTACGGATCAGGCGGACTGAGGCGGCTACTTTGGCAGCCAGAACGGTTGCTTCGCCGGAACAAACTGCACGGGGACATCCTTAACGAAAGTTTTCAGCCAGCGGGTACATTCTTCCATGCCCGCTTGTTCTGAGGGGATGTGGCCGATGACGATGAGGGCTTTGTTCTTTCCCTCGGTGACGGCGTCGGCGGCGTATTCGACGGTTTCCCATTCGCGGGTTTCGCCGATCACCAGGACTTCGACATTGTTGAGTTCGAGAGCGTGGGTTTCGCGCACGAATCCTGCCGCGCCGGGACTAAGGGCGATCTTCGTGACTTTCATCTGCGGATTCCCGACGACGCGCAGAACGGGAGAATCGAGGCGTTTGGCAACATCGGCGGCGAGCGTCTGCAGCGTGGTTTCCGGCAGAGTGAAAAGATACGGATTTTCGGTGCTCTGAAATTTCTCCCAGCCCAAAGCGTGGATCATGCCCGCTTCGATGCCGTCGGGCTTGCGCATGTGCCAGTGATCGTGAAAACGCCAAATGACCATGCCGTGTTTTTCGATGAATGCGCGCTTCTCTGCCCAGACGGGATCATTTTGGTCCATGCCTTCCGGTGTATCGAGATGATTGTAGAAAGTAGGCTCATGAGTGATCACGAGATTAAGGCCGTGAGCGGAGGCCCGCTGCAAAACATCCAGCGTCGCCATCATCGTCACGGCGATGCCGGTGACGGGCGTGTCAGGATTGCCTGCCTTGAAAGTGTCGACCGTTTCCTTTTGCCAAGGAACCCCAACATGCTGCTGGATGGCTGCGATCACTTCGCGCGCTGTGGGCTGCTTGTCCTGCGCAGAAACAAACGGGGCGGTGAGCAGCACGAAGAGCAGCAGAAAAGGAACTCGCGAGCTGCACTTCCTTGCCAAGCAAGGTCCACGGAACTTTTAGGCATGGCTTCCCGATTCGCATTTTGCCTCCCGGATGCTTCATCATACGCATTAAGGTGCGCTAGTAAAACCGCGGGTGGCCAAGAAGCCAAATCGTTGCTGGTATACTGAAGAATTCCAGATGGAATTTGGATCGAACTGAGGAACCGTGTACCTGACACTCTTAAACCGCTTGCGCAAGGCGTTGGCCGCGCATATCCGCGAGAAATACGGCATCGAATTGGCTGTGGTGTTGGAAAGGCCGCCGAAACTGGAGATGGGGGAGGCTGCATCACCGGTGTGCTTCGAATTGGCGAAAAGGCTGAAGAAGACGCCGCGGGCGATTGCGCAGGAGATTGCTGGTTCGCTGGCCAAGATCCAAGGGATCGCGCGGGTGGAAGTGGCGGGCGGCGGGTATCTGAATGCGTTCTTCGACCGCGCAGCTTTTTGGGAGGGGACGCAGAAGGAAGCCAGCAGCGAGGGGCAGACAGGGGATGGCGCGCAAGGGGCGGTGATTGTCGAGCATACCAGCATCAACCCGAACAAGGCGGCGCACATCGGTCACCTGCGCAATGCGGTGTTGGGCGACACGATGGTGCGCCTGCTGCGGCACACCGGTCACAAGGTGGCGGTACAGAACTACATCGACAATACCGGTGTGCAGGTGGCGGATGTGGTGATTGCGTTTCAGCAGATGGAGAAGAAGTCGCTGGCGGAGGTAAAGCAGCTGGCCAGGGGAGAGCACTTCGATTACCTGTGCTGGGATCTGTACGCAAAAGCGACGCAATTTTTCGTCGAGGATAAGCAACGGGCACAGAAGCTGCGCGGCGAGACGTTGAAGGCGATTGAAGAAGGCCACGGGGAAACTGCTGAGATGGGCGCCGTGATTGCGGACTCGATCGTCGGCTATCACCTTCGCACCATGGCGCGGATGGACATTTATTACGAATTGCTGGCGCGAGAGAGCGAGATTCTGCACCTGCACTTCTGGGACGCGGCGTTCGAAAAGCTGAAGGCCAGCGGCGCGATTCAGTACGCAACGACGGGCAAGAACGCAGGGTGCTGGATCATGCCGTGGAAGGACGAGGCAAAATCAGGAGTCACCACAGAGAGCACGGAGAGCACAGAGAATACGGAGAAGGATGAAGGGGAAGAGGAATCGCAGGCAAAGATCATCGTGCGTTCGAATGGAACGGTGACGTATGTCGGCAAAGACATTGCGTATCAGCTTTGGAAATTCGGGCTGCTTGGGAAGGACTTCCACTACCGAAGGTGGCCGGACCCACCGGGGGGACATGTGCTGTGGGCCACGACCGCGGGCGAGAATGAACCTGGAGCGCCGCATTTTGGGGGTGCCACTGCGGTTTACAACGTGATCGACGCGCGGCAAGCGTATTTACAGGAGGTGGTGGCGGAAGGTTTGCGCGCGCTGGGGTATGCCAAAGAAGCGGAGCATTCGATTCATTTCGATTACCAGATTGTTGCGTTGACGCCGCGGTGCGCCGCAGAAATGGGCTATGAACTTTCGGAAGAGGACGCAAAGCGCCCTTACGTAGAGGTGAGTGGGCGAAAGGGATTCGGGGTGAAGGCGGACGACCTGATTACCCGGATGCAGCAAGCGGCAGAGTTGCGGGTGCGTGAGAAGCAGACGGAGATGTCAGCCGCGGACCTGGCAAAGACCGCGAATGCGCTGGCAATTGGAGCGCTGCGATTTTTTCTGTTGAAGTACACACGCAATACGATTATCGCGTTTGATTTCGAGGACGCGCTGAAGGCCGAGGGCGAAACTGGCCCTTATTGCCAGTATGCGGTGGTGCGAATTCGGGGAATCCGACGAAAAGGAGTGGAGGCTGGCGCTGCCGCGGTGAAGGTGACGCAGGAGTCCGCGGCAAGATTCCTGAGCGGGGCAGAAGGCGCGGACCTTTGGGAATTGCTGTTGCTGAATGGCTCGCTTGATCACGCGGCTGACGCCGCGATCGGATCGCAGGAGCCCGCGTTTGTTGCGAAGTATGCGTTTCAATTGGCGCAGGCGTTCAACAATTTCTACCACAAGCATCACATTTTGTCGGAAGCGGATGAACAGAAGCGCGGATTTCTGCTGGGACTCAGCGGGCTTGTGGAAGCGCAACTGGTGCGAGCTTTGAATCTGCTGGGCATCGAAACACCCGAGAAAATGTAACGACCATGACGGGGATGTCGGATGGCGTGGAGTGTAGAACAAGGAAAGTTGGCTGGCATAAAAGCCAGCGCTACAGGAAGAAGGAAGAAAAACCTCACCCCTGAACGGGTGAGCTACAGAGATGTGACCAGGTGAACTAGGGTGCGGAGGGCCACGCCAGTCGGGCCTTTGGCGAGCCAGGGTTTGGCGTCGTCGTTCCACGCCGTGCCGGCGATATCCAGATGAATCCAGGGCGTGTCGCCGGAAAATTCCTTCAGGAACATCGCGCCGGTGATAGCGCCGCCGCCCTTGCCACTGCTGATATTCTGAATGTCGGCGAAAGAGCCCTTGATGAATTCACGATATTCGTCGTCAGTGGGGAGTTGCCACATTTTCTCGCCGGCGGCTTTGGCGCTTGCGAGAAGCTTGTCGGTCCAGGCTTGATCGGAACCAAACACGCCGACGTTGATGTTGGCCAGAGCGACGACAACAGCGCCGGTGAGCGTGGCGGCGTCAACGAGATGGGTGGCGCCGAGTTGCTTGGCGTAGTGAATTCCGTCCGCGAGGATCAGGCGACCCTCGGCGTCGGTGTTCAAGACTTCAATGGTTTTGCCAGACATGGCGGTCTGAATGTCGCCGGGCTTCTGAGCTTTCCCACCGGGCATATTTTCCGTAGCGGGAACGACGCAGATCACCTTCACGGCGGGCTTTAGTGTGGCGAGGGCGCGCATGACGCCGATCATCGTTGCGCCACCAGCCATGTCGTACTTCATTTTTTCCATGCCATCGGAAGGCTTGATGGAAATACCGCCGGTATCAAAGGTGACGGCCTTGCCGACCAAACCGATGACCGGGGCGCCGGGTTTGGGACTTGCAGGTGTGTAGGTGATGACGATCATGCGAGGAGGTTCTACGCTGCCCTGAGCGACGCTAAGGAGCGCGCCCATTTTCAGGTCGGCAATCTTTTTTTCGTCGAGAACTTCAACGGCAAGGCCCGCTTCCTTGGCCATAGCTTCGGCTTTGTCCGCAAGGATGCGCGGGGTCAGCTTGTTGGAGGGCTCATTGACCAGGTCGCGTGCGAAGTTCTGGGCATCCGCGATGGTGCGGCCGCGAGCAATTCCCTTTTCCGCAGCATCTTTCTCAGCGTCGGCAAAACCGGCGATGGTCAGCGATTCGATAAACTTGTCGTTCTTCTTGTCGGTCTTGTACTTGTCGGTCTCAAAATCGGCGGTGAGAGCGCCTTCGGTGATGGCTTGAGCCGCGTCGGCGGTCAAATCATTTTCCCGGACCAGGAAAGCCAGCTTATGCACGCCGCGCGCCTTGAGGTAGCGCAGCGCGGCGCCCGCAACTTTGCGGAGTGTCGCGGGGTTAGCTTGTTCACGCTTCCCTGCCCCGACGAGCAATAGCCGCGCGGCTTTCAATTCGGCGGGCGCATGGACGAGCGTGAACTCAAGGTTCTTACCGGTGAGTTCGCCAGATTTGGCCAAACGAGTGAGCAGGCCTCCGGCAAGCTTGTCGAGCTCGGCGATGCGGCCCTGCACGGGAGCGTTGTCCTCGAAGAGATAGGTGACGAGGGCATCGGTCTCCAAAGATGCGAACGGCTTGGTGTCGAGATTGATTTGCATGATGAGTTTATCGCCTCCGGTTGCGATACATTGCTTGTTCCGCTTCCCTGCGGGCTTCCTTGGTGCGTTCATCCTGGCGGCGGTCCCAACTCTTTTTACCTTGCGCCAGAGCGATTTCGACCTTGGCAATGCCATCTCGGAAATAGATGCGCAGAGGAATGACGGTCAAACCTTTCGAATCGGTACGTCCAGAAAGTTTATGGATTTCGCGTTTGTGAAGGAGGAGTTTGCGGTCGCCCAAGGGTTCGTGGTTCCACGGGCCGCCGGGCATGTATTGAGCGATGTGCGCGTTGACGAGGTAAGCGCCGCTGGGTTTAAAATCTACATAGGCATCGCGGATATTGGCTTTCCCTTCGCGCAGAGCTTTTACTTCGGTGCCATGCAACACCAGGCCTGCTTCCAGCTTCTCAAGGATATGGTAATTGTAGGAAGCAGAGCGATTCTGGGCGACAATCTGCTCCTTGGGCCTTTTCCCATCCTTGGCCCTCTCGGTTTTGTTGTTTGGCTTAACCACAATCTTTCATTTTACCTGATGCCGCGTCTAATTGAGAGAGCGGGAAACAGCGCCGGCCACCGCAGACGACAGGGTCCAGTCCAATCAGGGAAACTGAAGAGGAAAATGGGAAGGACTGGCGAATGGTACATTGGAAATGTGTAAACGTCTGCAAGCAGGCTGCTTGCCGGGGTCCCAAGCCCGATGCTAGACTCCAGAAGAAAGTAAGGTACAGGGTTGCACCCAGACGGGATTGCGGAGAGTTCATGCGTCGTTGGTGTCAGTTAGTTGCCCTAATTTCAATAGGAACGTTCATCGCGGGCTGCCCGAAGGGCAAAGACGACTATTCGGCGGCCAAGAAGGCCGCGGACCTGCAGGATTACGACGCGGCGGTTGATTATTACCTGAAGGCAGAGAAATCCGACCCTCACAATGCGGCGTATAAGATCGGGCTGAATCAATCGAGATTCATGGCGGGGGAGCAGCACGTCAAACAGGGTTTGAAGCTGCGGGACAAGGGCGATTTGCAGGGGGCAGTGTCGCAATTTCAGCGAGCCCAGGTGATGGATCCGTCGAGCATGATTGCGGACCAGGAGTTGAAGAAGACGCTGGATATGATTTCCGAGAAACTGCGCTCCTCTGAGGCCGGCGAAGAGATCCCGTTGATGGAAAATGGGCAGCCAACGATGGCGAGCCAGCCCCCGGAGTTGAAGCCGCTTTCGCGCGCGCCTGTTAACCTGACCATGACCAACGACGTGAAGGTGGTATACGACACGATCGGGAAGTTGGCGGGCCTGACGGTGATTTACGACCCTGACTTGCAGGCAAAGCGCATTCATGTGGAGTTGAACAATCTGACGCTGGAGCAGGCGCTGGAAATCACGTCTCTTGAGAGCAAGACGTTTTGGAAGCCCGTGACGGAAAACGTCATCATGGTGATTCCGGACCAAGCGCAAAAGCGGCGCGATTATGAAGAACAGATCGTGCGAACCTTTTACCTGAGCAACGTTTCGATTCCGCAGGATCTAACGGAAATCACGACGGGCCTTCGGTCGCTGCTCGATCTGAAGCGAATTTCGCAGGTAAACGCGCAGAACGCGATCATTATTCGGGACACGCCGGATAAGATAGCGTTGGTCGACAAGATCGTGCGAGATATTGACAAGGCCAAGCCGGAAGTAATCGTGCAGGTGCAAATCCTGGAAGCGCGCACGGATAATCTGAGGAATCTGGGCATACAGCCGGGACAGTCGGCTTCGGTGGCGATCAACCCAAACAACACCACATCCACCACCACTTCTGGCACCACTACCACAACGCCGACAAACAATGGGGTCACATTGCAGCAGCTGACACACTTGAACCAGAATGACGTGGTTTTTACGTTGCCAGGAGCAACCGCGAATTTTCTGCTCACCGACACGTCCACGAAGATTCTCCAGAACCCGGAATTGCGCGGAGTGGATGGACAATCCGCGAAACTGAAGATCGGTGATCGCGTGCCAGTAGCGACAGGCAGCTTTCAAGCGGGCGTAGGAGTGGGATCGACGGCGGGGGCCGGGTTCGTGAATCCGTTGGTGAACACGCAATTTCAGTACATCGATGTTGGCGTGAACCTGGATATTACTCCGCATGTACACCCGAATCACGATGTCAGCATGAAGGTCTCGGTGGAGGTGTCGGCGGTAACCGGGCAAGCCACGATCGGCGGCATCACGCAACCAATTATCAGCCAGAGGAAAGTGGAGCACGAAATCCGGCTGAAAGAAGGCGAAGTGAGCATCCTGGGCGGATTGATATCCCGGGTAGACACAAAGACTCTGAATGGCTGGCCGGGTTTGGCGAGAATTCCGGTGATGCGCTACCTTTTCTCGACGGACAACGTGGAACGGCAGGAAGACGACGTTTTGATTGTTCTCACGCCGCGAATCGTGCGCATGCCAGATTGGGCGAAAATGAACCTGCGCGCGATCTCGGCGGGCACGGAATCTTTGCCGGGCGCGAGGCGGGAAATGGACGTGAAGGCGCCGACCTCAAATCCCAACCCAGCACCGCAAGGTCCCGCTGGCGTTGCGCCGGGGGCACCGCCAGGGCCGGCGCAGGCGAATCCTTCACCGGTTGCTCCTGAAAATCCCGGAGCTACACCCCAGGCACAGGTTTCGGGGCCGCGAATTCGATTTGAGCCCCCGACGATGAATCTTTCGCCTGGCCAAACAGCGACCATCGGCGTCGTTGTCGACAATGTTACGGACCTGTACTCAGTTCCGATGCTGCTGCAGTACAACCCGTCGATCATCCATGTAGAAGAAGTTCGCCATGGGGGATTTCTCTCGGGTGGGACACAAGAGATTGCGATCGTACAGCGCGCTGATAATGACCACGGCCAAGCAATCATCTCTGCCACGCGGCAACCGAATACGCCGGGCGTGAATGGCAGCGGAACGCTGCTGGGAGTGGTGGTCAAAGGCATCGCACCCGGCACGACCAACCTGTCCATCGTGCAAGTTAACGCCAAGGATTCTCAGCAGAAACCGATACCGCTGGTGACCAGCGAAGCGACAATAAAAGTTCAGTAAGCAATTCCTTATTTGAGGACGGGATGAAGTCACTTTCCGTAAGACGTCGACATTCAGCACAGTCGGGCATGACTCTGCTCGAACTGATCATTGCGTGCGCCATTCTGCTGATCCTTTCGTCCGCAGCGCTGCCGGTGGCGCGTTTCACTGTTGTTCGGCAAAGGGAAAAGGAACTTCGCCTAGACTTGCGCGAAATGCGCAATGCCATTGACCGTTACAAGGACCTGGCCGACCGAAACATGATCCGCACCGAACTCGGCAGTGAGGGATATCCGCCAGACCTGCAGACGCTGGTGAAGGGCGTGGCCATCGGAGGCGCGGGAGCCGCGGGAAAGAATATTCGATTTTTGCGCCGGATTCCCGTTGATCCGATGACCGGCAATGTGGAATGGGGACTGCGAGCGGTGCAAGACGATCCGGACTCCACCAGTTGGGGCGGGAAGAATATTTTCGATGTCTACTCGAAATCGACGGGGACGGCGCTAGACGGGACGAAGTATTCGGATTGGTAAGAAACGGGAGTCTCCATGAACAGAAAACTTATGAAGAACAAACGTGGAGCGAGGAATCCGGGAGTTTCTCGCGGAGAATTGGCATTGGCTTTACCTTGATTGAATTGATGATCGTGATGCTGATCATGTCGATCCTGATCGGCATTGCCGCGATTGCCTACGATAAAACCGTGGTGAAAGCCCGTGAGTCGGTCTTGAAACAAGATTTGCAGACGATGCGGCAGGCGATCGACAACTACACGATGGACAAGCAGCAGGCGCCGCAATCGTTGGAAGACCTTGTGGATGCGCATTACCTGCGCGAGATACCGATTGATCCTGTATCGCAACAAAAAGATTGGGTGTTGCATTTCGGAGATACGGTGCTGACCCCGGAACAGAACGGCACCGGAGTGGATGATGTGCATTCCGGATCCGAGGCCATCGGATCGAATGGGGAAGCCTACAACACTTGGTAGGACCAGCCTGCGTAGCTAACGGAGTGCTCGCATAGCGAGCGAGTCAATCTGTAGTGAAAATCTAACTGGAGCAGTCTGTAGCGCGGAGTACCCGGAGTACCCTGCTGGTTTGACGGAATCTGAACGCTTCGCTATAGTGGTTGTGCGGGGTGGAGCAGCCTGGTAGCTCGTCGGGCTCATAACCCGAAGGTCGTCAGTTCAAATCTGACCCCCGCAACCACAAGGGCCTAAGCTAAATGCTTGGGCCCTTTTGCTTTAGTCACAAGTCGTCTTCAGCGACACTTTTTCCGGTTGCACTAAAATGCGGCACATTGTCCGCCTTCTCGGCCTTTTTGTCCGCCTTCTTGCAAGGCCCACGGTTTGATCTCTTTCTCCTCCGGTCCTCGACGCCCATGATCGCCGATGACAGCCTCAACGACCGCTTACCGCTCTACCACTAGATCAAAATCAGGAAAGGAGGATAATAGTTGCCTTACGAGGAGTTCTGAAATGAGCAGCGTAGCCCTTCTGCAATCACTGAAGGAAAGCATTCTAAGCCAAGCGAACGTGAAAGCCATCTACGGCGAACCCATCGCAGCCCACGGCAAAACGGTCATTCCGGTGGCAAAAATCATGTACGGCTACGGAGCGGGGCGGGTACGGGCGGTGTGGGCGATACCAGCGCACGCGGCGAAGGTGGGGGCGGGGGTGGAGGAGTACGGGCTGTTGCCGTGGGAGTCATAGAAGTAAGTGATCAGCAGACCCGTTTCGTTCCGATTACCGACCGCAAGAGATTGGCTGGAGCAGTTCTCGTGGGCATCGGTCTCGGCATGTTGCTCGGTTGGCGCAGGCGGCGCTGAGATCGCGTCGGCATAAATTTGAGGCAACGACGCGCACACCGACTAAAGCCCGTTCGTGGATGGACGAATTCTTGCCGATCTATGACGTCAGTGCTTTCTACGAAATCCGCATCAATGCCCCGCCTTCCGTGGTTTATCGGTGTCTTCTGTGCTCCGACTTCAACGACCTTTGGCTAGTACGCCTGTTGATGACCATCCGAACTGGAAAGCGACCGACCCGGAGTCGCGTCCCCGTCGATCTACCTCAGCGGTTCCAAGGCACAGGGTTTGTTGTCTTAGCTGAGGTTCCGAGCGAAGAGCTTGTTATTGGCGTGGCAGGAAAATTTTGGCGTCCCAATGGCGGGCGTTGTCCCGATCTTACTGCGGGTGATTTCGGTGGGTTTTGTCGCCCGGATACGCAAAGGCAGCGTGGAATTTCAGGCTCAGAACGGAGTCGCCTGAGTGTACGGTGCTTTCGACAGAGACGAGGATCAAGTGCTTCGGTCGGGCAGCATTGTGGAAGTTTCGCGTCTTGTGCATACCGAGAATTCTGTCCGTATCAACCAGCATACTTGTGGCACGTTAATCGCAGATCTCGTTGATGCACTTTCCTTGTGATGCACTCGACGACTGGACGAGGCAGAGACTTCCAGTCGAGTGATAAAGTGCTGGGAGTTTGTGTGCGAAAGAATCGGTTTTGATAGCAAAATTTTTTTAGGCTAGATCAAGGAGAAGCGGCATTTCCACTCAGGAAGGCAAACGTCGGGGCAACCGGCTTGCTCCGGCTAAGCGGCGCGTCGCTGATATCGGTGGTGTAATCCCCCGACCTGTGGAATCGCTACCACGCGCCCCTGTTCCGGTGGTTCCACTGCCCTGGACTCCGGGGCGTCTTTGCCCAAGGCCAAATGCGTACGTGACCACTGATAGTAGGCGAAATAGTTGTGCAGCGTTCGCCGCAACGATCTCTCATTCCACACGATCACGTGGTCTAGGCACTCGCGTCGGATGGAGCCCACCAGTCGTTCCGCAAACGGATTTTGCCAGGGGGATCGCGGAGCAGTAAGTACTTCCGCTATTCCCATATGTCGGATCATGGCCGCGAAGTCTCTCCCGTAGATGGCATCTCGATCGCGCAGCACATATCGCGGCGCGGCGTCCCAGGGAAAGGCTTCCCGCATCTGCTGCATGGTCCACTCCTCTGTGGGATGTTCCGTCACCCCGAAGTGCAGCACCCGGCGTCGCTCATGCGAGAGCACCACGAAGACGAACAGGACCCGGAAGGTCGCCGTCGGCACGGTGAAAAAGTCGATGGCCGCGGTCTGCGCCAGATGATTCGTCAGAAAGGTTCGCCAAGTCTGGGAAGGCGGTTTGCGGGGCCGCGGTAAATATCTGGCCACCGTGGATTGCGCCACGGCAATCCCCAACTTAAGCAGTTCTCCGTGAATGCGGGGTGCACCCCACAAGGGGTTGGCTTGGCTCATGCGCCGAATTAGATCACGAATGTTGGCCGCAACTTCTGGCCTGCCAAGAAGGCGGCGCGATTTTCTGGTCCAATGCCAGGCGAAAGCTTTGCGGTGCCAACGGATGACCGTGTCGGGCTGAACCATCGCGAGACATCGCCGCCAACCGGACCAGAATCGGTACAACAAAACCCACAAGAGCCGGTCGCAGCGGTGGAGGCGCAAGCGACGCGGCCCGTTCTTTTGGAAAACTGCAAGTTGGTGCCGAAGCGCGAGGATCTCCGCCTGTAGGGCAGCACGGGTTCGAAAAGTGGAGGCTATCAAAGCGAAAAAGGCGACAAAAAGAGAGCTCATCGTGGTAGCCACTATGATCTCACGAATGGTTGGAACCCCTGTGTTTTCAGATCGGACGGAGTTTTCGGTATTCACAGTCGGCGTACTGTCAAGATAGAAGTAATACTCTTTAACATCTTCACCGTGGTTGCTTTCGCTGTTGGTCAACCCGAACAGGCGCTCTTTGAGGATTGGATCCTTGCCGTTCCACAGACCTACGCTGAAGCACAGAAGTTGTTTTTCGTCGCTGATGCCCGCAAGACCGTCTTCGCCCCAGTGATAGGCGCGGGATCGCGCCTGGTCATGGCTGAAATAGTCCCAGGCATTTCCATCTTTGCTGTAGTCTTCACGAACTGTTCCCCACTGACGCTCGGCAAGATAGGGACCCCACTTTCTCCATGGGCTTCGGGCGTTACGCGCTTCTTCGAGTCTGGCGAGTTCTTGGGTGGGGCTCATGCCTACTCCCTTTCGTGGGGCATCGACTCAAGATCCAGCTGCAAAGGCGGGGAAAGCTGCAGCCAGTATAAGGGGGGCGCTCCAATAAAATTTTAGTTACAGTAATTGCGAATGTCCAGAGTGTCCTTGGAATGGTTGGAATGGACGTGAAGCCCACATATCCTTGCATGCCCGCTAAGCGATGGTTCACGAGCAGGTAGCGGTGGACATCGTAGGGAACAGGCTGAAGGCAGCTACTTGGGAGCTCCCGGCAAACAACGCACTTAGCGTTGAGTTGGATTCTGATATCAGATTAATCCACTCATCTGGACTTATAGTAATGAACCCACGTATCCGGGACAAGTGGTCTAACTTAACTTAGGGAGCACACGCTACGATTCTGTGGGAGGCAGATTTAACAGATGTCGCGGTCGGAAAAAGGCACCCACTAACCTGTCTTCACCGAAAACTCGCCGTAACTCGGTGAAACCAAAAAACGGAATAAGCATAACGAAGAACAAGGATGCGAGAATTAAATCCTCCTTCCAAGATGCTCCAGCGATTAGGACGGCGCTCTCGTGAAACGACTTGCCATGAAGTATGCCCATAGCGCTGTCTTCGACAATTTTGAAACAAGCAAGGACAATCGTGAACACGAAGGACTTCAATAGAGTCGGATAGATCAGCGGCGCGTCCCGGAACTGGTCGCCCAAATGCAGCTCCTGAGCAACAAGCATTACCTTCGCGAGCGCCAGCGCGTTAAACAGCGCGAATCCATGCGGCGCGAAATCAATATGATCTTCAGCGAGAATCACCCATTTATAGAGGACAAACAAGGAGAACACGACAAAGAGGTAAAGAGAGATCACGAGGTACTCTCTCGCCTCGTGGACGATTCGATGCTTTAGAGTTCGCTTGACTTCACTCACGGTATCTCCTCTCCGGAGCCGTTTTCCCGAAACGTTTTCATCTGTTGATCTATCCGAGTATTGTCCCATTGTGTTTATAGGAATACGACTGCCCCAGTTTTGTGTGGACAAGAGGGAGTTCCCGCCAGCGAATTGCTGGATTGCAGGCCGCGCAAATCGGAATTTGGCCGAGAGTCGAAGCCTTACGGAAGTCCTGACTGCTCCAGCACTAGTTTGTAGGCGACGTAATATTTATAAATATTGCTGACGTACTGAACTGTTTGTTGCCCGACTTCTCGCGCCACAACGAGTTCGACGTTTCCGAACCATTTGTTAGGGTTTAAGCCTTCTCTTGCTGTCTTTTTCCGCAGCTCCGCAATCCTGTTAGGCCCGGCATTGTAAGATGCGAAAAGCATCAATGTCTTGTTCAGTGGGTCGAGCTGTTCGTCGGTGAAATAGGTATCCGCCATGTTGCGCATCATCTTCGCGCCGGCATGGATGTTTTCTTCCGCAATTTCCACGTTGGGAATGTTGATTGGTGAGGCCGCGGCGTATTTCGGAATCACTTGCATAATACCGACCGCACCACTCGGATTTCTTAGACTCTGGTCCAACCCGGATTCTTGATATCCCTGGGCCACCATCATTAGATAGTCGAAATCGTATTCACTCGCATATCTCTTAAAATAAGTAATGTAAGAACGGAATTTCTTGAGTTCCTCTGCCGAAGTAGGATTCTTAATCCATTTAGTATTTTGGAGGAACCGTCTGAACACAATGTTCCCGAATTCGGTGCCAAGCGAATGACCTCGGACAAACTCGTCAAGCAGTTGATTTAGACGCGGACTGTCATTGCGGGTCGCCCAAGCTAGCTGCTGTTCGCCTGCCAACTTGATGCTGGGATGGATAACGAGTAATGGAAATATTTTTGCCCAGAATTCGGCTCGGATGTTTATCGTGACCGTGGCGGGAAGTAATCCTGCTCCAACCATTTCAAGTAGGTCTTCGTCCGTTAGGTCAGGGTCGGCGGGCTTTATCAAGATTGGTGGTTTGCCAGCTTTCTGAAATGACTCACTCAACTGTTGAAGACTCTCGAAATATGCAGTCACTGGATTAACGTAGATTTCTTTCCCACTAAGGTCTTCGAGATCCGTAATCGTAGGGGCCTTGGGCCCGGTCACAATAACCTGCTTCACATGCGAATCTATCGGGGTCGTGAACAATACTCCTTTCCCCCGTTCTCGTGTGACAATCACGCCAAAGGCAATGACATCGCCTACCCCTTCCAAAAGAGCTTGTTCCAGTTGCTCGGGTCTAACCGGAATGAAAGTTACATTGATCTTCAAGGCGCCGGTTCTGAACCTTTGGTTCACGAAGCGCTGAAACTCATTCAGAGCTTCGTAGTAAATTCCCTCTGGTTGACCTGCGTCGTAGAAAAACCCCGTGCGGCTGTACACGACGAGTGCGCGAATCTCGTGCCTCTTGACCATGCCATCCAGATCGCCGGTGTGCCGCTGAAAATTGAGCGGCAACGAGAGGTTAGCCGAAGGACTTTGCTGCTGGCCGGGCGAAGATTGAGGAACAGAGCCGACGGGCACTTGGATAGGAGGTGGCGCTAGGTTCACCTCCTCCGACGATGTCCCGGCGAGAGTTTTGTTCTGGCTAGCACGGTTTGCCAACACATGTAGAACGAAAGGTCCCGACAACAAAACCAGCAGCAAATATGAGGCTCGAGAGAGCACGAATAACTTCCTTCTACCTGTGACCAAGGGTTGAGCCTTGCGAGGCGGTGGGAAAGGAGCTCTGACGCCTCGATTGATATGGCACCACCGTTTCAGTAAACCGAAGCCCGGGGCCGCGGTTCGGAGGATTCTTGAGCTCCCGGGGCGTGCTTGCACTTAAGAGCGATGGTTAAAATCCAAAGAAGTGGGCAATCTTCTTTCCACTCTCTTCCGTGTAGTACACCGTCACCTTGCTCCCAGTCGGTGCCTGCACCGACCGCCTTGCCCATATCTTTTCCGGCATTTTCGGTGAAGTCGAAAGTTTTTTCTGTTCCATCCGCAGTCTTCACCACCACAGTTTTTGCGCCACTATCCACTTTCACGATTGTTCCCTTAGTCACTTTTACGCTATCCTTGCCGACCTTGCTGATTTCTACGCTCGTTTCGTCAAGACCACCACCTGCCGCTTGTCAAAGCTCGCCTGTGCTTCGAGGGGGACTAAATCGCTGATTTCCAGCCATCGCCCGGATCATATTGCTCCATAGCTTGAGCAAGTTCCACTGTTTTTTCACCCAGGTCCTTTTGATAGACGACGCCATCTTTGTCGACGACGAACGTCATGATTCCTGAATTCCTGTATTCCGCGGATAGGCCAACACGGCAAATCCACCCGTCATCTTTCCGTTCACGACGTGGTCCTTGGCCCCACCTTTGGCCTTGTCACCTTGCCTGGTGAGGAACACTTGATGCCAGTTCCTGAATATTTGACCTCAACGACCGTATTGGTCAGATCCCGTGCGCGAATATGCTCAAGCGCCGCGCTGAAGAGTTCTCGCTGACGAATAGGCGTGACATTGGGAACGATAATGATCACTCCGGCATGCAACGGTTCTTGTCCATGGAGGGCCAGAAAATCGGAACGATTATTCGTTACAAACGTATAGTCCTGGGGGCGGATGGTGGCCATGAGTTCCCAGTCTTTCGAGCCGCCGAGACCGAGATAATTGACATGATGCGCGACGTGACCCGCCGCATGCGCTGGTTCAACCAAAGATGTGTGCAGGCATTCGTCGATCAAGAGCTTCACTGTCACCCCGCAAGGGCACGGCCATGCCGGGTTAAGAGAATCGGCTTTCGTTTTGCCCAAGGGCGGGAGGCCGGACGGCCGCGGCGCGGAAAGGCTTGGACATAAAAAGGTGCGAGCTCGACTTTCTCCAAATCCAGAGCTGGATAGCCGTCGAGGATCTCTCCTGGTTTCGCCCCTTGGTTCAACATGTCGGCAATAAGTTCCACTGGAATGCGCGTCCCCCGATACACAGGGGTACCGCGCATAATCTCGGGGTCGGAAACAATCATGTTCTCTGCACTCTCAAGTCTCTTCAGGGCCTGGTCGAGTTCCAGTCGCACCGACTTCACCTGAATTACGAGGGCCGAACCCTCCTTCAGAACTACGGCGTCAATTTCGGGAGACGATTCAATCTTCTTGGCGATCGCGCGACGAGCGGCGATCGGCAACAGCCGCACGCCCTCCGCTTCGAGGCGTAGATATAGGACCTGTTCGCGGCTGAGCATTCGTTGGATGGAGCGGCCAGTGCGGAGCCGCCGCGGTCGAATGAGGCGGCGTTCGATAAGCTTATGAACGGCCGGAAGCGGCAGATTCGCAACAGCCGAAGCCTGCGCCGGAGTATATTCTATGGTTTCCATGCAATTATTCTACCCCAAAGAGGACAGAATTAATAGTCTTCGACAGGTTCGATTTTCGCGGTCGCACCTGTTTGTGTTGCTCAAAGATGTGCGGCGACTCCTCTCGAGATCGCCGGCACGTTACCATTACAGTGCTAACCGGGTTCGTCTTATAATCGACCGGGTAAAAAAAGCCCATGCGCAAGCAGGACAAGTGCGGACAAGCCGGAACTGGTAACGCGGGAGCAATTGTTCCAGCGAGGCGGTGGACAAGATGTCGCCGAAGAGAAGGCGGCGGCGCGGGAGGGCTTCGATCGCTACCTGGGCCTCAAGAAAAGCTGAAACCTTTCAGCCTGACCCTCGCCGCATGGTTTGACAGTTCAAATTCCGAAGCGATTTCGCTCCAGGAATGGCGTAGGATCATCTCTCGGGCAACGCTGTCGAAATGGCCCAAAATCTGGGTCAGAAGTATCTCGCTATCCAGCCCGTCGCCGCGGCTATCATCGGAGGGATGGGAATACCAGTGGCTGATCTCTTCGTATGGGGTCTCGTTTCTCCTTGCTTCGGCCACCTTCCTCAAGAAGACTCGAAAGAGGTAGCGGCGCACGTCCCGAATGGGAGCGATCTGAGCGGCTTCCTTGGCCCGAATCACTTCCGAAACGGATGCAGCAGCCTCTTCTAAAAGGTTGACGGCAACACACGGATCACCGAGGAACTTTTCCGCATAGGAAACCGCCTGGTCGGCGATGCCCTGAGCCACGAAAAACACACACGGCCCGATGCTTCGGCCAGAGGGGGCCACCGCATTCAAAAAGTACCGTTGGTCTGAGGGGACGTCTTGGGTCGATTTCATGAATACCCCCATGTGGATTGTTGTGTGTCAAACCTCCCAATGGACATGCGCGAGGGAATTCTGAAAACTGATAGCCGGGAAGAGAAAGTACGCGGTTTGTCCACTCGGGAGTAACACCCATTTCATATAGAACGCACTTCCGCAAAAAAGATTTCACGCTGAGGGACAGGAGATTTCGCGAAAGGGCTGCCGTATCGCCGTCTGTCTCCTCCTGCACTTACCTGATGCGCCCCGAAAGAGCCGTCGCCTTACAGACGGAAAGCGGCAGACAAAAGCTCAGCGAATATTGACATGCCTGCCAGGTCGATTCCGGGATTGACAAAACATAGCTTCGGAGCTATATTCCTCCAATGGAATGGGAGGTCGAATTTACAGACGAGTTCTTTCACTGGTGGATGGCCTGACCGAGGCTGAACAGGTGGACGTGAACGCCAAAGTGATTCTATCCAGAAAATCGGTCCAGGGCTTCCTCGTCCCCATGCCGATCTCATTCACTCTTCTCGTCATCCGAACATGAAAGAACTTCGGGTACAGCATTCAGGAAGGCCGTATCGGGTGCTCTTTGCTTTTGATCCGCGCCGTTGCGCGATTTGTTGATCGGCGGTGACAAGACGGGAAATGACCGTTGGTATGAAGAATTTGTTCCGATTGCGGATGCCCTCTATGACCGGCATCTGGAAACTCTGAAAAAGGAGGAGCAATAGAAATGGCCAGGAACTTCAAAGAACTTCAGACAAAAATGTCTCGTGAAGCGCGCGTTCGCAGCGAAGAGGCAGCTAAGAAAATGATTTCAGAAATGGGCCTTGCTGAACTCCGCGAGGCTATGGACTTAACCCAGGAATCGCTTGCAGACACGCTTCACGTCAAACAAGCTTCCATCTCCAAAATGGGGAGGCGCTCGGACATGTATATCAGCACCTTGAGCAAGATCATTGAAGCAATGGGCGGAGAACTCCAGATCATTGCAAACATGCCAAACGGGAGAGACGAATTCGCGAGTTCACAAAGATTCGGAGGGTGAATTGAATCTATTGAAACAAAGGGGCGTACTTAGGACGTGAATATCGAAATCCACGAAGGGGGCCTTGAGGCCAGAATCAAGAAACAGCTTCAGACGACCGGCTCTGCCAGCGTCGAGGAGCCTACTCGGTTTGGAGACCCAGGAGGAACAGGATCGTTGGCTCTTGGAGAACCGGGAGACAGCCAACGAAAGATCAGGAGCGGCATCAATCAACTCGACCGCGGCGAGGAAATACCCGAAAATCAATTGGATGTTGCCTGGCGAAACTGAAAAGCCAAATCTAAATAAGCGTCAGGTTTCCTATACTTTCAGCTAGAACGGAGTTAATTAAGGAGGCGCGCATGGCACTGGATTGGAGAAAATTGGCGGCGGTGGAAAGTGTGCCCGGAAAAGTCAGCGGGGCGTGGGTTTTCCGTGGGACCCGCCTGCCTGGGCTACCATCTTTGAAAACCTAGAGGATGGCCTAAGCATCGAGGAAATCATGGAACAGTTCGACGTGACGCGGGAACAGGTCACCGCGGTACTGGACTTTGCAGCACGCAGTCTGGAAGCTCCGATTCGCGTTGATGCTCATTCTTTTTGACCGGAACGCCCAAGGGCATTTCCCGCGCGCTGCAAGGACATATCGTTAAAGAAGCAAGAGCACAAGGGTGAGAACATTAAGTATCCAGACTAGGCAAAAATCAAACCCATGTCCCTCAACTTGCCCAGCAATTCCGGATACTTGTGGGCAAGGAACTTGAGTCTTCTGGTTTTGTATGGCTTAACACGGGCGACATCCAAAACAATTGCGGCGAGGCTGGCCACTTGCGGATTGCCCGACTTCGCCATCCGTTCAAGGTGGGCCACGTTCTTTTCGGAAATGTGCGATTGCTCAAGAAAGGCGAAGATGTCGTCCTTGTCCTCAATGGCCTGGCGCTCGCTCTTCGGCCTGGCCTTGCAACGCTTGCACACATGGATTTTGTGACCTTTGCCGGAGAATTGCTCGTTCGGACGTTCGCGCCCGCAAATCCTGCAGTAATGTCCCATGCTGGTTCCTTCCGGCAACTGAGAATAAGATAATAAACCAAGAGACATCAGACGGGGACAGGCAGAATTCGCCGTGGACTGCCTGGGCCGATGGATCTTGGAATTCGGCTGGACCACCTATCCGGGCATGAAGGGAATCCTGCTGCTCTGTGACAGCGGAGGCAGCAATGGCTACCGGCCGCGCGTTTGGAAATACGGAAATACAGCCGCTACCAAACCGCTACCCGAGTCCACGGCCTTATCATTACCGTGTGCCACTGTCCCCCTGGTGCCAGCAAGTGGAATCCTGTCGAGCATCGCCTGTTCAGTTTCATCAGCCTGGAGTGGGCCGGCCACCCGCTCCGATCTCTACAGCTGATGATGAGCTACATTGGGGGGAGGGCAACTGAAGCCGAACCTTGCCGGCCCGTGCCAAACGGAGTAGTCTTCGCGCGATGATCGCACACATTAAATCGCGCATTCCGGTCGCCGGACGTGGAAGCATCTACCATTTGAAGATCACTCTGGCCGAGGTCAAACCGCCGATCTGGCGGCGACTGCGGGTGCCTGGCGAAGCGAACCTCGGTTGGCTGCACGCCGTCATCCAGATGGCGATGGGCTGGACCAACAGCCACCGGCATCAGTTCACGTCTGGAGGGACCGTTTACTCCGACCCGGGCGTTTCCTCGACACCGGTTCGCCAGAGGGCAAGCATTTCTTCGTCCGGCCGTTCTTAATAGCTGGCAAAATCCCCGTTCCGGGTATATTCGGCGCCCGTCTGTCACTGACGATATAGCACAGCGAGCCCTTTTGACAAAGGTACTACTCTGTTGGAGTATAACAGTGTGTTAGAGTTCATAGAGTTTCCGGCTTTTACAACGCGCCTAGATTTTCCTGTTGATGGTTTTTAACAAGAATGAGCAGGACAACCTTACCCAAAAACAGAAAAAGACATTATCTAATCTCATTCGCGAACTGCGGGAGGAGGGGCAATGAACAAC
>CAWBVH010000029.1:0-28513 GCA_963792145.1 Candidatus Acidiferrales bacterium
TCCGTCTGCTTGTTGGGACTCGGAAGCTTCCGCCACTGATCTACCTGAAAGCGTAGTTCCTTGATAATTGAGGTTGGGTCGTACTGCTGTTGCTTTTTCTGTGGAAGTCCCTTGCCTTCGTCGAAAATCAGTGTGTCTTGGGCGGGTTTCCGCTTTTGCTTCTTGGGTTTCGGAATCGGAGTAATGAATTCTGCCCGACGCCGAGTCTCAATAATCTTTTGTGTGGGCTGCCCTTCGCTATCAAGCTCCTAATGACGTTCCGGGTGGGTAGCTGTATGGCGAATTCAGAATGGGGCGTTCAATGAGCTTCCCAATGCGCGTGCAATCTTGAATGCCAGCCGTAGACCAGGTTGGTATCGGCCCTTCTCAACGGCGTTAATAAACGCACGCGATGCCCCAACCTTTTTGGCGAGTGTAGCTTGCGACCATTCCCGCTCTGCTCGTAAGACACGCATCCGAGTCCTGATTGAGGGCATCTTTTACCTCCTCAAAATGAAGGTTGAAATTTGGGCGCAACTCCGGCGCAAAACTCCCTCTCTGCGCTATCAATTCAAGGAGTCTTGACGAGTAAGGCCAACGGATTCAACGGGACTTATGGTAGGGGCGGTGGGGATCGAACACGACCCCCTATTTTTAAGTCCCGCGATTTGATGGCGTTGCAGCCGCCTACCAATTTCAATTGCTGATTCTGCTGACGAAAGACATTCTCGTGGGCTACGCGTCCGAAGATTGGAAAGCTTGTTGTAAACAGCTAAAAACGCACAAATTGGCGGCTCTTTGTCGTTTTTCAGTTTTCTCAAAATGGATTCCAATTGTCGCAGCCGAAGCCGCTAACTCAATTGCCTTGCAGCCCCTGCTTAGTAGTAGAGCTTCAGCGCCAACTGGATGTTCCTTGGAGGCTGGGCACTGGTAACCTGTCCCAACGACGGACCCAAGTCCCAAGGGTATGGTGCGTTGAGCTGTACATGGTTGAACGCATTGATGAGGTCGGTCCGGAATTGCAGCTTAAACCGCTCCGTAATCTGGAAGTCCTTATGCAAACTCAGGTCTACCTTGGTGTAATGCGCCGTGCGCAGGTATCCAAGTTGATTTGGGCAACTGCCGAAGGTCCCAGGCGCTGGCGTAGTGAAGTTGCCATTGTTGGTGAACCACTGGAAGCCACCGACTCCCGGTGTGGTGATCGGGGTTTCTCCGGTAACGATCGGAACGGAATTGCAATCGGGGCGCGGACCGCGAGAATAGGTCCCGGACTGATCAGCGACACCACCAAAGCCGAGCACAGGCTGGCGCTATTGCCATAGGGAAGCCGGTGCGGAAGCTGACGATCGCGCTAACCGACCAGCCGCCGACAACTGCGTCGAAGACTTTGTTCATGTTATGGCCCAAGGCCTTTCCACGGCCAAATGGAAGGTCATAAATCGCATAGGCTGAAATGACGTGAGTGGCATCGTAATAGCAGGGCGCCCATTCCGCTTTCTTGTCGTACACGTTCTGCCAGTATGGCGAGGCGCTTATGGCACCATTCCACGCCCCATAATAACCGGAGTTGTCGGACATGCATTTCGAGTAGGTGTAGGACACTTGATATTGCAAACCGTGACTCATCTCCTTCTGGAGGACGGCCTGCAGCGAGTTGTACATCATCGTGCCGTTCGATTGCGTACCGGCGACCGTAGCACCCTCGCCATTTTGGGAAGGGTTACCCATGACGGTATAGAGTGTCGGGTTCTTGGCAAAGAACGGGCTTGGAGCAGTGCATGGCGCCGGGCAAGAGGCAGTCGCAGGAAGCAGAACCCTCTGCGCATAGTCGAAGGGGACCATCAAGTGATAGGCTCGCTGACCGAGGTAGCCAATCTGGAAGGTCGTATTGCCCCAGAATTGGTGCTGGATGGTGAGGTTCCACTGATCGTCGATGGCCGGCTGGACGTTCGGATCCCAAACGCGGAGAAAGGTGCCGGCGTAGCAAGCGTACGTTGGCGCAGCGCAAGACGTCCCTGTTGCTGTGCCCACAATCCCGTCTGAGAGGCTTGTAGCAGGCAACGAAACGTTGTTATAGACGGTATTGATTTCGGCTGGGGTAAAAGGTGGGTTCAAAGGTATGCGGAGGTTCGTACCCGTACCTTCTAGGTACGAGGAAATTGTGAAAGCGCCACGAACAACGGTGTGGCCGCCCAACCTCTCCGGGGTCCAGGCAAAGCCAACGCGGGGCTGGAAGTCTCTGCCGCCATAGAAGCCATTATAAAGACTCCTGCTGGTTCCGTTCTGGTTGGCAAGGTCAATATTGCCGGTCGCTATATTGTAATTGGCCTGTTGATCGTTGGTTTCAATCCAAGGAGTGTGCGCCTCGTAGCGCAATCCGAGATTCAGGGTCAGGCCTTCTGTGACACGCCATGTATCTTGGCCGTAAAACGCAAAGATATTACTGGACTGCTCCCAAGGTTGGCCGGTGCTGACGATTCCGCGGCCATAGGAGTCGGGAAGGCCAAGGACGAAGTCCGCGCTACCATCCCCGGCGCCGGTGGCAGCACCACCGATAGTGTTGCTGGTGAAGCGGCCATCAAAGTCCAGATAGCCAAGCTCGCCGTTGTTACCAGAGTAGGAGGTCTTGATGATCTGATGGAAGTATTGGCCGCCGAATTTGAAGGTGTGCCGACCGCGGGTCCAGGTAACGGAGTCCTCGGCTTGCCAGACATGGTCATCGAAGCTTTGTATCTGCTCCCCCTGCCCTACGCTGGATACGTAGGAGTTGCCAAAGCCCAGGGACAGCAGTCCGTCGAGGCTCCCGGGGTTGCCATTGCCGATGCCAAGGGTATTGCCGAATTGTCCCACACTCGGAGCCCAGCTATTGCCGCTATTCAGCGTGATATGGCTCCAACCGAAGCGGGCATCATTGACAAGATTGGTGCTGATCATTCGCGTCCAATCGCCAACGGTATTCCAGATCGGCACAGTCTGATAGTCGTTACCGAGTAACACCTGCGAATTCGCGGACGGATTGTTCTGATAGGCGCGGGTAAAGCGACCCGAAATAGTGTCCTTCTCATTAGGCTTGTAGTCGGCCTTGATATCGCCCTGATCGACGTCGAAGGCCGAGGAACTGCTGTTGACCGCATTTTGTTGCAGTCCGGTACCAATGGCTTTCGGATAGAGCGAGGAATTAAACAGGTTCTGCGCCACTGGGCTGATCATAGCCGGCGGAATCTGGTTGAACGGGAATATCTTCTGCCGATTCGTCGCTGCGGGTGAAGAAGGAATGCAGGGAGCGGAAAAGGATACGCACGGGTTGTATAGTTGGACGTTTCCGCTGCCACTTTGAAGACACTTTCCGCTGGCGTCGAATCCGGCGCCGCATAAAGCGCTAAAGTCCCCGGTGCGCTGCGCAGCCGTAAAGACGGTGTTTGTGCTCGACGAGCTTGGGATATCGAATCGCTGGCCCTGGTAGTCAGCGAAGAAGAAGAGTTTGTTCTTGATGATCGGACCGCCGAGAGTACCGCCAAACATATTCCAGCGCAATTTGTCCTTCGGAAGAGGGATCCCAAGTCTGTCCATTGTTAGTCGTATTAAAATTATTTGACCAGCTATTCGCATTCAAGACGTCATTCCGGAAAAACTCCCAAACATCGCCGTGGAAGCTGCTGGTACCGGACTTGATGGTGGCGCTGACAATGCCACCCATGAAGTTTCCAAATTCGGCTGGGGCGTTGTTGGTGACGAGGTTAATCTCCTGGATGGCATCCGGGGCCGGGGTGTAACCCAGGAGGTTATCCGACACCTGGTTGTTGTCCATGCCGTCGAGCAAGAAGTTGTTGGCTTGTTCGCGGTTGCCGTTGATCAACGGCCGGGAACCGTAACTGGTGGTGTTACTCCCGCTGGTGAAGTTGCTGGGGTCGGTCGTTACCGAGCCGGGCGCCAGCAATGTCAACTGGACATAGTTGCGCGCGGCCAGAGGCAGGTTGTCGTTGGCCGCCGCGTTGATGATGGTATCAACTTGCGTTGCTTCCGTCTTTAGGGCCGGGGCAGCGCCGGTGACTTCGATGGTCTGGCTGACTTGGCCGACCTTGAGTTCGACGTCGAAGCGAGCAACCTGGTTTTCGTGAAGGACGAAAGTGGGATACAAAGAGGTTTGAAATCCGGTCTTCTCAATGCGAAGGTCGTAACTACCGACCGGAAGTTGGGAGATACGATAGATACCGGCATCGTTGGTTTCACCATTATAAGTGATACCGCGCTCGCCCGACTTGGCCGTGACCGCAGCACCCACAATGGCCGCGCCGTTCGGATCGGTGACGGTACCTGTGATCGTGGCGGTAACTTCCTGAGCGAAGGCGGCGTTCGCTCCGCAAATCAGCAGGGCTAGCGCAAGGCAGAAAACTATCACCGCCATTGAATGCAACTTTTTCACAGACCTCCCATGCTGGCTCGCGGAGTGCGAGCAGCCTCTGCCCGACCTTTTACAAATCGAAGCAACGATAAGCACCCCTTATCGGGCATCACTCAACCTGATTATTGGCCACCAACTTTTGTCTCGAGACGGAAGAACTGCCTGCCCCTAAACGGTGAACGCAACCTAATGGAAGTTATCGACGAGCATGATGTCGGTGTTGTCCTCGTCCGATTGTGAATACAGAATCGAGTCGCCGCCCGGCGAGACGGACAAGCCCATGCTAAAGCTTTTAGGAGCTTCGAAGATTTGCCGGATCTTTTTTGTGGCGAAATCGAAATAGCGAAGAGACTGGGGCGCATCCACAGGAACGAAATAGATACCCCCCGGAACGACCGTCCAGAGACCTGCGTGGACTATCGGAGGCAACCCCTCGACCGCCGACTCCGAGAAAGCTCCATCGAGGGAAGACATGATCAGCCCCGTGTTTTTCGCTCGGATTGCAGAATAGATGACTTTTCCATCGAAAGACTCCTGAAGAAACTCGACTCCCCCCGACGCGAACAGCGTTTCCGCCCATCATGGCGCAACGGTAGCCGCCTTGGTCGGAATTAAAATAAATCCACTTCCCATCACGCGACCAGCTGGGGTAATAAATTTGTCGAATGTCTGTGACCAGCTTCTTTGGAATCCGTTCGGAAACATCGACGACATATATTTCCTGGTATCCAGTTCGACTTACATTAAACGCGATCTTTTTCCCATCGGGCGACCAACGCGGGCCAAACGCGATCTCTTTCCCATCGGGCGACCAACGCGGGCCAAACGCGGTCTTTTCCCCATCTTGCGACCCACGCGGGACCCCCGTGTCGCCATTCATCTTCGATAGCTTTACCAAGTTATTGCCATCGGAATCGCTCATCCAAATTTCCCCGGAACCTGAGCGGTCGGACTGAAAGGCAATGTGCTTGCCGTCGGGAGAGTACTGGCCATCGTCTTGGTCTCGCGTTGACGAGATGAGCTTTACGGAGGGAGCGTCGGGGTGGAGGAGATCCTTTCGCCAAATGTTGCTCTTTGCGGACGAAGAGCCGTATGCGAGCTTGCCGCCCTTAGGTGAAACTGCCGGCCAGCTTGCCGATACCGCGAAATCGAGGCGCCGGAACGAGCCGTCTGCCAGCGCAACTTCGTTCAGTACGTAGCCGGCGTCAGACGGCTGAGGAAGAAGCAATCTGCTGTCGTCAGCAGACCACGTGAATCCCCCTCCCTCCGAAGATGCGGCAATAAATTTCGGCGCGCCCCCAAAGGGGGCGACGGTATACAGTTCGGATCCTCCAGCAACCCCTCTGATGGGCATGCAGCCGTATGCCAGGCGGTCGCCGGCATGAGAGAAAGTAGGGTTCGCTTCGAGAGCGCACTTGGGATTAGGAGGAACCTTCCGGGTCTCCGAAGTTTCCAAAGAGAACAGGAAAATCCGGTCTGTGGACTCTGCGGGATCGGGCTCTCCGAAGGCGATCCATTTGCCATCTGGTGACCAACTAATCGGAGCGTCGACAGCGTAGGGCAGGCGTGTAGAGCGCAGCTTTCTTTCCGGGCCACCGAGCGCGGGAACAACATAGATGCCCGTATCCGCTCCAGAGAGGCGGTGGAAGGCGATCTGCGAACCGTCGGGCGACCAGGCCGGGCTGATCCATTCCGAAGGATGGTGCGTCAAGCGTAGAAGAGTCTCACTTCCGATGGCCTTCACATATAAATCGTAGCCCTTTGACCCCGTCTCAGGATTACCGTCCCAGGCGAAGGCGATCTGAGAACCATCGGGAGAGAATGTGGGGGAATCTTCATGCCCCTGGTAGGTGGTGAACGGAACAGGTTTCAGAGCGAGGGGTTCTACGCGAGTGCTTCGCCTGGCCGCCCAGAATATCGCGCCGGCGACGCTGAGCAGCACTAGGGCAGCGGCAAGACCGATCTCCCAAGGCCGCCGGGACGCCGAAGCACCTCGCTTCAACCGCAACAGGTCTTCGCGCATCTCCGAAGCGTCGCGGTAGCGTGCTTTCCGGTCCTTGTTGATCGCTCGATGGACGATCTGCTCGAGCCCGCGAGAAACCTCCGGATTCAGTTCCCGGACAGCTCTCGGCGGGTGGTCCAAAATCGCTTCGTGAATCTCCGGAGCCGTGTTCCCCGCGATTGCTCTAATCCCTGTGGCCATTTCGTAGAGTACGAGTCCGAAAGAATAGACATCCGTTCGCGCGTCGAGTTTTTCGCCGCTCACCTGCTCGGGTGAAAGATAAGCAGGAGTTCCCAGAGCCAGGCCCGTCAGGCTCCGTGTGACGGTTGAACGCATGGGAGACTCGGGCAAGGCAGCCCCGTCTGGCATATTTTGCGGGGAAAGGGTCTCGTGCGGCTCTGCGGACTCGACCAACTTGGCCAACCCGAAGTCGAGTATTTTGGCTTCCCCGCGGTTGGTCAGAAAAATATTCGCCGGTTTGATGTCGCGGTGGATCAATCCTTTTTGGTGGGCGGCCTCAAGACCGCTAGCAATCTGCAAGGAGATATCCAGCAACTCCTCGTTTCTAAAGCACGCCCGCTGGCCGCTGTGACTCTCGATGCGTTCGCGCAGGGTTTGTCCCTCTAGCAGCTGCATCACCAGAAAAGGCTGGCCCACGTGCTCTTCCACTTCGTAAATAGTGCAGATGTTGGGATGATCCAAACCTGAGATCGCGAGCGCCTCCCTCTGGAATCGTTCCAGCGCCCGCGGGTCACTCGCCATTCCTTCGGGAAGAAATTTCAAGGCCACGCGGCGGCTCAGTTTGACGTCTTCTGCCTTGTAGACAATCCCCATGCCTCCTGAACCGAGCAATTCCAGCACTTTGTAGTGCGAAACCGTCCTTCCGATCAGGTCGCCACTGGCCGCTTCCATCTCCTTCTTTTGTTCGGCACTTCCGTCCATTTCGACTGCAGGAATTCCTTCCACCCGTTCCACCTCGGTCATCCAGCGATACCCGCGCCGGGCAAGGGTTTCGATGTACTTCGGTTTGTCAGCGGAGTCACCGAGAGCCTGCCGCAAGCGGTTCATGGCCGCGCCGATGGAGTGCTCGAATTCCACGATGGTGTCATTCGGCCAGAGTTTCTTGCGGATCGTCTCCCGCAAGACAACGCCGCCGGGATTTTCCAGAAGGACGATCAGAATTCGGAAAGGCTGTTCGCCGAGCCGTGTTTTGCCTCCATCGGGTCGCCGCAGTTCGCCCGCTCGGACGTCGAGTTCAAAGCCCTCGAAGCGAACTGCGGTCAAAACCTTAGGGGAGACCGGCATGAGGCACACCTCAAGTGGGCCGCAAGTACAGTACCTGGGAAGGTACCACACCACTAACTGACCCGCGAGGGTATTGTGAACCATTCTAGGTCGGCGACCTCGCCACTCAGGCGTGAAGTTACATGAGAGAGCAAATACAGGACTTAGCGTTATGACGTGCAAATGACGCTCATGTGAAACCGTCTGCATGGAGGTACTTGCCACGGTAATCCAGCGTTGGCCTCACCGCGAAAGCGGAGGAGGCGAACGCCATGAATGGCTCAATTTTCTTTAGCTCCTTGCTACTAATCCTTACCCTGTCATATCCAGGTCGCATTTGCTCCCAAATGTCCACGGCTCCCCCAGACGCCAAAGTTCAGGAAACGCACTCATTCGACAGCGTGCCGGTGAAGCTTCCATTCCACCTGCACTGGGGCTACCTCGTCATCGTTGAAGGATCAATTGGCAATGTCCAGAAGCTCCATTTCCTGGTGGACACGGGGGCCTACCCAAGCGTTGTGGACCAGAAAATCGCCCACACTCTTGGGTTGGCCGAAAAACCCGGCCAGAGTGACCCTTTCAAATTCGAGTGTCCAGACCCGCCTTGTCGTTCTGCCATCATTGCTCATGGGCCCGGTTCGAGTAGAGTCCCTTCCCGTTCTGACACAAGATCTCTCGTATTTTCAGAAGGCCCTCGGTTACAGGGTGGACGCGATTGTTGGAATGGATGTGCTGAGGAAAAGCAGTTTTAGCATCAACTATCGAACGAAGGAGATGCTCTTCGGCCCGGCCGGCAGCCTTAGCTTCTCCGCCCCATTCGAAACCGATACGCCGGTCGTGACCATTCAAATGAACTCGCAACATCGTCAAATGCACCTGGTGGTAGACACCGGCGGTCCGGACCTGATGCTCTTTCAAAGCAGTTTGTCCGACTCCCCTGATTTTCAGGCGCTCGGAACAGAAAGGGTAATGGACGTCAGCGGAACATTTCAGCGCAGACGGGTGCGGATTCCCGAGGTTTATCTTGGTAAGGTGAACATCGGTTCGCAAATTGCATTTGTCGTCGATGACCGGAAAGATGACGGGGACAATTTTGACGGCGTTTTGGGCGTCGGGGTCCGCAGTTCTGGAAAATTGCCTTCGACTTTGAACACCGCAGGTTCTGTTGGGAACGGTAGCGCCGCAGGCTAACTACGAAAGACGATTTGTTCTCGAAGGATGGCGCGGCTACCAGAAACTGACCCTGTACCCGGCGTCGAATTGCCGGAAGCGCCTGCGGCGGTAGAGCGCGAGCTAGTCAGGCTCGTCGCGGATGTCGTCCTTAACAAGAGGAAGCGGAAGGAGCTGGCCGGTAAATAGCCTGTTTTCATGAGTACATGTGTTACTGCTGGGAGGGGATTTATGCCCGCAAAAGTCCGTTCCTGGCAACATGATACGGTAGATCCGAAAAGCCAGGCTCAACCTGCAGATTTCGTTACGGTTACAAACGCAGAAAAACCACTAACGTAGCCCGAATTCTGTCGTTTCTCTGAAATCGGCGAACGATTGTTTTTCTGTTTTTCAAGTCTTGCATAGGAAACTATTACTATTGTCTCCGTTCGCGGACCGCGACAACCTTGTAATATTCACCGCGGCTCGGCATCAGCCGAGAAACGGGTCTCTGTTCTGGAGGCCCGTATGTCACAAACCCAACTCGACGCATTCTGCACAGGAGGCAGTTCACCACCCGATTCTGCCTGTGATATTGTCTCGACTGCAACGCCGTCAATCTCGGGCACGAAAAGAGGTCCAGTGCCTAAGAGACGGTTTCAGAAAGGAACGTTTGTAAAGCGAGGCGACAATTGGGTCGGAATGTGGCGTGTCGATACGCTGCAACCTGACGGCACAATGAAACGGGAGCAACGAAGCCAGACGTTCATCGGACTATCCGAGCGAGCGGCCCGTGCAGCGTTTCAGCCAATCCTTGATGCCGTCAACGCCGCAAACCAAGCGACCCCGCCAGTGCCCAAAACTTCCGACACTGTAGCAAAGGCTGTCGTGGAGTGGAGGGAGCATGCTGCGGTATCGCTCAAACCCAGCACTCGACGTTCAGCGGAATCTCATTTGAGGAGGCACATTTTGCCACTCCTCGGTGAGTGCCCACTGACGGATTTGACTGTCAGGAAAATGCAAACCTTCGCCACAACTCTCGCGTCTGGAAAGCGAACGGCAAAGACGATAGAAAACGTTTTGCTGACGCTCTCCTCGATTCTGAGTTCGGCCCGCAAGTGGGGCTACAAAGTCCCAGAGGTCGCACTTTCTGACTTGTCCTTGCCTCGAAAGGTGAAAGTAAAACCTCGGTACTTCTCGGCAGACGAAATGGCGCGGATTGTTTCGTCCGCCGATGAGCCACTTGGGACAATCTGTTTTGTGTTGAGTTCTACGGGAATGCGGATAGGGGAAGTTCTTGCGCTCAGGGTCGAGGACTTGGACTATCAGCGCGAGCTGATTCACGTTCGGTCGTCGGTCTACGCAGGAACGTTGGGTACTCCGAAGAGCGAAGCGAGCATCGCATCTCTGCCAATGCCGCCCGTTCTCGCTACCCGACTAAAGGCCTTTTTGGCCTCGAAACACTTTCGCCAAAACGGTCTCGGTCTCTTGTTCGCAAATCGGCACGGACGCCCGTTCTCAGCGAACAAATTACGGGAAAAGAAGCTACGCCCGTTATTGTCATCGTTGGGGATTCAAGTCGCGGGCTTCCACGCGTTCCGACACGGTGTCGCAACTACGCTGATTGACCGTGGTGCGAGCATCACCACCGTGGGGGCGCAGCTACGTCACAGTGACCCTAGAATCACCCTTGGACTATACGCGCACGTCGTTCCTCAATCGCAGCGTGACGCTATTGAGGAACTCGCGGATGCCATTAGTCCGAGTCAATTGCTGACTCAGGCTTGAATTGCTGACTCAGCATAGGAAAAGTCTTTTGTTTCTTGAGGTTTGGTAGGGGCGGTGGGGATCGAACCCAACGCCCTTTTCTCTGCGGCGCCTCGTTTAGCTGAAAAGAACTTCTGCCCGTCACGCAGAAGGTCGCAGTTCGAATCTCGTCGGCGCCGACATAATCAGCAGTTCTCCAAGTACTCCATCTGAGAGCACCCTCTTTTGATCTAAGTGGTTGCAACACCATGTCTTAGCTTAGATTTTGCCTCGTTCGCAACGAGGAGGCCGAGGGTTCGAATCCCTTCTCGTCCACCAAATTCATCAATAAAACAAAGGCGATTTCGGATTTCTGGAAAAACCGATCGCCTTGGCTTCGCTCCCGGTGCCCTTCTGGTGCACCTTTAGTCGCGGGCAAACCTTAGCCCCTAAATTCAAACTTGTCGATTTATCGATCGGGGAATACAGATGGAGCCTCGCCGTTCGATGGAGATGCAACGTGGCTGGGAAAAAATCACGTAAGAAAGTGGCCAAGAAGACTTGGAAATGCGCCGTCGCCATACCGATCCGATGAACTAGAAACGCTCATCGAGGATGAGACTGGAGAGGACGAGCAGGGCAAACTCAACGGAGCCGATAACTATTCCGTGCAGCGCAATTCGGCAAAGGCAAGAGGCCTACGTGCCGTAATCGTAAGCCCAGCTCGTGCATTCGTTTGATTCACACTGAGGGCATTGCATCAGCTCTCATCTTCGTTTGTCGGTGGCTTTGCCGGTGGCTTCCCGGTCGTTGGTGTGCTGGTCACCGGCTTCACTCCGTGCCGCGAGAGCGCCGACTCGGGGATGACGTCGATGAATTGGTTGAACTCATTCGCTGGGCGCGGTATATCCACTCGAATGATCTTCACGCCAAACTGCTCTGCTTCCTTCGGATCGCGAGGAGCGTAACTCCCATGCAGCATGAAGATTTTGTGGATAGCATCCATCTGCGTGGGGAGATCCTCAGAGAGCTGGATGTCGGTGACTTCCCCATCTTTCTGGAAGTAGTGGACGCGCTTTGCGGTGAGTTTTGGAGCTAAATGATTCTCTATAACGAATTTCTCGTCGAGGCCGAGGTCATCGAGGATCTGCGGCACTCTCCCGCGCAGTGCCTTCATCACCTGGTGCGCTGATTTGTCGAGGTTTTTGGGCGAATATCCCGCTTTTCCGGCGGCCTCTGTTGCGCTGTTGCTTGTGGCGAGTGCGGAAATGAAGCGCGTCTGCAGAATGGTAAGCGGAGGATTCTTTCGCATGTCCTCTTTGGGTGGTGTTGGGCGAGTCTTGATGCGCGACTTTCGACGCCGCCTCTTATCCGATTTCTTTGCTGCCATGATTCGCTAAGGGGGTATCACTTCTTGCTAGGTTTGGGTGCGATCCCTTGGGCGCGTTCTACGGACAGACAGCAAATCTTGTGGGCCAGCTAACCATCATCCTAGGTTCGGTCCTCGCCTTCGATGAATCGCTTCATGTTGCCGCCCCGAAGAAATCCGATGCTTCAGTGTAGGAAATTTCTTCGTTTAGGCAACTTCCGCGTTTTTACACAACCTCGGCCAACACCGGCCGTAGCCCATTGCGTTCCGAAACGGTCGTTGATCGTGCTTCTCGGCCAACGGCTACTTGAGGTTTGCACGCCGATCCTGAGCGCGTGACAATTCGTCGTGCGTCGTGTGACTGGGCGCGAAGACCGTCGAAGGAATACCGAAATGCATTGACATCGGCCGATCTGTCGCTTATCAATGGGCGATAGCGCAATGCGCCGCCACATCGATGCATCCATGCGCGATCTGATTTCCGAGACCCCGTCACCGTCACACGACGAGTCCAAACAACACCTGCGATTGCGCAGGTTCATGCTGGCCAGTATTTTTTCGGTCCTGTACGTGCTTGTGCTGGCCATCTTTTACACGCAAGACAAAGTTGATCGCGAGACGCTTTTCGAGGCTTGCGCGATCGTCGCGGCGGCGATTCTCGGCTTTTTTATTGCTTTTCGCCTGGGGCTTAACTGCGGTTTCCGAGATCCGAGCTTGACCGTATTTCAGCTTCTTGCAGCCGTGTTCACGATGCTGTTCGTCGTCTACCGCGCACCGGACACTCGACTTGCCTTCACCGCCTTCTTTTTCGTCGCATTGATGTTCGGCATGCTTCGCTTCAGCGGGAGGAAGCTCGCCATGCTTGGCTCCGTTTCGTTGGCCTCCTTCGCTCTGGTGATCTGGCTTCGCTACGCCGACAACCACGACCTCGACATGCTGCGCGTGGACATGCTTCAGTTCGTCGTGATTGCAATAACATTTCCCTGGCTCGTGTTGATCGGAGGGAGCGTGAAGCGGCTCCAGCGAAACCTTGTCGACGTTAGCATCAAGCTGGAAGATATCGAGGAAAAGGCGCG
This sequence comes from Candidatus Acidiferrales bacterium, assembly GCA_963792145.1. GTDB lineage: Bacteria > Acidobacteriota > Terriglobia > Acidiferrales > UBA7541 > Acidiferrum. Next base: position 13,008 of record CAWBVH010000029.1, read on the forward strand.
CTATGACGATCTGACTGGCGTCTACAACCGTCGTGCTTTGATGGTCGCCATGGAAGAGTCGATACAGCGGGCCAATGCTACCGACGAACCACTCTCGATCTGCGTGATCGACCTCGACCTCTTCAAACGCTACAACGACAAATTCGATCACTTGACCGGAGATCAGGTCCTCCAGGCATTCGCGCGGGCCGTGCGGGACGGCCTGCGCTCGACGGATGTCTTCGGAAGGTATGGTGGCGAGGAGTTCGTCCAGATCCTGCCACATACTGCGCTGGCTGGTGCGGTGCTCGATGCCGAGCGGCTGCGCAATCGAATCAGCACGCTCGACATTCCTGTCGTGCGCTCGATGGGTCCGCTAACCGTATCAGTCGGAGTCGCACAGTACAGGCCTGGCGAGACCATGGCCCAGACCTTCGCCCGGGCCGACGGAGCGCTTTACAAAGCAAAGCAACTGGGCAGAAACCGCGTGGAATGCTGACGCTCTGCCGGCATCCTCGGTAGCAATTCGAGTCTCACTTCTTCGCCAGAGAAAAGTAAAGATACAGAGCCAGCCCGACATAATTCTGCTGCTGATTCGGTTTCTTGCCAGTGTTGTTTTCGTGCTCATAGTAGGTATTGAATACGACGTGTTTGCCTACGGGGAACCGTCCACCTGCATAGAGAGCGGTGGTGCTCCATTTCTGGTACTGGCTCTCGTAATATGGTTCGGCGGCAATATATGGGATGAGGTGATAGGAGCGGATCGAAAAAGCCCGCTCAACCGTCAATTTGTTCTCATAGCGCCATGTGAAACTACCATTTTTCCAGTCGAGATCTGCGCGGTTCATGTCTGAGACCAGGGACCCAGCCTTCAGCGGAAAATGGAACGTCGCAATTGTCTCCATGCGATTTTCGGGTGGAGCACCCGACGCGGTGATGTTGGCCTGAAGAAGATCACATCGTTTGATCTGGATGATGCGAAATCAAGAGCGTTGGTCCTGGAAACTGGATACCGATTGTCGATCCCGTCGGCAAGCGCATCAACATTGGTCTGCTCGAAATTCAGCCTCAGATCGTCGGCGTCGTCGGCCACGTCGAACACTGGGGCCTGGGCGACAAAAGGCACGAGACACTGCAGGCGCAGCTCTATCTGCCGGTGTGGCAAGTGCCGGACCGCTTCTGGCCACTGCTGTCGAGGGGCTCCGGTTACGTTGCGCGAACAACATCTTCACCACTCAGCGTCGTGAATGCGATTCGCGAAGCCGCGGTGAGAGCGGATCCCAGCACCGTCGTGTACGGCTCGCGGGCTGTCGAAGATATTGTTGCCAATTCCATCGCCACGCAGCGGTTGGCGATGATTCTACTCAGCGTTTTTTCCGCGCTGGCGCTGGTACTTTGTGCTATTGGAATTTATGGCGTGATCTCGTATCTCACCGGGCAGCGCACGCATGAAATCGGCATCCGCGTGGCGCTCGGCGCGTCACGCGGCGACGTGCTGTGCATGGTGCTCGGCGAAGGGATGAAAATCACCCTTATTGGCGTGGCCTTCGGTCTCGCCGCGGCGCTCTTATTGACGCGGCTGATTGCCAAATTGATTTACGGCGTCGGCGCTTCCGATCCCATCACGTTTGCGGGCGTCGCGATCCTCCTGACGGGTGTGGCGTTGTTTGCCTGCTACATTCCAGCGCGACGCGCCATGCGCGTGGACCCGATGATCGCCCTGCGCTACGAGTGATCGTTCCGCCAGTGGCCTGTCCTCCGCAAAGAATCCGTACGCGATGAATTTGTGAACAGAAATCTACGTGCAACGCTAGATTGCTCCCACTAGCACATTCGTGGCATGCTCCGAGCTCCATCAGAACAGCTCCTTCGCTGCTTCGCTCGGTTTCTATACTTCTCGATCTGGCCCAGGTGCGTTCGCAGCAAAAGGTAACACCTGTGGTCCGCAAAAATTCCTGTGACTCGCCAAATCGTCGTACACCCAGAAAATGAATGACTTGGCGCAAGCTCGAGGCGGACGGAGTCAGGAGCATCAGCTCAGGCCGACAGCCTGTCCGGCAAAGACCCAAAGACCTGACTGAAATTGATTTTTTCTTGTGTTCCCTTCCCTGGCCGAACATACGGAGCCAGCACTCACGGCCGGATTCGAACGCAATGGAAATGCCTAGTCTCCTCTCCCAGAAGGTGGAGGTATTGGAGGCGCCGAGATTGCGAACGCGAGCTGAGCTGTCGGTTAATGAAGAAGCTGTACGATTCAGTTGGGCGAGTTGGGCAATTCACGGCCTTTTCAAAAAGCTAACTGATTGTGGCGACGCGTCTTAGCTTTAGTGATTCCCCGTTCGCAATGAGGAGGCCGGGGGTTCGAATCCCCTCTCGTCCACCATTTCTCAAAAGGACACCATGTCTTAGACCCCCATGTCTTAGACCCCTCAAACGACGCAACTCTTGCTGATCCAACACCGGATTGTTTCGTGACACAGACTCCCTGCACTTGGAATTACTCGTCGATTGTGCGACACAGAGACCCCCAATCCTCCAAGTCCAAGGCAATTGTCGGTACGGTCGCCAGTTCATCGACGAGATCTGCGATCAGCGTGCCACAAGAACGCGGACGGAATTCTCGGTAATCACACGATTCTTGGCACGTCATTCTATTATTTGGCGAAGTAGGAATGGCCATCGCCAGCTGGCGCCGCCATCCGAATCCAGACGATGGCGTAGCCAAGGTTGCTACAAAACTTCAAACATCATTCGTTAGTTTCTACAGATCAGCATGAGAGGCCCGCTATCGCGGGCCTCCGATTTGTCTGTCTATTCGCTCGGCACAATTGCCGCGAGAATTTCGGTGCTCGTGCGCTGGATGCATTCAAGCGAGGAAACGAGAGTTTCCTTGTCTCCTGCGTAGAGCTGGATGTAATCGGCGGAGTTCTGGGCCTTCAATCCGATCGCTTCGCAGATCACGAAAGCAACAGCCTCGGCCTCAGTCTCGCGGACACGCTTGGTCGTTTCGCCGCGTCGCTCCGTTAAGTGAAGGAGGCTATGCGCCACCTCGTGGGCCAGACTATTGAATTCCTCGGCGGCGGATTGTCCTGGCAAGAGTGTGATTTTCTCGGCGGTGCACTGGCCTTGCGCCGGATAAATGGAATCCGAGTATTCGAGTTGGACGTCGCGTTCTGTGACGAACTGCCTTAGTCTTTCGGTGTAGCCAGAAGGATCGCCTTCCGCGGAAGCGAGTTCAGCGAGCGGTTTTCCATCTGTGTCGGCCTGGTCTTATATAGAGATTTGCCCTATTGCTTCAACTTTTGTTGTTTTTGATCCTTGAATGAGACGCCCCTCGGGGCGTCTTATTCGGGGGGCGACAATGGGGAGGATTGCACAACAAAAGGCAGCTTCAATCGCCGGTCAAAGATCGCCCACGGAGAATTACCCCGAATGGAAAGGGCCCAATCAAAACCCCGGAGTTGACTGATCAGAATGGAGAATCTGAATGAACATGCAAGGCAAGATCGATCTGTATGCAAAGATACGACGCGAATATCAGCAGGGAGTGGGAACCATCGGAGGAGTTGCGCAGATGTTTAAGGTCCACCGGCGGTTGGTGCGGGATGCGCTTGTCAACCCTCTTCCACCGAAACGGAAAGTACCTCTGAGGCAGCATACCAAGCTGGCGCCCGCAATCCCTTTCATTGACGTCCTCTTGTTGGCGGATCGTGATGTTCGATACCCTCAGAGACATTCTGCACCGAGCATCCATCATCAAATCCAGGGTGAATTGGCGGGACTGAAGGTGGCAGGTTCGACTGTACGTGGGTATGTCAGGAAGAGAAAGATTGAGCTCGGGCTAACCTCGCAGCGCATGCAACTGGCTGCTGAGCGAACCGAAGTGTTTGAGTGGATGCGAGCAGTGCAACAAGGAGTTATTCCTCATTCTGATCTGAAAAAGGAGCTTCGTCATGTCCTTGAATTTGACAAATTATGGAAAGGCACACGGGACGGCCCGCTTGCCCAGCGCAAGAAGGCGATGGCCGTTCTCTCCCATGAGAAAGGGGTCCGCTGGCCTTTGGTTTGTTCGTTCCTCCATCTTTCTAAAAGGTCAGTACGCCGGTATTGGAAGCGATATCAGGAGGGATCCACGGCGGCGCTCTTCGCTAAGAGAGTGAATACGCGGAAGAAGTCGCAAGATGATCGAATCAGACAAGCGGTCTTCGCACTGCTACATTCGCCGCCCTCAACATACAAGATCAATCGAACAACCTGGAAAATGACTGATATGCAGGAGATTTTGCGAACGCAGGGGCATTCGCTGTCACGCCATTTGATTCGTACCTTCATCGAAAACGCAGGTTACAAGTGGCGGAAGGCACGGGTGGTGCTTACCAGCAAAGACCCACATTATCAGACCAAGGTCGACGGCATCGTTGAGATTCTCACGAAGCTGAAAGATGACGAAGCCTTCTTTTCGATCGACGAATTCGGCCCGTTCGCAGTGAAGAAAAGAGGAGGGCGGAAGCGGGTGGGTCCGGAAGAAACCTATACGGTGCCTCAATGGGAAAAGTCGAAGGGCTCCTTAATTATCACTGCCGCTTTGGAACTTTCGCGCAACCAGATCACACACTTCTACTCAAACAAGAAGAACACCCAGGAGATGATCAAGATGATGGATCTGCTGCGGACCCAATATCGCAACTGTCAGACCATCTATCTATCGTGGGACGCAGCGTCGTGGCACATCTCCAAGGATCTCTTCGAGCACATTGAGCAGAGGAATAAGGAAGCTTTGGCCGAACGATATCCGGTTGTAAAAACCGCTCCACTGCCCTCGGGGGCACAGTTCCTCAATGTGATCGAATCTGTTTTCAGCGGAATGGCACGGGGAATCATACACAACAGTGACTATTGTTCTGTTGAAGCAGCGATGGACGCGATCGACCGCTATTACGCAGAACGGAACGAACACTTTCGAGTACACCCGAAAAGAGCAGGGCGTAAGATTTGGGGACAAGAACGGGTCCAGAGTGAATTCCACGAGGGTAATAATTGCAAAGATCCCCTCTACAACTGGTGAGCAGCCGTGTGTGGCCGTGTTGAGGTACCAAGAGTGCCCAACGTTAGTGTCCCAAAGAAATTCATCGATAGGTCTCTAAGTTTTGCGGCGCGCGGAAGCGGCTAAACAAAGGCCATCGGCGGCAGCCTCGATCGCGGCTGCAACATCACTCTCGAGTTCGTCGGCGCGTCGTAAGGCTGTATTGATGCGAACGATCTCCAATTCCCGCGCCGCGATTTGACCCGAAGGTTCGCTCCTTTTCCTCGCTGAAGTCAGTTCTCGCTCGTGACTGGCAAGCATTCTTTGAAAGATGGGGACAGCACTCTTTTTTGGTTGTGCATGACTGCATCCCAGGCAGACGAGTCCTCGCGGGCAGTGCTCGCCTGTCGGAAGCGCACAAAGATGAGTTCCCATATCGCGCATGCTGCAGCTCGCGGCGAACGCATCCCACTCTTGCCGAGTCGGCTTCTTAAAGCTCTCTTCCCCATGGAAGGCACTGTAAACGCCACGCATAGCTTTGCGATATTCCTCTATCATTTTTCGCGGGTACAGCTTGGCATACACCATAACCGTGTCCAACGTAGCGTGTCCGAGCAGGGCTTGGATCACGTGCACTGGAGTGTCGTTGTTGAGATGTTCGGAAGCGAAGACGCGGCGGCAGTCGTGCGGGACGACGACAAGCGCCGAGCCGTCCGCTCTCCTCAATCCACTTTTGATGGACATCGTTTGGATGCGGCTCCGGATTGTTTGGATCCCAAGGGGGCTAGGGTGTCTTACGCCTTGCAGCAGATACGGCGCACGAGGGCGAGGCTTTCTTTGCCGATGGTCCCAGTGATCACAAGGAGGTACAGATTCAGTTCCGTAAAAGCTTTTGACGTGGCGAATGATTTCGGCGAGCACACGTCCGAGACCATCCCCGATGGGCACGACACGGGCACGGTCATATTTGGACGGCTTCACGTGAAGCATATAATAGAGCCGCCCGTCCGGCATGCTGCGTTTGAGGATGTCGAGCGTAGTGAGTTCGCTGGCTTCCTCGATTCGCAGACCACTCTGTACCAGGATCTCTAGTAACGCCCAGTCCCAGAACGTATCCACCTCAGCCGTTCTTGCTCGCGGATCGGTGGCCGAGTCCTCACATGTATTGCGGGCATCTTGCCACCGGCGGAACGCGAAAGCTCGTAGATTGGGCATCTCACGCTCTAGATCGAGGATTCTTGCCGTCATGCGACTGATCTGTTGTCTTCGAGCTTTTTCGAACCCGATGCCACGCAAGTCGTTCCGCTGCAGAGGAACGACACGCGGTGCAAGCCGTTTGAAGGGCGAGTCCGCCTCTGTCGCCCACGAACAGATGTCAGCAAAAAAGGTTCGGACGTGTAGTAACCAAGCGTGCGCCGTGATTCGAATATCGTCTTTCGGGCCTCCTCGTTGGGCCTGGCGGGCACGTTCAAGAGCGTGTGGGATGTAGGCACGCGCATGCGCGGGGAGAACAGAGGCGCATGTCCTGACTTCGGGATAGGATTCACAAATGAAGCGCCAAAAGTGGGCGAGCGCAATGGCTTTGTGTCGAAGGCTGACGTAGGTATCGCTTATTCGCGTGGAATAGGTTTCCAAGTAGAGAGTGGTCGCGGCTCGGAAGTGCTCCGGAATGCTCGCGATTCTTAGCATCTGGTCCGGGCTAAGGCGCTCGAGGCGACTCTTGCGAGTGACACCTCGCTTCGGTGTGCGATTGAACACGCCGAGGGAGCAAAGAGCACGATCGAGTGTGTCCACACCCCTTGCATCAGCGGGGATGTTGCTCAGGTCAGCATCCGTTATTTCTTTCAGGGAGTTGTATTCGTGCGTCAGCAAGATGCGCAACCCATTCCTGATGGCCTTGATCCTGGAAATGTCGGCAACCCAGGAAAGTTCATTCACGGCCTTCCTGAGTAGTTCATATTGCAAGAAGAGCGGGTCAGTCTCAGATAGCCGCACGATCCATTTCATGAGATGCACATGGCAGGTCCAATCCCAACTCGGAACTACGAGCCGGGCCATAACGATTACCCGCACACCCCAAGTCCATCGGTGCTCCGGCGAGCGACGACTCTCATTGGCCAGCCAGCCGGGCCAGACGTCCTTTTCGAAGTGAAGCCACCTGGCCTGGAGAGTTTTTCCGGGACAGCTGTCAAGCACGTCGACCAATTCTTCACAGGATTGATTTAGCCGACATTTATCATTTGCGGTGAATCGCAGGGCAGAGATAGCTTGTCTCAATTGTCTGAGCAAGCTACTTCCGTCATAAACCGGGGAGACTGCCATGCGAATAACTTGGTCATTTGATTTCGGTTTGACGGCGTAGGCCATTCGGTTCCTCCTGCGTTCTGTGTTCTTGTGTCGACGCTTTTTCAAGTTCTTCAAGCGTGACCTCGTCGTAAGGAAAGGCGTAGGCCTCCTGATGAATCGCGGGTACCAGAGAAGCCGGGGCTGCAGTTCTCTCAAAACTCCTCTTAACAGCCACTACGGCTTTCACCATCGCGGCGTGATCAACATGCGTGTACAGGTCGGCCGTTGTTGAGATTTGGGAGTGACCGAGGATGTCCTGAGCCACTTTAAGATTTCCCGTGACGTCGAGCACGCTCTGGGCGAACGCGTGACGAAACATGTGGGCGTGAACGCGGACCCCAACCTTTCGGCTGATGTAGCGCAAGGAAGACTCAAAGGCAAGATAAGACAACGGCGCACCTTTTCCTCTTCGAAGAGCGAGCCACAAGGCATACGTGCTGCTCCCAGGCCTTCGTTCTTCCGCGAGATAGCGTTGAAGCAAAGGCCAGAAGTCGTCGGTGACGGGCACGCGATGCTCGTCACGTGCTCCTTTGAGGCGCACCGTAATCGTTCTGCGTAGGTCGTCAACATCTGTAAGCGTCATACCCAAGATGCCATGTCGTCCGGCAACATCGTCCCAGTCACCGATGCGCTGTCCAGTGCGGATGAGAAGCGTCAAGATCGCTCGGTCACGCCATGAATTGGCGGCGGAAATCAATTGCTGCGCAGTGTCGGCTTCGAGAGGTTTTGGTATTTTTCGGGGGACTCTTCGCCTGAACTCGCATGTTCGCTCGCGCCGAGGGGCATCCCGACCCACCATACCGTGACGATGTGTTTGGGTCGGCATCGAAACAGGATTACTTTTGTTGTGCCATGCTCCACGCGGGCGGTCCTCATCCTGCCGAATCCGAAACTGAAAATACGAGGCCAATACACTCAAGCGATGGTTGATGGTTCGCGGCTGACGTTTGTTGTAAGTGTCATGTCGCCGTGGGGACAGGAGAGGTCGACACGGGGAAGCCTGCCCGAAGGCAGCGATGTATTTCCCCACGTCATGGCGAGTCACATTATCAGCGTGTATTTTCGATTCCTGCAGCCATGTGAAAAAGTGGGCGAGACCGGTTGCGTAGGAGCGCAGCGTGTAAGCGGAACGGCCACACGTCGCCAGATAAGTGAGAAATGCATTGATCGCAGTGGCCGCTGAACCGTCAGAAGCAAGGACCTGAAAGTAGGGCTGACCGCCTTTGCGTTTTGCGGCTGTGAAAATTGGCATGGCAGATGTTGCCACGACAGTCTCGGTAGTCCAAGGAGCTCGCGACGGCTAACTCCAGTCGAGCTACGCCCTCCTTGCGTTAGCCGTCAAACAAAGCCCCCCTGGCACGATACTCGTTGGCAAGCTCCTTCGATGTTGATTCTCGGAAATCCCGAGATAATCCATCGAACACGTAAACCGCGCGAAAGCCCAAAGTAACGTTGCTCGTTTCTTCTTCGGAAAGGTCTTCCTGGGTGTTCTTCCGCATGATGGGAGCGAGGATCATGATGCCCTTCGCGCCCTTCTTCACAAAACGGCCAAGCTGCATCCACGTGTTGAATCCGGCCACGTGCGTCGCGTCGGGCCTTTGCGAGGCGATCAGCATGACGTTATGCCAGCTGTAGCGATGGAATCGCGCCATAGCTCCCAAGTACTCTCTCAACTTCTCACTGTGGCCCGCTTCCAGGGCCTGACTCAATTCCTCGATGGCCTTGGTGGCGATTTGTTTTGCTTGCTCGATTTTCATGATTTGTTCTCCTGTGCGCCGGTTAAACCGGCGAGGTTGTAGTGAATGAAAAAGTCACACGAAAGTGGATTAGCGACCCACATCGGCCCCGAGTCATGCGGAGCTGCTCGCGAGGGCGGCGTCGAAGCGTTGACAGGGGGCCGTGCGGGCCGGGTATTCAGCCGCGTAAGACACTCACTCCGGGACGCCGACGCTGTAGGAGTATGCGGAAGGCTCCATCGGGTGCACCGATATCGCGAGGTGTGCCAGAGTCCCGCGCGGTCAGAGACCCCGAGCACGTACGGAAACACCTCGCACGGGAACCGGGAGATCCCAAGTCCGCCCTGGGCCGCAGTTGCTCTGGGACGCATCGGGAAGTCTAAGGACGCACGCCGATGACGAACGGACTTGGGAAGTCGGACAGCTCTGTAGTACCTGTGAAGTCCCCGAACAACGCCGGGCAACCGGTGGCGGAGGGGATGGAGGGAAGAGGGCTGGCCAAAGGGAACCTGCCACAGCAAAACGCGTCCCGGACACCGAGCCGGACTGACGCGCCCAGTGAGCTGGAGCGGGTACGTCAAGCAGCAAAGAAGGATAAGCAGTTGCGGTTCACGGCGCTTCTGCACCACATCTATAACCTGGAAACGCTGCGCATGGCTTACTTCAGTTTGAAGAAGGAAGCTTCGCCGGGCGTGGACGGGGAGACGTGGCGGCACTACGGCGAGGAGCTGGAGAGGAATCTCCAGGACCTGTCCGAAAGGCTGAAGCGAGGAGCGTACCGCGCGAAGCCGGTGCGTAGGGTGTATATACCAAAGGCCGACGGGCGGCAAAGACCACTCGGAGTCACAGCGCTGGAAGACAAAATCGTCCAGCGTGCAGCGGTCGAGGTGTTGAACGCCATCTACGAAACGGATTTTCTCGGCTTTTCGTACGGGTTCCGACCGGAGCGAAGCCAGCATCAAGCGCTGGATGCGCTCTACACGGGACTGTTGACGAGAAAGGTGAACTGGGTGCTCGATCTTGACATTAAAAGTTTTTTCGATGGGCTTTCCCACGAATGGCTGGTCAAGTTCGTCGAGCACCGGATTGCAGACCGGCGCGTCGTGCGGTTGATCCAGAAATGGCTGAATGCCGGCGTGCTGGAGGATGGGAAACGGATACGAATGGAAGAAGGAACGCCTCAGGGCGGAAGCGCTTCGCCGCTGTTGGCAAACGTCTATCTTCATTACGTGTTCGACCTGTGGATCCAAGCGTGGCGTCAAAAGCGGGCGCACGGTGATGTCATCGTCGTGCGATTCGCTGACGATATCGTGGTTGGATTCCAGAGCAAAGCGGATGCCGAACAGTTCCGGGCGGAACTCACGGAGAGAATGAGGAAGTTCAACCTGGAATTGCATCCCGAGAAAACGCGGCTGCTGGAATTCGGTCCGTTTGCGATCAATAACCGGCAAAGGCGAGGAGAAGGGAAGCCCGAGACATTCAACTTCCTCGGCTTCACGCATATCTGCGCGAAGAAGAGGAGCAACGGAATGTACACGGTGCTGCGGCAAACGATCCGCAAAAGGCTGCAAGCGAAGCTGAACGCGGTGAAAGCCGAGCTTCAGCGGCGCATGCATGAACCCATCCCCGAACAGGGCAAGTGGCTGCAAGCGGTGGTGCGTGGACACCTCCGGTATTACGGAGTGCCCATGAATAATCCGGCGCTGGCTCTTTTTCGATTCCAAGTGGGGCGGCTCTGGCATCGCTCGCTGTCGCGGCGTAGCCAGAACGGACGCGTCCTCTGGGATCGCATGCGGCGCCTCATCACTCGCTGGCTGCCTCTGCCTACCGTCTGTCATCCCTATCCCCTGCGCCGCATGGGCGTTATCACCTAAGGCAAGAGCCGGATGCGGGAAATCCGCCTGTCCGGATCCGTGGAGGGGGTTGTGAGAAATCATGATCCCTACTCCGACTGTTTCGGGGAGCTTTGCTCCCTTCGCCCACCCCAGGGAGCAAACGAGCCGAAACAGGAGAACGGAGTGGAGAGAGCGGAGCGTCGCGTTCGGAATGAGCCGCACGCGTGAGTGACACAGGCTTTCCGTGGCGCGAACCGTGCTAATGGAGACCGCAGACGAAGTGTTATCGGCGGGACGCGAGGGGTTCGGAACGGCGGGAAATGAGCAAGCGAGACGAGCACCGGGCTCGGAAGCAACAGTCGAATGGAAAACACGCTATCATCGGCTTTGAGGTGAACGCGATGAACTGGTTCTGGACTTGGGGCGGTAAGTGTCGAATATCGCGTGGATCACCGGCTGTTTGCTTACTTCGGGCTCCAAGTGGGTCGCTTTGACGGCGACGAGGTATACGCTGCGGACGGATGCTACCTCGGCGAGATCATGAACGAGAATCGGCCAACTGATTCCTCGATTCCCTTCCTCAGATAAAACAGACGTAAACAGACGTATCAAAAGAGGTGTTTTAATACGGACCCATCTGATTGCACTCCAGCTTCGCCCGAGCCAAAGAGCACCGAACCGGCCGGGGTTGCCCAGAAACATATGATTTTCAGCCATTTAATTCACTGGCTAGAATCGTCTCATTCCGCATCGGTTACATGATTCCTGGGTGGTTTCTGGGCAGGTTCAACGAGGGCGCACAGTGCGAATGTATTCAGTACCAGTAGCCACTTCTTCAGTAACTAATCGGGCATCTGACAGTGTGCCTGTTGGCCAAAGGCTCCTCCTGATGAATGCCCTGTCCACACTAGGCGGGCGCTAAGCAGAATTGCCGAGGCTCCAGAGTCTAAGTTCGAGCTTGCACTTAATTTGACTGCCTCATAGACTCCCGCTCAGTGGAACTGACCAGATGAGCGACACTAAGACTGATCGTCTTTGCTTAAACATGTTGGTGTCCCTACTCGTGTTCATTCTGCTTAAACCATTTCTTAATGATTACCGCCTCGGCGACTTTGCGCTTTTAGCCTTAATGTACATAACTTTCAGTTCGATTCTATTGCGCTTGCACGGGAAGAGCAGTTTTCGATGGCCCGCTTTCTTGGTTGCCATTCCCGCGATGTTTTCATTGTTGGTTGGGCTCTTCCATCCGATCCGTTCGCTGGTAATCGTAGACTACGTTCTCTTGATGGTTTTTTTTGGATTAACCTCAATGGGTCTGTTTATTTATTTAGGGAAGCCTGGGGCGATCACTAGCGGGCGCATCTACGCTTCGGTAAGTTTGTATTTTATGTTATCTATCTCCTGGTTTGCTCTCTACAACGTGATCGAGGCAATCCGCCCGGGGTCATTTCTGCAAACGAACGTCGTCCCTCCGATGCACGTTACTCATCCTGGTTTCTTCTACTTTAGCTTGGTCACGCTCACGACGACGGGATACGGCGACATTGTCCCCGTATCTCCAGCTGCGAGAATGTTCTCGGCTCTCGAGGGCGCCAGCGGCGTACTTTACATCGCAATCACCGTCGCCCGTCTTGTCGCTGCGTATCAGATTTCCGCAAGCGAACAGCAATAGGGTTGCACTGGCGGAACTCACCGGTCATCGAACGTAGGTGTTACTGGCAGCCACACGGAACGATTAGCGGACTTGCACTAGGACTTACGGGGACTAAGCAGTAGGTACTGATGGCGTCTGAGGGTTTATTTCCCGGCAGTTTGTACGTTCGCCTTCGCCTTATTCGTCGAGGCAAACAAGGGCACCTCGGCGAGAATTTCTGTCCGAAAGCGATGGTCTAAAATCGCTATCACAAAACTAATTACAGAATCGAGTTTGAGCCCAACGACAGTTTACAAGATCCTTGAGGGTGAACCCGTTCGGTGTTACATCCTTGCCAGCTTCACGCATGTCGCAAATAACATCACACGTTGAGTTACTAGTAGCAACCTTTCCGGTTACCCGACATAACTGGCCAATCGTGATGCCCGCGCAGGCTTAACTCAGATTTTAGGTAAGCCACTGGTTCGACCAGTGAGACCAGAAAAGGTTTGACCGTTCCGTTTGGGCATAACATCCCCAGTGGCTTGGTGAGAGCCAGAAAGAAGGAGGATGTTATGTCGGAAATGTATCAAAGGTTAGCGCATTCCAGTTGGGACTGTAAGTATCATGTGGTGTTTGTGCTGTGCCTGGCGAAATAACGATTCGCCAGACAGCTTCCTATTTTTTAAAGTGAACAGTATCCATTCTTGCAATCGATCCGACCGGCTTGGACGTTACGCTCCGGAAAATGCACAGATGCCGGAAAGGAACATAATTAGCCGTAAACTCGCATTCCGCCAGCCGCACATTTCCGTCCAGCCGCCGGATCTTGCAATTGCCCTTCTTCGAAGCACCGTGCCCGTTGAAACCAGCAACCTGACCATTGGCAATAAAACTGTCCAACGTGAAATTCCTTATGTTCGCGTATGAGACTCCGAACAACTGCAACGCATTCGTATTGGCCGCAACAAAACGGTGTTCATCATCCGTCACGACGATCGCGTCGAGAGACGTTGCAATCAAATTCAGCAGATCATTCTCGCGCGCCTTACGCGCCTCCCGAATCCTCCGGGGTTTGCTCGCAATTTCTCGACCAGCGTTTGCGACCTTATAGCCCGCTCGCTGAATTGATCTCGTGCCGTATTTCAATGGCATGTGAATCTGCGCTCCGACTTTTTTAAGCCCTCGGTTCGTCGCCACCATCGCAGCCGCATACCCAGCCTCCAAATCAGCCTTTCTCGCGGCAACAACTTTCTCCATTTTCTGCTTGTCGCTCGCTAAGGCCTGGCGCGCTTGCCGAAGATGCACCGACGTCCATTCCGACAACTCCGCCAGATACGCTCTAGACTTCGCGATTCCCACGCTCGTCACGGCGATGACAACCGCGCCACCCTTCCTCAACTGCGGCCAATAATACCTTCTCGCATGAATGCCCTGCCCTAGACTGCGAGCCTTGTAGCCCCTCGCTTTCAGGCTCTCCTGCGTTCGATGGCCAACTACCGCCGCTTTTTTCAGCAACACAGAGATGTACGGTTTAATCCTTTCTATTCCCTTGTTCGTTAGCGCGATTGCCGCAGTACCACCTCTCTGCAATTCCGGCCAATAATACCTTCTCGCATGAATGCCCTGCCCTAGACTGCGAGCCTTGTAACCCACCACTTTCAGGCTCTCCTGCGTTCGCTGGCCAACTACCGCCGCTTTTTTCAGCAACACCGAGATGTACGGTTTAATCCTTTCTATTCCCTTGTTCGTTAGCGCGATTGCCGCAGTACCACCTCTCCGCAATTCCGGCCAATAATACCTTCTCGCATGAATGCCCTGCCCTAGACTGTGAGCCTTGTAACCCACCACTTTCAGGCTCTCCTGCGTTCGCTGGCCAACTACCGCCGCTTTTTTCAGCAACACCGAGATGTACGGTTTAATCCTTTCTATTCCCTTGTTCGTTAGCGCGATTGCCGCAGTACCACCTCTCCGCAATTCCGGCCAATAATACCTTCTCGCATGAATGCCCTGCCCTAGACTGTGAGCCTTGTAACCCCCCGCTTTCAGGCTCTCCTGCGTTCGCTGGCCAACTACCGCCGCTTTTTTCAGCAACACAGGGATGTACGGTTTAATCCTTTCTATTCCCTTGTTCGTTAGCGCGATTGCCGCAGTACCACCTCTCCGCAATTCCGGCCAATAATACCTTCTTGCGTGGACGGTCTCCCCTGCCACTCGAACCGTGGAACCGATCCCTCTCCCCACGTTAACGAGTTTCTGCTGCGCACGCCGATACTGTATCGACGCCTGTTCCAGCAAAATGAAAAACTGCGATCTAAACCTTGCGACTTCCATGGCAGAAACTCCGGTGATAGCGATAATCCGACCTACATGTAAAAAATCCGCATGAACGGAAACTCTCTAAGTTGGGTCAACAGACCATAACTGCTTAGAGAGCAAGAGCTGTCGCTGCGGTGGCCTTGATCCTCTTGCCACCCAGTGTGCTCTTTCCGGGCGGGAGACAACGACCAACAGTTTTTATCACACCGCCATAATCGAGGCGACAAGAAATATGTTCCATCCGCCCTCCCCTTCCGGGTACTACCTAAATCCGGCTGTGCTTCGCCAGCATTAAGAGAGCCTTTGAAATTAACAACATACAGCGAGAGGATGCATTGTTACATGCCCTGTGGCTGGCGGAATTACAATTCGCCAGGCACCCAATCAGTTGTGCTATTCCCCCCGCTTGCGGTCGAGGAAGGCATCCATGTCCTTCCGTAGGATGGTGTAGCGACGCCCCAGTTTGATCGCGGGTAACTGCTCCGAGCGGATAATCTCCTCGACATACCAAGGGGTAACGCCCAGCACTTCCGCGATACGGAAACCGCGTCGAGGCAGGTCCGTCAGCGCATGTTGGGAAGCGACAATTTTCTTCATGCTTCAATTGTAGAGCGACAATTTATCCAACGCCTGTC
>CAWBVH010000030.1:0-191547 GCA_963792145.1 Candidatus Acidiferrales bacterium
ATCGACAAGCGACTTGGTCACAAGCTTAGAATCAAGGAGGTGGCGGATGGCTACTGAATTCTGCCAAAAATCAAAAAGGCCCACCCCGGTCGAGAATGCGATTACGACGACGCAGGCGAGTGCGCCGAGACAAATGACGCCAAAGCGGCTGTAAAGCTATCCGGCGAGGCGTCAGGAGACGAGGAAATTAGCAGCCTAAGAACCGACGCACCAACGGAAGCGACCAGTTGAGGTTCTGAACGCCTCGCAGTGACGCCCTTGCGCTTCGCTATCAATCAGGTTGTGCGAGGGCTTTCACCTCCAAGCTATCGAACCTGCTCAGCGTACCAATAAAAAGGCCCGGTGCCATTGCGCCGGGCCTGTCACATATCGCGCTTTATCTTGTCGAATGACGTCTTATCAGATCAACTCTGATCAAGACGTGCTGTCTCCGTGCGGGAGACAATCTGCGCGACAACTTCCGTTTACCACACCGAATAGCAGATTTCAGTGATGGGCGTCACCCGAGGGCAAAGGAGAATGGGTCTTTCCGGCTCACGAGTGAGTCGTGGCGAGGCAAGATCGGAGATTGAAAATCTGCAGTCCCGGCGCCGGTTGTCTCGTTAATCACGGGATGGCCGGCGCTCTTTTTGTTTGTGAACCGTTAAAGTCCGCACGGTGGTCAGAACCACCAAGCTCGACGGATAGAGACCGATTCTGAACAAGAGTAGACTGGTGATATGCGAAAGCGCCTTATCACCTCAACTCCGGAAAATATTCGGACTCGGGGCGAAGGTTGGTTAGATGTCGAGCGTGCAGCCGTTGTCGAGGTGACGTCGGAAGACAACGACTTTCCGGTTGAGGCGGCGTTCATTTCAGGTAATACGCGAGGTTGGCGCGCGGCAGCGCCGGGGAGTCAGACAATTCGGCTAATCTTTGATCAGCCACAAACGTCAGATGCATATCTCTGGTTTTTGAGGAAAACGAGACTGGGCGCACGAGAGAGTTTGTTCTGCGGTGGTCTTCGGACGGCGGGAACTCGTTCAAAGAAATTGTGCGTCAGCAGTGGAATTTCAGCCCACTTGGGGCGGTCCGCGAGGTCGAGGAATACCAAGTGGAGCTGGCAAAAGTTACTGTACTGGAATTGGTCATCAAGCCGAATATCGGCGGGGGACTCGCCATCGCGTCGCTGAAGAACCTTCGCTTGTCTTCGGACGCAACTAAGCCCAAGAAATAGCCGTCAGTAATAGGATCAGACAGTTGGAATCAGTTTCGAAACGGTCCGCTCGCAAATTAAGGCGCATTTTTTCGAAGACCAACGTAAAACGCCGTAGGGAAGTTGATCGGTTGCTTCTCAGTAATGCGGTGTTCGCGATCCGACCAAAGAACGAGATGCCAGACACTTCGACCTTCGGGCCGGTCTGGATTCCAAAACAAAAGTAGCCCTAGCTCTGATTGGGAATGAAAGAAATGGCAGGTTGGGAAGCTCGCGCACGGCCCCTTCTCAGGACCGTTGTCCCCGCGCGGCCCCCAACCCACCGTATCCAATCGTAAGTTGGTCAATGGCGGCCCTCCATGGACCGATAGCAACATCGAAGGGGTAACATCGGCACGGATGCGCTAAGTACTATTGACCCAAACCGACGCACTGGTAGGCCCTCTATGTTGGACCTCCCGGCCCTGAGGAGATATCTGTGCCAGACGCGTCCCTCGCGTACCGGAAGGAAGATCGTGTACCTTTGAAGATGTTTGTCAATCTTAGTAGTTCAGATAATCCCTCATTCGAAATCGCTTCCACCATCGACATTAGCTGTCACGGTGCCCGAGTTGTGACCACGAGGAATTGGCAGCCCAATCAACAGCTGTCGATTCGATCCATCCTGTGAATCTTCAAATCCTTTGGCCGCGTTGCGCATTGTCAGCCGTCTACGGACAACCGCTTTGTGATTGGAATCGAGATTTATTCTCCGGGCGACTGGACAGCAAATGACGTGACGAATACGACTCAATTAGACTCATAGCGCCCGTTGTCTCATTAATCAGGGGATCGCCGGCGCTCTTTCCTTTTTGCAGACCTCGCGACTCGGCTTTCGGTTCATTATAAGCGTGACAATTGTCGCGACGTGGACATTGACCTGACATCCCGGCCGCGAAACACTGATGTTTGGTCACACAGGGCTCGATGTGCTCCAGCATTTTCGAGCCCGTTGTGCTGTATGAAAGAACTGGGCCGGGAAAAGGACGAAGCGAAAATGATCGTGGAAGAGATACAGAATGCGGACGAGATCCAGATTGACACAAAGCTTTTCAAATCGTGGCGAAAGAAATCTGGTTACCGATATATTGGCAAGACGTACACGACAGCTTTGCCAAGGAGAAGCACTGGACACCCATCGAGGTGGCACAACAATGGGGAGTATCGTCCGACCTTATCCGATCGCTGTTTCGCGACGAACCTGGTGTATTGAAATTCGATCGACCTGGCACCAGAGCCAAGCGCTCCTATGCAACTCTCAGGATTCCTGATAGTGTCCTTGTTCGGGTGCACACTCGAATGACATCGAGGGCCACCGTTCTCAAATAATGACGCTACAGATTTTTCGTCGACACTCTCCAACCTGTCCGCATAAAGAACGCACCTACAACCGGTGTCGCTGCAAGATCTGGTACGACTGGCATATCAACGGCAATCGCATCCTCAAGCCATTCAACACCAGGAACTGGTCGGAAGCGCAGCGGATGCGGAACGAGCTAGAGACCGGTGGGCTCATCATAAAGAGGGAAGCAACGCTCCTGGAAGACGCAGTGAATGCTTTCCTGAGTGATGCCCGGGCCAGGGGTCTGCGCGAATCATCCATCTACAAACTGAAGCTGCTGACCACGCGACTGAAAGAGTTCGGAGAGAGCAAGGGCTACACGTACATCTCTGACTTTGACATCGAGCGGACCTCGGTGTTCCGCGAAACCTGGACCAACCGGGGAACAGCCGCACGCAAGAAGCTCGAGGCGCTGCGTACCTTCTTCCGGTTCTGCGGCGATCGCAAATGGGTCACCGACAATCCTGCCAAAGCACTGAAGATGCCCAGGAACACGGAGCCACCTGTCGAGCCGTTCACCGACGCAGAGATCAAACAGATCCTAGCTGCGATCGAACAATATCCCGACAAGCAGAATGCGATCCGGCTGCGCGCCCTGGTCCTGTTGCTGCGGTACTCTGGCCTGCGCTTGGGCGACGCCGTGACCATCTCCAGGGAACGTATCGAGAACGGCACATTGATTCTAAGAACGGAGAAGACCGGGACGCTGGTGCGCCTGCCGCTGCCCCAGAAGGTGGTGGATGCGATCGCAGCCTGCCCTGGTCCGCGGTATCCGTTCTGGTCAGGCAATGGAAAAAGGAAGTCAGTGGTGACGGACTGGCAGAGGGCTCTGAAGAGACTGTTCGACATCGCAGGAGTTCGCGGGGCGCACGCCCACAGGTTCCGGCACACATTCGCGTGCAGCCTGCTATTGGCAGGAGTCTCGCTGACCCACGTGTCGAAGCTGTTGGGTCATAGCTCCGAGGCCATCACGGAGAAGTATTATTCGGCCTGGATCAAGGGCCGGCAGGAAGCCCTGGAAGCCGCGGTCAAGGCGACATTTCCGTCCGAGTTCGCGGCGGCGACCGATACAAAACCGATACAATCGAATTCGACCAGAACAAAAACCCTTCAAAGAGCTAACAAAAACGCCCAAAGATAGATGGTGGAGGCGGGGGGAGTTGAACCCCCGTCCGAAAAGCGCTACGCCACGGAGCCTACATGCTTATCTCAGTTCAATTGGTTTCGCCTTCCGCGCTAAGAACGAGCAAGAAACGCGGCCGGCTAGTCCGATGGTTCTCGCCCGAGCCTTACGGACCGAAAGGCTCAGGCCAGCTCACTGTATGACGCTTCTTGCCGGGCCCGTGAGCAAAGCCCGGGGAAGCGTGCGCTTAATTAATTAAGCAGCAAGTGCCAGATTGTTATTGGCAGTTCTAGTTTCCGACCAGTTGTGGGCGGTTGGCCCCCAGCATGCCTCCGGGACGCGACAGCTTCCGTCGAAACCGTGTCGCCCCCTTTTCTACACCCCCATTTTACCATTCCCCGCAGTCCAATCCTATCCGCCAAAACTCTCTGAGCTCTCTGGGCCGTTTCCAGCCAACTGCCTCCAGACGCTACACTCGCCGCGAACTCTTTCTCTGCGTTCGCCTCTAACTTATTGACCTACGTGCATTAAGGCTACCTCTGGGCGGTCCTGCTATTGCGCCTATCGAGCCCGGGGGAGGTGTGGCAATGCTCGCAAGCTCTTTTCATTTTGGAATTCGCCCTCGGGCCGGACATCATAACTCCGTCCGACGACCCACGCAGATGAATGTGGATGAAAAGTCGCAGATTCAGGCGCTGGATCGCACCGCCCCACTGCTGCCGCTGAGGCCGGGACAAGCTGAGCGGCGCACTCACGATTACAAGCGTCATGGCACGTCTTCGGTGTTTGCCGCGCTCGACGCCCAGAGCGGCAAGGTGATTGGTCAAACGCACCGACGTCATCGCTCGATCGAATTCCGCAAATTCCTGGACCGCATCGATGCCAGCGTGCCGCGAGATCAGGAGGTCCATATCGTCATGGACAACTACGGCACGCACAAAACACCGCTCATCCGCGCGTGATTCGCCAAACGCCCACGCTTTCACGTACACTTCACGCCCACGTACGGTTCCTGGTTAAATCAGGTGGAACGTTGGTTCGCAGAACTCACGACGAAACAGATTCGACGTGGCGCCCATCGCAGCGTGAGCGAGTTGGAGCGCGCCATTTATCAGTTTCTGGACGCGCACAATGCCGATCCAAAACCGTTTGTGTGGGCCAAAAGCGCTGATGAAATCCTGGCCAGCATCGCCCGTTTCGCCCAGCGCACGGCCGATACCCAGGCCGCACAACTTATGTCACGAACCACCGGTACAGGACACTAGCTTCGCTGGAAAGATGAGGACGGGGGGTTCTTTGGTTTGCTCGTGGTATTAAGCACGCATTGGGCACAGCCGCACCCCCAGACCGTTGACGCACTGCCCTTCCCATTCCACAATGACAACTAGGAGAATCCTGGGCAAAACGCCCCGAAATCGGCATGGCACCCGAACCCAATTCGAT
Source organism: Candidatus Acidiferrales bacterium (assembly GCA_963792145.1). GTDB lineage: Bacteria > Acidobacteriota > Terriglobia > Acidiferrales > UBA7541 > Acidiferrum. Next base: position 5,143 of record CAWBVH010000030.1, read on the forward strand.
TGAACAAGCCGTAGCCCGGGCGCTTCGCGATAACCTGGAAAGCCTTCAGCGCACCAGCGAAGCGCTGAACCAGGCCATCAACGATGTCGTCGCCGCCTGTGCCAGCAGCCGCCCCACCAATGCCTTGCCTCCCATGCTTCGCGCGCAAACCGCCTCCGCCGCGCTCTCCGCTTCCCTCGAAGTCTTGTCGCGCTTCGTTGCCATGGCACTGCAGCCTGGCCCGCGTAGCCCCTTCGAGGAAAAAATCACCCAGGCCATTGGCTCTTTTGCTCACGAAGCAGCCCCGCCTCCCGTGCGCCCGGTTACTGCCCCGCCCGAGCCCCAGGCTGCCGCCCCAGTACCCGCGGAGCCTCCGGCCTATGACCTTGAGCCCACCGCGGAGCCACCCGCTCCTGTAGAATTGGAAGTGCCGGAAGTTGCGGTTGCTTCGGACGCCGCGTTCGATACCAACCAGTTAACTCCTGAGGAACAAGAGCTCCATCGCCGTGCAAATCGCGTGGCCAAAGTTTCGATGCAGGATATTAAGATGTTACGTCCGGAACAGGTTAAACTGGGCCGCGAACACCGAGATATCTGTATCCGATTGAAAGACGACATTGAGAAAGCCCATCGAGAATACGATCGCAGATTCAGACCAATCATGGACCACCCGGTCGATTACTTTTATCGCTGGATGGTGGAAATTCTCGCTGACGGAGATTCTTCCGCGCTCGGCGAATATCCCTACGCCACGACCAGCAAGTCTCGCTAAGACTCGCTCTCTTCACGCCATCTTTTCGCGAGGCCTTGCGGCGCTGCTGTGCGCTTGCCTCGCGCTTACACTAGGCTCCGGCGTGTTTGCGCAAGCCACCAAGAAGAAAAAGAAATCCGTTAGGCCAAAGTCTCCCGCGTGCCGCGTCGGTTGCAAACCGGAAACCACCACGCCCACTCTCGACGCCTCCACTCCTGAAGACGCGGCGCTGCAGAAAGATTTGGCTCCTCTCGCCCGCGACCTTCGTCACGGTGTCCCGGGAGCCTACGACAAGCTCGCCGCATTCGCCAACAAAAACACCTCCAGCGTTTGGGGGAAACGCGCTGCGCTTGCTCTTGGCTACGACGACTTTTCAAAGGCTCGCTGCGCGCAAGCACTCGTCTGGCTCCAGAAAGCCGATGGCGACGCGCTCCTGAAGGAATACACATTCTTCTGGACCGCGCAAAGCGAACGCGCCCTGCAGAAAAATGCGCAAGCAGCCCAGGATTTCACCACTCTTTTGAAGGATTTTCCAAACACTGCCCTCAAGGAACAAATCCTCGAAGCCTACGTTCCCACCACGATTTCGCTTGGGCGTCCGCTCGAAGGCCTCGAGGCTCTCGCTGCTTATCCGCCCGCTTCCGCCAAGCCCTCTCTTTTGCTTGTTCGTGCCCGCGCCAACGAAGCTGCCCGCAAACTTGTTCTTGCCGCCAAGGACTACCAGACTCTCTATTACAAATTCCCGCTTTCCGATGAATCGAAAGACGCGGCCATCGCTCTTCCTCGCTTGAACAAGGATTTGCACAGCGAATTCCCTTACGCCACTGCCGAACTGCAGGACCAGCGCGCTCAAGATTTCTTCGACGCGCACAAATGGAAAGAAGCACGCCTCGAATACGAAAAGCTCGCTTCCATGCTCAAGGATCCCGCCAATCCCACTCGCCAACGCGCCTTGGTTCGCGCTGCCGAGTGCCGCCAGCATCCCAAACCCTCTTCCGCGTTGTTTACAAAATTGACCGTCAGCGATCCGGAAGCCGATGCCGAGCGTCTGTTCTACCTCTCTCAGGCTTATCGTTCGCAGAAAAATGAAATCGCGATGCTCACCGCGATCGAAAACGTCGCAGAAAAATATCCCAAATCCCATTGGACCGACGAAGCCCTCATGGCTGCCGGCAATTATTATTGGGTGCAGCTCGAGCGCCCCAAGGCCATTGGCTATTACCAGCGCATCCTGGATTCATTTCCGGCAGGGAAGAACGCCTACAACGCCGAATGGCGCATCGCCTGGCTCGCTTATCTGGAGCATCAACCCTACGCCGGCGATAAGATCACCGTTTTCCTCCGCAAGTATCCCATCTCGGGCGGCGCTGACAACGCTCTCTACTGGCTGGGCCGCGACGCCGAGCGCAGCGGCAATCCTGCCCACGCGCGCGCCTTCTATCGCAAAGCCTCCGAGCGTTTCCCCACCACCTATTTTGGACAGCACGCTGCCCTGCGCCTCGAAGCGCTTGGCCCGGGTGAAGAAAATCTCTCTGATGTCCTCGCGCAAATTCCCGCAGCGCCTCCGCTGCGTCCCTTCGACGAGCCCATTCCCGCCAGCGTTGCCGATCGCTGGAATCGCGCCCAGGCTCTCCGCACGATTGGCTTCGACGCTTCCGCCGAACTCGAACTCAAAGCCGCCTTCGCCACCTCCAATTCTCCGCGATTTTTGGTCGAAGCCGCGCAAGCCGCTTTCGATCAGGGCCATTTCGCCGCGGGCATGAACTATGGGCGCTTGGCCGTTCCGAGTTTCGAAGCGCGTAAGTTCAACGAAGTCCCCGTGAGCGTCTGGAAAGTTTTGTTCCCGTTCCCGTACGAGTCCACGCTACGCCGCGAAGCGGAACGCAACGATTTTGATCCGATGTTCGCCGCCGGCCTCATTCGCCAGGAATCCACCTTCCAGGCCGATGTTGTTTCCTACGCCAACGCCATTGGCCTCATGCAGATTCTTCCCAAGACCGGCCGGATTCTCGCCAAGCAGCGCAAAATCCGCTACACCAAAGCCTCGCTCTTCGATCCCGACATCAATATCCAGCTCGGCATGCTCTACATCGCCGGTCTCACTCGTTCCACCGGCGGCCTCGAATACGCTGCCGCTGCTTACAACGCCGGCGAAGATCGCATCGCCCTCTGGAAATCGGAGCGCTCCTACGACGAAGTCCCGGAACTCGTCGAATCCATCCCCTTCACGCAAACTCGCGATTACGTCCAGATCGTCCTGCGCAACGCCTCCATGTATCGCCAAATTTATGGCGATTCCCCCAAAACCACAGTCTCCGCGGCCACCCGTGCCCGCTAAACGCCTCCCGTTGGTTTTGCCTTTGTAGGGGCCGCCTTCTGAGGCGGTCCGCTCACGGTTGCCGTTTCAGGTTTGTCATCCCGAGCGAAGCGAGGGATCGCGGCTTGATTGTTCCTCATTGCAACTCAATGCGATCTACTCGCGCGCTTTCATGGAGCAGTTAAATGATGCAAATCTGTAGCTCACCCGTTTCAGGCGTTCGGCTTGTTTCTCCCTTTCTTGAATGTAGCGCTGGCTTTCATGCCAGCCCGCTTTTTTGGAGTGCGGCGGCTCGTCTACCCTGGGCGACGAAGGGCCGCCGCTTTTCCGCTCTCACCTTCTACCGATCCTCGTTTCGACGCGCGCAATCCGAACCTGTCGTCCTGAGGCCCGTTGTGAGGGCCGAAGGATATCAACTGTTCCGCCCGCCACAATCCGAACCGCCCAACGCTTCCTGGATACCTGATCGCTGATATCTGATAACTGTCACGCCGCCTCCCATCGTCACTGCCTCTCCGCGCTCAACAACCGCACGTCTTTGTTACAATATTTCTCCATGTCCACACCCGAATCCAACGTCACGCATATCGCGCGCCGCCTGCTTTCCGCCAAGGCCGAGCAATTCACCGAATCCGTCATCCGCGAAATGACGCGCCTGGCCATGAAGCACAACGCCGTCAATCTCTCCCAAGGGTTTCCCGATTTTGCTGCCCCCATGGAAGTGAAGGAAGCCGCGCGCCAGGCCATCTCCGACGACATCAATCAGTACGCCATCACCTGGGGCGCCAAGCCGCTCCGTGATGCCATCGTCGAAAAATTCGCCCGCACCCAGCACGTTTCCTACGACCTCGAGCGTGAGATCACCATTTGCTGCGGCTCTACGGAAGCGATGATGGCGTCCATGATGGCCATCATCAATCCTGGCGACGAGATTGTCGTATTTGAACCGTTCTACGAGAATTACGGCCCCGACGCTATTCTCTCTGGCGCCGCGCCGCGCTTCGTCAAGCTCCAGCCGCCCGATTGGACCTACGATGAAAGGGAACTGGCCGCCGCCTTCGGCCCGCACACCAAAGCGATCATCCTCAACACCCCCAACAATCCCACCGGCAAAGTTTTCTCTCGCGCTGAACTCGAATTCATTCGCGATCTCTGCGTCCGCTGGAACGCCTTCTGCATCACCGACGAAATTTATGAGCATATCCTTTACGACGGCAACGAGCACATCTCCATGGCGCGCATTGACGGCATGCGCGACCGCACCATCGTCATCAACGGCATGTCCAAAACCTACAGTGTTACCGGATGGCGCGTTGGCTGGGCCCTCGCTCCTCCCGAAGCCACGCAATCGATCCGCAAGGTCCACGACTTCCTCACCGTCGGTGCCGCCGCTCCCTTGCAACAAGCCGGTGCCCTCGCGCTGAAGCTTCCGCAAACCTATTACGACAATCTCGCCGCCACGTACGCAAAAAAACGCCAGCGCCTCCTCACCATCCTTGAATCCGCCGGCTTCACCGTCTACAAACCGCGCGGCGCCTACTACATCATGACCGACACTTCGCGCCTCAAGCTCCCTGCGCAATACCGCTCCGCCACCGAATCCGCCGACGTCAGTTTCGCCCGCTACATGGTCGAACAAATCGGCGTCGCCTGCGTCCCAGGCTCCAGCTTCTACAACGACGCCCAAGATGGCGCCACGCAAGTCCGCTTCACCTTCTGCAAAAAAGAAGAAACCCTAGCCGCCGCCGAAGCCCGCTTCGCCAATCTCCATGCGTGAATTGTCGGTGTGAATGTTCAACAGAGCTAAGCAAGTGAAAACACAACCCAGTCATCATCGAGGAAGACGTGAAGTTGTTTGTCTCGCCCAATAACCGAGTTTCTGGCTACATCTATCTCACGTGGAAGAACCAATGACGCTTCCGCGTCCAACCTGGCATCGCCATCTTCCAATGTAATCAGATGACATTCTATGCGCCTGTCACAACTCGAAAGTCGGAATCGATATTGGCAATTGGGAAATTCGTAGAGTAGTAACACCACACCCCATTTCGGGCGGCATTCAACGCATAGCAGTCGCCTATCTGGTCAAAGCCCGCCAGGTGCCTCATGGTCCCAAATCTTCTCGCCTGACTTTGTGAAACAGGAAAGTCCCGCAGCTCCCACGGGAGTTGTCCATCCATAATTTCTGAACACTCCTTCGTCGAAGTAGCCGGTCCCGATATTTCCATTCGTATCCGATTGCTCGTAGCTTATGCCTTCGCCGAGTAGGAATTCTCGTAAAGGCCTGGCCTCTGGGTCGGAGACTCTTGGGTTCTAGTCTTGGCTGCCGTCGCGGTAGCGTCGACAGCGAGATGCTGACTACAGGATTTCATTCTCGGGAAGGAGTTCAATCTGAGGGAGCGCGACTGTCAACTCGGATACTGGCGTTTCACTCGACCACGAATCTCCGGCAACAGTAAGAATCGCAGAGTATTCTCCTCCAGGTGGTTTGCCAGCTGCGATCAATTCGCCGGCTGACCCTTCTTTGACGAGTAGCCGGACTGCATTCCCGCCAAAGTCCACTGAGACCGCGGCCGTTTTGAAGCCATCAGGCCGTTCCAGCTTCTGGGGTGCCGAAAAGGGGATAAAACTCAACGCGATTTGTTGTTCTGGCCATTCCAAATTCTCCCACGAGTTCGTCACAGAAGATCTGCTCAATCTTCTTTAGTCACCCTAGACGATCACCTGCTGCGTCGCGTCCGTGTGGCAAATGTCACAATGCCGCTTTCTCGTTGTGTTACACTCGCGTTGAAAAGGGAAGGGAACCAAATCGTGCCCCTGCAAATTTCATTGATCCCCGCGGAAACCAAACTCCTTGCGAATGCCGACGGCGAGTCCTTCGACATTTCCGTCAGCGCTTCCCGCACCTTTCTCTGCATCCTGAAGATCACCGACCAGATTGAACAGGAATCTCTCGACGTCTCCGTCTGGGGTTCTGCCGACGGGCAGGACTTCGGCAAAAAACCTCTCCTGAAGCTCCCTCAACAGTTCTATCGCGGTACCACCAAGATTATTCTCGACCTCTCGTTTCGCCCCGAAGTGAAATTCCTTCGCGCCAAGTCGGAGCTGAATCGCTGGGGACGCGTCGCACCAACGCCCATGTTCGTCGCCAGCCTCGACCTGGAGGAAATCCCTCCCATGTCTCGCGATACCCCCACCAAGCGCGCCGTCCTCTCCCCGCGCTAACCGACGTATCCCGACCGGAGAGCCGCGCCTTTTGCGGCTCGAAGTGGAGGCATCATGGCAAGATCTCTGCCCAGAGAAATTCTCTGGCACAGTCCCGCCTTTTCTTGTATGTTCTCTGGAAAATTTTAAGGGGTAGGAGACCGACGGTCGGTTGCCCTGTGGTGGTTAGTCTCCTACCCCGCGAGTGGTCTTGCTTGTATAGACGATAGTTCCCCTAGAAATGTTTCTCGGTTCCCGAAAGAAATTTGGTAAAAAATCTGTCAACTGACCGTCTGCTTACCCTTGGCCACGCCTCAGTCCATTCCAAAATATGTATCTCTATTACTCTCTTGTAGTTAGGAGCAGCGAAGGGTTAAAACTCCACCGTATCCAAATATCTTGCCACTGCGGCCTTCCACCGGAACTTTTCCGTGATTGCCTGCTGCAGCGATTGCGCCGCCACAGGTTCTCCGTGCGTCAGGTACACCTGCTGGGGCGGCACTTGCAGCCCCGTCAACCATCTCATCAGCTCGCTTTTTCCGGCGTGCGCGCTCAGCTGTCCCATCTCCACGATCTCCGCCAAAACCGGCACCATCTGCCCATACAAGCTAAGCGTCTTGGCTCCCTCTTGCAGTGCCCGCCCTCGCGTTCCTTCGGCCTGAAATCCCCCCAAGATCACGCAGTTCCTCGCATCGCCGAGCCTTTGCGCCAAGTGGTGCAGCACTCGTCCGCCCGTCACCATGCCGCTCGCCGAAATGATGATGCACGGCGTCTTCACATTGTTGATGCCCTTCGATTCCTCCACGCTCCTCGTCAAATGGAACTCGTGCACGCTCAGCGGGTCACCGCCGTTCTGCTCGTCCCGTGCGAATTGCAGGTCGTGATCTTCATTGTGCTTCAGGTAAAGTTGCGTGGCGTTCAGTGCCATCGGGCTGTCTACATACACCGGCACCTTCGGCACGCGCTGCAAATTTTCCAGTTGCCGCAGGTAATACATGAACGTCTGCGTCCGACCGATCGCAAACGCCGGGATCACGATCGAACCGCCGCGCTTCACCACCCGGTTCACGATATCGCCCAATACTTGCAGCGGTTCGCCCGCCTCGTGCTCCCGGTCGCCATACGTCGATTCGCATAGCAGCACGTCGATCTGCTTCGTCACCGGCGGCACTGGATCGTTCAGGATGGGCTGGTCGTACCTGCCAATGTCCCCGGAAAATACCATCACCGTTTTCTTGCCGTTCTCATGGATCGTTAATTCCAGGCTCGAAGAACCCAGAATGTGCCCCGCGTCGTACGACTCAATGTGAAATTCCGGCGAAATATCGAATCCGCCATTCCGCGGCATCGGCCGCAACAGCCGCAGCACCGGCTCGACTTCATCGCTGGTGTACAACGCTCGCGGCTGCGGGTGCTTGCTCCACTTATGCTTCTGCGCATCCTGCGTCGCTTCTTCCTGCAGATGCCCAGAATCCTTCAGCAGAATCTCCGTCAACTCAATCGTCGCCGGATTCGCATAAATCGTCTTGTTATATCCATCACGCACCAGCACCGGCAGCCACCCGGTGTGGTCCAGATGCGCGTGCGTCAGCACCAGGTAATCAATCGTCTTCGGATCGACCGGCAGCGGATTCCAGTTCCGCTCCTTCAGGTCATCGGTCCCCTGAAACAAGCCGCAATCCACCAGCAGCTTCTTGCCCGCCGCCTCCACCAGATATTTCGACCCCGTTACACACCCGGCCGCGCCCAGAAATGTCAGTTTTGCCATGATGTTTGCATTCTACTGAAATTCCTCCCGCCAGCCATAACAAACCTGTTACACCGCCACCAAAGCAGCACGCGCACTTCGTTTCCTCATTTGTCATTCCGACTGGAGTACCGCGACTTTTGCGGAACGGAATGGAGGAATCGCGGCATGAATGCAGCCCACACAATAAAAGGGCGAGCTTCGCAGCCCGCCCCTCATCTTGCCTTACTTAAAACGTACGACTGAAAACTACAATTTCTCTCACGCTGCCTTCTCTTTCAACTTGTGGCTGTCGCTGGCGTGCAAAGTCATTCCATAAATCTTCTTCAACTCGCCAATCTGTGCCAGCGATTCCTTCCCGAATGGCGATTTCCCCTCGAAGGCGTGTAGCACGATACCTTCCAACAAATCTCCCAGCGTGATGTCCTTCAACTCTGCGAATCCTTTCAAAACCTTCAGCAACCGCTTCTCCATGCGAACCCCGGTTTGTACTCGTTCGACTTCGACCATGTGCCCTCCGTCAACATCTGGTACATATGTACCACGGTACATAACGTGCGCCAAGCACGATCAAGCGATCGGGTAGGCGTGTTTTCCTCGTCGTTGGCAAACGCCGGTCCGCTCTGGGCGTTTTCCCCACTTGAATTGTCACTCCGACCGAAAGGACGGCGCCGTTTGCCGTCCTGGAGTGGAGGAATCGTGGCAGGAGTTCAGCCCTAAGCGAAAAACAGGGCGAGCTTCTCAGCCCGCCCCTTTTGTCTTACTGAAAACTTAAAACTGGTAACTGAGAACTTTCCTCAGTCCGCCGCGCTAGTCGCCACTTTCTTGCCGACCACCGCCTCCACGTCCAGCCCCAGTCCCTTCGCCACTCCGGTTCCGTACGCTGGATCGGCCTTGTAGAAGTGCTGCACCTGCAGGTCTTGTATGCGTTGCGGCACCTGTTTCAAGCTGCCCACGATGTTCCCGATGAGCCGCTCCTGGGCGTCCGCCGTCATCAACCGGAACAAATTCCCCGGCTGCGTGTAATAATCCGTATCGCTGCGATGGTCGTGTCGCGCCACCGTTCCGCTAACTTCCTTTGGCCGCTCCACGTACTTCTTGTCTTGTGTCGGTCCGCCGAAGCTGTTCGGTTCGTAATTCATCGTTGAACCGCCGTTCCCATCGAAGCGCATCGCGCCATCCTTATTGTAAGTGTGGTACGGGCACTGCGGCTTGTTCACCGGCAGGGAATCGTAGTTCACGCCCAGCCGGTAGCGGTGTGCATCCGGATAGGAAATCAGCCGCGCTTGCAGCATCTTGTCCGGCGAAAATCCCATCCCCGGCACCACGTTCCGCGGCTCAAACGCCGCTTGTTCTACCTCGGCGAAATAGTTCTCCGGATTGCGGTTCAACTTGAGCTCTCCCACTTCATGCAGCGGATAGTCCTTGTGCGGCCACACCTTCGTCAAGTCAAACGGATTGATGTGATACGTCTCTGCTTCCTTCTCCGGCATGATCTGCACCGACACTTTCCACTTCGGGAAGTCTCCCCGCTTGATGGCCTCAAACAAATCGCGCTGCGCATAATCCGGATCGATTCCGCGCATTTCATTGGCCTTTTCGCCAGTGAAATTCTTGATTCCTTGCTTCGTCTTGAAGTGCCACTTCCCGTAGAACAGCTCATTCTTTCGTTGATCAGGCTGAACGTGTGGCTACTGAACCCGTCCATGTGCCGGTAGCCGTCCGGCGTTCCCCGGTCGCTGAACAAAATCGTCACCTGGTGCAGCGATTCCGGCGAAAGCGACCAGAAGTCCCACATCATCGTCGGCGATTTCAAATTCGTCTCGGGATCCCGCTTCTGCGTATGAATGAAATCCCCAAACTTCAGCGGATCGCGAATGAAAAACACCGGCGTGTTGTTGCCGGTCATGTCCCAATTGCCTTCCTCGCTGTAAAACTTCAGCGCAAATCCCCGTGGGTCGCGTTCCGTATCCGCCGAGCCCTTCTCTCCGCCCACCGTCGAGAACCGGATGAACGTCGGCGTCTTCTTTCCCACTTGCGAAAATAGTTTGGCGGTCGTGTATTTGGTGATCTCTTTACTCGTGCATACGAAATGTCCGTATGCCCCGGAACCCTTCGCGTGCACCACCCGCTCCGGAATGCGTTCACGGTTGAAATGGGCCATCTTTTCAAACAACAGAAAATCTTCGAATACCACCGGCCCGCGCGGTCCCACCGTCAGCGAATTCTGGTTGTCACCCACCGGACGTCCGGCATCCGTTGTCATAACATTCTTCTTTTCTTCAGCCATTCCTTCCTCCTCAGTTCGATCAACTCGGCCAAACAAGCAAGCTTGCTTGTAATTCCGAGTTGGAGCTCCGGCCTAACGGCGTGGAATCCCTTTGCCGCATTGTTCGGCGGCGCGAGATCCCTCACCTCGCTGAGGTTAGCGGTCGGCGATTTCGCAAGGTCGGCCAGGATTCCAGCCGGAAGACGTTGAGACGGATAGCTTTCTAAGTTAAATCACTTCCCCCACTTTCGCTGATCATTTTTGCAAATCTGCAGAGCCCTTGACTTTGGCCGTATTCTGAGACTAATATTAGTCTCAGACAAACGGAGACCCTTCTCCGACGAGTCTCCGCCTTAAAATGGGTGCGTACCTTTATGGCTGGCGATCCCGATCTGCAGTTACGCGGTCAACTCGTCCGGCGTCTCGGATTGTTCCGCGAAATGCTGCCCGGCTCGTTTGTGGAGAATAAGCGCTCCTGCGGGCGACCGAACTGCCACTGTGCCGACGGCAAAAGCCTGCATACCCAATACCAGATTTCCGTGCTGATCGACGGCCAGCATAAAACGTTCCACGTCCCGAAGAGCATGGTCGACCAGGTACGCGAGATGATCCGATTGCGCCAGCGGTTTGAAGAGGCGGCCGCCGCCATTGGCAAGATCAATCTGCGACGTTTTTTGAAAGAAAGGGAAAAGTCATAGCTTTCTCACGCCGGCACCGGTTCGAAGCCTACTTGGATAAGGTATTTGATTTCTCTTCTCACGTTGGGGCTTTGCCGGACGGGCGCCTCTATCCCTACCATTCCGGGAAGAAGATCTTTGACGCCGTGTTTCTGGGAGCGGCTTGCCAGTTTCCTGCGGTGCATCGCATTGAGACGGAATGCAAACGGGGCGGTGTGCTGGCGAAACGGATTGGCCCGCTGAGTGAGAATGCCATCGGGTACGCGTTGGAACGCTACGATTCCCGGGCGGTATTCCAGCTAGGCTGCGATGTGGCCCGCCAATTAAAACGCAACGGGGTCTTCCGCTCGGCTTGGACCAGGGGTCTAGTGGTGGCGGCTGTGGACGGGATCGAGATCTGCAGTTCCTTCGTGCGCTTCTGCGATCACTGTATGGAACGGAAGGTCACCCATCTGGTGGAGGGAGAACCGCGCGAAGAGATGCAGTACTATCACCGCATCTGTGCGGTGGCCGTAGTGAGTTCGGCCTTTCCCATTCTTCTGGGGATTCGTTTTCAGAAGAACGGGGAGGACGAAGTGGCCTGTAGTCTGGAGTTACTGCGTGAGCTGAGGGCAGAGTTGGGAAGCCGGTTCCTGGATCTGTTGGTAGCCGATGCGCTGTACCTGCAAGCGCCGTTTGTGAAAGCGATCGAAGGACTGGGTTTGGACTGGGTCTTCACTCTGAAAAAGAATCAGCCGGAATTGCTGGCGGAATCTGAGCGGCTCATCTCCTCCGTCGTCGCCGAGAAAATGGGCGAACATCCGGAGTTGCAGCTTTGGCACGCGCCGGAGGTCTACTGGCCGGTAGCCGAGCGCACCGTTCGGGTGGTCAAAACCGTACGCCAGCAACCGGTGAAACATTTGCGCGTTCAACGGGACGAGCAAGGAGAGAAGCGCGCGGCGAAAGAAACAGTCCTCGAGCTGAGCACGAATTTCTACGCCAGCAATCTGGAGCTCGGTTCGGTCCCCCCGGTGTTTATCCATCAATTAGGTCGAAGCCGTTGGATCATTGACACCACCGTGTTCCAAACCATGACCACGGATGCACATCTGAAGCGTCCCTCGGTGCACCAGGATCGGGCTGAGGTGCTGATCGTGCTCACCATGATTCGTGTCCTAGCCTATACCCTGACATTGGCGTTCTTTTTCCGCCAAGTGCGCAGCCACTTCCGAAACGGTTCACTCGGTTTTTGCGATCTGGCGCAAAAGCTGGCCAATTGGTTCGTTGTTCTGCAAGCGGACTCCAGCTGAAGCCACGCACAAAATAAAACCCTGCGCGCCCTGGGTGGTCGCCGGGATTCCCTTCCTCCGAACCCTTCGAGCAGCTCTTTTCCCACCCGTCAGAGCCCCTTTTTCTCGCGCAAATCCTCCAGCCCCTCTCCAAAGGCAGCAACACGCACTAAAATCAGTTCGTTAAACTGCCTTTGCAGGTGACTTTGCGAAATGGCTGGGTTAGCGGTACCACTCCTATACATCCAATATATACATCGGATACAATGAATAGGCATGGCCTATATCGCCATGCGGCGGGATGCCGGCTCTTCGCTTCCTGATTTCTGGTCGCTGATATCTGATATGATCAGTTCACTTCATGCAGCGCTGATCATCTAACACCCATGGAACTCCAACAACTCCGCTACTTCTGCGCCGTCGCCGACACCAACTCCTTCTCCCGCGCGGCCGAGCAGTGTCACGTCTCGCAACCTTCTCTCTCCCAGCAAATCCTCAAGCTCGAGGACGAACTCGGCGCTCGTCTCTTCGATCGTCTCGGCCGTTCCGTGCGCCTAACCGAACTCGGCAAAGCCTTCCTTCCGCGTGCTCGTTCCGTTCTCCACGAACTCGCCGCCGCGAAGGGGGATGTCGTCGAGCGCCAGCAATCCATCGGTGGTCCGCTCACCATTGGCGTCATTCCCACCGTCGCCCCCTATTTCCTTCCGCCTCTTCTCGCTTCTTTCTCCCGCAAATTTCCCCAGGTCGAGCTCACCATCGCCGAGGAGATCACTCCCATCCTGCTCGACCGCCTCCGCGTCGGCTCCATCGACCTCGCCGTTCTGGCGCTGCCCATTCGCGGCAACGACTTCGAATCTTTCCCCCTCCTTACGGAACGCCTCTTCGCCGCGCTCCCCAAACAGCACAAGCTCGCTCGTCGATCCTCTCTTCGTCTCGCCGATCTGCGCCTCGATCCTTTTCTTCTTCTCCGCGATGGACACTGCTTCCGCGAAACTTCTATCGCCGCCTGCGACCGCGCCCGCCTCCACCCCCGCATCGTTTTTGAAAGTGGCCACTTTTCCAGTCTCCTCGCGATGGTCGGCGCGCACATGGGCGTCTCCATCGTCCCGGAAATGGCCGTCGACAAATCCGCTCCCTGCTGCTTCGTCCGCATTGACGACCCTCACGCCACTCGCACGATCGGCGCGGTTCTTCTCCGTGGACGCTCTCTCACCCGCGCCCACAGCGCCCTCCTCGCGCACCTGGGCGTCAATCAGCCATCTCGCGCCAGCACCTAGGCCGGCCTGATATACGTTCTCGTTAATGGTTGTGCTAAAATTGAGTTCTCTTAACGGTGGGGCCGTGGCGCAGTTGGGAGCGCGCCTCGATGGCATCGAGGAGGTCGTGGGTTCGAATCCCATCGGCTCCACCAATTGAAAAGCAAAGAAGTTACCTCAGAGAACCGCCTACATGTTACCACATACTGCATCCCAGTTTGTGCCCTCCACCTCGTAAGACCACCGCGTGTTTTTCAGCCGTTCCTGCAACTCGCTTAACAGCTCAGGAGCGACGCTTACCGACACTAAATAAGGTGCCGGGGTGACCAGCGAGGACATTTCGGAGAAAGCGCAACCCTTCAGCGCGCTCATCAAAGCGTCATCCCAGGTGCTGGACACCAAAGTTGAGATACTAGACATCCAGCCGATTGGAGGCAGCAACTCGACCGTACCAGAGGCCCGAATCCTTTATCGTGCGCTTCTGGTTGCGAAAGTCCGTATAGATCAACCCATAGCGCTCGGTATAACCCTCCGCCCATTGGAAGTTGTCGAGAAGGGTCCAGGCATGAAAGGCGCGAACCCGAGCTCCATCGGCGATCGCGCGAGCCAGTTCCGCGAGCACTTCGCGGTACCACTGGATGCGACGGCCGTCGGGTATGCGGCCGTTTTCTTCTTCATCGGGTCCATCGAGATAACCGCATCCGCTCTCGGTGATTTCGATGATCGGGTGGTTGTACTCCCTTGAGATCTGGGTGACCAGGTCATACATGCCGCGCGGCCATACTTCCAAACCGGCGTCGGTAAGCGGACCCTCTGTGGGCATCGCGGCGCGGAAGCGCGTGTAAGGATCGCGCCCGCCCGGTGCATTGTTCTCAATCTCCGTGCCACTGAAATTGCCTCCGCCGAGAAATCGCTCCTTGCTCGCATCCGAGACGATGCGGCGCGTGTAGTAATGAAAGCCCACCCAGTCCAGCGGCGCATAGAGGAGTTTTTCATCGCCAGCCTTAAAGCCCATCAGCTCATAGGGCGGTTCTCCAACGAAAGCCTTCGGGTAACGGCCATGCATGGCCGCCTCCAGAAAGAAGACATTGTTCATGGCATGGTATCGAGCGGCGGCTGCGCGATCGTCGTCTGAGTCAGTCTTCGGGTATGCGGGGGCCATCTCATAAGCGCTCCCCACCGTTGCCTTGGGAGAGGCTGCTTTCACTGCGCGGTGCGCCTCCGCCTGAGCAAGAGCCAGTGTGTGCGCTGCTTTCAAGAAATCGCTGAAACTGGTCCGGCAAGGCGGAAAAGCACCTGCAGCATAGCCCATGAAGGCTATCGCCCAAGGCATGTTAAAGGGTGCCCAGACCGTGATTCGATCACCGAGATGCTTGGCGAGAATGCCGGCATAGTCTGCGAAGTAGTTGGCTAGATCCCGGTTTGGCCAGCCGCCCCGATCCTCGAGTGCCTGTGGAAGATCCCAGTGGTACATGGTGCACCAAGGCCGGATGCCAGCCTCAAGCAAGAGCATCGACGAAGCGGCTGTAGTGATCGATCCCCTTCATGTTCGGGGTGCCGGTTCCGATAGGCTGAATGCGCGGCCAGGAGATGGAGAAACGGTGGCTCTTCTGGTTGAGGCGTTTGGCCAATGCGATGTCCTGCGGATAGAGGTGGTACTGATCGCAGGCAACGTCCCCTGTCACGCCGCCTCTTACTTTCCCGGGCGTATGAGTGAATCTGTCCCATATAGATTCGCCCTTGCCGTCCTCATTCCATGCGCCTTCCACCTGGTAGGAGGCCGTGGCGGTGCCCCAAAGAAAGCCTTCGGGAAAACGCGCCTTCTGTATTAACGAATCGGGCACCGAACCGGGAACTTGCTCTGCGGAAAGTGGCACAGCGGCGTAGCTATAGTGGCGATGGAGCACAGCGCCTGCGGCTGCGGCTAGGGAACGAGTTGCAAATTGGCGACGGTCCATAGTCTTTCCTTTCAAACACCTATCAGAATGCTCCCAGCTGTGGACGGTAACAGCCACGTGCTCCAGATTGCTCTCGCGATATTCGGTAATGGACAAAGACCGCACTAATGTCCTTCGCCACACCTTGTGTTTTCGACATGAGTGCAAGTATACAAGGCTCAAAGACATCTCAATCCGCGGTTAGTGCCCGATTCGGCTTCTCGGCCCTAACTTCGGGTTGCCCGTCATCCGGCCACAATCGCGCATTGGCACCCTGCGATGTGGAGCAAGCACTACGCCGACATTTAGCGGGTGATCTGCATTCTCTTGCTGTGCCGCATGCATTTCCTGGACCTATGCGGTCGGGGAGCGAATCCCTGAGCTGTGTTTGGGTGCAACCAACGTCTCTCGGTGTAGAATTTGGCGCCAAATGACACTGGCCTCCGGAGTTTCGGTTGGGACCCTACGAGATCCTGGACGCGCTCGGCGCCGGCGGGATGGGCGAAGTCTATCGGGCGCGCGATACGCGACTGGAGCGGACTTTCGCGATCAAGATTCTTCCCGCGAAGTTCTCCAGTGATCCTAGTTCGCAAGCAGCGGTTTGAACGCGAAGCAAAGACCATCTCCAGCATGAATCATCCGCACATCTGCGTGTTGTATGACGTGGGGCAATCAGGACGGCCTGGACTACCTGCTTACAGGCCAGCGTGCGTTCGAAGGCAAAAGCCAGCTCAGCGTTGCCTCGGCCATCCTGGAAAAGGAACACAATCCATAGTAATTCGCGCGGCCTCTTGGCGATGCTGATGTTCTGGGGACGAGGCAAGCGCACCCAGCCCCAAACCGAAACTAGTCCCGACTTCTCCGGTTAGCGTTTATCCGCAGCTATCTCAGCAAAAACTGGAGTTCACAATTTGCGGAGTAAAACGCGAGGAATATGAAGCGTGCCTCAGTCCGGGCCAGAAGAGCCGAGTTTGTCGCGCTTCATGATGCGTACTATGGTCAAAGCGTCGTGGAGGGCAATCTTCTCGACGCGACCATCGCTTCCGTGGTCTAGTTGCCGGAGCCGCTCGAGGATCAGAGTTTCTACGCTCAGTATTTTGTCAGGCAGCTTTTGTAGGTCAAACTCGAGGATTAATTCCTCGAGAGGACCCTGCCATTGTGGGAATTTAAACTCCGCATCGCTCATTGAGAATCTCTCTGTGTCTGACTTCTGGAGGACAGTCCCGCGCCGTGTCCGCCATCGAACTTGATGACCAACCTATTCCCCGTGTTTTGGTTCAAAAGGAGATACTCCCCAGGTGCAAACTCAGGTATTTGCCGAACATGTTCCTGAGCTTCGTCAAGGGTTAGCGCTGACCCAACCCAGAGCACCCCGCTGTCTTGTACTTGAAAGATATCGAACGCAGGAGTTTTCATCTCACCCTCGTTGCACTTCAATCATCGACCGTGGTTTCTGCCTCTTCCAACTCGTCATTCCTGGAACCTTCCGCCCGTTCCGCTGCCTGTTTCTGCTTGAGTTCGTCGGCAAGAATCTTCTTGGCGACCGCCAACGGAACCTGCTCGAAATGTGTTCTTAGCCTTGGCATCACAATCCTCCTCCAACACGTCGACGCTAACAGGCCGGAAGTCATACGGGTTAAATCTTTAGGAAGTCTGTCCGCGGCTTTAGTCCGGTGAAGTTTTCGTGTTTACAGAGAGTGACTCTTATATAGCGCTACCCACTAGCGTTACGCGTTAATCGGTACGCTTGTCATTTTAGTTGCAGAGCTCTTTACGATTTGTTACGATAAGACCTCGTCTGCGAGAGGATAAGGAGAAGGGTCGAGAGGATGATATGCCAACACGTGCGGGCAAGAAAACAGAGATGCACTTCAAGACGATGATCCAGGCGGACGTGCCTCAGGGTCGCAATGGAAAGCATAAATTGATTGTCACTACGCTTCTCAAGGACCTCGCGCAATTGAATGACGGCGCGGCGATCAAAGTACCCCTGGCCGAATTGGCGGCGTCGAAAGAAAAGATACGCTCCGCGCTCAATCGAGCCACTCGAAAAGCTGGGCTCAAAGTTGCGACCGCGGCCGATGCCACTTTCTTGTACATCTGGAACGTGAACGACTGAGCCGATAGCTACCTGCCGACAAGCCGTACTACCAAAGGAAGGGCGCGCCAGAGAATCTCTTAGGGAGCCTTTGCTATCCACCAAAGAACTTTGGCGAGAATTGTCCATCGTTGCTTGGAACCCAGCGTAATTGATTCGTATCCGTGATTTTCGGGCTCGAGCACTTCGGTGTGATCGAAACGTCTCAGGCGGGTGACCGTCAAGCCTCTATCTTTGTGCCAGGCGATAACGATTCTTCCATTCAGTTGTATTTGATCGTTTTGCGAATAATCTACAGCAAGGATATACCCGTCCTGGATGAGCGGACCCATCGAATTGCCGCGAACCCGCAGGCAGCTTGTTGTGGCCGGATTCGGGCACCAGTCCCTTGGCGCGGCGATCACGCTTTCTACAGGCCCCGACAGGAGACTGGATGGGTGGCCGCCCGCTTTCACCATGCGCGGCAGCTACGACTTTCAGCAGGGGAATTGCGACAAGCTTCTGCTTCTGTCGGTGGGTCTTCTGAGCCCCGCTGCCTGCACGCACAATCTCAAGGTTGGCGATCCTGCTCCCTTGTTGACCCATTCGCATCTCGGGCATGGCGCGCAGCAAGTTTTCACTATGCAGACCGGCTCGTCCCCAAAAATACCAACACTTGGGATTTCCGGCGAGGTTTCCGAGTTCGATGTAGGCCCGATCCGTAGGCTCTTGCTCTCCACGCTCCCACCGGGAGATAGCCATTGTCGAATAGTGCAGTCTCAGTCCGAGTTCCGCCTGATTTAAACCGAGTTCCTGACGCAACTCCCGAACTAGTCTTGCCCACTCGGGGCTCGGACTTTCGATTTCTTGGGCGTTTTCGGCATAGTTCACCGTTACTTTCGCCAATGTGGCCCTTTAACTACTCTATGCCGACGTATGTGGTTTGAAAAGGGAAAAACCTACCGCGAGAACGTGCGCGGTCGCTCCGCGGCGTTTCAAGTGCCCGGTTTGCACGCGTGACCGGTAAAGTCCGTATTAGCCCGGGCCGCGGATTTCTGGGTCTCGCGGCGCCCTCCAGGCTGGCACGACTGGCCCAATAGAGGAAGATCTCCTCTAAATCTTGCTCGGCATCCTCTGAAACGCGATAACGCATTACTTGCCAACGGTTTCTTGGGCAAGGAGCCTACGTCCTTTCGCCTTTACGCCATCTGAGAGCTTCTTCAAACCATCGCGTCCTTCGTACTCCACGAAATTACCTGCCTCCATGCCTTCAATGCTGGCACGAACGCGCCGTCGAATGCCGTCAAGCTGCTCCTCAGTAAGGTCGGTGAGGATGTCCTCTGCAGTGGGCTTCGCTAGTCTCAATGCTCGCTGGTCTTCGTCTTCCATGCGCCGCAATGCTTCACGGATGACTTCACTCGCATTGTTGTAACGACCGCTTTTCACCTTCTTGCGAACGTAGCCCGCGAGTCGATCGGTAATCGAGACGTTCATTTGATCCATGGCCAGCCCCTTCGCTTTAGGCATTCTCTAATTAAATTACCGACAAACTTTGTCGATGTCAATCTTTGACATTATTGTTCAGGTGCAGATAGTTTGGGGCCAGGAACCCTGGTGCCCAAGGATCGCAAGCTACCCACAACGCCGTCTCTGGCTAGTTTTCCGAGTCATCCAGGAGTGATTGCCGGGCGGTCCGAATAGCAATTGCGAGTAGGGCCACGTTTACAGACGAGCCCATTCAAAGACAAGTGTTCCAGGTTCGACACGTTCGGGCTGTAGCTGTCATTCGTGAGCGTCACACTGAAGGCTTGAAGCAGGACAGGTGGTGAGATGGTCTTTCTATCAATAAACAGGCTGTTCGCACGTTGGTAAAAAGATTCTCGGATCCAGTCAAGTCAAGTTGGGTAGCGCCAAGATTCGAGCACGCGATCAACAGCCTCACGAATAGAATCACGGGCGTCAGTCCGACTGTAGCCGCTCATAAGAAGATCATCGTATCGCGTGTGACGATGGCGGATGGCCGCAACCACAGCGGCAGTAAGGGCACTTTCCTCGAGCGCCCGCCCGGCGAATGTCCGCCCCACCCGACCACTGCCCCGCCGGGCAGTGTGTGCCGCGATCGCTCGCGCTTCCTCCGGCGGACACCCTGGGAACAGTCTCGTGATCGCACCAGTCATGTGCATGATGAGATCGCGATCATTTTCTGCACGGCGCACTTCATCCCGTTCGCGCTGTCGCGCGCGCTGCTCACCATCCGCAAGGCATTCTTGTTCGGCGCGCTCGAGCGCAGCCTCCGAAACCAAGATGCCCTGACGTTCGTAGCGGCCCCTTGACCTGCTGAAGCGAACCACTACCGCGTTGAGAGGGCTGTGCTTCCGGGCTCGTCGGGTCAGGGCGGCATCGCCCCTGGGGAGGTAAACCAAATGATCGAAATCGGCGCAACTCAGGCAAAGCGGGTGTTCACCTTCCATGAAGAGGAAATCGCCCTTCCACAGCTCCTTGCCACACACGTTGCACGCAGAATCACGCAAGATGGAATAAACGACGAGTTCTTTGGACTCTACCGAGGATCCGATGTTGCTTTGTCGCACCATTATGCCTCGGCAGTTCACCTGCTCCGACTTATAAACATCCACCAAATTCGGGCGGAAGGACCACCTCTGCCTGGATCTTCAATGCGGGCAGCCTTCCTTGACTCCTGCCGAGACTTTTCCTTCGATGCCCAGTCCGTGTTGCTTGCGATATGCTGCCCACGCATTTTCTATCGCGCGCGTTTCATCCTTCGACACGATTTCGAATCGGGCCAGCGCCAGGATCAAAGCTCGCACACTAACATGGGGCTCCGCTGCCGGCCCCGTCATGCCACACGTGCGGCAAGTGATGATCGGTGTCTGGATCTTTCGGCCGGCCCGAATCCTGTGAAGCATTCCATCTAGCTCGTCCCGCAGATTGATGAGCGCCGGCATTGACATTCCCGCTTGCCACTCCGCCCGCAACCGCACGACCATTTCCGGAAACCAAGTTCTTTGCGCATCGCCGGTGGGCATTTCTGAAGATCTCCGCCTCAGCCGTCGTTTTCGGTTTCGGCTGTTTTCATTATAGCCGGGACCTGTCGCGACAACATGGTCACTATCGACGTCGGTGTGTTATCCAAGGCTGATTCCCTCAGGTGGAGTAGCGCCGAGTCCAAGAATCGTAAATCGCAAGAGATTCCACCACGGGTCGTCTCTGGCCTCCATGCGGACTGCGTAACGGATGAACATGGCCGCAACTGCGCCTATGGCGACGAAGGAGGTCCAGTACATCGCGCGGTTAAAACTCTTTGGTATGCCTTTTGAAGCGCGATATCCGATAACCGCCGCAACCGCGGGAGCCATTACAAAGAATGAGAGCACAACAGATGCAGCCTCCGCCAATGCGCGTATATCGGATTGCGTCATGAGAGGAGAATAGTCAAGTCAGACGCGTAAATTCAAGAGCGGCCACACCCACAAGTCCTGGTTAGCGCCGTAACCGCCAAAGTCAAGTACCGGGAGCAAGATGTCCGGTAAGTCTTATCAGGAATCGCGTGGAATCTTTCTCATGCTCCACTTAGCGGCTCCTCAACTTCACCGAGATCGCCTCCGCCACGATGCTCATTGCGTCTTTAATCCCGCGCTCCAGTTAGTGATGACGATGATTGGTATCATGCTGGTGTGCCCCACGTCTTGCGCGGCAATGAATCCTTGACCATCAGCGGTTGCGTCGTAAATGTAACCGGGCACTCCCCCCATTGGGTTCAACGCAAACAGACGTCGGATCGCGCCCACACGCAGCCCTCCCTCCTGGCTCTCTGCGATTTCAGCCGCCATAACCGCCTTGTCTGGCGAGAGGAAAAACAGCTCGCGCCCATTCTGTCGCCAGCGCGGCTGCGAACCTCCTCCCGTGGAAATCTGTACGCGCCCCCCAGGCCCCGGGAAGGGTGCAACATAAACGTCGTCATTACCCGAATCGTTAGAAACGTACGCGACCCAGCGACCATCAGGTGAAAATTTTGCCATCTGCGCGTTGAACTGGGTTTCCACGAAAGCGTACGGCTTGCGATCTCCGCTGAACGGTAGGACCCAGACGGAAATTTTTCCGGATTTGTCTTGGTGGTCGAACAACAGCACACGTCCATCCGGCGACCAAGATGACGGATAGTTCGCTATGGCCTCAAAGACAGGCTGCTCGAGAAGTTGTTCCTTTCCGGACCCGTCTGCCATCAGCAGAAACATGTGATCGCCACTGGCCTGCAGAGCAGTATGGGCACAGGCGATCTGTTTCCCGTCTGGTGACCAAACCGGAGCCAACGCTGTCAGCCCGCTGAAACTCGCTCGCGAGTGTACCTTGCGGTCAAGATCGTAAATCCAGATCTCAAAGTTTCCTGATGGTTGTGTTAGCAAACGGGCCGCAAGTCTCTTCCCGTCGGGAGAAAGTTGCGGCCAACTCACGTATTCCGGTGGACCCACGATTTCAAGCTTCTTCCCTTCTCGGTTGTACCAACACAGCTGTCGTCCAGGCTCGGTCGGCCCGGAGGAATACACCAATGTACCGTTCTGAGAAACGGAAATGTCGGCGTAATTGAAGCCGGGCAGTACCGAAACGCCCTGCGCCAGCACAATGGCCTCACCTTTGGCTTGCATCTGCTTCACGTCAAAAGGTTGTGCCGCGATGGCATCTCCGCGTCCGAACAGTAGATAGCCCGGCGGGCTATACACTGCATTCGTCGAACTACCAATCACTTGCCGACGTTCGTTTGATGCAAGTTCTCCCACGTAGGCACCCGCGGCAGACCCTGTCGCGCGGACGTAGAAAAGATAGTGCTTTCCATCCGGCAAAAACTGCGGCCACCGGTGCGTGACCTCTTGCCTCGAAGCGTCCAGTTGCGTTAATGGCACGCACGCCCCACCTCCGGCTTCGACCCGAAATAGCGGCTGCGAAATGTTGGGCGTGTAAATAATCAGTCCATCTCGATTCCATGTTCCCCCACGCCCAAGGGGCGCATCACATAGGGTCTCTACCGGCCCTCCTGCGACTTCGATCTTTCGCAGCTTGCCCATTGAGAAAAATCCAATCCACCGGCTGTCGGGAGACCAGAACGGCGCAAAACCATAGTCGGTCCCGTCCAACGGGTGCGCTGCCAGGCTATCAAGCGATCTCAGCCATAACTGTGGCACGCCCCCCTTCTGTTGCGCCGTGAATACCAAAAGACGGCCATCGGGAGAGATGCCCACGGAGCCGGCAATGGACGTCGAGACCGAAAACGCGGCTCCCTCAGGAGGTGGCAACGCTGCGCGGATGGTTTGGGGTTGAGGAATCGGGCGGCTGAAATATCCCCAAACAAACAAAGAAGCCCCGAACACAGTGAGTGTCGCGATCGTCGTCACAACCCGGCCTGGCTTCAGAAGAAAACGGCGTGCTGCGACTGGCTGAGCCGGGCGCGCCAGTGACTGTGTCTCACCGATCCATTTCAGTTCGCTCGCGAGATCACCCGCGCTCTGCCATCGTTCATCGGGATGTTTGGCCAGGCATTTCTTCACCACGTGCTCTAGCGTTGGTGGAGTCATCGGCTTGAGGGCGCTAATCGGTTCCGGTTCTTTTTCCAAAATCGCACTCGCCACGCTGAGTTGTGACTTGCCTTCAAAAGCGCGCCGGCCCGTTAGCATCTCGTAGAGAACCGCCCCGAGCGAAAAGATGTCGCTCCTACTGTCCACCTCCTTACCTTCCACCTGCTCCGGTGACATGTACTGAAAAGTTCCTACAATTGTCCCTTCCTCCGTGACGGGCGACGATGGTACCGCCGCAGCGCTCAGTGTTATGCTGCTGACCAGCGCTGCTGCAGGTTTCGCCAGCCCAAAATCCAGGAGCTTTGCACCAGTGGGCGTCAACATGATGTTTCCCGGCTTCAGGTCCCGGTGCACAACAGCATTGCGGTGCGCCTCTTCAAGCGCATGTGCAATCTGTGCTCCATACTTCAAAACCTGCTCCAGCGGCAGCAGTCCCTTTTCCTGGCGCGCTGCCAGCGTTTCTCCCTCCACACATTCCATCACCAGGTAATCGATGCCATCTTGATGACCTACGTCGTATAGCACGCAGATGTGCGGATGATTCAGGCTAGAAATAGTTTTGGCTTCTCGTTCGAAGCGCTGCTTTCGAACGGGATCCGATGAGAGATGTGCCGGAAGAATCTTAATCGCGACCGTGCGGTTCAGGCGCGTGTCCCTCGCACGATACACCTCACCCATCCCGCCCACGCCGAGCGGTGCGGTGATCTCATAGGGGCCAAGCTGTGTGCCTTGAGGGAGAGGCATAAGTGGTCGTGATTATAACCCCGAGAGCTTTCGTCTGGGACCTCGGCTCTTTGGCTTGCAGAAAAATGGAATACAGATTTAGGTCGGATGGCCTTCCATGTAGCCGCGGGGTGCACCGCCAGTCAAACGCTAGTGATTTATCGGACGCGCGTTTTTACCGAGGGGCGCAAATGCTCCTTTCTGGAGAAGTTTGAGCAACGCACTCAAAAGGTACCCATAGGGGCGCCCCTTTCATAATGCGTGGGTCCCGGTATCCAACTTTCCGATTTGGCGAACAAATCAGGACTAACCGGGAGTTGGGCCATGCAGCAAAGAACCGAAGCTACTCATCGCGAAGGGCGCTCATCCGATCGAGGCGCATTGCGCGGCGTGGCGGGACGTAACACGCGACGACCGCGGCAGACAGCAAGATAGCTGACACCCCCAGAAACGTTAGGGGATCGGTTTGTCTTACGCCGAAGAGCAAACTTGCCAGCAGCGATCCGGCGCTGAGGGCCGCGACAATTCCCAGCACCCAGCGTCTGGGCGCGGGCAGCGAGAATTTTGCGCGCGCCTCGGGGAGGTCACGCGGGGCTGGGGTAAGGAGCACATGGGCGAAACTCTCGTCGCGCTCGATTTGCGGTAATGCCGAGGTCTTTTCCACTTCCTGCAAGAAAGGGTCGAGACCCGACTGCGCTTCCGTGATCGAAACGCCGGGGTTTAAGCGTCCGAGAATGGTCACGCCGGGAATCCTGCCAGTAATCCTGCGTCGGCAATTCCGCGACGCTCAGCGGCACATAAAAGTCGGGCGATTCACCGACTTTCACACCAGAAAAATCCGGCGGCGCGATTCCGATAACAGTGAAAGAGCGCTGAGGTACGGACCCTGGGCACGTGGCGTCGGACTGATCTCCGAACGAGACCATCTTGCCGATGGCGGCCGGGTTGTCCAAAGGGCTCGCGAGGGTCACCGAGGGACAATGCAAGAGTCAGTAAGTGGCAATAAGTTCTGATATTTGGCGACTGTTCGTGAGTTTTCTTCAAAAAGCCGAAACCAATCCCATCGGCTCCACCAATTTTCACCAATCGAATTTAAGCGACCGTATCGATCCGGCTCAGGGTGTGCTCGGAGTGTAAGCCGGCAGATTCGGCGTGAACTTGCGGATGACAAATTCCTGAAGAAGGTTTGCGCCCGCGGACGCCCCAATCCCGATCAGCGCGTTTTCAAACGTTAACGCTACTCCATCGCGATCGCTCGCGGGGTAGTAAAGATTGGAAATGCCCCCAGAGGCCAGGCTTCCCAGAATTGCCGAATAAGCCGGTTGCCAGTGTCCATTGTCGCCTTTACAAATCACGGCGTTGGCGATCGCGTACAAAGCCCGTGATTTCTTGCTGCCGGTTCCTTTGTAGAAATAGCGCGGATCTTGTTTCAGCAGCGAAGGCAGGATCGCGCCTCCGATGTACGTTGACGTGACAAGGTCCGCGTACGTCGCGCCATAGCGCTTTCCGTAACCCTGCGCGCCTTGCCCGTAGCCGCTGAAACGGTTTTGCGCCTGCTCAATTCCCGCAATCGCTGCGGTAAATCCGAAGGTGAAAGGATCTACGGTACTCTTCCACGCGAGTTGGAACTTTTGCCTCGTGTTGAGCGGAGCCGCATTGGCGACGTAACTCACGTAGTAATTTGGAATCACGCCGAGCACACGCTGCTTCTCTTGATCCTTGAGTTGTTCCTGTGCCAGTTCAACCTGCGTGAACGTGACCCGCACCTCGGTGATATTGGTGGCAAGCGCCAACTCAATCTGTGGCGCAGTGTAGTTCTCTCCCGAACTCAGATTTCCCGAAGTTGTTTGCGGCGCGAAGCCTTCCGAAGTAATTGTCAGTTGGAAAGGTCCGGGAGCGATGTTGGCAAAAAAGAATTTCCCCTGGTCGTCCGAGACCACCTCTCGGCTTGGCGATAGCTCGTCGCGCGTAAGTCGCACTCGGGCTCCGACGACACCGGTTCCGGTCCGATCAAGGATTGTTCCGCTGATGCTTCCTGGCAATCGCGGGGCAGGCAGTTGAGCGCTGGCGGATGCTGATAGTCCAATTGCTGCGGGCAAACCTCCTTCCACTTCCGGAATGATAGGGAGCTGCTGAGACTGAGCCAGGGCAGGGAAGCCGAACGCCAGAGCGCCCACGCTTAGCAAGAGCAAACTTCGCGCGCCAAGGATCCAGCTCCCGACGCTTCGCACCAAAGCTCTCTGATATGGGCCTTTTTTCATAAAATTTACGTCATCCCTTTATAGCTTCCCCGCCCGCTTCCAGCAAGGGTTCTCTGTGTATTCTTGGTTAAGCCTGTACCACTGGCCGGGTTCAGACCCTGGGAATCTACTGCCTCGGCGCGCGCCGCTTCCCTCAGTGCCTCACACGAATAGATGCACAAAAGCTTGTGCGAAGTGGCCGCTGAAGATATAAGCCTATCTCAGCGTTCTTCGATCCATCTCAGGGAGACTGCATGACCACTCTTAAGCGGCCGTCGCTCAGCTTCTTGCTTACTGGCTTCCTGTTTCTCGCCATCTCTTCTGCCGCCATTCCGACGCTGCGCGCTCAAGAGGCTCCCAGCGCAGATTTGCAGGGCGACGCCGATCTTCTTCTGATCAACGGAAAAATCATCACCGTAGATGCCAAGGACTCCGTCGCGCAGGCCCTCGCCATTCAGAACGGCAAAATTGTCGCTGTCGGCTCCAATAACGAAGTCCGCAAGCATGCCGCTAAAGACGCCCGCATCATCGATCTCCACGGACGCGCCGCCACTCCCGGCCTGATTGACTCGCATTGCCACTTCGACGAGACCACCACCATTTACGACCTCGACCTCAGCAACATCAAGAGTGTTGCCGAGGCCGTCGAACTCGTGCGCCAGAAAGTCGCGCACACGCCTCCTAATGTCTGGATCCAGGGCGCGGGCTGGGACGAAAGCAAACTCGCGGAACTCCGCTACATCTATGCTTCCGATCTCGACAAAGTTTCCCCCAATAATCCTGTCTGGCTTGCGCACACCACTGGCCATTACGGCGTCGCGAATTCCCAAGCCTTGCGCCTCGCCAAAGTCACCGCGGGCACGAAGAACCCTCCTGCCGGAATCATCGATCGCGATTCACAGGGCCGTCCCACCGGTGTGCTCAAGGAAGATCCGGCCATGAACCTGGTCGTCAGCCTGATTCCTCCTCACTCGCACGATCGGCAGCGCAATGGCCTCCTGAAAATGATGGCGGACTTCAACAAGGAAGGCATGACCGCCGCGAAAGATCCGGGCATCCTCCCTGAACGCTGGGACATCTACCGCGAACTCCTGAACGAAAACAAATCTACCGTGCGCATCTTCGCGCTTTTCCTTGGCGGCACCACCATGGACTCTGCGCGCGCCACTCTCTCGCGCCTGCAACAGCAGCCCAAACCTCCTCAGTCATTTGGTGATGGCATGCTTCTCTCTGGCGGCGTGAAGATTTTCATGGATGGCAGTGGTGGCGGCCGCACCGCATGGGTCTACGAACCCTGGCACAAGAAATCCACGGAGATTGACACCGGCAATACCGGGTACCCTGCTCTTGATCCGGCCACCTACCAGCGGATGGTCAAACTCTTCCACGACGCCGGATTCCACGTCAGCACCCACGCCGTCGGTGATCGCGCCATCGATTGGGTTGTCGACACCTATGCCGCCGTCTTAAAAGAGAAACCCACCAACGGCCTGCGCCATGGTGTCATTCACTGCAACATTCCCACCGATCACGCGATCGCCACCATGGCCGCCCTGCAGAAAAAATTCGACGCTGGCTATCCGGAAACGCAAGCTCCCTTCCTGTGGTGGATTGGCGATACCTACGCCGGCACGTTCGGCGCGCAGCGCGATTCCCGCCTCATGCCTTACAGAACATACGTAGAGAAGGGAATCGTCTGGGGTGGAGGCTCCGATTATCCCGTTACGCCATTTCCTGCGCGCTACGGTCTGTGGTCCTCCGTCGTTCGCAAAACGCTGAACGGTGTGTACGGTTCGCAACCCTTTGGCACCGCTGAATCCGTCGACATCCACGTTGCGCTCAAGTCCTACACCATCTGGGCCGCGCACCAACTTTTTCTGGAAGACCGCGTCGGCTCGCTTGAGCCGGGCAAGGATGCAGACATCGCCGTCTGGGACCGCGATCTCTATTCCATTCCATCCGATGATTTGAAGAACCTGAAATGTGAACTCACGCTACTTCGCGGCAAGGTCGTCTACCATGATGCACACTCGCCCGTCTCGGGAGTGCCCACCAACTGAACGTGATCTGTCGCCAGCTGCATTTCTCCCGATTGGTCAAACACCACAACGAGCTGTCATCCGGAGAGCCGCGTAGTGTGCGGCTCGAAGGATCTCAACCATGACACTTGCACAATTCCAACTTGGAGATGCTTCGGTGCGATTCACGAAGCGTGTGTAAGTTCGTCTTCGCGGGCATGCACTGCTAATCGCTCCGCGATCTGCTTGCGGATGCAATCAATCCCCGCATCAATGGCCCGATAATCCACTTCCAGCAGCTTCGCGTTCTTTACCTTCATTTTCAGCACCGCGAACGCCGTTTCTTTTGCCATGGTGTGCGTCAATTCCAATAGTGCGCCCATCATCACCATGTTGGTGATCTTGGTGGTCCCTAGCTTGTCCGCGATTTCTGAGCCTGGCACGCAGAACACCTGCGCCTGCGCGGCGGCGAAATGCTCTGGGAGCTTGTCGCTGTTGTAAATGATCAGGCCGTGCGGCGCCACCTGCTTCGCGAATTTGTGCAGCGACGGCTCGTTCATGGCAATCAGCACGTCGGGATGTTCAATCACCGGCGAGCCCACTCGCTCATTCGACAGGCACACGTGGCAATGCGCGCTCCCACTGCGCATCTCCGGTCCGTACGACGGCAGCCAGCTCACTTCGCGTCCTTCGCGCATGCCCATCTCCGCCAGGATCTGTCCCAGCAGCAGCACGCCCTGCCCGCCAAAGCCTGCGATCTTCGCCGCCAAATCAGGATGCGCCTCTTTCGCTGCTACCAGTGGTGGCAATTCTTCCGCCAGCGTTTCGAGGCCGAGTAGTTTCGTCACTGTCGTCTGTGGCACCGCATTCTCTGTCGATTCCAGCTTGCGGTCTCGCAACACGCCCAGCGGAAACACTGGCAGCATTTTCTCTTCGATCCACTTGCGCGCGTCCTGCGGCGTCATGTTCCAGATCGTCGGGCACGGCGACAAAATTTCCACGAAACTGAAGCCCGCGTGATCCCGCTGCAGCTCCAGCGCCTTCCTCACCGCCTTGCGCACTTTCATCAGATTCTTGTTATCCGACAGTGCTACGCGTTCGATGTACACCGGTGCTTCCAGCGTGGCCAGCAATTCCGCCATGTGCAGCGGAAATCCTTCGTTCGATGGCCGGCGTCCCCACGGCGACGTAGTGCTCTTCTGGCCCACCAGCGTGGTCGGAGCCATCTGCCCGCCCGTCATTCCGTAGATCGCGTTGTTCACGAAAAACACGGTGATTTTTTCGCCGCGGTTCGCCGCGTGCACGATCTCCGCCGTGCCGATGGCCGCCTGATCGCCATCGCCTTGATACGCAATTACCAGACTATCGGGATTCGAGCGCTTGGCCGCCGTGGCCACCGCCGGCGCGCGCCCGTGCGCGGCCTGAATATTCCCCACATCGAAGTAGTAATACGCAAACACCGAGCAGCCCACCGGGCTCACGAAAATTGCCCGGTCCTGGTAGCCCATGTCTGCGATCGCTTCCGCAATCAGCTTGTGCACCACGCCATGACCGCACCCAGGGCAGTAATGCGTCTGGTGCTGCAGTTCCGATTTCCGCTCGTACTTCTCATAAAAGACTGGTGACTTCGATTCGATCACTTGATATTCATCCACAGCGTCACCTCTTCGCGAATTCTTTCCACGTCACGACAACTCAAACGCCCCACTCCACCATCATTCCCATCCGCTCGTACATCACCTTGCACACCTCCTCCGCCATGGGCACGTTTCCGCCTGCTCGTCCGTAAAACTCCACATCCACTCTTCCGTCCAGTGCCAGCTGCACGTCTTCTACCATTTGCCCCGTGCTCATCTCTACCACCAGCACCATTTGCGCGCGCCGCGCCGCATGACGCAACGCTTCTGCCGGGAACGGCCACACCGTGATCGGCCGGAATAATCCCGCTCGCAGACCATCTTTACGCGCCATATCCACCACCGACCGCAGCACCCGCGAAGTAATTCCATAACCTACCAGCAGCACTTCCGGCTCTTCGGCGCGATACAATTCGTGCCGCGCTTCCACTTCCGCCGCCTTCTTGTATTTGTCGTCCAGCTTCCTTACGTGCCGTTCCAGATCATCCGGCTCGAGAAAAATCGACGAAATCAGATTTTTCCGTGTTTCCGCCGTCCCTCGCACCGCCCAGGACTTTTCCGGCAGCTCGGCTTCTTGCGCCTTCAATTCCAGCGGTTCCATCATTTGTCCGATGAATCCGTCGGTCAGCACCACCGCCGGATTCCGGTAGCGGTCCGCCAGCTCAAACGCCAGCATCGTCAGATCCGCCATTTCCTGCACCGAAGCGGGCGCTACCACCAGGTTCTTGTAGTTGCCATGCCCGCCGCCCTTCACTACCGCGAAGTAATCACTCTGTTCCGGCGCAATGTTCCCAAGTCCCGGTCCTCCGCGCACGACGTCGATCACCACGCAGGGCAGCTCTGCGCCCGCCAGATACGACATGCCCTCCTGCATCAAGCTCAAACCTGGCCCGGAAGACGCCGTCATCACGCGCACACCCGACGATGCCGCGCCATACACCATGTTGATCGCCGCCACTTCACTCTCTGCCTGCAAAAATGTTCCGCCCACCTGTGGCAGATATTCGGCCGCGGCCTCCGCGATTTCGCTCGCTGGCGTGATCGGGTAGCCGTAATAGGCGCGGCAACCCGCCAGCAGCGCGCCTTTCACGATTGCGACGTTTCCCTTACAAAGTTGCCGCATGGCTTCCCTCCATCTTCGGTCCGGCCACCTTCGGTACTTTCAGCCGGTACACCGTAATCGCTCCCGGCTCCGGGCACGCATAGAAGCAAATACCGCAGCCGGTACACTCCTTGCCGCTGTAGCGCGCCGGATGCACGCCGTACGCATTCAATTCCGGAATCAGGAACAGGCATTTCGGCGGGCACGCGTCCACGCACAATCCGCAGCCCTTGCATTCTTCCGCATCCACGCTCACTTTGCCTCGCGCTTGATTCGCCATGGCTTACCCCTCCTGAAACGCCGGCCTCTGCAGCCAACGCGTTTTCTCGCAATACGTGTACAACTCCTCGCGGAACTTCGGGTGTGCAATCTCAATCAAAGCTTCGGCTCGCTGGCGGATTGTCCGACCATGCAGATACGCGACGCCAAACTCCGTCACCACGTAGTGCACCGCGCCTCGCGACGTCACAACTCCCGCCCCGGGATCCAGCATCGGCACGATTCGAGAAATCGCGCCGTCCTTCGCCGTCGCCGGCAGGGCAATAATTGGCTTCCCGCCTTTGCAGCGAGATGCTCCGCGGATAAAGTCCACCTGCCCGCCGATTCCGCTGTAGAACTGCGTCCCAATCGAATCCGCACAGACCTGCCCGGTGATGTCCACCTGCAAGCCGGAGTTCACCGCGGCCATTTTGTAATTCTGCGAAATCACGTACGGGTCATTCGTGTAGCGGCTTGGATGAAACTCAAAGATCGGATTGTTGTTCACGAAATCGAACATCCTCTTTGTCCCCAACACGAAGCCCACCACCACTTTTCCGCGGTGCAGTGTCTTCATACTTCCGTTGATCACTCCCGATTCGATCAGCGGCACGGCGCGATCGCTCAGCATCTCCGAGTGGACTCCGAGGTCTCTATGACCACCAAGTTCCAGCAGCACCGCATCCGGAATCGCTCCAATCCCCAGTTGCAGCGTTGCTCCGTCTTCGATCAGGCTCGCCACATTCCTCCCGATCGCATGGTGCATTTCCGCGACGATGATCGGCCTCAATTCACACAGCGGCCGCGACACTTCCACCACTGCGTCCAATTCCTTCACGTGAATAAAACTGTCGCCGAACGTCCGTGGCATCTGGTCATTCACCTGCGCTACCACAAACTTCGCGCAGCGCGCTGCCGTCTGTGTCGCTTCCACCCCTACTCCCAGGCAGCAGTACCCGTGTGCATCCGGGGGAGAAACCTGAATCAGCGCCACATCGATCGGCATTTGCTCGCTCTCGAACAAATCCTCAACCTGGCTCAGGAACACGGGCGTGTAATCCGCGCGGCCCTCGTTCACCGCTTGCCGCACATTTCCGCCAATGAACATCGCGTTGTGCCGGAAGTGTCCTTGCATCTGCGGCGCAACGTAGTCGGCTCGTCCCGTCGTCAACAAATGCACGATCTCCACATGTCTTACGAACGGCGCGCGGGCGATCAGCGCCTCCACCAACGTTTCCGGCTCTGCGCATCCCGGGTGAATGTAAACCCGCATGTTGGACTGGATGCACTGCACCGCTTCCTGCGGCCCCATCACTTTTCTTTTGTATTCTTCTTGCCAGGTCATCGTGCCCTTCTTTGCTCCGCTGCTCTGAACTAGGCCTGTCTTGCCGTACCGCTCCTCGCAGTGGCGCCGGTCTGCCGCGCCCCGGACGAGTTCGTCGCCAAGCTCCATCGCAGGACTAACCATTTTGTTTTTAATGAGTTACGGATCCAAAGAAACGAGAAGAAGCGGGGCTTCTCGAAGCACAAACTCATCCTCTCAGCCAGCGACTCCACAGGCGCTGCCTCCCTCATACAATGAGCAAGCGCCGGACCACCTTGACCTCCTGCCTGCCAAAGTAAGCCTTTACAAAACAATGACTTATAATCAGACCAAGTCCTGCTTATACTAGCCTTTGCGCCTTTTCACCCAACTCCCTCCAGCCTTCTGCGCCGCTTTGCTCATTCCTCCCGCCAGCGCCACCGCTTACCAAGTTCTTTCGCTTATCCCGCCTTTTCAACGTCCGCACCAACTTTGCACGTTCCCCAGGCGAAACTCCCGTTGATGTTTCCCATTCCGTCGCTCGCTTCGGGTGTATGGTGGAGAAAACAGGTAACCCATGGGGAAGAAATGCCAAAGCTGAAGATTCTTCTTTCGCTTACCACCAACGACAACGATTACCAGATCGAACAAGCTAATTCCGCCGAACTCGCTGCTCGCAAGCTTGCCGTGGACATGCAAATCGTTTATGCCGGCAACGACGCGATCAATCAGAGCACCCAGATTCTTAAAGCGATTCAAGGTTCACCCGATGAGCGCCCCAATGCCATCGTCTTCGAACCCGTCGGCGGCACTGCTTTACCGCAAGTTGCTCGCGCCGCTGTTTCTTCCGGCATCGGTTGGGCGGTCCTGAATCGCGATGCCAATTACATTCCCGAACTTCGAGCATCCTCTAAGACGCCTGTTTTTTCCGTAAGCTCCGATCACGTCGAAATCGGCCGTATTCAGGGACGCCAGTGCTGCGCTCTCCTGCCACGCGGTGGCTCTGTCCTTTATATCCAGGGTCCTTCGGAAAACTCCGCCGCCAAGGACCGCACCACCGGAATGCAGGAAGTCAAGCACTCGAACATTCACCTCACCATGCTCAAAGGTCAGTGGACCGAAGAGAGTGCGCAGCGTTCTGTGCGCTCCTGGCTCAAGCTTTCTACCTCGCAGAAAGCGCCCATCGATCTCGTCGCCGCTCAAGACGACTCCATGGCCGTTGGCGCGCGCAAGGCTTTTCAGGAATTGACCGCAGAGTCCGAGCGCGACCGCTGGCTCAGCCTTCCGTTTCTCGGCTGCGATGGTCTTCCCAAGACCGGGCAATCCTGGGTTCGCAGCGGCTTGCTGACCGCCACCATTTTCATTCCTCCCAACGCTGGCCAGGCCATCTCTATGCTCGTTGACGCCTTGCAGTACGGCAAGATTCTTCCGGAGCGCGCGGTCACGTCCGCTTCTTCGGTGCCACCCATCGATGCTTTGCAGCCGTTGAAATGAATCGGCTTTTTTCGTCTTAACGCAGGTGCGCTGTCTCGCGGGTTTTCTTGGGTGATGTTCAGGTCAGGGGCCGATTGGTAGTTCGCAAGACTTTTGCGTTTTCTCAATATACGCTTTTACATTTTTGCTAAGAGCAAGACCTTGGGGTGGTCTTATGCCAAAAATGAAAATTCTGGTTTCTCTCATCACCAACAATAACGACTATCAACTCGAGCAGGCTCAGGATGCCGAGCGCGCCGCCCGCAAGTTCGACCTCGATGCGCAAATCATCTTTGCCGATAACGACGCGGTCAACCAAAGCACCCAGATCCTGAAGGCCGTTCAGGTTCCTGCTGAAGATCGCCCCGCCGCCATCGTCATGGAGCCCGCCGGCGGCACTGGGCTCCCTCAGGTGGCACGCGCCGCTCTCAACGCGGGCATCGCTTGGGTGGTTCTCAATCGCGATGCCAATTACATTGCTGAACTCCGCCAGACCAGCAAGGTCCCCATTTTCGGCGTCAGCTCCGATCAGTTTGAAGTTGGTCGCATTCAGGGGCGCCAGTGCCTTGCGCTCATGCCTCGCGGTGGTTCTGTACTGTACATTCAGGGACCTTCCGAAGCCTCTGCGGCCAAAGAACGCTTCCTTGGTTTTCACGAAATTAAACCCTCCAATATCCACGTGACGGTTCTGAAAGGCCAGTGGACCGAGGAAAGTGCTCAAAAGGCTGTTCGCTCCTGGCTCAAACTCAGCACTTCGCAAAAGGCCACCGTTGACGTCGTCGTTTCTCAGAACGATTCCATGGCCATTGGGGCGCGCAAAGCTTTCCAGGAATTATCCACCGAGTACGAACGCGACCGCTGGCTTAGCCTTCCTTATCTCGGCATCGACGGTGTGCCCAAAACTGGGCAGTCCTGGGTTCGCAGTGGTCTTTTGAAAGCCACCATCTGCTGTCCTCCCAGCACAGGGCTAGCCATCGAAATGCTCGTCGATGCGATCCAGAGTAAGAAAATCCTTCCGGAGCGCGCCTTTACCGTTGCTACCTCCATTCCTCCACTGGAGACATTGCATCCTTAGCGGAGTCGAAATTTCCCAGCACTTTTGCCTCTCTTCCGCCTTTTCCGGCGTTATAATTGCCGCCGGACTATCGTTCCTTCACTTTTTCCACCTATCTTGGAGGCCTTTTTAATGCGTAATCGCAAGCCGGATTCTCCTTCAGCAGACTCACGCCTCGACCGCAGGCAGTTTCTCGCCACGGGCAGCGCCGGGCTCCTCGCCGCCGCCGTTCCGGCCGCTCCTCGCCTCGAGGGCATTTTTCCGGAAGTTTCCTCAAAGCCTTCTTCTGTGCCCGCTCCGCAAGCTTCTTCTTCCTCCAAACGGAAACTTCCCATCGGCGTTTTCGACCCCGTCTATGCCGATCTTTCCATCGATGAAATGCTCGACAAGGTCAGCGCGCTCGGCCTCGAAGCCATGGAAATCGGCACCGGCGGCTATCCCGGTGCGAATCACTGTCCCGTCGATGAACTTCTGAATGATCCCGCCAAGCTCAAGGCCTGGCAGAAGAAATTTTCCGACAAGAACATCCGCGTCGCCACGCTCAGTTGCCACGGCAATCCTGTCCATCCCGACGAAGCGCACGCCGCAAAAGACGCTGAGACCTTCAAAAAGACCGTGCTGCTTGCGGAAAAACTCGACGTCAAAGTCATTGTCGGCTTCTCCGGCTGCCCTGGCGGTTCGCCAACAGATACGCAACCGAACTGGATCACTTACCGCTGGCCCCCGGAATACAACGAAATGCTCCAGTGGCAATGGAAGGAAAAGGTCATCCCGTACTGGAAAGTCGCGGCGAAATACGCTCGTGAACATGGCATCCATCGCTTGGCCTTCGAAATGCATCCTAATTTCGTGGTCTATAATCCCCGCACTCTCCTCAAACTTCGCGAGGCTGTCGGCGAAGAAATTGGCGCTAACTGCGATCTCAGCCACCTTTTCTGGCAAGGTTGCGATCCCGTCGAGGTGATTCACTTCCTCGGCAAGCAGGGCATCATTTATCACGCGCACATGAAGGACACCGTGCTCTACCCCGAAAACCTCGCCAAATACGGCATCCTTAACTTTGCCTTCGAGAAGGACGACCTCGTCAACGCCTCCGATACGTTCCGCGCCGTCGGCTACGGACACGGCGCCTCAACTTGGAAATCCGTCCTTCAGGCCTACATAGACGTCGGATACGATGGCATCCTCAGTATCGAAAATGAGGATCCCATTCTCCCCGGCCCCGTCGGCGTCGAGCGCGCCGCCTATGTCCTGAAAAATATTCGTAATGAAATTCTCGGGACCTGAAATGCATCGTCGCCAGTTTGTGGGAACCTGCGCCGCGGTGGCTCCTGGAGCTGCCGTGGCGTGCCTTCCTGCAATTCTTTCCGCTGCGGAGTGCTCCCATGCAACGGCGTGAACTCCTCCGCATTTTCGCTGCAGCCGCCGCGGCGCCGGTGCTGTCCCCGGATCTCTTTGCCCTTCTTCGCCAGGCTCATCCCGCCGCTAGCTATTCCTTGCGCACTTTTACGCCTCACCAGAACGACACCGTCATCGCCATGGCAGAGATCATCGTGCCTGCTACAGACACGCCTGGTGCCACCGCCGCGCGCGTCAACGAATTCATGGACTTCATCCTTGCGGATTGGGCCACCGAACAAGAGCGCACCCACTTCCTCACGGGTCTCGACAATGTCGACTCGCAAAGCGCCGCCTTGTTCGGCAAAACCTTTCTCCAATCCTCCCTCTTACAGCAGACCACTCTCCTCCGTTCTCTCGATGATGCGGTCGACTGGGTCCACGAATCCGACCGCATTCGCGATGGCGCGTTCCCCAGCTCCCGGGACACCCAGCTCCACGGCGATTTTTTCCGGGTCTTCAAATACATGACCCTCTACGGCTATTACACCTCCGAACTCGGCTTCACTCAGGAACTCAAACTCGAAATCATGCCCGGTGCGTTCCGTGGCTGCGATCATATTCCGGAAGGGAAGAAGGGGTAGACTCAGTCTACATGGCAACAAACACCTACGACGCGCTCATCGTTGGTTCCGGTATCACTGGTGGCTGGGCCGCCAAAGAACTCACCGAAAAGGGACTCAACGTCCTTGTTCTGGAAGCCGGCCGCACCATCATTCCTGAACAGGATTACGTCGAGCACGTCCCCCTTTGGGAACTGAAGTATCGTCGCTGGGACGATCGCGCCGAACGACAGCGCACGCAGTTCGTCCAGCGCGAGTGCGACTACGACTGCGACGAGTT
Source organism: Candidatus Acidiferrales bacterium (assembly GCA_963792145.1). Lineage (GTDB taxonomy): Bacteria > Acidobacteriota > Terriglobia > Acidiferrales > UBA7541 > Acidiferrum. The sequence goes on from CAWBVH010000030.1 coordinate 42,262, forward strand.
TTCTCACAAATTCTTCGTTAACGACCTCGAGAATCCCTACACCGTCGCTCCCGGCAAGCCCTTCACGTGGATTCGCGGCCGCCAGGTCGGCGGCAGATCCATCACCTGGGGCCGCCAGACCTACCGTTGGAGCGACCTCGACTTCGAAGCCAATCTTCGCGAAAACATCGCTGTCGATTGGCCCATTCGTTACGCCGATCTCGCTCCCTGGTACGATTACGTCGAAGAATTCGCCGGCGTCAGCGGCCAGCCCGAGGGCCTTCCCCAACTTCCCGACAGCAAATTTCTGCCGCCCATGGAAATGACCTGCGTCGAACTGGATTTCCGCGCGGCTCTCGCGAAATATTACGGCGATCGCATCTGCACCATTGGCCGCTGCGCCATCCTCACGCAAACGCACAAAGGACGCGCCGCTTGCCATTACTGCGGCGAATGCCAGCGCGGTTGCATCACGCAATCCTATTTCAGCAGCCTCAATTCCACCCTTCCTGCAGCGAAAAAGACCGGGCACCTCACGATTCGTCCCTATAGCGTCGTCCACAGCCTCGCCTTCGACTCGCAATCCCGCCGCATCTCCAGTGTCCGAGTCATCGACGCCCAAACCAAGGCCATCATGGAGTTCAAAGGCCGTCTCGTTTTTCTTTGCGCTTCCACGCTGGAGTCCACCCGGATCTTGCTCAACTCCTCCACCCCCGAATTTCCCAACGGCCTCGCCAACAGCAGCGGCGAACTCGGCCACAATCTTATGGACCACCACATGGGCGCCGGCGCTTCAGGCATCATGCCCGGCCACGAAAACAAGGTTCCCTTCGGCAATCGTCCCAATGGCATTTACATCCCGCGATTCCGCAACGTCTACACGAAACAAAAAGAATTTCTGCGCGGCTACGGTTATCAAGGTGGTGCCGATCGCGAAGATTGGACTCGTGGCCTCGCTTCTGCCGGTTTCGGTCCCGACTTCAAGCATTCTCTGCGCAAGCCCGGTCCGTGGCGCATGGGCATGGGTGGCTTCGGTGAATGCCTTCCCGCTCACAGCAATTTCGTCGAAATCGATAAAGAAAGAGTCGATGCCTTTGGCATCCCCACTCTTAAAATCAGTTGCGAGTGGGGAGAGAACGAGCGCGCCATGTCACGCGACATTGCTCTTCAGGCCGCGGAGATGCTTGCCACCTCCGGTGCCCGCGAAATCACCGTCTATCAATCCATCACTCCTCCCGGCCGGGGCATCCACGAAATGGGTACCGCGCGCATGGGCCGTGATCCCAAAACTTCCGTGCTCAACGCCAACAATCAGACTCACGACGTCCGCAATCTCTTCGTCTCCGACGGTGCTTGCATGACTTCTTCCTCTTGTGTGAATCCTTCGCTCACCTACATGGCGCTCACCGCTCGCGCCTGCGACTACGCCGTTTCCAAAATGAAGAAAGGTGAATTGTAGCGAACGCTCTCCATGGCTCAGGTTCAACGCACTCCGAAATCCTACGACGTCTGCGTGATCGGCTCTGGTGCCGGCGGTGGCATGGCTGCGAAGGTACTTACCGAAGGCGGCCTCAGCGTCGTGATGCTCGAAGCCGGTCCACAGGTCTATCCGGATAAGGATTTCAAGATGTTCATGTGGCCCTACGACCTTCCGCATCGCGGCGTCGGCGTTGGCGGAAGAGCCGTGGCCGATTTCAGCGAATTCCTTGCACCCAACGGCTCGTGGGAAATTTCTGGTGAACCTTACACCTCCGCTCCCGGCTCCAATTTTCAATGGTTCCGCTCCCGCATCGTGGGTGGACGCACCAATCACTGGGGCCGCATCGCTCTGCGTTTCGCTCCCGTCGATTTCAAGTCCAAAACACGCGACGGTCTTGGCGAGGACTGGCCCATCACCTACGAGGATATTTCACCTTATTACGACAAAGTCGAAAGCTATATCGGCGTCTTCGGCACCAGGGAAAATGTGCCCAGCGCGCCCGACGGCGTCTTCCTTCCTCCTCCCAAACCGCGCTGCAACGAAGTCCTCATCAAGAAGGCTTGCGACAAACTCAATATCACCTGCATTCCCTCGCGCCTCGCCGTTCTCACCAAGCCGCTCAACGGCCGTCCCTCCTGCCACTACTGCGGCCAATGCGGGCGAGGTTGCGTCACCGCCTCTAATTTCAGCTCCAGCCAGGTGCTCATTCCTCCCGCGATGCAGACCGGCAAGTTCACTCTGATTACCGGCGCGATGGCGCGTGAAATCCTTGTCGGCCCCGAGGGAAAAGCCACTGGAGTTTCTTACATCGATAAGGCTACGCGCACCGAAAAACGTGTTCACGCCCGCGCCGTCGTTGTTGCGGCAAGCTCTTGTGAATCCGCTCGCCTTCTTCTCAATTCCAAATCCAAATTGTTCCCTGACGGTCTCGCCAATTCTTCCGGGTGGGTCGGCCGCAACCTCACGGACTCCGTCGGAAGCAACGGCGGCGGCTACGTTCCTGAAATGGCCAAAATCCCGCCTCACAATCATGATGGAGTCGGCGGGATGCACATGTACATTCCCTGGTGGAAATACGATCGCAAGAATGATTTCCCGCGCGGCTACCACATTGAGATTAGTGGCGGTCGCGAGATGCCTAGCGCCGGTATGTTTGCCCATTTGTGTGACGATGTTGAGGGCTACGGTCTCAATCTGAAGCGCACCTGCCGCCAGCGCTACGGCACTACCATTGGCTTTGCGGGACGCGGCGAAATGATCGCGAATCCCGATACCTACTGCGAAATCGATCCCGATCTCGTGGATGAATGGGGCATTCCCGTGCTGCGCTTCCACTTCAAATGGAGCGAGTACGAAATCCGCCAGGCCAAGGACATGCAGGAAACCTTCAAGTCCATCATCGAAACTATGGGCGGTGAATATCAGACCAAGACCGACATCGATGGCCCTCACCCTTTTGGCATCGAAGCCGGCGGCAAGGTCATTCATGAAGTCGGCACCGCGCGCATGGGCGCCGACCCAAAAACCTCCGTATTGAACGCTTATTGCCAGGCTCACGATGTGAAAAATCTTTTTGTTACCGATGGCGCTCCGCTCGTTACCAATCCCGACAAAAATCCCACCCTCACCATCATGGCCCTTTCCTGGCGCGCCTCCGACTATCTGCTAGCCCAAGCCCGCAGCGGGAGCCTTTGAAGATGAATACGCTACTTCATCACGCCGCGCGTCAAGTTCTTCACAGAAGTTCTTTCGTGGTTTGTTTTTCGTAAGGGTATGGCCGCGCAGGTTGCGGAAAAGTCCGATTCTGTCATTCCGAACGGAGTCCGCGGAGTGAGGAATGTCTCTCCCCATCGCTCCGAGTGACGACGCGAACCACGTTTTCCGCTGGTGCGTAAAGAAGGAGTAACCCACATGCCGGGAATCTCCAGACGCGATGTGATCAGAAATCTCACCGTTGGCGCGGCCGCTGGCTCCGTCCTCCAGGTCATCCCCGCGGAAGCCGCGGCGCTCGTCCATCAAATGGTTCACGAAGCGAAGGCGGCGTCTCCGGCAGGGAAGTACACTCCCAAATTTTTCCCCCCTCACCAATACGCCACACTCGTCTTCCTCTGCGACACCATTATTCCCAAGGACGAAAAATCCGGCGGAGCCGTTGAAGGCGGCGCGCCTGAATTCATCGATCTCCTCACCAGCGAAAACGAAGACTACCAACTTGCGTTTGGCGGCGGCCTCATGTGGCTCGACAATTTCTGCGCCGACCGATTCGGCAGCACCTTTCTCGATTCCACTCCTTCGCAGCAAAAAGAAGCTCTCGATCTCATCGCCTATCGCAAAAACTCCATAGCCGATCCCTCGCTCACCCAGGGCGTCACTTTCTTTGCCCGTCTGCGCCAGATAACCTGCGACGGCTTTTACACCAGCAAAATCGGCATCGAAGATCTCCAATACATCGGCAACACCGCTCTCGCCTCATTCCCGGGCTGCCCCCCATTTCCTGAATCCTGAGCGTCTCATCGGTGCGCGAATTTCGGCAGAAAACTCACATACAACATTGCCACCTGGCAGTTTGCGTCCCGAAGGATCTCAACCAGTACATCGCTAAAAAATCCCGCACGTACGGTCTCACAAAGACTCGAGCGACGCAGACGCTTTTGGTTCGAGCAGCTCTCCTTCCCATCGTGCGATCACCGCGCTGGCCAGACAGTTGCCTGTTACATTCAGCGACGTGCGCGCCATGTCGATTAGCGTGTCCACGCCGAGAATCATGAAGATGGGTTCATACGGAAGGTGGAATGTAGAAGCCGTGGCCATCAACACCACCAGCGTCGCGCGCGGCACACCGGCGATTCCTTTGCTCGTCAACATCAGCGCGAACACCATGAACAGCTGCTCCGTCCAGCCCATGTGAATCCCCGCAGCCTGCGCCACGAAGATCGACGCCATCGCCAGGTACAGCGTCGAGCCATCCAGATTGAAGCTGTATCCCGCCGGAATTACGAATGCCACAATCTCCCGCGGCACTCCGAATTCCTCCATGCACTCCATCGCGCGCGGCAGCGCTGCCTCTGAGGTGCTGGTGGCAAATGCAATCGTGGCCGGTTCGGCTACATACTTCAGGAACCGCACCAGCGGCAGCCGCGCCAGCAGCACGATAGGAAGCAACACAAAAATTAGAAACACCAGCAAAGCGCCATACGCCGTCAGCAACAATTTTCCCAGCGGCAGCAGCACGCTGATTCCCATGTGCCCCACCGTGTACGCCATTGCCGCTCCCACTCCAATCGGCGCGTAATACATCACAATGTTCGTGAATTTGAACATGGCCTGCGTCAACGACTCCGCCACGCTCAGCATCGGTTGCCGCAATTTCTCCGGAACGCGCGTCAGCGCAATGCCAAACAACACTGCGAACACCGCCACCTGCAAAATCTGGTTCTCCCCCACCGCCTTCACAATGTTTTCCGGAAACACGTGCAACAGAAAATCGTCCCACTTCAGCGGTGCTACGTTCTGCGGCCCCTGCTCCGTCGAAGCCGCCGGCAGCGCCAGCCCTTCACCCGCGCGCGTCAGGTTGATCGCGCCCACGCCAATGAACAACGCAATCGTTGTCACTACTTCAAAATAAATCAGGCTTTTCAGCCCGATGCGCCCCACTTTTTTCAGGTCGCCGTGTCCCGCAATGCCCGTCACCAGCGTGCCCAGTATCAGCGGGGCCACAATCACTTTGATCAGCCGCAGAAAAATGTCGCTCAACACTCGCAGATGCGCCGCAAACCCCGGCCAATCCAGCCCGATTTCCAGTCCCACAAACATCGCGAAGAAAATCCAGAAGGTCAGCGAACGCCGCTGAATTCCCGCATACGCAAGCGCCGCCAATCCCACCCAGCGCAGCGCCGCAAACGCAGCTTGCCCGTGGCCCGCTGCCAGCAGCGCGCACCCGGCTCCGAAGAGCAACAATCCACCAGTAAGTGTTACCGGGAAAACCTTCGAAGATTCCTTCGCCAATGTGCCGACCTCAGGTTCCTCTTTTTTGGAGCGAGTGCCGACATCATAGCCTGCCCCAGGTCGCCGCGCACAACTGTTCTCCTATCGCCCCGCTACAAACCTGTAGCTCATCCTTTTAGGGGTGAGGGTGTCCCGTCCGCGGGCAACCATGTTGAAATTCGTTGGAATCCGACGAGCCTCTAGATCAGCGCGTACAATGCGCCATCCGTGCTTCCCACATAGAGCACTCCATTGGCCAGCACGGGCGAGGCGTAGATTGATCCTACGGTCATGATCTTGCGCATTCCCGCGACCATGTCATCGTAAAAATCGCTCGCATACGCTGCCGCATAATTGGGAGTTCCATCTGCGTTCGTGTATGTCGCTGCATTCTGCTTCGCTCCGTCGGTCTGAAATTCCCACGCGGTCTTCTGCTCCTTCAGGTCTATCGCGAACAGTGTGCCGGAATGCGAGCCCGAGTACAGCATCTCTCCCGCGATGATTGGCGAGGCGAACGTCGGCCATCCGGAAAATTTCAGTGAAAATAGCTCTGCGCCGGTCTTCGCATCTAAAGCGCGGAACATCCCCGAATCGGAAGTTGCGAAGTAAATCTTACCCTTCTGCACCAGCGGTGACGCTATCACCCAGGATCCCTTATTGTTGTATGCCCACCTTTTTTGCCCCGTGGCCGCGTCCAGGGCATACAAATTCGAATCCCGGCATCCGAAATACACCAGGCCGTCTGCTACCACCGCCGAAGACTGAATTCCCACCTGATTGTGAACATCGGGATCCTCTCCCGTTTTGAAGCGCCACTTTTCTTTGCCGGTCGCCGCGTCTATCGCGTAGAAGTACGAATCCCAGCTTCCGATGTACAACACCCCCGCGGAAATCACCGGCGAAGCATGCACCACGTCCCCGGTCTTGAATTTCCAGTTCAGGGTTCCCTTGGTTGCATCCAGTGAATACACGTTGCCGTCGCCGCATCCAAAGTACACCGCGCCCTGCCACACCACCGGCGAGGAGAGATACACGTCGAAGGGATCCGGCATGGTTTCCGCAGCAGGTTGTGAACCGTGCAGGTGCTTGGCCGCGAATCGCCGCTCGCCTCCCGTTTGAAACTTCCAGCGTAACTTGCCATCCGCAGCATCCACCGCATAGAAATTGCCGTCGTAACTCAAAAAATAGACCGTGCCATTCGCCACCGCCGGCGAAGAAGCCACGCTGCTCGCGGTCTTAAATGCCCACTTCTGTGTCCCGGTTGCAATATCAAGCGCGTAAAGATTGTGGTCTGCGCTGCCCACGTAGAGTGTGTCTCCCACCACGGCAGGCGACGACAGTACGATGCCCTTTGTCTGAAACTTCCATTTGACTCGCATGAATTTCGCGACCGGCGCAGTATCATAGATGCCCGGGTGTTCCGGATCCCCTCGGAAACTCGGTGAATCATTTGCGAGAACAGTCGCGGGTATTAGAAATAGGGCGGCAACCAGCAGATTTCGGCTCATACACACTCCCTTGAGCACTTAGACGAGGAGACTGCAAGAACGATTCATCATCTGGACGGCGCAATACCTTTGACCTGGTCGGGTTTTGGCTTACTGGGGAATCAAGTACGGCCAGCCCCACACGCCGTCTTTGCGTTGGGCTATGTTCCTTGTTTTTTAGGCGGTCGGAGCAGCAGTTCCGACTACGGCATGCAGCGCGATCCGTTAAAACGTCAGTTGTGACAAATATTTATAGCTCGCCGCAATGTTGGAGAACGCTTCCTTCGGCGCATCATTCTCCACAAAGTAGTGCTGGATCCCTCCAATGCTGCCCGCCGCAAAAATGCGCTTCCAGTCGATGATCCCGTCGCCCACTGAGGTCATTCCCTTCTCCACTTCTTTCATATTCACCGAGGCCAGCTGCTCCGGCTTCACGTTCGGCAATTTCTTCATGTCTTTCACGTGCACTAGCGGGAAGCGCCCCGGATATTTCTTGAAATATGCCACGGGATCCTGCCCCGCCACGCTGATCCAGCACAAATCCAGCTCCATCTTTACGTTGTTCGCATCCGTCGATTCCAGCAGAAAGTCATACGGAAATTTCCCGCCCAGCTGCGCATCGGGTATGAACTCCCAGTAGTGGTTGTGGTACGCGAACTGGATTCCCGCTTTCTTGCTGGCCTCTCCCACCTTATTAAACGTTTCCGCCACGCGCTTGTAGCCGTCCGCTGTCCGCATCTTTTCGTCGATGTACGGGCACACCAGAAATGTTTGCCCGATTACATGAGCGCCTTCCAGCGTTTCGGGCAACTTCTTCTCCACAGTGTCGTAACTTTCGTGACTCGATGGCGAAGTGAGTCCGTTTTTGTCCAGGATCGCGCGGACATCCTTCGGCGAATGGCCAAAGTAGCCCGCAAATTCCATTTCCTTGTAGCCAATGGCGGCCACCTTGGCGATTGTCCCTTCGAAGTCCTTCTTCATTTCGTCGCGGACGGTATACAGCTGCAGGCCGACCTTGGAAATCTTGTGTTCATCGGCGAAAGTTTTTGTGGAGAGCGTGGTGAGAACTGCGGTGGCAACGGATGTTTCAATAAATGTTCGTCGGTTCATGCGGCGATTGTACACCAAACGCTCTTGCCGGAACGCAACAAACAACTGGCGCCTCAAGAGAAAAACGAAAAAGCCTCCCGAGAACATCGAGAGGCTTTTTCCTTGGTGTGACTGGACCCGAGGAGCACCAAGCGCTGCCTGCTGCCTCCTCACTCCTGGGCGGAAAACTAGAATTGAAACCGCAAGCCAAACTGCATGATTCGCGGCAAGTGTGAGCCGTTCAGCACCAGGAAGCCGCCGCAGGTCGGGTCACTACCCGAAGACAGGGCCGCGCCTGGATTGCACCCCATCCCGACGGAACCACCTGCACCGCCAGATCCTCCAGGATTTGTGCCGCTGAAGGAGTCCAGTTGCGTGTGGTTGAACGTGTTGAAGGTTTCCCAACGGAACTCGAATGCGTAACGCTCCTTGAACTCGAAGCGCTTGAAGAGTCCCATGTCAAAATTCAACCGCCCGGGCTGTCTTAGCATGTTGCGGGCCGCATCGCCAAAGGTCAGGCCCACGGGTTCGGCAAACGCTGTCGGGTTGTAATTAAGTTTTCCAAACAATCCCGCTGCTCCGAACGCCTGCTTTACGTCCGCGGGGACCACATTGGGATTTCCGACGACGTCAGGATAGGATGGAATGCCCACGCCGTTCGCCACCCCCGCGCTGTCTGAATACTGCGTTCCATTCGCGACGCTGAACGGTGCACCTGTCATTGCCACGGTTATGCCGGACCACTGCCAGCCGCCCATCAGCGTGTGTTTCCACCCGGTATCATGCTTGTAGAAGGGAAATGCGTAGACGTAGCTCAGCGAAAAGGCCTGGCGGATGTCGAAATTCGAGCTCGCCCGGTTGATTGCCGAGTTGTACGAATTCACGAACCCTCCGTCGTAGCGATCAGACGAATCGTCGATCGAGTGGCTCCACGTATAGCTGGCGCTAAATGTCAAATCCCCCATCGTACGGCGCGCCGTGGCTTGCAGCGCGTTGTAGTTGGAATTCGCCGTGTTCTCTAGACGGGTGATGCTGCCGAACCCGGCATACGGGCGGTAGTAACCCGCCGCAGGATTCCCGCACGCAACAAAGAGATTCACCGCTGGTTGCCCGGTCACAAATGCGCCGCTCGCAGTGGTAGCTCCTGTGGGAAGACCGGTCGTTGGATCCAGAACGAAATTTGCGTTGTCCGGTTGGCAGTCGTTGCCCGTAATGGGAGCGCCCGACGCCAGATACGGATTTTGGCTTGCCGGTACGGGCTGCAACTGGTTCAGATCATATTGTCGTGTCAGATGTGTGCCCTTGCTGCCGACGTACGCGAGAGTCGCCACGATGTGTGACGGCAACTCATGCTGCACGCTGAGGTTCCACTGCTGCATATACGGCCATTGCACCTGGCCAGGAATGGAGGTGGCGCTGAATGGGCTCGGAGCTCCTTGGGCGCCTAGTCCGACGTTAGGATATCCAATTTGACTGCCTACGCTTCCGTTTTGAACCAGTGGCGACGGATTCCCTTGAAGGGATTCAGCGTTGGCTTCATTTCCGTTCATATGCTCGAAGAAAATTCCATAGCCGCCTCGAATCGCCCACTTTCCGTTCCCAAAGGGATCATAAGCGAATCCGATGCGTGGCCCAGGGTTCATGTACTTGTTTTTCATGCATCCTGTAGGTCCCATGGAAATCCCCGGATAGCTTTGATTAATTGCGCCGCACTGGATGAACCCGTTAAAAGGATTGGTCGTGGGAAGCAGAAGCTGGGAGTTTGGGTCATTGTAGGGATAGAGTGCCGGGCCACTCAGAGGAACGTAGTTGGTATTGGAGAAATTGAACTCCTTGAACTGCTTCTCCTGGTATCGGCCGAAGAAGCTCCAGCGCAGGCCCAGGTTCAATGTAAGCTTTCTAGTCACTCGCCAATCATCCTGAAAAAAGGGCTCAAAGATCTTGTAGCGGTCATAGAAGTATGGCTGTGCGCTGGTTTGCGCATAAGAACTCACCTGACCAGTTTGGAGATCCGCAAAGGGATTCCCTGTCGTATTCGGGTTATTAATGTCAAAAACCAGTTGGCCCTGGATATCCGCGGTGGATTGCTGGTTTTTCTGCGCAAACGCTACATAGCCGCCAAAGAACATTGTGTGGTTGCCATGGATGTACGTCATGATGTCCCGGTACGTGTACGTGGGGTTGGCGTTCTTCCAGGGGAAGTAGCCGGTGTCCACAGCAAAACCGCCCGTGCCGTAAGCCGTGCCATTCGTGTTGCCAACAGAAATAGCCGGGATCTTGTTCGCCTGAGTGAATTGTGTTGGGAACAACGGCTGCAGATCGATACCCCCGGAAGGCAGGGCCACGTTGGTGATGTTCGACAGGATGATATGGTCGGCCGTGTAGCTGGCGACAAATTCGTTCAGCAGGTTCGGTTTGATTGTCGAAGTCAGGCGAACGACAAAACTGGTTGTCGGCCCCACAAAGTTGGTGTTGGTATTGTCAAACGTATTGTTGTAAACGCCCCAGAGCGGGCCTTGATTGATGGTCGACCAGGAATCGTGGATGTATCGCACCGTCAGCCGCTCGTTCTCTGAAAAATTTTGGTCTACGCGGATCAGTTCTTCCCGCCAATTCGTCGGATAGCTCGGGTTCGCTATGTAAGCCGGTAACGGACTGCCAGCGGCTTGCCCTGGGCCATATGTACCCAGCGTGTTATTCGCCTTGGGAATCATTGACAGCAGTGCAGGAACTGTCGTCGAAGTCGTTGCAGGCAGAGTGTTGTTCACGAACGGCGTGCCCGGGTTCGCTGACTGGTAAGGACAGTCTGGAAAGGCCGTTGGATCGAATGTCGCGCCTGTGTACGCCGGGCATACGTCGTTGAAGTTACCGCTGCGCTCCGCGTCCGACGGCACGTTTTGGCTGATGGTGCTGCCGGGAACGATTTCTCGGCGCCACTCTTGCGACCAGAAGAAGAATGTCTTCTTCCTATCCGTATTGTAGTGATGCGGGAATAAAGATTGGTCCGCCAAAGGTGTATCCAAAATCATTCTTTTTGTAATCCGGTCGCGCCACTCCTTGCCCGTTGTTTTCCCAGGAATTTGCGTTGAATATCTGGTTGCGCACATACTCAAACGCACTTCCATGAAACTGCGTGGTTCCTGACTTCGTCTCCACTTCCACCGAGCCGGAGCCGTTCTTGCCATACTGCGCCCCGTATGTCGAAGTTAGCACCTTAAACTCCGAAATCGCCTCCAGATTGGGATACACATTCAATGTGCGTGTTGGACCCGTTGTCCATGTTGTCGCCGCCGTCGATCTCCCAGTTGTTGTATTCCGTGCGGCCTCCATTGATGCTGTACGCCACGTTTCCTGCTACGCCCACCAGACCTTCATCCTGGCCCGTCTGGTTCACCACCCCGGGCGCCAACGTCACAAGTTGCGTAAAGTTCCGCCCGTTCAACTCCAGCTGCTGCACCTGCTTCCCCGTGATAGTGCTTCCGATTTCCGCCGACTGCGTGTCTACTTGCGCCACGCTCTCGCCGGTCACAATTACTTCTTCCGTCACTGCTCCGACCGTCAGCGTTATGTCCACGCGCGACTTCTGCGCCACATCCAGCACCACGCCTTTCGCCTGGAATTTCTGGAATCCTTTGGCAGTCACCGTCACATCGTAGCTGCCTGACGGCAGCGCTGGGACCACATAAGCCCCGTTTTCATTGCGTCTGTGTGGTCCGCGTCAGATTACCCGACGCGTTCGTCACCACCACTGTCGCGCCTACCACTGCTGCGCCCGATTTATCCATTACCGTTCCGCTGATCACGCTGATGTCTTGCGCTGACGCGTGAAATGGAATCAATAGCAGAAATGCAAGTACCCCCAGCCAGTTTCCCAACCTCCCCGTCAAAATTGTATTTAAGGAATTGCGATGTCTCTCCACGATGAGACCTCCAGACGTCCACAAATTTTTGGCTAGACTTTCACGGACATGAAGGAGGAAATACAGACGCGGCGACAATCTGCCTTTGGTCGCCAACTCGCGGCCACTCGCCTGAAATCCCTCGGTCCTCGACGGGACCTCGACCACCCCAAAAAGCACCTATTAAATCGGATTAATAGCGGATAGTTGCTACCCTGTCAAGTCCTAAATAAAAAGCCCGCTCGCGCCAGCTAGGTATTGAACTCGCTACTCGCCGCTTCCCGATGTTCCTTCACTCTCGCTTGAACCTTCCTCCCGCACTGTCGCAAACTAGCTCTGCATGTCTCAGCCGCCTGACTTCCGTTCTCTCATCATCTGTCATCGTCGCTTCACTTCTTTTGTATCCTTTTGATCCATTATTGCCCGCGCCTCTTTCCGCTTCCCAAACCAAACAATCCGCAAGTATTGCCGATCCTCAGGCTTGGTTTCAGAAGGGCCAGACCGCCCTGCAGTCTGGAGATCTCGACGCCGCTGAAAAAGCTTTCCGTCAGGTTCTCGTCGCTGATCCCAACGCCGGCGCTGCCTATGCCAACCTCGGCGTTATCTCCATGCGCCGCAAGGACTGGGACGCGGCCCTCAGAAATTTGAAGAAAGCGGAGAGGCTCTCCCCGAAGACCCCGGGTATTCGTTTGAATATTGCTCTTGTGGAATTCCGTCGGCAGAACTACCGCGAAGCCATCCCTTACCTGCAATCCGTCGTGCGCGATGATCCCAACTCCACGCAAGCTCACTATCTTCTCGGACTCTGCCAGGTCTTCACCTTGGACTACGCCGCCGCGGCCAACACTCTCGATTCCCTGTGGCCGCAACTGTCGTCCGACGTCATGTACCTCTACGTCCTCGACATGGCCGCGAACCGTGCTGGAGACAAAACTCTCGATGACAAAGCCATGAAGCAGCTCGTTGCTGTTGGTGGCGATTCTCCCGAACTCCACCTCATCCTCGGCAAATCTTATCTGCAGCATCAGGAATACGACACCGCGCTCGTCCAGCTCCAGAAAACTCTCGCCGCCAACCCTACTCTCCCTTTCCTGCATTTCAATCTTGGCTTGGTCTATCTCGAACTCGGCCAACTCGATAAAAGTGAACAGGAATTTCGCCAGGACATTGCCATCGAGCCGGATCTCGCCGACAACTATGTCCAGCTCGGCAACCTCTACCTTCGCAGCCAAAAAGAAGCCGACGCCGAGCGGGAATTTCTCGAAGCCCTCAAACGCGACCCTCGCCAGGTCAGTGCGCTCTTCAATCTTGCCAAGCTTTATCAGGAGCAGCAGAGGTTTGAACAAGCGCTAAGGGAAATTGACGCCGCCGTGAAGCTCGCTCCCGACAGCGGTAAAGTTCATTTCCTCCGCGCCCAGATCCTGCAGCATCTCGGCAAAAAGGACGAAGCCAAACTCGAGTTCGCCACCGCCAAAAAACTCATGGATCTTCAGGTGAACAAGGATCGCGAAGAACTAGAAGAACGCTATCTACCCAACCCCGAGCTAAAGCAGTCGTCTCCCAACTAGACGAATCGGTTTCCAAATTGAATGAATCGGTGTCCCAACCGAACGACTCGGTCTCGCAACCCCAATCCGTCTCCCAAGGATCGGTCTCCCCAAAATCGGTCTCCCACTGAATCGTGCCAGGGCAATTTGTCATTTCGAGCGAAACGAGAAATCTGCTTCTAGTACTACGCCTTTACTGAATTAACTGAAAACTAATTTCGTGGCCCCTTCCACACTCCGCGTCCCTCCTCCAACCTCTCCGCCACACTCACCAGAATCTCCTCCTCGTACGGCCGCCCAATCAACTGCACATTGATTGGCAATCCCTCCGCCGACTGCCCCATCGGCACCGACATGCCCGGAAAACCCGTCAGGTTCATCCACTGGCAAAACCGCATCGTGTCGCGGTAATTATGCGCGTTTCCTGCCTGATAATTTCCCGCGCCGTGCCGGAATGCAGGCCCCGACGACACCGGCGAAAGCAAAAGCCCCACTCCGCCCATCTGCCGCAGAATATCTTCGCGCACCAGATCCCGCTCCGTGCACGATTCCATAAACGACTCCAGCGTCACCGCAGGCTCTTTGGCGACAACTCCCAGATATTCCCGCAGCATCGGGCTCAGCAATTCCTCCTGCCCCTTCGTCCCTTCTATCAACAGTTTTCCAATCACCGGCCCGAAGAAAAACCACCACAGCTCCAGCGCCCGATCCAATTTCTGCAAAGGGAAGCGCTCCACGTGGAATCCTTGCTCCTCCAGGAGTTTTCCCGCGCGCTCTACCGCCGCCAGTGTTTCCGGCGTCGCCGTCCCCAGCGCCGGACTCTCCAGTATCCCCACACGTAGTCCCCGCAACTCCAGCGGCACAATCTCGCGAACCGGCACCGGCGCACTCAGCGCATCACCCGGATCCGCTCCTGCCATCACCGCGAACAACGCCCGCACGTCCGCCGCAGTCCGCGCCATTGGCCCCACCACGCCAATCCATCCAAACGCGCCTGCGCCCGGCGGATAATGCCCGGTCGCCGCGATCCGCCCCGGCGTTGGCTTCAGTCCGCAAATTCCGCAGAAGTGCGCGGGCAAGCGAATCGATCCGCCTCCGTCGCTTCCCACTCCGCCCATCGAGCATCCACTCGCAATCGCTGCCGCCTCCCCGCCGCTCGAACCTCCCGACGAATACTCCAGGTTCCATGGATTCGACGTTTTCCCATTCACCCGATTATTCGTTTCGTACGCCATCAGAAATTCCGGCGTGTTCGTGTTCCCCAGCAAAATGGCCCCTGCGGTCTCCAGCCTCGCCACCGCGATCGCGTCTTTCACCGGCACATAATCTTTCCGCAAAAGCGATCCCGCAGGACACGGCCAGCCCGCCACGTCCATGCTCGACTTGACCGTCAGCGGAATCCCCTGCAGTGGCAGCAATGCCTCTCCGCGCTGGATGGCCGCCTCTGCGGCGCGCGCTTTCGCGATTGCCGACTCTTCATCCAGATGCACAAACGCGTTCAGTTTCGGTTGCAATTCGCGCGCGCGCTTCAAATGTGCCGTCACCACTTCCACCGGCGACAGTTCTTTCTTGCAGTAGCTCTTCAACACTTCCGCAATCGAAAATTCGTTAAGGTCTCTCATGGGTCACTCGAGGAAGGTACCGGGAGCAACAATCGCCGTCAATGCGAATTCCGCATCCCTCTTCCATCCGAACACGCCAGCCTTCAAATTCCCGCTATAAAAACGGTTGACGACTCGCTTTGTAGCCAAGACAATCAATGGTGTGCTGGGTCGGCGTTTTGCCAGCCGCTTGTCGCGCATCCAGAAAGAATTTCCGTTGATGCCTCTCAAAATTTCTGCTTCCCGTGCTTTTCTGCTCGCTGCTTTCCGGCATGCTCCTCGTCGCCGGTCTCGGTTGCTTCTCAGCGTTGCATTCGAACGCCACCCAAGCTCCGCCCGCCTCTCGCCCCACCGCTTCCGCGGAAGCTCTGCGGCTCAACACTCTTGGTGTCGCTTTCCTCAACCAGCAAAAAGGCGCGGAGGCGCAAAAATATTTTGAGAAGGCTCTCGCTCTCGATCCGAAATTCGCCGTCGCTCGCGTGAATCTTGGCATCGCGCTCCTCAGCCAACAGAAACTGGAGCAAGGCCGCGCCGCTCTCGAACAAGCTGCCGCCGAACTTCCCAACGATCCATACGCCTCGTACAACCTCGGTCTCGCCTACAAAGATCTCAACGAACCGCAAAAGGGAATCGCGGCCTTCGAGCACGTCACGCAAATTGCTCCCGACGAGCCCGACCCCTATTACTTCATCGGCTTTCTCGATTCCCAACTCCAGAAGTACGACGACGCCATCGCCGCATTCAAGAAGGCTCTCTCCCTCGCTCCCTATCATGCCTCCGCTCAATTCGGTCTTGCCCGCGCCTACCAGCGCAAAGGAGAGCCCGACGCCGCACGCGAAGCCATGAAGCTCTTCCAGAAAAACAAGGAAGCCCACCTCGGTGATCCCTTCGGCGCTGGCTACGGCGAACAGGGCAAATTCTCTCTCGGCGAATTTGTGCATGGCGCGGAAGCCAATGCTCCGCCGGAGATTCCCGTTCACTATGTTCAGGACTCACTAGCGAAGAGCGTTTCCGGCGCCGCCTCGCCGCTCCCCGCCAGCCGCGGTGCATGCTTCATCGATTTCGATGGCGACGGCAAGCCCGATCTTTTTCTCGTCGCGGCGCAGAAAGGGAAGAGCCGCCTGCTCCACAATCTCGGCGATGGAAAGTTTGAGGACGTCACCGATAAAGCGGGTCTCGCCGATGTAGCTGAGGGCTACGGCTGCGCGGCCGGCGATTTCGACAACGATGGCAAAGCCGATCTTGCCGTCTGCGAATCCTCCGGCATTCGCCTTTTCCACAATGAGGGCAAAGGCAAGTTCGTTGACGTCACCGAAAAAGTTGGTCTCCGTCGCGAGCCCGGCTGTGTTGCCGCCACTCTCGTTGACTATGATCACGATGGCGACCTCGATCTCTATCTCACCATGGCCCCCGCCGCGCCTCCCGAAAAACGCACCAACCGCCTGTGGCGCAACAACGGCAATTCCACGTTCACCGACATCTCCGATGCAACCGGCTTGGGTGTCCCCGCTACCGGCGCCGGCGTCGCTATCACCGATTTCAATAACGATCGCGCCGTCGATTTTGTCCTCGCGGGCGGCCCTGAGGGCGCAGGCATCTATCTAAATCCTCGCGAAGGGAAATTCATTCCGCTCCCGGCCGTCGACTTCGCAAAAGAAAAGCTCCCTCCGGCAGTCGGCGTCACCGTTTTCGATTTTGATAAAGACGGTTTCATGGATATCGCCTTCACCCACGCCGGTGCGCCTGGCCTTTCTCTCTGGCGCAATATCCAGGGAAAGAAGCTCGAGCGCGTTCCACTTCCCGACTTCGGCTGGAAAAAAGGTTGGGGTCTCACTTGGGTTGACTATGACAACGACGGCTGGCTCGATCTCGTCGCCGTTGGCGAATCCGCCAGTGGCGCCGGTGAAATTCGCCTGCTGCGCAATCTCGGCGACGCCGGTTGGGCCGATGTCACCAAAAAAGTTCAGCTCGACACTCTGAAACTCTCTCAGCCTCGCGCCGTGGCTTTCGCCGATCTGAAAGCCAACGGCAGCCCGGACCTGGTCATCACTCAGGACGGCGCTCCTCCTCTCCTCCTCCAGAACATCGGCGCCAACAAAAATAATTGGATCGCCGTTGACCTCAAGGGCCTCAACGACAACAAGAGCGGCATTGGCACCAAGGTTGAACTCTTCGCCGGCGCTCTCTATCAAAAATTTGAAGATTTCTTCCGCCTCCGGCTATCTCAGCCAGAACGCCACTCCGCTCCTGGTTGGTCTCGGCTCGCAAAAAGTCGCCGACGCCATCCGTCTCCTATGGCCCACAGGCGTTCCGCAGGATGAAGTCGACCTCGCCGCCATGAAAACCGTTCCTGTCGGCGAACTCGACCGACGCGGCAGTTCTTGCCCCATTCTCTTTTCCTGGAATGGCAAGGGATACGAATTCATCGCTGACATGATTGGCCCCGGCGTAGTCGGTCACTGGATCGCCCCCGGCGAGCGCGACGTCCCCGACCCCGACGAATATCTGAAAGTTCCCGCCAAAAGTGTTCGCGAGAAAAACGGCCTCCTCAGCTTTCGCTTTATGGAGCCCATGGAAGAAACCGTGTACCTCGATCATGTGCGCTTGCTCGCCATCGATCATCCGGCCAACGTCGAAGTCAATCCCAACGAGCGCTTCGTCAGCAATCCTCCTTTCCCCGAATTTCGCGTTGTCGCCACCCAAAATTCGCGCATCCCTTCCGGCGCCTGGGATGATCGCGGCGACAACGTTCTTCCTCTACTGGCCAAAAAGGATCGCAAGTACGTTACCGATTTTCCCGAAGTACGTTTCACCGGCTTCGCCAAGCTCCATTGGATCGAACTCGACCTCGGCCCTTGGGACTCCGCCAAACCTCTGCGCCTCATCATGGATGGCTACACCGATTACTTCACCGCAACCTCCATGTACGCAGCCGATCAAGCCGGCATCAAGGTCATCGCTCCCTACGTCGAAGCGCAAGACGCGCAAGGTAATTGGGTCCGCGTCATTGAAGACATGGGCTTCCCCGCTGGCCTCGCCCGCACCATGGTCGCTGATCTTTCCGGGAAAATCGCTCCTGGCACCGAAGCGCATCCGCATCGTCACCAACCTGAAGATCTATTGGGATTCGATTCGCATCGATCAAACTCCCGACTTGCGCGATATTCGTGTCAACGAAGTTCCGCTAGCCACTGCGCAGCTCGCCTATCTCGGCTATCCGCGCGAAATTCGCCTCAAACCCGCCAGTGACACGGTCTACTCCTACTCGCATTTAAGCCCCACAGGCCCGTACGCGCGTGCCGCTGGCAACTACACTCGTTACGGTGACGTGAAGTCCCTCTTGACCGCTTCCGACGACAAGTTCGCGATCTTCAGCTCCGGCGAAGGCGTCAAGCTCGATTTCGATCCGCGCAATCTCCCGGTTCTTTCTACCGGCTGGGTGCGTGACTACTTTTTCTATGCCGATGGTTTCGAGAAGGATCTCGATTTCTACGCCGCGCACGCCTTCACCGTGGAACCGCTTCCCAAGCATGGCCTGCTCTCATACCCTTATCCCGCCGGCAACGAATACCCGGCGGACAACGATCATCTCGGTTACGAATTGGAATACAACATCCGCTCGCGCTCCGATCGTCTCCCGGAGAATCTGCGCTACGACTATTCAGCGCCGAAGTGAGGAAAATAAAATGGCGAGAGCCGGAGTC
The DNA here is from genome assembly GCA_963792145.1 of Candidatus Acidiferrales bacterium. Lineage (GTDB taxonomy): Bacteria > Acidobacteriota > Terriglobia > Acidiferrales > UBA7541 > Acidiferrum. The sequence continues at coordinate 61,032 of CAWBVH010000030.1, forward strand.
ATCACCATTCGGGATGTCGCCCGGGAAAGTGGCTACTCCGCGTCCACCGTCTCCATCGTTCTGAACGCCGCGCCTCTTTCGCGCTATATCCCGTCGGACACCAAGGGGCGCATCGAAGTGGTCGCTAAGCGTCTCGGCTACCGTCCCAATCCCCTCGCTCGTTCCTTGCGCAGCCAGCGTTCCAACATCGTTGGCGTCATGGTCTTCGACATCACCGATCCTTTTTGCACGCCGATTCTTCGCGGCCTCGAAAATTCGCTCTACCAGGCCAACTATCTTTCCTTCCTCGCCGACGCTCACAACGAAACTCATCGTTTCGAACGCTACCTCGAAATGCTCCTCGATCGCCGCGTCGAAGGCCTCATCATCGTTGCCAACTGGCTGGTTACAGACATCAAGCTCCTCGGCGATCTCACCGAACGCCAGGTCCCCACGGTCGTCGCTGGCCGCGAAGTCGAAAGCGAACTGGGCAGCACCGTTTCTGTCGACAATGAAGCCGGCGCCGCCGTTGCTCTCGAACATCTCTACAAACTCGGTCACCGCGAAATCGCCTTTCTCCGGGGCCCTAAAGCCCTCACCAGCAGTGGCCAGCGTTGGAAGGGAATTAAGAATTTCGCTCAATCCGTCGGCCTGGCTCTCGACTCTAAGCGCATCGCCGAACTCCCCGAGTCCCTCGACGCCAACTCCAGCTTCGAAGCTGGCTCGCAACTCACCGCGGAATTGTTGCGCCGCGGCAAGCCCTTCACCGCTTTGTTGGCATACGACGATGTCACCGCTCTCGGTGCTTTGCGCGCGCTCAAGAACAAGGGCCTGCGCGTTCCTGAAGATTGTTCCGTAATTGGTTTCGACGACGTCGCTCAGGCCGGACTTTCCGTGCCTTCGCTCACCACCGTCCGTCAGCCCATGGAAGCCATGGGTGCCTTGAGCGCCGGAATTGTTCTCGAAGCCATCAAAGCCGTTGACCAGAACCGCGAATTCTTCGCAGTCCGCCGCAAAATCCCCGCCGAACTAGTCGTCCGCGAGTCCACCCGACCCCTCATCTGATTGTGTCTGTTTTTCGCGGGTGCCCCACACACCGGTTTTGCGCGTGGGTTCCTGGGGTTCGCCTTTGTAGGGGCCGCCTTCTGAGGCGGTCCGCCAACACAAATGCTCGGCTAACGCGTCACTCCCCCACCGCCACCCACATCTTCTTCTGAGCGCTCTCCGCAATCGCTTCGCACATCACCAATTCATGATGCCCCGTCTCAAATGTCGGAAAAGTCCTCGGCGCCTTAAAATCTCCTGCCGCCACATACGCATAAAAATCCTTGAACAACTGCACGAACGTGTCGGGATACCCTTCCGCATGGCCCGCCGGATACGCCGCATACCCGCGCGATTCCGGCGACTGCAGCGACGGATCCTTCGGCATTATCTCGCTGGCCTGCTCTCGCCTCCCAACCCATAGGGTGTTCGGTGCCTCCGAATCAAATACCAATGACGCTTTGCTCCCATCAATCTCGAACCATAGCCGAGCCTTCCGTCCGGGACTCACCTGCGACACGGTCACCACCCCGTGCGCGTCGTTGTCAAAATGCAGCAGCACCGACGCGTAATCATCCGTCGTGATCAGCACTTCTTCCGTCTGCCCCTCGGCCTTTTGAAACGACTCCACTCGTCCCTTCGGTTTCCGCCGCGTGGGCAGCACCGTCGCCAGGTCCGCGCACAATTCCGAAACCTTGCTCCCAGTCATCCACATCGTCAGATCCAGCCAGTGCGTCCCGATGTCTGACACCGCGCGCAAGTCACCGCCCAACTTCGACTCCAACCGCCAGTTCCAGTCCGTCGGAAACAGCAGCCAGTCCTGCAGAAAACTTCCATGCACCAGCCGAACGTCTCCGATCGTTCCTTTCCGAATCAGCGCACGCGCTTCCTGGCACAATGGGTAGTAGCGCAAATTGTAGGCCACGCCGCCCACGCGATTTGTCTCCTTCGCCAGCGACACCAGTGCCGCAGACTCCCGCGAATCCATCGTCAGCGGTTTCTCGCACAGCACGTGTTTTCTCGCCCGTAGCAATTGGCTCGATTCCTGAAAATGCAGATAATTCGGCGTGCACAAATGCACCACCTGCACACTCTCGTCCGCCGCCAATTCTTCCAGCGATCCATACGCCCGCGGCAAACCCAGCGATTCCGCCGCTGCCTTCGTTCGTTCCCCCGAACTGCCCAGTATCCCTTGCACCGAAATTCCCAGCCGCCGCAACGCGTCCAGGTGCGCTCGACCTACAAATCCCAACCCCACAATCGCTGCATTTGGTTTCTTCATGCGAGTTCCTTATGACCCCTCACGGCCGCCGCCTCACGGCTGCGCCCCCCGAGAACGCCTCCACCGGATCCAGATAACCCTGCGTCCAAAACGCTTCCCGCGAAACCGCGCCCTTCACCATTCTCTGGATCTCTGCCAATGTCGCTCCCGCAATCCCGCGCCCACAGGTTGCTCTTTCGCCCCTCCAGTAGCGGCGAAAACGCTCATCGCGTAGCATGCGCACATCGCCAGGCAAACAACCATTCCCGCTCGCCAACAACCGCTTCGCATTTGCATCCGACTGATCATTTCAAGTTTCTGCCGTCTCTTTGTTAACCCCAAATCTTCTTCTCTGTCAAATCGCTCGTCACTTCCGGGCGCACGACATAAAAATTCGCTGCGATGTCTGGTAGGGTTTGGTCGGGGTTTTCTCGCTATTTGAGGTAGCCGAGAAGCCCTCCGGTCTGTCTTCGCACCAGCTTCTTTCCCCTTGATTTACCACCCAAACCAATCACCGAGCGACCCGCCGTTTCCTGATCCCCGATCCCTGATATCTGATATCTTCTCTCACCAATGCCCACTCTCGCCCGCAAACTTACCCTCGCCAACTATTTCGCTCTCGGCTTTGGCACCATGATCGGCACCGGCTGGGTCGTTCTCATGGACGACTGGCTCGCACGTGGCGGCCCGCTCGGCGCCATGCTTGGGTTCGGCCTCGGTGGCATCCTTCTTCTTCCCGTCGGCTACATCTACGGCCAATGGGTTCGTCGCCTTCCCGACGCCGCCGGCGAAGCGGCCTACACCGCGCAAGTCTTTCCTCCGCTCGTCAGCTATTTCACCGGCTGGGTCATGCTTCTCGCCTACTTCATCGTCTGTCCATGGGAAGCCGTCGTCGTCGGCAAGCTTGCCGCCTACATTTTTCCGCAGCTCGATGCCTTCGAACTCTATCGCGTCGCCGGCCAGCCCGTTTTTCTTCCTCGCCTCGTTCTTGGCCTGGCCGTTACTCTGCTCCTCGCTTTCCTCAACTATCGTGGCATCCGCGCCAGCGCCACGTTTCAAAGCTGGGCCACCTCTTGCGTCCTCGGCATATTTCTCCTCCTCGTCCTCATCAGCGCGCGCACCGGCTCAGCCGCAAATCTCAAGCCGCCCTTCAGCCACGCCCCGCTCGCTTCCATCTTTCTCGCCCTGCAAATCGTGCCCTATTTCGTCACCGGCTTTGAATCCGTTCCCAAAGCCGCTGAAGAAGCGCATCCCGGTTTCCCGCCGCAGGACTTCTTCAAAGCAATTTCGATGGCCTTGCTCGTCGGCGCCGGTTTCTATGTTCTTGCCGTTGGCGCGGTCTCCTACATCGCGCCCTGGCAGACTCTCCTCGGCCGCCGCTTCGCCACCGCCATCGCCTTCGAGTACGGCACCCACTCCGTCTGGCTTGTTCGCGTGATCCTTGCCATTTGTCTTCTCGCGCTTTTCCAAATCTTCAACGGCAACTTCGTTGCTTCCACTCGTCTCGTTTTCGCCTTCGGCCGTCGCGGCACCATCCATCCCGCCTTCGCCTCCATTCATCCCACCTACCTCTCGCCCACCGTCGCTATCTTTGGCGTCACTCTTGGCACGCTCATCGGCTTGCTTCTCGGCGATGCCATCTTGGTTCCCGTCACCGAGGTCGGCTCCATGGCCTCGGCCTTCGGCTGGTTCACCACCTGTCTATCCTTCTTTCTTGTCGAACCGGCTCCCCGCTTGCGTCTCATCGCCACTCTCGGCATCCTCATCTCTCTTCTCTTTATGTTGATGAAGCTTCTCCCCATCTTCCCCGGTCACTTCTCCCTCGTCCGAATGGATCGCCCTCGCCTCCTGGCTAGCAATCGGCCTGCTCCTCCATCGCCGCCCCAATCCGCCGTAGGGGCCGACCTTGTAGCTCACCCCTTCAGGGGTGAGGCTGTTTCTTTGTGGTTAGCGCGTTGCTCCTTTGAAGTAGCAACCGGCTTCCGGTTCTGGTAGCACAGGCTTCAGGCTGTGGGTCCGTCTTTGTAACCTGCCGCCTTCTGAGGCGGGCGCTGTCGTCTTCTCTTGTTTTGTCAGCCCGACCGGAGAGCCGCGTCTTTTGCGGCTCGTAGTGGAGGGATCGCAGCAAAATCTCTGCCCGACCTCAATCACCGCAATCGCGCGTTCCTTCCCGCATCTCCCGCATCATGTATACTTTCCTGTGCACTCTCTCTCACTCATTCCATGATTCCTTACCTACACCTGGGCCCTTTCCAAATTCCCACCTTCGGCCTGATGGTCGCCCTCGCCCTCATCATCGCCGCCTACATTCTTCACGCCGATTTCGTCCGCCGCGGCCTGCAGGCCGACGCCTTCAGCATGATCACTGTCGCCGGCCTTGCGGGCATCGCGGGCGCCAAGCTCTACCATCTCCTTGAATCTCCCGCCGAATTCTTCGCCCATCCCATCGCACTCATCTTCACCCGCTACGGCTTCGCCTGGTTCGGTGGATTCCTCGGCGGCTTCGGCGCCATGATTTATCTTGGCCATCGCGTCAAGCTCCCCTTCTGGCAATTCCTCGACGCCTGCACTCCCGCCGCCTCGTTCGGTTACGCCGTCGGTCGCATCGGCTGCTTTCTTTCCGGCGATGGCGACTACGGCAGGCCCACCAATCTTCCCTGGGGCATGAGCTTTCCCAACGGCGTTGTTCCCACCACGCAAACTTGCGTCGAGTGGGGCTCCCCCGCGAATTGCAATGTTCACCCCGCGCCGCTCTACGAATTCCTCATCTGGTCCGCCATCGGCGCTTTGCTCTGGTATCTCGGCTCACGCTGGCTCCGCAATCCAAAATCCGCCGGCCAACTCTTCGCTCTCTACCTTATTTTTACCGGCATTGCTCGCTTCCTCGTCGAAATCGTCCGCATCAACCCGCGCTCCTTCTTCGGTATGTCCAACGCCCAAACCGCCAGCGTCCTCTCCGTCCTGGCAGGCATACTCCTATTCTTCTGGCTCCGAAGCAGATCGCAGCAGCCCGAGCCCGCAAAATCCAAATCCCGCACCTGACGCCCCCCAACAAACCGATCGGCGTTTTTCTTCATGTAGCGCTGACTGTTATGCCAAGAATTTAGCCCCGTGTAAGTGCGGGATACGCAGCAACCCACGAATCGAGCGCCGTAGGTGCGGCACTCTACGCGGATGGCCCAGACTACACGCCGATCACGATTTTGGGTGCCCCATCCTTGCGGTTTTGGTGCATGCAAGGGTGGGTCTTGGGTTCTCTTTCTCTTGGCGCCCCACACGCCGTTCTCTCCGTGTGGGTGTGGCTTCTTTGTGGTCTGTAGGGGGTCGGAGCTTCAGCTCCGACATTTGACCTTGATAAGAATTGGGCTTCAGCCTCAGTCGACAACTTCTCTCCATCCCTATTTCAGCAAACCGTACACATCCACCTCGCCTCGTGCCCCCACGTATACCCGCCCAATCACCACCACCGGGATCACGAATCGCGTCGCCAACCCTGCTCGATCGCGCGCGCTGTTCTGCTCTGAGGTGTAGATCGGCTGCTCAATGTTCTTCCCGTCGAACGCATACAGCACCGCCCGCTGCTCTTCGCCATTCCATGTTCTTGTTGCCACCGCCCACACAACCGCATTCTCGGCGTTGCTGGCCGAAACAGAAGGCGTAGCGCCGGGATTCGCGAATTTCATTCGTGACGTTTTACTCAATGTGAGATGCCCTTTTTCGATGGCATAGTCCCGCAGGTAGTCGTCGCTGCAAGCAAAGAAAACGTGTCCGTTCCAATACGCCATCGCGCCGTAGCCTCCCCCTCTCATCCCGATCCGCTGCACTACCGCATCGCCTTCGCTGTGGAACTGGCCCATCTCGTCGCGATCGATCACGTAGATCTCGGCGCCCTTGGTGGGTTGCAGCAGCAGGTGACGATGTGGCCCGGGCTGGTCCGGCAAAAGGGTCGGGCCGCTCGAGCCCAGATCCGCGTCCGTATTGCTTAGGTGCGCTTGATCGTACGGCGTGAAGTAATCGCGAATCACCAGCGAAGATCCATCGACTGCGATTTTCAGCACCGAGTCGCCGTAGTCGCGCCCTCCCGTCGCCGCATTGAACGTTCCGTTGCCGGTCGGGACGTAAATGTTGCCGCTCCCGTCGACCCCTGGCCCTGTGTCGCTGGCCCAGATCCCGCCTTCCTCGCCGTCGGGAGTGACGTTCAGCACCGCCTTTTCGGCCAGCGTCTCCGCATCGTACGCCACCACCCAGCCGTGGTATGGCGCGCGGTCGCAAGACGACGCCCAGGTCAGAATCACAGCGCCCTTCACCAGCACCAACGAAGCGCGCGGATTTTCCAGCAATGCATCAAAATGCACTTGCCCTCCCGCGGAACCAGCGCCTTTTCCTGGGACGGTCGCGGCGATCAGCTTGGGACCGCCGAACTTTTCCACCCCCGTGGTGATCGCCAGGGCATGCAAATGCTGAGAATACTCGCTGTCGTTAAACGTATGGCTGATCTTTGTGCGTGCCAGCACGTACAGCGTACCGGTTTTCAGGTCGATCACTGGCGTCGACGTGATGCCGATTTCCGGCTGAATGAAAGGGCATTGCACATCTCGTGCGGAAAGAGGCTCATCGCCTCGCTTCTTGTCCAGCAAGCTCACTTGCCACAATGGTGCATCGCCTGGTCGTTCCGCATCAAACGCATAGACGCTGTCGTGCTCGGTCGCGACGAAAATCACGTTATGCTTTCCCTTGCCAGGAATTTCCACGGAGGGAATGAACAGCGGCTGAGCATACACCGCGCCGTCAACTTTGTACGCGCCCAGCTTCCCGAACTGATTCGCGTTCACGTTTTGTGGAGTCAAGATCATCTCGCCCAGCGTGGCCCCGGTGCGCAAATTGTCGTACTGCGAAGTGAGAACTTGCGCAGCAACACTAGTTGAACGGGCCAGAGCAACCTCAAGCGCCAGACAGCAAATCACGGAATGTTTCATGGCTGACTCCTTCGGGCGTAAGGGTCGCACCAGGCAGGACTGGAACCCGAATCTCGCGCCAACAGGCAAGGCGAGCCCCACGTCAGGCGGGGTCCACAGCATTAGACGCCACTGCCGCAGAATTGTTTCCACCGAGCGTGCGGAGGCTCAAAAAGCTCAGAGATGACTTTGGGTTGCGGGTCGGGTGGTCCATCCTTGCGGTCTTGTTCTATGCAAGGGTGGGTCTCGGTTTGCTCTTCTCTAGCCGAAGAGTGGCCCTTCGAAAGATTGCGTATTCACTGGGCGCTGGCCACCTGGTCGCTGACCACGACTCACTACTCTAGCAAATTCCTCAGCACATACTGCAAAATCCCGCCATGCTGGTAGTAGGAGAGTTCCTCCGGCGTATCCACGCGCACCGTCGCCGTGAACTTCTTCTTTTTAGCGTCCGGCGCTTTCGCGCCCACCGTCACATCGCCTCGAGGCGCCATCGATGCCACTCCTTCGATCTCAAACACCTCGTTACCTGTCAGTCCCAGCGATTCGCGCGTCTCCCCTTGCTTGAACTCCAGTGGCAGCACGCCCATACCCACCAGATTGCTCCTGTGAATGCGTTCGAAGCTCTCCGCAATCACCGCGCGCACGCCCAGCAATCGCGTGCCTTTGGCGGCCCAATCGCGCGACGAACCCGATCCATATTCCTTGCCCGCAAGCACCACCAGCGGCACGCCGTCTTCGCGATACTTCACCGCCGCGTCGTAGATGAACATCTTCTCGCCGTCCGGCAGGTGCAGCGTCCAGCTTCCCTCGGTGCCCGGCGCCAGCTGATTGCGCAGTCGGATATTCGCGAACGTGCCTCGCATCATTACTTCATGATTTCCGCGCCGTGCCCCGTACGAATTGAACTCGTGCGGCTTCACACCGTGCGCGATCAAATATTTCCCCGCCGGGGAATCTACAGCAATCGAGCCCGCTGGCGAAATATGATCGGTGGTCACGCTGTCGCCGAGCACCGCCAGCACACGTGCTCCGTGAATGTCCGCCAGTGGCGCTGGTTTCTTCGGCATGTTCTCGAAGTACGGCGGCAGCTTGATGTACGTGGAGTTCGCATCCCACTGATAAAGATCGCCCTCCGGAACCGGCATCGCCTTCCAGTGCGCGTCGCCTTCAAACACCTCGCTATAAGTCTTGCGGTATTGCTCCTTCGTCACCGCCGCGCGCACTGTTTTTTCGACTTCCTGCGCTGTCGGCCAAATGTCCCGCAGGTAAACGGGCTTGCCCGCCGTATCGTTTCCCAGCGCCTCGGTGGTCAGGTCCATGTCCATGCGTCCGGCAAGCGCGTACGCAACCACCAGCGGCGGCGAGGCCAGATAATTCGCGCGCACCAGCGGGTGGACCCGCCCTTCAAAGTTACGGTTTCCGCTCAGCACCGCTACCGCCACCATGTTGTTTTCTTTGATCGCGGCGCCAATTGGTTCCGGCAACGGTCCACTGTTCCCGATGCAAGTTGTGCAGCCGTAGCCGACCAGGTGGAATTTCAGCTTTTCCAGATAGCTCATCAATCCCGATGCATTCAAATAATCGGTAACAACTTTCGAGCCTGGCGCAAGACTCGTTTTCACCCACGGCTTCACCTGCAAGCCGCGTTCAACCGCTTTTTTCGCCAGCAAGCCAGCGCCCAGCATCAGTGACGGATTCGATGTATTCGTGCAGCTGGTAATTGCCGCAATCACCACTGCGCCGCTCGACAGGTCGAACGCATCGCCGTTGTTCTTCACCGCAACGTGCTTCGTGGGAAGCCCTTCCACTACTTTTGTGAACGACGTCTTCGCATTTTTCAGCGCCACGCGATCCTGCGGACGCTTCGGTCCCGCTACGGTCGCTTCTACGCTGCCCAGATCGAGTTCCAGAACATCGCTGTACGACGGATCCGGCGTCTTGTCCGTGCGGAACAGCATCTGCTCCTTGCAATACGCTTCCACCAGGGCGATTTGTTCGTGCGAGCGCGCCGTGAAACGCAAATACGCCAGCGTTTCGTCATCGACCGGGAAGAAGCCCATCGTTGCGCCATATTCCGGCGCCATGTTGGCAATGGTGGCGCGGTCGGGCACGCTCAAGCTCGTCAAGCCCGAGCCGAAGAATTCCACAAACTTTCCGACAACGCCCTTCTTACGCAGGATTTCCGTTACCGTCAGCACCAAGTCCGTCGCCGTCGCGCCTTCTTTCAACCGGCCGTGCAACTTGAATCCGACCACTTGCGGCACCAGCATCGACAGCGGCTGGCCCAGCATCGCTGCCTCTGCTTCAATGCCGCCAACGCCCCAGCCAAACACGCCGAGCGAATTCACCATGGTGGTGTGCGAGTCCGTGCCCACCAGTGAATCAGGAAACGCTTCCAGCCGGTTGCCGTTCGGCATAGAGCAAACCACGCGCGCCAGAAATTCGATGTTCACCTGGTGGCAGATGCCCGTGTCCGGAGGCACAACCTTGAAATTACGAAACGCTGTCTGCCCCCAACGCAAAAACGCATAACGCTCCACGTTACGCTGAAATTCCAGTTCCGCATTCAGTCCAAACGAATTCGCCCCGCCAAAGCTGTCCACCTGCACCGAGTGATCGATCACCAGTTCCGCCGGAAACAGCGGGTTGATGCGCTTCGGATTTCCGCCCATCTTGTGCATCGCTTCGCGCATCGTCGCCAGATCCACAATCGCGGGCACTCCGGTAAAGTCCTGCAGCAGAATGCGCGCGGGCATAAACGCGATTTCCTTTTCCGGGCCGTTCGGCGTCCACTTTGCCAGCGATTTGATGTCATTTGCGTGCACAAATCGCCCGTCTTCAAATCGCAGGAGATTTTCCAGCAGGATGCGCAGAGAAAAGGGAAGTTTCTCGATGTGGCTCAGGCCTTGCTCTTCCAGTTTTTCCAGGCGCTGAATCTCGAATTCTTGCGCGCCGACGTTCAGTTTGTCGCGCGTACCGAAGGAATTTGCTGCGGAGATGGGCATTCCGTCCATCCTTTCACCGGATGATAGAGCTTCTATAATAACCGAAATCGTGGCGAGTCGCGGAGCCGCTATAATGGATCATCGTGAAGATTGTCCTGATCTCAACGTACGAGATGGGCCGGCAGCCCTTTGGTCTGGCCTCGCCCGCGGCGTGGTTGCGCCAGCGCGGGCACCAGGTCACCTGCCTGGACGTTTCGCGCGATCCACTGAATGAACGAGCGGTGCGCGAAGCCGGCCTGATCGCTTTCTATGCGCCGATGCATACGGCCACGCGGCTGATTCTTCAATTGCTGGAACCGCTGCGCCGGATGAATTCCCAGGCTCATTTCTGCGCTTATGGTTTGTACGCCACGCTCACCGCGGAGAGTTTTGCCACGCATGGCGTGAAAAACCTCTTTGGCGGCGAATTCGAGCAGGCCCTTGTGGATCTGGCGGAGCGTCTTTCCGGACCTTCCACGCTTCCGCAGCTTCAGCCGCTCGATTCAAATGTCTCCCTTGCCCGATTGCGTTTCCAGACTCCCGACCGCGACGGCCTGCCACCACTCCGCTCCTACGCGCATTTGGTTTTGCCAGACGGAGAGCATCGCGTCGCCGGTTACACCGAAGCGAGCCGCGGTTGCAAGCATCTCTGCCGGCATTGCCCGATCGTGCCGGTGTACAACGGAGTCTTTCGGATTGTCGATCGCGAAGTAGTATTGGCAGATATCCGCCAACAGGTCGCCGCCGGAGCGCAGCACATCACTTTTGGCGACCCTGATTTTTTCAACGGTATGGGCCACGCGATTCCATTGGTGGAAGCGTTGCATCGCGAGTTCCCGCAACTCACCTACGACGCAACCATCAAGGTCGAGCATGTGCTGAAACATGCGGACTTGTTGCCCACGCTCCGGGCAACCGGATGCCTGTTCATTGTCTCCGCGGTGGAATCGCTGGATGATGCCACGCTGCAAAATCTCCAGAAGAATCACACGCGTGCGGATTTCTTTCGCGTCGTAAACGAATGCAGGCGCGCTGGCATCACGCTACAACCTACATTCGTGCCCTTTACGCCATGGACGACATTCGCTCAGTACCTCGATCTGCTGGAACAGTTACAGCGCTTCGATTTGATTGAGGCGGTTGCTCCGATTCAGTTGGGGATCCGTCTGCTGATTCCACCGGCGTCCAAACTGTTCGAGCTGGACGAGATTCGCAAACTCGTCGGCGCTTTCGATCCGCAGGCGCTCGTCTATCCCTGGAAGCACGCAAATTCAGCACGTCGACGCCCTCGCCAACGAAGTGCAGGACATCGTTGCCGCGAGCGAAAAACTGAAGCGCGGCCGCGCAGCAATATTCCAGCGAATCTGGCGCGCCGCGAGCCTCGCCGCCGGCAGTTCCGCGGAGGAACCGGCGCTGCCGCTGCTCACTTCGCGCGCCACCGTGCCGTATCTCAATGAGCCTTGGTACTGTTGAGCAGAGCCCACGCGGGACCAGTTGGTCCCCATCGCAAAAGCCAAAGAAGCTGTGCGCCAGGCCGAAACTTTTATCTGATTGATTTGTGCGAGAATGAAACCGAATGCAGACTGAACCTATGAACGCGCGCAAACGCCTGTTGCTCTTCGCTACAAAGCTTGGTTACCAGACGCGTATGTTCAACGCAGCCGCGGAAAAGCTCGGCGTTGACCTGGCTTTCGTCACGGATCGCTGCAATCGGCTGGACGATCCCTGGAACGATCGAGCGATTGGCGTTCATTTCGAGAACCCAGAGGCGGCGGCACATTCGGTGCTCGAAGCGCAGCGCGAATCGCGCGTCGACGGCGTCCTCGCGATCGGCGATCGTCCCGGCCCTACGGCGGCCTACGTCGCGCGCTCTCTGGGAATCCTCCACAATCATCCAGCCAGTGTCGAAGCGTGCCGAAACAAACTCATCATGCGCGAAGTTCTGCGCGATGCCGGTCTTCCTGTGCCCGCGTTTCGCAGTGTCGCGTTGCACCCGCTCCCGGAACCCGCCCTGCTGGGCATTGCCTTTCCCTGCGTGCTGAAGCCTCTTTCGCTTTCCGCCAGCCAGGGAGTTGTGCGCGCCAACAATCGCGAAGAATTTGTTGCTGGGGCAATTCGCCTGAAGCATCTGCTCGAATCACCAGAAATTCGCGCCACCCGCGAACCTGGTCTGGATCGCATGCTGGTGGAAAGCTATCTTCCGGGCAGGGAAGTAGCCGTCGAGGGACTAATCACCGAAGGTGAGCCGCGCATCCTGGCGATTTTCGACAAGCCCGATCCTCTCGAGGGCCCCTATTTCGAGGAAACAATTTACGTGACGCCGTCGCGTTTGACCGGCCCCGAGCAACAAGCCATCCAAAAATCTTTTCTGGATTCCGTGCGCGCGCTCGGGTTGACCCACGGACCGGTGCACGCAGAATTCCGCTTGAATGACGAGGGCGTGTGGCCGATGGAACTCGCGCCGCGCCCGATCGGCGGGCTTTGCGCGCAAGCTTTGCAGTTTAATATTTCCGGCACAGCGGAAGTGATCGGATTGGAAGAACTTCTATTACGGCATGCCCTCGACCTGCCGGGTGCAAGCGCGGAGCGCGAGCCTGCCGCATCGGGCGTCATGATGATCCCGGTTCCTCATGGCGGAATTCTGGAAAAAGTAGACGGGGAAGAAGAAGCCAGCCGTGTGCCAGGTATCACGAAACTGGAAATTACCGCGCGACTCCACGACTACATCGCGGCGTGGCCGGAAGGTTCCAGCTACCTTGGCTTTCTGTTCGCCCGCGCCGATGATCCTGCGACCGTCGAAGCATCCCTGCGCCAGGCGCACGCCAGGCTGCATTTCACCTTGACGCCGCGCCTTCCCGTCGAACATCCTCTTGCGGGAAAAGTACAGGGAACTCGAAGCGAATAGAACGTCACGAATTATCCGTTGTCATCCCGAGCGAACTGAGGGATCTGCTTTTTTCTTGGGGGAGTTCCTTTTGTAGCGACCGCCTTCTGAGGCGGGCGCCTTCCGTAAAGAACCGAGGCTATCCTTTGGCCTTGGGCGGAACATATCCTTCCGGTAGCTTCGCGCCTTCGCCAAAAAAGAATTGTTCCATCTGCTCTTCCATGATCTTCTGCGAATTGGGATCGAGCGGGTTCAAGCGATATTCGTTCATCACCATCTTGGAATACTCCAGCCAGAGCTTCCATGCATCCTTGGAGACGTTCTCAAATACACGCTTGCCGATTTCGCCTTTCCAGGGCACGCGATCCAGTCCCGGCATCTCTTTCCCGAATTTCACACAATGCACCATGCGCGTACCGGGCTTCACCGGTTCGCTGGGTGCGGGCGTCGGGTCGCAGCTATCGTTTGCCATGCATTCCTCCCACCAAGCTTCATTCTCCGCCGGCGCATCCGTTCGTTGCAAGCCGGTTCTGGGCTAATCCGCGAGCCGCTATTGTGACACGTTCCACGCGGCGCAAACGCCCGGCTTTCATCTTTTTGTCTTCCGTCTCGTGAACACTTCTGGTATTTCTTTATGGCTTCTCCTGGAGGCTGTACTTGCCGACTATCACCACGTTGTTCTGGGACATCGGCGGCGTCGTCCTGACCAATGGTTGGGATCGCGAGTCCCGGCGGGCAGCCGCGCAGGCCTTTCAACTGGACTGGGAGGATTTTCAAGATCGCCACGATCTTTCTTTTCCTGCGTTTGATTCGGGGCAAATCACTCTGGACCAGTATCTCGATCGCACCCTCTTTTACCGCCCGCGCACCTTCACGCGCGAAGAGTTCACCGCCTTCATGTTTGCGCAGTCCAGGGAGTATCCCGAGACCCGCGCTGTCCTTTCGGCAGCCGCGCGCACCGGCAAGTACTTCATAGCCTCCATTAACAACGAACCTTTGGAACTTAACAATTACCGCATCGAGGCATTCAACCTGCGAAAAGACTTCACCGCTTTTTTCAGCTCCTGTTACCTGCACTCCCGCAAACCGGAAGAAACCATATTCCGTATCGCTCTGGAAGTCACCCAGCGGCCCGCCGAAGAATGCGTGTTCATTGACGACCGCCCCTTGAACCTGGAGAACCCTCGCCGGCTCGGCATGAACGTGGTTCACCATCAGAATGCGCCCCAGCTCCTTGCCGACCTGAAATCCCTCGGGATTGCGGTATAGTTTTTCAGCTGTTTGGCATCCAATTTTGTGCCGTATTCCCCAGGAGGGGTCCATGCCGGAAGAAAACAATCGCTCAGGATCCATCTATGGCGGCGTCGCTGATCCTGTTACCGTGGTCTTGTTTGGAGCTTCGGGTGACCTTGCCAAACGCAAGGTGATCCCTGCGATGTTCGATCTGGCGCAATACCAGGCGCTCGGAGAACGCTATGCGATTGTCGGCTTCGCGCGTACGCCCATGACCGATGACTCTTTCCGGTCGATGGCCGGCGAGGCGGCGAAGACCATTGGCGAGGGTGGCCCGCCGGATCCCGCGAAGTGGGACGAGTTCGCAGCGAACCTCTTTTACACCTCGGGAGATTACAACGACCAGAATGCTTATACGGAACTGGCCAAGCGTCTGGCGGAACTCGAACAGCAAAAGCAACTGGGCGGCAACAGGCTGTACTATTTGTCGACCCCGCCGGAAGTCTATCCGGGCATCGTGGAGCAACTAGGCCGCGCTGGCCTTGCGCGCCCGTCGAATCCCAATTCGTGGGTACGGATCATCATTGAGAAGCCGTTTGGACGTGACCTTGCCACCGCCAAAGAACTGAACAAAATCGTTCTAAACGTCTTCGAGGAAAAGCAGGTTTACCGCATCGATCACTATCTCGGCAAAGATACGGTGCAAAATCTGTTGGTCCTTCGCTTTGGGAACGGCATTTTCGAGCCCCTTTGGAATCGCAATTACGTGGACCACGTGCAGATCACCGCATCGGAAACGTTGGGCGTGGAGCGTCGCGGTGGCTTCTACGAAACGGCGGGTGCGCTGCGCGACATGATTCAGAGCCACGTCTTGCAGCTCACCTCGCTCGTGGCGGTGGAACCGCCGGCATCGTTTGACGCCACCGCCGTGCGCAACGAGAAGCTGAAAGTGTTGCAGTCCATTCGCCCATTCAATCTGGAAATGGTGGCGCAGTGGGTGGTGCGCGGGCAATATTCCCCCGGCAAGCTCGCAGATAAGCCGCTGCCGGGCTATCGCGAGGAGCACGGTGTAAATCCAAACTCACGTACGGAAACGTTCGTCGCCATGCGCTTGCTGATCGACAATTGGCGCTGGGCCGGTGTGCCCTTCTATCTGCGAACCGGAAAGCGCCTCGCCAAGCGCACCACCGAGATCATGATTCAATTCAAACGCGCGCCTCACATCGTCTTTCGTGAAAGGGACGTGCAGCCAAACCGCCTCATCCTCAATATTCAACCCGACGAGGGAATTTCTGTCTCGTTTGGCGCAAAGAAGCCCGGGACGGAAATGAACATCGGCAACGTGGAAATGAATTTCAGTTATTGCGAGGCTTTTGGTGGCGTTACGCGCAGCGCCTATGCCACGCTGCTGAATGATTGCGTGCGCGGAGACGCTACGCTGTTCGATCGCGGCGACTCGGTGGAAGCGGCATGGTGGCTGATCGAGCCGGTCCTGGATGTGTGGAGTGCTGCGAAGACCGCCACGGTTCCCACTTACCCGTCGGGAAGTTGGGGGCCGAAGGAATCCGACCAGCTACTCGAACGCGACGGCCGGCAGTGGTATAACCCCTAGGGTCAGCAGAGAGGAAGGCCGTGCCCAGCGCGCTGCTGGTTGACGACGCTGGCTTCCGCCCGGATCGCCCGTAGCCCGCCCTTACGCTTGACACTTGCGGTTTCCTAGGTCAAGGTAACCCCTTGCTCTTTTCCCTGCTATTCTATTAAATCGGTTTAACGGGTGCGATTTGTTCGGAGGGCCTGTGATTCTGGCTGGTGATGTGGGCGGGACCAAGTGCAACCTTGCGCTCTTGTCCCGAAAAAACGGCAAGCTCGAGTTGATCTACAAGCAGCGATTCGCGAGTAAGGATTTTTCCAAGTTCGATCTCATCGTCAAGGAATTTTCCCGCCACGCCACTCCCTACCTCGGTAACGAGAAAATCGAAGCAGCCGGCTTCGGGATTGCCGGACCGGTGGTCGGCAATCGCATCCATGCCACGAATCTTCCGTGGGTCATCGACGCGGACTCGTTGGCGGAGGAAGTGAAGGTCAAGCCCATCGTGCTCATGAATGATCTGGGCGCGTGGGGACACAGCATCGATCATCTGGCTCCCAACGAGATGGCCGTCCTGAATGTTGGCAAGCCGTATCCCGGTGGCACTCGCGCCCTGATTGCGGCCGGCACTGGCTTGGGCCAATCCATTTTGTTTTGGGACGACACGCGTTATCGCGTGGTGCCCTCCGAGGGTGGCCATTCAGATTTCGCCCCGCGCACTCCGCAGCAAATTGAGCTTCTGAAGTTCATGAGCCGCCGCTACCCGCAGGTCAGTTGGGAATTGATTTTGTCGGGCCGCGGCTTCCGTACGATTCACGAATTTCTGGCGCCGACGGTGCGACATCCCGTATTCGAAGATCCCGATGCGGATCCGGCGCCGTTCATCACCAAGAGCGGACTTGAGAAGACTTGCCCCATTTGCGTGCAAACGCTGGATCTCTGGACAGTCCTCTATGGCGCGGAAGCCGGCAACCTGGCACTGAAAGTACTTTCGCTCGGCGGCATGTACGTGGCCGGTGGAATCGCCATCAAAATATTGCCGAAGATGAAAGACGGATCGTTCGTGGAATCGTTCAAAGACAAATGGCTGTTCGCGGGTTTGCTGGCGGATATACCGGTATACGTGGTCCTGAATGAAGATGCCCCGCTGATCGGCGCAGCTCACGAAGCGCTGGCCGCAATGTCCATGGCTGCTAGCCACTAGCACTCCTGCCAAACGGCGGCAGCCTTTCTTCGCTCTCCCCCAACTTTACACATCTTTGGTAAACTAACGTCTCGTTCCCCGGTCGTTCTGACCGCTATCCTTCATATGGCAAGTCCTGCTACCCGGCGCACTGCGGGTAGAGGCACGGAGCAATACCCATGAGCAGTACAGCCACCACACCGGCCGTTGACATCCTGAACTACGTCAACGGTGCCTGGCGCAAATCCACCGCCACGGAATTCGTGAACGTGATCAACCCCGCTTCCGGCGAGCTTATCGCGCGCACGCCCATCTCGACGAAAGCCGACGTTGACGCGGTCGTCCAAACCGCCGCCGCTGCGTTTCCGGCGTGGCGCCGCACGCCGGCCGGTGAACGCATCCAGTATCTCTTCAAGTTGAAGTTTCTGCTCGAAGACCATATCGACGAACTCGCCAAACTGATCACTCTGGAAAACGGCAAAACGTTTGCCGAAGCCAAAGCCGAGTTGCGACGAGGTATCGAAAACGTTGAAGTGGCATGCGGCATTCCAATGATGATGCAGGGCTACAACCTGGAAGACATTACTCCCGGTGTCGACGAAACGCTGATCCGCCAGCCACTCGGCGTGGTTGCGGCCATCACGCCATTCAATTTTCCCGCCATGATTCCGTTCTGGTTTCTGCCCTACGCGGTAGCATGCGGCAACACCTTCGTCCTGAAGCCCAGCGAGCGCGTGCCCCTGAGCATGCGCCGCGCCATGGAGCTCATCGAACAAACAGGCATTCCCAAGGGCGTCGTGAACGTCATCAACGGGGGCAGGGAAGTTGTCGACGCGCTTTGCGACCATCCCGACGTTCGCGCCGTCAGCTTCGTTGGCTCCACGCCAGTGGCCAAGCACGTTTACCAGCGTTCCGCGGCCAGCGGCAAACGCATGCAGTGCCAGGGCGGCGCGAAAAATCACGTGATTGTGCTTCCCGATGCCGACATGGACTTGGCCAAACAGATCATCAGCGATTCCGCGTTCGGATGCGCGGGGCAGCGCTGCTTGGCGGTTTCCGTCGCCGTGACCATTGGCGAAGCGCAGAAAACCTTTCGCGACGCCATTGCCGACGCGGCCTCCTCGATCAAAGTCGGCTTCGGCCTCGACTCTGGCGTGCAGATGGGCCCGGTGATCAGCAAAGACAGCAAGCAGCGCATCGAATCCCTGATTGCCACGGGAGTCAGCGATGGAGCCAAGCCCATCGTTGATGGACGCAACACAAAGGTGGCCAGCTACGAAAATGGCAATTTCGTGAAGCCCACAATTCTGGATGGCGTTCCGTCTTCCAGTTCGCTCGCCAATACGGAAATTTTTGGACCGGTGTTGAGCCTCATTCATGCCAACTCCATCGATGAAGCAATCGAGTTCATCCGCAAGAGCCCCTATGGCAACCAGGCTTCGCTCTTCACCACCAGTGGCGCAGCGGCTCGCAAGTTCCGCTACGAAGCGCCCGCCGGAAACATCGGCATAAACATCGGCGTCGCCGCGCCCATGGCCTATTTCCCCTTCAATGGCTGGAAGGAAAGCTTCTTCGGCATATTACACGCGCAAGGCAAGGACGCGGTGGAGTTTTACACCGACTCCAAGATCGTCATCGAGCGCTGGTCGCGCCAAGAAACCCGCAAGTTCTAGTCGCCCTGACGCGTGACGGGCTTTGAACTTTTCTGCTTGAATTGATAATTTCCTGCCATGATGAGCAAACCTTTCCGTCTGGACGTTAATCCGCAGCTGGAATGCGCGGAAACGCTCGCGTCGCGCTACTACACCGATCCGGCGATGCTCAGCCTTGAGAAGGAGCGCATCTTCTGCCGCACCTGGCAGCTCGTTGGCACGTTGAGCCAGAGCTGCGGCGCACTGCAGGGAGTAAAGCGCACGATTGCTGACCCGGAAACATATTTCACATTCGATGTAGCCGGCGAACCCGTGGTCGTCACACGCGACAAATCGGGGACGCTGCGCGCCTTCAGCAATGTCTGCCGTCACCGCGCGGGACCCATCGCCCAAGGCGCGGGTTGCAAGCACGTTCTGAACTGCGCCTATCACGGCTGGACTTACACGCTCGATGGCCGCCTGATCGGCACGCCCGAAATCGACGGCGTGGAATTCTTCGATCGCTCCACCATGGGCATGGTCCCGCTGCGCTGCGAAACCTGGGAGCAGTTCATCTTCGTCAACTTCGATCCGCAAGCGCCGGCACTTTCCGAATTTCTCGGCAACATTCCGAAGCAAGCGAGCGAATTCCAATTCGAAGGCCTGGCGCTTACCGAGCGCCGCGACTACATCGTCAACTGCAACTGGAAGGTCTATGTCGACAATTATCTCGACTCCTACCACATCCCCGTGGTTCATCCCGGGCTCATGAAGGAAATTGACTATCCGCGCTACCGCACCGAAACCTTCCGCTACTACTCACAACAGCTGGGGCCGGTGAAGGAACTGAAGCCAAACGACGCCGCAGAACGCGTCTATCCGCCGGGAGTCGGCCTGAAAGAAGCGCTGTATTTCTGGGTATTTCCGAATCTGATGTTGAATTTCTATCCGGACAATATCCAGATCAATCTGATCGTGCCGCTCTCCCACGAAAAGACGCTGACGATCTTCGAGTGGTATTTTCACCACGCGCATTCAGAAAAAACTCGCGAGCGCGCCGCCAAAGCCATCGGATTCAGTGACACGGTTCAGCAGGAAGACATGCAAATTTGCGAAGCCGTCCAGCGCGGCCTGCAATCCGCCACGTACGATCGCGGCCGCTATTCTGTGAAGCGAGAGAACGGCGTTCACCATTTCCACATGCTTCTCGGCGGATTTCTGCGCTAGAGGCCGTCTCACAAATAGCACGCGGGGAGGGCACGGCCTCACTGCTTGCGGGAAAAACTGAGCGGCGAGGTTTTAGTCTTAAATGTAGCGCTGGCTTTTATGCCAGCTCCTCTTCTCCTGTAGCTCACCCCTTGCAGGGGTGAGGATGTCCTTTTGGGTGTCGAGCGCCTTTCGGGAGGGCATGGCTTTGAAGCCGTGCCGACAGATCGACGTAAAACGAGACCCTTAGCTCCCGAGGCTTCAGGATTTCCCTCTGCTGTGATTTGTGAGATGGGTCGGTTTCCAGGCCCGCAGGGCGCAACATCGCTGCGCGCCCTGCCGAGGCAAATTGAGAAGCGCCACCTCTTTCTACGGATGCGCGGGTGCCGGAGTTGGCGCTGGCGTAGTCGTAGCCGGCTTGGTCGCGTCAAAGTTCACCTTGGGAGCTTGCCGCGCTCCCTCCTCGGTCTTGAAGTACGCGTCGTTGCGCGTGAATCCCCCAAAACTTGCCACCAAACTATTCGGGAACAGCGAAATATACGTGTTGTAGTCCTGCACCGTTTCATTGTACCGGCGGCGTTCCACCGCGATACGGTTTTCCGTTCCCGCCAATTCATCCTGCAAGCGCATGAAGTTTTCGTTGGACTTCAATTGCGGATAATTCTCCACAATCACGAGCAACCGGCTCAAAGCCGAGTCCAATTGCCCGTTTGCCGCGATTTTCTCCGACGGGCTCTTCGCGCCAACCAAAGCAGCGCGCGCCGCCGCGATGTCGCCGAACACCTTTTGCTCTTGAGAGGCGTAGCCCTTCACTGTTTCCACCAGGTTCGGGATCAGGTCGGCTCGGCGTTGCAGAACGACGTCCACCTGGGCCCAGGCCGCGTTCACCGCTTCGCGCTTGATGGCCATCTGGTTTCGACGACCGACATACGCGCTTCCCAGAACGAATGCCAGGATCAACAGAATTACCAGAATCACGATTCCCGCTTTCATATCCACCTCGATTGATTGAGTTTCAAAACCCTACTGACCCGTTCGCTGCCACTCCCGCTTTGGCACCATACCGTCCAGCGCAATAATCACTTTTTCCAGCGCCCGCATATAACCGTCATACGCTTTGAATGGATCTTCATGCTGCGCGCCCGTGTCGCGATACGCGTATACCTCCGCGAACGCCGCTGCATCCGCTTCCGTTGTGACTGCAATGCGCGCGAAAAGTTCTGTCGTGTCCTGCGGCGGCTCTTCACCGAACGCCAGCAAAGTGTGGCGCAGCAGCGTCACCGCGCTGGAGATGGTGCGCTTCATCACCGTGTTGAATTCCATTTCGTTGCGTCCCGCGTGAAGCACGTGCTGCCGCAGCTTCAGCAATAATTGCCGCAACTCGTGCTCCACTTCCACGCGGTGAAGATTCATCGGAATTTCCAGGTCGGCCACAACGTCTTTGCCAAATAGCACGCGATGCGACCGTTTGATGTCCAGGCTTTCAATCGCGAAGACGTCGGTGGAACGCCGCAACTCTTCCGTGAGGAAAAACAGCGGCGCAGGTTCGTGCATCTCGTGGGTCCACCACGTGACCACCGGCGCGAGACGCTGCAATTCGCTCAAGTCGATCACGGTTACGGCGCAAAGAATGTTCAGGTCCGACGCGCCCGGCCGGAAATCTCCCCGCGCCGCGGATCCGTACAGGATCACCGACTCCAGATTCTTGCCGCTGGCTTCCTTCAGTCGGCTTACCAGTTCAGTGAGTTTACCTTCCATCATTGTCACCCGCGCTTAGGGAATCTCTGCTACCAACCTCCGCCTGCTCCACCGCCGCCGCTCCCGCCTCCACCAAATCCTCCGAAGCCGCCGCCTCCTCCGCCCCAGCCTCCTCCGCCACCCCATCCGCCGCTGGAGCCGCCCCAACCTCCGCCGCCTCTTCTTCCGCCCATCGCGCCGATCACCGGCCCGATCCACCAGCCGCTGCCCATTCCGCCGCCGACTCTCCCGCCGCCGGTGTAATTGCTGCGGTTGCCACCGCTTCCGAACAGGATCACCAGCAGGATGATGCCAAGGATCAGCCACACCCACAACCCGCCGGAGTCATGGTGCTGCGGCGGCTCTCGCATCTGCGGCATGCCGGTCAGCGTGACGCCTTTATCGTCCGCGATATACTTCGCCAGTTTCCAGGCGGCCGCAACAATCCCTGCGTTGTAATCGCCCTGGCGGAAATAAGGAACCATGGCGCGACCGGCATCGCCTGCGCGCGCATCATTAATTACCGGTTCCAGGCCATAGCCCACTTCCGTCCAGTACTTCCGGTCGTTGGGAGCTACAACCAACAGCACGCCATTGTCTTCCTTCTTTTTGCCGATACCGAATTGCTTAAATGCGTTGTTGGCGTAGGTTTGTACGTCGTTGCCATCCAGCGATTTCACTGTGAGGATGGCGAGTTGTGCGCCGGTCTTTTGCTCCAGTTCCGTGAAGAGCGCTTCCAGTTGCGCTTTGGTTTCCGGCTTGATGACCCCGGCAAGGTCCGTGACGTAGCCTGTGGGCTGAACTTTCTTCAGATCGTCGGCGAGCGTGATGCCGCTCACGGCTAGTACGATGCACGCGATACACGCCGCTAGGATTGTCCTTCGTAGATTCATTGGTGCTTCATTTCGCTCAGGGACGTTTGCAGGCTCAACAGCTTTTCACCTTCGTATCTCTCGTCGATGAAGCATTGTGTGTATGCCTTTGCCTTCACACGTAATAACGCAGAAAGCTATGGCGGAATTTCGGGCGGCGGGAGCGAATTATGCGGCTAGCCACTCAGCCGCTGCGCGAATTCTCTCACAATTCACGCGGAAAAATCCGCACTGAATTTTTCAACACTCAGCTTGATGCTTCGCCTCCTTAACCGCTAGCCACGCACGCAGGAATTGCATTCCGCTGGCAAAGTGCGTGCTCCCTCTTGCGCCGGGATCCACAGGTCACGACCAGGCGACCTTTCGCCGTTTGGCCGCACCTCGTCTTCGGCTCTATCCGAGCCAGCCACTTTGTCTCTGTTGGGTATTGGCTTGGCGGGCTTGATCGCACGGCGTCGTCGCGCTGCGACCAAGTAATCGGGCTAGGCTGGGAACGAACAAGCGGCACTCTCAGAAATCTGAAGCCCCACTCTCAATAGGAGAGTGGGGCTTTTTCTTTGTACAGGGCTGTTGTTTGGGTGGATGATCGGTTACGTGCCCAGATAAGTGACGTGCACGTAGGCTCCAGTCTGTGCGTTGTAGAGCAGGTACCAGCCGATATGGTCGGGATCCTCGTAGATGACATAGTCGTCGCCACAGTCCCAGCACCAGTCCGCACAGATGGGCCAGTCCCAAGCCGCGACTTCAAAGAAAAATCCGCCGGGTAGCCAGAAGCAGTTCGCGCGGTTCGCCCGTTGGCCTCACGGATTGCTCGTGTCGGGCTTGCGGGGGAGGCGGAATGCGACCTTGGTTTGCGCGCGGTTGGTTATGCGCTTGCCTGGACGTGGTGCGCGAGGGCTGCCAGGAGAGTGAGGACGATCAGAATACTCAGAGAAGTTGTCTTCCTACCTTGCCTCCAAGTTTTAGATGTCGCGTTC
The DNA here is from genome assembly GCA_963792145.1 of Candidatus Acidiferrales bacterium. Classification (GTDB taxonomy): domain Bacteria; phylum Acidobacteriota; class Terriglobia; order Acidiferrales; family UBA7541; genus Acidiferrum. The sequence continues at coordinate 84,566 of CAWBVH010000030.1, forward strand.
TGTCCGTCCTCTGCCCTCCGATCGCCTTCGATGTTCGCCTACTTTTCTTCGTGCTTATCCAAGCCCGGATGTTTCGTGGGCTCAGGAACCGCGTGCGGCAAAAACTGTTGTCCATGCCACATCGGTGTACCCGCAAAGAAAGCCAGTGCGATCAAGATGCCCAAGGGATTCTTGTTATTAACCGCACCCGGCTTTGAGGAGTGTGTAGGCTCGCTGATTTTCATGGGATTCTTCCTTTCTGGTCTGCGCCGGGTGGTGAAACCCAAAAGCTGCAAATCCTTCTATTTCATCTGTTCGCAATGCCTCCATGAGCTGAAATCAGTGCGTGTGCTGTTTATCCGCAACCTCGCTGGGCAGTGTGGAAAACGGGCGGCCACCAATCCGGGACACGAATTGACAGAGTTCGCATTGCTTGTCGTGCCGGTTTAAAGCCGAATATGCTTTTGCGTAGTTCGCCTGCAGTTTTTGCAATTCATCGCCAATTTGCTTCCCGGTCAGGTTAGCTCTGGCGGCTTCATCGCGCCGGCGGCGCCAGATTTCCAAGGCATTCTGGCAATCGTATAGCAATTGCTCGTAATCGCTGCAAACAGCAGTCTTGAAGGAAACTTCTTGTGACATTGTGTTTTCCCCCTTTGGCCCGTGGTCTTCGCTGAACTTGCTGTCGTTCAAGTAAAGGAGCATTCCAAGCTCCATTGTGCTAAGTACTTGGAACGTTGGATGTTGAGCGGAAAAAGCGAGAACGAACTAGTACCCAAGTTTCGCGTGATTTTCGCGGCTAAGTTGTACTTTTTACAGATTGGAAAAACATGAAACATGGCGAGGGATCAAGCGAGGAGCGCGCCAACCTACAAGAATCCTGGTAGCTGCTACCTCAAGTATTTTCCCGAGAAACCGCCGTCTGTAGCTCCGGCCTTCAGGCCTGAGTCTCTTCTGTGAGTATGTGCAAACGCCTTGAGCGAAGGATTCGCGCCACGCCAACGCAAAACCGATTTCGATGTCCTGCATGGATTCACGTTTCAGAAGGCCGCAAATGCCAATTGGCACTCCCGTTTCCTTCAGCGCCACCAGGTACAGTCCGAAGCCAAATTGCTTGTAACTGGCCACCGGCCCCGCCACGAAATAGCGGCAGGCATCTGCGCTATTCCTGACGTCGCGGTCGCCAATATTCCGACGGAATGCTGGTTCATTCAGAAGTTCAAGGATGAAATCAGCGTCATCGGCGCGCAAGTGCCGCAAGAAGAGCCGTTTGGTGTCGAGAATATTCACTTGCCAATTTCCGTTCCTTACCGCGTGCAACTCACGCCCGGGGGTGGTGCAAAGTTGCGGCCTACGATATCCTAAGACGTAAAGAAGTTGTTAAGATTTCCGAACAACGTCCCCCAGACACAGGAAAACTCAATGAGTGAGATCAAGACCACTACGCCGAAAACCGAGCGGCCCACCTGGAAGCCTGCTGGCAAAGTCCACGCCAGCGAACAGCCATTCACGTACCCGCTGCAGCGGGAATTTGCGGAGCCTGACTGGACGCGCTTGCCGGGTTATCGCGGCGTGACGAAAGAAGACTGGGAGACCGCGCTGTGGCAGCGGCGCCATACCGTCAAGAACCTGAAGGAACTCAAGGATGCTTTTGGGGAACTGATTCCCGATTCACTGATGGCCAGTATCGAGCGCGACATCAAAGAGCGCGCCACTATGTCCATCCTTGTGCCGCCGCACATGCTCAACACCATGGACTCCGCCGATCTGTGGAACGATCCGGTGCGGCGCTATATGCTGCCCGCGTTCGAAGATCGTCATCCGGAATGGCCCAGCCATCCGAAGGCCAGCCGCGATTCGCTGCACGAAGCGGATATGTGGGCGGTGGAAGGGTTGACGCACCGCTATCCGACCAAGGTGTTGGCCGAACTGTTGTCCACATGCCCGCAGTACTGCGGCCACTGCACGCGCATGGACCTCGTCGGCAACGACGTTCCGCAAGTAGTGAAGCTGAAATTTCAGGTACCGCAAAAGGACCGCTACCAACAGATGTTGGACTACTTGCGCGTCACTCCGTCGGTGCGCGACGTCGTAGTCAGCGGCGGCGACATCGCCAACACGCCGATCGCCACGCTGGAAGATTTCTGCTCTAAGCTGATGGACATTCCCAATATCAAGGATATTCGCCTGGCAACGAAAGGCCTGATCGCTATTCCCCAACATTTTCTGCAGGACGAAGTGCTGGCGGGCTTGCAACGCCTATCGAAGAAGGCGCGCGAGCGCGGCGTTGACATTGCCGTGCACACGCACGTGAACAACGCCCGACAGGTGACGCCGCTGGTGCGCAAGGCAGTGCAGGCGCTGTTGGATATGGGTTATCGCGATGTGCGCAATCAAGGTGTGCTGTTGCGCGGAGTGAATGCCAGCGCCAAGGAACTGCTGGAACTTTGCTTCGCGTTGCTCGATCACGGCAAGATCATGCCTTACTACTTCTACCAGTGCGACATGATCCCGAACGCCGAGCACTGGCGTCTGGCGATTCACGAGGTGCAGCAACTGCAGCACGACATCATGGGCTATCTGCCCGGCTTTGCCACCCCGCGCATGATTTGCGATGTGCCGTTCGTCGGCAAGCGTTGGGTTCACCAGGTGAAGGAGTACGACCGGCAGCTCGGCATTTCCTACTGGACGAAAAATTATCGCACAGGCATCGAAGCCGATGATCCCGAAGCGTTGAAGCGGCGCTATGAATATTACGACCCGATCTACACATTGCCGGAGCTGGGCCAGGAATTCTGGCGCGAGAAGAACCAGCGGCAAACGCTCTCAAAGTAAAGTCAGAATTCCCGGAATGTGAATTAGCGCGGAGCTGACGAGGCGGCGTGCTTGTCGCGGAGATCGCACAGATGCCACGCCCACACGAATCGCTCCGCAAAAATGAGAAGAGCGGCAGCGATGATGGCGAACCCGATGGCCGGGGACGTGTGCCGAAGGTGATTTCCGGCGCACAGGAGAAGTATCAAGACTATGTCGCGCATCCAACCCAAGGCGATGAGGGACTTGACCAAAGAGGCGCCTCCTAGTTCTAGTACTAGGATAGCAGCCGTCATAGCGTCCGCAAGGAAAGCCAGGCAGACCTGTGCCTTACGGCGTACCGGCCGGAAGGCCAGTTTCACTCTCGAGGCGACATTCAGCGAAATTAACGCAGCGATTTAGCGCAGAGAAAACTCGATGCGGCGGTTGTGGAATTTGCCTTCGTCTGTGTCATTTGGGCCTACGGGCTTGGTATCGCCGTAGCCCTTGGCGACCAGCATGTCGCCATTGACTCCTTGCTGGATAAGGTAAGCGCGAACCGCGTCCGCCCGCTGTTGAGACAGAGTCATGTTCGAGGCGGAGTCACCCGTATTGTCGGTGTGCCCGCCGATTTCAAGAGCGGTGCCGCCCGGAGCAGACTTGAGTGCAACCGCTACACGATTGAGATAATCGTCGGAATCGGTCGGAATCTGCGCGCTGCCCGACGCGAAATTGATCACATTAAGGTTGAGCGCAGTGACGAGATCCTGGCCAGAGAACCCCGGCTTCAGCGCCGCAAGAGCCGAACTTGCTTTTTCGTTGGCGATACGGACCTGCTCGGCGGGGTCCCACGCCACATTTTTCGTCGCCTGTCGCGAATTCCAGATCCAGTAACCCACGAGAAATATCGCCAGGAGCGCCAGTACTGGCCACAGCCAAGCAGGAACACCGGCTTTCTGTGCGGTGCGTTCCGTCGCGTAGGCAGCCCGGCGGGTTCCAGCGGCCACCGCTCCGGTTGCGCTACTAGCGTAGGCCAAGACCTCCGAGGAAAAGTGCGTCGGAATAACTCCTCCTGGAGCGAGTCGATTCACAAGCTTGGGAACCATGAAGGCAAGCGCAGATGCTGCCGTGGAATAGGCAAGACCTGCTTTTGAAGCGATCTTATCAATTGAGTCGCGACCAATTGCAGCTTCCAGAGAGGTACTGGAAATCGGCCGAGGCTCGCCGCTTCCTAGCCATGAGGATACAAAATCACCCAATCCCGATTTACGGAGTCGATCAACGAATGCTCCCAAGCCTCCGGGCATTTCATTGATCATCGCCAATAGGCCGGACAGAAGGGAAGTGGTCTTCGTGCTGCTTATTCCGAACTGGTTGCTAGCTTCCGCCAAAACCGCGTCAAATGTACCCATAGCGTCGCTCCTCACATTAGGATAGCTGGGATGTTTGAAGCAGAAAAAGCCGGGGCGGAATCGGGGGCAGCGTAACAGATTGCCGAAGATATGGGAAGTCCGTAGTGCATTTTCAGCATTGCCAAGATTCGATTGGATGCACTACCATCCCCTAATCCTGAGACTCGGAGCCTCGGCAACGACGCCGGGAGGGAAACTGATCGTATGCCCGGTGCCAGGGGTGCCGCATTCCTCTATAAGTGCCTGGAACTCTCTGCGCGATTTAGGTCTGTAGTTGTGACCTGTGTGCTGGCGGCGAACTTGCTTCTTGCAGGCTCGATAGTCTGCCCCGCCAAAGAAGCGAACCAAAACATCACCGCACGAAAAGACGTCTTGGTACTACTCCCCGACAATCTTGGATTTGAAGGGCAGATGGATCTCGTCCAGATTCTGCGGAAGGAACTGGACGTCCCCGATCAGGTCGACTTGTATGTGGAGGCGCTGGACCTGATGAGGTTGAAAAATTCGGAGAACGATAAGAAATTCGCGGACATCTACCGAACAAAATATGAAAACGTGAAGATGGACGTAGTGGTGGCTGGCCAACGCCCGGTTTTGGAATTCCTGCTCAATCATCGCAATGATCTGTTTCCCGGAGTTCCAATTGTGTTTGGGATCGTTCCGAAAGACAAACCGGCTCCGACCCAGAAATATCCCGGGGTGACCGGGGTAGTGGAGCCGCTGCATTTTGAAAGGACTCTGGACCTGGCGCTCGCGCTGCAACCCGACACCAAGAAAGTAGTGCTGATTGCCGGTTCCTCTCCACGTGACAAGTGGCTGGGGTGGATCGCAAGGGAGCAAATCAAGTCATACGAAAACCGCGTGCAGGTTGAGTATTGGGAAGGGCCGACGCCGGAAGAGGCCAACGAGCGTCTCAATCGACTCTCCGCGGACACCATCGTTTGTTACGTCGTGGAGTACAGCGACCACCTGGGACGAAGTTATTCCGGCTTGCAGTATCTGGAAAGAATTGCGCCGCACTCGCCGGTTCCTATTTACGGCTTTGTGTCCAGCTACGTGGGGCACGGTGCAATCGGTGGCTACGTGTATGATCCGCAAGACGAAGCGAAGAAAATCGCCACGCAGGTAAAGTCCATCCTCGCAGGGAAGAATCCCGACGATTTGCCCATTCTGGAAGGCAGCATGTACACGGCCGTGGATTGGAGGGAACTGCGACGCTGGAGAATCCCCGAGGCGCGGGTGCCTGCGGGTGCGCGGGTGGAGTTTCGCGAACCGCCGGTGTGGAGGAAATACAGCTATTACTTTTGGGCGATAGCGGGATTCGTGGCGCTGGAAACGGCGTTGGTGCTATTGATGCTCGCGCAGATCAAGAGAAAAAATCGCGCGCAGCGAATGCTGGAACGGCGCTTCGCCATTGAACGCGTGGCAGCCCAATGCGCTGAGCGACTGGCTCACTGCCCCGCGCAGGCAGTGGACCACGAGATTCAAAAAGCATTAGAGGCGGTGCTCGAAGCCGAAAAGGCCGACCGGGGCATTTGGGTGACGGTGGATGCCGACGGCGAACTTGCAGGAGAGCGATTTTTGGCGCTACGCGACAAGAGCGAGGACGCGAAGATCTGTGAACGAGCAGAGGTGCCCTGGATTATGGGGCAAGTCGCCGGAGGAAACCCCGTCTCCATTTCGAGCCTCGAACAACTGCCGGAAGCCGCGGGGTTGGATCGCACCAATCTTGACGCTAAGGGTATCCAGTCGATGGTGGTGGTGCCTTCTGGCATGGACACCGAGGGAAGAGGCGCGCTGGTGCTCTTAAGCAAGACTCCCGGAAGAGTCTGGCCCAATCCGTTGGTGGCGCGGCTGGGGATGATCGGGAGTCTATTTGGAAACGCCGTGGGACGCAGGCGAGCGGAGCAACAGTTACGTGAGAAGCAAGAGTGGCTGGACTTGGCATTAGAAGCGTCGATGACTGCGCTGTGGGAACTGGACGTACGCACCGGAAGAGTGCGGTGGTCGCAGCGGCAGAGCACGCTGCTCGGTAAGGAGCCGGTGGAACTGGAAGCCTCCTACCAGAAATTTCTGGAGTTGATTCCCGAAGAGGACCGGAAAGATTTGCATAGAAGAGCGCTGGCGTTGCTGACAAACAAAGAAGGAGACGACGCAATTGTCACGGAGTGGAGATTTCATGAGCCCGGCGGAGCTATTCGCTGGTTGCTGTTCCGGGGACAAGTATTCCGTGACGAGCGAGGGAAGCCACTCAGGCTGCGAGGTGTGAACGTAGACATAACGGATTTGAAACAGGCAAAAATGCAGTTGATGCAGTTGACGGAGCGATTGATTCGAGCGCAGGAGGATGAAAGACAAAGGCTGGCGCGTGACTTGCACGACGACATTGGCCAGCGATTGTCACTGCTGATTATCGGCCTAGACCGGTTGAAGCATGAACTGTCAATGGAAATGCGCAGAGAGCGCGAACAGGTAGCCGTCGCGCTGGACGAGGCAAGCGCGCTGGCGACCGATATTCATGGACTGTCGCACCAATTGCATTCCTCGAAGCTGCAACATCTGGGTTTGAAGTCGGCGCTGCGGGAACTGTGCTCACAGATGTCGCGGCAACATGCCATTGAGGTCGAACTGTTCACGGGAACCTCGCCATGGGTGGTTACGGCGGAGAAATCCCTGTGCCTGTACCGAGTGGCGCAGGAGGCGCTAAAGAACGCAGCGAAGCATAGTGGCAGCTCAAAGATCGAGGTGGGATTGGAAGCGCTACATGGCATGCTGCAACTAAGAGTTAGGGATAATGGCCGGGGATTTGACGTAAACAATTATGAGCCGGGACTGGGGCTTGCCAGCATGCGCGAACGAATGAGGATGGTGGGCGGTACTTTGGAGATTCACTCCGCTCGTGGACAGGGAACGGAAATCGTGACGCGAGTGGAAGTCTCTGTCATGGTGCAGTCGGCCAGTGCGGATTGAAAGAACCGCGAAAACCGCCTCAGTTCTGTTGTACAAGCTTCTGTTTGATGGCAAACCGCAGCAAGTCCGAATTGGTTTCCAACCCGAAGTCTTGCATGATGCGATATTTGTGGAAGGCCACGGTGCGTGTGGCGACGTTCAGGATAGCCGCCGCCTCTTTCATGGTATGGCCTTCGGCAAGGAGTTGAAGGACCTCCCGCTGGCGAGGTGTCAGCGCGCGGGCAACTTCGGAGCGCGGGTCTCGCAGCGGACTTTCTTCCAGGCCCATGCGCACCGCGGGCGTAACGTATTTGGCGCCCTTCAGCACTTCGCGCACCGCCTTCAACAATTCCGAACCGGCCGATTTCTTTAGCAGGTAGCCCGATGCCCACTTGCCAAGAGCTTCCGCGGCAATCTCCGTATCTTCGTTCATGGTCAGAACGATGATCTTCAGCCGAGGCATGGAGTCCTTCAGTTGCGCGCCGGCGTCGAGCCCGTTGAGCAGCGGCATGTTTAGGTCGACGAGCGCCAGATCGGGTCTCAAGTCATCCGCCGCGCGCAACAAGGCGCGGCCATCCGACACCGTCCCCACAACCTGAAATTCAGGTTCGAGAAGTTTTTTGAACGCCTCAGCGACCAGCGTATGATCGTCGGCGATAAGAATACGTGCTTTGGTCAACGATGGACTCCCCACCCCTGGGAATCGGCCAATCCAGTCCCCCAACTCCGTCAATAATATTGCCTCAAAGGATACCTCAGCAGGAACGCTTTGGGAATGATAATCGATGAAAAAACGAAAGGAGAGTAGAACTGAGGAATAAATCGCCGAAAAACAGCAGTGCTCACCATCGAGCAACCTTTCGCAGCCCAGAGATTCTCCGCCCAAGAATCACTGGAAGCACTCCGCCCCGTCAAAAACGAGACAATTTTGCCATCTGCGCAAGGCTGCTCGAAAGTGAGCACGAGTGGCCGGGAGCTTTCGAGAGACCGTGCTGAAGATTGAGTGTAACGATGCCTCATCCTTCAGCGGCACAGAGAATGAAACGGAATGGAGAAAAGGGGAACTGTCAAAAGTAACAGTTTGTGAGAATTAAAAGCTGCCGGAAACTCTACTGCTCGGGTAAATATGTAGGACGCGGCGTGCCTACCCCCAATGACAGAGCTGAGAAAACTGCCATAACGATTTTGTAGGGAAACCCTTAGCGCCCGCGAAATTGCGTCGATGCAGGTGTGGCGGCGAAACAAACAGAACGGCCCGTGGTCACATTCCCGGACCAGAGCGCATCCAATTCGTTCAGAATTGTTTTGGTATTAGCAATTTTGTAGCAAAGGCGGTTATGAAAATTCGCGCACGAATTCTGGTGGCCGACGATCACGAGGGAATGCGAGAGCGAGTGCACAAGCTGCTGGGCTCTCATTTCGAGGTTGTTGCCGCAGTCAGTGATGGTCAAGCGGCCGTGGACGCAACGGCCCGGCTGAAACCTGACCTGGTGCTGCTCGACATCCTGATGCCGAAAATGGATGGAATCCGGGCGGCGCAGGAATTGAAACGGCAGGGACACGGCGTCAAAGTAGTTTTTCTAAGCGTGCAGCAAGACCAGGAATTTGTTGCCGCGGCGTTCGAGAGCGGGGCAACTGCATACGTCTTCAAATCCAGGATGCATTCCGACCTGGTGTGGGCCATTGACCGGGCGCTGGCCGGCGAAGTGTTTGTTTCGCCAGGAGCGGAACGATAGCAGAAGAAGAAACGTCAGGCAGCGTTCTGCTCGACGTCCACAGGTTCCAAGGCTTCCAACTTGATGCGCTTCACATCCCAAGCCAGCCCGATTTTCGAAAGCGTGAAAATCCCGTACCAGTTCACATCGATCTCGTACCACTTCAGTCCGTGACGCGCCGATTGCGGCGAATGGTGATGATTGTTGTGCCAGCCCTCGCCGAATGTCAGAAACGCTACCCAGAAGCTGTTGGTGGACAAGTCTCCGGTTTCAAACCGCTGCTTGCCCCACATATGCGTCGCGGAATTCACCAGCCAGGTGAAGTGCAGGCTGAGAACCGAGCGCAGGAATGATCCCCAGAATACAAACGGCCATCCGCCGATGAAATAGAAGGCCACCGCCAGGGCAATCGAAGGAACCGCGTGCCATTTGCTGATCCACAGATGGAATTTGTCTTTGCGTAGATCCGGCACGTAGGGAAGAAGCTCGCTGCGATCGCGGTGCATCGCGCGGCCGGTAAGAATCCAGCCCATGTGCGACCAGATGCCGCCGTCAATCGGCGAGTGAGGATCGCCTTCCTTGTCGGTGTTCTGGTGATGGATGCGATGCGTGGCTACCCACGCGATGGGACCGCCTTCGAGCGCCAGCGTGCCGCACACCGTCAGGAAGTATTCCATCCACTTCGGTGTTTTGTAGCCGCGGTGCGTCAGCAGGCGGTGATAGCCCATCCCGATGCCGAGGCTGCCGCCAACCCACCACATGACGATTGCCAGGATCAAGGCTTTCCAGGTGAAGAAAAAGACGGCTGCCAGGGCCGCGAGATGCAGCCCAATCATGATTGAAGTGACGCCCCAATTGACGGGCGAGGAAAAAGTTCTGTCGCGTACAAATATTGATGGCTTGCTCATGGATACCTTTTAAGGGTAACACTGTCCAGCACGGTTGGGTGGAAAATTGCGAGCAGTGCTGCGAAAAAGTTCCTAGGGAAAGCTCTCCCAGCGTGAAATGGCACGACAAAAAATTGTCGTTGCCAATAGGTGAGAATGTGTTACTCTATAGATGCGTTTGTTGCTCTTGTATCACCTTTGGATTCGATTTAAGGGGCTGCGAGTTTCAAACTTGCGGCCTTTTTTCATTTGCGACTAGAGGCTGTCGAGAAGCACCAGATAGCTTTTTAAAATATAGAATAGGAAACAACGTGAAAGAACAAGGTACAGTAAAGTGGTTCAACGCCAGCAAGGGATTTGGCTTCATTCAACGCCAGTCCGGTGAGGACGTATTTGTGCATTTCTCCGCGATTATGGCGGATGGGTACAAGTCGCTCAACGAAGGCCAGGCAGTTGAGTTCGAGGTCACCAAAGGCCCCAAGGGTCTTCAGGCGTCGAACGTCACGGCTCTCTAGTCGTTTCGGGCGGGCCGCGCTAAGCGCCGGCTCGCCCGTTTTTTTTGCCCGCCAAGTAATTCCTTCCCGATAGCCTGGCCTCGACCCTTAGTCCCTACCTATAGGCACTAGCGCCCCGTCATTTGCCGGATGAACGCAACCTCTTCTTCACTGTAGGGCTTCCCGTCGGTGTGAAAGACCTCGTGGTGCCAGACCGGCGGTTGATGATCGACATACGGATGCTGCCAGGAATCCCACGGATAATAGGTCTGCGTTTTTCCCGCAACCAGTCCCCAATTGATTGCCGCTACCTTATATTTCTTTGCGATTGGCAAGATGCCCTGGAACGTGCTGCCGGCGCCGCGCGCCATATATTCGGTGCACAGGATCGGCCGGTGGAACTGCTGCAGAAACACCACATGCTTCTGAAAATCGTCGGGCTTGGCGTAATTGTGGAACGACAGCACGTCCGAGAGTTCCAGCTGAATTTTCTGCATCGGCGCTCAGCTTGTCCAACGTGGTCCAATCGCCTTCCCATAATCCGCTCGTCAAAGGCTGCGAAGGATGAGCGGATCGCACCCACGCGAAAGTTTGCGGGAGCAGGACAAGGACACGGTTGACTTTGTCCTTTGGTTCCTGCTTTTCGTAGCTGCCTTCATTCGTCCCGCCCGGCTCGTTCCACACGTCCCAGCCGAGGATTCGCTTGTCTGACGCGAACGCGGACACGATGCCCTTGGCATACGCTTCCAGCCGCGGATATTGCGAGGGATCGTCCAGCGCCTTTGCGCCGGGGCTTTGTACCCAGCCGGAATTGTGTACGCCGGGGCGGGGACCGCGTTGCGGGCCGAGTTGCGGATACGGATCCCAGCAGGAATCAAACAGCACGAACAGGATTTTGATGCGGTGCTTGTCGGCGATGCTCAGGAATGTGTCGACGCGCATCGTGAAACCCTTGGCATCCTGCTGCCACAGCAGATCATGCAGGAACACGCGCATGGTGTTCATGCCCAGGGATTGTGCCCAACCCAATTCCAGGTCGATGCGCTTGGGATCGAACGATTCCGCCTGCCACATTTCCAGTTCGTTGATGGCGTTGGCGGGAATGTAGTCGCTGCCGACCAGCCAGGGCTGATGAGCGTACCAGTCGTTAGCTGTTTGCTCCGACCACCGGCCTGCAGCCGGATCAGCGGAAGTCTGTGCGAAGCAGGAATCGCAACAAAAAGAAAGAACTGATCGCAAAGGCGAGAGAAAACAATTTGTGACGGTGCATGGCTACATTGTGCCTCAACCGCTCCGCGCCCCGCCCGTTTATCTCCTGCCTCGCTCCCAATTAGCCTTTAACGCGGGATCTACGCCGCCTTGCGACCGCCATTCGCTCGAACATCTTTGATTCAGGGTGAGGCTTGTTTAGGGCGTGACGCAAGATCTCCGCCGAATATGCTTTGTCGCGGGAGGCGAAATTCCTTTTTTCATACGCATTTCCGGAATTTCATAGACATTGCCTTCAGACACATTTCACCATGGAACTATGCCTGCGCTAATTTACCTAATTTGTTAGCACTTAGATGCGACCTGCGAGTTGGCGGACTGGCCCTTCGATTGCCAATAACCCAGCGGGGTTGTGGGTTGCTGGTCCCACCACCCGTCCAGGTCCAGCCGCCCTTCTTCAGGGCACAAGCTCGTTTGTGCGGCCTGGACAAAAAAACCACGCGTCTTCTGCGCCGTCCTGACCGCCACCAAATACAGGGGGCAAATCATGGAAAGATCGCATGGTATCGCTCTATCCAGACGATCCGGGGTCCGAGTTCTCCTGCTCTTCATCCTATTGGCAGGGCTGGTATGGCCAGCGCACGCGCAGTCGACCGCGACGCTGCAAGGAACGGTTACCGATCCCGCCGGGGGCGCGGTGCCGAATGCAAAAGTGGTGGCAACCAATGAGGGGACCGGCGTGCAATCGAACACAACTACCGATAGTGCCGGCGCGTTTCTGTTCTCATCGCTGCCTATTGGGTTGTACAAGGTGGAAATCTCAGCGCCCGGCTTTCAGACCACTGTGTTCAGCGGACTGAAGCTGGACGTAGCAACGGCCGTAACGAAGAACGTGCAGCTCAACATCGGGCAGACCTCGCAAACGGTGGAAGTGACAGCGGAAGAGCCGCTGGTCGACACCAGCAATAACACCATGGGCCAGGTGATCAACGACAAGACGGTGCAACAGATTCCGCTGAATGGCAGGCACTTCACCGATCTGAGTTTGCTGACCCCCGGCACGATTACGCCTCCCGCAAACGGATTCCTGTCGGCGCCCTTGCGTGGGCAAGGCTCGTTCGGCATCAACACCGCAGGCCAGCGCGAAGACACCACCAACTGGCTCGTCAACGGTGTGAATCTGAACGATAACGTGCAAAACCAGCTCACCTTCCAGCCGCCGATTGACACCCTCGCGGAATACAAGATTGACAATTCCTCGTTCCCCGCGCAGTACGGCAGAAATTCCGGCGCGATTGTGAACCTCGCCACGCGCTCCGGAACCAATCAGTATCACGGCGAATTGTTCGAGTTTTTCCGCAACAATGACCTCGACGCGCGCAATTTCTTCAACGTTGCCGAGAGTTCAACGGGAGCGTCCTTACCGCAGGCGCCCTTCAAACGCAACGATTTCGGCGTCGACTTTGGCGGTCCGATCCTGAAAAACAAATTGTTCTTCTTCCTGGCCTACGAAGGGCTGCGGCAACATCAAAGCTTGAGCGTATCGACGACGGTACCCAGCGCCGAGCAAATCGCCACGGTAACTTCGCCCGCCATCAAGAGCTTGCTGGCGCTGGTGCCGGCGGCCAACTTGGTGGGCTCCGGAAATGCTGCCGACCCCAACAGCTTCAACCTCTTCAGCGGCGGTGTGCTGGCCAACGTTTCGCTGAATCAAGGCTCGGGAGACATCGACTTTGAGCTGAGCCAAAAAGACAGCATGCACGGCTACTATGTCGTTCAGAAAGATCTGCGCGAGGAACCCACAGCCGGCGGAGCCATCGGGGCAAACATTCCCGGCTTCGGCGACACACGCTCTGGTTTCCGCCAGTTGCTCACTTTCAGCGAAAATCACGTGTTTTCGCCGACGCTCAGCAATACCGTCCGTCTGGGATTCAATCGTATTCACCTTACGTTCACTCCCAATGGTCTGCTGAATCCCACGGATTTCGACATGCTGATGCCTCCGGGCTCGCCCGCGGCGTCTGGCCTGCCGTTCATCAATGCTGGTGGCACGCTCGGTTTCGGCGGTCCCACCGGGGAACCGCAAGGACGCGGCGACACCACCATCGTTCTTAACGACGGCTTGAGCTGGCTGAAGGGCCGCCACACCTTCACGTTCGGTGGCGAAATCCGTCGCGCTTACAACAACAACATCGCCTTCAACATCGGAAGTCTCACCTACAGCTCGCTTGCGAATTTCCTTGCTGACTCCGCCAATGCCTTCACGGTGCAGCTGGGCTCCGGAAACGACAAGATCCTGCAGCCTTCTTACGACGTCTTCGCGCAGGACAGCTTCAAATGGAAGCCCAACTTCACCATTAACATCGGCTTGCGTTATGCGTGGAACGCCACGCCATCGGAAGCGGCGGGGCGCTTCACCAATTTCGACCCCACGACAGGCAACCTCATCCAGGTGGGGCAGCCGTACCAGCAGAGCAACCTCAACTTTCAGCCCCGCGTCGGCTTTGCGTGGGATCCGTTCAAGAACGGCAAAACTTCCGTGCGCGGCGGCTATGCCATCATGACGCAGGCGCCGACCACCAACATCGTTTCGCCATTGAGCGGCAATCCGCCGTTTGCGGTGCCCATCGCCGCCAGTTCCGCCACCAATGCCATCACCGCGGAAGATCCCAGTGCGGCCGTGGTTGGCACCAGCCTGGGTCCCGCGGCCATCAATCCTGGCTTTGACAATTCATACGCCCAGGATTGGAACCTATCGGTGCAGCGCCAAATCACAACCAACTTGGGCCTGGAAGTGGCTTACGTGGGCGTGAAAGGCACGCATCTGCAACTCACGCAAAACATCAATCAGCCCTTCGTCACCGATGGATTCTATGGTTCGACGAGGCCGTATCAGGCATTGCCGGCCAGCAGCCCCATCATTCCCTCGCAATGCCTGGCGCCCAATCCCAGCTGCCCTTACGGCACCATCAATCAGATCAACAGTGGCGGAAATTCCAATTACAACGGCCTGTGGGTCACCGTGAACAAGCACGTGTCTCATGGCCTGGAATTTCTGGGAACTTACACCTACTCCAAGTCGCTCGACTACAACTCGCTTTCCACCGGCGAGACCTACATCATTCAGAATGCCTACAACCCGCGCGGCGACTACGGGCTTTCCGAGTTCGACACCCGCCATCGCTTCGCGCTCAGCGGCTTTTATCAACTTCCGTTCACAGGCAACCGCCTGATCGCCGGCTGGCAAGTTGGCTTGGTGTTCCAGGCGCAGACCGGGAATCCGCTGAATCCCACGCTCGCGATCGGTCCTGGCCCAGGAATTTCTCTCACCGTGCGGCCCGACATTCTCGCGGCAGTTGGAACAACCGGGAATCCTTCGGATTACTTCAGGAATCCCGTGCTGTGCGAACCGTTCAACGGAGTTCCTTCTGGCGACGCGCCCGCGATCCCGGCTTGCGGGCCAACCGTGAACGCATCGTTGGCCGTACCCTGCTTGTTCAGCAGCACGCCCACTAAGCCCGGAGGCAACACTTATCCAATCGTGCCGGGCTCTTGCCATCCGGGCAGCCTTGGCCGCGACACCATCACCGGCCCGGGATTTATCAACACCGACTTCTCGGTCACCAAGGACACGAAGATCACCGAACGGCTCAACCTGCAGTTCCGGACAGAAATGTTCGACATCTTCAACCATCCCAATTTTGGCAATCCCGTCCTCACCGCAACCAGCAAGTCTTTCGGCGTGATCGGCAGCACGCGATTCCCTACGGGAGACTTTGGCTCGGCTCGCCAAATCCAGTTCGCGCTCCTGCTGCAATTCTGAGCGCCAGCACAACAAACGCCGCGAGGGCAGGCTAACTAACCACCTGCCCTCTTTTCTTTTTCTATGTTTATGTAGGCACCGCCTTCCGAGGTGGTCCGCTCTTGCCCCCTGCTTTCCTGCGCCCTTGTGGTGGCCAACCTTGTAGCTCACCCTTCAGGGGTGAGGCATTTGCTTTTAAAGCGGAGAGAGGATGGCGGCATAAAGCCGCCACTACACAAGTCACGCGGTGCGTTTTTTTTGCGCTAGGAATTAAAACAATGGCCGCGCACAATATGAACACGATTGAGGAGCTCGGCGAACGGGCGAGAGTGGTGCCGGGCTGGCGTGAGGGGGCCACGTTTGGATATCGAGGTAACGACGCAGGACGGAGTGAAAGTGTTGAAGCTGAAAGGGCGAATGAGTATCGGGCCGACGCTCGATCGCTTCGACAAGACCGTGAGCGAATTGCTGAAGCAAGGGCAGAACAAGATTGTGCTGGACGTGGAGGAAGTGCCGCAGATTGATTCGAGCGGGATCGGGATGCTGGTGCGTCATCTGGTCACGGCGAAAAAAGAAGGCGGCGCGATACGCTTGCTAAAGCCGTCGAAATTTACTATGCACACGTTGAAGATTGTGGGATTGCTGAATCTGTTCTCCACGTATGAGGACTTGCCGCAAGCGATCGCGTCGTTTCAGTAGCGACAGAGGCCCTCTGCGGCTAAAGCCGCGTCGCGGGGCAAGCAGATACGGCACGACTGAAGTCGTGTCCTCCCAAGTTACGGCAAGCACTTGTTGTCGGAGCTAAAGCTCCGACCCCCTAAAGATCGGAGTTTTTCCGACGCTGGCAAAACTCAAGTTTGTTTTTGTTCTAGCTCTGCCCAGCGGGCGTAGAGGTCGTCGATGGCTTTCTGGGCTGATTCCAGTTCTAGGGAAAGAGCGTGCAGGCGAGCGCCATCGCTCATCACCGCGGGATCGAGTAGCGCGTCGTGCTTCGCCTGCAGTTCTTTTTCGGCGTCGGCGATGCGCTGTTCGATAGATTCAAACTCGCGAGCTTCCTTGTACGTGAGCTTCTTCTTTGCGGGAGAAACGGGAGCAACCGGCTTTTCGCTTTGACGCGGTGATTCCGGAGTTGCGGCGCTTCGTGCAGCGGAACGCCCGGAACGCTGCCACGCTTCCCACTGCGAATAGTCGGCGAAGCGCTCGGCGTGGCCAAGTCCATCGAGTCCCAGGACAACGGTAGAGACGCGATCGAGCATGTAGCGATCGTGAGTGACGAGCACCAGCGCGCCGCGATACTCGAGCAAGCTCTCCTCCAGGATTTCCAGCGTAGGAATGTCGAGATCGTTTGTGGGCTCGTCGAGAAGGAGCACGTCCGCGGGCTGAAGCATGAGCTGAGCGATCAGGACGCGAGCGCGTTCGCCGCCGGAAAGCCGGCCGACGCGCTGATTCAAGGCTTCACCGGTGAAGAGGAAGCGCGCGGCCCAGGAGGCGACATGAATCACCTGGTCCTGATAACGCACGGCATCGCTGTCGGGAGCGAGTGCGCGACGCAAAGTAACGTCAGGATCGAGCTGGCGATTCTGGTCGAAATAGACGATGCGGAGGTTGTCTGCCTGGCGCATGGAGCCGCGCGCGGGCTTCAGTTCACCCTTGAGCAGGCGAAGAAGAGTGGTCTTGCCGCTGCCGTTGGGGCCGACGAGGCCGACGCGCATTCCGTTGGTGACGATGAAGTGGAGATGATCGAGCAGCTGGCGATCAGCGATGGAGTAGCTGAGGTCGTCGAGGGTGATGAGTTGCTTGGTTTGGCGATTGGAGGCGGAAAAAGTGATTCCGGCGCTAGAGGTACGAGTGCGCGCGTTCATGTCGGCAAGGTCGGCGATGAGTTCGTTGGCTTTGTCGATGCGCGCTTTGGATTTGGTGGTGCGCGCCTTCGGGCCGCGGCGGAGCCACTCGATTTCGGTGTGAACGCGATTCTCCAGGGCTTCCTGGCGATTCCGCTGGGCGTGGAGATAGAGTTCCTTGGCTTCCAGGAATGCGCTGTAGTTGCCGGAGACACGGAGGGCTCCATCTTCGTAGGCGGGATTCAGCTCGACGACTTCGTTGGCGACGTTCTCAAGGAAATAACGATCGTGGCTGACGACGACGCAAGCGAAGGACGCGTTGAGCAGGACGCTTTCGAGCCACTCGATGCCGGCGAGGTCGAGGTGGTTGGTGGGCTCGTCGAGGAGGAGAATGTCGGGCTTGCGCACGAGAGCTTCGGCGATGGCGAGACGTTTGCGCCAGCCGCCGGAGAGCGTGGCCGCTTCGACGTCGAGGTCGGTGAACGCGGCGCGACCGAGAATTTCCGCCGTGCGCTGGAGGCGTTCGCTTTCGGGAACACTTTGCTGGTCGAGAGCTTGGTTGATGACAGAACGAACGGTGTCGCCGGGGGCGAATTCGGAGATCTGGCGCACGAGATTGAGATGCGTGCCTTTGCGGATGGCGACGTCGCCGGTGTCGGGGAGCGTGATGCCGCTGAGGATGTCGAGAAGAGTGGACTTGCCGGAGCCGTTTGGACCAATGACGCCGATGCGATCGCCTTCGGAAATGGTGAAGGAGACGTTCTGAAAAAGGGGAACGACGCCGTAGCGTTTGGAAAGTCCCTGGGCGCTGATGATCGGTGGCACGTGGCGGTATGTTCTCCGAGAGATTGAGACTTCCAGAATAGCAGCAGGCGCGAGGGGCGCGAAATGTGAGGCGAGGGGCGAGAGCGAGAGAATGGTGACGAGCGGACGCTGCGCGTGCTACTTTCGAAAGCCAAAGAAGACGCATCTGAATGCAGTCGGCGGCATTGCTGTGCCGCAGTCGATATTCCTGTCGCTTGCAGAGGAGGCATTTATGCGAGGCACAAACTGGGGGAAAGCTGTTGTCGGGATCTCAGCAATGGTTTGTGCTCTGTTGACGGGTGCGGAAGCGGTGCGTGGGCAGAGCGCCGGTGAAGGCGACTCAGGCGGCGCTGGGGCGGCGCACGACTCCTCGCAACCGCTGGACCTGGCGACGGTGGGGTCGCTGCTGAAGCAATTGCAGGCGCAGGTGCAGGAATTGAATACGCAGGTGAAGGAGTTGAAAACACAGCAGCAGTCCGAGCAGGCGGAAGCGGCGGAGTTGCGAAGGGAATTGGACGCGGCAAAATCACGACTGGTGGCGATGAGCGGGCCGGGGAACAGTGGTGCGGCGGCACAAGTTTTGCCGGGAAGCACAACGCAGACAGCGCCGGCGTCGACATCAACGCCAGCGTCAACAGAAGAACGAATTACAAAACTGGAAGAAAACCAACAGTTGGCGGATCAGAAGGCCGCGGAGCAGAACCAGACGAAGGTGGAGAGTTCATCGAAATACCGCGTGCGATTGTCGGGGATGGTGTTGTTCAACATGTCTGTCAATCGCGGGACTGTGGACAATGCGGATTTTCCGCAACTGGCGATGCAACCTGGGCCGCTGTCTTCCTCAGGATCCTTCGTCGCATCGCTGCGGCAATCTCAAATCGGATTGCAGGCATTTGGTCCGACGATTGCCGGAGCACGGACGAGCGCGGATATTCAGTTCGACTTTGCCGGAGGATTTCCGGAAGCGCCGAATGGAGTGAGCTTTGGGATCATGAGGCTGCGAACCGGTACGATCCGGTTCGATTGGCCGAACACGTCGGTGGTGGCCGGACAAGACTCGCTATTTTTTGCGCCGTTGAGTCCGACCTCCATTGCGACACTGGCGGTGCCGGCGCTGGCGTATGCGGGGAATTTATGGAGTTGGACGCCGCAAGTGCGAGTGGAACACAAATTCACCTTGTCGGATTCTTCCAGCCTGCTACTGCAGGGAGGAATTCTGGACGACCTGTCGGGAGACACACCGCAATCGGAGTATTACCGGTACCCCACCTGGGGTGAGAGATCGGGGCAGCCGGCCTTCGCCACCCGATTGGCGTGGACGAAAAAAACAGAGGGACAAGACCTAACGCTGGGTTTTGGGGGATACTACGGGCGGCAAGCGTGGGGTTACGACCGGAGCATTGACAGTTGGGCCGGCACGGTAGATTTGACGGTTCCGCTGGGCAGCAAGTTTGAATTTACGGGTCAGTTTTATCGCGGGCGTGGTGTGGGAGGGTTAGGAGGCGGAATAGGGCAAACCGGGCTGTGGGTTGGATCACTACTCGACCCCACGACGGAAGTTTATGGACTGCAATCGATGGGGGGATGGGCGCAACTGAAGTTCAAGGCGACACCGAAGTTGCAGTTCAACGGAGCGTTTGGGCAAGACAACCCGTTTGCCTCTGACATGCGTCAATTCGGAGGGAGTCAGCCGTACTACGTGTCGCCACTCTCGAAGAACCAGAGCGCGTTTGGAAATTTCATTTATCAGCCGAGGTCCGACATCGTATTTTCGCTGGAATACAGGAGACTGAAGACGTTCCCATTGGATAGCAACGCGAATGCGGCAAACCTGGTCACTCTGAGTGTGGGGTACATATTCTAGTGTGCAGGCATCGGAAAGCTGAGTTGCTCAGGATGGTGGGTTGGATTTGCTTGTGGGCGCTCACATCGGGGTACATGCTGAGGGCGGAGCAGAACACTGTCACGGCTCACGTGGCGATCACGAAAAAATCGGAAGCGAAACAGGAGAAGGCGGCGAGTGGACCGAGTGATGCGTCGAACGTGGTGATTTGGCTGAAACCGGTGGACCATAGCGGAGGAGAAGTTGCATCAGCGGAGCCAGGGCGAAAAAGAATGCAGCTGGTTCAGCGAAACAAGAGTTTCCAGCCGCATCTTCTCGTTGTGCCGGTTGGCTCGGTGGTTGATTTCCCTAATCGCGATCCATTTTTTCACAATGTGTTTTCGTTGGTAGACGGCAAGCGATTTGACCTGGGGCTGTACGAGGCGGGAGCAACCAATTCAGTGCACTTCGATCGCGTCGGGGTCAGCTTTCTCTTCTGCAATATCCATCCGGAAATGAGTGCGATCGTGGTTGCGGTGGATACACCTTATTATGCGGTGTCCAACCGCGCAGGGAGTGTAACCATCGCGAATGTGCCGGACGGAAAGTACGAAATGCACATTTGGTACGAGCGAAGCCTCGCTGAAGATTTGCAGGGGTTGACGCGGACGGTGACAATTTCGTCAGCGATGAGAGAACTCGGCACCGTGGATGTGCCGGAAAATCCGAGTTTTTCGCTGGCGCATAAGAATAAATATGGGCAGGAGTATACGCCGCCGCCAAAGCAAGGGTATCCGCATCCCTGAACGGTCCACAAGCGCAAGAAAACCCAAGAAGACCCGGGGTGAGCTACAGGTTCACTAGATGGTAGCGGGGAGATTTTGGTCGCAGACGGTCTGAACGGCGGCGTAACGGCTATCGGCGTTGAGCTGGCGCATGATGCGATGAACGTGGTTTTTGACGGTGAATTCAGACAAGCCCATGCTCTCGGCAATTTCCTTGTTGGTGAAGCCGCGTGCCAAGAAGGCCACGAGCTGTTGCTGCCTGGCGGTCAATCCGAGCTTCACACAAAGGCGCTGATTGAGAATCATGGAGCCTTCGCGGGTGGTACGGGCCACGAATTGAAAAAGGTGATGACAGAGCCAGGGGGGGCAGACAGCCTCGCCTCTTGAAACCTTGCGCACGGCGGAGATTACGTCGTCAGCACTGGCTTCGGCCAACAGGTAGCCACTGACCCCGGAACGAACAGCCTGCAAGAAAATCTCCGCATCGTCATCCATCCCAAACAGAATGACTTTCCTGCCCTGCGCAAAACGCAAAAGGTCGCCGATAAAGTTCGAGGGGAAGGCTGATGCGGAGGCTTGATCGGCCAGCAAGATGTCGCAGTCTGAGGCGGCGGCCTGCTTGTAGGCAGTTTCGGAGTAGCGGATGGAATCGGCGATGGAAAACTCGGATTGTTTGCGGAAAAGAGCGGTCATAGCCTCGCGGAGCATGCGATTCTCAATGACGAGAAAGAGCCTGGTACATGGCGTCGCAGGGGCGTCTTTTGCCGGTCTCATGGATGTTCACGTCCGCCGAGGATTAAAAGAATGCAAACCGGTCAGCGGTGTAAGGACGATACGTTGACAAACCCGAGCGGTCAATCCAGGACTTGTCAAAAGGATGTCACCATTCTGTCGCAAGCAAGGACGAGAGTTTTACATTCGAGGAAGGGTAACTAGATTCTTCTAAGGAATGGGAGACGGAGTTAGATGAAGGTGGACTTGGCGTTTCGAGGAATGGGGCGTTCGGAGCAAGGTAGACGAACAAGAACGGTAGTTCCGGCTTCGGAGGTCTGCTCGACGGTGACGGAGCCGGCATGGTCCTGGACGATTTTGCTGACGATGGCTAGGCCCAGGCCAGTGCCATTGGGCTTGCCAAAGCTGACGAAGGGATCGAACAGGGTGTGGCGGATGCTTCCGGGTATGCCGTGGCCATTGTCGTGGATGCGAATTTCGAAGGCATCGCCGGTGTTTTTGGCCTCCACGGTGATGGAACCCTGGGTATCCGCGGTGGCTTCACAGGCATTGAGAATGAGGTTGAAAAAGACGCGTTCCAGCTTCCTGGCGTCGAACATGCCTTCCAGATCCTCGGAAGCCAGGAGGATGATGCGGACCTGGCGGAATTCGGGTTTCGAGTGGATGGCCTCAATGGCGCGGCGGATGACCTGGTCAATGCGAGTAAGGGAAGGAGTGATGGCATTGCGTTGATAGGAGAGTTCGCGAAGAGAGTCAATGAGGTCAGTCATTTGAGTGGCAGCGGTTTTGATCTCTTCGTAGATTTCGTCTTTTTTCAGCTTCAACTCATCCGCTTCGTAAAGGAATTCCGCGTTGGCGACGACCGCGGCGAGGTAATGGCGCAAATCGTGGGAAATGGAACTGGCGGCACGAGCCAGTGCGTGCGATGCGCTCCGATTCAATTCGTTGTTGCTGGAGAGCCAGGAGCTGGCCGCGCATCTGTGCGAATGAGGTACTGAGTTCGACCAATTCGGTGCTGCCGCGAGGGGTAATGGAATAGGTGAAATCGCCAGCAGCGAGCGCCTTCACGCCCGCGACGAGATTGTCGAGGGGACGGGTAATGGTGCGGGCGACGAATCCGAACAGGAGAGCTCCAAAAAGCACGGCAGCTGCGCCCATCACAAAGATGGTGCGGTTCAAGTGATTGATAAATGTGTTGGCGGGGACGAGCGGCATCATCACATAGCAGCTAACGGGAGAAGGGGAAGAACCGTGGAGTAGAACGGAGGAGTAGGCGTATTGGTCCGTAGCGAGGGCCAGCTGGCCGGAACTTGCCCGTAGGGAAAGAGACCCGGAAGAGATGCGCTGCTGAAGTTCGGCTTCGTCGCGGGCCGGCAGAGTGGAAGCGATAACCGAGCCATTGGTGGTGAGGGCGATCTGGTTGCCGGCAACAATGGAGAGTTGCTGAGCTACGGCGGAATCGACCTGATATCCGACCGCAAGAATGCCGAGTTGCTGAATATTGGGGGCAGCTCCAGCATTGATGGGCTGCAAGAAAACCTGATAGAGGCGGCCATCGTTGTACCACCAGGAGGCGTCCTCGCCCAGATCCGTGGAACGTACAAGATCGCGCTGCACGTTGGCGGCCGACCAGCCGGGTTTGGTCATGTGCAAAGCAACCACTTCCCGGTTCGGCCTGGCGAGAACGAACAGGTCACTGCCTGCGAGTTTCCAGAAGGTTTCCGAGGCGTCAGAGATGGTGAGGGCGTTCGGCGCCGGCATCATGGCCTTGAGAGTAGGGAGATCGGCGAGCATGGCGGCCATGCGCGACAACTGAAGCTCTCTCTGCCTTTGGAGGCTCTCGAATGTGCGAACGGACGCATCCGTGCCGTCACGCACTTGTTTTTGAATCTCGACATTGACGGTGTGGCGGACGAAGAATAGCAGCGATCCGGTCAGTCCGAGAATGATTAAGAGTGCAGCAATCAACAGCTGGGATCGCAGTCGAAAAGGAGTCATGGGCAGTTAACTCGAGAGTTCAGGAAGCCGAACCTGGGGCTGAACCTCCGGGCGTAAATTTGTAGCCTGCTCCATGCATGGTCATCAAGAAGCGTGGGGCAGCGGGATCGGGTTCGAGTTTCTGGCGAAGTCGCAGGATGTGGTTATCGACGGTGCGAGTGGAAGGATAGTTTTGATAACCCCAAACCTCATTGAGAAGCTCTTCGCGCGAAACGACTCTACCAGCGGAAGAAGCAAGATATTTCAGCAGCTTGAATTCCTGTGTCGTAAGCGTGACGAGTCTTCCGGCGTGGGTGGCTTCCATACTGGTGAAATCGATGCGGGCTTCGCCAAAAATCAGCACCTCATGATTGACGGGTTTGGCCGCGACATGGGAAACGACGGTAGGATTGGCGCTAGTGCGACGCATAGCACGGCGCACGCGGGCGAGAAGCTCCCGGGGGCTGAAAGGTTTCGTGACGTAGTCGTCGGCGCCAAGCTCCAGGAGAAGGACTTTGTCTTCGACCTCGGAATTGGCGCTGAGGACGACGATGGGAACCGAAGCGGCCAGGGACTTGAATTCGCGGCAGAGTTCCTTGCCGGACTTACCCGGAAGCTTGAGATCGAGGATGACCGCGGAAGGAGTTTGCTTGCGAAAGAGCTCCAGACCGGTCAAACCATCGCCCGCGATTTGTACCTGCATTGAATCGGATTCAAACAACCGCTGCAGAGTACGCTGCATGGCGCGACTATCTTCGACAACCAAGACGGTGTCCATCGTCATCATCACCATTTCCCCACGCCGCGATTCTCTGCCCGAAGGATAAGAGGTAAACGGCGCGGGAGAGTATGTGCTTCTGTTCATGATAACCCCCCTACTATCCAAACGCAGATTCAAGGTTCCATGCCTTCGGTTCGTGCCAGCATCAAGGCCTTCCACCAACGAAGATGCTGCCACGGAAGGCAAAGAAGACTTTTCAGATGAGCCGCAGAGCGACCAGCGACATAGCGCAAGCGAGCCGAGTTCACATTCCAGGAACTGTCGCCGTGGCTGGCGGCGACCGCGCCGATGGATGTTTGCCCTTTTCTAGGAAGGAGACGGCTTCTGAGATACAGCAATCTGCGCTTTCGGTCAGGAATGAATTCGGGAGCGAAGAAGAGATTGTTGAGGCTGCCCGGCCAATCAGAGATAGCCCAGTCCAAAGAGAAATGGTCTAGCCAAGTGCGCAGGGAAGGAGAGGAGGCTCGTGACGACCAGGAAAGAAGGATCGAGGGAACGCGGCAATCAAAGAGACGATCGGCGAGTCCTAGAACGAAGGCGAAGATGCATTTTGTGAGGCGGTCCTCGCTCGCCCGCTGGATGACACGGCGCCAGAGGGGATCATCGTAGCGATGAATGTGCGATGCATGTGGCAATTTCCAGCAGCCACGAAAGGCGAATCCAGGAGCGGAAGGAGTGGCGCAAGAGGTGAAGAACCTGCATGAGGAACTTGTCCTCTAACGATAAGGAGTAGAAGTGTACGGAATGAAGGACGGCGGGCTCAGTATGCTGCAGACAATCTTGGGGCACGTTCACCTTTAGCCAGGGAGTGTTTTCCCAGATGGAAGTATGCAGATCGGCCTGGCGATGGCGCTGCGGCGAATAAATGTCGTCTTCTTCGGAAGGAACATGATGGAGCGGAGTGGTGAAACAGGACTCGGCAGATTCCGATAGGCAGGCGGTCGAATATCCACAAGATTGGAAGGCTTCGGCGGCTGCCGCAACGCTTTTTGGATCAACGAGGAAGTCGAAATCGGTTTGATGGCGCAGAGACAGGTCTTCGCAGAAATCAGGGACCAGCGTGAATCCCTTGAGCGTCGCTGCAAAGACGCCATGCTCATGAAAGCTATCGGTGAGGCGGTGAAACTCCTCGAGCATGTCGCGGAGGCGGTCAGCGTTTTTCGCGAGGCGTTGTTCCAACTCGACGCGCAAGTCATCGGGGATAAGAGAAGTGGCGCCGCACAGGCGCAAACGGTGAACGAAGGTCAATGCAAGGCCGCTTTGATCGAGCCAGTGCAAAAGGGCGCGACGCTCATTTACAGTGAAAGAAGAAAGCAACGGCAGCGCAGAGAAGTCCGGCTCGCGGCGAAGCGCGGAAAGGATCGCGAGTTTGGCAAGGCGATCAGGCATCAGCACCCCCGGATGACGGACCCGGGAATAGTTCCGGCGCGCCCACGCAAGCCACTTGGCTGGTCAAACGGCAGAAATAAGGGACCAAGAATTCCTGAAAGGTTCGTCCATCAATGTCAGGCCCGATAAAGCAGAGTAGTTCGCGGCGTTCGTGGTCCAGACCCAGCAAGCAGGCCGTTCCCATCCCAACGACAGTGAGATTGCCCGAAGAAAGCAGCAGTGGCTCCTCGAGCAATCCGGGAGCATCGAGATCGCGAACCAACTTCCATTCAATGTCGGCGGGGTGAGCATCGGCGGGTGCGGTATCCAAGGGAAGCGCGGGAAGAAGCGTGAAATCGTTGGTCTCCACGGTGACATTCGAATCGCCAACGCGGAAACGAGTGCGAAGAGGCGTGGGGATGAAGCGTCGCAGGAGATCGAGGGGATCTTGATAGTTTGTAGAATCAACGAGGGCCACGTCACACCTCCGCCAAAAATCGCTCAATGGCCTCAGCGGTCTGATGAGGGTCGTCGCCGGTGCGCAGGGACCAGGACTGACAGGCAGCGAGCGAGGCAATGACCTGTGAGCGGGTGGATTTGGCCGCCGGCAGTTCGTCAGGGAGGCGCTCGGCATTGGTTTCAAAGAATTGAGCGATGAATTCGCCGCGACAAGGAACAAAATGGCAACCAGGGGTAGCGGAGCGTTCGAGAAAGAGGATCCATTTGGGGCGGGAAGAAGTCTTCACGGCCGATCGGAAGACTCGAGCGGCATCGACCTCGTAGGCGATTTCCCCGTTCATCGTTTTCTTCGGCGCATGTTTGGCGAGTTCGGGGAAAAACCGCGCGGTATTGGGAAGAAGCTTTATGGGGGCAGCCAAGCCGTGAGCCGAAAGAACCGATTGCCTAATGGAAAGGTAGGTCCAATCGTCGGAGAGGAGGGCAAAACCACGTTGCGCGAGCGCG
The DNA here is from genome assembly GCA_963792145.1 of Candidatus Acidiferrales bacterium. Taxonomy (GTDB): domain Bacteria; phylum Acidobacteriota; class Terriglobia; order Acidiferrales; family UBA7541; genus Acidiferrum. The sequence goes on from CAWBVH010000030.1 coordinate 110,876, forward strand.
GCAGACAAGGTGGATTTTCCGGCTCCCGAAACTCCAGCGAGGAGAAGGCCGTCGCCATTGCGATCGAGACAAGCGCAATGCAAAGGGGCTACCCCGAGGGTGGTGCCAATGAGGCCAATGGTGATGGGGAGGAGTTGCGCATTCCAGAATGAGCGGTCGTGAACAGCGGCGGAAGAGAGCACGCCGATCACGCGCCTGCGAAGGAGATCAAAACCCAGGAAGCTGGCCGGCTCAAGCATGGCAAAAACGAGATGGCGAGCACCGCGAAAGTGGGGAAGGTTTCCGGTGAGCGAATCCAAGGAGGAGTTTTCCAAGATATCCATCTCAAAGGAGGGAGCGTCGTCCTGTTTCTCCGGGGCCTGCCAGGGGGTGGCATGGCGGAGGACGTTGTGGGAATTGGTGGAGAGCAGGCAATGGGAGCCAGCAACAGTAAAGTCGGTGCGCAGGCGCAGGGTTTTGCGATTGAATGCGAAATTCACCGTCACAGTGTCACCCACTGTAACGCGAAATCAAGAGCATTGACGCTGCGGGAATAAGAAATGACAGCCAAGTGACATTCTGGTGACAAACACGGCCTGCGGCCTCAATTAACGTTTAGTCGCGCATCCGGAGCGCGACGATGTCTAAAAAGATTGTTTTCTTTTTTCCCTCCTTCGCTAGTTCAGAGGCCACGGCGCCGCTGGGTATTCTGGCAGTGGCCACGCCCCTGCTGCGAGCGGGCTATTCGGTAAAGCTCATCGATTCGACGATTACCCCCAACTACAAGAAACGGGTTTTAGAGGAAGTGCAGGACGCGTTGTGCCTGGCGATCTCTCTGGTGACCGGCCCGATGATTCGGGAGACCGTGGAAATAGCGCGCGCGGTAAAAGCCTGGAATCCGGATTTTCCGGTGATCCTTGGCGGTTGGCATCCATCGCTTCTTCCGAAGCAAACACTGGAAGCGGATTACATCGACATCGTGGTTCGGGGACAGGGAGAAGAAAGCCTGCTGGAGATTGCGCAGCATCTGGAGAATCGCTCGGCCATCGACTTAATTCCGGGTATCGGGTTCAAGCGGGACGGGAAGCTGATCTTCACGACGGAGCGGCCGTTAAGGCCCATCGTGGACTTGCCGCCAAAGGCGTATCACCTGGCCGATTTCGATGCGTATCAGCGAAGCTGCGGGCGGCGTTGGGCCATGTACATATCGAGCCTGGCGTGCCCGTTTAACTGTTCGTATTGCACGAACGCGGGAGTGTATGGACGGAAGTGGAATGCGCTGCCACCGGAACAGTTCGTGGAAGAGACCGTGGATCTTTCGACGCGGTATGGGTTGGAGATGATCTGGGTGGTGGACGACAATTTTTTGGTCGACCTGGATCGCGCGCGGCATATCGCCGAGGGCCTGGTGCGAGCCGGAGCCAACTTCAAGTGGAGTATTCAAGCGACGACCAACCTGACGTCGCGGTTGAGCCTGGAAGACCTGAAGCTGTTGCGGCGCAGCGGACTGCACCAGATTTGCCAAGGCGTTGATTCGGGATCGGAGAAGATCCTGAAGCTGATGAACAAAACGTTTCAGGATTACGATTCGATTTACGAAAGCGCGGGGCGTTGTTTGCAGGCGGATATCCGGCCGTCGTTCAACATGATTTTTGCGTATCCCGGCGAAGGGAAGAAGGAACTCCGAGAAAGCATCAATTTCGTGATGGATGTTTGCCGGCGTTTTCCCGGCGCGGAATTCTGGACGAACATTTTCACGCCGTATCCCGGGTCGCCGATTATGGAGCAGGCCCAAGAACTCGGGATTCGTGTGCCTTCGACGTTTGAGGGCTGGGCCGACTTCTTTCCGCGCTACACGGTGCTGCCATGGTTAAGCGGCCGCGAACACAAGCGGCTGCAGGCGATGCGCGAATACATGAGGATGGCGTTCGACCGCATTCCGATCGCAGCGGACACGCGAAAGCGCTCGACAAGGATGATACAGAAAGCGCTGTCGTTGCCGGCGAGGTGGCGACTCGACCATGACATGTATGGTTTCCCGGCAGAATTGTGGATCAATGAGCGGCTGAAGCGCAGAGCGGGACCGGTGAAACCCGCGGTTGACGCAAAGCGGCTGGAACCCGCCGTGGGCGAGGCCGCGTGCTGACGAGGCGCAAAGTCGTGCTGTTTTACCCGCCGTACGACGGGCCGCCGCTGGGCGCGCCGCTATGTCTGCTGAGTTTGGCCGCACCTTTGCTGCAAGCAGGATTCGACGTTTCCATCATCGATGCTGCGATTCATCGCGATTGGGAGCAGAAGGTGCTTCGGGAAGTCCGCGACGCGCTATGCCTGGGCATTTCGGTGCTGACGGGACCAATGATTCACGGGGCGGTGCGGATGGCTAAGGCTGTAAAGAAGGAAGGGCTGAGCCTGCCGGTTATTTTTGGAGGTTGGCATCCGAGCCTGGTTCCTGGGCAGACGTTGCAGGAAAACTATGTTGACGCGGTGGTGCGCGGGCAGGGCGACCTGACGTTGCTGGAAATCGCGCAGAAACTTTCCGAGGGAAAAGAGTATCGCAGCGTTCAAGGAGTCTCCTCAAAGGTGATGGGAATGCCGCAGCACTCGCCGGAGCGGCGAGTGGCGCTGCTGGATGATCTGCCCACACCTGCATTTGAGCTGGCGGATTTTGACGCTTACGAACGAGTGTCGGGCGAACGCAAGCTGGCGTATGCAACGAGCGTTGGCTGCCCGTATGCGTGCAACTATTGCACCGACATGGTTTTTTACAAGCGGCGGTTTAATGCGCTCGAGGCGCAACGCGTTGTCAGCGAAGTGACGGAGTTAGTGGAGCGGTACCGAATCGACGAAGTAGCGATGCTGGATTCGAATCTGCCGGTGGATTGGCGGCGAGCGCGAGAAATCGCGCAGGGATTCGTGGATTCGGGAAAGAAGTTTCATTGGACGTTCCAGGCTTCGACGGATTTTCTGTGCCGCATGAGCGACGACGACGTGAGGTTGCTGGGGGAAAGCGGCGTATCGCACATGGGTTTTGGCACAGAGTCTACTTCCAGCAGCGTGCTGAAGCTGATGAACAAACGGCATCAGCGAGTGGACGAAATGTATGAGACCGCGCGGAAGGCCTCGATTGGCGGGATTCACGTGACATTCAACCTGATTTTCGGGTACCCGGGAGAAACGGAAGCGGATCGCGAAGAGACGCTGCTGACGATGAGCGACATTGCCAGGCAATTCTGGAATGTCAGTTTTTCGCCAAACCTGTTTACGCCGTACCCGGGGATTCCAATCTGGCCGGAGCTGCGAAGCCTGGGACTGCGAGAACCGCAATCGCTGGAGGAGTGGGCGGAGTTGCCGTTGGGTCGCAACACGCTGCCGTGGCTGCAGGGAAAAGAACTGAAGCGGTTGTGGCGGATGCTGGAGTTTTTCCTGTTGAACAACCAGCTTCGCAAAGCGACGAAGAATCATCCGCGATTGAGAACAGGAGTACGGCGGGCGCTGGGCGTGCCGCTGCGCTGGCGGATGCGCACGAAGCAGTATTCGTTTCCGTGGGAACTGTGGGTGGGGCGGCAGTTCGAGAAGATTGTGACGCGCAGATCGCTGGTAACCGGGCAAGCGCTGCAGAAGGAAGGTGCCGGGGCATGTTGATGAATCCGCGCGCATCGACAGCGGTTGGTCCGGAAGTTTGCGAGACTGACGTCCTGCTGACGCATTCGTACCATCTTCCTTACGATCGCAAGCAGTTGCGGAAGATGCAGCCGTATTCGCCGCTGGGGACATTGTATGCGGCGGCGCTGCTGCGCGAGCGCGGCGCATCGGTTGCGGTATTCGACAGCATGCTGAACGAACCGACGGCCGGGTTTCAAGAAGCGCTGCGCATGCATCGTCCGAAAATTGTCGCGATCTACGAGGACGACTTCAATTTCCTAACCAAAATGTGCCTGACGCGAATGCGCGAGCTAGCGTGGGGAATGATCGAAGCGGCGCGCGAAGCCGGGGCGAGGGTGGTAGTGCACGGTTCGGACGCGAGCGATCACGCGGCAGAATACCTGCGTCACGGATGCGAATATGTGTTGGACGGCGAGGCGGAATACACGCTGCTGAATGTCGTGCAAGCGTTGAGGAAGGGATCGGACGCCACAGGGATCCCCGGCGTGAAATGGCTGAAGGGCGTGAACGGCCAAGGTCTGGTGGAATCCTGCGAGCGAGGACCGACAGGCCACGGCGGGGCGCTGCCACTTCCTGCCCGGGATTTGATCGACCTGTCTGTGTATCGCGAGGCGTGGAAGCGCGCGCACGGATTTGTTTCCATGAACCTGATTGCCAGCCGGGGCTGCCCGTTCCGGTGCAACTGGTGCGCGAAACCAATATTTGGAGACAGTTATCAGTTGCGGCATGCGCGAGAAGTGGCGCAGGAGATGCGTTTGCTGAGGGACGAATACGGCGCAGAGCACCTGTGGTTTGCGGACGATATTTTTGCGTTGAACCGACATTGGGTGCAGGAGTTCGCGAGTTCGGTGGAAGAGTTTGGCTGTGCGGTGCCATTCAAGATTCAAGCGCGCGCGGACCTGTTGACCGCGGAAACGGCGCACGCGCTGAAGCGAGCGGGATGCAGAGAAGTGTGGATGGGAGTGGAGTCAGGTTCGCAAAAAGTCTTGGATGCCATGGACAAGGGATTGCGCCCGGAAGAAGTAGTGGCCGCGCGCCAGCACTTAAAAGAGGAAGGCATCCTGGCGTGCTACTTCCTGCAATTGGGATATCCGGGCGAGGGATGGGAAGAAATTCAGAAGACGGTCGCGCTGGTGCGCGAAACGCGTCCGGACGACATTGGAGTGTCGTTTTCCTACCCGCTTCCGAATACGAGATTTTACGCGCGGGTTCGCGAGCAACTGGGCGCGAAACAGAACTGGTCCGACAGCGAAGACTTGTGCGTGATGTTCAAGGGCGCTTATAGCGATCATTTCTACCACGCAGTTCGCGATGCGTTGCACGCTGAGGTGGAGAGTTGGCATCGGCCCGCGATCAAGCGCGGAGAACGTAGCGAGATTCCAGAGTTGTGGAGAGCGGTGGAAGCGCTGGAGCCCGTGAGCCGCAATCTGGACGCCACGGAACTGCCGCAGAGCGCTCCTGGATACGAATTCTCCGTGCTTCCTGAGCACTCGCAGCTGGTGTATCTGCAGACGAATGCACTGCGGGGAGACATCAATGAGTGACCTGCTGCTCACTCACGGATATTTCATGTATGAGGACGCCAAGGAACTGCAAATCCGCAAGCCGTACGTCCCGCTAGGAATTCTGTATATCTGCTCACACCTTCGCAAGAAAGGGTTCGATGTCGAGGTGTTCGACACCACCTTTTCACAAATCGCCGACCTGACGCGCTACTTACAGACCGAGCAGCCATCGGTGCTTGGAATTTACGCGAATTTGATGACCCGGAAGAGAGTGGTTGAAATCATCAAGATTGCGCGAGCGGCGGGATGGAAGACGGTGGTGGGTGGACCGGAGCCTGGGGCGTATGTGCAGGAATATTTGAACGCAGGCGCAAATGTGGTGGTGATCGGCGAAGGCGAAGTGACGATGGAAGAGCTTCTGCCCGCGTTGCGCGAGAAGTCGCGTACACAGCTGGAAAAAGTTCAGGGAATAGCGTTCCTGAATGAACACGGGCGCGTTTGCCAGACGACTCCGCGGCCGCAAATCCCTGACATCGATCTGCAACCATGGCCTGCGCGCGAACTGGTGGACATCCGCCGCTACATGCAGACCTGGCGCGAGGCTCACGGAACAGGTTCACTGTCGTTCATAACGGCGCGCGGCTGTCCTTATAAATGCCGCTGGTGCAGCCACCAGGTGTATGGAATGACGCATCGCCGGAGGAAGCCGCACGGCGTGGTCGATGAAGTGGAATGGCTTTTGAATACCTATGGGCCGGACATGGTGTGGATTGCAGACGACGTGTTCACGATTCACCACGGCTGGCTGCGGGCGTATGCGGCGGAAATGGCGAGGCGCGGCCTGAAAGTGCCGTTTGAATGCATCTCTCGGGCGGACCGTTTGAACGCGGAGGCTGCGGATTTGCTGGCAGAGTTGGGTTGTTTCCGGCTGTGGATCGGCTCAGAAAGCGGATCGCAGCGAATTTTGGACGCGATGGAACGCGGCGTAACCGTGGAGCAAGTGCAGACGGCGATCCGTTTGTGCAAAGAGCGCGGCATACAGACCGGGATGTTCCTGATGTGGGGCTACGAAGGGGAGGAATTGCAGGACATCGAAGCAACCATCGAGCACGTGAAGCGAACAGACCCGGATATTTTTTTCACGACGGTTTCCTACCCGATCAAAGGCACACCGTATTACGAGCGCATCGCCAGTTCGCTGGTGCAACTGAAGCCCTGGCATCTCGCTTCGGACAGAGAGTTGGTGGTGCAGGGGAGGCATTCGGCGAAATTCTATGAGTTTGCTGACCGGCTGCTGAAAGAGGAAGTAAAACTGTCTCGACTGCAGTGCGGGGGAGAAGCTGAGGGATCCGCGCAAGAGTTGCGGCAGCAAGTGAACACGCTGCGCGAGTGCTTGTATTCCGAGGGAAAAGAGGTACGGGCATGAGCGGGGTGAACAGCGTGAACCTCACTGCTGCCGCGACCGCTTTCGACAGGGTCGCGCACTCTTACGACGATGTGTTTACGAGGAGCGTGATCGGGCGGGCGCAGCGGAATCAGGTGTGGCAGCGGTTGCTGGCGGCGTTCTCAGCCGGGTGAGCGAATCCTCGAATTGAATTGCGGGACGGGCGAGGATGCGCGGTTCCTGGCGCAAAAAGGAAGGTCCGTGGTCGCGTGCGACGCGTCGTCAGTGATGATCGAGGTTGCCGAGGGCCGAGGAAAACTGGAAGCGGGATCGGGATCGGCAGGGATCGAATATCGGCAACTGGCGAACGAAGATTTGAGTGCCCTGCTGGGGCAAGAGACCTTTGATGGGGCGTTCTCGAATTTTTCGGGGTTGAATTGTGTAGCTGATCTGCAACCCGTAGCGCGGAATCTGGCCAGGCTGGTAAAGCCGGGAGGCCGGGTACTGATTTGCGTGTGGAGCCGAGTTTGCGTGGCGGAGCTGGCTTGGTTTCTTTTACACGGGCAAGTGGGCAAGGCGTTCCGGCGGTTGTCGGGAAAAGCGGCGGCGCGAGTCGGTGGCGTGACGATTGAGGTGAGTTATCCCACGGTTCGCACGGTGCGGCGCGTGTTCTCGCCGTGGTTTCGGCTGGAATCGCACAGCGCGGTGGGGCTGTTTGTGCCGCCTTCGTACGTCGAGTCGTGGGCACGCAAACATGACCAGCTCTTCGCGCGGCTGGAAAAATTGGACCAGGTATTTTCGAGCTTGCCGATGTTCCGGGTTGCCGGCGATCACGTGCTGCTGGAGTTCGTGCGATGCGATTCGTGAGCCAATCCAGATCGATACGCTGCAGGTGAAGGAAACATGATCATCCTATTCAATCCACGAGCAACGAGACCGCGCAACCGGCGGCTTCCCTTGTCAGTGATGGCGCTGGCCGCTGTGCTGGAAGGCCGCGAAGAGTACCGGATCGTGGATGGAAACCTGGACGAAAATCCCACCGCAACAATTCTGGATTTGATACGGCAATACAAAGTGGAATTGCTGGGCGTCAGCGTGATGCCGGGACCGCAAATGGTGGCGGCGATGACGAGTTGCAAAGAAATTCGCAGCCAGCACCCAAAATTGCCGATTGTGTGGGGAGGATACTTTCCGTCGATATACAGCGACTCGGCGCTGAATGCGCGGTATGTGGATTACGTGGTACGCGGGCAAGGGGAAGACACGCTGCTGGAATTGATCGACGCCATGCGCGGGAAGCGGCCGTTTGAGGGCATTTTGGGATTGTCGTACAAGGATATGTTCGGCTTGCACAAGCACAATCCGGAGAGGCTGATGAAGCCGCCGGATGCGTTCCCCTGGTCACCATTTCACCGCGTTCCGGTGGAGAAATATTTGCGGCCGTCGTTCTTCGGGAAACGAACCACGTCGCATCATGCCAGCATCGGATGTCCATTTCGCTGCAGCTTCTGCGGGATCCATGCGGCGTATGGAAATCGCGAATTGATGGAGAGTCCGGCGCGGACGGTGGCGATCTTGCAGCACCTGAAGACGGCATACGGAGCCGATTCCATCCAGTTTTACGACATGAACTTTTTTCTGCGCGAGAGCCACGCGGTGGAACTTATGGAGCGTATGGCGCCGCTCGATATGAAATGGTGGTGCGAGGCGCGCGTCGACACGTTCAATCGCTATTCGAATGCCACCCTGGAGGCGGTGAAGCGCGCCGGATGCACGATGATCTTTTTTGGGGCGGAGTCCGGCTCCGACTGGGTGCTGAAGGAAATGCAGAAGGACATCACCACGGAGCAAACGCTGGCGGTGGCGGAACGGATCCGGGAATTTGGAATCATTCCGGAATTTTCTTTTGTGATTGGAAATCCAAGGGATCCGGAACGCGATACGCGGGAGACGCTGGAGTTCATCCGCAAAATCAAACGAATCAACAAACAATCTGAAATCATTATTTATCACTACACGCCCGTGCCACAGCGCACCGCGATGTACGGGAATATTGACGGCCAAGTGTCGTTCCCAACGACGCCGGAAGAATGGGCGACGAAGCGCTGGATGGATTTCACGCTGCGCATCGATCCCAACACGCCGTGGCTGAAGCGCAAGACGAAAAAGCTGATCGATAATTTCGAAGTGGTGATCAATGCGCGCTGGCCGACGGTGCAAGACATCCGCGCACCGCGCTGGAGCCGCACGCTGCTGAGGACGCTGAGTGCGTGGCGCTATGCAGCGAGGGTGTACGCGTTTCCGAAGGAATTGCGTTGGGCACAGCAATTCATCGCGCTGCGCAAGCCAAAACAGGAGAGTTTGTAGAAGCTGCGGGCAAAATCATGTGCGAGAACGCCTCGACAACGAGTCTCTCCGCAGTCGACGGATATCGCGCGTGGGCGGGCAGCTACGACCGCGAACTCAATCCAATGCTGGCGCTCGAGAAACGATTTCTGGAGACGCTGTTGCCGCCAGTGGCCGGACTCGATGTGGTGGATTTGGGCTGCGGGACTGGACGATGGCTGGAGATGTTTCAGGGCATGCGGCCGCGGAGCCTTCTGGGCGTCGACGCTTCCGTTGAGATGCTGGAGGTTGCGCGGGGAAAGCTGGGAGGAGCAGCCCGATTTGAGCGTGCAGACTGCGCGGATGCCTCATTCGAATCGTGCTCGGCGGACCTGGTTCTGTGCAATTTTGTTTTGAGTTACATCGAAGACGCCGGAGCGTTTCTTACCAAGGTCCGAAAGATGTTCAGAGCTGGCGGCTCTGTGTTCATCACTGATGTGCATCCGGAGACCAGTTCGCGGCTGAATTGGCGGCGAGGTGTGCAAGTCGAAGACGAATTTCGGGAAATTCAGACGTTTTCGAGATCGCTGGAGGCTGTGGTCGCTCTTTGCGAGAGCGCGGATTTCTCCGTAAGCGTGTGCCTGGAACCGCGATTCGGGGAACCTGAGCGTGATATTTTTTGCGCCGCGGGAAAGCGAGACTATTTCGAGGAGATCAAGCAGCATCCAGCGATCTACATACTGCAACTTCGCGGAAATCGCGGGAGACTCCGGGTCGTTGAGCAGGAGATAACGCCCGCGAGGCTGACGTGCATTCAAGGGGCGCGGATTGCTCTGGGTCCGCAGACAAGCGTCGCGCAGGACATCGGCATCGCAGGTGCTCGCATCGAGTCTTTGCGCAGCAATCACAGCAATGGTCAACCAGCTCATCACGGGGAAGCGGCCGTCAATCTGAACGGCTATCTGGTGCTTCCGGGGCTAGTGAATGGACACGACCACCTGGAATTCGCTCTATTTCCGCGGCTCGGAAAGGGCGGCTACAAGAATTTTCTGGAATGGGCGGAGGATATTCATCATCCCGGTGCTTCGCCCGTTTTTGAACATCGCCAGGTATCACGAGAGGTTCGGCTGTGGTGGGGCGGAATCCGCAATTTGCTGAGCGGCGTTACGACGGTGTGCCATCACAATCCTTATAACGCAGGAGTTTTCGAAAAGGATTTTGTCGTGCGAGTGTTGCGGGAATATGGGTGGGCGCATTCGTTGTCAATGGATGGCGAAGTGGCGGCGAAGAAGTGGAGGACTCCGAAAGGCCAGCCATTTCTGGTGCATTTGGCCGAAGGCGTGGACGAGGATAGCGCGAAAGAGATTTTCGATTTGCACCGCGCCGAAGGGCTGGACGAAGAAACGGTCGTCATTCATGGGCTGGCGTTGGGTAAGGAAGGCCATGCGCTATTGCGGGAGGCGGGAGCGGGCTTAGTGTGGTGTCCGAGCTCGAACGTGTTTCTGTTTGGGAGGACGTTGTCGACTGACGAAATTCGCCTGGCGGCGCGAGTAGCGATTGGGAGCGATTCGCCGCTTACCGCTCAAGGGGATTTGTTGGATGAACTACGTTTTGCGCACGAGATTTCGGGACTGTCTAGTGAGGAACTCTATCGTTGCGCGACCGTGACGCCAGCCGAGTTGCTTCGACTGAAGAATGGGGAAGGTTGCGTTCGTGCCGGTGCGTGGGCGGATCTTATTGCGGTGCGCGACACGGGACGATCGCCTTGCGACACGCTCGCGGAGTTGGCGTTTCAGGACATCGAGCTGGTTGTGATCGGTGGGCGGGTTCAGTTGGCATCGATGGAGATGAGCGAGCGCCTTCCGTTGGAGACACTCTCGGGGTTACAGCCGCTGTGCATCGAGGGCACAGTGCGATGGATTCGCGCTCCGATCCAGTGGTTGTTCGAGCAGACTAGAGCGCATCTTGCCGGCGAGATCCGGCTGGGCGGCAAGCGGGTGAGCCTTGGAAACTAGCCTGCAGCGAACGGTGTCCGCCGAAGAGAGCTCAAGCGATCTTCACGTGATTCATGATTTGCCGGTGCTGGTGGTGCATGCGCACAGTTCGTGCAATTGCCGGTGCATCATGTGCGACATTTGGAAGACGCCGGAAGGGAAGGCGTTTCGTAAGGCCGATCTGGAACCGCATCTTGCGTCCATACGGAGACTGGGAGTGCGGTGGGTGGTATTTTCCGGCGGCGAGCCGCTGATGAATGCGGAATTGCCAGTGCTGTGCGAGATTCTTCGCGCGGAAAATATTCGGCTTACGCTGCTCACTACCGGACTGTTACTGCAAAAGTGTGCATCGACGGTGGCCGCCGGGTTCGATGACGTGATCGTTTCGCTGGATGGCCCGCCAGAAGTTCACGATAAAATCCGCCGGGTGGAAAAGGCATTCGCGCTGTTGGAAGCCGGGGTGAAAGCGCTGAGAGAGCAGCGCCCGGAAATGCGAATCACTGCGCGCACGACGGTGCAGAAAGCGAATCATTGCCACTTGCGGGAGACGGTTTGCGCGGCACGGCGCATGAATCTGAATGGAATCTCGTTTCTTGCCGCGGACCTAACTTCTTCGGCATTTAACCGGCCGCTGCTATGGCCCGCCAGCCGCCAGGATGAGATTGGCCTGTCACTTCTGGAAGTTGCAGCGCTCGAGAGAGAGATTGAAGCGCTGATCCAGGAAACCGGCAGGGAATCAGAATGCGGATTCATAGCGGAAACGCCAGAGAAACTGCGCCGGATGGCGCGGCAATTTCGCGTGCAACTGGGATTGAAGACGGGAGAGTCGCCAATTTGCAACGCGCCGTGGGTTTCGGCGGTGATCGAGACGGATGGAACGGTGAGGCCGTGTTTCTTCCATGCAGCGATCGGGAATCTGCGAGAGGGAAGTTTGGAGTCGATTGTCAACGGAGAAGCGGGGCGAGCCTTTCGGGAAAATCTAGATATCGCGAATAATGCGATCTGCCAGCGATGCGTGTGTTCACTGCATTACAGAACTTAGACGACGCCTAACAGACTGCCGCGGAGGGACTACTGGGTTGAGTAGCAAGGAGGCTCGCCTAGGCTGCCGCCGGGCGGCAGATGCCGAATATAAACGACGATGGACCACATTTCTTCGTCTGTCAGGATGCCCTTCGACGCCGGCATTCCGGATGGCGAAAGACCATTTTCAATGATCCATTTCAATTGCCCATCTTTATAGGACTGCACGCTGTTGGATTTCAGGGACGGCACCGGTGGTGACGTGTTATCGGCGAAGGGGACGCCGGTATTCTGACCATCGAGACCATGACAGGCCATGCAGTAGTGGGAAAAGGCGGTCTGTCCGTCCTTGATGTTCTCTGGAGTTTCCGGGAGCGGATTTTTTGCGGCCTTCCCGCGAACGGTGATGGAGTGCTTGATCCGGGACGTGGCGGCCGTTTCCCACTTTCCGGGTGGAGTGGCCCGGCACCCGGAAAGGGCGACAGTGAAGCCGAGGTAAAACAGGGAAGCGTGGACGCGCATGAAGCAGGTTACTCCACGACGTGAATCGTCATTTTCATGGAACCGTGCCCCTTGCCGCAGAAGTGGGCGCATTTGCCTTCGAAGGTGCCAGCCGTTTGCGGAGTGAACTTCACTTCCGTCGATTGCCCCTTTTTTATATCCGTCTTCACGCCAAAGTCGTTGAGGAGCAAGCCGTGGGTAACATCTTGGGACTGGATGATCATGATGACTTCTTCGCCTTTTTTCACGGTGATCTCATTTGGCTCGAACTTGAACCTGCTGGCGGAGATCGTAATGGTCTTAGGAGACTCCGCGTGGCCGGTGAAAGTGGCGAAAAGGAGCGCGACAGAGAGCGAGAGTGTTGCGGGGATGGATTTCAGAATCATGGAGTAACGTTTCCTTAGTTTGATTTGGTACTGCTTAGGGAGCCAAGTATTTGCGGATGAGTTCTTCATCTTCCGCGCTCAACATGGCGCGGACTCGCATATGCCGAAGAACGGCGTTCACTTCAGTGGGCGAGATCGATTCCGGGGGATTGTGGCAACGTCCACAATTCGCAAGGAACCTTCGCTCTCCCTCTTTCTGATCCTGATCCGCGGTAGTAGATTTCGCGGCGGCAGCGTGTTTCTTGGCAGGAGGCGGAGCGGGCGTCTGCGACTGTCCGGAAACGTTGGCGCAGATGGCGAAGAGAGCCAGAGCTGAGGCTGCAAAAAGAGTGATTTTCATTTGAACACTCCAGGCAAGGCTGGAAACAAGAAAACGATAGCTGATCTGCGCTTCCCAGACATTGGCATTTCCGGCGGAGCTGTACTGCCTGCCGTAGCTGCCATTCACGCGAACGTCGTGTGGCAGATAGTAGTTGAGCCCAAAATCAAAGCGGTTGATGTCCACCAAGGGGAGGTCAGCGCCCGGTGTAGGAGTGCCCTTGAAGAATTGTTGAATGCGGGCGACGCCCTGTAAACGGCCGAGCCGAGAGGTGTCGCCCCGGGACTTCGAGAAGTGATACGCCGCTTCCAGCCAGTAGCCCTGACCGGCGGGCGAATGAGCGTATTCCGAGCGGACATCCAGGGGAATTGGAGGAGGCTGCCACGTAAAATAGGTCCCGACGGAGTTGTAATTGACATCCTGAAGAAACCGTTGGTAAGAGACGCCGACCTCCGCACCTGCCAGCGGGAAAAAGACCCCCATCCTTCCGCCGGCGGTACGGCCCGATTGCAGATTTTCTGTGGTGCTGAGAACCGAGAAGTAAGCGGTGTAGTTAACTTCCCAGGCTTTGCGGGCTGCAATGACGCCGCGAAACATCAGTCCGTTGTTGGATCCTGATGTGCGGGTGCCGATGGGAAAAATAATAGGAGCGTCTTGGAGATCGCGGATCCAGAACGGGGTGAAGCGTTCGTCATAGATGTTGAACGGGGTCAAAAAACGTCCGACCGTTACGGTGACGTGCGCGTTTGCGATGTAGTCGAGCTGGAGATACTCGAGACTTGCGATGAATTGCCCGGAATAAGGTCCGGTCGACCCGTTCTCGTGGGAAATGAAGCCGCGCAAATCCGCGCGGGATTCGACCAGCCAGTGTTCACCGAGGGGGACAACCAAGACGGGGGCGATTGCTGGCTGGAAGAAGGTGTTACCCCCAACGGTGCTGCTGAGGAACTGAACGCCACCCGAAAGGATGGGGGCGTTCGTTTGGGCGCGAAGCCCAGCAGCAGTCCAAAGCATCAGCAGAACGATTCCGAGTAATTTTTGCAGCGTTACATCATTAAAGCGCAATGCAGCCCCCAGCTCTCCGTCCTAAGAGCCAATCCGGCGGTCCGCGGAACGCGGAAATTCGCGGAACCTTTACGAGCGTAAACATCATGTCGCCGGAAGTTGTCACCGGGAAGTCAAAGGGAAGTCATCTTCATGCACGCAGCTTTGAGGCGATTTGTAACGGATAAGTTTTGATAGTCCAGATGAGTACCCGGACGTTAGTGCGAATTAGAACCCTCTTTTGTCGCACATTGGACCTGAACACCTTCAAGCGGTCGCGCCGATACTCATCCGGCGAGGCAGACTTCATGGAAAAGGCAACGCGGATTCTGGTGGCGAACCGCCCAAAGCTGATGCGGGACGTGGTACTGGCCACTTTGAGCGATCAGCCCGGCATTGAGATTGTCGGCGAGGTTTCCGATGAAACGCAGATTCTGGGGCAGGTACAAGCGACCCTGCCGGACTTGCTGGTGATCGGGCTGGATGAGCCGGAGCAACGGCCAGCGATTTGCGATCTGGTACTGCGTGACCATCCGGGGTTACGGATTCTGGCGATCGCCTCACGCAGGGATCGCAGCATTTGCTACTGGGCATCGTTTGATATTCATTCCGACGACGTTGAGGCTTCCACGGACGGAATCCTGAGCGCCGTCCGCAATGCCCCGCCGCATTCCACGGGGAAGGCGCTGTGAAGACTGCCCAGTCCAGAAGGAACAAGGTCCATGGCTCAGGTGAAACGCGGGTTGGCATGGTTGTTGCTGGTCGTATTGCTGGCGTTTGGCCAGAGTTCCTGGGCGCAACAAAACCCCACGACGGCGACACCGACGACGGCGAGGCAGAATCCCGTATCCGCGACGACGACCCGCCAGAACACCTACGAACTGGAAAAACAAAATGCGGAGCGTGTGGCGGCTTCGAGCGAACAAATAAGACTGGTGTTGATTAAGGATCCCGGCCTGCTGGTGGAATTGAAGAATCTGGTGGCGAAAGAGGCGACCGCCAACGGGCAGCTGGTCGATGATCGCGATCTGACCGACCAGGCCATCTTCGACCGGCTGGCGGAGGACATAACGTTCCGCTCGGCAGCGACACAACTGTTGCAGCGCTACGGATATCTGTTGCCGAACATCAATCCAGACTCGGCTCTGGCAAAGCAGGAAGACCTGGTCTTGAAAGAGCGCGCTCGGCGGTTGGTGCAAATCGAGTCGCAGGAAGACGCAGCGTCGATGAAACCCAAGGACGAGCCTCCCCAGGGCGTGCAGCAAACGTCGAACTGTGACCCACAGCGAAATTCGGATTGCCGGGAGAATGCGCAGCGCCGCTCGCGGCAACGCAACTTAGATACGGATGAAATCCCCGGGACAAGGCCGGATCAGCAGCAAAACTTGCCGAGCGGCTTGCCTCCTTCGCCAAACACTTTGCCATTGATGAGAGCGGGATTGACCGGCGGTGGGCGCGGCGGGCTTTCCTCCATGGGGCGAAGCAGTGGCGATGGGAGCGACTCGGTTCAGCTCGCGGCCATGTCCGGAATTTTGCGCCAGCCATCTTCCAGTTTGGATATGGAGAGTCTAGCCAGCGCGTTGCGGGGCAACTCTTCCAGCATAGACATTAGCTCTTCCAGTTCCAGAAATGATTCCGTGCTGGCTCCCGCGAACGGCAAAAGCCGAACGAATTCATCTGGGGAGCGCAATTTGGGAGACATGCCTCGAACGGAAATTAACCGAGAACCGCTGCAGGGCGCGATTGTTCACAAGGCTAATCCGTACGCAGACGTGCCCTCACTGTATGACATGTACGTGCAGGTGTCCGCGCACGATAAAGCGCCTGAACGCTTCGGCGTCTCCATTCTCAACGACGGAGATCGAGAGTCGAACGTAATGCCGATGGATTTGCCGGTCGGACCGGATTACGTGGTTGGTCCGGGTGACGGCTTGGCAATCGATCTGTGGGGAGGCGTTTCGCAACGCATGGTGCGGGTGGTCGATCGGGAAGGGCGCATCTCGCTACCGGAAGCGGGGCCGATGTTGGTGAGCGGGAAGACGCTGGGGGACGTGCAAGCGACGGTGCAGCAGACGCTGCGCATGGAGTATCGCGATATATCGGCGGACGTCTCGCTTTCGAGGTTGAGGACGGTTCGCGTTTATGTGGTGGGAGAAGTGTTGGAGCCGGGCGCGTACGACATCAGCTCACTTTCCACGCCGCTGAATGCGCTGGTGGCCGCAGGAGGGATCACGACGCACGGATCGCTGCGTTCGCTGAAACACTACCGAGGGAAACAGCTGATCGAAGTGGTCGACGCATACGGCCTGCTGCTGCGAGGAGTAGTGGACGATCAGAAGCGGCTGGAAAACGGCGACTCGTTGCTGGTGCCTTCCGTTGGAGCGCAAGTGACGATCGAAGGGATGGTGCGGCGGCCTGCGATTTATGAGCTGCAAGGAAAAACAACTTTGGAGGAGGCGCTGGAACTCGCAGGAGGAATTCTGCCTGCGGCCTCGCTGCAGCACGTTGAAGTGGAACGGCTGGTGGCACACCAAAACCGCACGATGTTCAGCCTGGATCTTTCGGAGAAGGATGGAACGGAAGCAGCCGCGTCCAAGCTAAGCAATTTTGAAGTGCAAGACGGGGACAAAATCCACATCTTCCCGATCGCGCCTTACAACGACAAGGCAATTTACCTGCAAGGCCATGTATTGCGGCCGGGGCGGTATTCCTATCACGACGGAATGACGGTGAGTGAACTCATCTCGTCGTATTCGGATCTGTTGCCAGAGCCCTCCGGGAAATACGCGGAGATTATCCGGCTGAACGCGCCGGATTTCCGGCCGACGGTTGAGAGTTTTGACCTGACGGCGGCGCTGGCGAATCCCGCAAGTGCGCCGAAACTGCAGCCACTCGACACGGTGCGAATCTTCAGCAAGTACGATTTTGAGCCTGCGCCGCAGATATGGGTTGGGGGAGAGGTGCGCTCTCCGGGACAGTACAACACCTCGGGACAGGCGCATCTTCGCGACGCTATTTATCTGGCCGGAGGAATATCGTCCGATGCTTCGTTGGATTCGGCGCAACTTTTCCGAACGGGCAAAGACGGAAAGATGACGATTCTGAGCGTGAATTTGGGGGAGGCGCTGGCTGGAAAGCCTGACGACAACGTGGTGCTGGAGCCGCACGATCGCATCATCGTGCACCGAAATACAGCGAAGGTGGACCCGCCGACAGTGTACGTGAAGGGCGAAGTGGCGAAGCCAGGACGTTATCCGCTGACCAGCAACATGCGTGTGGAAGATCTCATCCGTGTTGCGGGAGGAATGAAGGGCAGCGCTGATACACAGAGCGCAATTCTGGCGCATCAGGATGGGAAGGGAAACGCGGGTGCGGAGTCGGAAAGCATGTCGATCAACATAGCGGCAGCGATGAACGGAGAGGCCAGCGCAAATCCGCCGCTGAGTAATGGTGATGTGCTCACGATTCGTAAGATTCCGGGTTGGAGCGATCTTGGCGCAACGGTGACGATTCGCGGTGAAGTGCAGCATCCGGGCACTTATGGAATTCGCCCAGGCGAATCGCTGAGCGCGGTGCTGGAAAAGGCCGGCGGGTTTACGGAGCAGGCCTATCCTTACGGAACGATATTGACGCGGCGCGAAGTGCGTGAACTGGAAATGAAGACGCATGAGGAGTTGGTGGCGCGATTAAAAGTGGAAGCGATGCAGTTGAAGACGCTGCCGGAAAACGACGCGGATCAAAAGAATGCAAAACTGACGGCGATCGCACAGGCAGACACGACGTTGACGCAACTGGAAACGAACTTGCCAGTTGGCCGAGTGGTGATTCAATCATCGCCCAACCTGAAATCGTTTGAGCAGGCCGCCGCGAACACGCCGTTGCGCAGCGGGGACGTGATAACGATCCCGAAGAAAGCGAACTATGTACTGGTGAACGGCCAGGTGTTTAATGCCACGGCTGTGGGTTATGTGTCCGGACGAAGTGCGAACTGGTACCTGACGCAGGCCGGCGGGTTGACGCAGTTGGCTGACAAGAAAGCCGTGTTTGTAATTCATGCTAACGGCTCCGTTTTGGCGGCGAAAAACAATAGCGGTATGTGGTCAGGCGACCCGATGAACGCTGTATTGATGCCGGGTGACTCCATTGTTGTGCCGGAAAAGGCAGCGAGGGTCGGCAGCCGGAATTGGACGACGCTGATTCAAACCGCGCAGGTTGCAACGTCGGTGGCCATTGCGGTGGCCTATTTGCATCCGTAAGGACCGCGGTCGAAGAGTCATGAGAGGAATCGCATTGGCGCGCTACTTGATGGTTGCGGGCATGGTGACAGCCACGGGGAAGAATCCCGCTGCGTGCCCGCAGCAGGCCTTGCCCGACGATGAGCCCGCGTATTCCAGTTCGTCTTCGATTCAAACGCCGCAGCCGCAGCCGAATCGGAGGAACATCGTTCGGGAGCAAAATGAAGATTGGTTGCTGCGCCGAGAGACAGAAGTTGGAACGGCCAGCAAAAGATTCTTCTCTGATCAAAAGGAAATCTGGACGAGCCCATTGCGGTTGAAACCAGCGGATGCGGAGTGGCTGATTCCTGTTGCGGGGCTTACGACGGGAATGATTCTGACCGACGCGAGCTTCAGTCGAAGTCTTTCGAACAAACCAAGCACGCTGAATTTGTTTCAGGACATGAGGAATGGAAGGGTGGCGGCACTGGGCGCGGCTTCCGGTGGACTGTATTTGTGGAGCATGCGAACACACGATCCGCATCAACGGGAAACGGGCTTGCTTGCAGGGGAAGCGGTATTGGACAGCCTGGTTGTAACAGAAGGCGTGAAATTTGCCACCGGGCGCGAGCGGCCAGATCAAGGAACGGGACAAGGCAACTTTTTTCAGGGTGGCGATTCGTTTCCTTCAAGCCATTCCGCGGCGGCGTGGGCTGCGGCCGGAATTTTGGCGCATGAGTATCCTGGCGCGATGACAAAGCTTCTGGCATACGGTTTGGCTACGACGGTGAGCGTCGCGAGCGTTGGTAGCAAGCAGCATTTTCCTTCGGACGTGCTGATTGGGAGTGGAATCGGGTGGCTGGTGTCGGAATATGTTTACCGGACGCACCATAGTCCGGACCTTGGTGGCTCCGCGTGGAATCCGATCGGCGCGTTGATTCACGATGATGAGTCCGGAGTAACGGATTATCCGGGTTCCACTTATGTTCCGCTTGATAGTTGGGTGTATGCGGCGTTTGACCGGCTTGCGGCGCTTGGGTACCTAAGCAGCGCCTTTCAGGGGACGAGGCCGTGGTCGCGGGAGCAGTGCGCGCGTCTGCTTATCGATGTGAACGAAGCGCTGGGTGGTTCGGGTGGAGACGATCCACGAATCGACTCGCAAGTGCGCGCGCTTGTGATTGCGCTTCATCATGAGTTTGCGAGGGAAGAAGCAACCTTCGCCGGCGCAAATAACAAGTCGGCCGAAGTTGAGTCGATTTACGCGCGAGCCTTGAGTGCGAGCGGCACGGTGCTCGACGATGGCTACCATTTCGGCCAGACCTACGCATACGACTACGGTCGGCCTTTCCGCCGCGGCACGAACTTCATCGCCGGTGGTTCCGCAAGCGCGACGTACGGCAGCCTGTTCTTTTATGTGAGCGGGGAATATCAGTCGGCGCCGTCTGCGCCTGCATTGTCCAGCGCCGAACGGGCGTTCATTGCGAATCGCGACAAAGTGCCTCTCCCGTCCGATGCGCCATTTTCCGCGATCAATCAATTTGAGCTGTTGGACGCGTACGCGGGCATTAACTTGCACGGCTGGCAAATTTCCTTTGGGAACCAGAGCCTGTCGTGGGGGCCGGGCGCGGGTGGCTCGCTGCTGCTGAGCGACAACGCGGCACCGTTTCCGATGCTGCGGATTTCTCCCGATGGGCCGCTCGAGATTCCTCTATTGTCGAAAATTCTGGGGCCTTTCGATGTGGAACAGTTTTATGGACGCATCGATGGGCACGTGGGTGCATCGCAGCCGTGGATTTACGGTCAGAAAATCAGCTTTAAACCATTTCGCTCACTGGAATTCGCCTACGGGCGGACAACTCTGATTGGGGGAACGGGACATTCGCTGACTTCCTACCGATTCGTTTCCAGCCTGATCGGGAGAGTTGACCCCGCTGAAAATAGTGTCCCGGGCGACGCACGGACGGCGGTGGAATGGACGTGGCGCATTCCGGGAATACACGATTGGGCGACGTTTTATGGGGAGCTGGAGGACGACGACGATCCAATTCCGCTGCAAAACCTGACCAAGAGCGTTCTTCGGCCGGGCATCTATCTTCCGCGGTTGCCGCTGCTGCCGAAGTGGGACCTGCATTTTGAGTGGACAAGCTCGACGTCACCGGGCCGCGCATCATTCCAAAACCACGGCAACCTGAACTACTGGAATCTCGACTACACCGGTGGGTACACCAACAACGGCAACCTGATGGGGAATACCGTTGGGCGCGAAGGAGTGACGTTGCAGGCCTGGACGCGCTATTGGATGTCTCCGCGACAGAACCTGGATTTTTCATGGAAGCAGAGCCGGGTGTTGAAGGATTACATTCCGGGAGGGGGAAAGTGGCAAGACTTCCAAACGAGTTACTCGTACACGTCGCGATCGGGTGTTTATCTGAAAAGTCTTTTGCAATTCGAGCACATATCGTCGTTTCCGCTACTGTTTCCCGGCTCGCGAAACAACGTGACTGCTTCGATTGAGATTGGCTTCCTGCCGCAATGGGGGAAGCGACAGTCCAGCCCTGTACCTATTTCCATGACACACACGAGCGCGAGTGTGGGAGAGCCGGTCCAATGAGTTCCAATGGGACAAAACCCGCCACCGAGATGCTGCGGGAGGTGGAGATCGAAGAACTGCTGGCGAGACGCTTGCAGCGAGACCGGCAGGAAAATCGCGGGAAGAGGATTGCGCGAATCGGGCGGCTGTGGGAGTCGCGCAAGGTGCTGCTGCAAATTTGCCGCGTGGGGTGCAGTTCTGACGGCAGTGATCGCGATCCTGATTCCTTCGCAATACGAATCGATAACGCGGCTGATGCCGCCGGATCCCCCGCAAGGCCAGGGCCTCGCGATGCTGGCCGGCATCGTGGGGAAAATGGGTGGCAGCCTCGGCGCTCTTGGCGGCGATCTGTTGGGCATGAAGACCTCCGGCGACCTGTTTGCGACAGTTTTGACGAGTCGCACGGTTCAGGACGATTTGGTGAATAAATTTGATCTGCGCCGGATCTATGGAGTAAAGCGGTGGGTTGATGCCAGAAAAGAGCTGACGAGCCGGACTGACATTTCCATTGATCACAAGAGCGGAGTGCTCACGATTCATGTGCAGGACCACGACCCGCAGCGGGCACGGGCGATAGCGCAGGAATACGTGGCGCAGTTGAATAACGTTGTGACGCAGCTAAATACGTCATCGGCGCACCGAGAACGCGAGTTTCTGGAGGGCCGGCTTGAGCAGGTAAAGGTGGAGCTGGAGTCGGCGGAAAAGGAGTTCAGTCAATTTGCAAGCAGTAACGCAACCATAGACATCAAGGAACAGGGCAAAGCGATGGTGGAAGCAGCGGCGGCGCTGGAAGGGGAGTTGATCGCCACCGAGACGGAGTTGCAGGGACTTCGTCAGATCTACACGGACTATAACGTGCGGGTTCGCACGGCGCAGGCACGCGTCAAACGAATTGAATCGGCAGATTCAGAAACTTGGCGGGAAACCTGGATTCGCAGCGACGGGAGGAGAAGACGCACAAGACGGCGAGCTTTATCCGTCGATCCGGAAGCTTCCGCTGCTGGGAGTGACGTACGCGGATCTGTACCGAAAAACAAAGGTGGAAGAGACGCATCTTCGAAATACTCACGCAGCAATACGAGTTGGCAAAAGTCCAGGAAGCCAAAGAGATTCCAAGCGCAAAAATTCTGGACCCGCCGGACATTCCCGAGAAAAAAGTGTTTCCGCCGCGGGCGATATTGACGATGTTGGGTACGCTTTTCGCATTCGTGCTGGGGGCTTGTTGGGTATTAGGCAAGGACAATTGGGAAAAAACCGATCCCGAGGATCCCGGAAAGATCCTTGTGCTGAACATGGTTCGGAGCGTGCAGCCGCAACTGGAGTACGTGGTGCAACAACGGGCCAGCACGTTCACGCGTGCGAAAAGATTCGTTTCGCGGTTTGCCGGGGAGGTAACACCGGCAGAAACGAAGCAGTCAGAAGGGGATTAGCGGGAATCTTCTTGGGGATACGGGTAGGTCACATGTTCCCTGTAAGTGACGGGGCGAAGCTTTGTTCCGCGAATTGCAGGCGGTGACGAGGGTATATGGCCATGCAGGTCCAAGGTAAGTGCCAAGATGCGCATCGAGCAATCTCCGCTGGGGAGGAAGATCACTGGTATGCGGCCTATACGCGACCCAATCACGAAAAGAAAGTTGCCGAACAGCTAGATCTCAGAAACATTGAACAACTTCTTCCGCTCTACAGTTCAATGCGGCAGTGGAAGGACCGCAGGGTGCGCTTAATGCGGCCTCTGTTTCCAGGTTACGTGTTCGTGCGTATTTCGTTGCAAAAGCGATTGCAGGTATTGGAGGTTCCGGGGATCGCGAGTTTGGTGGGCTTCGGAAGTCGACCGGTTTGTATGTCCGAGGAAGATATTCGGTTCCTGAGATGCTGCATGACGCATGAAGGCAACGTAGAGCCGTACCCCTATCCGGCTGTCGGCAGCCGCGTGCGGGTGAAGGGCGGACCACTGACTGGGCTCAAGGGAGTGGTTGTTCGCTTGAAGAACCGCGCGGGGTTGGTGGTTTCCTTCGACCTAATCCAGCGTTCAGCGACCGTGGAAGCTGACCAGATTGATGTTGAGCCGCTGGACTGAGAAAGAAACAGGCGCGCCGGGGAACGAATTATTCTGGAGCTTAGGAGTTCATTGTTTTGATCATCGCGATTTGTCTCCTTGCCTTGTTACTGGCTGCCCTCGTGGGCATTACGGAGTATGCAGCCCCGCTGGCACTCGCGCTAACTGGCTTGTCGCTATTGTTCGGGACCGTGTGCCTGGTGCGGCAGACTGCCGGCAGGCGGTTGGGGACGACGAAGACGCTTTGCGTCCTCTTTTTCTGGTTCGCCGTTGTCCATATAGTATTTGGCTACACTTTGGCAGATCTCACGACGGAGCATACTTCCATAAGGTCCAACCCTGAGACTATCTACGCGACGGCAATGCTCATAAATTGCATCGGTTTATTTGCGGGCGCCGTGGGCTACGCATGGAAGCTGAATTACGGCGGTTCAAGCACTATTCGCGGCTTTCCTTTGGCCATCAACATTGACCTTGCGGAGAGATTGTTTCGGATTATCCTGCTGATTGGCTCGGGACTCATGTTCTTCGTGTATTGGAAATTGGGCGCCGCAGAGTATCTGTCGGAGCCAGCCAAATGGCCGGTTATGCGGTATATCACGAGCGACATTTTGAGCGGGTCAGCGAAGGAAGAGTGGCTGGTCAATCGGGCCATGGATTTGCTGACTGTGTCCCTTCCGTTTGTTCTCTTCGGAGCATGGAAGCGCCCGAGAATACTCAGGATTCTTCCGGCATTGATCGGTTGCGTCGCTCTGCTCTTGCCCTTGCGACGCGCGAACCTGCTGGCTGTCGCGTTGGCAGTTCTGATTCTTGTGGGGATTGAACGGAGCAATGTGTACCAGCTCACCCGCAAAGTACTGGTGTGTGTAGCCATTATCTACATAGTTTCTCAATGCATTTTTCTGATTGGGATAATTGCTATGGATGTCAGCCCCAGGCAGGTGGTGATGATCTCAAGCACAGCGCTTCCCGAAGTGCGGGACCTGGCGTGGACGCTGTCGCTACTTCACGGTGAATCTCTCAATGGGACAACCTTCGCGCAGGCACTGATTCCTTTGCCCAGTATCGCCAGCGACTGGAGCAGCAGTCACAGTCTCCGCGCGATCAGTACAAAACTCATCGGGTTAGATGAAACAAGTGAAACCGGCGGTCTCCGGCTGACGATTATCGGCGAGGGGTACATCAACTTCGGTTATGTCGGAGCGATTGCCGTGGGTTTCTTGTGGGGCCTGGCAGTTGGCTGGTGCGAACTTGTGATTCAGGCAACAGGGAAAAACAAGCCGGGATTCATGAACTACGGAGCGGCGCTGTGCTTTGTGTGGATCTGTTTTCTGGTGTACCTCGCTGGAACGCAAGCCGCCGCCTCGATCAAGGTAGGAGCTATGGTGGTTCTTGGAGTTGCGTGGGTTAGCAGAGAGCGCTCCGAGGCTGCAGAGTTACGATCGTTGCTGAGCACATGATAATTGTTGGTCTTTAACAGTTGATGCAGCAAGCACCAGCCAAATTACCTGCAGAACTCGCGATGCGGAACACTTTCAAACATCTTAGTAGCGTTCTTGGGGGTGAAGCGGCTGTGCGCGCAGCCAACTTTGCGGCCACGCTGCTCATCGCTCGCGTTTTTGGCGGAACCGTTCTCGGCGCGTACACAGCCTGCCTGGCGGTCGTGACGGTGGTGATCATGTTTGCGGATAGCGGGCTGCAAACCTCCGCAATTACGGAACTGAGTCAAGGCGGCAGCGCGCGCGGCGAAATTCTGGGTCGATTGTACCTATGCAAAACAATGTTGATCGCCGCGGCCGCGTTGCTTCTGACCGGCATTGGTCTGTGGGTGAGCGTCACACCGTTTGTGTGGGCGATTGCGGTATGGATCACGTCGCGCACGGCGCTGCAATCTTACTCGCAGCTGCAGATGTCCGCTGTGAAGGCGTGTTCGAAAGCGAATCTGATTGGGGCAACCCAGGTCGTCCATAGTCTATTACTGCTGATTTGGATCTGGCTGGTGTACACGCGAGGTTGGGGAATATTGTGGCTGCTGTTTGGGCTTACTGTCGGGCAAATGTTCGAACTCACTGTCTTGTTTTTGGTGCTAACGCGGGCTGGCATTCGACCAACGTGGCCGGAGCAATTTATTTTTTTGGAAGGTCATCACGAAGTCTGCGCCATTCGGAGTCAGCTACGGGCTTGGCCAACCTGATCGTGCGGGCGGATACGATCGTGCTGGCCGCACTTGTGCCGCTGTCTGAGTTAGGCAATTTTTCAGCGCCGAACGCGATCCTTGCAATGGCCTATGTAGTTTCGTGGCTGTTTGGCACAGTAGTTCTGCCCGAGATGGTGCGCAGGTCTGCGTCACCGGAAAGTCTGAAAAGTTATGCAAGGACATGGGCACGTTGGATTGCGATCACCATGACGCCGTGCACCTTCTTTGCTTTTTGGGCGGCGCCCAGGCTGATGAACGTGCTCTATGGTCCGGCATTCTATCGCAGCGGGGCACTCGCTTCGGTGATGGCGTTGGCGTGTCCGTTCATCTTTCTGAATTCGGTTTACACCAATGTGGCGATCGCTACGAACAGCAAGACAGGCCTTATGGGACTGTTTGCCGTAACTGCCGCGGTGGCGGTGCTGTTGGATCTGGTTCTCGGGCGAGCGTTTGGGGCGATCGGAGTTGCCTGGGCCATCGTGATCCGGGAAGTGGGAATGTTGGCGGGATTGTGGATGCTGACATCGCGCGCGTCTGCGCCGGTGACGCAACTTGACTGCGGTTTATCTTCTTGAAGAAACGCGGGAAGTGTCTCGACGGGGACAATTCGATTGGCTCGCAGCTATGTCCAAGACCGTTACAATCGACGCCAGGTGGTTGATCGGGGGAATCGGAACGTATACCGAGAATCTTCTGCAAGGTTTTGGCCATAGCGCGAATGGCCTGGAATTGCATGCGATCGTCAGGGGAGAAGATGCACCGCGCGTGAGAGATTGGTGCTCGCGCGTGACGGTTGTGAATGCGCCGATCTACACGTTGTGGGAACAATTGCTCGTTCCGCGAGCGGCGAAAGAATGCAATCTTCTGCACGTGCCCCACTATAACGTTCCGTTGCTGCACAGAGGGCCGCTGATCGTTTCGATCATGGACGTGATTCACATCAGTTGCGCGCCTTACAGGCATAGTGTGAGGTCGTATCTTTATGCCAGGCCGATGCTGAATTTTGCAGCGCGGAAGGCAGATCACATCGTCACCGTATCGAATTACTCGAAGGCGCAGATCGTGGAGGCGCTGGGAATTCCCTCGTCGAAGATTACTGTGATTCATTGCGGAGTGGGCGCTGAGTTCCATCCCGAATATAACAAAGAAGAATGCAGGTCCGTTGTGTCGAGGCTTGGAATATCGCGGCCGTATCTTCTGTATGTCGGGAAACTTGAAGCCGCACAAGAATGTTTCGACGCTGCTACGGGCGCGTGGCGCAGCTCCATCAGCGTAAGAAACTCTCCCATGAACTTGTGATCGTTGGAGACGACGCCCGGTGGAAGCGCGCGATCGTTGACGAATGTCTGAGGCTCGGCATCGCCGACCAAGTTGTATTTGTGCCGTATGTTTCCCAGGCGCTATTGCCAAAGATTTATGCGACGGCGGATTTACTGGTGATGCCGTCGAACGCGGAAGGATTTGGTCTCCCCGTTGTCGAGGCCATGGCTTGTGGGACTCCGGTGGTGTGCTCGCAAGCTGCGAGCCTTCCTGAAGTGGCGGGAGATGCGGCAGTTTATTTTGACCCGGACGACCCGGGCGATTTGGCTAAAGCAATTGAGCG
The DNA here is from genome assembly GCA_963792145.1 of Candidatus Acidiferrales bacterium. Classification (GTDB taxonomy): domain Bacteria; phylum Acidobacteriota; class Terriglobia; order Acidiferrales; family UBA7541; genus Acidiferrum. The sequence continues at coordinate 137,659 of CAWBVH010000030.1, forward strand.
GCTCGTGCATTCCAGCGATCTTCGCGAGTCGCTGAGAGTTAAAGGTCTGCAAAGAGCAAAGCAGTTCACCTGGCAGGAGTTCACTCGCAAGCACATCGAGGTTTATTACCGTTTTCTTGCGCGAAATTAAGGGTGAATCGACGCGGAATTCTTGTTCATCCCACCCGGTTTTTTCTCAATGCCATATTTGTTTCGAAGATACGGTTATGAAATCGAGCCATAGAACACAGCAAGCACCGAATGAAGTTTGGGAGAGGTTTGCCGAAGCCGACCCCTATACCTACATTCTGACCGACCTGAAAAGCCCTGATCCCAAAAAGTTTTGGGAGAGCGGTGAGCGCACGGTGGAGGAGGAACTTCTCCCGTTGATTCGGGAGCGTGCCATTCGCAGACGAATCGGTCTGGAACTGGGATGCGGAGTTGGCCGGCTTCTTTTTCCGATGGCGCGGCATTTCGAGGAAATGGTGGGAGTGGATATCGCCGAGGGCATGGTGCGGCGCGCCGTTTCGTTTGCCGGCGACAACGGCATTCGCAACGTGGAGCTTACGGCAATTTCGGGTCCCGAAGATCTGCTGCACAAGGCAGGGGAATATGCGGGGAAAATCGATTTCCTCTATTCGTTGCTGGTGTTCCAGCACATTCCGGATTTCGCGGTGATCGAAGGTTATCTACATGCCGTCAACGAACTTCTTGAAGAAAACGGTATCGCTTACTTGCAGTTCGATACCCGCGAACAAGATTTGTTCTACCAGTGGAAGACGGGGCTGCCGGATTTTGTGCTGCCCAGGTTCTGGCGCCGGGGAATACGCAGGATTCGGCGGAGTTCGGCGGAAATTGAAGTGTGTCTGAGGCGCGCGGGACTGGAGAATGTGGGTGAGTTGGACCCGCGTAGCGCGTATCACCGTTACATTTTGAGAAGAGCGCGAACGACGAGCGTGAGGCCATGAGTTTCAATCTAAAAGTAGGAGAGCAGGAGCAGGCGGCCAAGCTGGTACCGCACAGCGTAATCGATTTGCAGAAGACGCGGGTTGCGATCGTGCACTACTGGTTCGTCAACCGGCGAGGCGGAGAGCGTGTGGTGGAAACGATGGCGGACATGTTTCCCAACGCGGATGTGTTCGCGGTGGTAGCAGATCATGAACAGTTGTCGCCGCTGCTGAAGCGGCGTTCGGTGAAGACTTCGTTCCTGCAAAAAATACCAGGCAGCCGGCGCTGGCACCGTCACATGCTGCCGCTCTACCCGTTTGCGCTGGAGCAATTCGATCTGAGGGGATATGACCTGGTGCTTAGTTCCGAATCCGGTCCGGCGAAGGGAGTTCTGACGGGCTCGCGGACCTGTCATATCTGCTACTGCCATTCGCCGATGCGCTATTTGTGGGATTTCTATCATGCGTACAGAAATGGCAAGAGTCTCGGCACGGTGTCGCGTCCCATTTTTACGGTTGTGGCGCACTACCTGCGTTTGTGGGATGCGGCCTCGGCTGCGCGCGTGGATCACTTCGTGGCGAATTCACAGAATGTGGCTGCGCGAATTCGCAAGCATTACCGAAGAGAGTCAACCGTTATTCATCCGCCCGTGAAGGTGCACGCCGGTTATCTCGCCGATCGAATTGAGGACTACTACATGGTCGCGGGGCAGCTTGTGGACTACAAGCGCTTCGACCTGGCCATTGAGGCCTGCAATCGTTTGGGGCGGCGTTTGCACATCGTTGGCGAAGGGGAGCAATGGAAAACGCTGCGCAAGAACGCTGGCCCGACGATCAAGTTTTGCGGGGCGCTGTCTGACGAAGAGCTCCGCGAGCAGTACGCGCATTGCCGCGCGTTGCTTTTCGCAGGGGAGGAAGACTTCGGAATTATTCCAGTGGAGGCGCTGTCGTTTGGTCGCCCGGTTGTCGCGTTCGGCCGCGGCGGAGTCATGGAGACGGTGAAAGGCTTTTATGCGGATGCGCCGGCGTCCGGCAGAAACTGTCCTGCGGCGTATTCTTTCGGGAACAATCAACGGATTCCCTGGTGGAAGCGATTCGCGCGTTCGAGGCGGCAGAGAGCAGATTCTCGCCATTTTTCATCAGCCAGCAGGCAGAACGATTCGACGAAACGCATTTCAAAGAGAAATTTGGGCAATTTGTATCCGAGAAATTGGAGGAAGGCCAGTACTCCGCTTTGTCGCTATGATTCGTGGCCGACTCAAACGCGCACAAATGTTGTTGACGGTGGCGGTGTTTTCGGTTCCGCTGGCGTCGTTCGCCGTTGCGGGATATTTCCGGTTCGGGACACACCTGATCCCGAATTATTCCGCCGACGTGGATCCATTCACCTATTTTGGCCTGCTGTTGTTGACGACCGTCTTTTGGGCACTGGCTGCGGAACACTACGAACTCACATCACTGGAACAGCATCTACTGGCCGAGGGAAAGAGCCACCGAATTCTGCTGGCGTGCCTAACGACGTATGCTGCGGTGTTGGCGATCGACTTCTTTTATCGCAGTTCCACTTTTTCGCGTGTATTTATCTGGATCAGCGGCTTCAATCTATTCCTACTTACCCTGCTGCTGCAAAAAGGATTCCGCTGGTACTGGAAAAATAGCCGGCTGAACGAGAAAGCTGCCATTCAACTTCTGATCGTTGGCGCAGATGAGTTTGCTGCGCGAGTTGCCGAGTCACTACTTGTCGGAGGGGTGGCACCGTGCGGGATTAAAGGGCATATTCGGCTACCCGGGCAATCGTGTGCCGTGGACCGGCATCCGGTCTATGAGCTTTCCGACGTCGACGAATTGGCAATTGGCAATGGTTTTGACGATGTAATCATCGCGATCCCGCCGGCTTCATTGGGCGAGTTACCTCGATTGCGAGCGCAGCTAACTCCGTTGTGCGTGCCGGTGCGACTGGTGCTCGAAGTGGGGGAGGGAATTCCAACGCGCCAGCGGATTTTTCCGCTGGGCGATTTGTTGATGCTCGATTTGCAGTCTACCCGAGCCGAGTCTGCCCTCTACGTGATTTTGAAACGCGCCTTCGATCTGGTCTTTTCACTTTGTCGATGCTGGTCGTTGCGGGACCGCTGCTGGCGCTGATTGCCTTGGCGGTGCGCCTGACGTCGCCGGGCCCGATTATTTTTGCGCAGGATCGCGTCGGTCTGAATGGAAAGCTATTCCGCATGTACAAGTTTCGAACCATGAGGGTTTCGTCGCAAGAAGATAGCGACACGCGATGGACAATCAAAGGCGATCCACGCTGCACCAGGCTCGGCAGAATATTGCGGCAGACCGGACTGGACGAATTGCCGCAGTTTTTTAACGTACTGAAAGGCGACATGAGCGTGGTAGGCCCGCGGCCCGAACGCCCCATCCTGGTGCAAAGATTCATGCAGTCGGTGGGCAATTACAACACGCGTCATTATCTGAAGGTCGGCATAACGGGTTGGGCGCAGGTAAACGGATGGCGAGGGGATACGTCAATTGAAAAACGCGTGGAATATGATTTGTATTACGTGCGCAACTGGACGCTCGCGTTTGATTTGTTCATCGTGGTTCTGACGCTGTTCCGCGGCTTCACGGATAAGAACGCTTACTGATGATTAGGCGCCGCCGCTATCGGGATTGGCGACAATTAGTTTGCCTGTTTTTGACTTTGCAGTGACAACTTCTCGCCGCGAGATTCGGTATCGTTGCTTGTCGGCCGGAAGCGATCTTGTTCTTTTCATTCGCGCGGAAGAGAGAGAACTCGAAACTGCTCCCGGCCGTCCTACCTAGCTGAACTCCGCTCAATTCAGGATACAAACATGGTGTTCCAGGATGCCTCAGCCTGAAGCTTTGGTGATCAGGCTTTAGTGGTGGTCGGGTGTGAAGCAGCCTTGAGCTTGGCGGAGCCGCGCCAGGCTAGCAGCAGCATCAAGAGACCAAAAACGAGCAGACCCACGCCCGCGTCGAAATTGATGTTGATGCCAAGCGAGCGCGCGTAGATTTGCTTGTCGCCGAACAAACCAAACAACGCCAGGATCACTCCAAACAAACTAAACATCCATCCGATGGGGTAACGAATATCCAGGCTCATCGCGAGTCTCCCGTCTACCTGAAAATAACATTTAGTACCAGTGCAAGCACAAGGACCACAACACCGAGAAAGGCAGGGCGCTGGTGCCACAGTCAGGTGCTCTTCACTGGGCTTTTTCGTCAGGGAGTACACCAGCCCGACGAGTTCCTTTTCATCGCGAGGCTTGGTAACGAGGCTGATCGCGACAGTAACTACAAAACAAGTGACAAAGGCCCAAATGGCGGTCCAGAAGTTTTGCGCCATCTCGCTGGGATAGTTGTGAAGGACCGCGATCCAGCCGCCTTTGATTCCGATGCTGTCCCCTTGCGGCAGTGATAAGCCGTGGTGAAGGGCAGCCGCAGCGGTGCCGGAGAGCAGGCCGACAAACGCGCCGTGGCCCGTGGTGCGCTTCCAGAACATGCCGAGGAGGAACGTGGCGAACAACGGGGCGTTCACAAAGGCGAACACTAATTGCAGAAAGTCCATCAGGTTATTGAAACGAGTTGGCCGCATAGGCTGCGGCGATCGAGAACAAGACGCCAAAGATAGTGGCGAACTGTCCCATGTGTAAATAGTGTTTGTCCGAAGCGCCTTTGTGGATGTAGGACTGATAGATATCGTAGGTCCAGACGGTGTTGAAGGCGGTGACGTTGCCGGCCATTCCAGACATAAAGCTGGCCAGAAGCGCGGTGAGGCCGAGGCCCAAAATTCCCGTGGGGAAGTAGTGCAGCAGCAAGTTGGGAATGGCAAGGTCGTAGTCGAGAACAGGCTTTCCATCACGGTCGAGCGCAGGCTTGCCGGTGGCAACATCGACCTTGACGGGGATGAGGCCCTTTCCTCCCTCGGTGACCGACTGCATCTGAACGACGCCGTTGACGGTGACGGCGTGCTGCGTGGTCGGCACCACCAGAGCGATCATCCCGGGAAGAATCACAAGAGCCGGAAAGAACATCTTCGGCACGGCTGCGATCAGGGGCGTGCGGCGAGCGTCAGTCATCGAGCCCGCGGCCATGGCGCGCTGAACCACGAGGAAATTTGTACACCAATAGCCAAACGAGAGTGTAAAGCCGAGGCCCATCACCAGGCCGAACCACTCAACGCCAAGGGGATTGTTGTGCGGATTGGTCATGCCCAGCCAGGAATGCGTGAACGTTTCCGGCAGCCGCGTCTTCAGCCCACTCCACCCACCCACACCTTTCAGGCCGAGTAGAACGAGGGGCAAAAATCCAGCGACGATCAGGAAGAACTGGAGGACCTCGTTGTAAATCGCGCTAGTCAGGCCGCCGAGGAAGACGTAACCCAACACGATCAGGGCGGAAATGAAGATACTCAGGTGAAAGGACCAGGACACGGGCAAGCCCATCTTGGCGAGCGGGACGTCGAGGATATGAAGAATCTGAATCAGCTTCGCCATGGCATACATCGAGATGCCCGACGAGAAAATCGTCATCACGGCGAATGAAATGGCGTTGAAGGCGCGGGTCTTTTCATCAAAACGTAGGCGCAGAAATTCCGGCACGGAGCGTGCACGCGAGCCGTAGTAGAAAGGCATCATGAAGAGACCGACGAACACCATGGCCGGAATCGCGCCAATCCAATAGAAATGGCTGGTGGCAATTCCGTATTTCGCGCCGGATGCGCCCATGCCAATCACTTCCACGGCGCCAAGATTCGCCGCCATGAAGGCGATGCCGCAAACCCAGGCCGGGAGGGAACGGCCGGCAAGGAAGAAGTCCGTGCTGGTCTTCATGAATCGCTTGAGGAAGATGCCAATGCCCAGGACGAAGGCGAAGTAAAGAAACATGATGACCCAATCAATGGCCGTCAGATTCATTTCGCGATCCTTTCCACTGCATAAAGCGGGTAAATCATCAAGACGATCACTGGGTCAATGTTGGCTGTGTCGGTCGTGATGGAAGTCGGGTTCTCGATTTGTGACCGACGCGCGGGAAGAGCGCCCTTGTGGTTTATAAAATGCCTTGAGTTAGGCAGTTAAGCAAGCCCATAAGTCAGAAATAGAATTTTCCGAGCACGCGACGGCAACACTTTGCCACCGAGAGCGATTCAGGCGGCGGGCGGCAGGGTCATGCGGTGGGCTGGCCGCGAGCGCTATGATGAAATATCGGCGCAACACCGCGTGCGTTTGCATGGCCGAGAATTTGGCGGAGGCGTAGGCGATCGCGCCGCCGGAGTTTGCGCTGTGGCACGAGGTCGAACCGGTGACGCTGGACCGGCTCCGCGCTTCCATGATTCACTGGTTGGCTGGCGAACACACTGCTTAGCGCTCGCCCGCACGAAATATCCCAGGGAGGAGAATTCCGACGAAACGCGCGGAGATGTTGGAGCAAGCTCGTGCGCAACGCGAGCCTCTGAGCATGATTGTGATCGGAGGCGGTGCGACGGGTGTCGGCGTGGCACTGGACGCAGCGGCGCGCGGCTACAAAACGCTGCTGCTGGAGCAACACGATTTTGGGAAGGGAACGTCGAGCCGCAGCACCAAGCTGGTGCACGGCGGCGTGCGATATCTGGAGCAAGGGCAAGTTTCCCTGGTGATGGAGGCACTGAAGGAACGGGGCATTCTTCGGCAGAATGCGCCGCATCTGGTGAGCGAGATCCCTTTCGTTGTGCCCAACTATTCCTGGTGGGAAGGACCGTTCTACGGCATCGGGCTCAAGCTCTATCAAGGTTTGGCGGGGAAGTATGGGTTCGGCCCTTCCGAGCTGCTGTCCAAGGAAGAAACTCTCAAACGTTTGCCGAACATCAACACCGACGGTCTGCGCGGCGGCGTCATCTACTACGACGGGCAGTTTGATGACGCGCGGTTGTTGATCGATCTGGTGGCGACTGCGGTTGAGCAGGGCGCGACGCTGCTTAACTACGTGCGAGTGACCGGTCTGACGAAAGACGCGGACAACATGGTGGACGGTGTGGAGGCGCGCGACGTGGAGACCGGCGAGGAATTCACATGGCACGCCAAGGTGGTGATCAACGCTACGGGACCGTTCACCGATTCGGTGAGGCAGTTGGCGGACCCAAACGCAGAAGCGATGGTTTACCCAAGCCAAGGGGCGCACATTGTTCTGGATAAATCATTTCTTTGCGGAGACCACGCCATCATCGTGCCGCGTACGAGTGATGGGCGCGTGCTGTTTGCCATTCCCTGGCACGAGCACACGCTGGTGGGCACCACGGACACTCCCGTGGAACAAGCCAGCCTGGAACCGGTGCCGATGGAACAAGAAATCGACTTCATGCTCAATACGGCGAGCCAGTACCTTGCGAAGAAACCGACGAAGGACGACATACTGAGCACGTTCGCGGGAATACGGCCGCTGTTGCGCTCTGGCGACAAGAAAAATTCGGCGTCTCTTTCGCGCGATCATTCCATTCAGATTGATCGCACGGGCCTGGTGAATATTGCGGGCGGCAAGTGGACCACTTACCGAAATATGGCGGAGCATTGCGTGGACGAGGCCGCAACGCTAGCGTGCCTGACGGAACGTCCGAGCGTCACGAAACATCTGAACATCCACGGACACGATCAGAAAGCGGAGCGTTTTGGGTCGCTCGCGTTTTACGGGTCCGACGCGCCGTTGATTCAGGAGATGATTCGTGCCGATGCTCGTCTCGGCGAAGCTTTGCATCCGGCACTGCCGTACTGCGCCGCGGAAGTTGTATGGGCCGCGCGCGAGGAGATGGCGCGCTCGGTGGAAGACGTGTTGGCGCGACGCATCCGGGCGCTCTTCCTGAACGCGAGGGCAGCGATGCAGATGGCGCCGCGCGTTGCACGAATCCTTGCGGTTGAACTAGGCCGCGACCAACGATGGCAGGAAAATCAAATACAACAATTTCAAGAAGTGGCGCGAGGCTACCTTGTCAAAAAATAGTTGGCTTGAAACGCGAGTGGTGCGCAACCTTTTGGCAGAACAAACTCGCTGGCGCGGCGTTTCTCGGGTAGACTCGGGAAAATCGCTATGACCAGAGTATCGCGTCGCAACATGCTGAAGAGCACCATTTCGGGTGTGACTATGGCTTCCGTCCCATCGACGTTGTGGTCTGAGCAAAACCCGCCGGTTCCGCGCAAAGGGCGCGTGAAGCAATCGGTGTCGCGCTGGTGCTACCAGCAGATTCCGCTGGATGATCTTTGCGCCAGCGCTGCGCAGATGGGCTTGAAGGCGGTGGATCTGCTCAATCTGGAAGAGTTCCAGGTGCCCGCGCGCTATGGACTTATTTGCAGCATGGGATACGCGGGAGGCGGCGAGATCGCCAGTGCGATGAATCGGGTGGAAAATCACGCGAAGATAGAACAAGCTTTTCGCAAGAATATTCCGCTAGCGGCCAAGGCTGGAGTGCCGAACGTGATCACGTTTTCTGGGAATCGCGCGGGGATGTCAGACGAGGAAGGGGCCAAAAATACGATTGCGGGATTGAACCGCGTAAAGAAAATTGCGGAAGATCATGGCGTAACGATTTGCATGGAACTGCTGAACAGCAAGGTGGACCACAAGGATTACATGTGCGACCACACGGCGTGGGGAGTGCGTGTGGTGGAGGCGGTGAATTCGCCGCGCGTGAAACTGCTGTATGACATCTACCATATGCAGATCATGGAAGGAGACCTGATCCGCACGATCCAGCAGAACATTCAGTGGCTGGGACACTTCCACACCGGCGGAGTTCCGGGCAGGCATGAGCTGGACAATACACAGGAAGTGCAGTGGGACGGGGTGATGCGCGGGATTGCGGCGACCGGATTTCAAGGATATGTCGCACATGAATTTGTGCCCACGCGCGATCCGCTTACTTCGTTGAGGCAAGCCGTCGATTTGTGCGATGTGTAATGCCGAGAGAAAAGATCAAGCCGAACGGCGGAATGAACGATGCAAATTCTGGTCACTGGCGCGACCGGCAAGGTCGGACGCAATTTTATTGAGCGCGCGCTTAGTTCTGAAGCTTTCGAAGATGTGAGCATCCGCGCGCTATGCCACAACAGACTTCTGGATCCGCGCCCGCGGCTGGAAATTGTCCAGGGCAATATTTCTGATCGTGCAATGGTGCGCAGAGCCTTGGATGGCGTTACGCATGTACTGCATTGCGCCACGTGCAAAGAAACGCCCGACGATATTATCGACGTTGCTGTTAAGGGACTCTTTTGGCTGCTCGAAGAGTGCCGGTCCAGGCCTCCCTTCCAGCAGTTCATCCTGATCGGCGGCGACGCTGCGGTCGGCCATTTTTTCTACGACCATCCGTCGCCGGTCACGGAACAGCAGAAACATGGCGCTTATCCTGGATGTTACGCGCTATCGAAAGTCCTGGAAGAGGTGATGCTGGAGCAATATTTTATCCAATACGACCTCAACGGATGCTGTCTGCGGGCGCCGTGGATCATGGAAAAGGATGATTTTAAATACTCACTTTCGTTTGGCGACGACGTTTTTGGTGGCCCGCGTTGGCGAGACTTGGTCGGGCCCGAACGCGCCGACGCCTATTGCAAGAGTGGCGCGATGCCCCTGATGCTTGATGCCGCAGGCGTGCCCATCAAACGCAATTTCGTGCACATCAGCGATCTCGTGGATGCCATTCTGAAGGCCCTCAACCATCCCAAGGCGCGGCAGCAGACCTTCAACATTTGTATGGACGAGCCGGTGGATTATCGGCAGGTCGCCGAGTATCTGCGTCAAACAAGAGGAATTCCCTCCGTGGAGATCAAAACTCCCTATCATTCAACCTGGCTGGACAATTCCAAAGCGAAGTTCCTACTCGGCTGGAGGCCGCGCTTTGACCTGAAGCGACTAATCGAAGAAGCCTGGACTTACGAGCGGAATGCAGGCGATCGCCGTCACACGTGGTACCCGGGATAACGGGTCGGATTTCCCCACGGAATTCGCGGAATTTCATTCGCAAACAACCTGGGCGCACGGAAAATGGTTGACAGACCTGTTAAGCTTTTCCCGTTCTGGTTTTCTGTTCCATGTTTCTGACGAGACCAAACACTAAGGAATGACATGGACCGACGAAATTTTTTGAGAACGACAGGAACGGTGATTGCCGGCGCAACTCTGGCGCACGGTGCGTTAGCAGAAAGTCCGCAGCAAGGCAGCGATTCTGTGGCTGGCGGACGGCTGATTCTTCCGATCAATCGCAACTGGCGCTACAACTCCAAGTTTGTGGAAGGGGCCCACGACAAAACTTTCGACGACGCGGCGTTTCAACGCGTGGTTGTTCCGCACACCAACATCAAACTGCCCTGGCACAGTTTCGACGACAAGGACTACGAATTCGTTTCCATTTACCGGCGGCGTTTCAAGCTGCCTCCGGAAGCGCGCGGGAAGCACGTGTTTGTGGACTTTGAAGGCGTGATGACCGCGTCGACAGTGTGGATTAATGGCGTGCGGCTCGGGGAATACAAAGGCGGCTACACGCCATTTTCGTTTGACTTGACGCCGCACATCGATTTTGCCGGCGAAAATGTGCTGGCCGTTGATGTGGATTCGACCGAGCGGCCCGATATTCCTCCGTTCGGATATCAGATTGATTATCTGACGTTCGGAGGGATGTACCGCGAGGTGTCGCTTCGCGTGGTTCCGGGAACGTTCATCGAAAACATTTTTGCGAAACCCATGGATGTTCTGACTCCGCATCCGCGAGTGCAGGTGGACTGCTTCCTGCAGAGCCTGGAAGCGTCGCGCGAGCCGATGAATCTTGAGGTTGAGCTGCGGGATGGGAATCAAGTGCTCGTGAAGGGCACGGCGAAAGTTCCGGCGTCAGCGGCAACGACCGAGCCGGTCGCGCACTCCGTGATGCTCGAAAATCTGAGCGGCATCAAATTGTGGGACCTGGCCACGCCGAATCTGTATTCCGTTCATGTGCGGCTGGTGAAAGGGACGCAAACTGTCGATCAGGATTCGCGGAGAATTGGATTTCGGGAAGCGCAATTCACCGACCACGGATTCGAACTGAACGGCAAGGTGATCAAGCTGCGAGGTCTGGACCGCCATCAGACGTTCCCGTTTGTGGGTCAGGCCATGCCTGGGCGGCCACAGCGGCGAGATGCGGAAATCCTGCGGGTGAAGCTGAGGTGCAATATTGTGCGCACGTCGCACTACCCGCAATCGCGGCATTTTCTGGATGCTTGCGACGAATTGGGACTGCTGGTGCTGGAAGAAATTCCCGGCTGGCAGCATATTGGCGATGAAGCCTGGAAGCTGATTTCCATCGACAATGTGAAACGCATGATCGAGCGCGATTGGAATCATCCCAGCGTCATCCTGTGGGGCGTACGGATCAACGAATCGAAAGACGATCACGATTTCTACATACGCACTAATGCGCTTGCGCACAAGCTCGATCCAACGCGTCAAACGGGCGGCATCCGTAATTTCCAGGAATCGGAGTTCCTGGAGGACGTTTTCACCATGAATGACTTCGGCTTCCCGTTGAAGCCGCCCAATCATCCACGCTACCTGAACACCGAGTTTGTCGGCCACACGTATCCGACAAAGACCATCGATAATAAAGAGCGGCTGATGGAGCACACTGTCCGCCATGCGCGGGTTCACGACCAACTGGCTTCCAATCCGCAATATGCAGGTGGAATCGGCTGGTGCGCGTTCGACTACAACACGCACTATGATTTTGGCAGCGGCGACCGTATTTGTTACCACGGAGTGACCGACATTTTTCGTGAGCCAAAGCCTGCGGCGGGCTTCTACAAATCGCAATGCGATCCTTCGGAAGAAATTGTACTGGAGCCCGCGTTCCACTGGGCGCGTGGCGATGAATCGATAGGATTTACGAAGGGCATGGTGTGTTCGAACTGCGACCACCTGAAATTCTATGTTGGCGATAAATTGGTGGCCGAAGCCGACCCGGACAAAACACAATTCCAACACCTGCGCTATGCGCCGTTCACTGCGAGTTTGGGGTCTGCCGTACATCAGTGGGGAGACTTGCGGATTGAAGGATATCTGCAGGGCAAGAAGGTGATTACCAAGACGCTTTCGGGCAAGGGTATCGACCAGAAATTCTCGCTGCTGGCCGATGACACAAAGTTGAATGCCGACGGAGCCGACACGACGCGCGTGGTGCTTCGCGTGACGGATGAATACGGCGCGATACGGCCGTTTGCGAACGACGCGATCAAGCTCGAACTCGAAGGCCCGGCGGAGATCATCGGCGATAATCCGTTTGCTTTGGTAGGCGGCACAGGGGCCATCTGGATTCGCGCGAAGGAACAAGCGGGAACGGTGCAACTGACCGCGACACACCCAGTCCTCGGTGTACAGAAAATTCAATTCGAGCTTGTGAATGTCGCTCCAGAAACGGCCTAGCGCGAAGCGGGTGGCCGAGTCTCATCGCAATTTTGAGAAAGCGGAAAGAAGGAGCTGCGCCATGAATACGTTATGGTCGAAGTCTCTTTTGATGACGGTAGCCGTGTTTGGGATGGCGATGTCGGCGAGGGCACAGGCGAGCTACGATTTGCGCTCACCCGACAAGCGAATCGAAGTACAAATCCGCACAGCGCAAGGCATTCGCTACGACGTGGTACTGAACGGCAGAGGGATACTGCAGGACAGTTCGCTGTCTCTGGACGTTGACCACAAAGTGTTAGGGCGCGAGGTGAAGGTCGCGGGGTCGAAGGAACGGCACAACGACCAGATGCTTGAGCCGGTGGTGCGCCAGAAATTTGCGAAGATTCGAGACAATTACAATGAGCTGCGCCTGGACATGGAAGGCGGGTATGCCGTGGTGTTTCGCGCATACAACGAAGGAGTTGCTTACCGCTTCGAAACTTCTCTGCCCGCGCAGCAGGTGAAAATCTACGGGGAAGAAGCAAATTTCCGTTTCCCTCGTAATTTCGCCGTCTTCTATCCCCAAGAGGACAGTTTCTTCTCGCACAATGAGCGCAAATATTTGCCGCAGCATTTGTTTGAGATCAACCCGGACTTTCTGGCGAGCTTGCCGGCGGTGGTGGATGTGGGCGAAGGCGCAAAAGTGGCCATAGCGGAATCGGATGTGGAGGAATACCCCGGGCTTTGGCTGTTGGGAACAGGTGGAACCGGGCTGAACGCGACTTTTCCGCCTTATCCTTTGAAAGAAGCAACTGTTCCGAGATCGCGATTACAAAGTTGTGGAAAGCGCCGATTACATCGCGGTCACGACGGGAACGCGCACTTTTCCATGGCGCGTGCTGGGCATCGCCGACCGTGACGCCGATTTGCTGACCAATCCGCTGGTGTGGTTACTGGAGAAACCGTCACAGGTGCAGGACACCAGTTGGATCAAGCCGGGCAAGGTGGCCTGGGACTGGTGGAACGACAACAATGTTTACGGCGTGGACTTCAAAGCCGGCGATCAACACGCAAACGTATAAGTACTACATCGATTTCGCCGCGAAGTACGGAATCCCGTACATCATCCTGGATGAAGGCTGGTACAAACTTGGCAATGTGCTGGACGTCGTGCCGGAAATAAATATGGAAGAGTTGACGACGTACGCGAAACAAAAAAATGTTGGCGTGATCCTGTGGGTGGTATGGAAAACGCTGGATGATCAGCTGATTCCCGCGCTGGATCAATATCAAAAATGGGGCGTCAAGGGAATCAAAGTTGATTTCATGCAGCGCAGCGATGAGATTCTGATCAACTACTACCATAAAGTCAGTAGAGAAACGGCCAAGCGCAAAATGCTGGTGGATTTTCACGGCGACCAGAAGCCTGCGACCATGACGCGGACCTGGCCTAACCTAATCAGCACGGAAGGCGTGCGCGGGATGGAATGGAGCAAGTGGAGTGCGGAGGCCGAGCCGCAGCATAACGTCACACTGCCGTTCACGCGAATGTTCCTTGGCCCGATGGACTACACACCCGGAGCGATGCTGAATGCGACGAAGACTACGCTTCGCTCCTATAAACCACCGCCCGATGGCGCTCGGGACGCGTTGTCAGCAGTTGGCGATGTACGTGGTGTACGAGAGTCCCTTGCAGATGCTCTCAGACAGCCCGTCGAATTACCTGCGTGAACCGGAATCGATGGAGTTCCTCGCGGCGGTGCCGACGCAATGGGATGAATCGAAGGCGCTTGATGGAAAAATTGCGCAGTACGTGGCAGTCGCGCGCAGGAATGGTTCGGATTGGTATGTGGGTGCGATGAATAATTGGACGGCGCGCGAACTGGAGATTGATTTCTCGTTCCTGCCCGAGGGGAATTTTCAGATGGATGCTTATCAGGATGGCGAGAACGCTGACCGGATGGCAAGCGACTACAAACTGGTGAAGTCGCAGGTGAATCGCGCGACCAAATTGAAGATCAAATTAGCGCCGGGTGGCGGGTGGGCGGCACGGATTCATCCGTAGGCGGAAGTTGCCGGATGGAAATACGCTTGGGAGGCATCGTGAGAGTTGAGATCCTTCGGCGATCCTCGTCGGATCGCCTCAGGATGACAACTGTGTCCTGAAGGCGCGACGCGCTACTTTAGCTTGGGCTTGAACGTGTCGACAATTCCGCTGCCTTCGCGAATGGTGAGGATCTGATTTGCCTTGACCTGCGTGAAGCGTTCCACTTTTTGCGTGGTGGGCCATTTTACTTCCACAACATCGGCTAGCTGGGCTTTGCCCAATCCGAAGTGCAAGCGCAGATCGGATTGCGACATGACGCTGGCTCCGCTGTGGACCTCATTCATTTGCGCGTGATTGCCGGTGACGACGCGCACGCGAGCTCCGATGGCGGTGCGATTGCATTTCGTTCCAATCAATTTGATCTTGAGCCAGTTTTGCGAGTTGCCGCCGTCGTTGCGCAGCAGGGAAGGGATGTCATTCATGTTCAAGATCAGGGCGTCGATATCGCCATCGTTATCAAAGTCGCCGAAAGCGGCACCACGGCTGGAAAAACGCTCGCTGATTCCGGGCCCCAGTTCTGAGGAAACATCCTTGAATCTGCCGCCTCCGAGATTTTTGTAGACCAAGCGGGGATTTTTGAAAGTCTGACCGAGGCTGTGGGCTTCGATTTCCGGGTAGACGTGCCCGTTGACCTGCATAATATCCGGCCAGCCATCATTGTCGTAGTCGATGAAGCCGCAGCCCCACGCGACGTACTGGTTGTTAATGCCAACGCCTGAGGAAAACGCTTCGTCGGTGAACGTGCCATCGCCGTTGTTGTGGTACAGATTGCAGGTATCGTCGGCAAAGTTAGTTTTAAAAATGTCGAACCAGCCGTCGCAATCGTAATCACCGACGGCGAGGCCCATGCCCGCCTGCTCATGGCCATTTTCGTTGTAGGCGCAACCCGCGCCCACGGCGACGTCGGTAAACGTGCCATCGTGGTTGTTGTGGAACAGGATGCTCGGCTCGGAATCGACCGCGACGTAAATGTCGGGCCAACCGTCGTTATCGAAGTCGTAGGAGACGGCCGTGATGGAGTAACGCGGGCCGGGTTTGAGGATGCCGGCTTTTTCGGTGACGTCGGTAAAGGTGCCGTCGCCATTGTTGCGGAAGAGATTGTTCGTGTCTCCAGCAAGGCCGCGCGGGCCGCACATTACGGGAATGCCTTTCCACTGGCAGGAGGCAGCGTCTCCGGGATTCGCAGCGGTGGCTGGGTCGAGTTTGATGTAATTGCAGACAAATAAATCCAGGTGGCCATCGCGGTCGTAATCGAACCAGGTGCAGCCGGAGCCCCAGCGAACCAGTTCATTGTAGAGACCGGCTTTGCGGGTGACGTCGGTAAAGGTGCCGTCGCCATTGTTGTGGAACAGGATATTGTGTCCCCAGAAGCAGCAGAACAGATCGTCCCAGCCATCGTTGTCGTAGTCGCCGACGCACACGCCGGTTTGCCAACCGGTACGGCCGAGACCGGATTTTTCGGTGACGTCGGTGAACGTGCCGTCGCGATTATTTTTGTAGAGGTGCGAAGTGGGAGCGGCGCCGGTGGGCCATTTGGCGTCAAGGCGCGAACCGTTCGTCAGATAGATATCGAGCCAGCCATCGTTGTCGTAGTCGAAAAAACCGATGCCGCTGCCCTTCGCTTCAATGATGAGACGTTTGTGCTCGAGGCCACCCCAGACGTTCGGTATGGTGAGCCCGGCTTTGCGGGCAACGTCCACGAAAGTGACGGGCGAGGCCGCGGGAGTATTCGGAAGGGATTTTGCTTCGAGGATAGCCGAGCGATTCCACTTCCAGACCGGCGTAGCGAGCGCATCAAGTAGCGTTGCGCCGAGCGCCACAAAGGAAGAGCCAAGAAATCGTCGTCGCGGCAGATGCAGGGTCATCGGCTTGGCACCTTGGGGAAGTTTCGCGGGACGATTCCGGTACCTTCCTTGACGGCGATGATTTGAGCGAGTGGCACATTCGTCAAGCGGTCGACTTGGCCGCTGGGCCACGTAATTTCCAGCGAGTCGATCTTCGTGCGCTTTGCAAGGCCGAAGTGAATTCGCGGGTCGCTGGCCGACATATAACCCATACCACCTTTAGCCTGTTCCACTTCGACAAATCCCTCGGAGGTCAATTTTAGCGAAGCACCGATGCCGTCGCGGTTCGACTTTGTGCCGATGAGCAAAACCTCCAGCCAGTGATTGGCATTTCCGCCGTCGTTGCGCAAAATTTCCGGATAATCGCCACGAACATTCACCGCGATGTCGAGATCGCCGTCATTGTCGAAATCGGCTGTGGCCAAGCCGCGGCCGGCGATCGGGCGGATAAAATCAGGACCAAGTGAATCGGAAACTTTTTGAAACTGCCCTTTGCCGAGGTTACGAAACATCAGCAGCGGCTCTTTGTAAGAGACTTCACTGTGATAGAGGGCCACGTTGTCGACCATTGCGCCGTTGGCCTGCAAGATGTCTGGCCAGCCATCGTTGTCGTAGTCCATGAACTTCATCGAGACGCCGCTCATTCCCATGGCTTTGTTTCCGATGCCGGAAGAAAACGTGGCGTCGTCGAAAGTTCCGTTGTGATTGTTGTGGTAGAGACGGTTCAACTCGAAGTCCAAGTGCGTGATGTAGACATCCTGCCAGCCGTCGCGATCCACATCCGCTGCGTCGATTCCCATGCCTGCTTCGTAGCGGCCATCTTCGCTGGCAGCCATGCCCGAAACAAACGACACATCCTCAAAGGTACCATCATGCTTGTTGAGGAAAAGGAAATTGGGCCAGGAGTCGTTGGCGATGGCAATGTCGGTCCAGCCGTCATTGTTAAAGTCCGCGAGAACCACGCCCATGCCTTTGGACTCCGGCTTTCCTACACCAGAAGCGTCGCTGACATCGGTGAAAGTTCCGTCGTGGTTATTGTGAAACAGCTTGGTTTTCTGTCCCTTGTAGTTGCCGGGATGGCAATAGGAGCGGTAACCGGGCCGATGTTCGCCGCACCAGATATTGTTCTTCGGGCTCCAGTCGATGTAGTTGGTGACGACGAGGTCGAGCCAGCCGTCTTTATCGTAATCGAACCAGCCGGCGCTGGTGGACCACATTCCCTGATCCGCGACACCGGCTTTGCTGGTCACGTCGGTGAAAGTCCCATCGCCGTTGTTGTGGTAGAGGATTGCGTTGCCGTAGCCGGTGACGTACAGATCGGGGTAGCCATCGTTGTCGAAATCGCCGACGGCTACGCCTTGGCCGTAATGGCCTTCACCCGCCAATCCTGCTTTTTCCGTGACGTCAGTAAAGGTGCCGTCGCCGTTGTTGTGATAGAGAGCGCAGCGCAACGGGTGCGGCGGTTTGTAAATGTCGGTCGCGGCAGTCTGCACGAAAAAAAGATCCATTAAGCCGTCCTGGTCGTAGTCGATCCAAGCGACGCCGGTGCCCATGGTCTCCAGGTAATACTTCTCTTCGGTTTGCGTGGAATCCTGCAGAAAGGTGATGCCAGCGGACTTTCGGATATCCGTAAAATGGACGCTGATGGGAGCATCTTTTTGCTTCGGGGCTTGTGTGGATTGAGCCATTAGAGCGATAGCAGCCAAAAGCATGGGGGCCAGTGCAGCGAACCCGATGAAATAATTCCTGCGGGGTGAAAGTTTTTTGGTCTTCGTGATCTTCGGCATTCAGAGAGTCCGGTCAGCGACGGAAAGGGCAAATTGGAGCAGTTGCTGACGAGCCAGCATGGGCATTGGTTCGTTGACGACCAGCGGCATGGCAGGCGCTTTTTCCAAGGCCTCTTCAATACGATTCACGTCGAGGCCGCCAGCGTTGCTGCCTTTGAAGCGGCTGAGGACTTCTTTGGCTTTTTCGATTTGGCCCGTCTGGTAGTAGAAAACACCCAACGTGGAATAGCTGCCCGACCACTCAGGCAACAGGTCAACGGCTTGCGTCAGCTGTTCCGCTGCCTGCATCGTGTTGCCTTGTAACGCAGAAACCAATCCCTGTCCCCACAGAAGTTTTCCCGAGCCTGGAATTCGAGTGAAGCCTTCTTGCAAGGTCTTTTGGGCGCCGCCCAGATCGTTCTGGCGAAGTTGGAGCAGCGTGAGCGAGAGATAGTATTGGTCGTTGTCAGGATTTCGACGAATGGCATTGCGATAAATCTGCGAAGCTTCGGGCGGCTGGCCGAGATGAGCCTTGATGTCGGCGAGCAGAGAGAGGAAAGCATCGTCCTGCTGGCCAGCGCTCGAGACTTGTTGCGCAACATCCAGGGCCTGTTGATATTGGCCTTTGCGGAAATAGGCGTCCGCGAGATCGAACTTCACATCATCGGAATCAGGGTTGGCTTGCTTTGCCGACTGGAAATGCTGGATGGCGTCGTCATACAAATGGTAACGCGCTAGCAAAACACCGATGCCGGTTTGCGTGCGGTAGTCTCCGGAACTGAGTTGGTCGAGCTGCGCGATGGCTTGGCGAGCTTCCTGAACCTTTCCGAGTTTTAGATAGCCTTCGGCGAGCAAGTACAGATTTTCCGGCTGGTCCGGTTGTTTCTGGATCTGCGCCGACAACTCGGTGAGGTCGAGTTGCGTCTTCTCCTTGCCGGAGAGATTCGAACGGTTGTCGAGATAATCAAAGAGATGTTGGTAGGGATAGGGCCCAGTGGAGGCATTCTTGGAGAGAGTCTGGAAGACGCTCAAATCCCGCTGAGCGGCTTCGGTTTGGTGGAGGCTCCTCTCGACCATGGCCAGCTTGTAATATCCTGGCGCCGGCGAGCGGCTCACGCGGACATATTTTCTGAGCAGCTCGGCAGCCTCCGCGTATTGTTTACTTTTGATGCGCAAATTCGCGAGCTCGAGCAGGGCATCGGATTGCTCAGGGTCCGCGCGGAGCGCTTCCTGGAAAAGATGTTCGGCGGCCAGATGATTTCCCTGGCGTTCCTCAATGTAACCGAGGTTGAACAGGCACGTCGAGTTTCGCGGATCTTTCTTCAGGCCTTCTTGAAAATATTTGCGCGCCTCGTCGAAGCGCCCCAAGCGGCGGTAGGAG
The DNA here is from genome assembly GCA_963792145.1 of Candidatus Acidiferrales bacterium. GTDB lineage: Bacteria > Acidobacteriota > Terriglobia > Acidiferrales > UBA7541 > Acidiferrum. The sequence continues at coordinate 157,074 of CAWBVH010000030.1, forward strand.
AATCCCAAAAACGCATAGGACCGCGCGGACGGATCCAAATCGATCAAATGATTGAATTCTTCGATGGCCTTTTCTACTTTGCCGGACATGAAGTAACTTTCACCGAGAGCCGCGTGCAGATCCGCGCGCTGAGGGGCAAGTTTCAGGCCCGATTCCAGCAGAGGAATGGAGTCCTCGTAGTAGTTTTGAGACATGCTTACGCGCGCGAGGGAGTAGATGATGTCGATGTTGTTGGGGGCAAGTTTGTGGCCGCGGACGAGCAGATCCAGGGCGTCAACCGGTTTCTGCTGCGCGGTGTAGACCTGGGCCAGGAGATAAAGTGTCTCGGGGGAATCGGGCTTGATTGTCAGCGCGCGCTTCAGGACGAGTTCGGCCTTCGCGTATTCGTCGCCCTGCAGATAGACCTCTCCGAGATTGTAGAGAATCTCGAAGGTTTGAGGCTGGCGCACATTCGCTTGTTCGAGTTCGAGTTGCGCGGCGCGATGCTGTTTTTCGGCTGCCAACAATACGCCTAGCGTGAAATGCACCTGCACGTTTTCTTTGTTTTGCGCAGAGAGTTCCTGCGCCGCCTTCAAACCCTCCGCCGTCCTGCCAGCTTCAAGATAGGCCCTAGTCAGAGTGATGCGCGAAGCAATTGTTTGCGGGTGGATTCGCTGCAAGAAGGGAATCGCGTCTGCCGGGTGCTTCTTCGTTAGGAGGACCAGGCTCAAATTGTAGTTGCCGTCGTAGTCCGCCGGACTGAGGCGCAGCACCTCGCGGAATTCTTTTTCGGCGAGGTCGAGGTTCCCTTGAGCGACATACAGGTTGCCCAGGTCGTTGTGAATCCCGGTGGACTTTGGGTTGAGTTTCAGTCCTTGCTGGAATGCGGTTAGAGCTTCGGGGTAATTGTTCTCCGCGGTGTAGACCAGCCCCAAAAGCGCGTATCCCTGGGCGTTTGAAGGATTCTGCTGGAGTTCTTCTTGAATCCTGATTTTCGCGTCTTCGAACTTGCCCTGCTGAAGAAGTTCTTGTGAATCCGCGAAGGGAGATGGAGTCTTGGATGCGGGTTGCGTGGCCTGTTTGTTGGGAGGTGCTTGTTGTGCGGCGAAGGCTAGCTGCGCGAGGAAGATCACCGACGCCAGGACGACGGTGAAGCACGGCCTCAGTCGCGAGCCCGTGTTTCCGGTTGTGTGCCGGCCAAAAGCGTGAATCTCCATGAACGGCGTTCCTTCCGCGCGCACTCACTCTGAGAGAATCTGCAAAAAGCTAATTTAGCATTTCCAGAGTCTGCTGAGCCAATTTGTGCTGCGGTTGCTGGCGCAGCAATGTCTGCAATACTTCTCTGGCTTTTTCCTTGTCGTTCAAAACGACGTAGAGCTTGGCGAGATTGAGATAGGCCTGGTCGAAGCTGGGAGCGACCTGGATGCACGTCTCGAATTGCTGCTTTGCCTCGGAGTAGTGCGCCTGGCGGACGAGCAGAATGCCCAGATTATTGAGTGCCTCGGCATAATCCGGACGTAGCGCCACGGCTCTAGTTAGGTATTCCGAGGCGCGATCAAGTTGGTTCTGCCGGGCGTAGAGCATGCCGATGCTGTAATTCGCCTCGGGATCATTGGGGGAAGCTTCGAGAGCCTGCTGGAGGAGTTTTTGCGCGTCGGCTAGATTTCCTTTTCGGCGGAGCAGATTACCGAGGTTCAGGAGTGCGGTGACATAGGTCGGCCTGAACTCAATAGAGCGTTCAAAGTTTTTGATGGCCTCATCTTCCTGACCCTGCTGCGCGGACACCATGCCAAGATTGTTCCAGGCTTCAGCATAGTTGGAGCGCAATTTCACCGCCTGTTCGAGATAGCGACGCGCCTCTGCAAGAGAGTTTTGTCGCAGGTAGAGGGTCCCCAAGTTGTAGTAGGCGATGGGGTCGTCGGGTTTCGCGAGAATCACTTGTTTGAATTCTTCCGCGGCCTCTTCGAGATAGCCGCGTTGAAACATCGCTACGCCGTAGGTGAGATCGTTGCGCTGGAATTCGTCTTGAAGCAGCAGGCCTTTCATGGGAAGAGCTTTCAGGAGAAAAGCGGAAGGAGTATCGGGAACCGCCCGGAGGTCTTCGAGCAGACGTGCGGGCTCGATTGTGACCTGGTAAACCTTGACGATCATGCCGTCGCGGTTCAGGAGGAGCGACGTTGGGAGCGCAAGATCTCTGCGGCGATCGAACAGGTAGCGGTAGATGATGTTGTAGACGCCGGCTACTTGCGGCGTTGCCAGAAGGATGGGCAGAGAAATCCCTTGTTTGGCGGCAAAAGAGCGAATTGCAGACGAGTCCTGGGGATCGTCGAGATTGAGACACAGAACGTGAAGGTTGTGCGACGCGTATTCCGCCTGATGCTTTTGGAGAAGCTGTAGTTGGTTGGCGCAAGCAGGCGCGGCTGTTGCCCAAAAATGGAGAAGAACAAATTTTCCGTGCAACGACTGTAGCTCCTGACTGTTCCCTTGAAGATCGGGGAGGGAAAAATCTGGAGCATGCAGAGGTTGGATCAGCCAGGTTTCGACGGAAAGAGGCAATTGTTCCGTTTTTTGCGGCTCGCTTCCGTGTTGATAAGCCGGAGGCGAGGTTGCGAAGGGCTTTGCTTGGAATTGTTCAACCCCTTCCTGGAGTTCAATGCGGTGGTTCGCGGGTAATTTTTCGAAGACTTGCGTGAGACCACTTGGCCAGCGAACGCTGACACGCGCCGTGCCCTCAACGCTTCCCAGACCGAAGAAAAGCTCCTTGCTGTGTTGCGACAGGAAGCCCGAACCTGCCTGCAGATACTTGGTTTGGCGATGCCCGCCCATCTCCACAGTGATAGCTGTGCCGATCGCGTCGCGATTGCTCTTTGTGCCTTGCAAGACGAAATGCGATCGAAGCGCCGATGTCCTTCATGGCATTGTGCAGGATCCGAATCTGGGGCGCGGTGCGGTTCTTGAGAATGATTTCCAGCCGGCCGTCGTGATCAATGTCGGCCAACGCAAATGTGCGGCTGTCGTCGATGAAATCCAGACCAGCGACGCCCGAAATGTCGGAGAAAGTGCCATCCTGGTTGTTCCAGTAGAAGACATTTCTCTCAAAGCCATTCCAGGTTGCATCGGAACGGATGGACTCGTTGATCGCGTTCCATCCGCGCTCATAGCTCTCCGAAGGGGTGGCGTTCGCGGGCGATTTTGCGACCACTTGCCGCCAGAAAAAACTGGAGACGTCGGGAGCGTTGTGGCCCGAGATGTACCCATTGGCGATGTACAGGTCTGGGTAGCCATCGTGGTCAAAGTCCCATGCATCGGTGGACCAGGACCAGCGGCCCATTTCCACTCCGGCTGACATGGCCACATTCTGAAACTGACCATTTCCCAGATTGCGATACAGCGAGTTGCCAATCATGTGCCGCCGGTACAGGGCGCGAACCTTGTCCGGGTCCTGATCGTGAAAATGTGGTTGACCAAAAACCCGCATACCCGCCGCTACCCACATACCCGCGGCGTAGATGTCCTGCTTTCCATCGTTGTCGAAATCCAGCCAGCACGCGCTCATGCCCGCGCCGGCTTCGTCCACTTTTGCTTCGGTGGAGACGGCGGCAAAGGTTCCGTCGCCCTTGTTGCGATACAGATTGTTGCGGCCGAAATCATTCACGACGTACAAATCTGGCCATCCGTCGCCGTTGCAGTCGCCCCAGGTGCACGCGAAAGTGTAGCGATCGTTTTCGACGTTCAGCCCGGCCGCTTCGGTGCGGTCTTGAAAGATTCCGTTGCCCTCGTTGTGGAAGAGGAAGTTTGGAGGGCCGTTGCGCGCGTCAAAATAGGGGACCGGATAGTGGTATTGGTCGAGTCCCAGATAGTAAGTGTAGAGACAGAAATAAACGTCGAGGCGTCCGTCGCGGTCGTAGTCGGCGATCGCGGCGTGCGTGAATGTTCCCTGCGGGGGTTGGGCAAACTTGAAGGCGTCGGGCTTGACGGAAAATTTTCCATTTCCCTGATTGACGAACAGCAGAGGGCCGCTGCCACAGACGACCAGGAGATCCTGAAGGCCGCGGTTCTGAAAATCCGCAAACAGCGCGCAAGCGGTTCCGTCCAAGACTCCGACGCCGGCAGCTTCCGTCACATCTTCAAATGTGCCATCGCCGCGATTGCGGTAAAGGCGGTTGGGAAGTCCCGGAGGCTGGCAGATGTAAAGATCATCGAGTCCGTCATTGTCGAAGTCTCCGGCGGCCAGGCCGCGATTGCCGTAGACGTCGATGCCGACAGCGCCATCCAGAAGCGTGCGCCAGTAGTCCATTCCGTGAAGCATTTGGTTTTTGTAGGAGTCGGTCTGGCCGAGAGCTTGCTCTGTGACATCGAGGAAAATGGGTTGCCGCGCGCGGCTGAGGGATTCTTCGGTCGCGGTCCAGCGATGGACTCGCCAGCCCGAGGAGTCGGCGTATCGCCATTCCGTCGACCAATAACCAATGCGTTCCTCGCGTTGTGCGTCGCGGAGTTGGCCAACAAAGTCATAGCGAATGTCGACGCGAACATTCAGAGGTGAGTTCGACGTCTGCTCGATTCCGAAGATTTGAAATTCTGCTGTTTCCACGCGCGTAAATGGCGCCAGGTAGGCTTGCATTTGCTCGAGAAAACGTTCGCGGCCCAACAGCGGCCCATTGGAGAATTTTCTCTTGATAGCGGTAATTCCATTTGCCGAACGCAGTGTTTTCTCCTGCGTCGGAATCAGCGAGGCAGCCTCGAGCGAGGGGTCCAGGAGTCTTGCCAGCACGTTCAAACTCACGGGATTGGAGCGCATCTCGCCACCCCATTCCTCGAGGTGCTGCGCGATTTCAGCGGCATATTTTTCCGTGACGAATTCGTCGCTGCCGGGCGGGATATAACGAAGAACATCATCGAGCGGAGATCTCGCAGGATAGTGCGGGGTCAAGCGGAAATCCGTCAACGGAAAAGAGGGTCCTTGTTCATCCGAGCGTTTTCCGGAGACAAGGAGCGAAATGCCGCGGAATGCAGAGGCGCCGGAAGATACAACAAGGGAGCCCAACGCATCGCTCCCAGAAAAGTTCGGCGCGAAACTTTATGTTTGTACTCTTTTTTATGCCCCATTCGCAGATGCTCGTGAATTTCCGCTCCAGCGTTGAATGCTAGCATCCAAATGAAATCGGGCCAAACTCGCCGTCGAGTTCCTGGATTTATCGCTGGAGTTAGTGATGAAAGAGCAGGGAAATTTCGCTAGGCTTTCACTGGTCCGGAAGAATGGCCCACGATCAGTTCAGCGGGGATCTCGTACTCCCGGCCTTGCGGATTCGTGGAGCTACAAAGCTCATGAAGCGCGTCGGCGGCCATTTGTCCAAGCAAGTCTCGATGGATGTCCACGGTAGTGATGGAAGGGTTGCTGTATTCCGCGAGCCGTGTGCGGTCAAAGCCGGTGACAGAAATATCTTCGGGAATTCGGTAGCCCACAGAGATAAGACCCTTCATCACACCGACAGCGGTGAGATCGTTGACGGCCATCACCGCGGTCGGGATCGGCGACATCCGTCCGATGGCCAGACCCGCGGCAAGCCCGCCCTCAAAGCGCAGATCCCCGTGCAGGATCGGCCCGGGTTCGAGTCCGAGGGCCCGCATAGCTCTTTCGTAGGATTCCAATCGGGCGATGTTGGATTTGAGTTTCGGCCTGCCGGCGACGAAGGCGATTTTCCGGTGCCCCTGTTGATGCAAGTGTTTGACAATTTGCTCAATTCCGGAAGCGTAATCAATTCGGAGAGTGCTGACGTATCCGCGAGCCGGGGCGAGATCAAGAAAAGTGACGGCGATTCTTCTGTGGGTCAATTCATTGATCAGGCGCGCGCTAATTTCGGAAGTCATGATGGCGACACCGCTGACACTGTGCGCCATCATGCGGCTGGCAGCCTCTTGCGTGCGGCGCGGATTGTAGTCGGTGTCGCTGAGGATGGCTTCGTAGCCGAGTTGCCGGGTGCGTGCCAGAAAACTTTTAATGACCTCAGGGAAAAAAGGATTTTCGATGTCGGAGACAATGATTCCCAGCGTGCGCGTGTCGCGCGAAGCGAGGCGGCGAGCATGTATGTTGGGGAGATAACCCAGGCGTTTTACTGTGGAAAGAACCAGGCCCTGAGTCCTGCGGCCGACCTTGCCTCGTTTATTCAGAACATTGGAGACCGTCGCGGTGGATACGCCTGCAGCTTTTGCCACATCTCGTATCGTTAGACCCATAAAGGCACAGACCAACCCTCGACAATCGATGCAGGTTCGCGGGGAGCGAGAATAAACCTGCGAGCGCAGAGTATAAATGAAAAAATGTGCTTGACAATATGCAAAACAGTGTGTATTAGTTTTGCCCAAGGTTAAGCGGTTAAGTTATTTTGTTGGGGTGCCTGGTTGTGGGCCTTCAGACCCAGTTCCGGGTATATCCGCGTTTTATTTGGTTGGAGAAATTGGTGCCGTGACGTCATTTGCGGCCGTGATTACGGATTCCCTGCAAGGGATTCCTTTAATCCGGTCTGCATGTGCGTTTCGTCGGATCGAGTGGTTTGCATTCTGGCGAGTCGGAAAACTGAGGGGGCAGCATGAAGTCTAGGACAATTGTTATTGCCGGGCGGGCCTTGGCGCTTTTGTTCGCACTTGCAGGGCTGCTGTTTGGTGCTCGAGCGCTGTACGCCCAGGTCGACGCCGGTTCCATTTTGGGGACCGTAACGGACGCGTCAGGCGCAGTCATCAGTGGCGCCACAGTTACACTTACCAATGAAGGGACAGCCGCGAGCCTTTCCACCACGACGGGTTCCGACGGCCTGTACAAATTCTCCCCGGTAAAAATTGGTTCCTACAAGATTGACGTTGTCCTACAGGGGTTCCAGCCGATGACGGCGAAAGGTGTCGTCGTCAACGTCGGTGCCAACGTGGTGCAGGATTTTGCGCTCAAGCCCGGCAGCGTTTCCCAAACCGTTGAGGTCACAGCAGCAGCCCCCCTCATGGAATCTCAGAGTGCTGCGGTTGGCCAAGTGGTGGACTCCCGCAGTGTCAATGACCTTCCCCTTAACGGTCGGAATTTTACCTTCCTCGCTCAAATTGCCGCGGGTGTGAATACTCCGCAGGCAGACACCCGTGGCAACGCCGCGAGTGGCGCCTTTGCCGCCAATGGTTTGCGGCCCGCGCAGAACAATTACCTACTCGACGGCATCGACAATAACTCGGATACCGTCGACTTCCTCAACGGTACGAACTACATTGTTCTGCCCCCCGTGGACGCCGTTCAGGAGTTCAAAGTGCAGACTTCCGACTTCAGTGCGGAGTTTGGCCGCTCGGGAGCCGCGGTTCTCAATGCCACCATCAGGTCCGGTACCAATGATTTCCATGGCACCTTATGGGAATTCTTCCGCAACGACGTATTGGATGCCGCCGACTTCTTTGAAAATGCAGGCAACATTAAGAAGGGCGCCCTGCAACAAAACCAGTTTGGAGTGGCCGCTGGCGGCCCGGTCGTTATCCCGCACGTCTTCAATGGCCGCAACAAACTGTTCATCTTCGGGGATTACGAAGGATTCCGCAGGGTGCAGGGACAAACGAAGACTGGCTCTGTGCCGACGGTTGCCGAGCGCGAAAGCGGGTTCACGAATTTCCAGGATCTCATTACCGGACAATCGAACGGCAAGCCAGGGACAGACATCCTGGGCCGCATTCTTCCGTTGGGCACCATCGTGGATCCCGCCACGACCCGGGCACTCAGTGCCGGGCAAGTGGACCCAGTCACAGGTTTGACTGCAGCCTCGACAGGCTATGTTCGCGATCCGTTCGGGGCTTTTGGCACCGCGGCATGCCCGGCGAGCACAACCAATTTCGGCGGCGGCAACATCGGCGCCTGCCAGTTGAATCAGATACCGGCGGGACGGTTGGACCCCAACGCCATCAACCTCATGAAACTTTACCCACTCCCGACCACCGCTTCGCTGTTGTCAAATTACGCGAATTCGCCAAAGCTTTATGAGCATCGCAATGCTTTTGACGTGCGCATGGATGCCAATATCAGCGACAAGAATCAGGTCTTCTTCCGGTTTAGCTATGTGGACGACCCGCAATTCATTCCCGGCATTTTCGGCGGGGTCGCGGACGGCGGCGGTTTCCAGCAAGGCAATCAGACCGCCATTGCTCAGCAGGCCGCCCTCGGCTGGACGCACACATTTTCACCGACACTGATCAACGAGGGGCGAATCGGCTTTAATTACCTGCACACAACCCGCGCGGGGCCGGTCGCCAACGAGTTGGGTATTCCGGAGCAATATGGCATTCAGGACGTCCCGCAGGTGCTTGGAAATGGCGGCCTCCCCGCGTTCGGCATCGGCGGGCTGTCAACCTTGGGGAGCAACGCCTTCTTGCCCTCAAACGAGGTCAGCCAGACCCTCCAGCTTACGGACGATGTCACCAAGATTTTCGGGAAACACACCTTCAAGATGGGTTTCGAATGGCAGCACGTGAAGTTCACGACCTTGCAGCCGCCGTGGTCTCACGGTGAATATGATTACAACGGTGCTTTCACGGATCTCGCTGGCGGTTCAAATTCAGGAAACACCGGCCGCGCGGACTTCCTCTTGGTTCCAACCGCCTCCAGCGTGCCGGCGGCGTGAATTACGTCGGTGGTTCCAGTCAAGTCTACCTCTCCAATATCGCATTGACCAACGACGGCAAGAACTACTGGGGCGCCTATGTAAATGACAGCTGGAAGGTCACTTCCAAACTGACCGTCAATCTCGGGCTGCGCTATGATTACTTTGGTCTGGTCGGCGAGAACCATGGGAATCAGGCCAACTTTGTGCCGAATGCCTTGGGCACACCGACGTACTTGATATTGCCAGGACCGAACTCCAGCCAACTTTCTCCGAGTTTCCAGTCTGTACTTGGGGGGGCGGGCATCGGGATATCTGTCACGAACGCCTACGGCAGCGGGCTTGGGCATTCGCAAACACTCAATTATGCCCCACGCCTAGGCATTGCCTACCAAGTCAATCCAAAACTGGTGGTCCGCGCCGGATGGGGTATGTTCTACAACGGCTTTGAAAATCGCGGCTATTCGCCGAATATCGGCGAAAATTATCCCTTCCAGTTCCAGTTCAGCTTCCCGGCACCCAACAGCGTCGCCCCATACATATTTACGGGTACCGGCGGTGCCCCTTGTCCGACGGCGGGCCCTGGTGGTTCAGCAACCTTTGAAACGGGATTCTCCTGCACACCACTCGATCCACTCATGGTCAACGCTAACGGGTTGGCATTGCTGGGAATTCAGTTCAACTACCAGACCCCATACAACATGGGTTCCAACCTGACACTGCAATACCAGATTACGCCTACCTTGGCTTTAACAGCGGGTTACGTGGGTACGCAAGCGCGACATTTGGAGGTCTTTCCAAACACCACCAACAGCATCTCGACAATCGCCTACCATAACGCTCCTACTTCGAGCTTGATTCCTTACCCGACTTTAGGACGGAATCCCAGCTACGCAGCAACCGAAGGGAACAGCAACTACCACGGTTTGCTGCTGACGCTCGAAAAGAGGTTTGCCGAAGGTCTGAACTTCCTTGCAACCTATACATACTCGAAAACACTCAGCGACGCACATGACTTGCTCAATGGTGGGAGCACGGGCTTTGGCGGCAATAATGTGAATGGCTACCGTGCACCAGCGGTTCCTGGTTTCGGAATCCATGCGGATTACGGACTGGCCAGCTTTGACATAAGGAACGTCTTCCACTTTAGCGGGGGTTATCAACTCCCCTTCGGTAAGGGACAGCGTTTCGATTCTGATGCCACAGGAGTCAAAAACCAGGTGATTGGCGGGTGGAGCCTCAACTGGCTGATGACATTCCAGGGTGGTCAGCCCATAACCCTCACTTGTCCGGCGGCTACAGCCGCAGGTTTGGCCTGTGGCGCTCTTTTTGTTACAAGGCCAGCCTTTGAAGCTCGGGCTGCATACCGATTCGAATGGCAAGCTCAGTTGGTACGGAAACCCGGCAGCGTTCAATCAGCCTTGTCAGATCGGATCAAACGGACAACCCATCCCCAATTCGCCGACCGGATGCGTGCCGCTAACGGGTACGGCGGCGCTGGGGGGCTTACCCCAAGTGCCAGGGCCCCCATACAGCAGGGTGGACTTCTCGATCTTCAAGAATTTCCCGATCAAGGAGAATGTCTACCTGCAGTTCCGGACCGAATTCTTTAACATCGCCAATCATCCAACCTTCAACGCTCCTAATTTCGGTGGCAACGGCGTTGTGGCCATCGGTGGATCGGGCAACTACACCAGTTCCACCTTCGGCGAAATTGGGTCCACTCGAACCAACCCATATGATGCGCGGCAGATCCAGTTCGCCCTAAAGTTCTATTTCTAGTCGACCCTTACACCCCATGGATAAAGGCATTTCTTCCAAGGAGAAGCGGCCTTTATTGCGAATCTTCAGGTGCCAGCTTGGCTTTGCAGCACCGTGATACCATGCAGGAATCGTGACGCGAAGGTATTCGTCCATGACATGTGCGTTTCTGACTCTCGTAACGTACATCTCCGTGACACCTGCTGCGCGTGCCCAGAAGCGAGATCTGGACCTGAGTTTAAGGGCGGCTGTTGCCCAATACGAGTCCGGCAAATATCCGGAAGCAGCCACGCAACTTGAAAAGCTTGTGCGAGAGGTGCCGGAAAGTTTTGAAGTGCAGGAACTCCTCGGCCTGGTCTACGCCGCCCAGTCGCAAAACGACAAAGCCAACGAACATCTGGAAAAGGCCGTTCGGCTGAAGCCCGATTCCGCGACGGCTTACACGAATCTTGGCAACAATCTTGTTGCGCCTCGGCAAGCTCGATCTGGCAGAGCAGCAGTTCAAAAGGGCAGCAGCGCTGGACCCCCAGGACTATGAAGCCAACCACAATCTCGGGGAGTTCTACGCCCGCTCCAACAAGGTTGCCGAGGCAGTCCCGTTCCTTGAGCGCGCTCAGCGGATTAATCCATCCTCTTATGACAACGGTTACGATTTGGCGCTCGCCTATCTGCTCACCGGACGCCTGAGTGACGCTCGGCAGACAATCCACGAATCTTGCCAAACAGAAAGATACCGCGGAACTGCACAATCTTTTGGGCGAGGTGGAAGAGAAGGAAGGCAACTTCGTGGCTGCGGCCAATGAATTCCAGGCTGCCGCGCACATGGAGCCCAGCGAAAGCAATATCTTCGATTGGGGCTGCGAGCTTCTTCTTCACCGGACACTTGAACCGGCAATCGAGGTGTTTCGCCAAGGTGCGGAACGCTATCCGGATTCGGCTCGCATGGCGATTGGACTGGGGATGGCGCTATATTCGCTCGGCAAGTACGACGAAGCCGTGAAATCTTTGCTGCGGGCGGCCGATTTGAACCCCGGCGATCCTCGTGGTTACCCGTTTTTGTCCGGAGCCTTCGACAGTTCGCCAAGCCAAGCCGAGGAGGTTATTGAGCGGTTTCGACGCTTCGCAGAATTACAACCCAAGAACGGTCAGGCCGTGTATTACTATGCGATGAGTCTCTGGAAGGGCAAACGGTCACAGGACCCGAATCTCGATCTGAATCAGATCGAAGCGCTGCTGAAGAAATCCATCGCACTCGATCCCGGACTTGCTGAGGCGCACTTCCAGTTAGCTAATCTCTACTCCGACCAACGAAAATACGCAGTGGCGATACCGCAATATTTGCAGGCGCGCGAACTGAATCCAGACTTGGCCGACGTGCATTACCGTCTTGCCCAAGCGTATGTTCGCACCGGAGAAAAAGACGCCGCGCAGGAAGAATTCAAGGTTTACCAGCAATTGGGAGCTAAGCACCTTTCTGATCTTGATAAGCAACGAGCGGAAATCCGGCAATTTGTTTACTCGGAGAAACAGGGCACGGAGGCAAGACCGTGAGCCGCTCTCGCCAACTCGCGCAGCAACTGGCGTTCACGCGCAGGGAGTTTTTGCGCAATGCCACGGGCGTGGCTCTGGGCAGCGCGCTGCTGCGACCCTGTGCGTTTGCGCGTGCAGCGACTCCTTCCTCCAGGCGGAAAGTGGTGGTCGTCACCTTTGGCGGAGGCGCGCGCGACCAGGAGACTTTTGCGCCTGAGGGTCAGGAGAACATTCCCCACCTGGTGCGGGAACTGATACCGCAATCGGCGTTTTTTACGCAGGTAGTGAATCGCGGAATCCTGGGCCACTATGTCGCCACCGCAAGCCTGGCGACTGGCGTGTATGAAACGATCAACAACTTTGCTTCGCTTCCCCCGGAGTCGCCCACGATATTTGAATATTTCCGCAAAGACTTCAAGCGACCTGCCTCGGATGCCTGGGTGGTTGCTCCCAGCAATGGTTTCAATCGCATCGGTGAAAGCAGTCATCGTGGCTTCGGTCCTGGCTCCGGGGCAAGAGTAATCCTGCCCAAATATTTGCTGAGCGCCGCAACGTCTGGCAGCGCGGATTACGGGCATTTGCTGCGTGACAGCTACGAAACGCCGCTGTCGGCTCCCCAACTCGGTGGAAGCCCGTTCGAGCTGGAGCAGATGGAGAGGATCCTGAAGTTGTCCGTGGATGATTTCCGGTCGCATGCGCGAACATTGTCGAGTCCCGATGAACTCTCGGTGTACATCGTGCGCCAGTTGATGCGGCAACTTGCGCCAAGCCTGCTATGGGTAACCATGCACGATATTGATATTGCGCACGCCGGAGCCTACTCGCTGTACATCGACGGAATTCGGCGCACCGATCGGCTGTGTGCCGAACTCTGGAAGGCGATTCAGAGCGAACCCGAATACGCAGGCAAAACCAACCTCTTCATTCTTCCCGATTTCGGCCGGGACTCTGACGACGATCCCGGCGGGAACGGTTTTCAGCATCATCGCACCGGCGACGTGCTCTCTCGAACTACGTGGATGATGGCGCTTGGCCCTGGCGTGCGCGAGGGCGTGGTGTTCGACCATGCGGTGGAGACCATCGATTTCGTGCCGACTCTCGGCGCGCTGATGGGCTTTTCGCCGTCCTTCTCGCCAGGCAAACCGATTTCGGAGCTGTTGTAATTTTTTATGCTTCCCGCCAACCTCAAACCGGAGCAGTTCAGCGGCTATCCTCCCGAAGCAAGAAAACTTGCGGTGGAGTATCTGGGAGTGTTCCAGCGCCTGCCGTTGAGTTTTCTCCCCAATCTTTTGCGCGAAGTAATTGACTATGATTATCGATTTCCTGCTGAACGCAAGACGCTTGAGAAAGAGCTTGGGAATCTGAGATCGCTTCCTGCACCGGAATTAAACGAGTGGTTCCGGGAATTCGCCGCAATTCGGCTATCTGCCAAACTCGAACAATTTGACTGGATCAATTCGCCGTCGCAATTCGTGGAGCAACTTTCGTCGCACCTGTGGACTACGCACCAGTTGGATGCGTTTCGTAAGGCAGCTACGGAATATGCGGATCGTCTGCATGCGGCGGTGCAGCCCGAACCGCCTGCGTTGCCTCGATTGGGAATTGCGGTGATCGGCCAGGGAGCGGACGCACACGAGGAACCACTCTTCCGCAAATTGCGGCCGCACGGTGCTTATTTCGCGGCCATCCAACCGGATAACGGATTGCAGCGCTTGCTCGATGTCGTGGCGGCCAGAGCGAAATCGACGCCGCTTCCCTATGCCCATTGGTACATTGATGGTGGGCAGGAAATTCCGTACTCTCAGGCGATCACCTGCGTTTCTTATAAAAACCTGGAGCCCGCGCGCGCCGCTCTTTTGACGAGAATACAGGCAGAAACCACAAAGGCAGGCGCAGGGCCGGAGGCATTGCGCACGGTCATGGCGCAGATGCGTCCCGCCGATCTTGGGGTGGACCAGTCGGGCGATCGCGTGCTCGATCATTTTCAGGTCAAACTGCTGACCGAAGGCTCCGGAACACAAATATTCAGCACGAGCTTTGCTCAGTGGGCAGCACGCGAAGCGTTGCGGCGGGCGCAGCCGCTCACGTTGTTGGTGCGCTTTGCGCCGCGGCAACGGCAGAAGCCTATGAGTGAGTTGCTATCGCCGAGCCGAGAGCCTGCGGAATTGGATCCCATGGGCTCGCTGGTCGATGCGGATATGGGCGCCTACTACAACTGGATTAACCAGCAGCGCCTGCCGGGCTCAGAGAAATCGATGTTTCTGGCCTGGTTTGAGAATCACAAGGAAGCGGTGGCGATCTCGCCGTCGATGCCTCGCGGGACGGTGTCTAGTTCGGCGGCCACGCTACCAGAATTGCTGTCTTGGATGGCGTAGAGTCTGGTACTCGGGACCGCACCAGAATGTTTCTTGCGGCTTTTTGGTTTTGAGACTCACGTCAGTTTTTTGGTTCATGTCATAGGCACTTCAGGGTAGCAAACTTAGATCCTCTCCAGATTCGGAGGAATCATTGTGAATCATTTCGCGTGTCGGTTTGTTTGCTTCTGTACTACCGTTGTGATTTTTTTGCTGCTTTTGTCTGCCATTCCATGCGGTCATGCTCAATCCACGCTTTCCGCACCGCCGCCACTTCTGCTTGGCACCGCCTGGTATCCGGAGCAGTGGCCGGAATCGCGTTGGGATGCCGATCTCGCGCTGATGCAGCAATCCGGCGTGCACATGGTTCGTGTCGCGGAGTTTGCCTGGAGCCGCATGGAACCTGAAGAAGGGAAGTACGACTTCGATTGGCTCGACCACGCAATCGCTGCCGCAGCCAAGCACGACATCTATACGGTTATCGGCACGCCCACGGCCGCGCCACCCGCCTGGCTTACGCAAAAATATCCCGAGACGCTGCGCATGAACGCCGACGGGCACTGGGACCAGCACGGCAACCGGGAACAATACAATTTTGCCAATCCGAAATATCGCGAACTTGCGCGGAACATCGCGGAGCAACTGGCGAAACGTTTCGGTCACAATCCTGCCGTGCTTGGCTGGCAGATCGACAACGAATATGAAATGGCATCATACGACCCGGCAACGAAGGCGCAATTCCAACAGTGGCTCAAGGCTCGCTACGGCACGCTAGAAAATCTGAACGCTCGCTGGACGACGGCCTATTGGAGCGAGAGCTACACTGCCTGGGACCAAATCCCGATTCAGGTTGGTTACGGCAATCCCGGCCTGCTGCTTAGTTGGATGCGTTTCGTCAGCGACACCTGGCGCAGCTACCAGAAGAATCAGTTGGAGGTCCTGCGCGCCAATTCTGACGCGGCTAAATTTATCACCACGAACACGATGGGTTGGTTCGATGGCTACGACCACTACACCGTGGAGCAGGACCTCGATCTGGCGGCCTGGGATGACTACGTGGGGCAAGGCCATCTCGATGCGGTGAAGAACGGCTTCGCCCACGACTTGACTCGCGGCTTCAAGCAGAAGAATTTTTGGGTGATGGAAACGCAGCCCGGCTCGGTGAATTGGGCGGAGATCAACAACGCCCTCGATAAGGGTGAAGTCCGTGCCATGGCTTGGCACGACGTGGGCCACGGTGCCGACACGGTTAGCTACTGGCAGTGGCGCAGCGCGCTCAATGGGCAAGAGGAATATCACGGGACGCTGGTCGGATCGGATGGTACGCCCGTTCCGCTTTATGCCGAGGTGGCGCAAGTCGGCAAGGAATTCGAAAAAGCCGGGCCGGCACTGGCTGGCACCTCTGTGAAATCCGAGGTGGCGCTTCTGCATTCCTACGATAGCCGCTGGGCCATCAACTGGCAGCGACACAACAAGAATTACGATCCCAACATGGAATTGCGCAGCTACTACGCCGCGGTGCGGCCGGTCGCGCAATCCGTCGACATCCTTCCGCCAACGGCAAATCTTTCTTCCTACAAGCTCGTGGTTGCTCCCGGCTTGAACGTTCTGTCCGATGCGGCTGCGAAGAATCTTGCTGAGTACGTCCGCTCAGGCGGGCATTTGGTGCTTGGGCAGCGCTCGGCGATGAAGGATGACGACAACGGCTTGCAACCTGATCGTCAACCCGGCCCGCTCGGGGAACTGCTTGGCGGGCGTGTGGAGCAGTATTACGCGCTGGTTGATCCCGTCCCGGTAGAGGGGCAGTGGGGAACTGGCGAGTCGCCATTCTGGGCCGAGCTGCTAAGTATAAAGGATAACGGATACGGAGGTTCTGCTGCGCTACGGGAAGAGCAATGGTTGGCTGGATGGCCAGCCCGCCGCGATAACGCGGAAAGTCGGCAAAGGGCGCATCACGTATATCGGTGCATGGCTCGATCCCAAGACCATGGAGAACGCCGTGAAATGGATGGCCAAGACCAGCGCTGTGGCCACGCCCTTGCCCAATATTCCCACTGGCGTGGAAGCATCGGTGCGGCAAGGAGCTCATGGGACGGTCTACATTCTCGTGAATTTGTCGAAGCAGCCGCAAACCATTCCCCTGCCAAGCGCGATGAGCGACGTGCTGGAAGGCGGCTCTAAATCATCCGTGAAGTTGCCGGTTTACGGCGTCGCCGTGCTTGCCGCGGCGCATTGAGTTTCCGCAAGGAATTCGAATGATAGGATTCGACACAATGAAATCTACTCTGCAACTGCGTCTGTCTTTCACTCTAGCTGCGTTGCTGGTGCTGATGTTGTTCGCTGGAGGATCCGTCTGGGCGCAAACCGGGCAGGTATTCCGCCTCGATGGCGGCAACTCAACCTACGCGTTCGGAGTGAATGAACGCGGCGAATTACAGACGTTGTACTGGGGCGGGCGGCTGGGTCCAAACGATAAGATTCCCGCCGCGCATTCTTATGTGGAGTGGGCTTCGTTCGATTCGTCATACACCACGACGCCGCAAGAGTATGCCGGGTGGGGCGCAGGGCTGTTTACAGAACCCGCGCTCAAAGTGAGTTTTGCGGATGGCAATCGCGACCTGGTGCTGCATTTTGTTCAGGCCACGCCAAATGGTGCGCAATCGCTGGAGGTTGTGCTGAAGGATATCTCGCGCGAGGTTTACGTCACGCTGAAGTATTCCATCGACGCTGACAGCGGCATCCTCAGCCGTTCTGCAAACATCGAAAACCGCGAGAAGCAGCCGATTGTGGTCGAGCAGGCCGCTGCGGCGCAATGGACGCTTCCTCCCGATCGCTACATGTTGAGCTATCTGACGGGCCGATGGGCCGGAGAATGGACGCTGAATCAGGAGCCGATTCATCCTGGCGCGCGAGTGATCGAAAGCCGTCGCGGAAGCACCGGGCATCAGGCCAATCCATGGTTTGCGATTTCGCGAGACGCCAGCCAGAAAAACGCAGGACCCATCACAGCGGCAGAGGAATACGGCGAAGTGTGGTTTGGCGCGCTGGCGTGGTCCGGTTCCTGGCGGTTTACGGTCGAGGTGAATCAACTCGACTTTGTGCGTGTCACCGGAGGATTCAATCCATTTGATTTTCGCTACAAACTCAATCCCGGCGAACATTTGGAAACGCCGGTTTTCTACGGCGGATATTCCGATCATGGTTTGGGCGGCGCTTCGCGGGTGCTCCACCGTTTTGAAATTGCGAATGTTCTGCCGCACGCGCCGAACCCCAAGCCTCGTCCAGTGATTTACAATTCGTGGGAAGCGACGGAGTTTAAGGTTGACGAGCCCGGGCAGGTAGCACTGGCCGAGAAAGCTGCGTCCATTGGCGTGGATCGATTTGTGATGGACGACGGTTGGTTCGGGCAACGTAAAACGGATCACGCGGGCCTCGGCGATTGGTACGTGAATCCGGAGAAGTTTCCGAACGGGCTGAAGCCGCTGATCGACAAGGTTCACGGGCTGGGAATGGACTTTGGATTGTGGGTCGAGCCGGAAATGGTGAACCCGGATTCGGACCTGTATCGCAAGCACCCGGATTGGGTTTTGAATTTTCCCGGGCGGCCGCGTTCGGAGCAGCGCAACCAGTTGGTGCTGAATCTGGCACGCAGCGATGTGCGGGACTACGTGGAGGGATTCCTGGATAAGCTGCTCAGCGAAAATGACATTGCTTTTCTGAAGTGGGACTACAACCGGAACTGGTCCGAGCCTGGGTGGGATCAGGTGCCTGTCGACCAGCAACAACGCGTCTACATCGAATACATCCGTAATCTCTATGCGATTCTAAGCGATCTGCGGAAGAAGCATCCGAACGTGGAGATCGAATCCTGTTCGGGCGGAGGTGGGCGCGTCGATCTGGGCATTCTGCATTACACGGACGAGGTGTGGCCCTCGGACAATACCGATCCTTTCGACCGGTTATCGATGCAGGATGGCTTCAGTTATGCGTACCCGCCACAGATCATGATGGCGTGGGTGACGGATTCACCGCACTGGCTGAACGGCCGTTCGACCTCGCTGACCTATCGCATGCTTAGTTCCATGCAAGGGTCGCTGGGCATTGGAGCCAATCTGAATCATTGGACTGCGGAGGATTTTGCTACCGCCAAACGCCTGATCGCCGCGTATCACTCCGTGCAGCCGACGATTGTGCGAGGGGATCTCTACCGGCTGATTAGTCCGCGCGACGGAAGCGAGATGTCTGCGACCGAATCCGTTGCGAGGGACAAGAATCAGGCCGTGGTGTTTGCGTTCACGCATTCCACGCAGGAAGGACGCGGCTTTCCACTTTTGCAGCTGCAGGGACTCGATCCGGACGCGGAATACCAGCTGACTTTTATCGAGGGCAAAGGTCGCGCAGGAACGCCGACGAGCGCTTCGGGAGCGTGGTGGATGCACCACGGAGTGTGGCTCGATTTGCGCGGGGATTTCCAGGCTGCGGCGTTTCGGTTGGATCGCCAGCACTAAGCGCGATACGATTGCCGAGGTTTGCTTGGTTGAACACCTATGAGGGCGCTCTTACTGTCCAAATACAATCAGCTTGAAATGGCGGACTTCCCCGTGCCCACGCCTGAATTGGGTGAAGTGTTGGTCCGCGTCGCGGCGTGCGGAATTTGCGGAAGTGATGTGCACGGCTACGATGGCTCTTCCGGGCGGCGCATTCCTCCAATTGTGATGGGACACGAGGCAGCCGGAACGATCGCAGCCCTCGGCGGGGACATCGTGAACCTGGCTGAAAATGAGCGCGTGACTTTCGATTCCACTATCTCCTGCGGCGCTTGTGAATTTTGTAAGCGAGGAGAGTTGAACCTGTGCAACCATCGCGAAGTGATCGGCGTTTCATGCGGGGACTATCGACGCGCGGGCGCCTTCGCCGAATATATCGTTGTCCTGTCGCGCATTGTGTATCGCTTGCCGCCGAGTATTTCTTTTCCGGAGGCCGCGCTGCTGGAGGCCGTGGCCGTAGCGGTTCACGCCGTTTCACTGGCAGAGAGCGTTCCAAAGCGCACCGCTTTGGTGATTGGCGCCGGGACGATCGGCTTGCTGTGCCTTCAGGCTGTTGCGTGTGGCAGGCTGCTCGCGGATTTTTGTCGCGGACATTGATCCGTCTCGTCTCGGGCTTGCAAAGGAATTTGGCGCTACGACGGTGCTATCGCCTAAATTGGAGTTCGCCAAGCAGGTGAGCCATCTCACTGGCGGAGAAGGAGTGGACCTGGTGGTTGAGGCGGTCGGGAGAAATGAGACCGTTGGCACGGCGATTGACGCGGTTCGAAAGGGGGGCACGGTCATTTTGGTTGGAAACATCGCGGCGGAAGTGACGCTGCCGCTGCAGAAGGTGGTGACCCGGCAAATCAGGCTGCAGGGTTCGTGCGCGTCGGCAGGGGAATATCCGCGTGCGATCGAGTTGATGGCCAGCGGCGCGATCAACGTGAAGCCACTGATCACGGCGGTTGCGCCATTGGAGGAAGGCCCCGAATGGTTTAAGCGGCTGCACGCGCGTGAACCTGGATTAACGAAAGTGGTGCTTACGCCGGGCGGGACCGAATGAGCGACTCGCTTTTCGATCTCAAGGGACAAACTGCCATCGTTACGGGAACGAGCCGTGGGCTCGGGCAATATTTCGCGCGGGCGCTGGCCAAGGCCGGTGCCGATCTGGTTCTGACCAGCCGAAACCGGGAGAGCCTGGTGCCATTTGAAAAGGAGATCAAATCCCTGGGGCGAGCGGTGATTTCGCTTGAGTTGGACGTGCGTGATCAACCGAGCATTGAGCGAATGGTGGAAGCCGCGGAAGCTGCATTCGGTCATCTCGAAATCCTTGTTAACAATGCCGGCTGCAATGTACGTAAGCCCGCTTTGGACGTTACTTGGGACGACTGGAATCTGATTCTCGATACCAATTTGCGAGGAAGTTTCTTCGTAGCCCAGGCAGTTGCGCGGCGCATGATTCCACGGCGGTACGGCCGCATCATCAACATCGGTTCCGTAACGAGCGTCGCAGGCTATGCCGGTCTGGGCCCATACGGAGCGAGCCGCGGCGGCATTCGGCAACTGACGATGAGCCTTGCCGATGACTGGGGCAAGTATGGCATTACCGTGAACTGCCTGGCGCCGGGATGGTTCCGCACCGAACAAAATAAGGTGCTGTACCAGAACAAAGAGTGGGTCGAGTATCTCTGCGACCGCATCCCGGTGAAACGGCCGGGCGAGCCGCACGATTTGGACTCGGCGGTGGTCTTTCTTGCGGCAGAATCCAGCCGATATGTT
Organism: Candidatus Acidiferrales bacterium; assembly: GCA_963792145.1. Classification (GTDB taxonomy): domain Bacteria; phylum Acidobacteriota; class Terriglobia; order Acidiferrales; family UBA7541; genus Acidiferrum. The sequence goes on from CAWBVH010000030.1 coordinate 177,621, forward strand.
ACCGGGCAAACTCTTCTGGTGGACGGCGGAATTTCTACCGGTGCCACACGCGCGGTCGTCAATGCCGCAAAGTCCGAGACAAATCAGAAGACCGAGGCGGAATAGAAGCGGTTACTGCGGCTCAGGAATCGGCTCAATTCGGCCGAGCAGGAATGCGTAGCCGGAAATGCCGACGACCAAAAAAGCGGCAGCTACGTCAAAAGCCCAGAAAAACGAATGGGTGGTCTGCGCGACATAGCCCGTGACAATCGGCGCGGCAATGGCCGAGAGTTGATTGCCGAAATTCAGGATTCCTCCGAGCGTTCCCACGCTTTCCCGCGGTGCAATTAAGGAAGGGATCGACCAACCTACGGGCGAGGCGGCGGACAATCCCCCGATTGCCACGCTGATCCACACGAGGGCGACGACGGTGCTTTGCGCGTAGGCTGCGCCTAGCATGCCCAGGCCAAGGGTAGTGCCTCCGATGAGGATGGCCTTCCGGACGAAGGAAGGGTCGCGACCGCTTTGCACCAATTTGTCGACTAGCCAGCCGCCCATGAGGATGTCGGTAAAGGTTGCAAAAAGCCACGGTACGCTGGTGTACAAGGAAGAGTGCAGCAAATCGACGTGATGGGTCGAAGACAGGTAGGAAGGCAACCACGTGAGCAGCAAGTAGAAAGTGTAGTTGTAAGATGCGAAGCCCAGCACCAACCCCCAGACCTTTCGTTGACGTAGCAAATATTTTAGCGGTGCGCCCTTGGCGGCTCTGAGCTGGTCTTCGGGTTGCGCGCCACCTTGCCGAATAAAATCGCGTTCTTCCCGGGACAATGCCGGGTCTTCGCTGGGATTCCGGTAGAACGCATAAAAGAGGACAAAATAAAGAAGACTGATAAAGCCCGTCGCGGCGAAACTCCATCGCCATCCGAATCGCACCATCATCAGTCCAATTACCGGAACACCAATCGCAGAAGCAAGTTTTGCCGCGGAATCGAAGATGGCCGTGGCCAGGCTGCGCTCTTGCGCCGGGAACCAATAGCCGATGGCTTTTGAATTGGCGGGGAAGGTAGGTGCTTCGCCGACTCCCAGCAGCAGGCGCGCGCCCAGGAAGCCTGTCAGTCCCGTGGAGATCGCTGCCGCGAACGACGCCACGCTCCACAAGAACGTTGCAATGCGGCCCACCAGCTTCACTCCGAAGCGGTCGAGGATGAGGCCTGAGGGTAGTTGAAGCGCGGCATAGGTCCAGCTATAGGCGCTGAGCAAATAGCCGAACATCACGGTGGAGATGCCGAACGCATTGTGAAGCGCGTCTTGCGAGACGGAGAGATTCACGCGGTCGAAATAGTTCACCAACACGCCGAATCCCAGAAGCAACGCGATACCCCAACGACGGCGAGGGACGTTGCGCTCTGGTGACGTTGCGATCGGCGTCATGGTTTGCATTCGGCTGAGTGCTGACGCATCAGTTTATATCAACACGAACCGCGCGCCGCGGAACTCGCCGAATCTTTTTGATGCGCTATGATTGACTGGCCAAAGATGTCTAACGCCTATCGACGATGAAAAGAAACCCTTCCCGACGCGAACCCCTTCTCAGCATTTTGACCTGTTTCTTTCTTTCCGGGGCAGCGGGCCTGATTTATCAGGTTGCCTGGAGCAAGGCTCTGGGACTGATCTTCGGGCACACAGCTTATGCGATTGCCACGGTGTTGGCCGTTTTCATGGCGGGACTTGCGGCCGGCAGCGCGTTTTTCGGTCGTTGGCGCAAAGATCAGACCGAACCTATCGCTCTTTATTCCCAAATCGAGTTCCTGGCCGGCATGACGGGGGCGCTTTCACTGGCAGGGCTTGCGGGCGTGCGGTCGATCTACTTTGCGGGGTATCCGCTGATCAGTAGCATGCAGCCGCTTCTACCCGTCCTTAGATTCTTGGGTGTTGCCGTCGTTCTGTTTATTCCCACCTTTCTAATGGGCGGCACTCTTCCGGTGCTGGTTCGTGGCGTCACGCGGAATCCCGTGCAATTGGGGTTGCGGGTCAGTCAGCTTTATTGGGTCAATACTTTCGGGGCTCTCACCGGGACATTGATCTCAGGCTTTGTTTTGCTGCCCGCACTCGGCTTGCGTCTGACGGTGGGTGTTGCCGTGGCGCTCAATATCATTGCAGGCTTGATCGCATTGCGGATCGCGAAAGAGTCTGCCAGCGCGGGCGAGGTGCGAGGGTCGACCTCACCAAAGGTATCTGTCCGCAAATTGCCGCAAGAGGTATCGCCCCAATTTCTGCTAATTCTGTTCGCCGTGGTGGGCGCTACCGCTTTCGCCTACGAGATTGCCTGGACGCGGCTTCTGGCAGTGGAACTCGGCAGTTCCACCTACGCGTTCACACTGATCCTCGCGGCGTTTCTGGCGGGAACAGTCATCGGCAGCATGACCTTCCAACGCTTCTATCGAGGCGCGAGGGAGGTGGCGATAGGCACATTTTCTCGCGCGCAAACCTGGATCGGGGTGGCCGCGCTTTTGTCTTTGATTTTCTTTCATTGGATACCATCGGTGATTCCGCCTTTGCTGCGAGCGACACATCAGACGTTCGGCGGATTGGTTCTGGCGCAAGCTGCGACCAGCGCGCTGACGGTGCTGCCAATGGCGGCAATTTTCGGATTCAATTTCCCGGCGGTTCTGGTTTTGCTGGATGGCGCGATGGGAGCTGGGGCAGGGAGGTCCAGCATCATCGGCAAGGCCTATGCCTCAAATACGCTGGGGGCCATAGCAGGATCTTTGATAACGGGATTTTTGCTGGTGCCGTGGCTGGGCAGTTTTCGCGTGATTGCAGCTACAGCAGCCGTGAATATTCTGCTGGCGCTGGTGCTGGACTGGTTTTCACCGCGCCGGCAGATTCGTTCCCTAGTGCTGAACTTCGGCTGCTTCGTGATGGCCTTTGTCATCGGATTCTCCTCTTTGTTCAACAACCAGTCGCTGCTCTCCTTATCGGCAGCGTTGTACGGGAACACCTTTCAAGGACATCTCACGCTGGAAGAAATCGCGGCCACGAACGATCTGCTGTTCAGCACCGAGGGGGTAAATGATTCGATTGCCGTAATTCGCTCCGATAACTATGTGGCGCTACGCGTGAATGGCAAAGTGGATGCCTCCACGGGCGATGCTCGCACGCAGCTTCTTTTGGGGCACCTGGGCGCAGCGTTTCATCCCGCCCCACGGCGAGTCCTTATTGTCGGTTTCGGCAGCGGAATGACGGTGTCAGCCGTTGCCCGTTACCCTGATGTGGAAAGAATTGATTGCGTTGAGATCGAGCCCGCAGTGATGCGCGCGGCGCCCTATCTTGAAAGCCTCAACCGGGGCGTTCTGAACGACCCAAGAGTCCGCGTTATTTTTGATGATGCGCGAAATTTTCTGCTCACTTCTGCGGACAAATACGATCTGGTAATTTCTGAGCCGTCGAACCCCTGGATCGCGGGAATCGCCACACTGTTCACGAATGAGTTCTACGCCGCCGTGCGACAACGGCTGGCGCCAGGCGGGATTTTCGTTCAGTGGGTACAAGCCTATTCGCTTGCACCGGATGACTTACGCATGATTGTTGCGACACTGGCGCCGCACTTTCCGGAGGTCACACTGTGGCGTGGCGAAGCGCCGGACTTACTGCTCCTCGGCCGGATGGATGCCGCGCCGTTCCAGTTCGGGCGGCTTCGCACGCTGTGGCAAAACGCGGAGGTGCGCAAGGACTTTGCAGTCCTTGGAGGTCCGGCAGCCCGAAGGACTTGTCGCTTACTACTTGTTGGATGATGCCGCGGTACGGAAGCTGGGAGAGGGAGGTGTGCTGAACACTGATGATCGCACTCTGCTGGAATACCACGCTCCGCAAACTCTGCTTGACGCGTGACTTGTTCGAGGCCAACCAGGAAGCGATCACGCAACTTCGAACAGGTGCGCTGCCCGCGAATCTGGAACCATCGGAAGTCCGGCGCGCGCTTGAAGCCGGCGTGGAAACGGCGCTTGATCTGAAGGAAGCTGCGAATGCTCAGAGATTTCTCAACGCCTTGAACTCGCAACCAGAGTCGGTCTCTCGCGATATTGCGCAGGGCCGTCTGGAGCTGATGAGTGGCGCCGTGACAAATGCCAAGTCCGCTTTGCAGGCTGCGCTCAAACTGGAACCCAACTCGCCCGAAGCAATGCATTGGCTTGCGGTCGCGGAAAATCGTGACGGCAACGCAATTGCGGCCCGCGCGCTGGTCGACAAGATTCTGCAGCAGGACCCGCGTTATCTGCCTGCCCTTAGCGACGAAATGGAATTCGCCGCGGATCGAAAAGACTATCGAATCGCCCTCCTTGCCCAGCTTTCTCGCATGAAAGTATTGTCGGATCCACCCGCCTCTGAATACTGCCGGTTAGGGGCAATCTGGATAAAAATGTCCAATCTCGCAGAGGCAGAGCCCGTATTACTGAAGGGAACGTTGAAGGACCCTTACAGCTATGCGTGCAATCTTGAGCTGGGAGAACTGTATCGGGAAACACAGCGCTTCGCGTTGGCGCGGGAACGCTTTGAGACCGTCATACGTCTCTACCCGGATTCCGATGTCAGCGTGTATAAGTCACTCGCAGGAGCTGTACTTTTCACTTGGTGACACAAAGTCTGCGCAGACTACCCTCCGTAAAGGTCATCGAATATTCCCCGACGACGGCGAACTGCAAAAGGCTGGCGCCGATCCGTGACGCCTCGGTTAGCAGGCCTCGGAGACTGGCTCTCAGTACATGCTCGACCCAGCAATCGCGCCAATGCTGGTGAGGGATACTGCTGTTCTCACGTTGCACTTATTACCGGAAGAACACCATGGTATATTTCGCGACGAACGCTCGATCGAAGGGGCTACTTCAGCAGTGAATTTGCCTGGACCTTATTTCTGGCCGTTTGAGGGACGCCAACGGGTGCCAGCCGATAATCTGGTTGGACATCCATCGGCAGTTCGACTATTCGCTTGGAGCGCTTGATCACGGTAATACTCCATCGGATGCCTTCTCGCAGAAAAACGATCAGCAGCGCTATGCACGCGCCGACGAGGCACAGAATTGCCGCCAGGAGCAAAAACACTAACAGTTCACTCATCCAATACACTTTTGTCGCGAGCAAAATTGCAAAAACGACCGCAAGCCCGATTGTAGGAACGGACACCGTCGCACTCGAACGACCTTGCGTGATTGTTTCCTTGTGCAATTCTGCGTTCCATCGGGAAACCCTTCAGCCTGCTCTTCGACAGCGGTGAGTCATGGGTGCGATCAGCAATTTAGGTCATCGTCACTTTCTTGAACATCGGCAAAGTGGACAGGCATCCAAAGGATTAATTTCAGGACCTCTGGGAATTGCCCATGGATTTCAAGGTCTATCGGCGCCAGCCACCGCCACCCCAACTGCGGTCACCACCACCCCAACTCCGACCGCCGCCGCCAAAGCCACCCCAACTGTGACTGCCTCCCCAACCGCCGCCACCGCTGTGGTCCCAACCGCCGCCACTGCTCCCGCCGCTTGGGTGGTATTGATTGAAGTGATCGCTTGAGGACGCGCCACTCATCCGGTTTTGCATATCGGAATTCATACTCTGAGAATCGAAGCTTCCCGAGGAGCGATCCTGATTGAAGCTCTGCTGGCGTTGCTGCGTGTCGGCCTGACTGTTGGGGTGCTGTTGCTGGTAACTCTGCGATTTCTGCTGGGCTTCTTGCTGAGCCTGCTGGGTGTTCACGCTGTTCCAGGAATTGGTACTGTTGTCATATTTTTGCCAGCCGGAACCCGTGCTTTGATAGACGTTGCCGTCGTGCCCTGCGTACATGTCGCCGCTGGAGTTTTTTCCGGCGTAGGTATTCCCGAATGCAGAGGAAGTGGCATAGCCGTGGCCTCCCTGCGAACCTTGAATCGAACCCACTGAGCCATTAGCGGTGGAGTAGTGCTGTGTATAGGCAGATTTGTTGCCCTGCTGCACATAGGACTGTCCCCACTGCGCGGTCGGACTCGAGCCTTGATGTGTAGCGCCGTACGTTCCGGTGTACGGATTGTAGGCTTGGCCGACGCTCTGGCGACCGTAGGCATTGGAGGTGGAAGCGCCGCGCGCATACGTGCCCGTGTAGGGATTATATTGAGCGGCAGTCGTTGTCTTGCCGTAGGCACCGTAGGTGGTGCTTGAGTAGCCATACGCGCCCGACCTGCTGTTGTAGTAAGGAGTAGCGTATCCGCCGTAGCCGTATGGTGTGCAGTACGGATGGTAATAAGGATATCCCCCGACAGGATAGCCAATGTAGGGAGGATAGTAGTAGCCCGTTCCATTCGCGACGATCGCGCCTACCGCCGCGCCCATGACAAACGCGCCGAGATATCCGGCAGTGTAGCTGGCGGAAATGTTGCCGTCGGAAGTCGTGGTCTGCGTGACGTACGTGACGTTATAGACCGGTGAACTCGGAGGAATGGTGTAGATCACTTGGGGCACGGAACTCGCAGTGGTCCATGGGCCATTGGGAGTTGTGGACATGAACCAAACGCCCTGGAGGCAGAGGTAGTAGATGTCGCCGACCTGAATGACTTTGTCCACCGTGTTGGTGGCGTATTGCAGAGAGGTGCCGGTGATGGGAGCGAACTCTGGTGCGCCGCTGTAGCTAACCTTGGCCTGAGCCGCGGCGGTGGTGGGATTGAGAATCATGGTGGTAGGGATCTGAGCGATGAGCACGGCGTCTTTGGCTTCGTCGGTTCCGGGAACGGAGGCGAGGATGGCGCTTGCCGGACTCGCCAGTGGAATGTTCGCAAAGTCGGACGGCAGACTGAGAGAAGCGAACGTCCATGGGCCTTCCAGACTCGGTGCACTAAACCAGCGTCCGGCAGCCAGGTAGTAATACGTTTGGGTGGCGCTGTAGACGAACAGCGGGCTGTTGGTGTTGTTGGCGAAGGAGAGTTGCGTGCCGGTAATCGCCGTGTAGGTGGGCTGGCCGTCGAAAAGAATGATTTCGGCGGGACTGGTAGCGTAGAAAACTCCGGGGATGACGGGATTGGAAACCTGTGGAGGGGGAACGGCTTTCAGTACTTCAGCGAACTTTCCGGAGTTGGGAAGCTTTTTGAAGTCTCTCGGAACGTTCATGGTGCGCGACCAAGGGCCGTGCAGATCGCTGGCAGTCAGCCAAATATTGCTGACGAGGAGATAATATTGCGAATTGGATTTGTCCTGGAACAGCGGCCAGGTGGTGTTGACAACAGACTTTAGATCGGTGTGCGGAAGTTCCGCAAGAACCGGTTCACCATCGACGCTGAGAAGAATGGCGGGGGCGTAGCCGACAAAAATGACGGGGGGATTGTTGTTGAGTTCGACGGTCTTCACGTTTTGCGGCTTGGGGAGATAGGCGACCACCCGATCAAGAGAAATGTTGACGTAGGGAGGAATGAATGTCCTGAGGAGTTGATCCATTTGCGCTGTGGAGGCGGGGGGGAGCGACGGAAAATAGGTATTCAAGACATTCATGTCGTAAAAAAGGACCATGCGGGTTGCATTGTCGACGCTGGTGGTGCCTTGAAAACTGACCGCTCCGACCACCTGCTTGCCGCCAGTGGGAGTAAGTTGAAAGGCCTGGCGCCAGGCGATGGTGGTGAAGTCCTTCCAGTCATCGACCTGAGGCTGATACATGACGAGAGTTCCGCCGGGTTTGACGATCTTGCGAGGCCAGCCGGGGTCCTGCGCGACAACCGTAACGGCCGTCACCAGGGTCACCAGGAAAATCGCCACGGCGTTCTTCAAATATTTCATACTGATCCCCTCCGAGGCCGTCGAACCGAGAAACTCGTTCTCACCGTGCTTGGCGCTTCAATCATCCGGATTCCCGATTCGCTGTGGCATTGTCCCTGCCACCTCAATGAGCTAAGGAGTTGGTTTCGGGATCCGGAGCGTCCGTGACCCGCTGAGTCGCTTACTGTACCAGAGGCCGGTCCTGGTCGGTATTGTCAATCTGTACAGTCAGGGGGAGCGGGGCCTAGGCGGAACGAGCACCTGCTCGGGGCTGTGTTCCGACCCTGTATAAAGTGACAGTACCCGGACTATCTCCTTCACCACTAGAATTCCTGCCACGTTGGGAATTCTCCCCTGCCAGGGAGGCAAGTTTGCCCACGAACTGCTTCCAGTCACAGGACGAAAGAGCGGTCAGAGACAGAAAACCGATTCGAAGGGAAACTGTCACTCGCCTGTAGCAAACGGGTCAGGAAGCATCGCTTCGGTAAGGAGACACATGAGAATCATACGGTGGATCGTAAGTATCAGCGCCATGGAGGCATCGCTCGGCATGGGAATTCTGGCGGTGTGCGCACTAGTCGTGCCGAGCTTGAGGGCACAAAATCCCGAGATGCAACAGCGGGTGGCCGAAGTAAAAGAATCAATGGCGGTGAACAAGCAGTTGCTGGCGCAGTACACGTGGATGGAGCAGGACATCATCAGCATCAAAGGCGAGGAGAAGAAGGAAGAGCTGTATAACGTGCAATTGGGACCAAACGGCAAACCACAAAAGACGCCGGTTGACCCAAGCTCCGTCTCTGACGATGACCGGCGACGCCGTGGCTTGCGCGGCCGCATTATCGAGAAGAAAACCGAAGAATACAAGGAATACGGTGACCAAATTAAGAGTTTGGTGCAGCAGTACGTTCCGCCGGAGCGAGAGATGCTGCAACAGGCCTATCAACAAGGAAACGTGATGATGGGCCCGGTGGGAGGCGCGCCCGGGGAATACCGGCTGGTGATCAGCAACTACGTGAAGCAGGGCGACAATATGACGCTGGTGATGAACAAGGCGCAGAAGGCGCTGGTGAGCCTGTCGATCGCGACGTATTTGAACGATCCGAGCGACGCCGTGAAGGTCAACGTGCAATTTGCCAGGATACCCGGCGGACCGAACCACGTGACAAGCGAGACGATTGATGGGGTAAGTAAGCAACTCACGATCGCGGTCCAGAACAGCAATTACCAGCACCAGTAGTCGGAAAGACACGGGTGCCGCTTTGGCAGAGGGACATCGCCGATCAGATTGAGCGGGTTTCCACGGAAGAAGCCAAGGCCATGGTCATTCGGCTGGCGCGGGAAGCGGGTCGACAGGCTATTCCTCTAGTGCGAGAGATTTGTGTTTGAAATGGCGGACACCGCTGCTGTATTCGGCAACCACATGGCCGTTTCCACGGAGTTTGTACTTGTACGTCGTTAGTCCTTCGATGCCCATAGGACCACGCGCGTGCAGTTTGCCATTGCTTATCCCAACCTCCGCACCGAGACCGTAGCGATAACCATCCGCAAAACGCGTAGATGCGTTGTGAAATACGCCGGCGGCGTCGACTTCCTGCAAGAAGTGCTCAGCAACCAACTGGTCTTCCGTAACGATGCATTCGGTGTGCTTCGAACCGTACCTGTGAATGTGTTCCAGCCCCTGTTCCAAGGAATCTACAATTTTCACAGAGAGGATGAGGTCGGAATATTCGGTCGACCAATCGTCTTCGACCGCGGTCTGGAGTTCTGCCTCAGGAAGGAGTGCCAGGACACGCGGACAGCCGCGAACTTCCACATTTGCTTTTTTTAGTTCTGCTACGACCCCAGGGAGAAATGCGGTGGCAATATCTTTATGCACAAGCAGCGTCTCGACGGAGTTGCATGCCGCAGGGTACTGAGTTTTGGAATCCAGCGTGATGGACACGGCTTTGTTCAGGTCCGCCGCGCGATCAACGAACACGTGACAGATTCCCTCACCGTGGCCCAGGACAGGGATACGACTGTTCTTCTCAATGAAGGCGACAAACTCTTTCGAACCCCGCGGGATGAGCAGGTCGACTTCGTTGTGGAGACGCAAGAGTTCCATCACGTCCGAACGAGACTGCAGCAACGCGATAGACTCCTGAGGCACATCGGGAAATCTGCGAAGGGTCTCTTGCCAGACGTCCACAATACTTTCGTTGCTGTGCGCGGCCTCCGCGCCACCTTTGAGCAGAACCGCGTTGCCCGACTTGAGAGCCAGTGAAGCGACCTGCGGAAGGACATCCGGGCGAGATTCAAATACGACTGCAATCACGCCAAGCGGGCAGGATTCTTTGTGCAAGATCAAACCTTGGTCCAGCTCCGTGACTGCCAAGCGTTTTCCAAGCGGGTCAGGGAGGTTGGCGACTTCGCGCACGCGAGCGGCCATCTCATGGATGCCACTTTCTTTGATCCTGAGCCGTGAAAACAAGGCTTGCGTCATTCTCTCCGGTGGATAAGAGCTTTTCCGCTACGGCGCAGTCCTTGGCATTCGCAGCCAGAATCCGCCCTGCATTCCCTTCGAGTGCCCCAGCAATTGCCAAGAGAGTGGCTTTGCGGGTTTCGCCCGAGAGAAGGGCGAGTTTTCGGGAAGCTTCGCGCGCGGAGTGCGAAATCGAAGCGACATTTGTCGAAGGTCTCGTTCGAGAGTTATGGCTCAAGGTTCCTGCTCCAGGAGAACAATGTTATCTCGAGTGAAGAGCACACGAGTAGTTGCCGCGGCCTCGCTAGCGCAGTTAGCAACGCCCCGGGCGAATTCGTTGCCGTCGACGTTCGCGATGCTGACCACGTCCATCGGCGCAAATGGTTTTTCAACGCGAACAACACCGGTCGAAAGCAGGCTGGCTTTGCCGCGCGTGATAGCGCGCTGCGCGCCGGCATCAACGACGACGCGACCACGTACACCCGGCTGCATAAGCAAGCCAGCGGCGTTTTCCCTTCATCCGATTAGAGGGCAGAAAAACGGTTCCTTCCGGCTCTCCTGCAAAAATACGTGGAAGCGTTTCCGGCCGGCTGCCATTTGCGATTACGGCCACACCGCCGCAATTCATGGCAATTTCAGCCGCTTTAAGCTTCGTCACCATGCCGCCCCGCCCGGATTGTGAAGGCCCGCTCGCAATAGCCCTCAGCTCCGGGGTCACCTTCGAAATCAGCGGGATCAATTGTGGGCGAGTTCCTGATCCCGTGCGTTTGTGTTTCGTCGAGGTCTCGGCACCCAACAGGCCATCGACATTCGTGAGAAGAATGAGAGCGTCTGCTTCCAAGCCACTCATGACCAGCGCGGCCAGCCGGTCATTATCACTGAAAGCCGCCGAGCGAGAACCGTCACCGACGGTCTCGAGTTCCGCGGTTGAAACCGTGTCGTTTTCGTTGACGATCGGCAAAACACCAAATCCAATCAGTTTTTCCATCGTTCGCCGCAGGTTCGAATAACGTCGCCAGTTACTGAAATCTTCTTCGGTCAGGAGGACCTGGGCAATTTTCACGCCATACGCGCCAAATAGCCGCTTATACGCTTCCATCAACAGGCTCTGCCCAACGGCGGCGCACGCTTGCTTAGTTGCCATGTCCTTCAGTCGAGATGGGTGGAGTCCGAGCCATCCACGGCCGAGTCCGACAGCGCCGGAAGACACCAGGACGACTTGACGGTGGTCCGTTTGGAGATTGGCGATAGCTTGCACAATCGGTTCGATCCGTTCTGTGGAAAATTCGCCCTGGGTGCCCATGACCGTGCTAGTTCCCAGTTTAATGACCACGCGTTTTGCGGTACGCAGAAGGCCATTTCGGCGCTGATCGCCCAGAAGTACAGATTCGCTCATTTGCCACCTGAAGTTATTAGAGTACGACATTGGCTGCAGTTATCGAATTCGAATTAAACGGGAAAAACGGGAGCGACTATTCCAGCGGTTTTGATCTGTAAAATGCGTAAGTTTTGGCGTGATTTGACCTCGTTGAGTTCCTGCGCTCGTCTGGTTTCGCAGACGAGAAACGTGCTAAATTGCTGAAAGAGAGCGCCCGTAGCTCAACTGGATAGAGCACCGGACTTCTAATCCGGTTGTTGTCGGTTCAAGTCCGACCGGGCGCGCCACTTTTTTGCTTCAGTCCGGCGTGGTCCTCTTCTTAGCAACCTCGTTGGCGCTCGACGCGGAACTTAGTCAGCCTGCTCGGTGAATTCTTTTTTTGGGCCCAGCGATCTCGCACTTCGGTTACAACGCCCTGCTTGTTCGTTTGCAATGCGCGGACCAACGGTTGATTGCCGGTCTCTTCGTGCCGGGCGGCCCACAGCACCATTTCGGCCAGGACTGGGGCAAGATCGATACCTTTCGGTGTAAGCAGGTAGGTGAGTTTTCGCCCATCCGCTGCATCAGGTTGCGTGGTGATGATGCCATGCGCTTCCAGTTTGCGCAGCCGGTCGGCCAATATGTTCGTCGCGATGCGCTCGTCTGACGCCAGGAATTCCTTGTAGGTTTGGAATCCCCGAATCATCATGTCGCGGACAATTAATAAAGACCAGCGATCGCCCAGCATCTCCACGGAAGCATTCAGTGGACACCCCGACCGCCGCTTGGGATCCGCTTTCTTCGCTGCCATGCCCCCACGGTAACATATTCTCGCTTGCATTTCACAAGTAATCGCAAGTAACATGTCACCCTTTCACTGTTGCAGGGGAAAGGGTTTTTCTCCTGGGAGGCCCGATGCCAATCAATGACTTCCTGAAAACGCACAAACCGGAGCTGTTCCTCAACGATCTGAAAATTGCGCTGCGCTCCCTCCGTCGCAGCAAGGGCCTCGCGATCACCGTGATGCTCACGCTGGCGCTCGGCATCGGCGCCAACGCCGCCATCTTTACCCTGGTGCGCGGTGTGCTTCTTCGTCCGCTGGTTAACCGCGACGAGAGCCGCCTGATCTACATCCGGCAAAGCGCACCAGGCATAAGCACGGATAACACCACGTTCTCTGTGCCTGAAATAGAAGATCTGCGCGCGCGGGTCAAAACGCTCAGCGCCTTCGGCGACTTTTCCACTATCGGCTTCACGATGATCGGCCTCGGCGAGCCGCGCGAAGTCCGCGCTGGCGTCGTCGGCGGATCCTATTTCGACGTGATGGGTCTGCACCCGGTGCTCGGACGCTTGCTGGACATGCGAGACGACGGTCCCAACGCCGCAGGTGCCGCGGTGCTCACTTATCGTTTCTGGAAGACCACGCTGAACAGCGATCCCTCCGTGATCGGCAAGACTGTCAGGTTGGGAACGCGCTCGGCCACCATCGTCGGCGTGCTGGAACCTTCGGTACCTTATCCCGCGGAAACCGAAATCATCGCCAACGTCGTGACCAGCCCGCATCATCTCTCTGCCACCATGGTCACCGGACGCGTGCATCGCATGACCGAGTTATTCGGGCGGCTCGCGCCGGGCGTCGATCTGGAGCAAGCTCGCGCTGAGCTGCGCGCGGTGCATGGCACGATGATTCGCGAGCATCCCGACGTCTACTCGCCGAAAGCCGACTTCCGCATTGACGCCGTGCGCCTGCGCGATCAGATCACCTCGGGTGCGCGAACCGTGCTGCTGGTGCTGCTGGCGGCGTCCGCGCTTGTGTTCATCATCGCGTGCTCGAATGTGGCTAACTTGATTCTGGCGCGCACCGTTCGCCGCGAAAACGAACTGGCCATGCGCGCCGCGCTCGGCGCAAGCACCGGCGCCCTGCGACGTACGTTGCTGGCCGAGAGCCTCTTGCTGTGTGGCGGTGGCGCGTTGCTGGGCGTGCTGAGCGCGCGTCCGATGGTTTCGATCCTGGCGCGCTACGCCTCCCGCTTTTCGGTTCGTGCGCTCGATCTCACCGTTGATTCGAGCATGCTCTGGGTCGGTGCGATTCTGGCCGTTCTCGCTGCAGTGCTCTTGGCCTTCGTCCCACGTCTGCCTTCGTCCGGCGGTTCGGATGGAATCAGCGTCACGAATTCCAGCCTGCGCATTACTGGCAGCACCAGCCGCCGTTTGCGCATCTTCGCCATTACGCAGATCGCCGCATCGTTCATGCTGCTGGCCGGTGCCAGCATGCTGATCAAGACGCTGCTTTCGCTGCAAGCGGTGCAGACCGGTTTCGACACGCATCACGTGCTCGCGTTGAATGTGCCGGCGATTTCCTACGGAA